>JAOTRT010000020.1 GCA_030247725.1 Candidatus Nitricoxidireducens bremensis
ACCTTCCGGTCAGACCAGCCCTTCCGGACTCGCCTACCAGGCCCCTTCGATCTCGGGTTACCCAGCCTGCTCTCGTCTCCAGCTCAATAAGCACCTACACCTATCGGCTGTTCAGTTGTTAAAGAACGTTGCTGCTTTGTTACTGCGTCGCAGCGAAGAGGTGCGCATTATACGGACAGAAATCCGATGGTCAACACTTTTCAAAAAAAACTTTTAAATTTCCTGCCAACGCCCGCGCCCCAAGGATTTCCAGGCCGTTCAAGAAAGGCTGACACGCGCAAACTTGCGCTTGCCCACCTGCAAGACGACCGTTTCGCCGGCATTCAGTACCAAGCCCTTGTCCGTGAGCTTCTCGCTATTGATGCGCACACCACCGCCATCAATCATGCGCATCGCCTCAGAGGTACTTGCTACGAGTCCCGCCTGCTTCAACACTTGGGCAATAGGCGCCGCCGGAACGCTTAACTCCGGCATCTCGTCCGGCAAAGCGCCTTTCTGAAAGCGCGCCTCGAAATCAGCCAGTGCCGCGTCAGCCGCCCCGCGGGAATGGAAGCGAGTGACGATCTCCTGGGCAAGCAGCACTTTGACGTCCCGGGGATTGCGCCCATCGCCGACATCCCGCTTCAGGTTTGCAATTTCTTCATTGCCGCGAAACGACAGTAAATCGAAATAGCGCCACATCAAATCATCCGACACCGACATCAGCTTGCCGAAAATCTCCTTCGGCGGCTCGGCAATACCAACGTAGTTGCCGAGAGACTTGGACATTTTGTTGACGCCATCGAGCCCCTCCAACAGCGGCATCATGAGCACGCACTGCGGAGACTGCCCGTAATGCTTCTGCAGTTCGCGCCCCACCAGCAGATTGAACTTCTGGTCGGTGCCCCCCAGTTCGACATCGGCCTTCATGGCGACCGAATCGTAGCCCTGGCAGAGCGGATAGAGAAATTCATGAATGGCGATTGGCTGGCCGTTCGCATAGCGCTTGGAGAAATCGTCCCGCTCAAGCATTCGGGCCACCGTATGCAGCGCCGCGAGCTTGATCATCCCGGCGGCGCCAATGGGCTCGAACCAAGTGGAGTTGAAGCAGACCTCCGTCTTCTCAGGATCGAGAATCTTGAATACCTGCTCGCGGTAGGTCTCAGCGTTCTGGAGGATCTGTTCCCGCGATAAGGGCGGACGGGTTGCATTCTTGCCGGTCGGGTCGCCGATCATGCCGGTAAAGTCGCCGATCAGGAACATCACGTGATGGCCGAGATCCTGGAAATGCCGGAGCTTGTTGATCAGTACTGTATGCCCCAGATGCAGATCAGGTGCCGTTGGATCGAAACCGGCCTTTACCCTCAGCGGCCGACCACTCTTCAATTTCTCGATGAGTTCGGCCTCAATCAGCAATTCGTCGGCGCCACGTTTAATCAGTGCGAGTTGGGACGGAATATCGGTCATGCTGGGTACCCGATTTGACGCAAGGGGGATTTTTGCTACACTCGCCCGACTTCAATGCCGGTCCACCCACCCTTGAACAACGAAAAGAGCCGGATTTTAGCGCAACTCAATTCGTACCGCGCGACCAAGCCGGGGCCCTTCTGGGCCTCCGTGGGTGTTGCGGGCATCTCCCTTTTCAGCATGGTGGCGGCTTTCGGTACAGCTCCCAGTTCCAATGATATCCGCGGCGACTTACAGACCGTCGTAGAGCAGCTCGCGCATCCCCCCGCCGAGACAATCGACTTGGCAGGCGATACCTTCATGCGCGAGGAGCGCATACAACGGGGCGACTCCGTCGCCAGCCTGCTGGCCCGAATGGGGGTACGCGAAGGCGAAGCACTGGAGTTCTTGCGGGAGAATCGCGATGCACAGAGCATCTTCCGGCAACTCAGCCCCGGCAAGAATGTAACTGCTCGTGTTGGCGCATCGGGCGATCTTCAGTCTCTGATCTTTCCGTTGAACGGCGGCCGGGATATGGCTCTCGTCGTGGAACGGCAGGATAGCGGCTTCAAGGCGGCAGAACAGCCCTTGAGCCTGGAAACGCAGGTATTGATGAAGTCGGCGGAAATCCGCTATTCCCTGTTCGGCGCTTCAGATGCCGCCGGGATTCCTGACTCGGTTGCCACCCAGCTTGCCGACATTTTCGGCGGCGACATCGATTTCCACCGTGACCTTCGCAAGGGCGACCGTTTCTCTGTGATCTACGAAGCGGTCAACCACATGGGCAAGCTGGTCCGAACCGGACGCATCCTGGCTGCCGAATTCGTCAATAACGGCAAAAGCTTCCGCGCCGTCTGGTTCCAGGGCGATGATGGTCAGGGCGGCTACTACACGGCGGAAGGCAAGAACATCCGCAAGGCCTTCCTCCGGTCGCCGCTGGAGTTCTCGCGCATTACCTCCGGCTTTTCATCCGCCCGCTTCCATCCGGTGCTCCAGAAGTGGAGGGCACACAAAGGTATCGATTACGGTGCGCCGACAGGTACGCGCGTCAAGGCGACCGGCGACGGCATCGTTGAATACGTCGGTAATCAGGGTGGCTACGGCAAGGTCGTCATCCTGCGCCACCAGAGCCGCTACACCACTCTCTACGGTCACCTCTCCGGCTTCGCAACCGGCCTGCGCAAAGGCGCCCGGGTGGCACAAGGCGACATCATCGGCTATGTCGGCGCTACCGGCCTTGCCAGCGGCCCCCATTTGCATTACGAGTTTCGCATCAACGATGTGCACCAGAACCCGCTAGCCATCGCATTGCCGAGCGCACCACCGCTGGCGCCGCAACAGATGGCGAAGTTCCGCGAATTCGCACAAAGCCAACTGGCTCGCATCGACATGATCGCCGGAACCAATCTCGCCCTTCTGGATTGACGCAGCACGATGCCCGCCGAGTTATACGTCGGGCTGATGTCGGGCACGAGTCTCGACGGCGTAGATGCAGTCGTCGTGGACCTGGCGGGACAATTCCCCAACTGCATCGCCACCCATTTCATCCCGTTCGACCCGGCCTTGCGCAACGACGTTCTTGCCATTCAGGAAGTTGGCACGAACGAGCTTCATCGTGCCGCCACACTCGGGAATCGCTTGGCTGATCTATATGTCGAGGCGGTTCACGGCGTCCTAACCTCCGCAGGCATTCCCGCAGAACAGGTTCAGGCTATTGGCTGCCATGGGCAGACCATTAGGCACGTTCCTGTCAGCCGCTACACTCTTCAATTGGGAAATCCGGCGCGCTTGGCCGAGCAGACCGGCATTACGGTCATTGCAGACTTCCGGAGCCGGGACATCGCCGCAGGTGGTCAGGGGGCGCCATTGGTTCCTGCCTTTCACGATGCCGTCTTCCGCTCAGATGCTCTTCACCGGATCATTCTCAACATCGGTGGCATCGCGAATATTACAAGCCTGGCACCCTCGCACCCTACCAGCGGGTTCGACACCGGGCCAGGGAACATGCTGCTTGATGCATGGGCCACCAAGCATCTGGGCAAACCTTGGGACGAAGGCGGGAAATGGGCGGACACCGGTAAGCCAATTCCAAGGCTTCTCGATCAATTGCGCACGCATCCCTACTTCACTGCTCCGCCGCCCAAGAGCTGCGGTCGGGAGGAATTCGGCACTATCTTCCTTGAACGCCACATTGAGGCCGACTGGCGCCCCGCCGATGTCCAGGCTACGCTGATTGCCCTTACCGCCTCGTCAGTCGCCGATGCCATAGGGCGCTGGTGCGCAGCACCGAACGAGTTGTTCGTCTGCGGTGGCGGCGCTCACAACAAGAGCCTCATGAAAGCACTGCAGGAGGCCTTACCGGAGTGTGCGGTGGATATCACCGATGCGCTGGGGCTGCCCGGCGACTGGGTGGAGGCCGTCGCGTTTGCCTGGCTGGCCCAGCGAACATTCCACCGGCTGCCGGGCAACCTCCCGGAGGTCACGGGTGCCCGGGGACAGCGGGTCCTTGGGGCGATCTACCCCGCCTGAAAAAAGGAAAGGGGCACCGCAGCGCCCCTTTGCAACCACCCGACTCGTCAAGCCGAGAAAGAAGAGCCACAGCCGCAGGTCGACTGGGCATTGGGGTTCTTGATGACAAACTGGGAACCTTGCAGACCTTCCGTGTAATCGATTTCCGCCCCGACGAGATATTGGTAGCTCATCGGGTCAACCAACAGTGTCACCCCATTCTTTTCCATGGCGGTGTCGTCCTCGTTGGCAGACTCCTCAAAGGTGAAACCGTACTGGAAGCCCGAGCAACCGCCGCCGGTGACAAAGACGCGCAGCTTGAGCTCAGGGTTGCCCTCCTCCTGGATCAGCTCCTTGACCTTGTTGGCTGCGTTATCGGTGAAAACAATGGGGGACGGCATGTCCGTAGGTGCATTCATTTCGATCTCTCCTGTTGGAATATCTGAGCCGGGCGATTATGGATACGAGCCCGGCGCAGGTCAATTACTTGAAGCAAGCTTCAGTTCCACCGACTTCGCCGGCACACCCTGGTGAACAAGGCGTCCCTGCACTACGGCACCAAGATGCATTTCGACGGTGTTGTACTCGACATCCCCTGTGACACGAGCCTTGGGCTGGAGTTCCAGGAACTCCATGGCATGCACAGGACCGATCACCGTACCATTGATGACCAAATGGGAAACCGTGATTTCTCCCTCAACACGGGCATGCTCACTGACCACCAGAGTGCCCGGCTGGTCGCCGACGACATGGACGTTACCCTTCACCTCGCCGTCGATGCGCAAGCCGCCGACGAACTGGATGTCTCCCGCAATGACGGTACCTGCCCCGATCAGACTGTCGATGCGGCTCTGGGGCTTTCCGGATTTCTTGAATAACATGGGCTTCTCCTACAACGTGACGGTCTGCGATGCTCTGATTGCGCCGTCCTGTATCAGTCGGACTTCCACGCTCTTGGGTTTGGCGCCGTTCGGGACGGTAAAGACACCATCGATTCGCCTGAAATGCTTGAAGACGATCAGGAATCGACTGGGATCGGGATCGTTCGGACGAGGGATGGAAATCATACCACCACCGCCTTCCGGCGGAAGATTCACAGCGATCTGGAGGTTGCCCTTGAATTCCTTGCCGCGCTGCTCACCGTTCTGGGCAACGAGGAACTGGTAGCGATAGCGCCCCCCGATGCCGTCGGGAAATACTCGCAAGCGGCTGATCGCGATGACGCTTTCCTTGGCATCACCCTGGGACAGTCTTTCGAAAACTGCATTCTCTTCTTTCAAGCGGTTGTTTTCCGCTTCCAGGGTACGCACCTGGGCTGTCAGTTGCTGCTGGGCGGTACGTTCGATCTGGAGACTGGCCTCGCTGGCATTGTTGGCGGTCCGGAGCTTCGAAACCTCCGCCTCCAGATCGGTGACCCGCGACCGCAGGGTACCTATCTCCTGGGCAGACTCACTGTGGTCAAAGCCGGCAATCCGCCGTCCGGCGTCATAAACCCACCCCGCCAAGGCGAGGGCAACAGCCCCCGTCACGGCAATACCGGACGCACGCCAATACCATGGGATGTGCGTCCGCACCGTCACGCGTGGTGCGGTAATGCCGAAGCGGCTGCGTAGACGCCGCAGCGTCAGGGCAACACGGGAAGTTGAGTGAGGCCCACGCATTCGCCGAACCCGAACATGAGGTTCATATTATGGACAGCCTGGCCGGCAGCACCCTTGACCAGATTGTCTATGACCGATAGGACGACGAGCACATCGCCGCCTTGCGGTCTGTGGATGGCGATGCGGCAGGTATTCGAGGCGCGCACCGAGCGGGTTTCGGGGTGGGACTTGGGCGGCAGGACATCGACGAAAGGCTCGCCGGCATACCGCTTTTCGAACAGGGTCTGAACATCCTCCTCCCGGGTGATGCGCGCGTAGAGCGTGGCATGGATGCCCCGAATCATAGGCGTCAAATGGGGGACAAAGGTCAGGCCGACATCCTTGCCTGACGCCAACGCCAGCCCCTGCCGGATTTCAGGAAGATGGCGATGGCCTGGCACCCCGTAGGCCTTGAAGTTATCCGATGCCTCCGAAAAGAGAATGTGGGTTTCCGCCTTGCGCCCTGCCCCGGAAACGCCGGACTTGCAGTCGGCGATGAGGCTACCCGCATCGACGCAGCCGGCCTCGATCAACGGCAGGAAACCCAATTGGGCCGCCGTCGGATAGCAACCGGGGTTTGCGACGAGCCGAGCCCCGCGAATCCTTTCGCGGTTGACTTCGGGTAGACCATAGACAGCCTCGGCGACGAGCTCAGGAGCGGCATGGGTCATGCCATACCACTTTTCCCATACAGCGACATCCTTGATCCGGAAGTCCGCCGCCAAATCCACGATTCGGACTCCCGCAGCCAGCAGCGCAGCAGCCTGCTGCATCGCGATGCCATTGGGTGTGGCGAAGAAGACCACATCGCAGCGATCAAGCGGAGCATCCTTAGGATCGGAAAACTTCAGCGCCACGCGCCCACGCAGGCTCGGGAACATGTCAGCCACCGGGGTTCCCGCCTCGCCACGAGACGTAATCGCCGTCAGCTCCACCTCGGGATGCTGAGCCAGCAGGCGCAGCAATTCGACGCCCGTATAACCCGTTCCGCCGACAATGCCAACCTTGATCATGCCTATCTCCAGATGAGGTCCGAATGGTAACGCGGAAATGAAAAAGCCGCCTGCCGGCGGCTTTCTGGTGATCGGAATCCGATCAACGCTTGGAGAACTGCTTGCGGCGCCGCGCCTTGTGGAAACCGACCTTCTTGCGTTCCACTTCGCGGGCATCGCGCGTCACGAAACCGGCCTGGGAAAGGGCGGGCTTCAACGTCGCGTCGTATTCAATCAGTGCGCGGGTGATACCGTGGCGCACAGCACCGGCCTGACCGGACTCGCCACCGCCGGTGACGTTGACCATGATGTCGAAGGTGCCGACATGTTGGGTCAGTTCGAGGGGCTGGCGCACAACCATGCGACCCGTCTCGCGGGAGAAAAACTCATCGACCGGCTTGTCGTTAACGACGAACTTGCCGCTGCCGGATTTCATGAACACACGCGCCACCGCAGTCTTGCGGCGGCCGGTGCCGTAATAGTAATTGGCTGCCATGTCTTATTCCTGTCAGAGGTCCAGGGCCTTGGGCTGCTGCGCGGTATGCGGATGGGCGCCGCCGGCGTAGCACTTCATTTTCTTCAGCATGGCGTAGCCCAGGGGCCCCTTGGGGAGCATGCCCTTGACAGCCTTCTCGAGCACGCGCTCGGGGAAGCGCTGCTGAAGCTTGGTGAAATTGGTTTCATAGATGCCGCCCGGAAAACCGGAGTGGCGGAAGTACTTCTTGTCTTGCGCCTTGTTGCCGGTGACACGCAGCTTCTCGACATTCACGACGACGATGAAGTCGCCCGTATCCACGTGCGGCGTGTATTCCGGCTTGTGCTTACCACGCAGGCGGCGGGCGATCTCGGTAGCCATGCGGCCCAGCACCTTGTCCGTCGCATCGACGACGAACCAGTCGCGCTTGACTTCATGCGGCTTGGCGGAAAAGGTCTTCATTGTGTTCCTCAACTTCAATCGCCCGGCCCAAGGATAGGTACCGGCGCTTTGCGGAAAGCCGCGCATTGTATTAGCAATCGGGAGCCCGTGTCAAACAGGATGTCAACACAACTCCAGGCGGGGAAAAAAAAGCGCAACCACTAAGGTTGCGCTGAATCCACACCAAAGGAGGAGGGTGGAGGAGACACCGGAGGAAGCCGACGGTCACAATGTGCGTTCCCGCCCCGCTTCGTTAGATTCATTATGGCAAAACAGTTTGTGCATTGCAAGATTTTTCCCGGAGCTGAGACTAACCGCCCGCACAAAGCATTAAATATAGATATTTTTCAATAAGTTAAAGAATTACACACGGACAAACCCCACATACTCGAAGGCACAAATTGCGGGGAACCCGCATCACTCCGCGGCAATGCATCAATCCGATAACGTATGGATTTCGATGCAAGTTTCTTGCAGCGTAGAATGTGCCCTCGCTGATCGCTACAGGAGTGAAAACATGGAGTGCACGGTCCGCTGGCACAACGGTATGAGTTTCTTGGCCGAAACCGGAAGCGGCCACCTGGTGGCCATGGACGGAGCACCGGAAGCAGGGGGACGCAATCTCGCCCCACGACCCATGGAACTCCTGCTCGCCGGCACGGGGGGATGCACGGCTTTCGACATCGTCCTGATCCTCAAACGCGGCCGCCAGGACGTCACAGGGTGCGAAGTGAAGCTGACCGCTGACCGGGCCGATGCCGATCCCAAGGTATTCACCCGCATCAATATGCATTTTGTCGTCAGCGGAAAGGCCTTGAAAGCGGATGCCGTGGAACGGGCCGTAAAGCTGTCGGCAGAGAAATACTGCTCGGCGTCGATCATGCTCGGCAAGACAGCCGAGATCACCCACTCCTGGGAAATCGTCGAGTCCTGACGGCGTCAGACCCAGTAAGCCGTCCGGGTCATCAGCTTCGAAGCGAAGCGCATCCCCAACCTTACCGGCATCGGCAACTCCGCGGCACCCAGCCTGATGGCTGTTTCGGCATGACGGATTTCATCCGCCTTCATCTGCTCCAGAATCGCGCGGGACTTGGTGTCCGACACTGGCAACCGACCCAAATGGTCGAGCAGATGCGCTTCGACCTGGCGTTCGGTCTCCGCCAGGAAGCCGAGATTCCAGCGATCCCCCACCCAGCCGGCAGCCAGCCCCATGGCCACGGAACCGACATACCAAACCGGGTTGAGAAAGCTCTTGCGCCCGCCGAGTTCTTCAATCCGGCGCTCGGTCCAGTTGAGGTGTTCCGTTTCCTCCCAGGCCGCCTGACGTAACGCCTCGCAGATGGCTGGATCATGGGAGGTGATGGCCTGCCCCTGATAAAGGGCCTGGGCACAAATTTCCCCACAGTGGTTCACCCGCATCAAACCGGCGGCATGGCCTCTCTCCGCATCGTCGAGCTCCCCTTCCGGCAGATCGGCGCCGGGTGCCGGCCGATCCGATGGCGCCCTGGCGAACACGGTGCGCAAAGCCTTGTCGAATTCGATGATGAAGTCGTCGATCATGGAGGCTCCCGCTTCAGGCAGCTACCAGGCGGTGATCCGTCTTAACTGGCCTGCGGATGGCGCCCGCGCTTGAGCGCGTCACGCCCTTCCTCGGCAGTTCCGATCGGCAGACCGCCGGGGCAGAAGAAATCCCGGCTCAATGCTGCATGGTGACGATTGATCGGCTTATTCACGATCGGCTTCCATTCGCTCTTGCGGGCCTTCGACCAGGTGCCATCGGACCGGCCCGTGGCATACAGCCGATATTCCAGATTGGCGCAACTGATACCCTCGTAGCTGATATTCGTTGAACCGCCACCCGTCTTGATGACCAGGGCATAGCGTACAGCCCCCTCGCCGACGGGGCTGATGGAGGTGCCGTCGATGAAGAACCGATTGGCCGTCCCTGCGCTGACGTAAAACTCAAGGAGATTTTCCTCCTTGGGGTAGTCCGGAAGAACGACAGCCTCCTCTTCCTTGGGCTTGACCTCCTCGTCCGGGTCCTCCCACTTGCGGAAGCGGATCTCGGCGAAGACCGCATGGACCATCGTCATGCCGAGGCACATCCCGGCCAGTGCACGCAGCCAAGGCCTCACGACGTCACCTCGCTGATGGGCTCGACGGTCCAGCGCGGCTTGCGGTCGGCAGGATGAAGAAACAGATAGCGGGCCAGTTCCGTGAGGGCCTGTTCATAGACGCCGCGCTTGAACTCGATCACCGCATCCAGCGGTACCCAGTAGTCGCTCCAGCGCCAGGCATCGAATTCCGGCTTCTCGGTGGCGCGCAGGGAAACGTCCGAGTCGCGCCCCACCATGCGCAGCAGGAACCAGATCTGTTTCTGCCCCTTGTAGGTGTGGCGCCACTCGCGGCGTATCCACTGCTTGGGAACCTCGTAGCGCAGCCAGTCGCGCGTACGGCCCAGAATCCGGACATGCTCCGGCAATAGCCCGGTCTCCTCGTGGAGTTCGCGGAACATGGCCTGTTCGGGCGTCTCGCCCTTCTTGATGCCCCCTTGCGGGAACTGCCAGGAATGCTCGCGAATCCGTTTGCCCCAGAAGACCTCGTTTCTGCTGTTTGCCAGGATGATGCCGACGTTCGGGCGAAAGCCTTCACGATCGAGCATGATGCAACCTTCAAATGTTTGACTGCCGAACATTGTTCCACAACCGCCCGGCACTGGAAAGCTCCCGCGCGACGGTAAAATGCCGCTTTTTCTCCGCACGGGACATCTGCACATGCGCGCCAGCCAGTTTTTCATCTCCACGCTCAAGGAAGCCCCGGCCGACGCGGAAGTCGTCAGCCAGAAACTCATGCTGCGGGCCGGCATGATCCGCCGCCTCGCCGCCGGCATCTACACTTGGATGCCCATGGGCCTGCGCGTCGTGCGCAAGGTGGAGAAGGTCGTGCGCGAGGAAATGGATAGGGCGGGCGCCATCGAACTCTTCATGCCCGCCGTGCAGCCGGCCGAGCTGTGGCAGGAATCCGGCCGCTGGGAGAAGTACGGCCCCGAACTGCTGCGTTTCAAGGACCGGCACCACCGCGACTTCGTCATCGGCCCGACCCATGAGGAGGTCATCACCGACGTGGTGCGCCGGGAGATCAAGAGTTACCGCCAGTTGCCCAAGCACTTCTACCAGATCCAGACCAAATTCCGCGACGAGATCCGTCCGCGCTTCGGCGTCATGCGTGGCCGCGAATTCACCATGAAGGACGGCTATTCCTTCCACAGTTCCTTCGAGGACCTGGAACGGGAATACCGCAACATGTACGAGACCTACAGTCGCATCTTCGCGCGCCTGGGCCTGCAGTTCCGTGCCGTAGCCGCCGACACCGGCTCCATCGGCGGCACCGGCTCCCATGAATTCCACGTGCTGGCCGACTCGGGCGAGGACGCCATCGCCTTCTGCCCGGATTCCGACTACGCCGCCAACGTCGAACTGGCCGAGGCCGTCGCCCCCGTGGCACCGCGTGCCGCTGCCGCCGAAGCCCTGGAAAAGAAGGCCACCCCCGGCAAGATCCGCTGCGAGGACGTGGCGGAATTCCTCGGCACGGCGCTCACCCGCACCGTCAAGGCCATCGCCGTCATGCACGACGGCGAATTCAGCCTGCTGCTGATCCGCGGCGATCACAACCTCAACGAGATCAAGGTCAACAAGCTGCCGGGACTCGATCCCTTCCGCTTCGCCACCGACGAGGAAGTCGAGGCCTTCCTCGGCTGCCGTCCCGGCTACATCGGCCCCGTCGGCGTGGATCGTGCCAAGGTTCGGGTCATCTCCGACCGCACGGTGGCGGCCATGGACAACTTTGTCTGCGGCGCCAACGAAGCCGGCTTCCACCTGACCGGCGCCAACTGGGGCCGCGACCTGCCGGAGCCCGACTTCGTCGCCGACATCCGCAACGTCGTCGCCGGCGACCCCTCGCCGGACGGCAAGGGCATACTCGATCTTTGTCGCGGCATCGAAGTCGGCCACATCTTCCAACTCCGCACCAAGTACGCCGAAGCCCTCAAGTGCCTGTTCCTCAACGAACAGGGCAAGGAGCAGGTCATGGAGATGGGCTGCTACGGCATCGGCATCACGCGCATCGTCGGCTCCGCCATCGAGCAAGGCAACGACGAACGCGGCATCATCTTCCCCGCCGCCATCGCTCCCTTCGAACTCGTCATCGTGCCCATGGGCTGGGGCAAGTCTCCGGCCGTGCGCGAGGCCGCCGAGAAGCTCTATGCCGATCTGGCTGCTGCCGGCATCGACGTCATCCTCGACGACCGGGACGAACGCCCAGGGTCCATGCTGGCCGACTGGGAACTGATCGGCGTACCCCACCGGGTCGTCATCGGCGAACGGGGACTCAAGGAGGGTGTGGCCGAATACCAGGGCCGTCGCGATACCGAGGCCGCCAAGCTCCCCCTCGCCGAGATCGCCGCCCTCGCCCGCGCCAAGGTATGCGGCTGAAAGCCTGGCTGGCCGTCGCTGCGGCGGCGGCCTCCGGCCATGCCTGGGCAGGCGCCCAAAAGTACGAACCCCTCGCCGCCAGCGTCCAGGCCGCCCTGCACGCTGCGGTCTCCGACCGCGCCGCACCCGAGCCCAGATTCTCCAGCCTGGAAGAGAAGATCAGCTGGCTCACGGAAATGTCGCGCCGCATGGAGAAACGCATCCCGGACCGGCAAGCCAGGCTTGAGCTTCTCAAAACCGTTTACTACGAGGCCCAGCGCGCCGGCCTCGACCCCCAGCTGGTATTGGGTTTGATCCAGGTGGAAAGCGGCTTCCGCAAGTACGCCGTCTCCTCCGCCGGCGCCCGCGGCTACATGCAGGTGATGCCCTTCTGGGTCAAGCTGATCGGCAACAAGGACCACAACCTGTTCCACCTGCGCACCAACCTGCGCTTCGGCTGCACCATCCTGCGCCACTATCTGGACATCGAAAACGGCGACCTCTACCGTGCCCTCGGCCGCTACAACGGCAGTCTCGGCGCTCCCGAGTATCCGAACATGGTGCGCGGTGCCTGGGAGAAGCATTGGCGGTGGCCGCCCCACTCCATGGTCAGCGGCATGGCGGCGAGCCGCTGACTGCCGCCTTTCGTCCGGACGGACCGGCCTTTCTCCGAGAAGAATCGGCGTTTCAATGATTGAAGTGGAAGCTCGCCGCCTGATGGGACAGCCAATCGGAATCGCCGGTCAGTTCCAGCACCTGGGAATGGAACTGCAGAATGGTGGATCGGTGACCGACGCTGACCAGGGTCGTTTCGCTGTCTGCCAATTGGCGGTATAGGCCGGACTCGTTGGCGACGTCGAGGGCGCTGGTCGCCTCGTCGAGGATGGCAAAGCGCGGCCGGGCCAGCAGCACGCGGGCAAAGGCGAGGCGCTGCTGCTCTCCTATGGAAAGCACCTTGTGCCAGTCCATTTCGACGTCCAGCCCGCCGAACCTGTCGGCGAGATCGGGTAGGTTCACCTTCTCCAGCAATGCCATCAGCGCGTCGTCCGTCGCCCCCGGCTGGCGGTTCGGATAAAGCAACTGGCTGCGCAGGGAGCCCAGCAGCATGTAGGGTTGCTGGGGAAGAAACAGGATATCGTCGGCAGCGGGACGAAAGATGGTGCCGCTGCCCGCGTACCAAAGGCCGGCAATGGCGCGCAGGAGGGAGCTCTTGCCGCTGCCGCTCTCGCCGACGATCATGAGCCCCTCGCCCGGCTTGATGGTCACCGACAGGTCGCGAATGAGGATGCGGTCATTGTCCGGCGTATGCAGGGTGACACCCTCCAGGGCCAGATGGGGCGCCTCCACGGACCGGATGGTTCCGCCCGCTGCGGCCATCCTGCCGGGTGTTTCCTTGGGCAGGCACTTCTGCAGCACATCCAGGCGGTTGACGCCTGCAGCAAAGCGACTCAAGCCCTCGAAGTTCTCGACGATGAGGGAGATGGCGCCGAGGACCGCGGCGAAGGCCCCGCCCGCCTGGACGGCACGTCCCACCTCCAGCTCTCCCGACAGCACCCTGGACGCGATGACGGCACTGGGGATGACCAGGGTAAGTAGGTTGTAGGCATGCTGGAACAGGTTGAGGGAAAACTGCTTGCGAATCAGGAGAAGGAAGTTGTTGAAAGCCGCGGCGAAACGGCCTCTCACCTGCTGGAGCTCCTGGGCCTCGCCCCGGTAGAAGGCGATGGACTCGGCGTTTTCCCGTACCCGCACCAGGCTGAACCGAAAGTCAGCCTCACGCCGCAACTGGTTGAAATTGAGGTCCATCAGGCGTTTGCCGAAGACGAACACGACGAGAAATGTGCCGACCAGCGCATAGGCCACGAGGATGTACACCAGTTCGCGGGAAATGGACCACAGCACGCTGCTGAAGGCGATCAGCTGGAGGACGGAACTGATGATGATCAGCAGGTAGTAAAGGGACTTCTGCGTGAAGGTCGCGATGTCCTCGGCGACCCGCTGGTCGGGGTTGTCGATGGCCTCGTTGGCGTTGAGCTCGTAGAAGTGCCGGTTGCCGAAGTAGCGTTCCAGAAACCGGTTGGTCATCCAGCGGCGCCAGTGGATACCGAGCCTGTCGCGCACGTAGTAGTAGCAGGCGTAGATCGGTACCGCCGCCGCCAGCAGGCCGAGGCACATGCCGATGGCGTCCCAGAAGCGCGCCTCGTCCCGGGCGGCGAGTGCCGAGGTGAACTCGCCGGTCTGCTCGTTGAACAACACCGCGAATTCCGTCTGCCCCAGCAGCAGGATCACCAACAGCCCAAGCAGGCCCCAGGCCTGCCATTTCTCGTCCTGCTTCCAGTAGGGGGAGGCGAGGGCCCAGAAGCGCTTCCAGAGATGGTGGTCGGCCTGCTTCATCGTCCTGGGAGGGATATGCGTGACGGGCCGGAGGGCTCCGCCAGGCTCAACGCATTCCCGGCAGCATGCCCTTCATGTTGCGCATCATCTTCGCCATGCCCCCCTTGGAGAACTGCTTCATCATCTTCTGGGTCTGCTCGAACTGGTTGAGGAGGCGATTCACCTCCTGCACCTGGACACCGGCACCCGTGGCGATGCGGCGCTTGCGGCTGGCCTTGATGAGTTCCGGCTTGGCCCGCTCGGTGGGCGTCATGGAATTGATGATGCCCTCGATACGGCGGATCGCCCTCTCGTCGGCACCGGCACCGGCCTGCTGGGCCATGCCGGCAAACTGGGCCGGCAGCTTGTCGAGCAGGCCGGAGATGCCGCCCATTTTGCGCATCTGGGCGATCTGGTCCTTGAAATCGTTGAAGTCGAAGCCCTTGCCGGACTTCATCTTCTTGACGAACTCCTGGGCCTTCTCCTGATCGACGCCGCGCTGAGCCTCCTCGACCAGGCCGAGGATGTCGCCCATGCCGAGGATGCGCGCCGCCATGCGTTCGGGGTGGAATTCCTCGATGCCGTTCAGCTTCTCGCCGACGCCGGCGAACTTGAGGGGCTTGCCGGTGACGTGGCGCACCGAGAGGGCCGCGCCGCCGCGGGCATCGCCATCCAGCTTGGTGAGGATGACGCCGGTCAGCGGCAGGGCTTCGTTGAAGGCCTTGGCGGTATTGACGGCATCCTGGCCCAGCATGGCATCCACGACAAACAGGCACTCCACGGGATTCAGCAGGGCGTGCAGTTCCTTGATCTCCGCCATCATGGCTTCGTCGATGGCGAGACGGCCGGCGGTGTCCACGAAGAGCACGTCAAAATAGTGCTTCTTTGCAAAGTCGAGGGCGGCGGCGGCGATGGCCGCCGGCTTCTGGCCGGCGGCGGAGGGGAAGAACTCGACACCGGCCTGGGCCGAGACCGTCTTCAACTGCTCGATGGCGGCGGGGCGATAGACGTCGCAGGAGACCGTGAGAACTTTCTTCTTCTGCCGCTCCTTGAGCCACTTGCCGAGCTTCGCCGTGGTAGTGGTCTTGCCGGCGCCCTGCAGACCCGACATGAGGATGATGGCCGGCGGCTGGGTCGCGAGATTCAGCCCCTCGGCCTGGCCGCCCATCAAGTCCGCCAGTTCCCGATGCACCACGCCCACCAGGGCCTGACCGGGCGTCAGGGAGCCGATGACCTCCTGGCCGACCGCCTTTTCCTTGACGCGGGCGATGAAGTCCTTGACCACCGGCAGGGCCACGTCGGCCTCCAGCAGCGCCATGCGCACCTCGCGCAGCATCTCCTGGATATTGTCCTCGGTGAGGCGGGCCTGGCCGCGCAAGGTCTTGACGACCTTGGCGAGCCGCTGGGTCAGGTTGTCGAGCATGATCGGGGAATGGGGTAGACTTGCGGGATGCCTCTGATTCTACTGCATCTCGTCGCAGCGGCCCTTTACGCGGGCCTGGCCATCCACTTCTGGCGTACCCGCTGGCGCGGCCCCGCCCTGGACCAGCCCTTGAAGGGCATTGCACCGGCAGAGCGAACCTGGCTCCTGGCCGCATTGCTCATCCACGGCGTGACCCTGGCGAATGAAATCCTTCCCGGCGACGAGATGCGTTTCGGCTTTTCGGCCGCCCTGTCCCTGATCCTGTGGCTGGCGATCGCGCTCTACTGGATCGAAAGCTTCTACGCCCGCATGGACGGCCTGCAAATGCTCGGATTGCCGTTGGCGGCCATCTGCGTGCTGCTGCCGGCCGCCTTTCCCGGTCATCACCTGCTGGCGAATGCCAGTTCGCCCATCTTCCGCGCCCACTTCCTGATGGCGATGCTGGCCTATAGCCTGTTCACCCTGGCTGCACTGCATGCGATCCTCATGGCGGTGGCGGAAAAACGCCTGCACCGGGGCCGCCTGACGCCGTTACTGGCAGGCCTGCCGCCTTTGCTGACCATGGAAGCCTTGCTGTTCCGGCTGATCCACATTGCCTTCCTGCTGCTGACCCTGACTCTCGGTTCGGGAATCCTGTTCTCGGAAGCCATCTTCGGCAAGGCGATGACCATCAACCACAAGACCGTCTTCGCCATTCTTTCCTGGCTGATCTTCGGCGCCCTGCTCGCCGGCCGCCATTTGCGCGGCTGGCGCGGCCGGACCGCCCTGCGCTGGACCCTGGCCGGCTTCGCCACCCTTCTGCTGGCCTATGTCGGCAGCCGCTTCGTGCTGGAAGTGATCCTCGGGCGTACCGCCTGAGATGGGCGATATCCCGGTTTCGGCGCTTTCCATTGCGCTGATCGCGTTGCTTGCCGCCTCCGGATTCTTTTCCATGTCGGAAACGGTCATGATGGCCGCCAACCGCTATCGGTTGCGCCACCTGGCCTCCCAGGGCAGCCGCGGCGCCCGGCTGGCGCTGGAACTCCTGGCGCGCACCGACAAGATGCTCGGCGTCATCCTGCTGGGCAACAACCTGGTCAACGCCGGCGCCGCCACCCTGGTCTCCATCATCGCCATCGAGATGTTCGGCGAGGACAAATGGGCCCTCGGAGTCGGCACCCTGTTGATTACCTTCGCCATCCTGGTGTTCTCCGAAATCACGCCGAAGATCATCGGCGCCACCTATTCCGACCGCATCGTCGGCGTCGTCGCCTTCCTGCTCTGGCCCCTGCTGCGGGCTGCCTACCCGATCGTCTGGTTCGTCAATCTGTTCGTCGATGGCCTGCTGCGCCTGCTGCGCCTGAAACCGGACCCGGCCAAAGGTCCGGTCCACCTGACCAGCGAGGAGCTGCGATCCGTCGTGCTGGAATCGGGCGGCCTCATCCCGACGCAGCACCGCACCATCCTGATCAACCTCTTCGACCTTGAGCGCGTGACCGTCGATGACGTCATGACGCCACGCCGGGAGATCGAGGCCATCGACATCGCCTCGCCCATCGAGGACATCCGCTCCCAGCTATCCACGAGCTTCCATACCCGCTTGCCGGTCTTCGAGGGGGAGCCTGGCAACATCGTCGGCATCCTCCACCAGCGCCGCCTGCTCTCTTCTGCCCTGGGCGGCGAACTGGACCATCGGACACTACAGGCTGAACTTGCGGAGCCCTACTTCATTCCGACCGGTACGCAGCTCTATGCCCAACTTCAGTTCTTCCGCGAAAACCGCCAGCGCATCGGCCTCGTCGTGGACGAATATGGCGAGATTCTCGGCCTGGTGACCCTGGAAGACATCGTCGAGGAGATGGTCGGCAAGTTCACCACCAGCATGCCGGGCAGCGCCGCGGAAATGGCCTGGAGCGAGGACGGCAGCGCCCTGCTAGACGGTGGCCAGAGCCTGCGCGAAGTCAATCGCACGCTGGAGCTGGCCCTGCCGATCGACGGCCCGCGAACCCTGAACGGCCTCATCGTCGAACACCTGCAGGACATCCCCGAAATGGGCGTCGGCCTGAAAATCGCCGGCATTCCCATGGAGATCGTCCAGACCGAGGATCGCCGCGTCAAGACAGTGAAGATCTACCGGCCCGGCCAGCAGAATTGATTACTTTACAAACACAGGCTTGCCGGGCATGATCGCCGCGCCGATCGGAGTTCGGGGGACGCCAGGCGCGGCAGTGCGGGTTCATCGCCGGACATGCAATAGGGATTGAACATGGCCTCAGCAAACAAAGCGGACAAGAAGAAATCCGAAAAAAGGGAACATCTGTTCGCCTGGGAAGGAAAGGACAAGTCCGGCAAGCTGATCCGCGGCGAAATGAAGGCGGCCACGGAAACCGTCGTCAATTCCACGCTGCGCCGCCAGGGCATTCTTCCCGTCAAGGTCAAGAAGCAGTCAATGAAGGGCGGCGGCCAGGTCACGGAGAAGGACATCACCCTCTTCACACGGCAGCTGGCAACGATGATGAAGTCCGGCGTGCCCCTGCTCCAGGCCTTCGATATCGTCGGCAAGGGGCATGCGAACCCGGCCGTGGGCAAGCTGCTGATGGAAATCAAGACCGAGGTGGAGACGGGGTCGTCGCTGAATCAGGCTTTCCGCAAGTACCCGCTCTACTTTGACCAATTGTTCTGCAACCTGGTTGCCGCCGGTGAACAGGCGGGCATCCTGGAATCGCTGCTCGACCGACTGGCCGTATACAAAGAAAAAACTCTGGCCCTGAAGTCGAAGATCAAAGGCGCACTCTTCTACCCCGTGGCGGTATTGGTCGTTGCTTTCATCGTCACTGCCGTCATCATGATTTTCGTCGTTCCGCAGTTCAAGTCGGTTTTCGCGGGCTTTGGCGCGGAACTGCCAGCTCCGACACTGATCGTGATCGCGATGTCGGAGTTTTTTGTCGCCTACTGGCACGTCATCTTCGGCAGCATCGGCGGAGCGGTTTACGCGTTCTTCTATACCTGGAAGCGCTCGGTCCCCATGCAGATATTCATGGACAAACTCGTTCTCAAGCTACCCGTGTTCGGCGACCTCATAAGGAAGGCCGCAGTGGCACGTTGGACGAGAACGCTTGCCACCATGTTTGCCGCCGGGGTTCCCCTGGTGGAAGCCCTGGAGTCAGTCGCGGGCGCCGCAGGGAACTATGTCTACAAGACTGCAACCGACCAGATCAGGGCAGAAGTCAGCACCGGCAACAGTCTGACGGTCTCCATGCAAAACGCCAATGTATTCCCCAGCATGGTTATCCAGATGGTTTCCATCGGTGAGGAGTCCGGCGCCCTGGACGGCATGCTCAGCAAGGTCGCCGATTTCTTCGAGCAGGAAGTCGATGATGCAGTGGAGTCCCTTTCCAGTCTGATGGAGCCCTTGATCATGGTGATCCTGGGTGGCCTCATCGGCGGCATCGTCGTCGCCATGTATCTGCCCATCTTCAAGCTGGGTGCGGTCGCGGGATAGATCCTGCGCTCGGTAGTTCATTACGATCTATGTCGATGACGGAGTTCCTCTCCCAGCAATCCAACGTCGTGGCGGTCTGTCTCGTCCTGGGCCTGCTGGTCGGCAGCTTTCTGAATGTCGTCATCCACAGGCTGCCGAAGATCATGGAACAGGACTGGCAGGCCCAGTGCGCCGAACTGCGCGGCGAAACCCAGCCCGCCCAGGGCAGGCTGGGACTGGCCACCCCCCGCTCCCGCTGCCCCCAGTGCGGGCACCAGATCTCCGCCCTGGAGAACATCCCCATACTGAGCTATCTGGTTCTCGGCGGAAAATGCAGGGGCTGCGGCGCCACCATCAGCCTGCGCTATCCCATGGTGGAAGCCCTGACGGGACTCCTGTTCGGCTTCGCCGCCTGGAAACTCGGCGGTACTCCGGCCGCGGCGGGAGCCCTGCTGTTCATCGCCGCCATGGTGGCCCTGACCTTCATCGATTTCGACACCCAGCTGCTGCCCGACGACATCACCCTGCCGCTGCTGTGGGCCGGCCTGCTGTTCAATACCTTCGGCGCATTCACCGATCTGCGTAGCGCCGTGTTCGGCGCCGCCGCCGGCTATCTGAGCCTGTGGTCGATCTACTGGGCCTTCAAGCTGGCCACCGGCAAGGAAGGCATGGGCTACGGCGACTTCAAGCTGCTGGCCGCCGTCGGCGCCTGGCTCGGCTGGCAGATGCTGCCGGCCACCATCCTGCTTTCCTCCCTGGTCGGCGCCGTCGTCGGCATTGCCCTCATCGTCCTGGCGCGGCACGGCCGCAACGTGCCCATCCCCTTCGGCCCCTATCTGGCCGCCGCCGGCGTCATCGCCCTGTTCTGGGGGCCGGAGATCAACCGGACCTACCTGCATCTCTACTGAAGGCGGAGGTTGAAAAGCGGCTGCCCCGCCCGCATATCCAAGCGGACTTCTGGTTTGCAAGTCCTTTTGCCAGAAGCGCTTACGCTATAATTCCCTGTTTTCGTGGAGGAGATCATGCCGATCTACGCCTATCGCTGTGGCAGTTGCGGTTTCGAGCAGGACGTCCTGCAGAAGATGAGCGACGCGCCCCTGACCGTTTGTCCCGAGTGCAAAGCCGAGAGCTTCGGCAAGCAATTGACCGCCCCCGGCTTTCAGCTCAAGGGCAGCGGCTGGTACGCAACCGACTTCAAGGGCGGGGATTCCGCACCCAAGAAGAGCGACAACCCGCCCCCTTGCCAGGGCGGTACGGGCTCCTGCGCCTGCAACTGACGCCCTCGCCACTTGAAATCCATCAAGCGCTACTTCATCACCGGCCTGCTGATCTGGGTCCCCCTGGCGATCACCGCCTGGGTGCTGTCCCTGATCGTCCGTACCATGGACCAGTCCCTGCTGCTGTTGCCGCAAACGATCCACCCGGAACATCTGCTGGGCATCTACATCCCGGGGGTGGGCGCCCTGCTGACGCTGGCGGTGGTCTTCCTCACCGGACTGGTGACGGCGAACATCGTCGGCCAGCGGCTCGTCCGCTTCTGGGAGGCGCTGCTGGCGCGCATCCCGGTCGTCAAGTCCATCTACTACAGCGTCAAGCAGGTTAGCGATACCCTCTTCTCCGGCTCCGGCGAGGCCTTCCGCAAGGTCCTGCTGGTGCGCTATCCGCACCCCGAGGCCTGGTCGGTGGCCTTCCAGACCGGCGCGCCGCCCCGGGAGATCGCCCAGCACAGCGACGACGAATTGGTCAGCGTCTTCATCCCGACGGCCCCCAGCCCGGTGAACGGCTTCTTCTTCTTCGTCCGCAAGTGCGATACCGTCGAACTCGACATCACGGTGGACGATGCCCTCAAGTACATCGTCTCCATGGGCGTCGTCGCCCCGGCCCTGCGCAATCCCAACCTGCTCGGCGCCGCCCAGAACGAATAATCCCGCCGCCCGCGCGGCACAACAGCCCGGAAGTTCCACCATGCGTACCCATTATTGCGGCCACCTCAACGCCAGCCACGTCGACCAGATCGTCACCCTTTGCGGCTGGAACCACCGCCGCCGCGACCACGGCGGCGTCATCTTCGTCGACCTGCGCGACCGGGAAGGCCTGGCCCAGGTGGTCTGCGACCCGGACCGCCCCGAGATGTTCGCCAAGGCCGAATCCGTCCGCAACGAGTTCGTGCTGAAGATCACCGGCAAGGTGCGTCGTCGCCCGGCCGGCACCGAGAACCCCAACCTGCCCTCCGGCGAAATCGAGATCCTCTGCCACGACCTGGAGATCCTCAACGCGGCCGTCACGCCCCCCTTCCAGCTCGACGACGAGAACTTGTCGGAGAACGTGCGCCTGACCCACCGCGTCATCGACCTGCGCCGCCCGCAGATGCAGAAGAACATGATGCTGCGCTACAAGACGGCGATGTCCTTCCGCCGTTTCCTCGACGCCAACGGCTTCATCGACATCGAAACGCCGATGCTGACCAAGAGTACCCCCGAAGGCGCCCGCGACTACCTGGTGCCGTCGCGCGTCCATCCGGGCCAGTTCTTCGCCCTGCCCCAGTCGCCCCAGCTCTTCAAACAGCTGCTGATGGTGGCCGGCTTCGACCGCTACTACCAGCTCACCAAGTGCTTCCGCGACGAGGACCTGCGCGCCGACCGCCAGCCTGAGTTCACCCAGGTCGATATCGAGACCTCCTTCCTGACCGAGGACCAGATCACGGCCCTGATGGAGGAGATGATCCGTACGGTGTTCAAGGAGGCGCTGGCCGTCGAGCTGCCGAACCCCTTCCCGCGCATGAGTTACGCGGAAGCCATGCGCCGCTACGGCTCCGACAAGCCCGACCTGCGCGTGACGCTGGAACTCACCGAAGTCACCGACGCCGTCGCCGACGTGGCCTTCAAGGTCTTCTCCGGTCCGGCCACGTCCGGCGGTCGCGTCGCCGCCCTGCGCGTGCCCGGCGGCGCCAGCCTC
Organism: Candidatus Nitricoxidireducens bremensis; assembly: GCA_030247725.1. Classification (GTDB taxonomy): domain Bacteria; phylum Pseudomonadota; class Gammaproteobacteria; order Burkholderiales; family Rhodocyclaceae; genus Nitricoxidireducens; species Nitricoxidireducens bremensis. The sequence continues at coordinate 22,162 of JAOTRT010000020.1, forward strand.
ACCCGCGGCGAGATCGACGGCTACACGGAGTTCGTCAAGATCTACGGCGCCAAGGGCCTCGCCTACATCAAGGTCAATGACGCGTCCAAGCTCAACGAGGAAGGCCTCCAGTCGCCCATCGTCAAGAACCTCCACGAGCAGGCCCTGAAGACCATCATGGAACGCACCGGCGCCCAGTCCGGCGACCTGATCTTCTTCGGCGCCGACAAGACCAAGGTGGTCAACGACGCCCTCGGCGCCCTGCGCACCAAGCTCGGCCACGAGAAGAACTACGTGGACGGCCGCGCCTGGGCCCCGGTCTGGGTCGTCGATTTCCCGATGTTCGAGTTCGACGAGGAAGAGCACCGCTGGAACGCCTGCCACCATCCCTTCACCAGCCCGAAGGACGGCCATGAGGAATACCTCAAGACCGATCCGGGCAAGTGCCTGGCCAAGGCCTACGATCTGGCCCTCAACGGCTGGGAGATCGGCGGCGGCTCCGTGCGTATCCACAAGGCGGACGTCCAGGCCAAGGTCTTCGAAGCCCTCGGTATCGGCGAAGAGGAACAGCGCATCAAGTTCGGCTTCCTGCTCGACGCCCTGCGTTACGGCGCGCCGCCCCATGGCGGCCTGGCCTTCGGCCTCGACCGCATCGTCACCATGATGACGGGCGCCGAATCCATCCGCGACGTCATCGCCTTCCCCAAGACCCAGCGCGCCCAATGCCTGCTGACCGACGCCCCCTCGGGCGTGGACGAAAAGCAGCTGCGGGAACTGCACATCCGCCTGCGCCAGAAGGTGGAAACCCAGGTCGAAGTCGGCAAGGGCTGATGGACTTCCGTGCCGGCATGCTGGCGGTCGTGCGACAGCTGTTCGTCGCACTGCTGCTGGTTGCCGGCCTGCTCGGCCAGGCCGCAGCCGAAGGCAATGTCGTCGCGGCGGCCGACCTGCCGCCCCAGGCCCGCGAAACCCTGGCCCTCATCGCCGCAGGCGGCCCCTTCCCCTATTCGCGCGACGGCATCGTCTTCGGCAACTACGAGAAGCGGCTGCCCTTGCGCAACCGCGGCTATTACCGCGAGTACACGGTGCCGACGCCGGGGACCAAGGGCCGTGGCGCCCGCCGCATCGTTGCCGGCGAGGGCGGCGAACGCTATTACACTGACGACCATTACCGCAGCTTCCGGCGCATCCGCGAATGAGCAAGAGCGAGCACTTCCGCGTCGTCCTCGGCGACATCTCCCGCAGCGGCGTCTACCACATGCCGCATATCGACCCGCAGCCCCTGCTGGAAGCAGCCGAGGCCATCGGTTGCGCGATATTCCGCATCGATCTCGGCGGCGTCCGCGACAAGGGTGAATTGCTGGCCGCCCTCGGCAAGGCCATGGAGTTCCCCGACTGGTATGGCCACAACCTGGACGCCCTGGCCGACTGCCTCAACGACTTCGCCTGGCAGCCGGCCGACGGCTACCTGATCCTGCTCGAACGCTGCGACGGCATCCACGGCCGCGCCGAGGGTGACTTCGTCGCCACCCTGGAAGTCTTCGAACAGGCCGCCGCCGAGTGGCGCGAGCAGGGCATTCCCTTCTGGTGCTTCGTCGACATGCAGGCCGACGGCATCAACTGGCTACCGGACGCGGATTGAGCTTCAAGGTCCCGGAATCCGCCCTGGTCGTCATCCACACGCCGGCCCTCGACGTGTTGCTGCTGGAACGCGCCTCCCATCCGGGTTTCTGGCAATCCGTCACCGGCAGCCGCGAAAACGGCGAACCCCTGGCGGAGACGGCCCTGCGCGAGGTGGCGGAAGAGACCGGCATCGTTGCCCACGCAGCCGACCTTACCGACTGGCGGCTGACCAACCGCTATGAAATCTTTGCCGAATGGCGGCACCGCTACGCCCCCGGGGTGACCCACAACACCGAGCACGTCTTCAGTCTCCGTGTGCCGCCCGGAACGCCGATTGCCGTCGCCGCCGGCGAACACCTCGGCTACCGCTGGCTGCCCTGGCGCGAGGCCGCCGCCGCCTGTTTCTCCTGGAGCAACCGGGACACCATTCTCATGCTCGGGCTTGCCGCTCGGCGATGAGTACCTTCAGGCAGTCCGGGCAGTAGCAGCCCTTCTGCGCCGGGTCGGGCGGTCCCAAGGGGGGCAGGTCGGCACACCAGCAGCGTTCCGCCCCGGCCTGCATGCCGCAGGTGAAGGCCTTGCCGCAGCGGGGGCAGAGATTGGCCCCGGGGCTTTCCGTCCGATTCATTCGTTTTCCGTCCGTGTCACGCGCCGGCGCATCCAGGCATCCAGCGAAAGCCGCCCCGGCCCGGAAAGGATGAGGGGCAGCAGCATGGCAAGGAAGATTACCGGAAGCTTGAAGTTGCCGTAGCCTCCGTCGGTAAGGGCGTAACCCTTGAGCAGATCGCCGAAGCCCGTCCACATTTCCGGCCAATGGACGGCGCCGATGGCAACGACGGTCAAAACCGCCAGCGACGCGGCGAAGAAGCGGGTGCCTATCCCCAGCACGAGGGCGATACCGCCGACGATCTCGAACCAGGTGGCCATCTGCCACGACCATGCCGTCGGCAGGACGTCGAAGGGGAAGAAGAAACGGCTCCGGACATCGTCGAACCAGTTTTCGCCGTCGTACTTCACCAAACCCGACTCAAGAAATTCCCATCCCAGCAGGAGCCGCAGGCCCAGGGGCGCAAGCCAGTGCCCGGCCGCATCCAGCAGGGCCAGCGACTTCGTCAGGACGCTCCTCATGGCGCCGCCCCCAGAATGGCACCGGCTTCCCGTAGCTGGACCAGGGTGGCCGCCCCAGCCACCAACAGGGCCTCGGGCCGTCCATGGCCGATGTCGGCAGCCACCGCCAGGCAGGCCGCGCGACCGCTGTCTCCCGCCCGCAGCCGCTCCACCAGCAGGGCCGTCGAAGGACTGATCTCGACGAAGCGCACTTCGTCCGCCCCATCGCGGAACACCAGCAGATGGGCCGCCCGGGGCTTGCGGGGCAGGTACGCGGGACCGATGCGATGCACCGGCCAGGCATAGGCGAGATTCATCAGGGCCGGCGCCAGGACGGGTTGTCCGTCGATCAGGTCGCCGGCCGGATCGGCGGCGGGACGCTCGGCGACCATGACATCGACGGCCAGCTCGGCCCATTCGTAATGGAGCAGTTCCCGGAACCAGGGCGGCAGGATCGGCGATTCGGCAACGGCCAGCCAGTCCAGGAATTCCCGTGGAATCTCGCGGAAGTAGGGGGTACGGCATCGCCAGTCGCGGAAGAAGGTGCGGGCGAGCCGGCGCCAGCGCCGCTCGCCGAGAGTGGCGCTGGCCACGGGAAAACAGCTGTCGAGGAATCCGGTCACATTGTTGAACAGCAGTTCCTCGTACACGGCCATCCGGCGGGCCGGCACGCCATCGGGTCGGGGACTGCCCCGGGGGTCCCGCAAGCGGCGACCGAACTCGAACTGGAAGCGCTGGAAGGGAAGCAGGGGCTCGTTCATCAGGCCGCCCTCCTGATGCCCGCAGCCGCCCGGCGCTGGATGCCGGCGATCTGCGCCACCTCTGCCGCCAGCCGGTCGAGCCGTGGAATGTTGAAGTCCCGCTCCAGGCAGGTGGGCACCGGCCCGCAAAGACGATAGGCCTCTTCCAGCAAGGCCCATACCGGATCGATCACCTCCGCGCCGTGGGTATCGATGAGGAGACCGTCCGGTTCCACGTAATGGCCGGCAACATGGATGTAGCAGACCCGTTCCAGGGGGAGTCCGCGCAGGAACTCCCCCGCATCGAAACCGAAGTTGCGGCCGTTGACGTAGATGTTATTGACGTCCAGATGCAGCAGGCAGTCGGCTTCCGCCACGACGGCGCGGATGAACTCGGCCTCGCTCATCTCGGCACCGGGCGGCGCCACATAGTAGGTGGCGTTCTCCAGACCGATGCGTCGTCCCAGGATGTCCTGGGCCCGCCCGATACGGTCCGCCACGTGGCGCACGGCATCCGCGGTGAAGGGAATCGGCAGCAGGTCGTAGAGGTGTCCGTCGTCGGCGCACCAGGACAGATGCTCGGTATAGAGCGACATGCCATGGACTGCCATGAATGCCTTGATACGGCGTAGCAGCGCCTCGTCCAGCGGCGCCGGGCCGCCGAGGGACAGGGACAAGCCATGGCAGACGAAGGGGAAGCGCTCGGTGAAACGGCGCAAATCCTTTGCCGAACGCCCGCCCATGTCCACCCAGTTCTCGGGGGCCAGCTCGAAGAAGTCCACGACGTCCGGTACGCCGGCCGTCAGGTCGGGGATGAGCTCCCGCCTGAAGCCGAGCCCGGCGCCGGCAAGACCGGCGGCGGTCATGACGATGACCCTACTTCTTGGCGGCGCCGCACTTGGCTTCGCCGCACTTGCCGTCCTTCTTCTTCTCCGGGGCCTTCTTGTCGGCGCCGCACTTGCCGTCCGTCTTCTTGTCGGCACCGCACTTGGCCTCCGCCTTTTTGTCGGCGCCGCATTTTGCTTCGACCTTCTTGCCGCCGCAGGAACCGTCCTTCGCCTTGGTGTCGGCCTGGGCCAGCTGGTAGCCGGCAGCGAGCTTCTGCACGGCGAAGGGATTGTCGGCGGCCTGGGCGGCCGGCGTAAGGGCGGCAGCGGCCACGATAGCGGCGCCGGCGAGGTTCAGGGCGGATGGCTTGTTGGTTTTCATGGTGTCTCTCCTTGCGGGTTGGGAAGTTCACTCCTTGTGTCGCATCCAGGCGCCGCAAGCGGCGCGCAGGAAGGCCAGCTGCTGTTCGAACTGGCGGCACCCATGACAGACCCACAGGTGCAGGCGCAGTCCGAACCGCTCCCATCGGGTCAGGCGACGGTCCTGGCGCTGGGACATCAGTTCGGCGGCTTGCCTGCAGTTCAACATCATCGGCCTCCTTCGAACCAACCCAGCGACAGGCATTCGCGCAAACCCAGACGGGCGCGATGCAGCAATACCCAGCAATTGGACGTACTGATCCCCAGTTCCTTACAAATTTCCTCGGTCTCCAGTCCGAGAAACTCCCGCATCATGAAAACCCGCCCCGGCTTCGGCGCCAGGCGATCCAGACAGGCTTCGAAAACGGCCCAGAACTGGCGCTGCTCCAGGGAGGCCTCCGGGTCCGCCCAGGCCGACGGCGGCACCGCCCAGTGGCCGTCCGCGCGGAACAACAGCTCCTCGACAGCCTCACCGGATTCCTCGGCCGGCACCTCGGGCTCGCGGCGGCGCCGCCGCATCTCGTCGATGATCTTGTTCTTGAGGATGGAGAACACCCAGGTACGGGCCGAGGCCGCCCCGGCAAAGCCGGCGGCCCCCTCCAACGCCGCCAGCAGGGCCGCCTGCACGGCGTCCTCGGCCGCCGCATCGACACGCAGCTGCAAGCGCGCAAAGCGCAGCAGTTGCGGTCGCATTCCAGCCAGCAGCGATTGCAGTTCTCCGGCGTCCATTTCCTCCCCCGACGGGAGACGATGATAGGCCACCCGCCGGGACACCTTGAAATTTTCCCGCCCGATACCTATGTAGGGAGCAAGAAATTCCGCCTCACCCGATCAGACAACCGCATGGAGGATTCAATGAGCAATGTGACCCGCTACGATCCCCTCGACGACTTCTTCCGGGGTTTCTTCGTCCGTCCCGTCGAATTCGGTTCCGCCGCCGAGGCGCCGGCCATCAAGATCGACGTCAAGGAGCAGGAGAAGGCCTTCGTCGTCCATGCCGAAATGCCCGGCATCAAGAAGGAGGACATCCACGTCAATATCGACGGCCCGGTGGTATCAATCACCGCTGAACGCAAGCAGGAAAAGGAAGTCAAGGAAGGCGAACGCGTGCTGCGCACCGAACGCTATTTCGGCAAGGTTTCCCGCAGCTTCCAACTCGGCCAGGATATCGACGACGGCCAGGCCAGCGCCAAGTTCACCGACGGCGTGCTGGAGCTGACCCTGCCCAAGAAGGCGGCCACCCAGGCCAAGCGCCTGACCATCGAGTAAACGCCGAATCGACCGGCATCGTCCGGGGCGCGGAGCCGCAGGGTTCCGCGCCCCGTTTCGCTTTAGAATGCGCGCTTTCCGGCCCACCATCCCCCACCCATCATGACCGACATCCTCTCCCCGGCCGTCAAGGCGAAGATCCTCGGCGAGGCCCTGCCTTACATCAAGCGCTTCCACGGCAAGACCATCGTCGTCAAATACGGCGGCAATGCCATGACCGACGAGCACCTCAAACAGTGCTTCGCCCGCGACGTGGTGCTGCTGAAGCTGGTGGGCCTCAACGTGGTGGTGGTGCATGGCGGCGGCCCCCAGATCGAGAACCTGCTCGCCCGCGTCGGCAAGAAGGGCGAGTTCATCCAGGGCATGCGCGTCACCGATGCCGAGACCATGGAACTCGTCGAGATGGTGCTCGGCGGCCAGGTGAACAAGGACGTGGTGAACCTCATCAACCAGGCCGGCGGCAAGGCCGTCGGCCTGACGGGCAAGGACGGCAACTTCATCCGCGCCAAGAAGCTGCTAATGGCCCACAAGGACAATCCGGAGGATCTGATCGACATCGGCCAGGTCGGCGACATCGTCTCCATCGATCCTTCGCTGATCGCCCTGCTGGACACCGGCGCCTTCATCCCGGTGATCGCCCCCATCGGCGTCGGCGCCGAGGGCGAGACCTACAACATCAATGCCGACGTCGTCGCCGGCAAGATCGCCGAAGTCCTCAAGGCCGAGAAGCTGGTGTTGCTCACCAACACGCCGGGCGTGCTGGACAAGGAAGGCAAGCTGCTCACGGGCATCACGCCCAAGCAGATCGACGACATGGTGACCGACGGCACCCTGTCGGGCGGCATGCTGCCCAAGATCGGTTCGGCCCTGGACGCGGCGCGCAGCGGCGTCAAGACGGTGCACATCATCGACGGCCGCGTCGAACACGCCCTGCTGCTGGAAATCCTCACCGACGAAGGCGTCGGCACGTTGATCAAATCGAAGTAATGGCGCGGCGCGTCTGGCTCTTCGACCTCGACAACACCCTCCACGACGCCAACCCCCACATCTTTCCCCACATCAACCGCTCGATGCGCGAGTACATCGAACGGCATCTGGGCGTCGATGAGCGGGAGGCGACGCGCATCCGCCAGGGCTACTGGGAGCGCTACGGCGCCACCCTGCTCGGCCTGGTGCGCCACCACGGCACCGATCCGCGCCACTTCCTCCGGGAAACCCACCAGTTCCCCGATCTCGGCCGCATGGTCGTCTTCGACCATGCGGTGCGCGCCATGCTGAAGAAACTACCCGGCCGGAAGATCGTCTTCTCGAATGCGCCCGCCCGCTACACCGCGGCGGTGCTGGAGATCGCCGGCATCCGCCGGCATTTCGATTCCGTCTGGCCGGTGGAGCGCCTGCGCTTCCAGCCCAAGCCCCAGCCCGCCGGTTTCCGGCGCCTGCTGCAGGCGGAGCGCCTGAATCCCGCCGACTGCATCATGGTCGAGGACAGCGCAGCCAACCTGCGTACCGCCAAACGCCTGGGCATACGCACCGTGCTGATATCGCGCAGCCCGCGGGTGCCGGCCTGGGTGGACCTGCGGCTACAATCCGTCCTCGAACTTCCCCGTCACCTCGGTAAACTCTGAAAGACCCCGCATATGGCCATGAAGCCCGGCGAACGCAAGCTGCAGATCCTCCAGACCATCGCTGAAATGCTGGAGAACCCCGACGGGGAAAAGGTGACGACCGCCGCCCTGGCAGCGAAGCTGGACGTCTCGGAAGCCGCCCTCTACCGCCACTTCGCCAGCAAGGCGCAGATGTACGAAGGCATCATCGAGTTCATCGAAACCAGCCTGTTCTCGGTGATCAACCAGATCGCCGACGGCGAGCAGTCGGGCCTGAAACAGGCGGAGCTCATCGTCGCCAGCCTGCTGCGCTTCGCCCAGCGCAACCGGGGCCTCACCCGCGTCCTCATCGGCGATGCGCTGGTGCACGAAAAGCCGCGCCTGCAGGCCCGCATCAACCAGCTGCTGGATCGCATCGAAGCCACCCTCAAGCAGTGCCTGAAGATCGCCGCCACCCAGGGCGCCCTGCCCGGCGACCGGGATTTCGCCGCCCATGCCGATGCCCTGGTCTGCTACGTGGCGGGTCGCTGGCTGCGTTTCGTCAAGAGCGGCTTCAAGGACGACCCGCTCGCCGCCTGGCCGGCCCAGTGGCAGGTTCTCTGCCCGTCGCCCGGCACGCTTCCGTAGGAAAGGAACGACCGGGTGGGTATCGCCGACGGGCTACCCGGCAGCAGGACTACTTGCCCCTCAGGAGTTCCGCCGCTTCCAGGGCGAAATAGGTCAGGATGCCGTCGGCGCCGGCCCGCTTGAAGGACAGCAGCGCCTCCATCATCACGGCGTCGTGGGACAGCCAGCCGTTGGCGGCGGCGGCCTTGAGCATGGCGTATTCGCCGCTCACCTGGTAGGCGTAGGTCGGCACGCCGAACTCGTCCTTCACGCGGCGCACGATGTCCAGATAGGGCATGCCCGGCTTCACCATCACCATGTCGGCCCCCTCGTCGAGATCGAGGGCCACTTCCCGCAGGGCCTCGTCGGAGTTGGCCGGGTCCATCTGGTAGGTGTATTTGTTGCCCTTGCCCAGGTTGGCCGCCGAACCAACGGCGTCGCGGAAGGGCCCGTAGAAGGCGGATGCGTACTTGGCCGAATAGGCCAGGATGCGCGTGTAGATGAGCTTCTCCCCATCGAGGGCCTGGCGGATGCAGCCGATGCGGCCGTCCATCATGTCCGAGGGCGCCACCACGTCGGCACCGGCGCGGGCATGACAGAGGGCCTGCTTGGTCAAAGCCGCCAGGGTTTCGTCGTTGAGCACGTAGCCCGTGTCGTCGATGAGGCCGTCCTGGCCATGGCTGGTGTAGGGGTCCAGGGCCACGTCGGTGATGATGCCCAGTTCGGGAAACTCCTGCTTGAGCTTCGCCACCACCTGGGGCACGAGTCCGTCCGGATTCCAGGCCTCTTCCGCCGTCTCGCTCTTCCTGGCCGCACCGATCACCGGGAACAGGGCCAAGGCCGGCACCCCCAGGGTGAGCGCCCGCTCCGCCACCGGCAGCAGCCGGTCCAGCGTCACGCGCTCCACCCCCGGCATGGACCCGACCGGCTCGGTACGGCCGCTGCCTTCCAGCACGAAAACCGGGTAGATGAAGTCGTCCGGCGTCAGCGCACTCTCGCGCATCAGGCGGCGGGAGAAGTCGTCGCGGCGCATGCGGCGCATGCGCGTGGAGGGGAATACGCCTTTTGGAATCATGGTCTTAGCTCACAGAAAAACACTTGAACTTTTTGCTCGGATACCTATCATACGCTACAGATGGTGCTGAGCCGTCTCCCGCTTCACCTCCCTGAGCGGGTGCCTTAATCCCCATTAAGGCTCTTGACCCCCGGCTTCTCCCCTTTAGCCGGGGGTCTTTCTTTTTGGCATCGCCAAAAAGAAAGACTGGCCCAGTTCCCACCTGCCCCCGGTCCCGCCCCTCACACGGAGACGGTGATCCGTCAGGCGGACTCCGCCTGCTCCTCGGACTCTTCGTCCGCGGGCGACAGCCAGGGACCGATGACGGCCTCGGCCTCGTCCATTCCGGTCTTTTTGAGGCTGGAGAAGAGCTGCAGGGTGATGGCGCCGAGCATTTTCTTCGCTTCGTCCCGTGCCGCCTTGAGGGCTTTCGCCTGTTCCGTCCGAGTCAGCTTGTCGGCCTTGGTCAAGAGACAGTGGATCGGCTTGCCGGTGGCGGCGAACCAGCCCACCATCTGGCGGTCCAGGTCGGTGAAGGGGCGGCGGGCGTCCATGATGAGCACCAGGCCGACAAGATTCTCCCGCTGGGTCAGGTAGCGTTCCAGCAGGCCCTTCCATTGTCGCCGCACGCTCTCGGGCACGTCGGCGTAACCGTAACCCGGCAAGTCCACGAGAGCCGCACCATTTCGCAGACGGAAGACGTTGATGAGCTGGGTGCGTCCCGGCGTCTTGGAGACGAAGGCGAGCCGCGTATGGTCGGCCAAGGTATTGAGTGCCGACGACTTGCCGGCGTTCGACCGGCCGGCGAAGGCGACCTCGGGGGCAAGAGTCGGCGGCAACTGATCCGGGCTGGCCACGGATATCTCGAACTCGGCGTGGCGGAACAGGGCCATGATCGGCGGAAAGCCTTAGAGCGGGGGGAAGAGGGAAGCAGAATCAGTATTAGCTGATGTAGAATAACATGTTTATGAATCCGCATTGCCGAGGAGTCTCAACGATGAAGCGTCTTTCGCTCCTGCCCCTGCTGATGGCGGGCGCCCTCATTGCCGTCCCCGCGGCTCATGCTGCCGACCATGCGAAAGCGGCGTCAAAGGGCGACGCGGCGAAGGGTCAGGCCATCGGCTCCACGGTCTGTGCCGCCTGCCACGGTGCCGACGGCAACAGCACGGGGCCTGCGAACCCCAAGCTCGCAGCCCAGCATCCCGAGTACCTCTTCAAGCAGATGAAGGACTTCAAGGCTGCCGACGGCGGCCAGCCCAACCGCGTCGATCCGGTCATGAACGGCATGATCGCCGCCTTCGACGAAGAACAGATGCGCGATCTGGCGGCCTACTTCGCCACCCAGAAGCTGAACGGCGAGCAGGCCAAGTCCCGCGAAACCATCGAAGCCGGCCAGAAGCTCTACCGCGCCGGCGACGCCGCCAAGGGCCTGCCCGCCTGCGCCGCCTGCCACGGTCCCGCCGGTGCCGGCATGCCTGCCCAGTTCCCGCGTATCGCCGGCCAGTTCGCCGACTACACCGAGAAGCAGTTGAAGGCCTTCCGCGATGGCGCCCGCGCCAACGACCCCAACAAGATGATGCGCATGGTCGCCCTCAAGATGACCGACGCCGAGATCAAGGCGGTCGCCGACTACATCGCCGGCCTGCGCTGATCCGCGTTTCGGCCGGAACGAGAAAGGGCGGCTTGGCCGCCCTTTTTTACGTCCGCGTCCCGACGGACATCAGCCGACGTCGTCTTCGGCAAACTTCGACTGGATGCGCTCCACGTCGGCGCGGTGCTTGACCAAGGCCGCGACGCAGTCCCGGTCGAAGCGCGTGTCGGCGTTCTCGATGAGGAACTGGTAGGCCTCGTCCACGCTCCAGGCCCGCTTGTAGGGCCGCTTGCTGGTGAGCGCGTCGAAGACGTCGGCCACGCCGGCGATGCGCGCCTCGATGGGAATCTCCTCGCCCTTGCGGCCGTAAGGGTAGCCCATGCCGTCCATCGCCTCGTGGTGGTAGAGGGCGATATTGCGCAGGACGCTGGAATGGCTGCTGTCGTCCAGGCTGAAGTTCGCCAGCATCTGCTCGACGATCTCGTGGCCCTTGAGGGTGTGGGTCTTCATCACCTCGAACTCGCCCGCGTCCAGCTTGCCCTTCTTCAGGAGAATCTCGTCGGGGATAGCGATCTTGCCGATGTCGTGCAGCGGCGCAAAGAGGAAGATGTGCTCCACATCCACGTCGGTCAGGCCGTACTTCGGCGCAATCTCGCGGGCAATGATGCGTGCGTAGTGGGCCATGCGGTCCAGGTGGGCGCCGGTCTCGAAGTCCCGGTGCTGGGCGAGCCCGGTCGCCGTCCGCACGGTCGCCAGCAACGCCTTCGGCGTCGCCAGCCCGTCGATCACCAGCAGCGCCAGCAGGTGGCCCAGCAGGTCGAAGAAATGCAGGGAGGCCGGATCGAAGGCATCCTTCTCCGCCGCATTGAAGAACAGGAAACCGATGAACTCGCCGTTGCGGAAGATCGGCAAGGTGTAGCTCGAACCGAAGCCGCCGGCGCGGATGCGGCTGGCGTGGGGGGTCTCGCCGCCATAGAGGTCGGTATCGTTCACCACCCGCGGCTGGCCGCGGTCGATGATCTCCCGCAGGGAATTGCTGGTGCCCAGGCGGGCTTCGTAGAAAGGCAGCGGATTCTCGCCGTCGCTGGAATGGGCGTAGGTCTTCACCGTATCCGTTGCGGGGTCGTAGAGGGCCACGGCAATGCGGGCGACGAAGGGCATATGGCGCCTGACGAAACCATGGACGGCCGAGAGCTTGTCCGACAGCGGGGCGTCCTCGTTGAGACGGGACAATGCGTCGTCGTGAAAGAAGAATCTGCCGCCTGCCCTTTGGTCCATGGAATCAGTGCATACCCGCTGAATTTGCCATCAGAATGACGGCGAATCTTCCACCGTTTTAGTCCTGGCAAGGCTTCTCTGCCAAGGGCGCTACTCTACTCCATGCGGATTCCTGCGTCCAAGTGGATCGCCGACCCCGTTGCGCCGGGAACAAACGCCCGCCTCCCGCAATCGAATCCTGGGACCACCACACCCGCCGGAACATCCCCATGCCAACCTGGAAATCCATCGCGCCGCCGCTTTCCGAAATCACCCCGAAGGAAATCTTCGAGCAGCGGCGCCGCTTCCTGCGCCTGGGGGCTGCCGCCTCGCTGGGCACCCTGCTGCCCTCGGCATTCGCTGGCGAACGCCTGGAAACGGCCGCCAAAAGCCCCTACTCCGTCCTGGAGACACCGACGCCGTTCAAGGACATCGCCGGTTACGGCAACTATCTGGAATTCGCCTCCAACAAGAGCGATCACGTGGAACGCGCCCAGGCCATGCGCACGCGCCCCTGGTCGGTCAGCGTCGAAGGCCTGGCTGCCAGACCGAAGGTGTTCGCCATCGAGGACATCCTCAAGCTCGCGCCGCTGGAGGACCGCATCTACCGCCACCGCTGCGTCGAGGGCTGGAGCATGGTGGTGCCCTGGCTCGGCATCCCCCTCGCCGCCTTGCTGAAACAGGTGGAGCCCCTGGGCAGCGCGAAGTATGTCGAGTTCATCTCCCACGCCGACCCCGCCATCATGCCCAACGTGCGGCGTCAGCTGCTCGACTGGCCCTATCTCGAAGGCCTGCGCATGGACGAGGCCCTGCACCCGCTGACCCTGCTGGCCGTCGGCCTCTACGGCGAAACCCTGCCGAACCAGAACGGCGCGCCCCTGCGTCTCGTCGTGCCGTGGAAATACGGTTTCAAGGGCGGCAAGGCCATCGTCCGCATCCGGCTCGTCGAGCAGCAGCCGGAGACTTCCTGGATGAAGGCCGCCCCCGACGAATACGGCTTCTACGCCAACGTGAACCCGGCCGTCTCTCATCCCCGCTGGAGCCAGCGGCGGGAGCGCCGCATCGGCGACTTCTTCAAGCGCGACACGCTGATGTTCAACGGCTACGCGGACCAGGTGGCCCAGCTATACTCGGGCATGGATTTGCGGACCCACTTCTGATGTTTGCCCAAGCCTCGCCGCGGCAGATCGCCGCCGTCAAGCTCGCCGTCTTCGTCGCCTGCCTGCTGCCCCTGGCCCTTCTCGCCCGGGACGCCTGGCAGGACGCCCTCGGCGCCAACCCCATCGAAGCCGTCACGCGCGCGCTCGGCGACTGGACATTGAGCTTCCTGCTGATCACGCTCGCGGTGACGCCCCTGCGCCGCTACACCGGCTGGGCCTGGCTCGGCCGGCTGCGCCGCATGCTGGGGCTCTACACTTTCTTCTACGCCTGCCTGCATGTGGGCAGCTACGTGGGGCTGGATCAGTTCTTCGACTGGCGCGAGATCGCCGCCGACATCGTCAAGCGCCCCTTCATCACCGCCGGCTTCGTCGCCTTCTGTCTACTGGTACCGCTCGCCGCCACCTCCACCAACGCCATGGTGCGCCGCCTCGGCGGACGCCGCTGGCAGGCCCTGCACCGCAGCGTCTACCTGGTCGCCGTGCTCGGCGTATTGCATTACGCCTGGATGGTGAAGCGGGACATCGCCCTGCCCCTGGCCTACGGCCTCGTTGCGGCCGTGCTGCTGGGCCTGCGGGTTTTGTGGCGCGAGCAGGAACGGCGACGCCAGCTCGCCGGCGCCTACCTGCCGAAGCGCAAGCGCGTCATTCCCATCGTCGCGAAACGCTAAGGAAGGCCTGAACAAGTAGCAACAGATGAAGGCGACGAGCGCGATTCCTGCCGAGGGCTTTGAAATGGCGGCGAAATTCGCCCCACGGGGCGCAACTCGCAGGCCGTTTCCGGCCTATGGGCAT
>JAOTRT010000021.1 GCA_030247725.1 Candidatus Nitricoxidireducens bremensis
CCCCCCCCCGTCTCCCGCCCAGGGGGCGGGGGCGACTAGTCAGAGGTGAATCATGTCTTACAGCACTAAAGTCATCGAGCACTACGAGAATCCGCGCAATGTCGGTTCCTTCGCCAAGGAGGATGACGACGTCGGTACCGGTATGGTCGGCGCGCCGGCCTGCGGCGACGTCATGAAGCTGCAGATCAAGGTCAACAAGGAAGGCGTCATCGAGGACGCCAAGTTCAAGACCTACGGCTGCGGTTCGGCCATCGCGTCCAGTTCCCTCGTCACCGAGTGGGTGAAGGGCAAGACCGTCGAACAGGCCCTGGAGATCAAGAATACCCAGATCGCCGAGGAACTGGCCCTGCCGCCGGTGAAGATCCACTGTTCCATCCTGGCCGAGGACGCCATCAAGGCGGCCGTCGCCGACTACAAGAAAAAGCACGGGGAGTAAGCCATGGCCGTCACGCTATCCGAGCGCGCCGCGCAGCACGTTTCCAACTTTCTCAGCAAGCGGGGCAAGGGCATCGGCGTCCGCCTCGGCGTCAAGACCTCGGGCTGCTCCGGCATGGCCTACAAGCTCGAATTCGCCGATGCCGCCGAACCCGAGGACGTGGTCTTCGAGAGCCACGGCCTCAAGGTGCTGGTGGACCCGAAGAGCCTGCCCTACATCGACGGCACCGAACTGGACTACGCGCGCGAAGGCCTCAACGAGGGTTTCAAGTTCAACAACCCCAACGTCAAGGACCAGTGCGGCTGCGGCGAGTCCTTCAACGTCTGAAACCCGGCACGGGCCGATGACCAGCTTCGATCTCAGCTTCGCCAAGCAGGACCACTTCGCCCTGTTCGGCCTGCCGCGCAGCTTCGCGGTGGACCGTGCAGAACTGGACCGGCTTTACCGCGACGTCCAGGCCCGGGTGCATCCGGACAAGCACGCCCACATGGGCGACGCCGACCGGCGCATCGCCATGCAGTGGGCGACCCAGGTGAACGAGGCCTATCAGACGCTGCAAAATCCCCTGCGGCGCGGACGCTACCTGCTGGAACTGGCCGGCCACGATCCGCGCATCGAGACCAATACGGCGATGCCCGCCGAGTTCCTGATGGAACAGATGGAATGGCGCGAGGCCGTCGCCGAGGCCCGGGCGGGCGGCGATGCGGACACCCTGGGCGAGTTGCACCAGCGGCTCGGCAAGGAAACCCGCGCCCAGTACGAAGCCCTAGCGCAGGCCATCGACGGCGCCCACGACTGGACGCGGGCCGCCGATATCGTGCGCCAGCTCATGTTCCAGGAAAAACTGCTGACCGAAATTGACGAGGCGCTGGAAGCCGTCGAAGCTTAGGCTCCCGCCAGGGAGCGGACCAGAAGAAAAATGGCACTGCTACAAATCACGGAACCCGGCCAGACCACGGCCCCCCACGAACACCGGCTGGCGGTCGGCATCGACCTCGGCACCACCAATTCCCTCGTCGCCACCGTCAGGAGCGGCATGGCCGTCGTCCTCAACGACGAGCACGGCCGCGCGCTGCTGCCTTCGGTGGTGCGCTACGAAGGCGACGGCACGGTCGAGGTGGGTTACGAGGCCCAGGCCGGCCAGTCCATCGACCCGAAGAACACCATCGTCTCGGTCAAGCGCTTCATGGGGCGCGGCCTCAAGGACATCGCCCACATCGAATCCCTGCCCTACGAATTCGTCGAGGGCGAGGGCATGGTCAGGCTGCGCACCGTCCAGGGCGTCAAGTCGCCGGTGGAGGTGTCGGCCGACATCCTGCGCGCCATGCGCGTCCGTGCGGAAGGCGCCCTCGGCGGCCAGCTCACCGGCGCCGTCATCACCGTGCCGGCCTATTTCGACGATGCCCAGCGCCAGGCCACCAAGGACGCGGCGCGGTTGGCCGGCTTCAACGTGCTGCGCCTGCTCAACGAGCCCACGGCGGCGGCCATCGCCTACGGCCTCGACAACGGGGCCGAAGGCATCTACGCGGTCTACGACCTGGGCGGCGGCACTTTCGACATCTCCATCCTGCGGCTTTCCAAAGGCGTCTTCCAGGTGTTGTCCACCGGCGGCGACTCGGCCCTGGGCGGCGACGACTTCGACCACCGCATCTTCTGCTGGGTCATCGAGCAAGCCAAGCTCAAGCCCGTGTCGCCCCAGGACGGCCGCCTGCTGCTGACGCGGGCGCGGGAGGCCAAGGAGTACCTGACCACCCATGCGGTCGCGCCCATCAGCGTGCGGCTCGGCAGCGGCGAGTACGTGGACCTCACCATCACCACCGAAATCTTCACTGAAATCACGCGCACCCTGGTGCAGAAGACCCTGGCGCCCACGCGCAAGGCCTTGCGCGACGCCAACCTGCGGCCCGAGGACGTCAAGGGCGTGGTCATGGTGGGCGGCGCCACGCGCATGCCCCAGGTGCAGCAGGCCGTGGCCGCCTTTTTCGGCCAGGAGCCCCTGAACAACCTGGACCCGGACAAGGTCGTGGCCCTGGGCGCCGCCACCCAGGCCAACCTGCTGGCGGGTAATCGGGCCGCCGGCGACGACTGGTTGCTGCTGGACGTGATTCCGCTGAGTCTCGGCATGGAGACCATGGGCGGCCTCGTCGAAAAGGTCATCCCGCGCAACTCGACCATCCCCATTGCCCGCGCCCAGGAATTCACCACCTTCAAGGACGGCCAGACGGCCATGGCGATCCAGGTCGTCCAGGGCGAGCGCGAACTGGTGTCGGACTGCCGCAGCCTCGCCCGCTTCGAGCTGCGCGGCATACCGCCCATGGTGGCCGGCGCGGCGCGCATCCGCGTCACCTTCCAGGTGGACGCCGACGGCCTGCTGTCGGTGACGGCGCGGGAACAGACCACCGGCCACGAGGCCCGCATCGAGGTGAAGCCCTCCTACGGCCTCTCGGACGACGAGATCGCCGCCATGCTCAAGGACAGCTTCAGCCATGCCACCGAGGACGCCTTCCGCCGTGCCCTGCGGGAAGCCCAGGTGGAGGCCCAGCGTTTGCTGGAGGCCGTGCAGTCGGCCCTGCGCGAGGACGCGGCCCTGCTGTCCACCCTGGAGCGCGCCCATGTGGATACGCTGGTGGCGCGCCTCCAGGCCGTCATGATCGGCGACGACCGCCGCGCCATCGACGACGCCATGGCGGCCCTCAACAAGGGCACGGCCGAATTCGCCGCCCGCCGCATGAACGCCAGCGTGCAGAAGGCCTTGTCGGGCAAGAAGGTCGAGGAACTGGAGAAATGACGCAAATCATCGTCCTGCCCCACGTCGAGCTGTGTCCGGAAGGCGCGGTCATCGAGGCCACCCCCGGCACCACCATCTGCGACGCCCTGCTGGAAAACGACATCGACATCGACCATGCCTGCGAGAAGTCCTGCGCCTGCACCACCTGCCACGTGGTGATCCGCGAGGGCTACGGCTCCCTTGACCCGGCCGAGGAGGAGGAGGACGATCTCCTCGACAAGGCCTGGGGTCTCGAACCGACGTCGCGCCTGTCCTGCCAGGCGACGGTGAAGGAAGTCCCGCTGGTGGTCGAGATTCCCAAATACACCATCAACATGGCGAAGGAAGGTGGAGGAAAGCACAAGTGAAGTGGACCGACATCAACGACATCGCCATCGAGTTGTCCGAAGCCCATCCGGACATGGACCCGATGCGCATCAATTTCGTGGACCTGATGAACTGGGTCGTGGCGCTGCCCGGCTTCACCGACGACACCAAGCACTGCGGCGAGAAGGTGCTCGAAGCGATCCAGCAGGCTTGGATCGACGAGGTTTCGTAGGGTGGAACTCGGTGTTCGGAGCGCGACCGGGACGGCGGGGTGCTCTGCGCCGCTCATGTCACCCGCCGACGGCCTGCGGCCGTCGTCTCCTTCTTTACTTCGCTTTGCAGAGCACCCCACCCTCCCGGTCGGATTGCGCCGTGGGAGGCTCGCAACTGGGCTGCACCGATGTCTCCAGCCAAGGATGGCGGGTATCCGACTCCCGGAAGTCAAGGAGGAGGGCCGGTGTTTTTTCGGCCCGGAGGACATGGAGGGAGTCGGATACCCGTTGTCCTTGGCGCGCTCCAACCTGCAACGAATGACCTATTTTGCGCGCCGCGGGTGGCGCGCGGCCTCATGGAGCCGCTGAGATGAGCCCGCGCGGCCTTCTGGGACCGCTCCTGGCGGCCCTTGCCCTGACGGCCATCGCCGCCGACAAGCCGGTCGGTATCACCGCCGACCAACCCTACCTGGACGTGGTGCACGAGGGCCGCCTGTTCCGCATCCAGCGCGACCCGGACAATTTCGCCCAGATCGACCCCGACTACGCGATGACCTCGCGGCCCTGTCCGCCATACTGCCTGCAGCCGATGCAGCTCGCGCCGGGCGTCGAGACTCTCGGCGAACTGGAAGTGCTGGAGGTCCTCAAGCGCATCAGCCGTCGCGACGACAGCGTGATGCTCCTCGATTCCCGCGAGGAGGAATGGCTGCAGCGCTCGGGCATCATCCCTGGCGCCGTGCATATGCCCTGGACGCGGCTGCATCCGGCCCATGCCGACGCCGAGGCCATCGCCGACACGCTGCAACTTTCCTTCGGCGCGGCGCGCAACGGCATCCTCTGGAACTTCGAGAACGCCAAGACCCTGGTGTTCTACTGCAACGGCATCTGGTGCGGCCAGTCGCCCACCAACATCCGACAGCTGCTGGCCCTCGGCTATCCCGCCCACAAGCTCAAGTGGTACCGCGGCGGCATGCAGTCCTGGAAGAGCGTCGGCCTGCCGACGGCGCCGGTCAAGAAGTGATCGCCGGGCTGATCGACACCCACTGCCACCTGGACGCCGCCGAGTTCGATGCCGACCGCGACGCGGTGGTGGCGCGGGCTGCTGCGTCCGGGGTTTCCGCCATCGTCGTGCCGGCCGTCGAACGGGCCAACTTCGGCGCCGTCGCCGCCGTCTGTCGCGAGTTTCCGGGATGCGTACCGGCTTTCGGCATCCATCCGATGTATGTGGACCGGGCCCGGGAAGAGGACCTGGATGCCCTGCGGGAGACCCTGGCCGCCGGCAGTGCCGTCGCCGTCGGCGAGATCGGTCTCGACGGCTTCGTGCGGGACAGGGACGAGGCGCGCCAGGCCTTCTACTTCGCCGAGCAGCTGAAGATCGCCCGCGACCTGGAGTTGCCGGTGCTGCTGCATGTGCGGCGGGCGGTGGATGCCGTGCTCATGCACCTGCGCCGTATCCGCGTGCCGGGCGGCATCGCCCATGCCTTCAACGGCAGCCGCCAGCAGGCGGAGGAGTTCATCCGCCTGGGCTTCCGCCTCGGCTTCGGCGGCGCCATGACCTCGCCGCGGGCCACGCGCCTGCGCGCCCTGGCGGCAGCGCTGCCTCTGGACAGCATCGTGCTCGAAACCGATGCGCCGGACATCCCGCCCGCTTGGCTGTTGGCTGCCGCGGCCGACCGGCCGCGCAACGAGCCGGCCGAGCTGGCGCGCATCGGCGCCGCCCTCGCCGAACTGCGCGGTGTGCCGGTGGCGGAAGTGGTCGCCGCCACGACGCGCAACGCCGTCGCGACCCTGCCCCGGCTGGCGGCGCGATGAGCCGCGATCCGCGGAGCGGCCGTGCCCTGGCGGCGCTGGTCCTGCTGACCCTGATCTGGGGCTACACCTGGGTCGTCGCCAAGCTGTCCCTCGACTACGCGGGGCCCTTCACCGTGGGCGCCTTGCGGGCCGGTGCCGGCACCCTGGCCCTGTTTGCGGCATTGGTGGCGGTGCGCCGTTCCCTGCGGCTGACGGCGCCCCTGAAGACGGCCTGCATCGGCATCTTCCAGACCGGCGGCTTCATCGCCCTGTCCACCTGGGCCCTGGTGGAAGGCGGCGCCGGCAAGACGGCGGTGCTGATCTTCACCATGCCGATCTGGACCCTGCTGCTGGCCCGCCTGGTCCTCGGTGAGCGCATCCGCGGCACCCAGTGGATCGCCGCCGCCAGCGCCCTGGCGGGGCTGGTGCTGGTGATCGCCCCCTGGCACCTGGAGGCCAGTCCCCTGAGCAAGGGGCTCGCCGTGCTGGCGGCGGTGAGCTGGGCCCTGTCCACCATCCTCGTCAAGCGCTGGCGCGGCAGCCTGTCGGCCGATGTGCTGTCCCTGACGGCCTGGCAGATGGTCTTCGGCTCGGCGCTGCTGTTCGTCATCGCCGCCCTGGTACCCGAGCGGGCGACCCAGTGGGAACCGGCCTTCGCCGGCATCCTCGCCTTCATGGCCCTGGTCAGCACGGCCCTCGGCTGGTTCCTCTGGCTCTATGTGCTGGAGCACCTGCCGGCCTGGCAGGCGAGTCTGTCCATTCTCGGCATCCCCGCCGTGGCGGGGCTGTCCTCGCGCCTGCAGCTCGGCGAAACCGTGGCGGCCGGCGAACTGGCCGGCATGCTGCTGATCGGCGTCGGCCTACTGCTGATGTCCCTGCTCAACTGGCGTGCCCAGCGGCGTCTGCGGCAGGAGGGGTAGGCTCCGCGGTCCTCGAGATGCGGCTGGCCAGTACCTTGTCGACGCGCTTGCCGTCCAGGTCCACCACTTCCAGGCGCCAGTCCTCCCAGTCGGCCCGGTCGGCGGTCTGGGGCAGGCGGCCGAGCAGCCACATCATGAGTCCGCTGAGGGTGTGGTAGTGGCCCTTGTCCTCTTCGGGGACCGTCTTCAGTTCGAGCCGGTCCTTGAGTTCCGGGATGGGAATGAGGCCGTCGAGCAGCCAGGAGCCGTCTTCCCGCTGCACGGCCCAGGCGTCTTCCTGGTTGCGCGGCTTGAACTCGCCGGTGACGGCTTCCAGCACGTTCTGCAGGGTGACCAGGCCCTTCACTTCGCCGTATTCGTCCACCACCAGGACCATCTGCATGCCCGAGGCGCGGAACTGCTCCAGCAAGTCCATGCCGGTGAGGGATTCCGGCACGAAGACCGCCGGCTGCAGGTGGCTGGTGAGGTCCGTCAGTTCGCCCCGCAGCGTGCGGTTGAGCAGCTGCTTGGCGTTGACGGTACCCAGCACGTCGTGCAGGCCGCCGCGGCAGACCGGGAAGCGCGAATGCTCCGACTCGGCGATCCAGCGGAGGTTGTCTTCCAGCGGCGCCTCGATGTCGAGATAGGTGATGTCGCTGCGGGGGATCATCAGGGAACCCAGTTGCCGGTCGTCGAGGCGGAACACGTTGCGCACCATGTCGTGCTCCTGGCGCTCGATCACGCCGGCTTCCGAGCCCTCTTCGAGCATGGCGTGGATTTCCTCCTCGGTGACGCCCTGGTCGTCCCGTTCGCGCTGGCCCAGCAGGCGCAGCAGCGTGTCGGTGGAGAGCGCCAGCAGGCGCACGAAGGGCCGCGTGAGCAAGGCCAGCAGCTGCATTGGACGCGCCACGAGCCGGGCGATGCCCTCGGGATTGAGCTGGCCGATGCGCTTGGGTACCAGTTCGCCGACGACGATGGTGACATAGGTGATGACCACCACCACGAGGCCCGTGGCGATGATGCTGCTCGCCTCGCCGTGGAGACCGAGGGCCTGCAACCGTTGGGCCAGCGGGGCGGCCAGCACCGCCTCGCCGACGATGCCGTTGAGGATGCCGATGGAGGTGATGCCGATCTGGATGGTGGACAGAAAGCGCGTCGGTTCGTCGTGCAGCCCGAGAGCCGTCGCCGCGGCGCCGTCGCCCTCGTCCGCCAGGCGGACCAGACGGGCGCGGCGCGCCGTCACCAGGGCGATCTCCGACATGGCGAAGGCGCCGTTGAGCAGGATGAGGACGATCAGGAACAGGGTTTCCATGGGCGGGGTCCTGGATTAGCGGTCGGCCGGGCAGGGGACGGAAAGGTCCCTGCCGCGAGTTTACACGGCGGGGACCGGGGCCACAGGGGCTCCGGCGGTCGCGGGCCGGGTTTTCCGGCGGCGACGCGGTGGCCGGCTACTTCTTGCCCGGATAGCGCTCGATGGAATCGGCGCCCGGCATGGTCTTGTAGACGAAGGCGGCCCGCTCCACGGGCGTCATCCAGACGAGGCCGTCGCCGATGTGGCCGGTGGAGGCGATGGCGATGATGCGTTCTACGATCACTTCCGCCACATCGTCCGGCGACACGATCTCGATGCGCACCTTGGGCGTGTAGTCGGTCAGCTCCTCCTTGATGTTGTGGGCCGGGCCGTGGCGCGAGGGGGCCGAACAGCCCTCGGCCTTGATGACGGTCATGCCGGGAAAGCCGGGAATGTCCCGCAGGGCCTCGCGCAGGGCGTTGAGCTTGTTGGGGCGGATCACCGCCTTGATCTCCTTCATGCCTCGATTTCCTCCTCGTCGAACCAGCGGTACAGGGTCGGCACCACCACCAGGGTCAGCAGCGTCGATGTAATCAGGCCGCCGATCACCACGATGGCCAGGGGCCGCTGGACTTCCGAACCCGGTCCCGTCGCGAACAGGAAGGGTATCAGGCCCAGCATGGCCACGGTGGCCGTCATCATCACGGGGCGGAAGCGCATGCGCGCGCCTTCCACCACGGCATCGCGGATGCCGCGTCCCTCGGCCCGCAGGCTGCGGATGTAGGACACCAGCACCACGCCGTTGAGCACGGCGATGCCCCAGAGGGCGATGAAGCCCACCGAGGCCGGCACCGACAGGTATTCGCCGGTGACGAACAGGGCGATGACGCCGCCGATGCTGGCGAAGGGCAGCACCATGATGATGAGGGTTGCGTAGCGTAGCGAGTTGAACAGCAGGAACAGCAGGAAGAAGATGGCGCCCACGGTCACCGGTACGATGATGGTCAGGTGGCCCATGGCCCGCTCCATGTTCTGGAACTGGCCGCCCCATTCGAGCCAGAAGCCTTCCGGCAGCTTGACCTTGCGTTCGACGGCGCCCTGCAATTCGGCGACGAAGCCGCCCAGGTCCCGGTCCTTCACGTTCACGCCGACGACGATGCGACGCTTGGCCGATTCCCGCGAAATCTGGGCCGGACCGTCGATGACGCGGATGTTCGCCACCGAATCCAGGGTGGCGCGGGCGCCGTTGGGCGAGGTCAGCACCAGGTTGTGGATGGCTTCCACGTCGTCGCGGAAGTTCTGCGGCAGGCGCACCACGGCGGCGAAGCGGCGCTCGCCCTCGTAGATTTCGGTGGCGGCCTTGCCGCCGATGGCGATCTCGATGACGTCCTGCACGTCGGCGACGTTGAGGCCGAGGCGGGCGATGGCCTGGCGGTCGATCTCCACCTGCAGGTACTGCTGGCCGGTGACGCGCTCGACGCGCAGGTCCTGGGCGCCGCGCACCCCCTGGGCGACGCGGGCGATCTCGTCGGCCTTCTTCTTGAGCAGGTCCAGGTCGTCGCCGAAGACCTTGATGGCCACGTCCGAGCGTACGCCGGTGACCATCTCGTCCACCCGGTCCGAGATCGGCTGGGCCATGACGACCTGCACGCCGGGCAGGGCCTTGAGTTTCTCGCGCACGGCTTCGGCGATATCGTCCTGGTTCCAGCCGTCCGGCCATTCGTCGCGCGGCTTCAGGCTGACGATGGGGGTGGATTCGTTCTGGCTTTGGGGGTCGGCCGGCGATTCGCCGCGGCCGACGCCGGAGACGGCCGACTTGACGCCGGGCACCTGCATCACCAGGCGCATGGCCTCCATCTCCATCTTGATGGATTCCTCCAGGGAGATGTTGGGCACCCGGTTGATGCCCGGCACCAGCGAGCCTTCCCGCATCTCGGGGATGAAGGCGGTGCCGAGGAAGGGCAGCAGGCCCAGGGTGGCGACGAAGAAGGCGACGGCGGCCAGCGCGGTCTTGCGTTCGTTGGCGAGCGCCCGGTCGAGGAGCCGCAGGTAGGGCTGCTTGATGGCGGCGATGAGCTTGGTGTCGTGCTCGCCTTCGCCCGGCGCCACCTTCAGCAGGTAGGACGACAGCACCGGCGACAGGGTCAGGGACAGCACCAGGGAGACGAAGAGAGCGATGGCGATGGTGTAGGCCAGCGGCGCGAACATCTTGCCCTCCATACCCTGCAGAGTCATCAGCGGCAGGAAGACGAGGATGATGATGCCGACGCCGAAGATCACCGGCGTCGCCACTTCCTTGACGGCGCCGAAGATGACGCGGATGGTGGATTCCCCCTCGTGGCGCCGCCCCAGATGGGCGAAAGCGTTCTCCACCACCACCACCGAGCCGTCCACCATGAGGCCGATGGCGATGGCGAGGCCGCCCAGGGACATCAGGTTGGCCGAGATACCGTAATGGTTCATGGCCATGAAGGTCAGCAGCGGCGTCAGCACCAGGGTGGCGACCACGATCACCGAGGAACGCACGTCGCCGAGGAAGAGGTAGAGCACCACCACCACCAGGAGCACGCCTTCCAGCAGCACCTTGGTCACTGTCGCCAGGGCCGCGTCCACCAGTTCGGAGCGGTCGTAGTAGGCGGCGATCCTGAGGCCGTCGGGCAGCATGCCCTTGTTGTTGATCTCGTCGACGCGGGCCTTGATGCGCGACACCACTTCCTTGGCGTTGCCGGCGCGGATCATCATGACGATGCCGCCGACCGACTCGGTGACGCCGTTCTTCACCACGGCGCCGGCGCGCACGCCGGTGCCGATCTTCACCTCGGCCACATCGCGCACATAGACGGGCGTGCCGCCCACCTCCTTCAGCACGATGGCGCCGATGTCCTCCACGTTGCGGATCAGGCCGACGCCGCGGATCAGGTACTGCTCGGCGTAGTGGGGCAGGACGCCGCCGCCCGAGTTGGCGTTGTTGCGCGCCAGGGCTTCGTACACCTGCTGGATGGTCAGGTGATGGTGGTGCAGCCGGTCGGGACTCACCAGCACCTGGTACTGGCGTTCGAAGCCGCCCTGGGAGTTGATCTCGGCGACGCCGGGAATGGAACGCAGCAGGGGCCGCACCACCCAATCCTGGACGACGCGGCGCTGGGTCAGCTCCTCCTCCGTGAGGGTGCGGTTGCCGTCGTCGGGCCGGTCCAGGGTGTACTGGTAGACCTCGCCGAGGCCGGTGGATACGGGGCCGAGCACCGGCGTCACGCCGGCCGGCATGCGGCTGCCGACTTCGATGAGGCGCTCCATCACCAGCTGGCGGGCGAAATAGACGTCGGTGGCGTCGGTGAACACCAGGGTGATGAGGGACAGCCCCGGCTTGTTGAGGGAACGCATCTCCGTGAGGGCCGGCAGGCCCGTCATGGCGATTTCCAGGGGCACGGTGACGAAGCGTTCCACCTCCTCGGGGGAGCGGCCGGGCGCCTCGGTAGCGATCTGCACCTGGACGTTGGTGACGTCGGGGAAGGCGTCCACCGAGAGCTTGCGGGCGGCGTCGAGGCCGAAGACCAGCAGGATGACGGAAACGACGACGACGATGAGGCGCTGCTGGAGGGCGGCGCGGACGAGGGATTCGATCATCGATCAGCTCCCTTCCAGTTCCTGGCGCCGCCGCTCGTTGTTGAGGTGGAAGGCGCCGTCGGCGGCCACGCGGGCGCCTTCGGCGAGGCCGGAGAGGACCGCGCGCCGGTCGTCGTGTTCGGGGCCGAGCTTGACGCGCGTGAGGCGGTACTGGTTGGGACCGGTCTCGACGAAGACGTGGTCCGCATTCTCTTCGCGCACCACGGCGGAGGCGGGCACCACGAGCCGTTCCACCGGGCGCGCCTGGATCAGCATGGTGGCGAGCATGGCGGGCTTGAGCTGGCGGTCCGGATTCTCGATTTCGGTGCGCACCATGACGGTCCGCGTCTCCCGGTTCACGATGTCGCCGACGTAGATCAGGCGGCCGACGCGCTTGGCGTTGCCGAGCGCCGGCACTTCGATCTCGACGGCCTGGCCGGTGGCGACGAGGGAGATTTCCGCCTCGGGCACCTGGGCGATCACCCAGACGCGCGAGAGGTCGGCCACGGTGAACAGGGCGTCGGCGGGCTGCACCACCTGGCCCTTGGCCACCTTGCGCTCGACGACGACGCCGGGGAGGGTGGAGACGACCGAGGAGATGGAGTTGATGACCCCGCTGGTGGAGGTGTTCTCCATGGCCTTGGCCGAGACGCCGAGGACGCGCAGCTGGTCGGCGGCGGCGCGCCGCTCGGCGACGGCCACCGACAGCTCGTTCTCCCGCTTCTGCAACTCGGCGGCGCCGATGACGTCGGCGGCCAGCAGCAGGCGCGCCCGTTCCACGGCGCGGGCGAGGAGCTCCGCGTTGGCCTTGGCCTTCAGGTAGCCGAGTTGGGCGTTGCCGAGTTCCGTGCTGTGGAGCTGGGCCAGGGTGTCGCCGGCCTTGACGCTTTCGCCCAGCTCGGCCTGGATGTCGGTGACGCGGCCCGTCACGGTGGCGCCGATGCGGGCGACGCGGGCCTCGTCGAAGTCGATGCGGCCGGCCACGCGCAGGATGTCGGCGACCGGCGCCTTGCCCACGGGGGTGACGGTGATCTTGGCGGCGAGGGCTTCGCCGGCGGTCACGAGGAGGGGGTCGGCCGGCGCCTGGGCGGCCGGGGCCGGGGTCTCGTTGCAGCCGGCGAGCAGGGCGCCCGCGAACAGGAGGGGAAGCAGGGGTTTCATGGCGGTCATGGCAGTTGGGTTTCCTGGAGGGCGCGCAGGCGCTCGATTTCGATGGCGGCGACCTGCAGGTCGTAGCGGGCGGCGATGAGCTCGTTGCGGACGGAGCGATAGACGCGCTGGGCGTCCAGGTAGTCGAGGATGCCGCGTTCGCCGTAGCGGTAGGCCGCCTCGGCGATGCGCAGGGCTTCGCCGGCCTGCCGCACGATGCCGGTTTCCAGGGCGGTGACCTGGGTGGCGGCCATCTCGTACTGGCGGTAGGCGCCTTCCACTTCCTGCTGCAGGGCGAACTCCCGACCCTCCAACTCGTGGCGCGTGCGGGCGAGCTGGGCCGAAGCGGCGTCGATGGGGCCCCGGCGGCGGTCGAAGATCGGGATGCTCACCACCACGCCGACCTTGCCGGCACGGATTTCCGGGTCCTCGTCGCGGCCACCCTTGAGGGTCAGGCTGGGCAGGCGCTGGGAGCGCTCGTAATCGAGCTGCCGTTCGGCCTGGGCTTTCATGGCCCGCAGGCGCTGGAGTTCCGGATTGCGATCCACGACTTCGGTGCGCAGGGTATCCAGGGGAGGCACCACGATGGGGCGCTCCAACTGGCCCTTCACCTCGAAATCGTGCGCCAGCTGGGCGCCGACGGCCTGCCGCAGGGCCGCCTTGGCCTGGGAGACGCGCAGGGCGGCGCTCTGGGCCGCCTTCTGGGCATTCAGCGCCTCGGCGTCGGCCTTGATGAGCTCGTAGCGGGCCGCTTCCCCGGTGCCCACCTTCAGGTCCACCCGGCTGCGGATCTGTTCCATGAGCATCTGGTCCTCCCGGGCCGTCGCCAGTTCCGCTTGGCGGCGCAGGAGTTCGTAGAAGCGCCGCTTCACCTCGGCCAGCACGCCGCCCTGGAAGCCTTGCAGCTCGGCGCCGGCCGCGTCCGTGGCGGCGCGGGCGGCGCCGATGCGGGCCTCGCGCTGGCTCGGATACTCGATGCGCTGGCTGATCCAGACGCCGCGGGCGGTGCCCTCCAGGGGGCCCGGCACCCGGGCGCGTACGGAGCCGGTGGTGTATTCGAGCTCCGGATTGGGAAAGGCACTCGCCGTTTCGATGCCGGCTTCGACGGCGGCCACGGCCTGACGGCCCGCCACCAGGCTGCGGTTGTGTTCCCGGGTTAGCCGCAACAGGGCCTCCAGGTCGTAGGTGTCGGCCGCAAGGACGGGGCCGGACAGACTCAGGAGTCCGGCGCAAAGAAACATCAGCTTTCGGTAGGCAGGCATGGTTTCACCATGGCAATGGGACGGAAGGCACCCGTTCGGCGGGTGTCTGGCTATTCATCTAGCAAGGGTAGTGCCGGCCTCGGCCGGCATGGGCTCAACCGCGGGAGGGGGGCCTCAGCGGGGTGGGAAGGACCACCTCCCGCGGGCGCTCGCGCCGATAGGGCGAGCGGGCTGTACTGGAAATGCAGTCGGGGGCCTGGGGCAGCGCGATGTGGGCGAATTCCTCCACTTCCACCGGTCCATCCCTGTCGAGGTCGCCGACGGGTTGGCCGCTGCCGGAAACGTCGCCAGCCTGCAAGGAGAGCCGGGCGACATCGTCGTCGGCGGCAAAGGCGCCGTCGATGGCCCACAGGGAGGAGACCAGGGCGACGAGGACTGCGAAGAAGGCGAACTTGAATCTCATGAGCGAAGAGAAAGACCGGTGCGGCTGCCCGAAGTTCCCGAAAGCAGGGTCGTCGGGCCGGCGACCGCGTCGCGAAGCCGGTTCGCGCAAAAGGGGGCGAAGTCTACCAGAACGGGGTAAGGCGTTGCGGCGGCGATTTGCGGGGGATTTGTCCTGAATTTATCTGTGGTTATTTATGATGCATGTCAATTCATTTCCAAATTTCCCGTATTAGCCTGCTGCGTCGGAGGAGTGTTGTTTAAAAAAGGAAATGAAAGCCACTGGGGGGCGCGGGGAAGGCTGCATCCTGTTCCGGATATTGGGTTCGGTGGTGTTGCTATGGTTGGCGCTATCCACCGGCGGCGGGGTTTTGGCCGCCGACATGGCCACGAAGGGCGGATTGTCGGAAGTCACCATCGGCGTCCTCAACATCCGTTCGGCACCCCAGACCGTCGAGGCCTGGCAACCCACGGCCGACTATCTCGGCCGCATCATTCCCGACTACCGCTTCCGCGTCGTGCCCCTGGACGCCGCCCAGTTCGGCGATGCCGTGAACCAGGGCAGCCTGGATTTCATCCTCACCAATCCCGCCCACTACGTCTATCTCGAAGCGAAGCACCGCATCAGCCGCATCGCCACCCTGGTGAAGATGTGGAACGGCCATCCCCTCAAGGAGTTCGGCGGTGTCGTCATCGTCCGCGCCGACCGTTGGGAGCTGCGCGGGTTTGCCGATCTCAAGGGCCGGCGCGTTGCCGCGGCGGGACTGGACTGGCTCGGCGCCTATCAGGCCCAGGCGGCCGAGGCCCTGGCGGAAGGTCTCGATGTGCGCGAGCAGGTGACCCTGTCCTTCACCGGCGAGCCCCAGGACCGGGTGGTGGTGGAGGTGCTGGAAGGCCGTGCCGATGCCGGTTTCGTGCGTACCGGCCTGCTGGAGGAAATGCGTCGGGAGGGCAAGCTGGATGTCGCCGGCATCCGCGTGCTGGCGCCCAGGCAGATGCCCGAGTTTCCGCTCCAGCTCTCCACGCGGCTCTATCCCGAATGGCCCTTCGCCGTGGCGCCGCGCACGCCGACGCGGCTCGCCAACCGGGTGGCGGTGGCCCTGCTGGGCCTGGCGCCGGACAGCGAGCCGGCGCGGCGCGGCGACTACCTGGGCTGGAGCATCCCGGCGGACTACCACCGGGTGCACGAACTCATGCGCACCCTGGAGCTGCCGCCCTACGACGAGCGGCCCCGCTTCTCCCTGCGCGACGTGCTGCGGCGCTACGACCTGCCCCTGTTCGCCGGCCTGGCCCTGGCCCTGCTGGCGGCCGTGGCGGCCGTGCTGCGCTTCCGCCGCCTGGGTTCCATGCTGCGGCTGAACATGGCGACGGTGACCCAGCGCACGCAGGAGCTCGAAGGCGAGGTGACGGCGCGGCGCGAGGCGGAGCAGGGCCTGCGCCTGTCGGCGAGCGTGTTCGAGAACGCCAACGACGGCATCGTCATCACCGACCGCGACAACCGCATCGTCGACGTCAACAACTCCTTCACCGCCATCACCGGCTACAGCCGCGAGGAGGTGCTCGGCAAGAACCCGCGCATCCTCCAGTCGGGCCGCCAGGACCCGGTCTTCTACCAGGAGTTGTGGAAGACCCTCAGCGGGTCCGGTCACTGGCGCGGCGAGATTTGGAATCGGCGCAAGAGCGGCGAGTTCTACGTGGAACTGCTCGACATCACCGCCGTGCGCAACGCCGAGGGCGTGGTGTCCCACTACGTGGCGGTCTTCAGCGACATCACCGACCTGCGCAACAGCCAGGAACGTCTGCGCCTGATGGCCCATTACGATCCCTTGACCCACCTGCCGAACCGGGCGCTGCTGGCGGACCGGCTCACCCAGGCGGCGGCCCTGGCGGACCGGGACGACCACCTGCTGGCGGTCGGTTTCCTCGATCTCGACGGCTTCAAGCCCATCAACGACGAATACGGCCACGAGATCGGCGACCAGTTGCTCATCAGCATCGCCCGGCGCCTGGAGGCGGCCCTGCGCGCCATCGACACGGTGGCGCGGCTCGGCGGCGACGAGTTCGTTCTGCTGCTCACCAACCTGGCGGACCTGGAGGAACTGGAGACGATCCTCGCCCGGGTCATGGCGGCCATCGAGGAGAAGGTGGTCATCGACGGCATCGACATCAAGGTCTCCGCCAGCATCGGCCTCACCATCTATCCCATCGACGACGCCGATCCGGAGTCCCTGCTGCGCCACGCCGACCAGGCCATGTATGCGGCCAAGCGCTCGGGCCGCAGCCGCTACAGCCTGTTCGACGCCGGCCAGGACAAGGAGGTGGAAACCCGCATCCACCGCATCGAAAGCATCCGCGCGGCCCTGCGCAACAACGAGTTCCGTCTCTACTACCAGCCCAAGGTGGATATGCGCCAGGGCCGCATCGTCGGCTTCGAGGCCCTGATCCGCTGGCAGCATCCCCAGCGCGGGCTGGTGATGCCGGGCGAGTTCCTGCCCCTCATCGAGCAGACCGACCTGATCGTCGAACTGGACGACTGGGTGATCGGTGCGGCCCTGCGCCAGATCGAGATATGGCTGGGTCTGGGCCTGGAGGCGGCCATCAGCGTCAATCTGTCGGCACGGCGCCTGCAGCTGCCGGATTTCGGCAGCTACGTGCAGCAATGCATGGCGGCCCATCCGTCGGTGCCGGCGCGCCTGCTGGAGTTCGAGATCCTGGAGTCTGCCGCCCTCGGGGACCTGGAGGGCGTGCGCCACCTGATCCGCGGCTGCCAGGACCTGGGCGTTACTTTCTCCCTCGACGACTTCGGCACCGGTTATTCCTCCCTTTCCTACCTCAAGCGCCTGCCCGTGGACACCATCAAGATCGACCAGTCCTTCGTGCGCGACCTGCTCGACAACGCCGAGGACCTGGCCATCGTCGAGGGCATCGTCGGCCTGGCCAAGGTCTTCCAGCGGCGCGTCGTCGGCGAGGGCGTCGAAACGCGGGAGCACGGCGTCATGCTCATGCGCCTGGGCTGCGACGTGGCCCAGGGATACGGCATCGCCCGCCCCATGCCGGCCGAGGCCGTGCCCGACTGGTGGCGGCGCTTCAAGCCCGATCCCCACTGGGCGGAATGGGCCAACGTCCACTGGAACGTGGATGATTTCCCGTTGCTGGTGGCCCAAAGCGACCACGTCAAGTGGGTGAAGAACCTGGTGCGGCTGGTGGACGGCGCCGCCGCCCACGGCCCGGTCGAAGATGTGGCCGACCATCACGGCTGCCGCTTCGGGCGCTGGTACTACGGCAGCGGCAAACGGCGCTACGGGCAGATCCCCGAGTTCGCCGCCATCGAGCCCATCCACACCGAGATCCACCGGATCGGCAGCGAGATCGTCGAGTTGCTGCGGCAAGGCGACGTGGACACGGCGCGGCAACGCCTCGCCGCCCTGGTGGAACTGCGCAACGGAGTGCTGGACCGTCTGGCCGGCCTGCAGCGGGAGGTGGCGGGGGGCTACTGGTAGCAGCGCCGGCCGCCGCGCGCGGCTTTGTGCCGGCCGTTGCGCCGTCAGAGGAACCAGGCCTTGGGATCGCTCTGCAGGTCCTCGAAGGTGGCGAACAGTTCCCGCTCCTCGAAGCGGACATGATCCCGCAGCAACAAGGCGAACTCCTGCAGACGGGCGGCATCGGGGGTCTTCTCGATCTCCTGCGCCAGGACGCCCAGGCGCCGGTGGTCCGCCAGGGTGCGATCCACCAGCAATTGCTCGCCGGCGGCGCTCAGGGTCGGCAATAGCCAGCGTTCCTCTTCGGCGAAGTGGGGCGCCAGGTCGGCCGCGAAGCCCGCGGCGACCAGGGCGGCAGCATCCTGCAGGTCTTGCGGCGCGCCGCCGCCCAGGGTCTTTTCCACCCGCCGTGCCAGGGAGAGCGCCGTATGGTGTTCCCGCGACAAGGGCACGAGGGCGGGACTGCGCTTCATCTGCTGGCGCCGCGGAAGCCGTCGAGGAGCAGGGGAAACAGGCGCCTGGCATGGGCGGCCATGCCGCCCTCGTCAGTGAATAATGTGGTCTGCAGGACCAGACCCTGGACCGTGCCGATGAACAGCACCGCCGCAGCCTCGGTATCCAGGTCGGGCGCCACCAGTCCTTCGGCCCGGGCCGCATCGAAAAGACCGGCGAGACGCTGGCGGTAGCGGCCGACGAATTCGCGCAGCTGCTGGCGCGGGCCGGTGTTGTCCGGCGACTGGAGTTCGTGGAAGAGGATGCGGGGAACGCCGGGATGGGCGGCGACGAAACCCACATGGGCGTGGAAGACCCGCTCCAGGGTGTCGAGGGGGTCGCGGCCGTCCCGGAACGGGGCTTCGAGGGCCGCCCCCAGGGCGACGGGCAGCCAGGCGAAGACGCCGGCCCAGATGGCCTGCTTGTCGGGGAAATGGCGGAACAGGGCGCCATGGGTCACGCCGATCCGCTCGGCGATGGCCTGGGTCGTCACGCGGGCGGGCCCGATTTCAGCGCTCAGGGCCAGTACAGCGTCGATGATGGTCTCCTGGCGTTCGCCGGTGGGCAAACGTTTTCGAGGAGGCAGGGAACCGGATTCCGGGGGGGGAGTCATAGGGTGGGTGCGCCAGGTGAGTGAACTGTTACTATCTTAGCCGGCACGAATCCTAAATCAACGTCGATCATAAACGGAGGAAGAAGCATGAAGCACAAACTCGTCGTCGTCACCCTGGCCACCGCCCTGTGTGCAGGTCTGGGGCCGGTCCGGGCCGCCGAGCACCATCACCACGGCCATGACCATGTCGCCCAGCCGGCCAAGCTGCAACTGGACCAGGGCCGCAAATGGGCGACCGACGAAGCCCTGCGCAAGAGCATGGCGAGCCTGCGGGAGAGCTTTGCCGCCCAGTTGGAGCCGATCCATAAGGGACGCCTGGATGTGGCCGGCTACAAGGCCCTCGGAGAGAAGATCGAGGGCGAGGTCGCCAACATCGTCGCCCAGTGCAAGCTGGACGCCAAGGCGGACGCCATGCTGCACATCGTCGTCGGCGATTTGCTGGCGGCGGCCGACGTCCTCCAGGGCAAGGCGGCCGGCAAGCCCGCCGGCGCCGCCCACCGCGCCGTGACGGCGCTGAACGCCTACGGACGCTACTTCGACCATCCGGGCTGGAAGTCCCTCAAGTAAGGACCGGTTCAACGGTCTTCCTACCCCGTGCCGGGGCGGGTGTCGGCGGCGCTCAGTCGCCGCCGATGGTGCCGACGCGGTTGGTGGCCTTGTTGTCGCTGCCGGCCGCGACGGCATTGACGTTGCTCGCGCTCGCGTTGATGCGCGTGTTGCCCTGGATCTGGGCGCCGCCCTTGCCGCCGGCCTGTTTGCCGCTGCCAGCACGGGTTTCCGGCGCGCGCTGCAATCTGTCGTTGATGCCCTCCAGCCGGCGGTCGGCTTCCCGCGGCGCGAAGAAGGCCGGAACGGCCGGCAGCACCACCGGCGGCGCGTCGGCGGGGGCGAAGCCGGCCTGGCCGGGGGACACGTCCACGCTGCCCTGCCTGCTGAAGAGGCGCGTGCCGCCGGCATTCACCTTGTCGTAGGTGCCGGGCTCGCCCAGATCGCTGCCGGGCAGGATCACCGCGGCTTCGTGGTCGGTGCCGCGGATGCCGATGGTGGCCG
Organism: Candidatus Nitricoxidireducens bremensis; assembly: GCA_030247725.1. Classification (GTDB taxonomy): domain Bacteria; phylum Pseudomonadota; class Gammaproteobacteria; order Burkholderiales; family Rhodocyclaceae; genus Nitricoxidireducens; species Nitricoxidireducens bremensis. The sequence goes on from JAOTRT010000021.1 coordinate 19,753, forward strand.
TGGGCGTCCTCACCAGTACGCTTTCGGCCTTGCGGCGGCCGAGCAGGCCGGTGATGGCGCGCAGGGTGCCGCGCAGCAGGGCGACGACGCTGCCGTCGCTGGCCTTGCCCTTGGCCTGGAAGCTGACGATCTGCACCTGGGCTTCCGGACGCAGCGCCAGCACGCCGCTGTCCTCGAAGGTGACGTGGATTTCGCCTTCCTTCCCGGTGGTGATGGTGTCACCTTCCTGGACGCCGTCGCCTAGCCTGGGGGTACGGCTTCCGGCCTTGCTGTCCGTGATGGAGACCTCGCCGAGGAGCAGATCGATGCGTCCCACCGCTTCGGCGGCGGCGCCGAGGCTCCAGCAGGCGAAGAAGATTCCGAGCAAGGCTGATTTCAGCATGATGATGGCAACTCCGGCAGGCGGTGTGACCGCTAGGCCGCCGAGGATACCATCGCCCATCGCGGGGTGTTTGTAGGGGATTTCCGACAGCGGTCGTAGGGCTTCCGGAGCCTTCTGCGGCAAGGGATTTGACCCGAATCAAGCATCATGTCGGATATGGCCGGATAGCCCTCAAATTGAACAGAAAACTCACTTGCATATTGAATGGCGAAGGTTAGGATTCCGCCATCGCAACCCATCGATGCGCAATCCGCCACCCAGCCAAGACCATGCTGTTCGGAAAACTCAGAAAGATATCGACCGCGCGCAGACAGGTTCTGCCCTTCATCCAGTCCATCGAGGACATCGACATCGTCTTCGCCGTCGGCGCCGCCCATGACGAAGGCAGTCCCCTCGGGCTCAAGCAGCTCGAAATGCTGAAACTGGCGCCGCCCTCGACCCTGCAGCGCCGCCTCAACCGCCTGGTGCGGGTGGGGGTGTTGAAGAAGACGACACAGAACGGCGACGGCCGCCGCATCGCCTACCTGCCGACGGCCAGGACCGTGCGGGCATGCGGGCGTTTCCTGCAGATCGTCGCCACCGATTGAATCCGGAGGGGGAGACTCATGAACGATGGCAAGCAGTGGAATTCGCCGGAGCAGCTCGCCGGCTGGGTCAGGGCCCAGGCCTCGCGGCCCGATGCGATCCTGGCGGTTTCCATTCTGTGCGAGCCCCGCTCGCCGGGGCGGGCCGCCTGTCTGGCCGACGTGGTGGCCGACTATGCGCCCCAACTGGCGACGGAACTGCGCGGCCAGACCTTCGGCTACGGCACCGTCGTCGTCACCATGGATGTGGGAGCGGACTTCTCCTGTTCGGCGCGGCCGAACATTCCCTGCAATTGTTCCTGCCGGCCCGTCGCCGCCTGACGGCGCACCGCCGTTTCAATCGATGACGTGGGACACCAGGCCGTCGGCCAGCTTGGGTTCGAACCAGGTGGACTTGGGCGGCATCACCTGATTGCTGTCGGCCACCGCCATCAGCTGATCCATGCGCGTTGGGTACATGGCGAAGGCGGCGGCCATCTCGCCGCTGTCCACGCGCTTTTCCAGTTCCGCCAGGCCGCGGATGCCGCCGACGAAGTCGATGCGCTTGTCGCGGCGCAGGTCGGCGATGCCGAGGATGGGCTCCAGCACATGGGTCGAAAGCAGCGAGACGTCGAGATTCGCCACCGGGTCCTTGACGAACAGCTGCGGATCGATGTTGAGCCGGTACCAGCGGCCCGCCAGATAGAGGCCGATCTCGCCGGGGCAGGCGGGCTTCACGGCGCCGCAGGCCGGCGAAACGAGGAAGCACTTCTCCAGGCGGGCGAGGAAGTCCTCGGCGGAGAGGCCGTTAAGGTCCTTCACCACCCGGTTGTAGTCGAGGATTTTCATCTGCCGGTGGGGGAAGACCACGGCCAGGAAGTAATCGCTGCTCTTCTCGGCGTCCCCGAGCCGCGCCGCGGCGACGCGCGCGGCGGCGGCGGAACGGTGGTGGCCGTCGGCGATGTAGAGCGCCGGCATGGCTTCGAAAGCGGCGGTGATTTCGGCGATGAGGGCGGCGTCCTTCACCACCCAGACGGTATGGCGGATGCCGTCGTCGGCGGTGACGTCGGCCTCGGGGGCACCGGCGCTGGCCCGCACCAGCAGGGCGTCCGCGGCGGCGGAGGCCGGATAGGCGAGCAGCACGGGGCCGGTCTGGGCGTTCGTCGCCTCGATCTGGCGTACCCGGTCGTCCTCCTTGTCGGGGCGGGTGAACTCGTGCTTCTTGATGCGGTTGGCGTTATAGGCCGCCACCGAGGCGGCGACGACGAGCCCCGTCTGCACGTGCTCGCCCATGGTCAGGCGGTAGGCGTAGTAGCAGGCCTGTTCGTCGCGGGCGAGGATGCCGGCGTCCACCATTTTCCCGAGGTTCTCGGCTGCCTTGGCGTAGACGGCGGGAGAGTAGAGGTCGGTGCCTTCGGGCAGGTCGATCTCCGGCTTGGAGATGTGCAGGAAGGACCAGGGCTTGCCGGCGGCGCGGACACGCGCTTCCTCGCTGGAGAGCACGTCGTAGGGCGGTGCGGCGACGGCGGCGGCGTTGCCGGTCGTCGGACGCAGACCGCGGAAGGGCTGGATCAGGGACATCGCGAATTCCTATCAGGACTTGACCCGGCCTGTCAGGGGACCGCGCAGGGCCTCGCGGGCATCGCGGATCATCTTCTCGGTGGTGGCCCAGTCCACGCAGGCGTCGGTGACCGAGCAGCCGTACTTGAGCTTGGACAGGTCGGCCGGGATGGGCTGGTTGCCGGCCTCAATGAAGCTCTCGATCATGAGGCCGACGATGGAGCGGTTGCCGAGGCGGATCTGGTTGACCACGTCCTGCATCACCAGGGGCTGGAGCTCGGGCTTCTTGTAGCTGTTGGCGTGGGAGCAGTCCACCACCACGTTCTGGGGCAGCTTGGCCTTGGCGAGGGCCTGCTCGGCCATGGAGACGCTGACGGTATCGTAGTTGGGGCGGTCGCCGCCGCCGCGCAGGACCACGTGGCCGTAGCGGTTGCCGCGGGTGCGCACCACGGCGGAGCGGCCCTGCATGTTGATGCCGAGGAAGTTGTGGGGGCTGGCGGCGGAGATGATGGCGTTCACTGCCGTGTCCACCGAGCCGTCGGTGCCGTTCTTGAAGCCCACCGGCGTGGACAGGCCGGAGGCCATCTCCCGGTGGGTCTGGGATTCGGAGGTGCGGGCGCCGATGGCGGTCCAGGACACCAGGTCGCCCAGGTACTGGGGGGCGATGGGGTCGAGGGCTTCGGTGGCCGCCGGCAGGCCGATTTCGTTCACCTGCAGCAGAAATTCGCGGGCCTTCTGCATGCCTTCCTCGATGTGGAAGGAGTCGTCCATGCGCGGGTCGTTGACATAGCCCTTCCAGCCGGTGGAGGTGCGCGGCTTCTCGAAATAGACGCGCATGACGAGCACGAGCGTGTCGGCCACCTCGTCGGCCAGGGCCTTCAGGCGCCTGGCGTAGTCGATGCCGGCCACCGGGTCGTGGATGGAGCAGGGGCCGACGACGACGAAGACGCGGCCGTCCTGGCGGTCGAGGATGCGTTCCAGGGTGCGGCGGCCGGCGACGACGGTCTGGGCGGCCGTTTCGGTGAGGGGCACGCGGGCGTGGACTTCCTCCGGCGTCGGCATGGCGTCGAAGGATTCGATATTGAGGTTTTCGGTCTGCTGCATGGAATGGGTGCTGGGCTGGCTGCTTGTCGGGGCGGGACCGTCCGGTTTCACGGCAGGACGGGACGGCCCAATTTTACTTTATCGGACGCCGAATCCGGCGGTCGGCGCACGCTTGGCGGGCATCCGCCGGCAAATGCGATGATTGGAAATCAAATTGGTTGTTATCATCCCAGCCGCCCACGACACGATCGTTCCCCACCCACAGAAGCGTCTTCCATGCAGCAAACCGTTCGTTCCTCCGTCACCGATCCATGGATACTCGTGGTGGACGACGACCGCCTGATGCTCACCATCCTGGTCGGCCTGATACGCCAGGAAGGCTTTGAACGGGTCGAGCAGGCGCGGGACGGCAACGAAGCGCTGAAGAAATTCCTCGTCAGGAAGCCGCCCATCGTCTTCCTCGACATCGAGATGCCCGAGCTGGACGGCATCGAGACCCTGCGGGCCATCAAGGAATTCGGCGTCAGTACCCAGGTGGTGATGATCAGCGCCCGCCCGACGGCGCACCGCGTCGAGGCGGCCAAGGAAGGCGGCGCCGCCGGCTTCCTGGTGAAACCGATATCCCAGAAAAGGATCGGCGATGCGATCCGTGCCTGCATGCGCAGGGCCGACCGCATCGCCGGCGATGTCGAACTGTTCATTTTTTCCTGAGCCATGCGCCACGAAGAAACCAGACTCAGCCCGGAACTGGCAGCGCAGTGGAAGGCCCTGCGGGAGAAGGGCATCGCCATTCCCAAGCAGCCGCACGTGCTGATGCAGATCGAGAAGCTCGGGCGGGTGCCGGGGCACCACACCAAGGATCTGGCCGCCCTCATTCGCCAGGACGCGGGCCTGTCGGCGCGCCTGCTCTACATCGTGAACTCGCCGGTCTACAGCCTGGTGGAGGACATCGACAACATCGAGCGCGCCGTCGTGCTGCTGGGCTCGGAACGCACCCTCAACCTCTGCCGTGCCGCCCTGCTGCGGGAAGCCTTCGCCGGCGGTCCGATGCTGGACATCTTCTGGGACCGCTCGGCCATCATTGCCGAACTCACCGCCGCCGTGGCCTATCGCCAGCATGTGGGCGTCAGCAACGACCTGGCCTACCTGACCGGCCTGTTCCATGCCTGCGGCGTCGCCGTCCTCGCCAACGCGGTGCCCGGCTACAAGGACGCCCTCCGCGACGAATGCACCTGGACCCAGCTGGCCGCCCACGACCGCCAGTTCGGCGTGGACCACGTCATGGTCAGCTATCTCGTCGGCCGCTTCTGGCGTCTGCCCGAGCAGGCCGCCGAGGTGATCCGCCAACAGCACGGCTATGTCGGCTGCGGTGATGCCTGCACCCATATCGAGGGTTGCGACACGGAGGCCCTCCATACCCGCTGCGCCGGCCTGGTGGCCAGCCTGCAACTGGCGCTGCTGATCTACAACCGCATGTTCCTCAACAGCCACGGTTCCGAGTGGGAAGACTGCCGTGCCAGTGCCCTGGACGTGCTGGGCATGAGCGAAGAAGTGCTGGCGAAGTTCGCCTGACCCGCTTCCCTCTCTGTGATACCCTGACCCGCAAAAAAAACGTCCGGCAATCGATATGTCGGCGGTCGTGAAGCGCTAAGCTGCGAGCCGCCGGAGCCGATGGAGGAGGGGACAATGAAAAGGGATATCGCCGCCCTGGGAGGTCTTTACCTGCGCTGGCACTCGGCGCGGGAACTGGATGCCCTGGAGTCGCTGCTTGCCGCCTGCGGGCTCGACGACAAGGTTTATCTGACGCCCTGCCGGGCCCATGACGGACACAGTGTTCATCTGCAGCTCGATCCCGGCGTTGCCGCCGCCTGGATGCCCGACCACGACACCACCCGTTGGGCCGCGGACTTCGGTCTCGATACGGCGGGCTGCGTCGGCGACCTGGAAATCGAGATTCTCGCCGCCCTGCTCGCCAGTCCCATCCCGCTGGACTTTCCCAGCGTGGCCGAACTCGTGGCCGGCGTGCACATGCGGCGCAACATCGTGCTGGCCGGACGCCGCACCTCGATGGACTTCCATACCTCGGAGGCCGAGCGGCCCGCGGACTGCTGGTGTTGCGACGAGGAGAACGGCTTCACCGTACGCCCAGGCTGCGGGCTGGTGGACGCCCTGCGCAAGGCCACCCAGCCGGACCTGAGCGGCCGACTGTATGCCTTTTCCTGCTATCGGGCGACGGAATACGTGATGCTGCTCGGCATCGCCGAGGAACTGGCCGTCTGCAACCCGGACCTGCTGGCGCGGCTGCAGCGGCAATGCGAAACGCGCGTCATCCGTTCCGGCCAGTTCCACGACGTATTCCTGCGCGAGTACGGGTCCCAGGACCATCCCCTGCCGCCCTTCTATTACGTACCGGGCGACCGGGTCTGGTTCCGCAATCCCGACGAACGCTCCTCCGATGTCATCGGCTTCGAGGGTTCCTGGGTGCTCTACCTGGGCGGCGGCCTATTCACGAACTTCTGGAAGCGGGACCAGCCCTACACGCTGGACGCCAAGTGCCTGGAGATCTACCACTGGCGCCATGGCGTCCGCTATGGGGCCGATGGACAGCTGGTCATGGACGAGGCCATCGTCGAGGACCGGGTGGCCGATTCCCTTGCCGACGGCGAGGCGTCGCTGCGCATCCTGGCCGAAATGAAGCGCTGGCGCGAGCCAAAGGGCTGCTACGGCAACGGCGGCTGCATCGACACGACGCGGGAAAGCCCGCGCTGGGTCTGTCCGGAGACCAGCGACCTGGTACTGCCGCTCCACTGAGCACATCCGGAGCGGCGCTGCCATGGTGCTGTAACGGGGGCCGGCTAAGGTGGGGCCTTTCCGCCCGAGGGAACTCCCCGCCATGAGAACCCGCGACGACTGCATTTCCAATCCCGCCGTCACCTCATCCTTCGCCGAACTGGTGGCCCTCCGTCGCGCCTGTGGATACAGACCGATATCTCCACCGCCGTGCTCGGCGACGCCTGCCACGGTGCCTTCGGCAACAACCAGATGCTGGTGGCCGTCAGTGGTAGTCCTCTTCGCGCTGGTGCCTGACGGCGAGGATGCTCACCGTTTTGCCGTTCTCAATCTCGAACAGGGCCACGTAGCCGAAACCACCGAAGGGAACGATCAACTCGCGGAGAAACGGATTGCCGTCGCCGCCCAGCGCCTTGCGGCAGGAAAAAGGGAACACTTCCAGCAGTTCGACGGACTTGGCGATTGCCGCGTAAGCCTTCTCGGCCATGGCGAGGTCCTGCTCCAGCAGGAAATCGAACAGGCGCAGCAGATCCTCTTCCGCTTCGGGCGTGAAGCGGACCTTGAATCCCATCAGGCGCCGCCCTGCGTGCGCGCCTTGTCGAGCCGGCGCTTGAGCTTGGCGAGCACCGTGGCGGCGGAGGCATATTTGCCGGACGTCCGGGCGGTCGCCGCGGAAGCCAGGCCACGCTCGACGAAGGCTTTCTGGGCCTGGCGGAACTCGATGTTCCGGCGTACGGCGTCCTCGACGAATCCCGACAGGGTTTCCCCGGCCTGCAGTACGTCTTCGGCGGCCTGACGCAGTTCGGGCGGTACGCGGACGGCGGGAATGGCGGCGGTCTTCATGGGGCGCTCCTTGCATTGCATTTGCGATGCAATGATGAACGATGGGAACGCCGCTGACAAGCGGAATCGGCGGTAGCGGCGAAACCTAGCGCTTCGCCTTCGGTTGGAGCCGCCGGAACAGTTCCCGCACCGCCGTCGCCCGTTCCTTGAGGTTGGGCGTCGTCCTCTTCCAGGAGAGCTTGTCCGGGCCGGCGAGCTTGAAGTTCCGGTCCGACTGGATCATCAGGATGATGTCGGCCGGATCGATGGGCGGGTTGGGCACGAACTGGAGCTGGATGGCGTTCGGCCCGGCGTCGAGCTTGGCGACGCCCAGGGGCTTGGCCAGCAGGCGCAGGCGGTGGGTCTCCAGCAGGGCCTGGGCCTGGGGCGGCATCTCGCCGAAGCGGTCGATGAGTTCCTCCTGCAGCAGGCGCAGCTCGTCCTCGCCGTCGCAGTTGGCCAGGCGCTTGTAGAGCGTCAGGCGCTCGTGCACGTCCGGGCAATAGGCGTCGGGCAGCAGGGCGGGCGTGCGCAGGTCGATCTCCGAGGTGATCGACAGGGGCTGGGTCAGGTCGGGAATCTGCTTGCCCTGCTTGAGGGCGCTCACCGCCGCGTTGAGCATGTTGGCGTAGAGGGCGAAGCCGATCTCCTGCATCTCGCCGCTCTGGTTCTCGCCCAGCACCTCGCCGGCGCCGCGGATCTCCAGGTCGTGCATGGCGAGGAAGAAGCCGGAACCGAGTTCCTCCATGGCCTGGATCGCCTCCAGGCGCCGCTGGGCCTGGGCCGTGGGTTTGGCGTCCTCGTGGGTCAGCAGGTAGGCGTAGGCCTGGTGGTGGCTGCGGCCGACGCGGCCGCGCAGCTGGTGCAGCTGGGCGAGGCCGAAGCGGTCGGCGCGGGCGATGATGATGGTGTTGGCGTGGGGATTGTCGATACCGGTCTCGATGATGGTGGAGCACAGCAGCACGTTGTGCTTCTGCTGGGTGAATTCCCGCATCACCCGCTCCAGTTCGCGCTCGGGCAGCTGGCCGTGGCCGACGACGATGCGCGCCTCGGGCAGCAGCTTCTCCAGTCGCTCCCGCATGTTCTCGATGGTCTCCACCTCATTGTGGAGGAAGTAGACCTGGCCGCCGCGCTTGAACTCCCGCAGGCAGGCTTCGCGGATGGTGCCGTTGGACCAGCGCGAGACGAAGGTCTTGATGGCCAGGCGCTTCTGGGGCGCCGTGGCGATGACCGAGAAGTCCCGCAGGCCTTCGAGGGACATGCCCAGCGTACGTGGGATCGGCGTCGCCGTCAGGGTCAGCACGTCCACCTCGGCGCGCAGGGCCTTCATGGCCTCCTTCTGGCGTACGCCGAAGCGGTGCTCCTCGTCCACGATCACCAGGCCGAGGCGGGAGAAGTTCACGTCCTTCTGCAGCAGGCGGTGGGTGCCGACGAGGATGTCGATCCTGCCTTCGCCTAGCGCCGCGATGGCGTCGGCCTGCTCCTTCGCGCTGCGGAAGCGCGACAGCTCGGCCACCTTGACGGGCCAGTCGGCGAAGCGGTCGGCGAAGGTCTGGTAATGCTGCTCGGCCAGCAGGGTGGTGGGGCAGAGCACCGCCACCTGCTTGCCGCCGGCCACGGCGACGAAGGCGGCGCGCAGGGCCACCTCGGTCTTGCCGAAGCCCACGTCGCCGCAGACGAGGCGGTCCATGGGCTTGCCCGACTTCATGTCCTCGACGACGGCATTGATGGCGGCCTGCTGGTCGGCCGTCTCCTCGAAGCCGAAGCCGTCGGCGAAGGCTTCCAGGTCGTGCTGCTTGAAATCGAACTGGTGGCCCTGGCGGGCGGCCCGCTGGGCGTAGAGATGCAGCAGCTCGGCGGCGGTGTCGCGCACCTGCTCGGCGGCCTTGCGCTTGGCCTTCTCCCACTGGCCGGAGCCGAGGCGGTGCAGTTCCACGGCTTCCGGGTCGGCGCCGCTGTAGCGGGCGATGACGTGGAGCTGGGACACGGGCACGTAGAGGGTGGCGCCCTCGGCGTATTCCAGGTGCAGGAATTCCGTGTCGCCGTCGCCGTAATCCATGTGCACCAGACCCCGGTAGCGACCGATGCCGTGGGCCTCGTGCACCACCGGGTCGCCGACGCGCAACTCCGAGAGGTCCCGCAGCCAGCCCTCCAGGTTGGTGCGGCGGGCATCGGCCCGCTTGTGGCGCGGGCGGGCGGTGGCGGCGTAGAGCTCGTTCTCGGTTACCAGCGCCAGCCCGGCGTCTCGCAGGACGAAACCGCCGGACAGGGGCGCGGTGCCCAGCATGAAGGGCGCCTCGCCGTCCGTGAAGGCGGCGAAGTCGGCGCAGGGGACCGGATGGAGCCCGTATTCGGCCAGGTATTCGGCGATGGTTTCGCGTCGGCCCGGCGATTCGGCCAGCAGCAGCACGCGCCCGCCCGCGGCGGCCTGGGCGGCGAGGAAGGCCTTGAGGGCGGTCAGCGGTTCGTCGGCCTTGCGCTCCACGGCCACGACGGGCAGCGGCGCCGCCGGACCGTCGGGCGCCGCAGGGCCGAGGCGGTACTGGGGGAAGGCCTTGGCGGCGGCGAAGAATTGCTCGTCGCTGAGGAACAGCTCGGCCGGCGGCAGCACCGGGCGGGAGCGGTCGCCCTTGAGCATGTCGTGGCGGCTGTGGGTGTCGCGCCAGAATTCGGCGATGGCGGCCGGCACGTCGTGGTGCAGCAGCAGCCGGGCGTCCGCCGGCAGGTAATCGAACAGGGTCGCCGTCTCGTCGAAGAACAGGGGCAGGTAGTACTCGATGCCGGCGGGCAGGGCGCCGTTGGAAACGTCCTTGTAGAGGGCGATGCGGGAGGCGTCGCCCTCGAAGGTCTCGCGGAAGCGGCTCCGGAACTTGGTGCGGCCGGCCTCGCCGAGCGGGAACTCCCGCGCCGGCAGCAGGCGGATCTCGGGCACCGGATAGAGGGTGCGCTGGCTGTCCACGTCGAAGGTGCGGATGGTCTCCACCTCGTCGTCGAACAGCTCGATACGGTAGGGCAGCGAACTGCCCATAGGGAAGAGGTCCACCAGGCCGCCGCGCACGCTGTATTCGCCGGCGGCGACGACCTGGGTCATGGGCTGGTAGCCGCCGATGGCGAACTGGTCGCGCAGCTTGTCCAGGTTGAGGCGGTCGCCCTTCTTGAGGAAGAAGGTGTGGCCGGCGAGGAACAGCGGCGGCGCCAGGCGCGCCACGGCGGTGGAGGCGGCGACGATCAGCACGTCGCATTCGCCGCGCACGACGGCGTGCAGCGTCGCCAGGCGCTCCGAGATCAGGTCCTGGTGGGGCGAGAAACTGTCGTAGGGTAGGGTTTCCCAGTCGGGCAGCAGGTGTACGCCCAGGCCCGGCGCGAACCAGGCGGCTTCCTCCTGCAGGCGCTGGGCGTCCAGGGGATTGGCGGCGATGACCACCAGCAGGCCGCCGTCGCCGGCCAGGCGGGCGATGGCGAGGGCGTCGGCGGAGCCGGCCAGGGGAGGGAGGTCGATGCGCATCCCCGGCTTGGGGACGGCGCCTGCGAACGAAGGAAGGGACACGGCGTGGCGACGATGCTGCAGAAAGGCGCCGCATTATAACGGTGGCAGGGGCACCCCCTTGGGTGCAGTCGGCTGCCGATTTTTATCCTGTTTTTACTTTCCCGCGACTACGATGGGCTTCATGAAAAGTCTTATTGCCCATCGCCGCCGTCGCCCGCTGGACTATGTCTGGGCAATCCTCGCTTGTCTCGCGATGACCCTGGCGGCGGCACCGCTGAGAGGGGCCGTCGATCTAGGGAAGGTCTGAATAAGGTGTGAACGATTTCATCGGAGTCATGTCAGACGAACGACCTCGCACACACGGATGAAAACGATGAAACAACTGACGCTCTCGGCAGGTGGCTTTGACCGGTACAACA
>JAOTRT010000002.1 GCA_030247725.1 Candidatus Nitricoxidireducens bremensis
ATGCCCATAGGCCGGAAACGGCCTGCGAGTTGCGCCCCGTGGGGCGAATTTCGCCGCCATTTCAAAGCCCTCGGCAGGAATCGCGCTCGTCGCCTTCATCTGTTGCTACTTGTTCAGGCCTTCCTTAACCCTGTCATGATCCGCGTTAGGTTGTTGTCCTTGAACGCATCGGGGCAGTTTTTGTGTGCCTTGAACAGCGCACGATAGATGTCGTAAAACGACTGGCGCGTCTTGTCATCAAACAAGATTGCATCCATCGGCTTCAAGGGCCTTTGGGGTCTAGGATTGCGGGGCATGATAGTCCTTCGATTTCTCAGTCTTCGCTAAATAACTTTGCTTCAAGCTTCAGTGAAATAATTCCATTGCCATACCTCGCTAGTTCTCTTCAGCGCTTACCGGAACGGGACATCAACCAACCCGGAGCCGCCCCAAGTCTTCCACCATACGCTCCACGACCGGCCCCCAATCCCCCGTCGTTGGCTGACGGAATAGGCGCATCACGCCGGGATACCAGGGGGAGTCCTCCCGTTCGGTGAGCCAGCGCCAGTCGGTCTTGTAGTCGGGCAGCAGCACCCAGCAGGGTTTGCCGAGGGCACCGGCCAGGTGGGCGGCGGCGGTGTCCACGGTGATGACCAGGTCCAGGTTCGCCATGATGGCCGCCGTGTCGGCGAAGTTCTCCATGCGGCTGCCCAGGTCCAGCAGGGGCAGGCCCGGCGGCGGGTTGGCCGCTTCGTCTTCGCCGGCGCCTTTTTGCAGGCTGACGAATTGCACGCCCGCTACGGCGCCCAGGGGGGCCAGCACTTCCAGCGAGGGCAGGGAGCGCTCGGCGTCGTTCTCGAAGCGCGGGTTGCCCTTCCACACGAGGCCCACCTTCAGGCCGGCGGCCGGGAAATCTGCGGCCCAGCGCACGATGCGCCGGGGATCGGCTTGCAGATAGGGAAGGTTCGCAGGAATCGTCCCCAGGCGCGTTTCACACCAGCGCGGCAGGCTCAGGGCCGGGGACCAGAAGTCCCAGGCCGATGCGTCCACTTCGGTGTCGAGGGGGAGGACCACATCCACGCCGTCCAGGGTCGCCAGCAGTTCCGTCAGGGCCGGCTGGCACAGCAGGCCGATGCGTGCAGCGCCGCGGGCCTTCAGTTCGGCGCCGTAGCGGCCGAACTGGATCATGTCGCCGTGGCCGATCTCGTCGGCGATCAGCAGCCGGCGCCCGGCCAGGGATTCGCCGCGCCAGCGCGGCAGGCCCAGGCGCGCCTGCAGGGGGCCGTACCAGTCGCGGGCGTCCAGGCGGCGCCAGCCTTCCTCGAAGCGCCCCTGGCGCAACAGCAGGTAGGCGAGATTGAAGGACGCCAGGGCGTAGTCGGCGTCCAGCTCCAGGGCTTGGCGATAGCAGCGCTCGGCGTCTTCCTCGCGCTTCGTACCGGCGAGAAAGACGCCGACGGCGGACCACACGCGCGGCGATTGGGGGTCGCACCGGATGGCGTCGAGAAACACCGCCTCGGCCTCGGCGAAGCGCTGCTGTGCCAGCAGCAGGGCGCCGAGATTCAGGTGGATCTGCACCGGCGTCGGGTCGAGTTCCAGGCAGCGCCGGTAGCAGGCCTCGGCCTCGGCCAGGGCGCCGCGGTCTTCGAGCACGAAGCCGAGGTTGCCGAGCGCCGCGGCGAAATCCGGCGCCTGGGCCAGGGCGGCGCGGAAGCAGGTTTCGGCGCCGGCAGCATCGCCGGCATCGAGACGGTCCTTGCCTTCGCGGAAACAGGCTTCCGCGGCGCCGGCCGCCATCTCAACAACTCCACCGCGTTGCACGCCACCCGCCGCGCAATCCGACCGGGAGGGTGGGGTGCTCTGCAAAGCGAAGTAAAGAAGGAGACGACGGCCGCAGGCCGTAGTCGGGTGACATGAGCGGCGCAGAGCACCCCACCCTCCCGGTCGCGCTCCAATGATCGGGTTTCATCTCAAGCGCCGCCGCCGTCATGCCGGGCCAAAGCGGCGCGGATGCGGGCGATGGTCTGCTCGACGGCCTCCTGCCGCGAAACTTCCAGCCCCAGGTCGCGGGCGATGGCGTTCACCCGCGCCGGGTTGAGCGGCACGCCGCCGGCGTCGACGGCGGTAATGAGAGCGCGCGCCGCGCGGATTTCCGGCGGCCCGTCGTCGCGGACGAAGAAGCCGCCGAGCCAGTCGAGCCAGGCCAGGATGCCGCGCGCCATGGCGGGGACCGGGGCCTCAGGCCCCGATCAGCTCCTTCACCTGGGGCCACTGGCGGCGGCTCACCGCCAGGTGCTCGGGCACGCCCTTGAGCAGCAGCGCCCAGTGGGGCTCGGCGTCGTCGCCGACGGGGTCGCGCTCCCGCGCCACGCCGGTGATGGCAGCGCGGGCGACGATGCAGTTGCGGTGGATGCGCACGAAGCGCTCGCCGTATTCCTCTTCCAGGTGGGCGAGGGATTCCTCCAGCACATATTCCCGCTCGGCGGTGCGGGCGGTGACGTACTTGAGCTCGGCCTTGAAATAGAGCACGTCGTCCGCCGGCACCAGCAGCAGCCTGCCGCGCTCCAGGCAGCGCAGGTGACGGCGGCCCCGGGGCGCCAGCGCCTTCAGCACGGCGGCATCCGGCGCCACGCGCTTCGCCTTGCGCAGGGCCGCGGCCAGGCGCGCCGCCTTGACGGGCTTGAGCAGGTAGTCGGCGGCGGCGACATCGAAGGCCTTCACCGCGTATTCGTCGTAGGCGGTGGCGAACACCACGGCCGGGGCATGGGGCAGGCGGGCCAGGTGGCCGGCCAGCTCGATGCCGTCCATGCGCGGCATGCGGATGTCCACGATGGCCACGTCCACGCCGGCGCCGTCGTCGATGCCCTCCAGGGCCGCCATGCCGTCCACCGCCTCGCCGACGACCCGGTTGGGCACGTCGGCGGCGATGTCGGCCAGCAGGTCCTTCAGGCGCTGGCGCGCCGGCGCCTCGTCGTCCACCAGCAGGATGCGCAGCGCTTCGCTCATGGCCGTCGGTCTCCTCGATAGGGCAGGGAAATGTGCACCAGGTAGCGGCCCGGTTCCTGGCGGATGTCGAGGCTGGCTTCGAGATCAAAGAACAGCATCAGGCGCTCGCGGATGTTGGCCAGGGCCATGCGGTTGCCGGCGTGGTGGTCGCTTTCGGGGGCGCAGGGATTGGCGAGTTCCAGGCTGACGCGGCCCCGCTCGCCGGCGATGCGGATGGCGATCTCGCCACCCGCCTCCAGCGGTTCGATGCCGTGGTAGACGGCGTTCTCCAGCAGGGGCTGCAGCATCAGGGGCGGCACCAGGGCGTCGGGCGGGCAGCTTTCCACGTCCCAGCGCACGCGCAGGCGCTCGCCGAGGCGCAGGTGTTCCAGGTCCAGGTACTGGCGCGCCAGGGCGATCTCGTCGGACAAGGGCACCAGGTCCCGGTTCTCGCGCATGAGGGCGCGGAAGAGTTCGGCCAGTTCCTCCAGGGCCGCCTCGGCGCGGCGCGGGTCGCTGCGCATGATGCCGAGGACGGCGTTGAGGCTGTTGAACAGGAAGTGGGGACGGATGCGCGCGGTGAGCGCCATGAGCCGGGCCTCGCTGAGGGCGGGCGAGCGGGCGCGACTCAGCAGGTCGAAGCCGGCCAGCAGCAGCACCGCCGCGGCGCCGGCCCAGAACACCGGCCGCCAGGCCGGCGCCGGCAGGCCGAGCAGGGGCTGGAACAGGACGACGAAGAACAGGGCCACGGCCATGGGCACCAGCACCATCGCCGCCGCCACCAGGCGGTCGCCGCAGCGGGCCAGCAGGGGTTTGCCGGCGCAGAGCAGCATCAGGCTGCCCAGGGCCACGGGCTCCACGAGGACGGCCATTTCGGCGAATTCGGCCGGCAGCAGGGCGAGATCGCGGTTGCGCGCGAGGGCGGCAGCAAGGGCGCCGGCATTCACCGCGAGCAGCACGCGCAGCCAGATGCCCAGGTTGCAGAGGTCCGGCAGGCGGGCCGCGAGAGGGTTTTCCCGTATACTTCCCATTTTCCCCGTCAGCCGCCCAAGCGGCTGAAAACATTTCGGTTTTCATTATGTCAGATCAAACAGAAGTCAAGGCCTGGTCGGGCCGTTTCTCCGAGCCCGTTTCGGATCTCGTCAAGCGTTACACGGCCTCCGTGTTCTTCGACCAACGCATGGCGGCCCAGGACATCCGCGGCTCCCTTGCCCACGCGAAGATGCTGGCGCGGCAGAAGATCATTTCCGCCGACGACCTGGCCGCCATCGAGCGCGGCATGGCCCAGATCGCCGGCGAGATCGAGCGCGACGAGTTCAACTGGAACCTGGACGACGAGGACGTGCATCTCAACATCGAGAAGCGCCTCACCGCCCTGGTGGGCGACGCCGGCAAGCGCCTGCACACGGGTCGTTCGCGCAACGACCAGGTGGCCACCGACATCCGCCTCTGGCTGCGGGACACGGTGGACGCCATCGACGGCCTGCTGAAGAACTACCAGGAGGCCCTGCTGAAGCTGGCCGAGGAACACGCCGCCACGCCCCTGCCCGGCTTCACCCATCTGCAGGTGGCCCAGCCCGTGACCTTCGGCCACCATCTGCTGGCCTACGTGGAAATGGCCAAGCGCGACCGCAGCCGCATGGCCGACTGCCGCCGCCGCATGAACCGCCTGCCCCTGGGCGCCGCGGCCCTGGCCGGCACCACCTTTCCCATCGACCGGGAATTCGTGGCGCAGGAACTGGGCTTCGACGGCGTCTGCGAGAACTCGCTGGATGCCGTGTCGGATCGCGACTTCGCCATCGAGTTCTGCGCCGCCGCCTCCCTGGTGATGACCCACGTGTCGCGCTTCTCCGAGGAACTGATCCTCTGGATGAGCCCCCGCGTCGGCTTCATCGACCTGGCCGACCGCTTCTGCACCGGCTCTTCGATCATGCCCCAAAAGAAGAACCCGGACGTGCCCGAGCTGGCCCGCGGCAAGACCGGCCGCGTCTACGGACACCTGATGGGCCTGCTGACGTTGATGAAGGGCCAGCCCCTGGCCTACAACAAGGACAACCAGGAGGACAAGGAGCCCCTGTTCGACACGGCCGACACGCTCGTCGACACGCTGCGCATCTTCGCCGACATGGTGCCCGGCATCCGCGTCAAGCCCGAGGCCATGCGCGCCGCCCTGAAGCAGGGCTACGCCACGGCCACCGACCTGGCCGACTACCTGGTGAAGAAGGGCCTGCCCTTCCGCGACGCCCACGAGGCCGTAGCCCGCGCCGTGCGCGCAGCCGAAGCCAAGGGCTGCGACCTGCCCGACCTGCCCTTCGCCGAACTGGCCGCCTTCTCGCCCCTGATCGGCGAGGACGTATACGGCGTGCTGACGGTGGAAGGCTCGCTCGCCGCCCGCAACCACATCGGCGGCACCGCGCCCGAGCAGGTGCGCGCCGCCATCGCCCGGGCCCGCGCCGCACTCTGATTCCCGCCGTGGAGCGCATCGGCAAGTACGAAATCGTCCGCCAGCTGGGCGTCGGGGCCACGTCCACCGTCTGGCTGGCGCGGGACCCCTTCGGCCAGCGCGAAGTCGCCATCAAGGCGGTGAGCGCCGACGCCTTCGACAGCCACGGCCGCGACGGCCAGATCGCGCGCAAGCTCTTCGTCACCGAGGCGTCGCTGGCCGGCAAGCTCGACCATCCCCACATCGTGCAGATCTACGACGCGGTGGCGGACGCGGACCCGAGCTACATCGTCATGGAGTATGTGGCGGGCGGCACCCTGGAGCCCTACGCGGTTCCCGAGAACCTGCTGCCGATTCCCGACGTGGTGGAGATGATCTTCAAATGCACGCGAGCGCTGGACTTCGCCCAGCGCGCCGGCGTCATCCACCGGGACCTGAAGCCGGCGAACATCCTGCGGCGCGGCAACACGGGCACCGACGTCAAGATCTCCGACTTCGGCGCCGCCCTCAGCCTGACCCTGGACCAGACCCAGGTGTCGGGCATCGGCTCGCCGGCCTACATGTCGCCCCAGCAGCTCAAGGAACACCCCCTCAACCACCAGACCGACATCTTCTCCCTCGGCGTGGTGATGTACCAGCTGCTCACGGGCCAGCTGCCCTTCAGCGGCAGCAACAACTACAGCGTCATCTACCAGATCTGCAACACTGATCCGCCGCCGCCCTCGGCCCTGCGGCCCGAGGTGCCGCCGGGCCTGGACGCCATCGTCGCCCGCGCCATGCGGAAGTCCCTGGAGGAGCGCTACGCCTACTGGGACGAGTTCTCCCTCGATCTCGCCGAGGCCTTCCGCAGCGACCAGCTCGCCAGCCTGCGCGACGCCCACATCGGCGACTCGGAGAAGTTCAACCTGTTGCGCGGCCTTTCCTTCTTCGCCGGCTTCTCCGACGTGGACCTCTGGGAGGTGCTGCACCTGGCCGACTGGCGGCGCCTCAAGCAGGGCGAGGTGCTGCTGCGCGAGGGCGAGAAGGGCGACTTCTTCTGCGTGCTCGCCGAAGGGGAGATCAAGATCACCAAGCAGGGCAAGCTGCTCAACGTGCTCAACGCCGGCGAGTGCTTCGGCGAAATGGCCTACCTGACGCCCGAGCGCAGCGCCCGCACCGCCGAGGTGACGGCCCTGCAGCCGGTGCTGGTGCTCTCCTTCGATACGGCCGCCGTGGCCAGGGCCTCCCAGTCGGTGCGCCACGGCTTCGACCGCGCCTTCCTGCGCATCCTGGTGGACCGGCTCGATCTCGCCAACACGCGCCTCACCTCGGCGGTACTGTGAGCATGGAGCGCATCGGCAAGTACGAAGTCCTGCGCCAGATCGGCGAGGGGGCCACCGCCACGGTGCACCTGGCCCGCGACGCCTTCGCCGGCCGCGAGGTGGCCCTCAAGCTGATCCGCCCCGAGGTGCTGGGCGACCCGGCCGCCGGCCGCCGCGCGCGCCACCTGCTGGCCACCGAGGCCTCCCTCGTCGGCAAGCTCGCCCATCCCCACATCGTCCAGATCCACGACGCCGTGGTGGACGACGGCCAGGGCTACATCGTCATGGAATACGTGGCGGGCGGCACCCTCAAGCCCTACACGGCGATGGACAATCTGCTGCCCGTCGAGCGCCTCGCCGAAATCGTCTTCAAGTGCACGCGCGCCCTCGGCTACGCCCACCGGCTCGGCATCACCCACCGGGACATCAAGCCCGCCAACATCCTGCTGGCCGCCCCGGGCGCCGACGGCGGCGACATCAAGATCAGCGACTTCGGCGCCGCCATCCAGCTGGCCGACCAGACGCGCACCCAGGTGACCGGCATCGGCTCGCCGGCCTACATGTCGCCGGAGCAGGTGCAGGACGGGCCCCTCGATTTCCGCACCGACATCTGGTCCCTCGGCGTCGTGCTCTACCAGCTGCTCACCGGCCGCCTGCCCTTCGAGGCCGCCACCGACTACGCGGTGATCTACCAGATCTGCAACGTGGAGCCGCCGCCGCCCTCCACCTTCCGCGCCGGCACGCCCGCCGCCCTCGATGCCGTGGTGGCGCGGGCCCTGCGCAAGGCGCCGGCCGAGCGCTACGGCAGCTGGGAAGAGTTCGCCCACGATCTGCTGCAGGCCTGCCGCGAGGCCGGCCCCGCCGACTGGCGCCAGGACTTCGCCGACAGCGGACGCTTCGAGGCCCTGCGCGCCCTGCCCTTCTTCACCGAATTCTCCGACGGCGAGATCTGGGAGGTGGTGCGCTTCTCCCGCTGGGAGGACGCGGCGCCCGGCGCCCGCGTCATGCGCGACGGCGAGCCCGGCGACCACTTCTGCTTCCTGCTCGCCGGCGAGCTGGCCGTCGAGAAGCACGGCCGCATCCTCGACCTGCTGGCCGCCGGCGATTGCTTCGGCGAGATGGCGGTGATCGGCCGCAACGGCCACGTGCGCGGCGCCGACGTGGTGGCGCGCACGCCGGCCAAGGTGGCGAGCATTCCCGGCGAGTCCCTGCGCCGCGCCTCGGACGCCTGCCGCATGCATTTCTACGAGGCCTTCCTCGGCGTCCTCTGCGGCCGGCTCACGGCCGCCAACGACCGCCTGTCGGCCACCTGAGGGGAGCAAGAAGGTCGTGCCCGATTTCGCTCCCGTCGCCGCCGCCATCGCCGCGGCCACCGGCACCCCCTTCGCCGCCGCGGATGCCCGCAGCGTCGGCGGCGGCTCGATCCACAGCGCCTGGATGCTGGCGGACGGCGGACGCCGCTATTTCGTCAAGCTCAACGAAACCGGCGCCCTGCCCATGTTTGCCGCCGAGGCGGAGGGGCTCGCCGCATTGCGCGCCGTCGCTGCGGTGCGCGTGCCCGCGGTGGTCGCCAGCGGGCTGGCGCCGGGCTATGCCTTCCTGGTGCTCGAACACCTGGAGATGGGCGCCCTCGACCGGGCCGGCGGCGCCGCCCTCGGCCGCGCCCTGGCCCAGCTCCATCGCGTCACCGGCCCCCACTTCGGCTGGCCGTCCGACAACTTCATCGGCGCCACACCCCAGGAGAACCGGCCCAACGCCGGCTGGGCAGCCTTCTACGGCCGCCAGCGCCTGCTGCCGCAATTACGCCGCGCCCGCGCCAACGGCATGGAGCGCAGGCTCGTCGAGCAGGGTGAAAATCTCGCCGAGAAGGTGGCGGCCTTCTTCGTGGAGGGGGAGCCCGCCGCCAGCCTGCTGCACGGCGACCTCTGGTCCGGCAACGCGGCACAGCTCGCCGACGGCATGCCGGTCATCTTCGATCCGGCCGTCCACTACGGCGACCGGGAAGCGGACGTGGCCATGGCGGAACTGTTCGGCGGCTTTCCCGAAGCCTTCTACGCCGCCTACCGGGAAGCCTGGCCGCTCTCCGCGGCCTTCGAGACGCGCAAGGTCCTCTACAACCTTTACCACGTCCTCAACCACTACAACCTGTTCGGCGCCGGCTACCTGAACCAGGCCCGGCGCATGATCGAACGGCTGAACGCCGAACTGCGCGGCTGAGGCGGATATTCCACGACGCCTCTACCGCCGGCGTTGAAAGTACTCCGCCCGCTGATGAATGATCCGCACAATCTCGACACGTTGCGGGCCGTTGCGATAGACGAGGGTGTAGGGGTAGTGAATCATCACGCATTCGCGCGTGCCCTGTCGGATACCCGGACGGAACATCAAGTCGAGCGCGGCGATCTTCTCGGCCTGGGACAGGATGGCGTCGATGATGCAGTCCGCCACGGCGTCTCCGGCAACTTCGAGGTGGTACCTTTCTATGGCATCGAGATCGCGGCGGGCGCGGACTGCGTAGTCAAGCCGCTTTCCGGGCACGGCGCGCCGTCCGGCGTTTCTCGAAATGAGCCCGCATCTCGTCGGCCGTCACGCCACGCCCGGCATCGAGATCTGCCAGTCCTTCGTTGATGGCCTTGACGGCATATTCGCAGTATTCGAGTCCGTCGCGGATCACGAATTTCAGCATTTCGTCCGGCGTACGTCCGGCTTCGCGGGCCAGCTTCTCGATGCGCCGGGATAGCCGTAGCGGCAGTGCCATGCTTGCGGCGGACATATCGGGCTCCCGCAATGATTGGATGCGGAATCTTATCAGACCGCTTCCGTCAGCCCGGCGAGCTTCTGCTGCAACTCGCCGGCCTGGTACATCTCGGTCATGATGTCCGAGCCGCCGATGAACTCACCGCGGATGTAGAGCTGGGGGATGGTCGGCCAGTTGGCGTAGTCCTTGATGCCCTGGCGGATGCCCTCGTCTGCGAGCACGTTCACCGTGACGAAATCCTTCACGCCGCAGGCCTTGAGGATCTGCACCGCACGGGAGGAGAAGCCGCACTGGGGGAACTGGGCCGTACCCTTCATGTAGAGCACGACGGGATTGTTGGTGACGGTTTCCTTGATCTGCTGCTGAACGTCCATGGGGGAACTCCAGATAGTTGAGTTATTTAGTCAGGCAATTGTAGCGAGCAGACGGCGATGCGGTCAAGAGAACGCTCAACCCACGACATGCACCAGCGGGCCATAGGGCGCCAACGCGGCATCGGCGGTCAGCAGCAACAGCGGCTCGGTAAAAGCCTGGGCAACCAGCAGGCGGTCGAAGGGATCGTGGTGATGGGGCGGCAGCCGGGCGACACCGGCGGCATGCCGGGCCGTCACCGGCAGATCGATGAACCCACTGGCGGCGATGGCATCGGCAAGCTGCTCCGGGTCGCCCTCGATCTTGCCGAGCCGGGCCTTGATGGCGATCTCCCAGATCGATGCGGAGGAGACATAAACCTGATCGGCGGCAAGCATCTGCTTGCGTGCCGCCACCTTCAGCCGTCGGCTGTCGGCAACCGCCCAAAGGAAGATGTGGGTATCGAGCAGCAGGCGCATCAGCGCCCCTCGAACGCGGCGATGACGTCATCGGCCAGGGGCGCATCGAAATCGGCGGCCACCTTGATGCGGCCCTTGAGCACGCCGAAACGTATTGCCGCCTTCGGTTCCTCAAGCCGCGAAAGCCTGGCGACCGGCTTGCCGCCACGGGCGATGACCACCTCTTCACCGGCGGCAGCCTGGTCGACAAGCCGGGACAACTGCATCTTGGCTTCGTAGATATTGACGGTGGCGCCGGCCATGGCGGGTCTCCGGATTAAGGTTGACCAAGTCTAGTCAACTCTCGGAACCCATGCAAGGCATTGACCCGAGAGCCAGCCACTGCTGCGCAAGGCGGCGCGGCGCTCGCAGCCCGCCCCTGGCCGAACGCCTACGGCGTGCCGGCTTTGGTTGCGGTGACGGCGGTACCCCAGTCGTCCGTCCCCTTCATGCTGCGGCCGTCGTCGGACAGGGTCATCTTGTGGGTCCAGGTGTCGCTGAAGCGGAATACGACCCGTCGTCCGGGCTCAGAACTCCAGACGCAGGTGGTCCCGGTGTTGAGGGTGCAAGTACCGTCGGCATTGACGGTATTGACGCGGTCCGCCACGAAGATGGACCGTACCGCCCAATGCCAGATGCCGGCGACGTCCGGCGGCTTCGCGGCCGGGGCCGTCACAGGGCGCGCCGCGGCGGCAGTGCCGAGTTCGGTGAGCCGGATGCGCGCCTGCACGGCGTAGCGGCCGTCCGGATAGCCTTTGAGGTATTCATCGAAGACGCCCGCTTTATCGCTGTTCCTGATGGTGTCCCAGAGCTCGTCCTCGATCTGTTGCGGAGTGCGCGCCGCTGCGGCGCCCGGATCGGGGGACGAGGCTTGGGGCGGCGGCGTTCCGGCGCTGCCGGCGACGAAATAGAAGTCGCCGGTCAGGGAGGAGGATTCCCACGGCGTCTGGGCGTCGCCGCTGCCCGCCATCACGCCGTTGCGCACGCGCTTGAAGACAGCCTCCAGCGGCAGTCCCGGGGTCTGGATGTGCTTGAGGATTTCCTGGGTGTAGAGGCCGTTCCTGCCGCTGCCGTCCGAGGCGACCTTGCCCGGCGCCGTCGCATAGGCGATCAGGCTGCCCTTGGGCGCATCCATCTGCGCCAAGCCGCCCCCCGCACTCCGGAACCGCCGCTCGAACGGATTGTTGCGGCAAGCGTCCAGGATGACGATGTTGAGGGGACTGACGGCGAGTTGGTCGAGCACGCCGTCCACATCCACGGTTTCCACTCGCGCCGAGGCCTCGGAGGCGATCTGCGCATCGATGGGAATGAGGTAGTTCTTGCCCTTGATCTGCATGCCGTGGCCGGCATAGAAGAACAGGGCCACGGTATCGGCACGCAGCTTCTCGCCGAACTGGGCGATGGCGCGGTTCATCTCCTTCTGGCCGGCGTTGGTCTTTTCGATGACCTCGAAGCCGAGCTTTCTGAGGGCCGCCGCCATGTCGCGGGCGTCGTTGGCGGGATTGGCCAGCGGTGCCCCCGGGTATGCCGCGTTGCCGATCACCAGGGCGACGCGCCTTTCGGCCCCATGGACGAGCCCGGCGAACAGAGCCGACAGCAGGAGGATGCAACGAACGATGGGCAGGGCTAGCTTCGGCATGGCGACATTCAATGGAGGTCAGCGGATTCTAGGCCAATCGCCCCGGGCCGCGGCGCCAACTCACGCGCTTCAGCGCCTTCCGCCGGAGACGCGCACGATGCCGGCCAGGTCATGGTGCTGCTCGATGTCGGTGAAGCCCGCATCCATGAGGAGTTCGGCCATGGCGATGGCTTGGTCGTAGCCGTGCTCGAAGTGCAGCATGCCGCCGGGCTCCAGATGGTCCGCCGCGCTTGCCAGGATATGGCGGATGGCGTCCAGGCCGTCGCGGCCGCAGGCCAGGGCGATCGGCGGCTCGAAGCGCAGGTCGCCTTCCGCGAGATGGCGGTCGCCCTCGGCGATATAGGGCGGATTGGAGACAATGAGGTCGAAGCGCTCGCCCCCAAGCGCCGCGAACCATTCGCTCTGCAGGCAGCGCAGTCCGGCGCCCAGGCGCTCGGCGTTGCTGCGGGCCACCGCCAGCGCCGCGGCCGAGATGTCTACGGCGGTGACCTCGGCGCCCGGCAGTTCGAGCGCCAGGGTGACGGCGATGCAGCCGCTGCCGGTCCCCAGGTCGAGAATGCGAGGATTGGCCCGGCCCGCGACGGCGGCCAGGGCCACTTCGACGAGGAGTTCGGTTTCCGGCCGCGGGATCAGCACCGCCGGCGAGACGGCCAAGTCGCGGCCGTAGAACTCGCGGCGACCGAGCAGATAGGCGACCGGCTCGCCGGCGGCGCGGCGGTCCGCCAGCGCGGCGAACCGCTGCGCGGCTTCGGCTTCGAGCACGTCGTCGCGGTGGGCTTCGAGCCAGGCGTGGTTGCGGCCGAGCACTGCGCCGAGCAGCAGGCGCGCTTCTGCAGCTGGGATGCTCTGCCGCGCCCGGGCCAGGGCGGCGGCAACGGTGCTCACGCCGATTCACCGAGGGCGGCCAACAGCTCGGCCTGGTGCTCGGCGGTGAGGGCGGCGACGATCTCGTCGAGATCCCCCTGCATGATGGCGTCGATCTTGTAGAGCGTCAGGTTGATGCGGTGGTCGGTGACGCGGCCCTGGGGGAAGTTGTAGGTGCGGATGCGCTCGGAGCGGTCGCCGCTGCCGATGAGGCTCTTCCTTTCGCTGGCGATCTTCTGCTGCTGCTCGCGTTGCTGGCCGTCCATGATGCGGGCGGCGAGCACGCTCATGGCCTGGGCCTTGTTGCGGTGCTGGGAGCGGTCGTCCTGGCATTCGACGACGATGCCGGTGGGCAGGTGGGTGATGCGCACCGCCGAGTCGGTCTTGTTGATGTGCTGGCCGCCGGCGCCGCTGGCGCGGAAGGTGTCGATGCGCAGGTCGGCCGGGTTGATCTGCACCTCGCCGAGTTCGTCGGCCTCGGCCATGACGGCGACGGTGCAGGCGGAGGTGTGGATGCGGCCCTGGGCCTCGGTGGCGGGCACGCGCTGGACGCGGTGGCCGCCGGACTCGAACTTGAGCTTCGAGTAGGCGCCCTGGCCGGCGATGCGGCAAATGATCTCCCGGTAGCCGCCCAGGTCCGATTCGTTGCGCGAAACCACCTCGACCTTCCAGCCCTGGCGCTCGGCGTAGCGCGAATACATGCGGAAGAGGTCGCCGGCGAACAGGGCCGATTCGTCGCCGCCGGTGCCGGCGCGGATTTCGAGGAACAGGTTCTTGTCGTCGTTGGGGTCCTTGGGCAGCAGGGCAATCTGCAATTCGTCTTCCAGTTGCTGCATGCGCGCCTGGGCGGCGGCGATCTCCTCGGCGGCGAAATCCTTCATCTCCGGGTCGGCGAGCATCTCGCGCGCCGAGGCGAGGTCGGACTCGGCCTGGCGGTAGGCGGCGAACAGCCCCACCACGGGACCGATCTCGGCGTGCTCGCGACTGAGCTTGCGGTAGTTGTCCATGTCGCGCGTGGCCTCCTCGCTGCCCAGCAGGGCGTCGAGTTCGGCGCGGCGTTCGGTGAGGTGCTGGAGCTTGTCGCGGATGCTGTTCTTCATGGGCGTGGGGCGACCGCGCCCGGAGCGACGGCCGCAGGCGTGGCGCAGCTACTCGCCGGGGTGGAGACGGAAGATGCGGGAGATGAGCTGGGACAACTCGCCGCGCTCGGTGCCCTCGGCCTGGTTCAGCGCGTGGGTAGGGCCGTGCAGCAGCTTGTTGGTGAGGCCGCGGGAGAGGGCTTCGAGCACCTGGGCCGGATCGTCGCCGCGGTGGAGCATCTTGAGGGCGTGCTCCACCTCGTGGCGGCGCGCCCGCTCTGCGCTGTCGCGCAGGGCGCGGATGGTGGGCACCGCCTCGCGGGAATCCATCCAGTGGAGGAAGTTGCCGACGCGGTCGTCGATGATGGCTTCGGCCTCGACGACGGCGGCCTGGCGCGATTCGAGGCCGTCCTCGACGATCTGGCCAAGGTCGTCGAGGGTGTAGAGGAAGACGTCGTCGAGCTTGCCGATCTCGGCCTCGATGTCGCGCGGCACGGCCAGATCCACCATCACCATGGGGCGGTGGCGCCGCACCTTGAGGGCGCGCTCGACCATGCCGAGGCCGATGATGGGCAGGGGGCTGGCGGTACAGGAGACGACCACGTCGTAGTCGGCGAGCCGCTCGCCGACCTCGTCGAGGCGCATGGCGTCGCCGGAGAAACGTTCGGCCAGGGCCTCGGCGCGCTCGATGGTGCGGTTGGCGATGGTGAGCCGCGCCGGCTTCTCGCCGGCGAAGTGGGCGGCGCACAGTTCGATCATCTCGCCGGCGCCGATGAATAGCACCTTCTGGTCGGCCAGGTTCTCGAAGATGCGCGCCGACAGATGCACCGAGGCAGCGGCCATGGAGACGATGTTGGCGCCGATGGCCGTCGTCGAGCGCACTTCCTTGGCGACGGAGAAGGTGTTCTGGAACAGCTTGTTGAGCACGGTACCCAGGGTGCCCGCCTCCTCGGCGGTGCGGGCGGCCTGCTTCATCTGGCCGAGGATCTGGGGCTCGCCGAGGACCATGGAGTCCAGGCCGCTGGCGACGCGGAACATGTGCTTGACGGCGTCGCGCTTGGGATGGGTATAGAGGTAGGGCTGGATCTCGCGCGGGCTCAGGGAATGGTATTCGGCCAGCCAGTCGGCGGCGGCCTCGGGCCGCTCGGTGGCGCAGTAGAGCTCGGTGCGGTTGCAGGTGGACAGGATCGCCGCCTCGCGCACCGGCTTCGCCCGCAACAGGTCGTGCAGCGCCAGGGGCAGCCGCATGGGGTCGAACGCCACCTGCTCGCGCACGGCGAGCGGGGCGGTATGGTGGTTGATGCCCAGGGCGAATATCTGCATCGGATGGGACAGGCCGGCGCGTTGGGGAGCCAGTTCTGCGGGCGCTAATTTAACACAAGCGGGGTCCAAACCCGGCCGCGACGGCCGGCCGGCGGCGCCACCGGAGCCCGCCGCGGCGGCATTCCGGTACACTCCGCCCACCCCATTCCGGAGACGCCGCCATGCCCACCATGATGTTCTACGAGAAGGCCGTACCCCTCGACCGTGCGCGCCACCGGGACCTGCGCATCAAACCGCTGCCGAACCAGCACTTCGCCGCCCAGACGGCGGCGATCCCGGTGGTGGTCGGCGAGTTCGTCGATGTGTCGCGGGAGTACCCCATCGTCTTCGCCCGCGACACCCGCGGCGGCATCAGCTGCGTGACCTTGACCGGCGTGCGCCAGGACAGGAACCTCTACCTCGACGCCGACGACCACTGGGACGCCCGTTACGTGCCCGCCTTCATCCGGCGCTATCCCTTCATCTTCGGCGAGAACGGCACGGACCGGCTGATCCTCTGCATCGACGAGGCCTGCCCGGCCTTCGGCAGCGAGGGCGAGCCCCTCTTCGACGACCAGGGGGAGCCGAGCACCGCGTTGCAGAACGTGCTCAAGCTGCTCAACGAATACCAGCGCCAGATCGCCATGACGGCCGCCTTCCTCGCCAAGCTGCGGGACGCCGACCTGCTGCGGGAGCGGCAGATGCGCGCCAGCATGCCGGATGGCCGCAGCGCGGCCATCGACGGCTTCCTGGTGGTGGACGAGGAACGCCTGCGGACCTTGCCCGAGGCGCAGCTGAAACAGTGGTTCGAGGGCGGCGAGCTGGCGCTGATCTACGCCCACCTGTTCTCCCTCGGCAACTTCGTCGAACTGGCGCGGCGCCAGCCGCTGCCGGCCAAGGACTGACGGGCGGCGGGAAGCCCGGACAGGCTCAGCGACGGCTGCTGAAGGCCAGGCCGGCGAGGGTCAAGAAGGCCAGGGGCAGCGCGTAGAACATCACCCTGGCATCGTAACTGTTCACCTCCGACAGGATAGGCGTGTCGCCTTCGAGGCGATAGCGCACCGTGGTCTGGAAATGCCAGGACGAGCGCGTCACTTCATATTGCCAGGGCTTGCCCGCGACGGTCTTCCAGCGCAGCCAGGCGTCGCTCTCGACCACCTCGCCGACGGGTTCCGGCGGCACCAGGGAGGTGAAGCGCCCCTTGGCGCGCGCCTCGGCCAGCTCGCCATAGGGCACGCTGCAGGGCTCCTTGTCGGCGCAGACGGCGAGGACCCGGTAATCGGGCTCCCACTTGGACGTCTGGTCGCTCGGCCAGGCGATCATCAGGGCCACGGTCCAGACCCAGATGAGGGCAACGTAGCCCATCAGCCAGCCGAAGATGCTGCGGAATGCGATTGCCGAGGGCATGGAAAACTCCTCCCGAAATGAAAACGGCTCTCCACAGGGAGAGCCGTTGGAAGTCTGGTGGCCAGGGGCGGAATCGAACCGTCGACACGCGGATTTTCAATCCGCTGCTCTACCAACTGAGCTACCTGGCCATACGTGACGAGCGCGGCATTATAGCCGAATCACCGCGCCGATCAAGGCTCTTCAACAAAAAGGCTCTCTGAACAAAAAGAAAGGTCCCCCGCTTGCGCAGGGGACCTCTCCCCTCTCCTCCTCCGTAACTTTTTGTCGGAACCCGCGTCACCGCGGGTCCCGCTTGCGACGGATGGCGATACAGCCGACTGCTTAGTGGGCGCTGGCCGTAGCGGCGCCGACGCCGGTTTCGGAGCGGATCTCCTGGGCCGGATAGAGCGCACGCTCCTTCTTGGCCTGTTCGGAGTTGTCCAGCTTGGAAACGATGTAGATCACCAGGAACGCAGCGGTCATCGAGAAGATGGCGGCCGAGTTGTAGGGGAACCAGGCGGAGCCCTTCGGGTTGTGCAGCACGGCTTCCCACACGGAGGCGGAGCCGATGGTCAGCACCGTGGCCAGGATCAGGCCGATGGTGCCGCCGGCGACGGCGCCCTTGGTGGTGCAGTCCTTCCACAGCACGGACATGAACAGCACCGGGAAGTTGCCCGAGCAGGCGATCGTGAAGGCCAGCATCACCATGTAGGCGACGTTCTCCTTCTCGAAGGCGATGCCCAGCGCGATGGCCAGCATGCCCAGCACGATGGTGGCACCCTTGGACCAACGCAGCTCGGTGGCGGAATCCACGTTGCCATGGCGCCACACGGAGGCGTACAGGTCATGGGACACGGCGGAGGCGCCCGACAGGGTCAGGCCGGCAACCACGGCGAGAATCGTGGCGAAGGCCACCGCCGAGATGAAGCCGAGGAACAGGTTGCCGCCGACGGCGTTGGACAGATGCACGGCCGCCATGTTGCCGCCGCCCTTCAGGCCCTTGGCGATATCGCCATCGACGTAGAAGGTGGCCGGGTCCTGGATCAGCATCACGATGGCGCCGAAGCCGATGATGAAGGTCAGGATGTAGAAGTAGCCGATCCAGGTCGTGGCCCAGGCCACGGACTTGCGGGCTTCCTTGGCGTTCGGCACGGTGAAGAAGCGCATCAGGATGTGGGGCAGGCCGGCGGTGCCGAACATCAGCGCCATGCCGACGGAGATCGCCGAGATCGGGTCCTTGATCAGCGCGCCCGGGCCCATGATGGCGTCCTTCTTGGCGTGCACTTCAACAGCCTTGGCGAACAGGGCCTCGGGGCTGAAGCCGAAGTGGAACAGCACGGCCAAGGCCATGAAGGTGGCACCGCCGAGCAACATGCAGGCCTTGATGATCTGCACCCAGGTCGTGGCGGTCATGCCGCCGAACAGCACGTACATCATCATGATGATGCCGACGAGGATTTCGGCGACCATGTAATCGAGGCCGAACAGGATCTTGATGAGCTGACCGGCGCCGACCATCTGGGCAATCATGTAGAAGGCCACGACGACCAGGGTACCGATGGCCGCGAAGGTGCGCATCGGGGTCTGGGAGAAGCGGTAGGAGGCCACGTCGGCGAAGGTGAACTTGCCGAGGTTGCGCAGGCGCTCCGCCATCAGGAAGGTGATGACGGGCCAGCCGACCAGCCAGCCGATCGAGAAGATCAGGCCGTCGAAGCCGTTGGCGAACACCAGGCCGGAGATGCCGAGGAAGGAGGCCGCCGACATGTAGTCGCCGGCGATGGCGAGGCCGTTCTGGAAGCCGGTGATGCCGCCGCCGGCGGTATAGAAGTCGGCTGCCGTCTTGGTCTTGGAAGCCGCCCACTTGGTGATCCAGAGGGTGCCGGCGACGAAGAGGCCGAACATGACGATGGCGGTCCAGTTGGTGGACTGCTTGGCGGCCTGGCCCAGGTCGGGACCGGCGGCAAAGGCGGCACCGGTCGCGGCAAGGGCCGCGATGGCGGCGAGGATACGGTTGGTTTGCGTCATCTTATTTCTGCGCCTCCTTGATGATCTGGGCATTGGTCTCGTCGAACTCGCTGTTGGCGCGACGCACGTAGATCCACGTCAGGACAATGGTGAACACGATGACACCGACGCCGATCGGGATGCCGACGCTCATGACGGCGCCCGGAGACACCTTCTGCGCCAGGAACTCCTTGTCGTACGCCACCAGCAGGATGAAGCCGTAATAGGCGACCGCGCCCAGAATGGCCATCAGGATCGAATAGCTGTTGCGCTTGCTGACGAACTCCTGGAATTTCGGGTTGGCCCGAATCCTTGTTTGAATATCGGTTTGCTCCATGGGTCCTCCTCCTAACGTTTGTGACCTGCCCGGCAACGAGCCGCCGGGCGGGTGCGCAGGCCCGCGGGATGCGGACCTGCCGTCATTGACACCCCATCCCGAAGGGGATGGATGGGGGCGAATGCTAGTCGGGGAGGCTGACGCCGCTCTTACCGCAAGCTGTCGACAGGCTGACGCCGGGTAGAATCAGCAGACCAGTCCTTCGATCTGGCAGAGGCTGCGCTTGGCGTAGGCGAGAAGAATCCAGATCCAGAACAGTAGGAAGAAGGCGGCAAAGGGGATGTGCTTGTCGAGGATGGCCTTCGGCGTGATGAAGCGCACGCCCTTCATGACCGGCTGGGTAATGATCTGGAACAGGCGATAGACCGGATTGCTTGCCCGGCGGGCACCTGCCAGCAGGGCCAGGACGCCCTGGCCGAGCAGGGCGAGCAAGGCGACTTCCACGATTGCCCTGAGGGCACTGATAACGAAGAGCTCGATACTTGTCATGGTATGTTTGGAACCTTCCTACATTTTCAGGTGAGACAATGAACTTCGAACGCTGGCGGCATTATGCGCGCGGATGGCTGTTCCATTTCTTCGGCCGCGAGGAGCGTGCCTTCGACGAATTCGCCGAGGCCTTCCGCCGCGATCCGACGAACGTCCAGGCCGCCCGCCACCTCGCCTTTCTCGCCAGCCAGAAAAAGCGCCACGACGTCGCCGAGAAATGGTTTCTGACCGTCGTCGATCTCGTGCCGGACGATGCGGACACCTACTTCAATCTCGGCTATGTGCGCGAGCAGATGGGAAAGCCGGACGATGCCATTGCCGCCTTCGGCGAGGCCACCCGCCTCAAGCCCAGCCTCGACCGCGCCTGGTACGGACTCGGCCTCGCCCGCGCCGCCCTCGGCCAGCACGCCCAGGCCATTCCTCCCTTCGAGGAAGCGACGAAGCTGCAGCCGATGAACGCCATCGCCTGGTACCAACTCGGCATGGCCTGCCACAAGGCCGGCGAAGCCGACCGCGTCAGGATTACCGTCGAAAAGCTGGTGGAGTTCGATCCGAAGATGGCGCGCCAACTGGTGCGCGACTCCGGCCGCGACGATCTTGCCAAGCTGATTCCCGAACTGCCGTTCTGACGGAAGCTCCCCGCCCGCGGCACACGCCGCTCAAAAAATGGGCAAAAAGAAACCCGCCGCTTGCGCGGCGGGTTTCAAAGGGGTGTATCCCCCTCTCCTCCTCCTACTAAATCAGCGGGCGGCGGTGTCGATGTCGCCTTCCAGGTTCGGGTAGCGAACGTGGTCCACCAGTTCCTGAACTTCCTTGTCCGGGGCCGGGGAGATCAGGCTGCCGACGATCACGCCGATGAAGCCGACGGGAATGCCGAAGATGCCGGCCGAGATCGGGTTGATGTCCCACCACTTCGGGGCCATGACGCCAAAGAACGGATAGGTCAGGTACATGTAGTAGGCGCAGATGAACAGGCCTGCCGACATACCGAGGATGGCGCCGAGCTTGTTCGCCCGCTTCCAGAACACGCCGCAGACCAGGGCCGGGAAGAAGGCCGAGGCTGCCAGCGAGAAGGCCGCACCGACGAGGAACAGGATGTCGCCCGGCTTCAGGCTGGTGACGTAGGCGGCAATCAACGCCACCACGAGCAGCAGGCCCTTGGACACGGCCAGACGGCGCACCGTCGGGGCGTTCGGGTCGATCATCTTGTAATACACGTCGTGGGACAGCGCGTTGGCGATGGTCAGCAGCAGGCCGTCGGCGGTCGACAGCGCGGCAGCGAGACCGCCGGCAGCGACGAGGCCGGAGATCACATACGGCAGACCGGCGATCTCGGGCGTGGCGAGCACGATGAGGTCGCCGCCGATGGTGATTTCGGCGAGCTGGACGATGCCATCCTTGTTGATGTCGGCGATCGCCATCAGCGTCTTGTCCACCGCCGCCCAGTTGCTCACCCATGCCGGCAGCTGCGCGAAGCTGGTGCCGACCAGATGGCTATAGACCTCGTACTTGGCCAGGATGGCCAGGGCCGGAGCGGTGAAGTAGAGCAGGAAGATGAAGAACAGCGACCAGAACACCGAGCGGCGGGCCTCCTGTACCGACGGCGTCGTATAGAAGCGCATCAGGATGTGGGGCAGCGCGGCGGTACCGACCATCAGGCACAGGATCAGGGCCAGGAAGTTCTTCTTGGCGATGCCGCGGGCCTTTTCCACGTCTTCCGGCGTCTTGCCGGCGGCGGGGAAGGGCTCGGCGTGGGCCTTGACGGCACCAGCCTTGGCAGCGGAACCCGACTTGGCGGCAGTCCAGGCCTTCTTGGCGGCGGCCGGATCGGTCGGATAGTCCTTCGCGGCCTTCTCGGCGGCTTCAATCGCCTTCGGATCGGCAGCCGGCTCGGTCTGGGCCTTCAGGGCGGCGACCTTTTCCTCCAGCTTCTTCTTCTCTTCGGCCAGGAAGTTCGCACCGCCCGTCTCAAGTCCCTTGAGATTGGCGTCGGCGGCAGCGGCACGCTCGCGGAAGATGGCACGCACCGACTCCTCGGCGGCACCCTTGGGCGTGGTCTTGTCGTTGAACTCCTTCTCTAGGGCCGTCACCTTGGGCAGGGCCGAGGTATAGGCGGAGATCTGCGGAATCGGGTTGCCCGTGTGCTTCACGGACAGCCAGACCACCGGGATCATGTAGGCCACGATCAGGATGATGTACTGGGCCACCTGGGTCCAGGTCACCGCCTTCATGCCGCCCAGGAAGGAGCACACCAGGATGCCGGCCAGGCCGACGAAGACGCCGACGGCGAACTCAAGGCCGGTGAAGCGGCTGGTGATGATGCCGACGCCGTAGATCTGCGCGATCACGTAGGTGAAGGAGCAGAGCACGGCCGCCAACACGCCGATGGAACGAGGAATGTTGCCGCCGTAACGGGCACCGAGGAAGTCCGGAATCGTGAACTGGCCGAACTTGCGCAGGTAGGGCGCCAGGAACAGGGCCACCAGACAGTAGCCGCCGGTCCAGCCCATGACGAAGGCAAGGCCGTCGTAGCCGGCGTGGTAGAGCGTGCCGGCCATGCCGATGAAGGAAGCCGCCGACATCCAGTCGGCGCCCGTCGCCATGCCGTTGAACAGCGCCGGCACGCGGCGACCCGCCACGTAGTACTCGGAAACCTCCGCCGTCTTCGACATGAAGCCGATGCCGGCGTAGAGCAGGATGGTGGCGAACAGGAAGATGTAGCCGAGAATCTTGCTCGGAACACCCATCTGCTCCAGGATGCCGACCATGATGACGAAGGCGACGAAGCCACCCGTGTAGAAGGTGTAATACTTCTTCAGGTTCGCTGTAAATTGGGACTGGGATACGCTAGACATTATTCGTCCTCCCCTTCATGGACGCCGTATTCCTTGTCCAGGTTGTTCATGTAGTTAGCGTAATACCAGATGATGGCCACATAAATGGCCAATGCTCCCTGCGCCCCCATGTAGAAGCCCAGCGGGCCGATGATGACGATCTCGTTGAGTTCACGCGCGAACCAGCCGAACACAAATGTCACGACGAACCAGATCGACAGCAGTATCGCCGTGATCCGGAGGTTCTTGCTCCAGTACTCCTTGTGTTTTTCTGTCAGTTGCATTGATTAGCCTCCTCCGTTTGAGTAACGAATGGATCGCGTCTGGCTTGTATTCTGTCTCCTGCCACTCCTCGCCCAGTTGTCTCGCGAACACTCCGCCATCAGCTTGGGCAACACGCGGACGCATGGAGCCCAATTTCGGCAGGCCAGATTCTGACCAGAATTAGCTGACATATTCCTTACAAACCTGACATTTCTGTAAGGGTCGATCAGCTTGCGGACACGGAGGAAAAAGGCTGTTCGTCCCGCCAAGGGAAATCGACCCTGACAAGGGTCCCCCGCCCCCCTTCCGGGGTAAGTATCTGCACCTGGGCGCGGTGCTGGTCGGCGATCTCCCTGACGATGGGCAGGCCGAGGCCGCTGCCGTCGGCATCGACGCCCAGGACCCGGTAGAAGCGCTCGAAGACCCTTTCCCGCTCGCTTTCCGGGATGCCGATGCCGGAATCCTCCACCTCCAGGATCACCCGGCCTTCCGGTCGGGTGCGCACGGTGACGCGACCGCCGGCAGGGCTGTACTTGATGGCGTTGTCGATCAGGTTGTTGATCATCTCCCGCAGCATGGGAGCCACGCCGTCGATGGTCAGGGGCCAGCCGCTGCCTTCGAACCCCAGGTCGATGCGGGCTCGGAGCGCCCGATCCACCCATTCTTCCGTCACGGCACGGGCGACGATCTCCAGATCCAGGGGCGACGCGGCGTGGACCTTGTCGTGACTGGCCTCCGTCCGGGCCAACAGCAGCAGTTGGCGCGTGAGGTGGGTGGCCCGGTCGGTGCCGATGGCGATGCGCTCCAGGAAGCCGCGCATCTGGGCCGGATCGGTTTCCTGCAGGGCCAGCTCGGTCTGCATCTTGAGGCCGGTCAGGGGCGTCTTGAGCTGGTGGGCGGCATCGGCGATGAAGCGCTGCTGGGCCTCCAGGTTCTCCTCCAGGCGGGCCATCATTTCGTTGAGGGCCGCGATCACCGGACGCATCTCCTCGGGCACGCCGCGGATGGGGATCGCCGACAGGTCGCCGGGCCGGCGGCGGCGAATGCGGGCCTGGAGCCGGTTGAGGGGAGCGATGCCGCGCGACAGACCCAGATAGACCAGGATCACCGCCAGCGGAATGATGGCGAACTGGGGCAGCAGAACGCCGGAGATGATGCGGGAGGCCAGGTTCTCCCGCTTCTTGCGGGTCTCCCCCACCTGGACCAGGATGGGCACCTGCCCCGGGTGGGGCGCCGGCAGGAAGGTGGAGGCGACGCGGATATCCTCGCCGTTGATGCTGTCGTCCCGCAGGACGATCTGGTCGGCGCCGATATGCTCGGGAATTTCGACCCAGGGGACCTCCCGGTCGCCGGCCACGAGTTCGCCATGGAGCCCGGTGACCTGGTAGTAAAGGGTGTCGTGCTCGTCGGCCCGCAGCAGAGCCCGGGCCGGCGCGGGAAAGTTCAGGCTGACGTTGTTGCCGTCGATTTTCACCAGCCGCACGATGGCGACGACGCTTTCGGTCAGGGCCTGGTCGTAGGGCTGGTTGGCGATCTGGTTGGCGACGTGGTGGGTGACGGCGATGGAGATGGGCCACAGGAACAAGAGCGGCGCCAGCATCCAGTCGAGGATTTCGCCGAACAGCGAATTGAGCTCTCCCGGAGGACCGAACATCCCGGCGATCCGGGACTCGTTCTTCTTCAAGGACGGAGCCCGCTCATGGCGCTGCGCCATCGGCCGCCGCGTCCGCCGGCCGTTCGAGGCAGTAGCCGAGGCCCCGCACCGTGGCGATCTTGACGCCGCCCGGCTCCAGCTTCTTGCGCAAGCGATGGACGTACACCTCGATGGCGTTGGTGCTCACTTCCTCGCCCCAGCCGCAAAGATGATCCACGAGTTGTTCCTTGCTGACCAGCCGTCCGGCCCGCAGCAGGAGGATTTCCAGCAGGCCGAGCTCGCGGGCGGAAAAGTCCGCCACCTGCCCATTGATGCGGGCGACCCGATCCGCCTGGTCGTAGGTCAGGGGCCCGAAGTCGATCCGGGTCGGCATGCCGGTACCGCGCCGGGTCAGGGCCCGCACCCGGGCTTCCAGCTCGGGCAGGGCGAAGGGCTTGGTCATGTAGTCGTCGGCGCCGGCATCGAGCCCGCGCACCCGGTCCTCCAGGCCATCCTGGGCCGTGAGGATCAGCACCGGCATCGGGCACTTACGGCCGCGCAGGCGCTTGAGGACATCGATACCGGAGAGCTTGGGCAGGCCCAGGTCGAGAATCAGCAGGTCGTATTGCTGGGACGCCAGGGCCGCATCCGCATCCGCCCCCGTGACGACGTGATCGACGGCATAACCGGATTTTTTCAGGGCACGGGCCAGACCATCGGCGATGATGCGATCGTCTTCGGCAAGCAGAATCCTCATGGGCAGGGCGTCTTCGGCTGGGAGCCGGCGTAAGTTGTACGTAAGCGGCTGCCGTTAGAGTCCTTGCCGCTGTTCTCCTTTGTCGGTCTTCGGAGACGCAGCGCCGGATTCCGGCACCTGCGTCTCGGGGAGCGGTCAGTACCGCCGCTCCCTGCCGTCTTTTCCTGTCGGCGAGTCTAGCACAGGCACCGGGCCCATTCCCGCCCGGCACAAGGATTCGCGCGCCTAACCGCCCTGGCGGCGCAGGCACTCCCCGAAGTCCCTGGCACCCTCCCGGATCACGCATTCGCCGGAAGCGTTCGGCAGATTCACCTTCTTGCGCACGTAGGCGGTGGCGCGGAAACTCTCGTCGGTCGGCAGGGCCCGGTCGGCCAGGGATACGGGCGCGACGGCGCCGCCGTTGCCGGGATATTCCTGGGCGACGGCGGCACCCCGGCGCGGCGTGGTGGCTGCCTGCGCCTGGCTCGCCCGGTCGTACTCCCGGGCCGCCTCCGCATAGGTCCGTCCCGAGCCGCCGAAACCGCCGAAGACCGCAAGGCCGAGCCCCAGGGCGACCAGGGCCGCGACGGCGCCGAGGATGGGCTTTTTGGCCCGCTCCAGCCGGGTGGGCTCGGGGCGCGGACGCGGTGCCGCCATGAAGGGCCGGCTTACCGTCGCCTCCTCGCCCACCATTTCTTCGTTGGGATCGCTCTTGCGCCGCGGCAGCGGCGCATGCTTCTTCTTGCGCGGATCAGCCTTGGCGTAACCCGCTATTCTCCGCCTTACCATCGACATGCCCATCATCGCCTCCTTCCAGAAGCCGGTGCGCAACGCGCACTAAACACGAACCCTGCCGGAGCAGGACAGCTGACGGGCTATTGGCGGAACTCCGCCACAGGAAGGGAATGGGGAACCTGCAGGAGGGACGTGCAGCGGCAACGACCGATGCACGGAATGCCTCGCCTGGCGGTCCCGCCGTCCTGGAGTGCGATATCTGGGCACCCTGTAGACCGGTGACTTTGCGTCCCCACCTTTCGATGGGTTTGCCTTGTTTCAGTAGGCTAAGTACGGGCGAAGTATAGGGGAGTGCCCCACCCTTGCCAATGCTTTTTCGGGAATTCTTGGCCGACTAGTCCAAAAAAACGCCCCGCACAAGGCGGGGCATTCTCCAGTAGGAAGGTGGGTAACGGGAGGAAACCCAGGTTTCCTCCTGTTCCTTCCCTGTGGATATGGGGAAGTAAGGCTTCGCCTTACATACCCATATCCATGCCGCCCATACCACCCATACCGCCCATGCCACCCATACCGCCCATGCCGCCGGCGGGCTTGTCTTCGACAAGCTCCGCAACCATGCAGTCGGTGGTAAGCATCAGGCCGGCCACGGAGGCGGCGTTCTGCAGAGCGGTGCGCTCGACCTTGGTCGGGTCCAGCACGCCCATGGCCACCAGGTCGCCGTACTCGCCGGTGGCGGCGTTGTAGCCGAAGTTGCCCTTGCCTTCGAGCACCTTGTTGACCACCACGGAGGGTTCGTCGCCGGCGTTGGCGACGATCTCGCGCATGGGCTGCTCGATGGCGCGCAGCACGATCTTGATGCCGGCGTCCTGGTCGTGGTTGTCGCCCTTGACCTTCACACCGGCGCGGGCGCGCAGCAGGGCCACGCCGCCGCCGGGGACGATGCCTTCTTCAACGGCAGCGCGGGTGGCGTGCAGGGCGTCCTCGACGCGGGCCTTCTTTTCCTTCATCTCGACTTCGGTGGCGGCACCGACCTTGATCAGCGCCACGCCGCCGGCCAGCTTGGCCACGCGCTCTTGCAGCTTTTCCTTGTCGTAGTCGCTGGTCGCTTCCTCGATCTGGGCACGGATCTGGGCGACGCGGGCCTTGATGTTGTCCTCGGAGCCGACGCCGTCGATGATGGTGGTGTTTTCCTTGGCCACTTCAATGCGCTTGGCCTGGCCCAGGTCCTTGAGGGTGGCCTTCTCCAGGGAAAGGCCGACTTCCTCGGCGATCACGGTGCCGCCGGTCAGGATGGCGATGTCTTCCAGCATGGCCTTGCGGCGGTCGCCGAAGCCCGGGGCCTTGACGGCGACGGTCTTGAGGATGCCGCGGATGTTGTTCACCACCAGGGTGGCGAGGGCTTCGCCATCGACGTCTTCGGCGATGATCAGCAGCGGACGGCCGGCCTTGGCGACCTGCTCCAGCACGGGCAGCAGGTCACGGATGTTGGAGACCTTCTTGTCGTGCAGCAGGACGAAGGGGTTCTCCAGGACGGCGATCTGCTTGTCCGGGTTGTTGATGAAGTAGGGGGACAGGTAGCCGCGGTCGAACTGCATGCCTTCGACGACTTCCAGCTCGTTCTGCAGGGACTTGCCGTCCTCGACGGTGATGACGCCTTCCTTGCCGACCTTGTCCATGGCCTGGGCGATGATCTCGCCGACATCGGCATCGGAGTTGGCGGAAATGGAGCCGACCTGGGCGATTTCCTTGGAGGTCGTGCAGGGCTTGGAGATCTTCTTCAGCTCTTCGATGATGGCGATCACGGCCTTGTCGATACCACGCTTCAGGTCCATCGGGTTCATGCCGGCGGCCACGTACTTCATGCCTTCGCGGACGATGGACTGGGCCAGCACGGTGGCGGTGGTGGTGCCGTCGCCGGCGATGTCGGAGGTCTTGGAAGCGACTTCCTTGACCATCTGGGCGCCCATGTTCTCGAACTTGTCCTTCAGTTCGATTTCCTTGGCGACGGAAACACCGTCCTTGGTGACGGTGGGGGCGCCGAAGGAGCGCTCCAGCACGACGTTGCGGCCCTTGGGACCGAGGGTGACCTTGACGGCGTCGGCGAGGATGTTGACGCCGCGAACCATGCGCTGACGGGCGGAATCGCCAAATTGGACTTCTTTAGCAGCCATTCGTATTTCTCCTTGAATTCAGTGAATTAGGCTTCGACGACGCCCATGATGTCTTCTTCGCGCATCACCAGCAGTTCCTCGCCATCGACTTTGACGGCCTGGCCGGAATACTTGCCGAAGAGAACGCGGTCGCCGGCCTTGACGGCCATCGGACGGACCTTGCCGTCGTCCAGGATCTTGCCGTTGCCGACAGCGAGGACTTCACCCTGATCGGGCTTTTCGCCGGCAGAGTCGGGGATGACGATACCGCTGGCCGTGGTGCGCTCGGCTTCGACGCGCTTGACGATCACACGGTCATGCAAAGGACGAATTTTCATGGAGTTGGCTCCTTTGAACTGACAAGTTGAACAGCGGGAACACGATCCCGCCCTAGAAAAACGGGTGAGGTGTTAGCACTCATCACCAACGAGTGCTAATAGTAGGGCCTCGTGCTCCGGTTTTCAAGAGGTCTAGGCAAACAAATCGCCGGCCTGGACCAAAGAAATCAGTCGCCGCGCAGCCAGCGCCGGGACTTCTCGGCATCCATGACATCATCCATGGTGCGCAGATCAAGCTCCTCGCACCGGCCGACAAGGATGGCAAACAGCTGCGCGGTTGCAAAGACATCGGCAACCGCCGAATGCTCGGCCAGAACGGGAACCCCCAGCCGCTGCTGCCAGGACGCGAGGGACTCGACCTGCCCCATTTCCTTGCCATACACCCCTTCCAGCATGGCTCGGACATCCAGCCACCGACCGCCCAGACGGGGCAGCCCTAGGGCGCCGAGGGTCCGATCCAGCATATGGCGCACGAAATTGACGTTGAAGACGATGATCGGCACATCGCCGGTCGCCGCCAACAGCCTGTCGAACTGCCGGCCAAAATCCGCCGGATCGGCGGGAGCGCCGTCGGCCGGCGGCAGTTGGAGATAATCCAGATCGGCAAGCCGGAAGCGGGTACCGGATACCGGCAACAGGGCAATGCCGGTCACGCGGTCGCGTTGGGCATCGACGCCGGTGATGTCGACGTCGAGAATCAAGGCCGGCGTCTCGCCAAGGATGAAGGGCGGGACCGCAGCCGAGAAGCGGGCCAGGCCGTCGCGCAGCCAAGCGGCAAGACTCATCGCTGATAATCCATGCGTAAACGATCCTGCAGCGACTGGGCCTGCCGCAAGGACTCCCGCAGCATGCGCTGATCGAGGTCGTTGAGCAGCTTGGGATCGATCCGGTTCGCATTGCCGCCGTCGCCGAGGGAATCCAGTTGCCGCCGCAAACGCTGGGCCTGCACGAAACGGAAAGCGGCGATGTCCGCCTCGATGGTCCGTATCGACCGATTGATGCGCGTGCCGATGGTGGCCAGCCGCTGCTCGGTATTGGCGACGCGCACACCGTGGGCCAGCGCATAGATGCGCGCGACATCGACAAACAGGCGGGTTCCCTGCGTCTTCAGGTCCAACGTCCCCTTGTGCTCGCCGCCGTCAGTCTTGAAGCGGTTCATGGCGCCGATGGGAACGGCAACCTCCAGGGCATTCTTCGCCAGCATGTGCAGGAAGATCGTATTGCCCCTCACCTCGTCGTGCAGATGATCGCGCATCCGCTCCGCCAGTTCGGCATCGCCGCCGACGGCGCGGAAGTCGAAAAAGATCGTCGAATTCAGAATGGCCGTCGGCGTGGTCGCATGAATCCAGCTGCTGAACCTGTTCTGCCATTCGGCGAGGGTCAGACACCATTCGGGATTGCCTGCCATGATGTTGCCCTTGCAGCGCTCGAAGCCGGCGGCATGGAGGGCATCGTTCATGGCGCGCGCCGCCGCCAGGTAATCCGCCCGTAGTTCCTCGACATCGGCACCCACCGGCGGCAGGAAGACGATACCGTTGTCCTGGTCCGTAACGAACCCCTGCTCCTCGCGGCCCTCGGAACCGAACGACAACCAGCAGTAGCGGCCCGGGCGCTCGCCGACCACCAGGGACAACAGGCGCCGCGCCAAGCGGTCGTTGAGCGACGCCACCAGGCGGGCAAACTGGGTCACCGCCATGCCCTGACGGAACAGGCGGGTCATGAGATCGCGGATGTGGGCGGCAATATCGACAATCTCGTCGACGCTGCGTGCCTCGTCGATGGGGGCATGGATATGGGCGATGCCGCGCTGCTGGGCGCGGAACACGTCGCGCTCGGAAACGATGCCGACGACTTCCCCCGCGGCACCGCGGATCAGCAGGTGACGAAGCCGCTGACGCTCCATTTCGAGCGCGGCATCGAGCACGCTGGCGGTATCCTCGATCATGGCGGGATGGGCCGTCATCACTGCCGCCGCCGTGGCGGCGGCGCCATCGCCGCCGGCCATGGCCCGATCCACCAAATCGGTGCGCGTAACGATCCCCGCGACGGCCGCAGCCGAACCCACGACCACCGATCCGATACCGCGCCGTGCCATAAGTGTCGCAATCTCGCCGACCCTGGCACCAGCCGAAACGTATGCCACATCGCCGCTACCAATGGTCCGTGCCGGCAGCGCCAACGCCTGGTCCGCCACCTGGCGTCCCTGCTCAAGCACGAGATTGGCCTCCAGCAGGCGGACATGGGACGCCTGGAGCTCCCTTACCACCCATTGGAGGAAAACCGGCTCCGCCAGCAGACGGTCCAGCAACGATCCCTCGACACGCCACAAAAATGTGTCTTCACGAGCAGTGTAGATGCGGACCGCTGCTCTGGCCGAAAGCACCGATTCCAGCGGCAGGACGGCACCCACCGGCAGAACTTCCTCGCCGACCGCAACGCCGCCGCCCGCCACCGCGGGTGCGGCGCGGACCGATCCCTGACGCACGATCCAGAGCGGATGCGCACTATCGGCAATGTCGGGATGGCAGACGATGGCGCCGTGGCGATAGAAAACCACTGTCGCCTGGGCTGCCACCTCGGCGACAACGTCCGCCGGCAGGGCCGCAAAAGGAGGCACCGTACGCAGGCGATCCGCCTCCGCAGCCAGCAAGGGTTCGATCTGAGCGCTCATGGCTGATTCCCCGTGAAGTCCGGAAGGGCCGGATCAGGCCTGCTTCTTCGGCACGATTGGATGGGCATGCCGGCTGAGGATGAAGTCGAAGATGAACTTCATCCAGATGGTCGAGCCGGCAATGGCCGACCAGACCTGGTATTCGAGGGCACCGGCGAGGATGCCGAGGATGTTGCCGACGATGATGAGCCCGCCCACCAGATTGATGGCCGCGGCATAGGGCGCGAAGCGGCGCGGATCGGCGGGCGGCTCGCCGCGCTTCAAAGCAACTTCGGAATAGTTCTGGCGCACCAGAATGCGCCAAGCCCGCCGCAGCCAGTAGAAGGCGATCGGGAAAAGCGCCAGGAACAGAATCCAGGTCAGGGCAATGCTGACGTCAAAAGCCATTGGGTACTCCGGAAATAAAAGAGCCCCGCCAGTTTATCCCGACGGGGCTCGCGACCCAAACGGCGGCCCGCAGGCCGCCGCCGGGATCAGGATGCGCAATGCTTAGTGAGCGCCATCCACGGCCTTGGAACCGCGCGGGATACGCACGGCCTCGACCATGTGCTGGATATGCTCGGGCGGCTCCTTGGTCACCTTATCGACCGCGAAGGCGACGATGAAGTTGACCAGCGCGCCGATGCCGCCGAAAGCTTCCGGCGTGATGCCGAAGAAGCTGTTGGCACCTCCGATCACGCCGAGGTAGTCGGTCCCCTTGATGAAGAAGATGCCCTTGTGCGCGAACACGTAGAACAGGGTGATGAAGAGACCCGCCAGCATGCCGGCCATGGCGCCTTCCTTGTTCATCTTCTTGGAGAAGATACCCATCATGATCGCCGGGAACAGCGAGCTGGCGGCAATACCGAAGGCCAGGGCCACGGTACCGGCCGCGAAGCCCGGCGGGTTAAGGCCGAGATAACCGGCCACCACGATCGACACGGCCATGGCGATCTTGCCCGCCATCAGTTCGCCCTTCTCGCTGATGTCCGGCTTGAACACGCCCTTCACCAGGTCATGGGAGATGGCGGCGGAAATCGCCATCAGCAGGCCGGCAGCGGTGGACAGCGCAGCGGCAAGACCGCCGGCGGCCACCAGCGCGATCACCCAGTTGGGCAGCAGCGCGATTTCCGGGTTGGCGAGCACGACGATGTCGGCGTTGACCGTCAGTTCGTTGCCCTTCCAGCCGGCGGCGTCGGCCTTGGCCTTGGCTTCCGGGTTCTTGGTCTTGTCGTTGTAGTACTGGATACGACCGTCGCCGTTCTTGTCCTCGAACTTCAGCAGACCGGTCTTCTCCCAGCGCTTCATCCAGTCCGGACGCGCCTCGTACTTGAGGCTGGCCTCGGCGGCATACAGATCGGCCTTGGCCTTGATGACCTCGGGGTTGACCTTGAGGCCGCCAGACGGGTCGTTCTGGATACCGACGGCGCTATTCACCGAACCGAACAGGTTCAGCTTGGCCATCGCCGCGACGGCGGGCGCCGTGGTGTACAGCAGGGCGATGAAGACCAGCGCCCAACCGGCGGAAGCACGTGCGGCAGCGACGTTCGGCACCGTAAAGAATCGCATGATGACATGCGGCAGACCGGCGGTACCGATCATCAGGGACATCGTGTAGACGAACATGTTCAGCGTGCTGCCGGCCGTCGTGGTCGTGTACTTGCCGAAGCCGAGATCGGTCACCACC
Source organism: Candidatus Nitricoxidireducens bremensis (assembly GCA_030247725.1). Taxonomy (GTDB): domain Bacteria; phylum Pseudomonadota; class Gammaproteobacteria; order Burkholderiales; family Rhodocyclaceae; genus Nitricoxidireducens; species Nitricoxidireducens bremensis. Next base: position 32,406 of record JAOTRT010000002.1, read on the forward strand.
TGGTCGAGGCGGGTGAGCATCGAAACGTCGGTACCGCTCACCGTCGCGCCCAAGCCCAGTTGCGGGATCGGCACACCGGTCAGCATGATCGAGATGAAGACCGCCGGGATGATGTAGGCGATGATCAGCACGATGTACTGGGCAACCTGGGTGTAGGTGATGCCCTTCATGCCGCCGAACACGGCGTAGGCGAAGACGATCGCCATACCGACGTAGATGCCCGTCTCGGAAGAGACGCCGAGGAAGCGCGAGAAGGCGACGCCGACGCCCGTCATCTGGCCGATGATGTAGGTCAGGGAGGCCGTCAGCAGGCATACCACCGCCACCGTCGAGGCCGACTTCGAGTAGAAGCGGTCGCCGATGAACTGGGGCACGGTGAACTTGCCGAACTTGCGCAGGTAGGGGGCCAGCAGGCAGGCCAGCAGGACGTAGCCGCCGGTCCAGCCCATCAGGAACAGGCCGCCGCCGTAGCCCATGTTGGAAATCAGGCCGGCCATCGAGATAAAGGAAGCCGCCGACATCCAGTCGGCAGCGGTCGCCATGCCGTTCATGACGGGAGGCACGCTGCCGCCCGCGGCATAGAACTCGCTGGTGGAACCGGCACGCGCCCAGATGGCGATGCCGATGTAGAGCGCAAACGTCGCGCCGACCACCAGATAAATCGTTGTTTGCAGATCCATAAATGGCTCTCCTCAGTCTTCGTGAACGTCGAATTCGCGGTCGATGTCGCCCATCTTCTTGGCGTACCAGAAGATCAGGCCGACAAAGATGTACATCGAACCCTGGTGGGCAAACCAGAAACCGAGCGGATAGCCGCCCAGACTGATGCCGTTGAGAGCGTCGGCGAAGAGGATGCCGGCACCGAAGGAACACAGGAACCAAATCGCCAATACCTTGGTGATAAGTCCCAGCGTCGCCTTCCAGTAGCCTTGGGCGTCGTGTTCATATTTCATTGATGGTCCTCCGTTTGTATATCGTATTTTGGAGTAGGCGTATTCCGACAGTCGCGATAGGGACCGGACGAAAGCCTCAGGTGCCATACGTAAACTGCGGGCCGATTTCTAGGCCGGGGCGAGTATGGAAGCGGAGCCTTACTCGCGCCTTACAGCCGCAAGCGAGATTCCGCGCTTTTCTGCTCCTCATCGTCGATCCACCTCGGTTCCGCCCGGCTAAGATGATGCGATGCACCGCATATCGATCCGTCTCGCCGTCCTGCTGACGCTGTCTCTGGCGCCGCAGGCAGCCTTCGCGCAGCTGCCGCCGCCGGTGGCCGCCGCCCTCAAGGCCGTCGCCATCCCCCAGGCCGCCGTCTCCCTCCATATCCAGGAAGCCGGCGCCCCGGTGCCCCTGGTGAGCGTCAATGCCGCCCAGGCCATGAACCCGGCCTCGGTGATGAAGCTGGTCACCACCTACGCCGCCCTGGAGAAGCTGGGCCCCGCCTACACCTGGAAGACCGGGGCCCGTACCGAGGCGCCCCTGGCCGACGGCGTCCTCGCCGGCGACCTCTTCCTCGCCGGCAGCGGGGACCCCAAGCTCACCTTCGAGCAGTTCTGGCTGCTGCTGCGCCAGTTGCGCGCCGAGGGCGTCCGCGAGATCGCCGGCGACCTGGTGCTGGACCGCTCCCTCTTCGACCTGCCCGAAGAGGACCCGGCCGCCTTCGACGCCCAGCCGCTGCGCCCCTACAACGTGACCCCGGACGCCCTGCTGGTGGGCTTCAAGACCGTGCGCCTGAACCTGCGCCCCGATGTCGCGACGAAGACCGTCGCCGTCGCCATCGAACCGCCCCTGGCGAACCTGGACGTGGTGAACCTCGTGCGCCTCGGCAACAACGGCTGCGGCGACTGGAAGGAAGCCCTGCGGGCCGATCTGGTCCGCCACGGCGAGCGCTACCGACTGATGCTCACGGGCAGTTACTCCGCCGCCTGCGGACCGAAGCCCTGGAACCTGGGGGTGCTGCCCCACGACCACTACGCCTATGGCCTGTTCGCGGAGCTCTGGCGCGAACTGGGCGGCAGCCTGCGCGGCGGCGTGCGCAACGGCGCCGTGCCCGCCGCCGCCCGGCCCCTGGCCCAGATCGAGTCGCCTTCCCTGGCGGAGATCGTGCGCGACATCAACAAGTTCTCCAACAACGTCATGGCGCGCCAGCTCTACCTGACCCTCGGCGCCGAGTCCGGCAGGCGGCCGGCCCGGTCCGAGGACGCCGACGCCGCCATCCGCGCCGTCCTGGAGGCCCGCGGCCTGCGCATGCCGGAGCTGGTGCTGGAGAACGGTTCCGGCCTTTCGCGCCGGGAGCGCCTCAGTGCCGAGAGCCTGGGCCGCCTGCTGCAGGCCGCCTGGAAGAGCCCCCTGATGCCCGAGTTCATCGCCTCCCTGCCCCTGACGGCGGTGGACGGCACCATGAAGAAGCGCCTCAACGGCAACGGCGCCGCCGGCCAGGCCCACATCAAGACCGGCACCCTGGAGGGCGTCAAGACCATCGCCGGCTACGTGCTCGACCGCCACGGCCACCGGCTCGCCGTCGTCTTCCTAATCAACCACCCCAACGCCCAGGCGGCCCAGCCGGCCCAGGACGCCCTGCTGCAATGGATCTACGAGGGCGGCGCGAAGTGAGGCGCTTCGTCGGCCTCGCCCTGGCCTTCGCCGGCATGGTGCTCGCCATCGAAGCCCTGGGCGTCGCCGCGGCCTGGTGGCGCGGCGAGCTTGTTCCCGGCTGGACCGACTGGCTGCTGCTGGCCGGCCTGCCGGTATTGCTTGGCCTGTGGTGGCGCCATCTCTCCCCCTTCGGCCGATGCGGCGGCGCCTGCCTGCTGCCCGAGGACGGCGGCCGGAACCCCGATAAGCCGGCCTGAAATCCCCGTCATCGGGCGGTAACGAATGGCCGCAGCGGGACTATCATGGTCCGAACCGCCGCGCACCCGCCCATGGATACCCTTTTCCTGCTCGCCGTCGCCGCCGTCCTCGTGGTCCTCGTCTTCGACTACACCAACGGCTTCCACGACGCCGCCAACATCGTCGCCAGCGTCATCGCCTCCCGCGCCATGACGCCGGTGCAGGCGGTGCTCATCGTCGGCATCTTCGAGTTCCTAGGTCCCCTGCTGGGCGGCACGGCCGTCGCCAACACCATCGGCAAGTTCATCTCCCTCGAAGGCGTCGAGCCGGTGGCGGCCCTGACCATCATCCTCTGCGGCCTCGTCGGCGCCATCGCCTGGAACCTGTTCACCTGGTGGCGCGGCATCCCCTCCTCCTCCTCCCATGCGCTGGTGGGCGGTCTGGCCGGCGCCGTCGTCGTTTCCGTCGGCGCCGACCATGTGGTCTGGGGCTTCGCCGAACTGGCCCACGGCCACGTCACCGGCGTCATGAAGGTGCTCGCCGCCCTGGTGCTCTCGCCCCTGGTGGGCTTCTGGGTCGGCTTCGGCCTCCAGCGCCTGATGCTTTTCCTGCTGCGCGGCGCGCGGCCGACCATGAACCGCAACCTGCGCAACGCCCAGTTCCTCACCGCCGCCGGCCTCGGCTTCTCCCACGGCGCCAACGACGCCCAGAAGAGCATGGGCATCCTCACCCTGGTGCTGATGCTGGGCGGCTTCGTGGACAACTTCGATGTGCCCCTGTGGGTCATGTTCGCCTGCGCTAGCGCCATCACGCTGGGCATCCTCTCGGGCGGCTGGCGCATCGTGCGCACCCTGGGCTTCGCCATCTACAAGGTGCGGCCCCTGCATGCCCTGGACTCCCAGTGCGCGTCGGCGGCGGTGATCTTCACCGCCTCGGCCATCGGCGCCCCCGTCTCCACCACCCATGTCGTCGCCACCTCCATCATGGGCATCGGCGCCGCCGAGCGGCCCAAGGCCGTGCGCTGGGCCAAGGCCGGCGAGATCGCCACCACCTGGATCATCACCATCCCCGGCGCCGCCCTGGTGTCGGTCGCCTTCTATTTCGTCCTGCGGGCGATAGCCGCCCTGACCGGGAGCGCCTCATGAACAACGACCAATCCGATTCCCTGCTGGTGCGCATCTTCGACCGGGTGTTCCCGAAGACGCCGGACTTCTTCACCCTGCTGCACGAACAGAGCCTGCAGGTGGTGCACACCGTCGGCCTGCTGGTGCAGTTCATGGAGACGGGCGAGGACGACTTCGGCGAACAGATCAAGCAGGACGAGCACGCCGCCGACAAGGTCAAGGTGCGCAACATCCACACCCTCAACGAAGCCTTCTCCACCCCCATCGACCGGGAAGACATCTACCGCGCCATCACAACCCTCGACGAGATCGTCAACGGCTGCAAGGATGCCGTCAGCGAAATGCATGCCCTCGACCTGACGCCCGACGCCTTCACCCTGGAGATGGCGAACCTGCTGCTCGCGGGCGTCCAGTCCCTCGAAGCGGGATTCGGCAAGCTCGGCAAGACGCCGGCGGCGGCGGCGGCCGATGCCGACGCCGCCCGCAAGGCCGAGCGCAAGGTGGAAAAGCTCTACCGCAAGGCCCTGGCCGACCTGTTCCAGGGCGCGGACTTCATCCACATGTTCAAGCGTCGCGAGATCTACCGCCACCTCACCAACAGCGCCGAGCGCATGGCGGCCTGCGCCAACACGCTGCACGACATCGTCGTCAAGATGGTGTAGCCGCTGCGGCACGCCGATTTGCGCCACGGACCGGAAGCGGGGATGATGGCGGCCCGCCAAGTCACCGGAGCCTCGCCGTGAAACCCATCATCGCCGCACTTGCCATCCTCTGTGCCCTGCCCGCCTGGTCCCAGCAGGCCGATCCTGCCACCGCCGCCGCGGCCAAGGAACCGGGCGCCATCGTCGCCCCCAGCGGCCTCGTCTTCCGTTCCCTCAAGGACGGCACGGGCGCCAGCCCCGCCACCACCGACGTGGTGCGCGTGCACTACAAAGGCATGTTCCCCGACGGCCGGGAGTTCGACAGCTCCTACGGCCGCGGCCAGCCCACCGAGTTTCCCCTCAACCGCGTCATCAAGTGCTGGACCGAAGGCGTGCAGCACATCAAGGTCGGCGGCAAGGCCAAGCTGACCTGCCCGCCGTCCATCGCCTACGGCGCCCGCGGCGCCGGCAACGTGATCCCGCCCAACGCCACCCTGCTGTTCGAGATCGAACTGCTCGACATCGTCCGCCGCTGATCCATGACAAAGCCGCCCGCCCCCGGCGACGTCCCGCGGGTCCGCTGGACCGAGGGGGACGAGCCCCATGACGCCCGCTGGCGCTCGGAGCGGGGCCTGCCGCCGCCCCGGCGCATCGTCGTCGCCGACGACCGCATGGATGCGGACACCGCCTGGCGCCTCGCCTGCGAAGGCACGGCGCTGCTCTGGCGCGGCGACTTCCAGAACGCGCGCCAGTTGCTGCAGGCCATGGCGCGCCGCATCGACCGCAAGCCGCGCAAGGCGGCCCTGGAGCCGGTGGATCAGTTCAACCAGCATCGCCTCGCCCAGTCCCAGCGTGCCCGCACCCTGGGCATGCTGCTGCTGCCCTTCGACGCCGACCACGGCGTGCCGTTGCGCCGGGCGCCCGACGTGCGGGAAGCCTGCACGGAAGCCTACGGTCCCGGCGACGACCCCTACGTCGCCTCGCTACGGGAACTGCTGGGCCTGATCGGCGCCCACGAATGGCGCCGGAAGGGCATCGAGATCGCCGCCATCGGCGACCGCATCCATCCCCATTACGGCGTCTTCGCGCCCGTACGCGGCGAGTATGTGGATCTGGTCGCCCAGGCGCCGCTGCCGGCAACGGACCTGGCCTTCGACGTCGGCACCGGCACCGGCGTCCTCGCCGCCGTGCTGGCGAAGCGCGGCGTCGCCCGCGTCGTCGCCACGGACCGGGACGAACGGGCCCTGGCCTGCGCCCGCGCGAACATCGCCCGGCTGGGACTGGAAAAACAGGTCGACGTGGTGGCAGCCGACCTCTTCCCGCCGGGACGTGCGCCGCTGGTCGTCTGCAACCCGCCCTGGGTGCCGGCGCGGCCCAGCTCGCCGCTGGAGCATGCGGTCTACGACCCGGAGAGCCGCATGCTGCGGGGCTTCCTGGCGGGACTGGCGGAACATCTGGAACCCAACGGAGAAGGCTGGCTGATCCTGTCGGACATCGCCGAGCATCTGGGCCTGCGCACGCGGGCCGAACTGATGTCCGCCATCGACGGCGCCGGTCTTCGCGTGCTGGAGCGCAGCGACATCCGGCCGCGCCATCCGCGCGCCAGCGACGCCGCCGATCCCCTGTTCGCCGCGCGGGCGGCCGAGGTCACGTCCCTCTGGCGCCTGGCGGCGCGCTGAAGAAAAGAAGGCAGCCGACCGTCTCCGGCCGGCCGCCCCGGGGAACCTCAATACACGTCGTGGCGCGTGTTGTTGATGTTGAACTTGCCCGTCGGCGTCACCAGCCGCGGGTCCTTGATGACGGCCTTCAGCTTGCGCGTCCGGTCATCGACGACGACGAGGGCCGAGGCCTTGTCCTTCGCGCTCCACACCGAGAACCAGACTTCGTCGCCGGCCCGGTTGTATTCGGGCTGGACGATGCGCTTGGCGCCGTCGTCGGCGATGCCCGCCCACTCGCCGATGGGCAGCACCTCGTAGCCCTTTTCCAGGTTGCGGATGTCGAACACGGCAATGGACTGGCTGTGCTTCGCCTCGGGATTGAGGGGCGTGTCCACCCACAGGTTGCGCGACTTCGGATGGGTCTTGATGAACAGGGAGCCGCCGCCCTGGGCCTTGAGGGTCTGCACCACGCGCCAGGCCTGGTCCTTGTGCTTCTTCGGATCGGTGCCGATCAGGCTGACGGTCTCGTCGCCCAGGTGGCTGGTGGCCCAGACCGGGCCGAACTTCGGATGCACGAAGTTGGCGCCGCGCCCCGGATGGGGCACCTTGCCCACATCCACCAGGGCCGCCAGCCGGTCTTCCTTGGTGTCCACCACGGCGATCTTGTTGGAGGCGTTGGCGGCCACGAGGAAATAGCGGCCCGTCGAGTCCATGCCGCCATCGTGGAGGAACTGGGCGGCGTTGATGGCGGTGATCTTCAGGTTGTTTAGGTCCCGGTAATTGACCACCAGGATCTTGCCCGTCTCCTTGGCATTGACGATGAACTCGGGGTTGAAGTGGGAGCCGACGATGGAGGCGACGCGGGGCTCGGGATGGTATTCCTGGGTGCCCACCGTCATGCCGCGGGTGGACTCGATGCGCAGGGGCCGCAGGCTGTCGCCTTCCATGATGACGAACTGGGGCGGCCAGTAGGTGCCGGCGATGGCGTAGCGGTCCTCGAAGCCCTTGAACTTGGAGGTCTCCACCGAGCGCGCCTCCAGGCCCACCTTGATCTCGGCAACGTTGGTCGGCTCCGGCATCCAGAGGTCGATCAGGTTGATGCGGGCGTCGCGGCCGATGACGTAGAGGTAGCGGCCCGACTGGGACATGCGCGAGATATGCACGGCGTAGCCGGTCTTGATGACCTTGACGATCTTCTTCGACTTGCCGTCGATGAGCGCGATCTCGCCGGCATCGCGCAGGGTCACCGAGAACAGGTCGCCGAGATCCAGGTCGTTCATCTTCTTTGCCGGCCGCTGGCTCGGCGGCACGAAGACCTTGAGGGAGGCCATCATCTCCTTCATGCCCCACTCCGGCGGCGTCGGCGGCTCCTGCTGGACGTAGCGCGCCATCAGGTCCACCTCGGCATCCGTGAGCTCGCCCGAGGTGCCCCAGTTGGGCATGCCGCCGGCGGAGCCGTACTTGATGAAGACCTTCAGGTATTCGGTGCCGTTGGCGATGGTCTTGTCGGTGGTCAGCGGCTTGCCGGTGGCGCCCTTGCGCAGCACGCCGTGGCAGCCGGCGCAGCGCTGGAAGTAGATGTTCTTGCCCTTCTCGAACTCGTCCTTGGTCATGGGCGGCGCCTTCGGGTTGATGTTGTGGTGCATCTCCGCCTGGCCCACCGGGGACGCATCCCCGACCTGGTAGTTCTTCTCGACGCCGCCCTGCACGGATTTCGCCGCCTCCTGGGCAGCGGCGGCAGCCATGACGGCGGCCAGGGCCGCGCCCAGACACAGTTTCGCGAGTTGCATTTCGATCTCCTCCCGTTATGAAATTATTTTTCTTCGGACGCCCGCAGGCATCCGCAAAACCGCAGTCTTCAGTCCGCCGGCACCCTCCCGGTCGGCCATGCCTTGGGCAGGGCGCAGGGCGTGGCGGAAACGCAATAGCCGGCCCGGCAGATTCCGAGGGCGTCGAACAGGGGGGCGATGGGTTCGGAGCAACAGGCAATGCGCGCCCCCTTCCCGGCCACCAGGGAAACGATGCCGGCGCCGGCGACGCTGACGTCGCTGACGCGGGAAAGGTCGAGGCGGCTGCAGGTCGTGGCGCCCAGCTCCCGCAGTCCCGCCAGGGTCAGGCTGCCGCTCAGGGCAAGGGTGTCGCCGTCGGCCCGTGTCATCAGGAAGCCCCCCGCCTCCGCCCGCGACAGCAGCTTTGCCATCACGTCGGCGGCGTCGATCTGGACGCCGATGCGGGGGAAGAAACGGTCCACATGGCGGACCACGCCCTGGACCTGGATCGTATCGCCGAGCAGATCGGTCTCCACGCGCACCCGCATCCCGGCGGCGAAGTGCCCCCGGTCGGCGCGGATTCCCATGCCCTTTGCGGAAATGTCGATGAGCATTCCGATCACCGTACGGCCACCGCCGCTGCCGAGGTCGACCCGGTGCTGGTGGCTGGCCGCCTTCCAGCGCAGCTCGGTGCGACGTTCGGTCATAGTGCCCGCTCCCACCTCAGTTGCTCCTTCGCGCTGTGCGTCTTCCGCGACGCATGAAACGGGGTGCCGGGGCGCGCGCCAAGGACGGCGGGTATCCGACTCCCTCCATGTCCCCCGGGCCGAGAAAGCACCGGCCCTCCTCCTTGACTTCCGGGAGTCGGATACCCGCCATCCTTGGCTGGAGACGTCGGTGGTTTGAGATCGCCAAACACTCACAGCGGCATCGACTCGGGCCGGTGGGGTGCCTTGCTCCGCGTAAGTAGAGAAGGAGGAGCCGGCCGCAGGCCGGCGACGGGTGACATGGAGCGGGGCAAGGCACCCCGCCGGCCCGAGCGCGCACCCCAGCCGATTCGAGGAAGTGTTTCATCCTAGCCAGCCGCCCTGGCACTGGCCGAAGCCGAGCAGACGGTACTGGGCATGGCCCCCGGCGGAACGCAGAAGCTGCCTCCGCACAAGGGCCGCCCGGAGGTATGGCAAAGACCGGGCAGTTGGGAACGGATGTCCCGGTCCAGGTCGAGGGAGCGGGGCACCGGCCAGTCCGCGGCCAGATCGAGCAGGTCGCCGACAGCCTCGGCCCGGGCCCTCATGTCGCCGGGGAAGGCGGGGGTCGCCGCCAGTTGCCGGACGTTTCGGGATAGTTCGCGCAAGCGGTTGCTCATGATCCTGACGACTCCTGTCTGGAACGCCCCCGAAAATCCATGCACCAAGCTGGGGCAAATTTCGTGGGCCGGAGTTTAGGAGAGTCGTTTAATATTTAACAAGCGATATTTATTGGCCTTACATATCGACATACCCGATAGATACAGCTCGGAACATGGACATCGAACTCGCCCGCACCTTCCTGGCCGTTGCCGCCAGCGGCAACTTCGTCGGCGCCGCCGACCGGCTGCACATCACCCAGTCCACCGTCAGCGCCCGCATCCAGGCCCTGGAATCCCAGCTGGGAACCCGGCTGTTCCGGCGCGGACGCAGCGGTGCCGAACTCACCCCCGCCGGGCAGCGCTTCGTGCGCCATGCCAAGACCCTGGTGCGCACCCTGGAGCAGGCGCGCCAGGAGGCGGGCCTGCCCAGCGGCTTCCGCAGCATGCTGACCCTGGGCGGGCGCAGCGCCCTGTGGGCCGGTTTCCTGCCGCGCTGGGCGGCATGGATGCGCGAGTCCATTCCCGACCTGGCCCTGCGCCTGGAAGTCGGCTTCGAGGAGGACCTGATGCAGAATCTGGTCCAGGGCGGCGTGGACATCGGCGTCATGTACACGCCGGAAAGCCGGCCCGGCCTGGCGGTCGAGCACTTGTTCGACGAGGCCCTGGTGCTCGTCAGCAGCAAGCCCGACCGCCCCTGGCCCGACCCGGACTACATCCACGTGGACTGGGGACCCGAGTTCCAGGCCCAGTTCGTCTCCCGCCTGACCGGCGTGCCGACGCCGTCCCGCTTCGCCAACATCGGCTGGATCGGCCTGCCGCTGATCGAGCCCTACGGCGGCTCCGCCTACCTGCCGCTGCGCACGGTGCGCGACGCCGTCGCCGAGGGACGGCTGTGGTTCATCCACGAAGGCCCCCTCATCACCATGCCGGTGCACATGGTTTTCCCGACGGACCGGGACGAACCGCACCTGGCGCGGGGAGTGCAGAAGCTGCGCAGCCTCGGCGCCGAAGAGCGGGCCAAGTAGCCGGCTTCCCCGGCACCGCCAAGAACTGGTTTAATGCCATCCGCTGACGCCGCCGCCAGGGGCGCAGCCCAGCGCATGCGACGAACCATCGCCCAGAAACCGCAGTTCGACAGACAGACAACGAGGTCCCAGCCATGGGAATCCACAAGATAGACGTGGCCACCGGAATCCAGTGGATCGAGGTGCCCGAGGCGGGACTGCGGGTCCTGTGCGGCTGCCCGGCCGACGCCGTCAAGCATCTGCTCAAGCGCGGCCTGATCCTGCGCAAGGAGATCAAGGGCGTCGCCTGCGAGACGGGACCGAACGCCATCCTGCTTTCCGACCTGCCGATCCAGAACGGCGAGTTCGCCAACCTGGCCGAATTCCCCGTGCTGCAGATGCTCTACAAGCAGGGCCTGATCCTGCCGGACCATCCCAACAACACCGGCAGCAAGCCCCTGCTGATCGGCTCCGCCGACCAGGTGGACGCCCAGCTGCGCTACATCTACCGCGGCAACTACGGCCTGGTTTCGCAGGAGGAGATGATCGAGGCCGGCGCCGCGCCGGAACAGGCCGCCGCGCTGATGCGCATGAAGCTCGCCTTCGCCTTCGGCCGCATCCGGCCGACGCGGGACTTCCTCGACACGCGCATCGTCGGCGACGTTGCCGTGACGGTGGCCGACGGCGTCAGCGTGCGGCGCCTGCGCCCCAACGTCTTCGAGTTCCGCCACGAAGGCGAGACCGCCGTGGTGGACCTCAACCTGAAGGCGGGCGAGACCTACGAGTGCCCCTATCCGCTGGGCTACCGGCGCTTCGAACCCGAGTACTTCTCCATCATCCACTCCGGCGAGGGCGACGGCTGGGACGTGAACCGCCCCAGCATGTCCAGCATCCTCACCTACCAGGGCCGCATCTTCCTCATCGACGCCGGCCCCCAGCTCTCCCACACCATGGCCGCCCTCGGCATCGGCATCGACCAGATCGACGGCATCTTCCACACCCACGCCCACGACGACCACTTCGCCGGCCTGACGGTGCTGATGCGCGCCGGCCGCCGCATCCAGTATTTCGCCACGCCCCTGGTGCGCGCCTCGGTGGCGAAGAAGCTCACCGCCCTGCTGGGCATGGAGGAGGAGCGCTTCGCCGACTTCTTCGACACCCGCGACCTGCCCCTCGACGCCTGGACCGACATCGAGGGCCTGGAGGTGATGCCCATCCTCTCGCCCCATCCGGTGGAGACCAGCGTCTTCGTCTTCCGCACCCTGTGGGGCGAGGGCTATCGCAGCTACGCCCACTTCGCCGACATCGTCTCCATGAAGGTGCTCGCCGGCATGGTGACCGACCGGGACGACCAGCCCGGCCTCGACGCCGCAGCCTTCGAGCGCGTGCGCACCGCCTACGCCACGCCGGTGGACGTGAAGAAGCTCGACATCGGCGGCGGCCTCATCCACGGCGACGCGGCGGACTTCCGCCAGGACGCCTCCCCGCGCATCCTCCTTGCCCACCGGGCCGGCGAACTCACGCCCGTCGAAAAGGAGATCGGCTCCAGCGCCGCCTTCGGCACCGCCGACGTGCTCATCGCCGGCGAGTCGGACGGCCTGCGCCGGCACGGTTTCGGCTACCTGGCCGCCCACCTGCCGGGCGCGCCCCTGCACCAGATCCGCATGCTGCTCAACCATCCGATCGGCGAGATCAACCCCGGCGCCATCATCCTCAAGGAAGGCGAGATGCCCCAGGAGGTGATCCTGGTGCTCAGCGGGCGCGTGGAAAAGCTGCGCACCCAGAGCGGCCTGTTCGGCAATCTTTCCGCCGGCGCCTTCATCGGCGACGTGGCGATCCTGGAGAACCGGCCATCCCAGAACACCTACCGGGCCTCGTCCTTCCTACGCGTGCTGCGCCTGCCGCCCCCGGTGTATGCCGAGGTCGTGCACCGCAACGAGCTGCAGCATTCGCGCAAGCACGTCGCCAGCCTCGGCGCCTTCCTCAACTCGACCCACCTCTTCGGCGACAACCTGCCGGCGACGGTGCTCGAACGCATCGTGGACGGCGCCAGCGTGCACAACTTCCGCGCCGGCGAGGAGATCAGCTACCAGGACGTGCAGGTGCTCAACATCATCCGCAGCGGTCGCGTCGAACGGTCCATCGGCGAGCGGGTGATGGACATCCTGGGGGAATGCGACTTCTTCGGCGAGGAGATCGCCATCTTCAAGCTGCCCTACCTGTTCTGCCTGAAGGCGCTGGAAGAGACGACCGTGATCCAGATTCCCGGCGAGCTGCTCGAAGACGTGCCCATCCTGCGCTGGAAGCTGCTGGAAACCTACCAGCAGCGTGCCGCCCGCGCGCTGCACGACGAGGACGAGCCCGATCGCCTGCACTGGAACGAGGCCCTGTCGGTCCAGGTGGCGCGCATGGATCGCCACCACATGCGGCTCATCGAGATCGCCAACGCCATCATCGACAACCTCAACACCCACATCAGCGAACGCTCCCTCGCCAACGTCTTCGACGCCCTGGTGGATTACACGCGGCACCACATGGAAGCCGAGGAACACCTGATCGCGCTCTACGGCTATCCGGGCGCCGCCGGCCATGCCCGCAAGCACGCCGAACTGAACGATCAGCTGGCCGCATTCAGGGAGCGGGTGCTGGCCGGCGACGTGCCGGAGAAGGCCGTCTTCCGGCAATTCTTCGAGAACTGGCTGATCCGCCACATCAGCGACGAGGACCGCCAGTACGGCGCATTCCTCAACGCCAAGGGCGTGTATTGAGGGTTTCGGCAGCTCCGTAGCGCTTCAGGCGACGACGGGCAGGCGCCGTTCCAGGACGATGGCTTCCGGCGTCACGCGGGCGCCGAGGGCATAGGCCTCCACACCCGCCGCCAGGGCCTCCCGCAGCGTGCGGCCGTAGACCGGGTCGATATGGTCGGCGGGCCGCACTTCCGCCACGTCGGCCCGCTGCACGCAGAAGCACAGCGCGGCACGGCCGCCGGCCGCGACGACGGCCATCATCTCGCGCAGGTGCTTGGCGCCCCGCTCGGTGACGGCGTCGGGGAAGTAGCCGACGCCGCCCTCCACCGCCGCCGTCACGTTCTTCACTTCCACGTAGCAGAGCGGCCGGCCGTCGGCCTCCAGCAGCAGGTCGATGCGGCTGTTGGCGCCGTAGCGCACTTCGCCGCGGATGCGCTCGTAGCCGGCCAGTGCCGGCAGCACGTCGGCCGCGATGGCCTCCCGCACCAGGCCGTTGCTGCGCCCGGTGTGGATGCCGACGAGGGTGCCGGCCGACTCCACCAGCTCCCAGGTCCAGGCCAGCTTGCGCGCCGGGTTCGCGGCGGCGGAGAGCCAGACGCGGCTGCCGGGCTCGCGGCAGCCCATCATGGAACCGGTGTTGGGACAGTGGGCTTCGACGACGCCCGACGGCAGCTCCACTTCGGCGACGAAGCGGTTGCGCCGGCGCAGCAGGCGCCCCTCCGTCAGCGGCGGCAGCTGCATGGGGCTAGAGGCCCAGGTCCTGCCAGATGGCGTCCACGCGCCGCTTCACGTCCGCACTCATTTCGATGGTGCGACCCCATTCCCGGTTCGTCTCGCCGGGCCACTTGTTGGTGGCGTCGATGCCCATCTTGCTGCCCAGGCCCGCCACGGGGGAGGCGAAGTCCAGGTAGTCGATGGGCGTCTGCTCGACGATGGTGGTGTCGCGAGCCGCGTCCACGCGCGTCGTCAGCGCCCAGATGACTTCCTTCCAGTCGCGCACGTTCACGTCCTCGTCGGTGACGACGATGAACTTGGTGTACATGAACTGGCGCAGGAAGCTCCAGATGCCGAACATCACGCGCTTGGCGTGGCCGGGATACTGCTTCTTCATGCTCACCACCGCCATGCGGTAGGAGCAGCCCTCGGGCGGCAGGTAGAAATCGGTGATCTCGGGGAACTGCTTCTGCAGCAGGGGCACGAAGACCTCGTTGAGCGCCACGCCCAGCATGGCCGGCTCGTCCGGCGGCTTGCCCGTGTAGGTGGAGTGGTAGATGGGGTCCCGGCGCAGGGTGATGCGCTCGACGGTGAACACGGGGAAGTCCGCCACCTCGTTGTAGTAGCCGGTGTGGTCGCCGAAAGGACCCTCGGGCGCCGTCTCGCCGGGATGGATGACGCCCTCGAACACGATCTCGCCGGAGGCCGGCACCTGCAGGTCGGAGCCCAGGCATTTCACCAGCTCCGTCTTGGCGCCGCGCAGCAGGCCCGCGAACTGGTATTCGGAAAGGGAATCCGGCACCGGCGTCACGGCGCCGAGGATGGTGGCCGGATCGGCGCCGATCACCACGGCCACCGGGAAGGGCTGGCCGGGATTGCGCTCGCAGTGCTCACGGAAATCCAGGGCGCCGCCCCGATGGGCGAGCCAGCGCATGATGAGCTTGTTGGGCCCGATGACCTGCTGGCGGTAGATGCCCAGGTTCTGGCGCGGCTTGTTGGGGCCGCGCGTGACGACGAGGCCCCAGGTCACCAGCGGCCCCGCATCGCCGGGCCAGCAGGTCTGGATGGGCAGGCGCGCGAGGTCCACGTCCTTGCCCTCCCACACCACCTCCTGGCAGGGCGCGGAGGACAACACCTTGGGCGCCATGTTCAACACCTGCTTCAGCACCGGCAACTTGTCCCAGGCGTCCTTGAGGCCCTTGGGCGGCTCAGGCTCCTTGAGGTAGGCGAGCAGCTTGCCCACCTCGCGCAGGGCGGAGACGTCGTCCTCGCCCATGCCCAGGGCCACGCGGCGCGCCGTGCCGAACAGGTTGCCGAGCACGGGGATGTCGCTGCCCTTGGGCTTCTCGAACAGCACCGCCGGCCCGCCGGCCCGCAGCACCCGGTCGCAGATCTCGGTCATTTCGAGCTTCGGGTCCACCTCGACGCCGACGCGCTTGAGTTCGCCCATGGCTTCGAGCTGGCGCAGAAAGTCGCGCAGGTCCTGGTATTTCATCGGCCATCCTTCAGGAGGAAATCGGCAAGGGCCGCCAGCCCGTCGCCCCCGCGAACGGCCGGCAGCAGGGGGATGCCGCCGGCGTGGGGCGCCAGCGACACAAGGGTATCGGCGAGGGGAATGCCGCCGGCGCTCTCGTTCAGCACAATGGCGACGGGCGCCAGCCCGGCGGAACGCAGGGCCGCCAGGGCGGTCAGCGCGTGACTGATGGCGCCCAGGTAAGTGCCGGCCACGAGCAGCACCGGCAGCTGCAGCGCCGCCATCCAGTCCAGCACCGTGCGCTGGCCGTCCAGGGGCACCATGACGCCGCCGATGCCTTCGATCAGCAGCAGGTCCTCATTGCGGGCCGTCTCGTCGCGGCACCAGCGCATCAAACCGTCGAAGTCGATGACACGGCCTTCCAGCGCCGCCGCCCGGTCGGGCGAGAGGGGCGCGGCGAAGCGCCAGGGCGCGATGTCCGCCACGGCCGCCGGCGTCGCCTCGATGCCGCAGGCGGCCAGCAGGCGGCCGGCGTCGGAGTCCGCCGGCCGCGTCTCGTCGTAGCCGCTCATGACGGGCTTCAGCGCGCGCAGGCGCCGGCCGCGGGCGCGCAGCTCCCGCGCGAGCCCTTCTGCGACAAAGGTTTTCCCGGAGTCGGTGCCGGTGGCGGTGATAAAATAGGCGTTTCCCATCGCGCCGGCATTGTAGCCCGTCCCCATGGCCGAGCCCCCGAACTGGCTTAACCTCGATCACGTCTGGCTGCCCTACGCCCAGATGGCGACCGCCCCGCTGCCCCTGCCCGTGGTCGGCGCCCAGGGCGTGCGCCTCGCCCTCGCCGACGGCCGCGAGCTCATCGACGGCATCTCGTCCTGGTGGACCGCCTGCCACGGCTACGGCCATCCCCACATCGTCGCGGCGGTGCAGAAGCAGGCGGCCCAGCTCTCCCACGTCATGTTCGCCGGCCTCGCCCACGAGCCCGCCTACACGCTGGCGGCGCGGCTCGCCGCCCTGCTGCCCGGCGACCTGGAACACGTGTTCTTCTCCGAATCCGGCTCCGTATCAGTGGAGATTGCCCTCAAGATGGCGCTCCAGTACTGGCGCAACCACGGCCGGCCCGAGCGCCGCCGCGTACTGGCCTTCCGCGGCGGCTACCACGGCGACACCTTCATGACCATGGCGGCGACCGATCCGGCCGTGGGCATGCACGAGGCCTTCCGCGGCATCGTGCCGCCGGCCCTGTTCGCCGACCTGCCGCGGGACGAGGCGAGCGCCGCCGCCTTCCACGAGCTGCTCGATGCCCAGGCGCCGACGCTCGCCGCCGTCGTCGTCGAGCCGCTGGTGCAGGGCGCCGGCGGCTTCCGCCTGCACGACGCGGCAACCCTGGCGCGCATCCGCGCCGCCTGCGACTTCCACGGCCTGCTGCTGGTCGCCGACGAAATCATGACCGGCTTCGGCCGCACCGGCAGCCTGTTCGCCTGCCAGCAGGCCCATGCGGTGCCAGACATCGTCTGCCTCTCCAAGGCCCTCACGGGCGGCACCCTGCCCCTGGCCGCCACCGTGGCGCGCCGCCACGTCTTCGACGCCTTCCGCGGCGAGGCCTTCGAGCGCGCCCTCATGCACGGCCCCACCTACATGGCCAACGCGCTGGCCTGCGCCGCCGCCAACGCCTCCCTCGACCTTTTCGAGCGGGAGCCGCGCCTGCTGCAGGTGGCGGCAATCGAGGACCAGCTGCGTCACGAGCTGGAAGCCTGCCGCTCCCTGCCCGGCGTCGTCGACGTGCGCGTGAAGGGAGCCCTGGGCGTGGTGGAGCTGGACGGCCCCGCCGCCGGCCTGCGCCCTGCCTTCGTCGAGCGCGGCGTCTGGCTGCGGCCCTTCGGCAACGTGGTGTATCTCATGCCGCCCTTCGTCATCGACACCGCCGACCTGTCGCGCCTGACGACGACCGTCTGGGAGGTGGTGGCCCGCTGGTCCCGCGAGCGCCCCAAGGAGAAAGTGCGCGATGTGGTTTGACGCCGCCGCCGAGAGAGCCCTCGCCGAGCTGGACGCCGCCAGCCGCCGCCGGCGCATCCGCCCCGTCGCCATCCCCGGCCCGCGCCTGGTGCTGGCCGACGGCCGCAGCCTGATCGACGCTTCCAGCAACGACTACCTGGGCCTGTCCCAGCACCCGTCCCTCAAGGCCCGCGCCATCGAATGGGTGCAGCGCTTCGGTGCCGGCGCCCGGGCGGCGCGCCTCGTCACCGGCACCCTGGAGGCGGTGACGGAACTGGAAAGCCGTCTCGCCCAGTTCAAGGGCACGGCAGCCGCCCTGCTGTTCAACGCCGGCTGGCAGGCCAACGCCGCCGTGCTGCCGGCCCTGTTCGAACTCGCCGGCGGACGCGACGCCCTGGTGTTCACCGACCGTCTCAACCACGCCAGCCTCCACGCCGGCTGCGCCGCCGCAGGTGTGAAGCAGATCCGCTTCCGCCACAACGACCTCGCCCACCTGGAAGAGCTGCTCATCCAGCATGCCGCCGGCAAGCCCTGTTTCATCGTCACCGAATCCGTCTTCAGCATGGACGGCGACCGGGCCGACGTGGCCGCCCTGCACGCCATCGCGCAACGGCACGACGCCCTGCTCTACCTGGACGAAGCCCACGCCACGGGCGTGCTCGGTCCCTACGGCGCGGGCCTCGGCACCGCCGCCTCCGGCGCCGTCGTCATGGGCACCCTGGGCAAGGCCCTGGGCAGCGCGGGCGCCTACATCGCCGGTACGCGGAACCTCATCGATTACCTGATCAACCGCAGCGGCGGCTTCGTCTACACGACAGCCCCCGCCCCCGCCGCCTGCGGCGCCGTGGATGCGGCCCTGGACCTGCTGCCGGACATGGACGCCGAACGCGCACTGCTGGCCCAACGCGGCGAGCGCCTGCGGGCGCGGCTCCACGGCATCGGCATCGACACCCTGGCCTCGTCCACCCAGATCGTGCCGGCGATTCTCGGCAGCGAGGAGAAGGCCCTCGCCGCCCAGAAGCGGATGGAGGAACTGGGCGTGCTGGCCATCGCCATCCGCCCGCCGACGGTGCCGGAAGGTCTGGCCCGGCTGCGATTCTCCCTGTCGTCCGCCCACGGCGACGCCGACTTCGAACGACTGCTCGACGCGGCGGGTGCCCTCGCGGAATGAAGCCCCGCATCACGCTGGTCCACGGCTGGAGCTACGACGCCTCGATCTGGCGCGAGGTGCTGCCGCTGCTCAATGGCCTCGACGTGGAAGCGGCCGACCTGGGCTTCTTCGGCAAGTCGGCCCTGCCGCAGCTTTGCGACGCGCCGCGCATCGCCGTCGGCCATTCCCTGGGCGTCCTCTGGTGGCTGGCCCTGACGGACCTGCCCTGGGCGAAGCTCGTCGCCATCAACGGCTTCCCCCGCTTCACGGCCGCCGCCGACTTCCCCGCCGGCGTGGCGCCGCGGGTGCTGGAGCGCATGATCAAGCGTTTCGCCGTGGCGCCCGCCGCCGTGCTCGCCGACTTCCACACCGCCTGCGGCGGTGCCGGCCCGGACCTGCCGGCCGATCCGGCGCCGCTGGCCGCCGGCCTGCGCACCCTGGGCGAGGCGGACGGCCGCGCCGTCCTGGCGACGCGCCTCGACGACGTGCTGGCCCTGGCCGCCCGCGACGACGCCATCGTGCCGGCCGCCCTCAGCGAGGCCGCCTTCGGGCCGCGTCTCGAATGGCTGCCCCAGGGCAGCCACCTGCTGCCCCTCACGCACCCGCAGGCCTGTGCGCGCCTGATCCGCCGGGCCGTGGACTCGCTGTGAGCCGCAAAGCCCGCATCGCGGCGCGCTTCGGCGCCGCCTCGCCCAATTACGATGCCGCCGCCGTCCTGCAGAAGGAAGCCGCCCTGCGCCTCGCCCGCCGTGTCCAGACCCTGACGCTGCCCGCCGCGCCGCGGGTGCTGGAGGTCGGCTGCGGCACCGGCCACCTGACCCGGGCCCTGGCGCCCGCCATCGGCGGCGAATGGACGGTCACCGACATCGCGCCGGCCATGGTGGAGGAATGCGCAAGCCGCTGCGCCGGGGCCGGCGTCACGGCTCGCTTCGCAGCCATGGACGGCGAGCATCCCGACCTATCCACCGGCGGCTTCGACCTCGTCGTCTCCAGCCTGGCCGCCCAGTGGTTCGAGGACCTGCCCGGCGCCCTCGCCGCCTGGTCGCGGCTGCTGGCGCCCGGCGGATGCATCGCCCTGGCGACGCTGGGCCACGGCAGCTTCGCCGAATGGCGCGCCGCCCATGCCGAGGTGGGCCTCGCCGCCGCGACCCACGAGTATCCGGACGCCGCCGGCCTCGCCCGCTGCTTTCCGCCGGGCATGGAGGTGGCGATAACGGAGGAAGCGCTGACCGAGCCCTTCGCCGCGCCCATCGAATTCCTGCGGCGCCTGCGCGCCATCGGCGCCGACACGCCGGCCGCCGGCACGCGCCCCCTGTCGGCGGGACAGTTGCGCCGCGTGATGAAGGCATTGACGCGGCAGGGCGCCGCGTCCATCGGCTACCGCCTGCTCTACGCGACGGCGCGCCGCAGCTGATTCAGGCCGGCAGGCCCTTGCGGTCCAGCAGCACCAGCCAGCCGCGTCCCACACGGTAGAGCACCCACAGGCCGGTGCCGGCCACCAGGGCCCAGGCGAAGGGGATGCCGATCACGGTGACGAACATCGCCACGGCCACCAGCATCCACAGCACGGCGAACCAGAAGGTGCGCAGCTGCCAGCGCCAGTGGCTCTCCAGCCAGGAGCCGGCGACGCGGCTGCGGGTGGCGAAGTTGATGACGACGGCGATGATGGACGGCCAGCCGGTGATGAAGGAACCGACGATGGTGGCCGAGGTGAGCAGGCCGCCGATGGCCGAAAGGGCGTGCAGCCCGTACATGACGTGAGCCCAGGCGCGGGGGCCTTCGAGATCGTTGGCGTCGATGACTTCGTAGTCGGCCATGGGATTCCTATCGGAGCAGGGGCTTGAGGTTCAGTTCGGCGACGATGCCGGCAAACACCGCGGCGCCGAACCAATTGTTGTGCAGGAAGGCCTTGAAGCAGGCCATGCGCTCGCGGTCGCGGATCAGCGTGTAATGGTAGCCGGCGATGGCGGCGGCGGCCACCAGGCCCGCGGCGTAAAAGCCGCCCAGGCCCAGGCGCCAGCCCACCCAGACCAGCAGGGCGAGCGTGACGCCGTAGCAGAACATGACGGCGGCCACGTCGAAGCGGCCGAAGGTGATGGCCGAGGTCTTGATGCCGATGCGCAGGTCGTCGTCGCGATCCACCATGGCGTACTCGGTGTCGTAGGCCACGGCCCAGAAGACGTTGGCGACCAGCAGCCACCAGGCCTCCGCCGGCACCGCCTGCTGCACGGCGGCGTAGCCCATGGGGATGCCGAAGCCGAAGGCGACGCCCAGGTAGGCCTGGGGCACGGCGAAGAAGCGCTTGGTGAAGGGATAGCTGGCGGCGAGGAACAGGGCCGCCACCGAGTAGGCCCACACCAGCCTGGGCAGCGCCAGCACCAGCAGGAAGGCGCAGACCAACAGCGCCGCGAAGAGGCCGAGGGCCTCCCGCGTGCCCACCTTGCCCGCCGCCAGGGGGCGCATCTTGGTGCGCTCCACATGGGGGTCGAAATCCCGGTCGGCGTAGTCGTTGATGACGCAGCCGGCCGAGCGCATCAGCACCGTGCCGAGGGTGAAGATCCAGACCACCACCGGGTCGGGCCGCCCGCCGCTGGCGAACCACAGGGCCCACAGGGTGGGCCAGAGCAGCAGCAGGATGCCGATGGGCTTGTCGAGCCGCATCAATCGCTCGTAGTTATCGAGCTTTTCGCGAACTAGAGCTATATTTATCACGACCTTGTCACCGGTACGGTAAAACGTGAGCACTATCAGAGCGCGGAGAGCTTACCAGCATCAAGTCCAGCTCAGAAGAACCGGCTTCGCGCCTTACCCCGCATGGTTAATTGTTTGTTTGCCGACGATTAGAGATAGGAGAGGGCCTTGAAAGTATCGCTTCGGGAAATTGTTGGCCCGTGGGATGAAGGCTGGGTGTTGGACAAGCACAGCGTTGGAAGCGTATGTATCGGACACAATGAGTATGGACATCCTGTTTTCGAAACCACGCGCACTGAAGTCGGCGAAGCTACGTTCCAACTCAAGTATCGCGGCGACTGGGCACAAGCGCGGCAACTTGCACAAGCTATTTCTGACCATATCTACCCAAAGCTGGCTAATGTTGGATTTATCGTCCCGATGCCAGCTTCAACTCAAAGACCACGGCAGCCTGTCACCGAAGTTGCCAACGAACTGGGAAAATTGGTGAAATTGCCTGTCTTCGACAAACTATTATTGAAGACCGCGAACGGAAAATCACTCAAGAACCTGAACACCAAAGACGAGAAGATCGAGGCCATCGGCGACAGCTTCAATGTGAATGATGCGATTACCAACGATGGGCAATGGAACGTTCTTGTCGTCGATGACTTGTTCCATACCGGGGCCTCGATGGAAGCAGCTTGCAAGGTGCTGCGGGCGTATCCAAAAGTACGGAAGATCTACGTAGTCGCACTGACTTGGAGATAGAGAATGGTCACGCGGGTTTTTATTGCCGGCTCTATGAACATTAAACACCTTGACCCTAAGGTGAAAGAGCGCATCGATAATATCGTGGCACAAGGCTTTGAAGTCGTGGTGGGTGATGCCGACGGAGCCGATACGTCAATTCAATGGCATCTGCTCAGTCAGGGAGCGACAAGGGCAACAGTCTTCTGTAGCGGCGAGCGCCCTAGGAACAACGTGGGTGACTGGCCGGTTCAGTGCGTTCAAACAAGCCACGCTGAAGGATCACGCGCATTCTTTACCGCCAAGGATATTCGCATGGCCGAGATGGCAGACATCGGTTTAATGATCTGGGACACAAAGAGTACAGGCACGCTAAACAATGTCATAGAACTTCTGGTCCGCAAGAAAAAATCCGTCGTCTTTGTGAATAAGGCTAAGGTCTTCAAGAACATCACAACCGTTGAGCAGCTAGAAGAACTGCTCTCGTATATGTCGGAACACGCCAAACAAAAGGCCAACGAAAAAATTAGGCTGTTTGATCGAATTGACTCATTGAAGCACGAACAGATGCAGATGTTCGCCTGATTCAATGTCAGGAGACGGGTTTTATATCGCCCCATTGTCGGCGGCGGCGTCCCGGCGGCCCCGGGCCTCGTCCACGCCGCGCAGGATCAGCAGGCCGACGACGAAGTAGGCGCCGGTGATGAGGATGGCGAGGCGGTGGTCGCCGCCCGAGACCCAGGTGACGACGCCGTAGGTCAGCGGCCCGAGGATGGCCGAGCATTTCACCGCCAGCCCCCAGAGGCCGAAGAACTCCCCATGCCGCGCCGGCGGACAGAGGGCGCCGACGAGGGCGCGCCCCGCCGACTGGCTGGCGCCGAGGCAGAAGCCGGCGATGTTGGCGGCGAGCCAGAAAAGCGCCGGCCCCTTGGCCGCCCAGGCCAGCAGGACCATCGCGATCCAGCCCGCCAGCGTCAGGGCGATGGCGCGCACGTGGCCGATGCGGTCCTGCAGGTGGCCGAAGGCGAAGGCGCCGAGGGCCGCCGTGATGTTGACGAGAAAGATCAGCTTGATGGTGTCCGCGGTGGCGAAGCCCATGGCCTGTTCGGCGTAGATGGCGGCCAGGGCGATGACCGCCTGGATGCCGGCCTGGTAGAAGACGATGCAGAGCATGAAGCGGCCCATGTCCGGGAAGCGGCGCGCATCGCGCAGCGTCCGGGCCACGCGGGCGAAGGCGGCCCGCGCGGGCAAGGCGGCGGCAGCGCGCGGCACGGCCCGTTCCCGCAGGACGATGAAGGTGGGCAGGCTGGCGAGGGCGAACAGCCCGGCCGTAATGAGCATGGCCCCCGGCACGAAGTCCGGCGCCGCCCAGCCGCGGCCCTGGGCCCAGGTCACCCAGGCCAGGCAGGCGCCCAGGCTGACGAGCCCGCCCAGGTAGCCCAGGCTCCAGCCCCAGCCCGACACCCGGCCGAGGCTGTCGCCCTCCGCCAACTCGGGCAGGAAGGCCGCCGCCAGGTTCTCGCCGCTGCCGAAGCAATAGTTGGAGAGCACGAGGAAGACCACCGCCAGCCAGAGGCTGCCCGGTCCCGCCAGGGCAAGCCCCGCCGTGGCCAGCACGCAGCCGGCGGTGGTGAAGGCCAGCAGCCGCTTCTTCGCCGCGAAGGCATCGGCATGGGCGCCCAGCAGGGGCGCCGTGATCATGATGAGCAGGTAGGAGACGGCCAGCGCCGCCGTCCACGCGAAGGTGGCCCAGGGCGCCTTGCCCGCCACCACGGCAACGAAGTAGGCGTTGAAGATGGCCGTGATGACCACCGTCGTGTAGCCCGAGTTGGCGAAGTCGTACATGGCCCAGGCCCAGACCTCGCGGGGGGAGACGCCGTCGGAGAGGGTGCGGTGGGTCGCCAAGTCGGCCTGCCGGAGAGTGGGTGGGACGGCAATGTTATCGGGATGCGGGGCCGGCGTCTGCTTTCGGCGGGAGCCAATCGCGGCACATTCCGTGTAAAAATGCCCCCATCATGATCGGGCGGATGCCGGCTCCGCAGCGCATCGATTCCGGCATCCGATCCGAGGCGTGCGAAGCATCGAACGGCGAATCTCCCGATGCCCATCGCCCGCCTTCATCCACCCAGACCAACCCTTGCATTTCGCGAATGCACCGGAGGCATGCAATGTCCGAAGAGATTCCGGATTTACTTCGAAACCTTGAGTTTTTCAACGGCTACTCCGACGGGAATCTGGAGACCATCTCGCAGTACCTGGCGCGCAGCACGGTACCCAAAGGCGCCGTCATCTTCCGCGAAGGCGAGCCCGGAAGCTTCATGCTCTTCATCGTCGAGGGGCATGTCTCCGTCTACAAGGACAGCGAGAATGGGGCGAGCCACTTGCTGACCCAGGAGGGCAGCGGCCTGACGGTCGGCGAAATGGCCTTGATCGACCGCTCGTCCCGCTCCGCCACCTGCGTTGCGGAAGGGGCCTGCGACATCCTGGTGATGACCGATCACGCCCTCGCCCGCCTGGTTTCCGATCACCCTTCGGTCGCCTTCCAGTTCGCAATCAGCCTCGCCAAACTGCTCTCGCGGAGATTGCGCCGGACATCCGGCGAGTTGGCCGACTTCGCCATGGAAGCCTACATGGACGCCTGACCGGGGGCAGGCAAATGCCGCGCCGGCGGGGCCGGACGTCATCGCCACTGTCTAGAATGGGATGGCAGGTTCCTGCCCGCCGCTTGCCGACCAACGCCCTACAGGAGGTCTCCCATGCGCCAGATGAAACTCAGCAAGGCCTTCACCCTGATGGAATCCGGGCCCGTCGTCCTCGTCACGACCCACGACGGCAAGAAGCCCAACATCATGACCCTCTCCTGGACCATGGTGGTGGATTTCACACCCGTATTCGCCATCACCACGGGGCCATGGAACCACTCCTACGCGGCCCTGCGCAAGCACCGGGAGTGCGTCATCGCCATTCCCACCGTGGACCTGCTGGACAAGGTGGTCGGCGTCGGAACCTGCTCCGGGGCGGATACCGACAAGTTCGCCAAGTTCAAGCTCACCCCCGTATCGGGGAAGCACGTCCGGGCGCCCCTCATCAAGGAGTGCCTCGCCAACATCGAATGCAAGGTGGTCGACATCGTCAGGAAGCACAACATCGTCGTGCTCGAAGCGATGGCCGCCTGCGTCGATACCGCGCGCAAGGAGCGGCGCACGCTTCACGCCGTGGGGGACGGCACCTTCATCGTGGACGGGCGCAGGATAGACCGGAAGAAGGCGATGGCTTCCAAGCTGCCGGCGGGGTTGTAGGCGGGCGTTCCCGCAACTTCATATCCCGCCTGCCTGAAACCGTCAGGCGGCGGCAATGCTCTTTTCTATCGCATCGGAAACCCAGGCGTTGAGGCTCTTGCCCTTCGTCTCCGCCGCCATCGCGGCACGGGCATGCAACTCCGGCGACAACCGCAAGCGGAACTGCCCGGAATAGGGGTGGTTCGGTTCCCGGCCCAGCTTCTCGCAGGTTTCGAGGTAGTCATCGACGGCCTCCTCGAAGGCAGCCCGAAGTTCTGCAACGCTTTCACCGTGAAAACCGATCACATCGCGGATACCCGCGATATGCCCAACGAAGCAACCGTCCTCCTCGCTGTATTCCACGCGAGCCACATAGCCCTTGTGCGTCATCGTGTTCATGGCTTCACTCCAAGATTCTCCAGAAATTGCCGCGCATCGCGCACCTGGTAAGGCTTTGCTTCCTTCGTCGGGTGCGGGCGGTGGAAGGTGCCGATGATGCTGTCCTTCTCGAACCGTACCTGCTGAGTGATGGCCACATACTCATCTGGAATGGCGGTGATTCGACCTGTGCCAACACAGCGACGGTATTACGCGGACGGAGGGCCTCTTTCTATTTCAGGTAGAGAAAGTCAACCAATTCACCTTTCAGCAATTACAAGTTGAACTATCTTCCGGGCAAATGGTGAGACAAGCATAACCACAGGAAACGCGACAACCCACGCGGCTAACCACGCGCCGGCCCACAGGCTGACCATACCGTCCGTGATACCCGCCGCACGTAGGGTTGCGATACCTGATACCAAGAGCGACATAATTCCAGAAAGAATCAGACTAAACAGCATCGGCCCATATTTTGGGGGGATCATGGCGTCGCATCCTTGTGATCCATGCGGTGCAGTGTTTCCGCGAAGTTTCGCCCGAACATTCTGGCCGTCTTGATGTCGCCGCCAACGAATGAGTCGGCCGGCGAGCCGTGTCCCGCCTGCGCCATGAGGCCAGACCAAGAACCAAGGCGATTTGCGGCCTCGTCATATGGCACACCACGGTGTTGCTCCGGGAGGATCGGATTGCCGACCCAGATCATGCCGTGCTGCATGCAAAACACGAACATTGAGACCAATGTCGATTGCTTGTCGCCGGCGGGTAGCGATGAAACCGTAAAGCCGGCTGCCAGCTTTCCCTTAAGTTGTTGGGTTCGCCACAGCCCACCTGTCGCGTCCATGAACGACTTGAAGGTGCCCGACACGCCACCAAGATAAGTGGGCGACCCTAGCAGATAGCCATCGAATTGCAGCAAGACGTCTGGTTGCCCGGTCAGATCTGCCGCCTTGAGAATATGGATTTCAATGTTCGGCACTTCCTTGGCGCCCTCGGCGACATGGTCTGCGATATGCGCAGTGTGGCCATGGCCGCTGTGATAGAT
Organism: Candidatus Nitricoxidireducens bremensis; assembly: GCA_030247725.1. Lineage (GTDB taxonomy): Bacteria > Pseudomonadota > Gammaproteobacteria > Burkholderiales > Rhodocyclaceae > Nitricoxidireducens > Nitricoxidireducens bremensis. The sequence goes on from JAOTRT010000002.1 coordinate 58,974, forward strand.
GACGGCGAGTTTTTTCATTATGTGTGCCCCTGATGGTTTGGAATAGCGGTCACCAAGTTCAGCGCAGAAACCATGCGATGAGCCAGGCGGACAGGTATAGCCCCAAGCCGAAAACGGCATGGTTCGCGACACTTCTAAGGCGCCCTTTCATCGGAGCAGGTGTTTTTGCACCTGCGATGCCGGAACCCATTGCTGGCTGCATGATGAAAAACGGAGCAGCGACGGTACAGACCCCGACCAATACAGCAGGGACCCAGGTGGGTTCGCGCAGCCAGGTAACTCCGACGAGGGTGACCAGCACACCGGCGAAGGCGATACCGACGGCGTAATGGACGAACCAGCCCAGCAGCAATTCATTCGGGATCGGTGGCGCCTTGTTGATCGATGCGTGCATGAATCGGCCCCGGAACAGATGGCCGAACCAGCGTCCGATGAACGCGAAGTTCAAGGTCTGGACGCCGAAGCGCTTCAGCAGTATCAGCCAAACGTCCATCACGAACGTAGCGCCGCAGCCGATGAGGATGATCCTGAAAGTGTCTAGCGAGGTCATGACGCAGGCTCCTTGGTGGTGGTGATGCGCTACACTGTAGAAGTTGAAGTCAACTTCAAGTCAAGGGGTTTTTGATGGATATTTCGGAGGTAGCGAAACGTACTGGTGTACCGCCCTCGGCATTGCGCTATTACGAGCAGAAGGGGCTGATCACGTCCACCCGTGAGCCGGGTGCCCGGCGCCGCTACTCAACGGGAGTGCTGGATCAGTTGGCCTTGATTGCGTTAGGGCAGGCAGCCGGACTTTCCCTGGACGAAATTCACTCCATGCTCTCGCCCAGCGGTGCACCGAACATTGACAGGCGCTTGTTGGCCGCCAAGGCAGATGAGATCGATGCCCAAGTCAAGCGACTTCGGGCAATGAGCAAAGGACTAAGGCATGCCGCAGTTTGTCCGGCCCCGAGCCATGTGGAGTGTCCAAGCTTTCAAAAGCTTCTCAAGGCAGCAGCTTCCGGTGCGCTGGAAAAACGGTGGGGGAAGACAAAGGGCCAACCACCCCGCTAGTTTTACTACTGACTTCTGTAGTCGGTTTACCCGCCGTTGAGGCTCTGAGTACCCGAGTGGCGGGAGTAGGTCGAAAGCGCCCGACCTGGTCGCAACCCCCTCAAGCCTTCAACAACTCCTCCCGCCCCCCGAGCCAGCGCTTCAGGTGGGCGTCGGCATGTTCCGGCCAGTCCCGCAATAACTCGTCGGCCACATTGCGCACCCGCTCGACAAGGGCAGTGTCGTCCAGGTCGGCGAAGCGCAGCAGGGGCATGCCGCTCTGGCGGCTGCCGATGAATTCGCCGGGGCCGCGCAGTTCCAGGTCCAGGCGGGCGATCTCGAAGCCGTCGGTGTTCTCGTAGATCACCTTGAGCCGGGAGCGGGCGTTCTCGCCCAGGGGCTGGGCGTAGAGCAGGATGCAGGCGGAGTCGTGGGCGCCGCGGCCGACGCGACCGCGTAGCTGGTGCAATTGGGCAAGACCGAAACGCTCGGCGTGCTCGATGACCATGAGGCTGGCGTTGGGCACGTCCACGCCCACTTCAATGACCGTGGTGGCGACGAGGAGCTGGGTTTCGTTCTTCACGAAGGCGTCCATCACGGCGGCCTTCTCGTCGGCCTTGAGGCGGCCGTGCACGAGGCCGACCTTCAGCTCCGGCAATTCAGCGGTGAGATGCTCCCAGGTCTCCTGGGCTGTCTTTAGTTGCAGGGCCTCGCTCTCTTCGATCAGCGGGCAGACCCAATAGGCCTGGCGGCCGGCCAGGCAGGCGTCGCGCACACGGGCCACCACTTCGGGGCGCCGCGCCTCGGACACCAGCTTGGTGACGACGGGCGTGCGCCCCGGCGGCAGTTCGTCGAGCACCGACACGTCCATGTCGGCGTAGTAGCTCATGGCCAGGGTGCGCGGGATGGGTGTAGCCGACATGGTCAGTTGATGGGCGCTCATGCCTTTCTGTTTCAAAGCGAGCCGCTGGCGCACGCCGAAGCGGTGCTGCTCGTCCACGATGGCGAGGCCCAGTTTCTCGAAGTCCACGCCCTCCTCGATCAGCGCATGGGTGCCCACCACGAGACGGGCGCGGCCCGAGGCGATGGCCTCGGCCATGGCGGTCTTGTCGCGCTTCTTGAGACTGCCCGAGAGCCAGGCCACTTCGATGCCGATGGGCGTGAGCCAGGCGTGGAGCTTGCGGAAGTGCTGTTCGGCGAGGATTTCCGTCGGCGCCATGAGGGCCGCCTGGTAGCCGCTCTCCACGGCCTGCAGCATGGCCAGCGCCGCGACGATGGTTTTGCCGCTGCCCACGTCGCCCTGCAGCAGGCGCTGCATGGGGTGCGGCTGGCGCAGGTCGGCGGCGATCTCCTCGACGACGCGGCCCTGGGCGCCGGTGAGCTTGAAGGGCAAGGCCGCCAGCAGGCGCTCAGTCAGTTCGCCGCTGCCGGCCAGGATGGGGGCGCCCCGGGCGCGGCGCGCCTCGTAGGCCCGGCGCAGGGAGATCTGCTGGGCCAGCAGTTCGTCGAAGGCGACGCGGCGCCAGGCCGGGTGGCCGCGGGCTTCCAGTTCGGCCAGCGATATTTCCGGCGGCGGCGCGTGCAGGAAGCGCAGGCTGGCGGCGAAGTCGGCGAGCTTGAGGCGCTGGCGGATTTCCTCCGGGAGGGTGTCGGCCAGGTCGCCCCGCGCCTCGGCCCGCTCCACGGCCCGCAGCACCAGGCGGCGCAGGGCCGTCTGGGCGAGGCCCGCCGTGGTCGGATAGACGGGCGTCAGCCGGTCGGGCAGCGGCGCTTCGGCGGCCACCACGTGGAAGCGCGGGTGCACGATCTCGGTGCCGAAGAAACCGCCGCGGGGCTCGCCGAAGAGGCGCAGGCGTGCGCCCTCCTGCAGGGCCTTCTGCTGGCTCGGATAAAAGTTGAGGAAACGCAGCACCATGTCGCCCGAATCGTCGCGCACGCGGGCGACGAGCTGGCGCCGGGGCCGGAAGGCGACCTCGCAGGAGACCACCTCGGCCTCGAACTGGGCCGTGAGGCTGGGCACGGCGTCGGCAATCGGGGTGATGCGGGTCTCGTCCTCGTAGCGTAGCGGCAGGTGCATGACGAGGTCGGCCTCGCTGCGCAGACCGATCTTCGCCAGCTTGTCGGCGACCGCGGGGGTGACGCCCGGCACGCGGGCGTTTTCAGCCGGCGAGGGCTCGGGCTTCTGCTTCGCCGGACTCAAGACGGGAGGAGCAGCCTCAGCCGACCACCAGGACGGCGTCCGCCTCGACCAGGGCGCCGCGCGGCAGTTCCTTGACGCCGACGGCGGCCCGGGCCGGGTAGGGCTGGGCCACGTACTTGGCCATGGTCTCGTTCACCTTGGCGAAGTTGGCGAGGTCGGTGAGGTAGATGTTGAACTTGACGGCGTCGTCGAGCGTGGCGCCGGCGGCCTCGGCCACGGCCTTGAGGTTCTCGAAGACGCGCACGATCTGGGCGTCGATGCCGTCCACCATCTGCATGGTGGCGGGATCGAGGCCGATCTGGCCCGACATGTAGACGGTGTTGCCGGCCTTGACGGCCTGGGAATAGGTGCCGATGGCGGCGGGCGCCTTGGCGGTGGAAATGATCTCGCGGGTCACGCTGCTTTCTCCGTTTCAGCCGGCCGACCGCAGGGTCAGCTCGTAGTTGAGGCGCGCGAACACGTGCTGGATGCCGCGCCGCGTTTCCAGGTTGATGATGAGGGGCGCGTTGAGGTTGGCGCGCAGGGGCTGGCCGTTCTCCTCCTTGGTCAGCATCACGGCCACCACGGCGGTGGACGGGTCGGCGAGACCGAGGACGGCGGATTCCTCGTCCGAGAGCTGAATCTCGTAGTTGAAGCCGAAGCGCGCCGGGTCGGCCACGTGGAAGGCCAGGGCGGGATCGTCGAGGGACTGGAGGACGAAATACTTGGGGTCCTCGCCTTCGGGATGGAACAGGGTGAAGCGATGGCAGTCCTCGAAGCCGGGCAGGCCGCCGGGAAATTCGATGATCTTGCTCGGCTCCACCTCCAGGGTGCCGAAGCGGGGACTTTCGATGGTCATGTTCTTTTCCATGAATTCACCTCCGAATGGCGGTGAGGATACCGGTTTCCATGCCCATGGCACGGAGTTTTTCCCGCGCCGCGTCGGCTTCCGCGCGGGAGCGGAAGGGACCGACCTGAACGCGGGCCTCGATCTGGGCGGGGATGCCGGCCAGCTCCAGTTTTGCCCGCAGCTCTTCGGCATTGGCCAGGTTACTGAAGACGCCCATCTGCACCAGATACTGGCGGGTCCCGGTGGTCGCCTGGGTCAGGGGGCGGGAGGCCGGGGCATGGCGGGCGACGGGGCTGGCGGGTTCCGTCGTGCGGGCGATCTCGCGCTCGGGCTCGATGCGCGGGTGGGCGAGGACGGGTTCCGAGGGGCGGATCGCCGCGGGCCGCGCCGTCGCCGGCACCGTCAGGGGACGCGGGGAACGGGGCGCGGGCGCCGCCACCGAGGCGGTGCGTTCGGGCAGGGAGGGTACGGCTGCCGGCGCGGGGGGCTCAGGTTTCGCCTCTTCCGGCTTGGCGGCGGCGTCGGCCAGCTTCTCGCCGGGCTTCTCCTCGGTCTTGGCTTCCTCGGCCTTGGCTTCCTCCGGTTTCGCCTCGGCCGGCTTTTCCTCGGCCTTCGCCGGCTCGGCTTGCGGCGCCTTGGCGACCTGCTCGGGCTCTTCCGGCTCGGGCGGCGGCTTCACGTTGAGGGCATCGAAGACGGCCAGGCCGCCCAGCAGGGCGACCACCATCACGCCGGCCACGGCGATGCGGGAGATCAGACGCTTCTTGAGCGCCTCGTCCGCGTCAAGCGGTTCGGGTACGGGCTCCGCCATAGGGGTCCTCTTCGTCAAAAGTTTGGGTGCCGCGCGCCAGGGCGGCCACCAGTTCGGCTTCGCCGATGGAAATGTCGCAGCGGTCCGCCAGATCCTGGGCCGTCAGGCCGCGCTGGGCCAGGGCCATGGCGTCGGCGTACTGGGGGGAGACGCGTCGCGCAGTCTTCAACTCGACGATCTCCTCCCGCAGGGCCAGCACTTCCTCGCGCAACTGCCGGATCTCGGTATCCATCTGGCTGCGCTGGAGTTCGGCATTGAAATCCTGCTGGGGCGGCGGCGGGGGGGCCGGCGCCGCACGGGGCGGCGGCGCATAGAGCACCGGCTCCTCGTCGTCCTCCTCATCGTCGAACTGGGGCGGCACTGCCGGGTCCACCAGCGGCATGTGCATTTCCGCATGGCGCTTGTGTCGCGCCACCTGGTAGAGGCGCAAGGCCATGACCACGAAATAGATCCCGGCCAGGGCCGCCACCACCAGGATGACGTCGCGCAGGGCGAAGTCGCCGGTCATCGGCCCGGGCTCCGGACGGCAAAACGCGGCGCGCCGGCCTGCAAGCCGGCGTGCGGATGGAAACGGGCGTTACCTGGGCGGCAATCGGGCATGAATAACGGCGCCAATACGGGCGATGGCCCGATGTTAGCGCCCGCCCCCCTGACTTAAGCCCCGATCAGGCGGGGCTTTGCCCCACATTTGGCCCGGAAGGATCATCCAGGGCAGGAGCCGGGATCGCGTCCCGGGCATCGGCGAACAACTGGCGGATACGGGGCTCGGCCCGCGCCAGCAGGCGGGGGTTCTGGGCATAGGCCAGCAACAGGAAGCTGCGATCTGCCTCGATCTCCATCAGTAGGCGATAGTTCTGCTCCGCCGTCATGGGTTTTCATCCTCCTGAAGCCTGCGCAATTCTTCGATATCGATCCGGTCCTTGCTGCGCCCGGTACCGGTCTTCATTGCGATCAGGTGATCGATGGACGCCACGGGGATGGTCAGCGGCCCGACCGCCACCGGCAGGGCATCGCGCCGCAGCTCCTCGAAAGGAACCACCGGACGAATCAGCACATCGATGACCGCGGCCATCTTTTCCGGACTGCGTAAACCAAAGGCCAGCATCCCCTTCTCGCGGTGCCATTGATCGAGCAGATCCGGCCGGGTCAGCGAGTCGATCTCGACGGGAACCGTCGGCCGCAGACCGGCTGCCTTGGCACTGGCCACGAAGCGCTTCAGGTTTCCCTCGTCCAGCGCCAGTACGACATCCACATCCATGGTGACACGCTGGTAGCCGTGCAATGCGACTGCAAGCCCGCCCACCAGCACGTAATCGACGTCGGCGTCGGCCAGCATCCGGATCAGATCGAACATGCCCATGCGCCGCATCATACGGCAAAGCAAAACTCCGATAACGGCGACTGTCGGCTCACACCCGCTCGAACAGCCCCGCCGCCCCCATGCCTGTGCCGATGCACATGGTGACCAGGCCCCACTTGAGGTTCTCGCGGCGCAAGGCATGGACCACGGTGGCGGTGCGGATGGCGCCGGTGGCACCGAGGGGATGGCCGAGGGCGATGGCGCCGCCCAAGGGGTTCACCCTGGCCGGGTCCAATCCCAGGGTCCTGATGACGGCCAGGGACTGGGCGGCGAAGGCCTCGTTGAGCTCGATCCAGTCCAGGTCCTGCTTGCCGATACCGGCCTGCTTGAGGACGCGGGGAATCGCCTCCACCGGGCCGATGCCCATGATCTCTGGCGGCACGCCGGCCACGGCGTAGCCGGCGAAGCGGGCCAGGGGCTTGAGGTCGAACTGCCTGAGCATCTTCTCGCCGACCAGCAGCACGGCGGCGGCGCCGTCGGACATCTGGGAACTGTTGCCGGCCGTCACCGAACCCTGGGCGGCGAACACGGGCCGCAGCCTGGCCAGGGCTTCGAGGGAACTGTCGGGGCGCGGGCCTTCGTCGGTGTCCACGGTGCGCTGCTTGAGCTTCACCTCGCCGGACTCCAGGTCGGGCAGATGTTCGCGGATGGCGTAGGGCGCGATCTCGTCCCGGAACTTGCCGGCGGCGATGGCGGCGACGGCGCGGCGGTGGCTCTCGGCGGCGAAGACGTCCTGGTCCTCGCGGCCCACCTGCCACCGCTGCGCCACCTTCTCGGCCGTGAGGCCCATGCCGTAGGCGATGCCGATGTTCGCCTCGCGCTCGAAGATGGCGGGATTGATGGCGACCCGGTTGCCCATGATCTGGGGCATGACGGTCATGGATTCGGTGCCGGCGGCGATCATCGCGTCGGCTTCGCCGAGGCGGATGCGGGCGGCGGCGTCGGCCACCGCCTGCAGGCCGGAGGCGCAGAAGCGGTTCACGGTGACGCCCGGCACGGTGTCGGGCAGGCCGGCCAGCAGCAGGCCGATGCGGGCCACGTTCATGCCCTGCTCGGCTTCCGGCATGGCGCAGCCGACGACGACATCGCCGATCAGGGCCGGGTCCAGGCCCGGCGCCTGCGCCATGACGGACCTGATGGCGTGGGCCAGCATGTCGTCGGGACGCACGTTGCGGAACATGCCGCGGCGCCTGGCCACCGGCAGTCGCGTGGCGGCGACGATGTAGGCGTCCTGGATTTGCTTCGTCACTCGGAAACTCCTTTACAAAAACCTTTCACCACAGAGACACAGAGGCACAGAGAACTTCATATTCGGTTTCTCTGTGCCTCTGTGTCTCTGTGGTTGGCGGTGTTCATCATCAGTTGCGCAGGGGCTTGCCGGTTTCCAGCATGTGGGCGATGCGCTGGCGGGTCTTGTCGTTCTTCAGCAGCTCGACGAACAGCTTGCGCTCGACGGTCAGCAGCCAGGCCTCGTCCACCAGGCTGCCGCCCTCCACCTCGCCGCCGCAGAGGGCGACGGCGGCAGCGCGGGCCACGGCGTAGTCGTGGGCGGAGATCATGCCGCCCTCCCGCATGTTCAGCAGCATCATCTCCAGGGTGGCGATGCCGCTGCGGCCGGCGACCGGCACCTTGCGCGCCGGCAGCGGCGGCTGCCAGCCGGCCTCGGCCAGGGCGCGGGCCTGGCCCAGGGCCACGTGGAGCAGCTCGTGCACGTTGAAGACGACCGGGTCCGCCGCGTCCACGAAACCCAGTTCCCGGGCGTGGAGGCCGCTCCCGGACACCGTGGCCATGGCGATGGTCTGGAAGGCCGGCTGGATGAAGTCGAAGGGCTGGTTGTTGGCGCTCTTCGCCGCCAGTCCGGCGGCGCGCAGGGCGAACTCCTTGCAGCCGCCGCCCGCCGGGATCAGACCGACGCCGGCTTCCACAAGGCCGATGTAGGACTCCAGGGCAACGACGCGGCGGGCGCAGTGCATGAGGAACTCGCAGCCGCCGCCCAGGGCCATGCCGCTGACGGCCGCCACCACGGGCACCCTGGCGTACTTGAGAGCCAGGGACGCCTGCTGGAATTCGCCGACATGGCGGTCGAGCTCCTCGAACCGACCCGCATCGACCGCCGCCGCCACCTCCTTGAGATTGGCGCCGACGGCGAAGGGCGCCTCGTGCCACAGCACCAGGCCGTCGCAGCGGCGCTCGGCGAAGGCGACGGCCTCCCGCAGGCCGACGATGACCTCGCGGCCGATGGTGTGCATCCTGGTCCTGAAGGAGAGGATGGCGATGCCGGCGTCCGCCGCGGGTAATCGCCACAGGCGCACGCCCTCGTTCTCGTAGAGGGTCTCGCCGGCCTGGTCGGCGGGAACAAACTTCTCGCCGAGCACTCGCTCGGGGAAAAGCTGGCGCCGGTAGACGGGCAGCGTGGAGCGGCCCTGGGTGGTCTTCTCCGCGGCCGACCAGGAGCCCTCGGCGGTATGCACACCGTCCACCTGGAACACCCAGGCGGGCAGCGGCGCGGCGGACATGGCGCGGCCGGCCTCGATGTCCGCCTTCACGGCGGCAGCGATGGCCTGCCAGCCGGCGGCCTGCCAGGTCTCGAAGGGGCCCTGGGTCCAGCCGAAGCCCCAGCGCATGGCGAAGTCCAGGTCGCGGGCGTTGTCGACGATGTCGGCCAGGTGATAGGCGCAGTAGTGGAACACGTCGCGGAAGATGGCCCAGAGGAACTGGCCCTGGGGATGATTGCTGGCGCGCAAGGCGGCGAACTTCCCGGCCGGGTCCTTGATCTTGAGGATGGCGGCCACCTCCTCGGCGATCTCGCCCTTGGAGGCCCGGTAGTCCCGGGCCTGCAGGTCGAGGACCTGGATTTCCTTGTCCTGCTTGCGGAACACGCCGCACTTGGTCTTCTGGCCGAGGGCGCCCTTGGCGATCAGGCCCTGCAGCCAGGCCGGCGCGGCGTAGTGGCCGTGCCAGGGATCGTTGGACAGGCTGTCCTGCAGGGTCTCGATGACGTGGGCCAGGGTGTCCAGGCCCACCACGTCGGCGGTGCGGTAGCTGGCGCTCTTGGCGCGGCCGATGGCCGGGCCGGTGAGGGCGTCCACCTCGTCGAAGCCCAGGCCCAGGCGCTCCGTGTGGTGCATGACGGCCAGGAGGGAGAACACGCCGACCCGGTTGGCGACGAAGTTGGGCGTGTCGCGGCAGCGCACGACGCCCTTGCCCAGGCGCGTCACCAGCCAGGATTCCAGCTTGTCCAGCAGGGTCCCATCGCTCCGGGCGGTAGGGATCACTTCCACCAGGTGCATGTAGCGCGGCGGGTTGAAGAAGTGGATGCCGCAGAAGCGCGTGCGCAGCGCCTCGGGCAACACCGAGGCCAGGTGATTGATGGACAGGCCCGAGGTGTTGGAGGCGACGATGGCGTGGGGCGCAACAAAGGGCGCGATCCGGCGATAGAGGTCTTCCTTCCACTCCATCTTCTCGGCGATGGCCTCGATGACGAGGTCGCAGCCGGTCAGCTGCTCCAGGTCCCGGTCGTAGTTGGCCATGTCGATGTAGGCCGCCTTGTCCTGGGTGGCCAGGGGCGAGGGCTCCAGCTTCTTGAGTCCTTCCACAGCCTTCCGGACGACGGCATCGGGATCGTCCTTGCCGGCCAGGTCGAACAGCACCACGGGCACGTTGGCGTTGGCGCAGTGGGCGGCGATCTGCGCGCCCATGACGCCGGCGCCGAGGACGGCCACCTGCTTGACGATGAAGTGTTCCACCCGGCTGTCTCCTTGTCTCGGCGCGGCAGGGACCGCCCGCGCCAGGGGTCGCTCAGTCCGCGGGCATCTCCCGCTTGCTGCCGTCCTTGTTGAGGGCCACGTAGGTGACCGTGGCCTCGGTCACCTTCACGGTCACCGGATGGTCCGGGTGGCGCTCGGCGATCACCAGCACATCCACCGTCACCGAGGTGCGGCCCACCTTGACCACGTCGGCATAGAAGCTCACCACGTCGCCCACCGAGATGGGCTGCTTGAAGAGGAATTCGTTGACCGCCACCGTGGCGACGCGACCGCGGGCGCGGCGCATGGCGGCGATGCCGCCGGCGATGTCCACCTGGGCCATGACCCAGCCGCCGAAGATGTCGCCCGAGGGGTTGGTGTCCGAGGGCATGGGCATCACCCGTAGCACGGGCTGCTTCTCGGGTTGGGCGGCGAGGTGGTCGGTCATGGTCGGGCTCCTGGCGGGGTTCGTCGGTCGGCGTCTATCCTAAGCGCAAACGCCCCTTCCCGTCTCGCCGCTGGGCCGCCCGTCCCGTTGACGGCATAATGGCCCGCCCCGCCCGCCGTCACCGGAAACCCCATGCCAGCAGACCCCGACATCCTTCCCGGCCAGTCGCCCGAGCTCCTCAAGGAGCTGCACATCCTCACCCGCGACGGCCGCCTGAACCAGGACAGCCGGCGCAAGCTCAAGCAGGTCTATCACCTCTACCGCTTCATCGAGCCCCTGCTGCAGGAAGTGCTGCAGCAGCATCCGGGCATCGCCCTCGTGGACCACGGCGCCGGCAAGTCCTACCTGGGCTTCATCCTCTACGACCTGTTCTTCAAAGGCCTGGCGGACGGCTCCCATATCTACGGCATCGAGACCCGCGACGAGCTGGTGACCAAGTCGCGCGAACTGGCCGCGCGCCTGGGCTTCCCCGCCATGAGCTTCCTCAGGCTCTCGGTCGCCGAATCCATCGTCTCGGACCAACTGCCGGCCACCGTGGACGTGGTCACCGCCCTGCACGCCTGCAACACCGCCACCGACGACGCCATCCGCTTCGCCCTGGCGAAGGGAGCGAAGTTCGTCGTGCTGGTGCCCTGCTGCCAGGCCGAGGTGGCCGCCGCCCTGCGCAAGACCAAGGGCCGGGCCCTCGCCAATCCCCTGGCGGAACTCTGGCGCCACCCGATCCACACGCGGGAATTCGGCAGTCACGTCACCAACGTGCTGCGCTGCCTGCAACTGCAAGCCCACGGCTACCAGGTCAGCGTCACCGAATTGGTGGGCTGGGAGCACTCGATGAAGAACGAACTGATCGTCGCCACCTACAAGGACCTGCCGCGGCGGGCGCCGGCCGAGCGCCTGCGGGAGCTGCTGGGCACCCTCGGCCTGGAGGAGGAACTGGGCGGCCGTTTCCTCGCCGCCCCGTGACGTCCGGCCGCCCTGCCCCGGAAGGACCCGGAACACCATGAGCAAGAGCATCGACTTCTTCGAAACCCAGTTCCGCCAGCAGGTGGACGGCGGCGAGCTGCCGCTCAATCCCTTCGAGACCCGGGCGCTACCCCACCTGCGGGGCCGGGTGCTGGATTTCGGCTGCGGCCTCGGCAACCTGGCCGTGGCGGCGGCCCGCCAGGGCTGCCGCGTGCTGGCCCTCGACGGGGCGCCGACGGCGGTCGAACACCTGAAACAGCGGGCGGCGGCGGAGTCCCTGCCCATCGAAGCCGCGGTCGCGGACCTGCGCGACTACCCCATCGACGGGGACTTCGATGCCGTCGTCTGCATCGGCCTGCTGATGTTCTTCGACTGCGCCGCCGCCCGGCGGCAGTTGGCCCGGCTGCAGGCCTGCGTGCGCCCCGGCGGTGTCGTCGTCGTCAACGTGCTGATCGAGGGCACGACCTTCCGCGCCATGTTCGACCCGGACGGCCATTGCCTCTTCGGACGCACGGAACTGGTCCGGGCCTTCGCCGGCTGGGAGATCATCGACCAGGCCTGGGAGGACTTCCCCGCCCCCGGCGACACGCGGAAGGCCTTCGCCACCCTGGTGGCCAGACGGCCCGCATCGCCCTGAGTACCCACCCATGCCGGACCAGGCGGTGATCGTCACCCCGGCCCTGGGGGACGCCAACAACGGCAACTGGCAGACGGCCCGGCGCTGGGCCCGCTTCCTCGCCGGCATCTGCCGCGTGCGGGTGGTGAAGACCTGGCCCGACGGCGAAGCGGCCGGGGACCGGGCCATGATCGCCCTCCACGCCCGCCGCTCGGCGGAATCCATCGCCGCCTGGCAACGGGAACGCGGCAGCGGCGGGCTCGCCCTCGTCCTCACCGGTACCGACCTCTACCGGGACATCCGGGAGGATGCCGCGGCGCAGGCTTCCCTCGCCCGGGCCCAGGCGCTCGTCGTGCTGCAGGAACTCGGCGTGCGGGCCCTGCCTCCGGAGTACCGGGACAAGGCGCGCACGATCTTCCAGTCGGCATCGCCGCGCCGGACGCCGGCGAAGACGGAGCGCCACCTGCGCGCCGTGATGGTCGGCCACCTGCGGGAGGAAAAATCGCCCGGGACCCTTTTCGCCGCCGCGCGCCTGCTGGCCGACCGTCGGGACATCCGCATCGACCACATCGGCGGCGCCCTCGATCCCGGGCTCGGCGCCGAGGCGGAGGCGACGGCGTCCCGCTGCCCCGGCTACCGCTGGCTCGGCCCCCTGCCCCACGCGGCGGTGCGCGCCCGCATCCAGCGCGCCCACGTGCTCGTCCATTGCAGCCGCATGGAAGGCGGCGCCCACGCCGTCATCGAAGCCGCCGCCAGCGGCACGCCGGTGCTGGCGTCGCGTATCGACGGCAACGTGGGACTGCTCGGGGAGGACTACGGCGGCTACTTCGCCTGGAACGACGCCGCCGCCCTGGCGCGGCTGCTGACGGAATGCCGCGCTGGTCAGGCGAGTCCGTCCGGACTGCTGGAACGGCTGGGCCGGCAGCTGGCGGCACGCGCGCCCCGCTTCGCCCCCGCCACGGAGCAGGCGGCGGTGCGGGCGCTGCTGCGGGACCTGCTGGCCCGGAATCGCCCCTGAAGCCCCCTACTCGACGACGAAGTCGAAATAGGTGTCGGGATGGGGTTCGCCCTCCAGGGTGAAATGCCACCATTCCTTGGGATAGGGGCGGAAGCCGTGCTTGCGCATGAGGCTTTGCAGCAGCAGACGGTTGGCCCGCTGCTGGGGCGCCAGACCGGCATGCTCGGGCCAGGAGGCCGGGCCGAAGAAATCGAAGGCCGTTCCCATGTCCAGGGGCGCGTGGGGCGGCGCCAGGTTCACCAAGGTCAGGTCCACGGTGCTGCCGCGGCTGTGGCCCGAGCGCTCGGCGATGTAGTCGTCGCGGAAGAGGTTGCGCTTGTCCACTTCCGGGTAGAACTCGGCCTTCATGCGGATGTCGCCGGTCTCCCGCGCCCAGCGCACGAAGTGGTCCACGGCCCGCTGGGGCCGGTAGGCGTCGAAGACCTTGAGGCCGAGGCCGAAGGGGCGCAGCTCCGCCTGCACCCGCGCCAGGGCTTCGGCGGCGGACCGGCTGAGGACGGCGCGGCTGCCCCGGTAGCCGTCGATGGGGTCGCCGATGAAATTGTGAGTCGTGCGGTAGCGCAACTCGACGACGACGCCGGGGACGACGGCGTCCACATAGACGAAGCCGTCGGGCAGGGCCCAGGCCCGGCCCGCCGCCAGGACCAGGACCATCCAGAGCGTCAAACACCGCTTCATGCTGCCTCCCGTTCTGTCCGTCCGGGCTCCGGCCGGGCGGCCGGGGCCGCCTATTCGACGCCCTGGCTCGCGAGATACTCCTCGTAGGTGCCGCGGTAATCGATGATGGTGCCGTCGAGCTTGATCTCGATGATGCGCGTCGCCAGCGAGGACACGAACTCCCGGTCGTGGGAAACGAAGACCAGGGTGCCGGTGTATTTCTCCAGCGCGTTGTTGAGGGACTCGATGGACTCCATGTCCAGGTGGTTGGTCGGCTCGTCCATCAGCAGCACATTGTTCCTGAGCAGGATCAGCTTGCCGAACAGCATGCGGCCCTGCTCGCCGCCGGAGATGACCTTGACGGACTTCTTCACCTCGTCGCCGGAGAACAGCAGGCGGCCGAGGGTGCCGCGGATCAGGGTCTCCACGTCGCCGCCGTCGTAGCCGCCGGCGCGCACCCACTGCTGTATCCATTCCGTCAGGGGCAGGTCCTCGGCGAAGTCGGCCGCATGGTCCTGGGCGAAGTAGCCGGGACGGGCCTTGTCGGTCCACTTGATCGAACCGTGCTGGGGCGTCAGGCCGCCCAGGGCCTCGCCGGCGAACAGGCGCAGCAGCGTGGTCTTGCCGACGCCGTTCTCGCCGATGATGGCGATCTTGTCGCCGGCCTCGACGGCGGCGGTGAAGCCCTTGATGACCGGCGCCTTGGGGTCGTAGCCGAAGACCACGTTCTCCATCTCGACGGCGAGGCGGTGCAGCTTCTCCTTCGGGTCGTAGTCGAAGCCGATCCACGGATACTGGCGCGACGAGGGCTTCATGTCCTCGACCTTGATCTTCTCGATCAGCTTGGCGCGGGAGGTGGCCTGGCGCGCCTTCGACTTGTTGGCGGAGAAGCGGCGCACGAAGCCCTGCAGCTCGGCGACGCGCTCCTTGGCCTTGGCGTTGGCGGCCGACAGGCGCGCGCGCGCCTGGGTCGAGGCCTCCATGAAGTCGTCGTAGTTGCCCGGATAGACGGTGATCTTGCCGTAGTCCAGGTCCGCCATGTGGGTGCATACTTGGTTGAGGAAGTGGCGGTCGTGGGAGATGATGATCATCGTGCTGTTGCGCTCGTTGATCACGTTCTCCAGCCAGCGGATGGTGTTGATGTCCAGGTTGTTGGTCGGCTCGTCCAGCAGCAGTATCTCGGGATCGGCGAACAGGGCCTGGGCCAGCAGCACGCGCAGCTTCCAGCCCGGCGCCACTTCGCGCATGGGGCCGTTGTGCTTCTCGCTCGGAATGCCGACGCCCAGCAGCAGCTCGCCGGCCCGCGATTCGGCGGTGTAGCCGTCGAACTCGGCGAACTTGGATTCCAGCTCGGCGGCGTGCATGTAGTCCTCTTCCGTCGCCTCCGGGTTGGCGTAGATGGCGTCCTTCTCCCGCATGCAGGCCCACATGGCCTCGTGGCCCATGAGCACCACGTCGAGCACGCGCTGGTCTTCGTAGCCGAACTGGTCCTGGCGCAGGAAGGCCATGCGCTCGTGGGCGTCGAGGCTGACGTTGCCGGCCGAAGGCTCCAGCAGGCCGGCGAGGATCTTCATGAACGTGGACTTGCCGGCGCCGTTGGCGCCGATGAGGCCGTAGCGGTTGCCTTCGCCGAACTTGACGGAGACGTTCTCGAAAAGGGGCTTGGCCCCGAACTGCATGGTGATGTTGGATGCGACGAGCACGGTGGGTCCTGACAGGGTGGGGATTTGCCGCGGGGGAGAGGCGTTGCGGCGAGGGCGGGATTTTACGGGCTATTGGCGTGTCCCGCCACCGGGACCGCAGGCCAAGGGCATGGATGCCGCCTCATGCGCGCCCGCCCTGCGGGTTCCCGCGCCGGCGCCCCACAGGCGGGTGAATCCTCTTGCTCCTGAAGCAGCCGATCATTCGTCGGCAGAAGCAAGACTTGAACAGACGATAGTCGCATCCCATTTTGTACATCACCACAACTAGCGACGCCCGCGGCAGGCCGGGTCGTCGCCGATTTCGCGACCGCCGCGGCGACGGGGCGACGGCCGGGGTTTCCGGCCGCGTTGTCCGAGCCATAGGCGAGTTTAGCGGCCGGCCGGCCGGCGGCACGGCGGCGCGGGAACCCGCAGGGCGGGAGCGCATGAGGCGGCGGCCCGGTCTGTCGCGGGCGGCGCGGCATCGCGCGATGGTTTACATTCCCCTCCATGACGAAAAAACTCACCCTCGAACGCATCCTGCAATCCCAAGGCTTCGGCACCCGCAAGGGCTGCCGCCAGCTGATCCTCGCCGGCGAGGTGGCCGTCGCCGGCGCGATGGAAGACGACCCCGACGCCACTTTCGCAACCGAAGGCCTGGCATTCAGTGTCGGCGGCGAGGAGTGGCGCTACCGGGAACACGTCTATGTCGCCCTCCACAAACCGGCGAACTTCGAGTGCTCGCGCAAGCCCAGCCACCATCCGGGCGTGCTGACCCTGCTGCCCGGCCAGTTCCGCGAACGCGATGTGCAGCCGGTGGGCCGCCTCGACCACGACACCACCGGGCTGCTGCTGCTCTCGGACGACGGCGCCTTCATCCATGCCCAGTCGTCGCCGAAGCGCCACGTGCCCAAGCTGTACGTGGCGACCACCCAGGACCCGGTGACGCCGGCCCTGGTGGAAAAGCTCCGCGCCGGCGTGCAGCTCCACGACGAGCCGGCGCCCCTGGCGGCGCGCCACGCCCGCGCCCTCGACGAGCACCGTATCGAGATCGTGCTGGAGCAGGGCAAGTACCACCAGGTCAAGCGCATGCTGGCGGCAACCGGCAACCACTGCACGGCCCTGGTGCGCACGGCCATCGGCGGTCTGACGCTGGCGGCCCTCGGTCTCAAGGAAGGGGAATGGCGCTACCTGGAGGCGGACCAGCTGGCGCTGCTGGTTCCCGACGCGCCGGGAACGCCCGCGGCGCCGCGATAAAATGGCGCCATGAGAAGAAGTTCATCCGCCCTCGCCCTGCCGGCGCCCGAGACCGGCCAGCGCCGCGACTGGGACACCCTCAAGACCCTGCTGCCCTACCTGCTGGAATGGAAGTGGCGGGTCATCATCGCCCTCTCCTTCCTGATCGTCGCCAAGCTCGCCAACGTGGCGGTGCCCATGGTGTTCAAGGAGATCATCGACGCCTTCACCCTGCCGCGGGAGCAGGCCCTGCTGCTGGTGCCCATGGGCCTGCTGGGGGCCTACGGCCTGCTGCGCTTTTCCACTTCGCTATTCACCGAGCTGCGCGAGATCGTCTTCGCCCGCGTCACCCAGCGCGCCCAGCGCACCATCGCCCTGCGCGTGTTCGAGCACCTGCACGCCCTTTCCCTGCGCTTCCACCTGGAGCGCCAGACGGGGGGCCTGACGCGCGACATCGAACGCGGCACCCGCGCCGTCGGCAGCCTCATCAGCTTCACCATCTACTCCATCGTGCCGACCCTGGTGGAGATCGGCCTCGTGCTGGGCATTCTGGTGGCGCGCTACGACTGGACATTCGCCCTCATCACCGGCGTCACCCTGACGCTCTACGTGACCTACACCATCACCGTCACCAACTGGCGCACCAAGATCCGCCGCGAGGCCAACGAGATCGACTCGGCCGCCAACGTGCGCGCCATCGACAGCCTGCTCAACTACGAGACGGTCAAGTACTTCAACAACGAGCGCTGGGAACTGGCCCGTTACGACGAGCAGATGCAGAAGTGGGAGGCCGCCCAGGTGCGTACCCAGGTCTCCCTCTCCTGGCTCAACCTGGGCCAGGCCGGCATCATCGCCGTCGGCGTCAGCCTGATGATGTGGCGCGCCGCCGTCGGCGTCACCACGGGCGCCATGACGGTGGGCGACATCGTGCTGGTGAACGCCTTCCTGATCCAGCTCTACATGCCGCTCAACCACCTGGGCATCCTCTACCGGGAGATCCGTCAGTCCCTCACCGACATCGAGCGCCTGTTCTCCCTCCTGCAGCAGCACCGGGAAATCCAGGACGCGCCGGACGCCCGCCCCCTGGAAGCGGGTTCCTGCGCCGTGCGCTTCGAACAGGTGGGCTTCGCCTACGACGCCAAGCGCCAGGTGCTGTTCGACGTGGATTTCGAGATTCCGGCCGGCCATACCCTCGCCGTGGTGGGCCACAGCGGTTCGGGCAAGAGCACCCTGGCGCGGCTGCTGTTCCGTTTCTACGATGCGAGGGACGGCGCCATCCGCATCAACGGCAGCGACATCCGCGCCCTCACCCAGGCATCCCTGCGCGCCGCCATCGGCATCGTGCCCCAGGACACGGTGCTGTTCAATGACACCATCTTCTACAACATCCAGTACGGCCGACCGGCGGCGAGCCGCGACGAGGTGATCGCCGCCGCCCGTGCCGCCCACATCCACGACTTCATCGAGTCCCTGCCGGAGAGATACGACACCAAGGTCGGCGAGCGCGGCCTCAAGCTCTCGGGCGGTGAGAAGCAGCGCGTCGCCATCGCCCGCGCCCTCTTGAAGAACCCGCCCATCCTGATCTTCGACGAGGCTACCTCGGCCCTCGACTCGAAGACCGAGAAGGCCATCCAGGCCGAGCTGGAGCAAGCCGCCGTCGGCCGCACCACGCTGATCATCGCCCACCGCTTGTCCACGGTGATGAACGCCGACGAGATCGTGGTGCTGGACGCCGGCCGCATCGTCGAGCGGGGCCGCCATCGCGAACTGCTGGAGCGCGGCGGCGCCTATGCCCAGATGTGGGCCCTGCAGCAGCAGGAGCGCGGCGGCGAGGCGGAACCGGCATAGGGCGGCGGCCGTGAATCCGAATGCCATAATCCGGACTTGAATCCAGTGCAGCGAACCGGTAGCCTGCAACTCGGCCGCGCAATGGCGCGCCCCCACCGACCCCGGGGAAGTTCATGAATGGCACGTCGCGGGGACCCCGCGCTATCGACCTGAAGACACGCATCGCGGCCGTCGTGCTGCTGCTGTTCATCGCCAGCATCTGGCTGCTGACCTACGTCACCACGCGGCGCCTGCAGAGCGAATTCGCCGAGGTGCTGGCGAACCAGCAGTTCTCCCACGTCGGTCAGGCCGCCACCGAGATCGAGGAGAAGATCCGCCTGCGCTTCGACGCCCTCGACATGGTGGCGCGCGACATCCCCCCCGCCCTGCTCGCCGACCCGGCCGGCCTGCGCCGCCTGCTGGAGAACCGGCCGGTGCTGATCTCCCTGTTCGGCAACGGCGTCGTGGCGGTGTCCCGCGAGGGCATCGGCCTGGCCGACCATCCCGTGCTGCCCAAGCGCACGGGCGCCTCCTTCGCCGATCTCGAATACTTCCGTGAAACCATGGCGCGGGGCGCCGCCAGCCTCGGCAAGCCCCGCGTCGGCCGCTTCACGCAGCTCCCGGGCGTGGCCTTCGCCGTGCCGATCGTCGGCGAAGGCAGCCGCATCGGCGGCGTGCTGGTGGGCTACGCCAACCTGGGCGACGCCAATCTCTTCGGCAAGCTGGAGAACACCGGCGTCGGCCGGACCGGCTGGATTGCGGTGAACGATGCCCGTCATCGCCTGATCGTGGGCATCAGCGACCCGAAGCGCATCCTGCAGCCCTTCCCGGCGCCCGGCGTCAATCTCATGCTGGACCGCTACGCTGCCGGTTACGAAGGCTCGGGCATCTCGGTCAACTCCCAGGGGCTGGAGGTGCTCAGTTCGGCCAAGCAGATCGGCAAGACGGGCTGGTTCGTCCAGGCGGTGCTGCCGACCGAGGAGGCCTTCCGGCCGATCCGCAGCATGCAGTTGCGCATCTACGTCCTGGCGACCGTGCTGTCCCTCGGCGTCACCCTCCTCGTCTGGCTCGTCATCCGCCGCCTGTTGCAGCCCCTGGCCGAGGCGTCGACCGAGATCCGCGCCATGGCCTCCGGCGAGCGGGAGCTGCGGGAACTGGTCATCGGCCATCGCGACGAGGTCGGCAAGCTGCTGGAAAGCTTCAACATCCTGTTCCGGCAGCGGCAGGCGCTGGAGGAGGATCTCGAACGCCTGGCGCGCACGGACTCCCTCACCGGGCTGCCCAATCGCCGCTACTTCATGGAGACTGCGACCCAGGAGCTGGCGCGTACGGCCCGATTCGGCGGCACCCTGTCGATCCTGATGCTGGACCTAGACCGCTTCAAGAAGGTGAACGACACCCACGGCCACAAGGCGGGCGACCTGGTGCTGAAGAAGCTCGCCGAGACCTGCCGCGCCACCCTGCGGGAGGTGGACTTCACCGCCCGCCTGGGCGGCGAGGAATTCGCCGTGCTGCTGCCCGGCACCGACCATGCCGCCGCCCTGGAGGTGGCGGAACGCTTGCGCCAGGCCGTCGCCACGGCGGAGGTGACGCTGGCGCCCGACACCAAGCTCCAGTTCACAGCCTCCTTCGGCGTCGCCACCCTGTTCGATCCCGCGGCGAGCGTGGATACCCTGCTCAACCAGGCCGACCACGCCCTCTACGAAGCCAAGCACCTGGGCCGCAACCGGGTCTGCGGCGCCGCCTGAGGCGGCAAGCGGCTACAGACCCGGGTCCTCGCCGCCGCCCTTCAGGGCCGCTTCGATGAGCCTGCGCGTCAGGTGGGGGGCGAACAGCTCGATAAAGACGTAGGCGTAGCCCCGCAGCCAGGCGTCCTTGCGCAGGCCGATGCGCGTGGTGGAGGATTCGAACAGGTGGGAGGCATCCAGGGCCCGCAGTCCCTTGTCGGCCGCCGGATCGTAGGCCATGGAGGCCACCAGGCCGATGCCCAGACCCAGCGCCACGTAGGTCTTGATGATGTCGGCGTCGATGGCGGTGAGCACCACATTGGGCTTCAGGTCGCGCGCGGCGAAGGCCTGGTTGATCTTGCTGCGGCCGGCGAAGGCGAAGTCGTAGGTGACCAGCGGGTGGCGCGCGATGGCCTCCAGGGTGAGGATCTTCTCCTTGAGGATCGGGTGTTTCGGCGGCGCGATGACGCTGCGGTTCCACTGGTAGCAGGGCAGCATCAGCAGTTCCTCCGGATACTGGTCGATGGCCTCGGTGGCGATGGCGATGTCCGACTGGCCGTTGATGACCCATTCGCAGATCTGCGTCGGGCTGCCCTGGTGCAGTTCCAGGCGCACCTTGGGATAGCGCTCCATGAAGGCCTTCACGGCCGGCGGCAGGGCGTAGCGCGCCTGGGTGTGGGTGGTGGCGATGGACAGGCTGCCTTCCGTCTCCTTGCTGAACTCGTCGCCCACCTGCTTGAGGTTGGCCAGTTCCCGCAACGTGCGCTCGGCGATGGCGAGGATCTGCCGCCCCGGATCGGTGACGCCCGTGAGCCGCTTGCCGTGGCGCACGAAGATGTCCACGCCGAGTTCCTCCTCCAGCAGGCGGATCTGCTTGGAAACCCCGGGCTGGGAGGTGTAGAGGGCGGCGGCGGCCTCGGAAACGTTGAGATTGCGCCGGGCGACCTCGTGGACATAGCGCAGTTGTTGGATGTTCATGACTTTAGACCTGAAAGTTCTTTGAATGTGACTATAAAGTATTTTCCAAGCCTATAGCGACTCGCTACGATGCGCCGCAACCACTAAACGGACGCATCATGGATCTCGCTCAAGTCATCTCGGGTTTCGCAGTCGGCGCCATCGTCGGGGTCACCGGCGTGGGCGGCGGCTCCCTGATGACGCCCCTGCTGGTGCTGCTGTTCGGTGTCGCGCCGGCCACCGCCGTGGGCACCGACCTGCTCTACGCGGCCATCACCAAGTCCGGCGGCACCGTGATCCACGCCCGCCGCGGCCACGTGGATTGGCGCATCGTCGGTCTGCTGGCCGCCGGCAGTCTGCCGGCCGCGGCCCTCACCCTGTTCCTGGTTTCCCGCTTCGCCCCCGGCGGCCTCGGCGGCGCGGCCGGCGTCATCAAGGTTTCCCTCGGCGTCGCCCTGCTGCTTACGGCCCTCGCCCTGGTGTTCCGCCGCCGCCTCCAGGCCTGGGCCCGGTCCCACGACGTGGAGGCCCTGCCGCCCTACCGCCGCGCCCGCCTGACAGTGGCGACCGGCGCCGTGCTCGGCACCCTGGTGTCCCTGTCCTCCGTCGGCGCCGGCGCCTTGGGCGTCACGGCCCTGTTCTTCCTCTACCCGCGCCTGACGGCCGTGCGCATCGTCGGCGCCGACCTGGCCCACGCCGTGCCCCTGACCCTGGTGGCCGGCCTCGGCCACTGGTGGCTGGGCAGTATCGACTGGACCCTGCTGGGCACCCTGCTGGTCGGCTCCCTGCCCGGCATCTGGCTCGGCAGCCACTTCGCCCACCGCATTCCCGAGCGCGTCCTGCGCCCCACCCTCGCCACCATGCTGGTCTTGGTGGGCGGGAAGCTCATCGCCGCATAACGACAGAGAGAGATCGCCATCATGTATCGCTACAACGACATCGACCGCCGCATCGTGCGCGAACGCGTCGCCCAGTTCCGCGACCAGACGCGGCGCCACCTGGCCGGCGAACTTTCCGCCGACGAGTTCCGCCCCCTGCGCCTGCAGAACGGCCTCTACGTCGAGAAGCACAATCCCATGCTGCGCATCGCCATCCCCTACGGCCAGCTCTCCAGCAAGCAGCTGCGCGCCCTGGCCCGCGTGACGCGTACCTACGACCGCGGCACCGGCCACTTCAGCACGCGCCACAACCTGCAGCTCAATTGGGTGCGCGTCGACCAGGTGCCGGACATCCTGGCCGAGCTGGCCAAGGTGGACATGCACGCCATTCAGACCTCCGGCGCCTGCATCCGCAACATCACCACCGATCCCCTCGCCGGCGTCTCGCCGCGGGAAGTGGCGGACCCGCGCCCCTGGGCCGAGATCCTGCGCCAGTGGTCCACGCTGCACCCGGAGTTCGCCTGGCTGCCGCGCAAGTTCAAGGTGGCCATCAGCGGCGGCCCCGACGACGCGGCTGGCGTGCGGGTGCACGACCTGGGCCTGCAGCTGGTGCGCAACGCCGTGGGCGAACTGGGCTTCCGCGTCTTCGTCGGCGGCGGCCTGGGCCGCACTCCCATCCTCGGCAAGCTGCTGAAGGACTTCCTGCCCTGGCGCCACCTGCTCACCTACGCCGAGGCCATCCTGCGCGTCTACAACCTGCACGGCCGCCGCGACAACCTCTACAAGGCCCGCATCAAGATCCTCGTCCAGGCCCTCGGCGTCGAGGCCTTCGGCCGCCAGGTGGAGGAGGAGTGGGCCCATCTACAGGGCGGCCCGTCCACCCTGACCGAGCAGGAAGCCGCCCGCGTCGCCACCCATTTCGAGGCGCCGGACTACGAGGTGCTGCCCAAGCTGGACGCTGGCTTCGAGTTCGCGCGCCGCCACGACGCCGAGTTCGCCGCCTGGACCCTGCGCAACGTCCATGAGCACAAGATGCCCGGCTACGCCGCCGTGACGCTTTCCCTCAAGGCCCCGGCCCAGGCTCCCGGCGACGCCACGGCGGCCCAGATGGAGGCGGTGGCCGACCTGGCCGACCGCTTCGGCTTCGCCGAGATCCGCACGTCCCAGGCCCAGAACCTGATCCTGCCCGACGTGAAGAAGCGCGACCTGTTCAATCTCTGGCAGTTGGCCCGCAACGCCGGCCTGGCGACGCCGAACATCGGCCTGCTGTCGGACGTCATCGCCTGCCCCGGCGGCGACCTGTGCTCCCTGGCCAACGCCCGCTCCCTGCCGCTGGCCGCGGCGATCCAGGACCGCTTCGCCGACCGGGAGCGCCTGGCCGACATCGGCGAGCTGCGCCTCAACATCTCCGGCTGCGTGAACGCCTGCGGCCACCACCACGTGGGCCACATCGGCGTCCTCGGCATCGACAAGGCCGGCGAGGAGCGCTACCAGATCACCCTCGGCGGCGCCTTCGGCCTGGAGGCTTCCATCGGCGGCGTCATCGGTCCCTCCTTCGCCGCCGCCGAAGTGCCGGCCGTGATCGAGCGACTGGTGGAGAACTATCGAATGTGTCGCCGCCCCCACGAACGCTTCATCGACACGCTGCACCGGGTCGGTCCGGAAAGCTTCCGCGCCGCCGCCTACGAAACGAACACCGAATCCACTGAATCCACCGAAATCGAAAGAGAGGTTGCAAATGGCTAAGCTGATCAAGAACCGCGAGATCGTCGAAGACAACTGGAAGGTCCTCACCCTCGCCGCCAACGACACCCCGGAAACCGTCAAGCTGCCCTTCGGCAATGTCCTCGTGCCGCTGGCCGTCTGGCAGGCGCGCAAGGAAGACCTCATCCACCGCGAATGGGACCAGGGTCACGCCCTCGGCGTCTGGCTCGGCCCGAAGGACAATCCGGCCGATCTGGCCGCCGACCTGGACGACCTCAGTGTTATCGGCGTGGAATTCCCTCTCGCCAACGACGGCCGCGGCTATTCCATCGCCACCCTGCTGCGCACGCGCTACGGCTACCGCGGCGAACTGCGCGCCCTCGGCGCCGTCGGCCGCGACCACATCCACTACCTGCATCGCGTCGGCTTCGACGCCTTCGCCATCAGGGAACCGGAACTGGCCATCGTCGGCCTCGACGACTTCTCGGAGGCCTACCAGGCCGCCGCCAACCAGCTGCTGCCGCTGTTCCGACGGCGCGCCGCGGTCGCCTGAGGAGAGCCCCATGAGCGTACAGCTTGACGATGCGGCCCTGATCAACAGCGTGGCGACCAAGACGGCGGAGACCCGCCGCCTGCTGGCCCGGATCGCCGCCGAATTCGCCCCGGCCACCTTCGCCAACAGCCTCGGTGCCGAGGATATGGTGCTGACGGACCTGATCGTCCGCGAGGCCCTCGACATCGAGATCTTTTCCCTCGACACCGGACGCCTGCCGGCCGAGACCTACGACCTGATGGGCCGCATCAAGCGCCACTACGGACTGACGCTGCAGTTCTACTACCCGCGCCACAACCTGCTGGAAGCCTACACGCGGGAGCACGGCATCAACGGTTTCTACGAGTCGGTGGACCTGCGCAAGGCCTGCTGCCATGTCCGCAAGGTGGAACCACTGCAGCGCGCCCTCGCCGGCAAGCAGGCCTGGATCACCGGCCTGCGCGCCGAGCAGGCCGCCACCCGCAGCGGCCTGCCGGTGCGGGAGCGCGATGCCGACAACGGCCTGGAGAAGTTCAATCCGCTCGCCGACTGGACGGAGCAGGAAGTCTGGGGCTACATCCACGCCAACGACGTGCCCTACAACAAGCTCCACGACCAGGGCTACCCGAGCATCGGCTGCGCTCCCTGCACGCGGGCCGTCGCCGCCGGCGAGCACGTGCGGGCTGGACGTTGGTGGTGGGAGGACCCGACCTCCAAGGAGTGCGGCCTCCACGTGAAGCGCGCCTGAGGAGCCGGCCATGACGACGCTACTTCAAACACGCCCCACCCTCGCCCACCTGGACTGGCTGGAGGCCGAGGCCATCCACATCCTGCGCGAAGTGGCCGGCCAGTGCGCCAATCCAGCCCTGCTGTTCTCGGGCGGCAAGGACTCCATCGTGCTGCTGCGCCTGGCCGAGAAGGCCTTCCGGCCCGGCCGCTTTCCCTTCCCGCTGCTGCATATCGATACCGGCCACAATTATCCGGAGGTGGTCGCCTTCCGCGACCGCCGCGCCGCCGATCTGGGCGAACGATTGGTCGTCCGGTTGGTGGAGGATTCCATCACCCGCGGTACGGTGGTGCTGCGCACCCCGGGGGAATCCCGCAACCGCCACCAGTCCGTGACCCTGCTCGAAGCCATCGAGGAGTTCGGCTTCGACGCCTGCATCGGCGGCGCCCGCCGCGACGAGGAGAAGGCGCGCGCCAAGGAGCGCATCTTTTCCTTCCGCGATCCATTCGGCCAGTGGGACCCGAAGAACCAGCGACCCGAGCTCTGGGACCTCTACAACGCCCGCGTCCACAAGGGCGAGAACATCCGCGTCTTCCCCATCTCCAACTGGACCGAACTGGATGTCTGGCAGTACATCGAACGCGAGAAGCTCGAACTCCCGCCCATCTACTTCGCCCACCCGCGCCGCATCGTGCGCAAGAACGACCTGCTGCAACCGGTGACAACGCTGACGCCGGCCCAGGAAGGCGACCTGGTGGAAACCATCTCCGTGCGCTTCCGCACCGTCGGTGACATCACCTGCACCGCGCCGGTGGAGTCGAGCGCCGACAGCGTCGCCCACATCATCGCGGAGACGGCGCTAACCACCGTCACCGAGCGCGGCGCCACCCGCCTGGACGACCAGGCGTCGGAAGCTGCCATGGAACAACGCAAGAAGGAGGGATACTTTTGATGAGCGCCCCCGAACAACTCCCGTCCGTCGACAACGGCCTGCTGCGCTTCCTGACCTGCGGCAGCGTGGACGACGGCAAGAGCACGCTGATCGGCCGCCTGCTCTACGACACCAAGGCGATCCTGGCGGACACGCTCCATGCCATCGAGCGCACGTCCCAGCGGCGCGGCCTGGAGGCCGTCGACCTCTCCCTGCTGACGGACGGCCTCGTCGCCGAACGCGAGCAGGGCATCACCATCGACGTCGCCTACCGCTACTTCACCACCGGCCGGCGCAAGTACATCATCGCCGACGCCCCCGGTCACGAGCAGTACACCCGCAATATGGTCACCGCGGCTTCCACCGCCGATCTCGCCATCATCCTCATCGATGCGCGCAAGGGCGTACTGACGCAGACCCGCCGCCACTCGACCATCGCCAACCTGCTGGGCGTGCGCCACCTGGTGGTAGCGGTAAACAAAATGGACATGGTGGATTACGATCGCCGTGCCTTCGAGTTCATCCGCGACGAATATCTCGCCTTCGCCGCCAAGGTCGGGATCGGGGATGTGCGCTTCATCCCCATGTCGGCTCTCAACGGCGACATGATCGTGGAGCGCGGCGAACACCTCGACTGGTACGACGGCCCGACGTTGCTGGAGGTGCTGGAGGAAGCACCGGCCGCCCACGGCGAGGCGCTGGCGAAGGCCGAGGCCTTCCGTTTCCCGGTTCAATACATCTGCCGTCCCCAACATGCCGACGATCCGGAACTGCACGACTACCGGGGCTTCATGGGCCGCGTCGAATCGGGCGAGATCGCCGTCGGCGACGAGGTGACGGTGCTGCCATCCGGCCTGACGACAAAGATCAGGGAGATCCAGGTCGGCGGCCGCTCCCAGCCGATGGCAGTGGCCGAGCAGTCCGTGACCCTGCTGCTGGCCGATGAGATCGACATTTCCCGTGGCGACATGATCGTCCGCCGCGATGCGGCGCCTAGCGTTGCCACCGGCATCCGTGCCAACCTCTGCTGGCTGTCCGAGACGCCCCTCGACCCCAACCGCCGCTACGTGATCCGCCATACGACGCGGGACACCAAGGCGAAGCTGGCGACCATCGACTACCGCCTGAACATCGCGACACTGGGCCGGGAGGATGCGACCGGGCTGCATATGAACGACATCGCCCAGGTGTGCTTCCGCACGGCACAGCCGCTCTTCACCGACACCTATGCGGAGAACCGGGCCACCGGTGCCTTCATCGTCATCGACGAGGCGACCAACAACACGGTGGGGGCCGGCATGATCGTGTAGCGTCGTGCGACGCAGAAAAGCAAAAGGCCGGGGTGCCCCGGCCTTTTCGCTTGGTACGCGCCAACGCTTATTCGGCGGTGGGCGCTTCGGCAGCTTCGGTGGGTTCCGGACGGTCCAGCAGTTCGACGTAGGCCATCGGAGCATTGTCGCCGTTGCGGAAACCCATTTTCAGGATGCGCAGGTAGCCGCCGGGACGCTTGGCGTAGCGCGGGCCGAGCACGTCGAACAGCTTGCCGACGATTTCGCGGTCGCGCAGGCGGTCGAAGGCAAGGCGACGATTGGCCAGCGTGGCGGTCTTGCCGAGGGTGAGCATCGGCTCGACGACGCGGCGCAGTTCCTTGGCCTTCGGCAGAGTGGTCTTGATGGCTTCATGACGCAGCAGGGACACGGTCATGTTGCGCAGCATCGCCAGGCGATGGGAGGAGGTACGATTGAGCTTGCGGAGTCCGTTACGATGACGCATTTTCCAGTTCCTTTTTTGCAGCCACCGCGCAATGCTAGTGGCCGGTTAATTTTTATTTTGGTTTAAACAACGGGCCGGAAAATCTCCCGGCCCGATTTACTGCAACCCATCTTTTAGTTCCGGCTAACCTGAAGGTTAGCCTGCACTGAAAAATGGACTAATTCCATTAGCCCATTTTCTCCAGGCCGGCGGGCGGCCAGTTCTCCAGCTTCATGCCGAGGGTGAGACCACGGGAAGCAAGCACTTCCTTGATCTCGTTGAGCGACTTGCGGCCCAGGTTCGGGGTCTTCAGCAACTCGGTCTCGGTGCGCTGGATCAGGTCGCCGATGTAGTAGATGTTCTCGGCCTTCAGGCAGTTCGCGGAGCGGACCGTCAGTTCGAGGTCATCCACCGGACGCAGCAGGATCGGATCGACGGAAGCCACCTTCGGCGCTTCGACGGACATCGGCGTGCCTTCCAGGTCGGCGAACACCGACAGCTGGTCCATCAGGATGCGGGCGGCGTAGCGGATCGATTCTTCCGGATCGATGGCGCCGTTGGTCTCGATGTCGATGACCAGCTTGTCCAGGTCGGTGCGCTGCTCGACACGGGCGGATTCGACGGCGTAGCTGACGCGGCGCACGGGGCTGAAGGAGGCATCCATCAGGATACGGCCGATGCCCTTGTTTTCCTTGTCGATGTTGCGCACGTTCGCCGGCACGTAGCCACGGCCCAGTTCGACCTTGATCTGCATGTCCAGTTTGCCGCCGGGAGCGATGTGGGCGATGACGTGGTCAGGATTGATGATCTCGACGTCGTGGGCGACTTCGATATCGGCGGCGGTGACAACGCCCTCACCCTTCTTGGAAAGGTTCAGCACGGCTTCGCCGCGGTTGTGCAGCTTGAGCACGACGCCCTTCAGGTTGAGCAGGATATCGACGACGTCCTCGCGCACACCTTCCAGCGTCGAGTACTCGTGCAGAACGCTGTCGATGGACACTTCGGTCGGCGCGGCGCCCGGCATCGAAGAGAGCAGGATGCGGCGCAGGGCGTTGCCCAGCGTATGGCCGTAGCCACGCTCGAACGGTTCCATGACCACACGGGCATGCACCGGGGAGAGCGTCTGCACGTCGATGATGCGCGGTTTCAGAAGTGCGTTGCTTTGCATCGGCAGTCCTCGAAAAAAGCAATGCGGGGCGCCGGGAAGGCGCCCCGCCGATTAATGATTAGCGCGAATACAGTTCGACCACGAGGCCTTCGTTGATCGAGGGCGGCAGGTCTTCGCGGGAGGGCAGGGCCTTGAACACGCCGCGGCCTTCCTTCACATTCACCTCGATCCACTCGGGGAAGCCGCGGGATTCGGCGGCTTCCAGGGCGCCCTTGGAGCGCAGGTGACCGCGCGCCGCATCCGTCAGTTGGATCGTGTCGCCGGGGCGCACGCTGTAGGACGGAATATTCACGCGCTTGCCATTCACCAGCACGCCGTTGTGGCGCACGATCTGGCGCGACTCGGCGCGCGAGGCGCCAAAGCCCATGCGGTAGGCGACGGCATCGAGGCGGGATTCGAGCAGTTGCAGCAGGTTCTCGCCGGTCTGGCCCTTCTTGCGCTCGGCGTCCGCAAAGGTCTTGCGGAACTGGCGTTCGAGGATGCCGTAGATGCGGCGGATCTTCTGCTTTTCACGCAGTTGCTGGCCATAGCCGGAGAGGCGTTGACCGGATTTCTGGCCGTGCTGGCCGGGCGCGTATTGACGGCGCTCGATCGAGCACTTGTCGGTAAAGCACTTCTCGCCCTTGAGGAAGAGTTTCTCCCCCTCGCGGCGGCACTGGCGGCACTTGGCGTCGAGATTGCGGGCCACTGTTCTGCTCCTTAAGTCTTAGATACGGCGGCGCTTGGGCGGCCGGCAGCCGTTGTGCGGGACCGGCGTGATATCCGTAATGCTGGAAATCTTGATGCCGAGGGCGTTGAGGGCGCGCACCGCGGATTCGCGGCCGGGACCCGGTCCCTTGATACGCACTTCGACGTTCTTCACGCCGCATTCCTGGGCTGCCTTGCCGGCGGCTTCGGCGGCGACCTGGGCGGCAAACGGCGTGGACTTGCGCGAGCCCTTGAAGCCGGCACCGCCGGACGTCGCCCACGACAGGGCATTACCCTGACGGTCGGTGATGGTGATGATGGTGTTGTTGAAGGACGCATGCACGTGGGCGATGCCCTCGGCGACGTTCTTCTTGACCTTCTTGCGAACCTTGGTCTGGGTCTTGGCCATGTCTTGAGTTCCTGGTTATTTCTTCGCGCCGGAGATCGCCTTGCGCGGACCCTTGCGGGTGCGCGCATTGGTGCGAGTGCGCTGACCACGTACCGGCAGACCGCGACGATGACGGACGCCACGGTAGCAACCGAGGTCCATCAGACGCTTGATGCTCATCGTCACTTCGCGGCGGAGATCGCCCTCGACGGTGAACCTGCCCACCTCTTCGCGCAGCCGGTCCATCTCGGAATCAGTGAGATCCTTGATCTTGGCGGAGCGCTTAATGCCGGCCGCGTCGCAGATTTTCTGCGCGCGGGTGCGGCCGATACCGTAGATCGCGGTCAACGCGATTTCGGTGTGTTGATGATTCGGGATGTTGACGCCTGCGATACGGGCCATATGCTTACCTGTATGTCGCTGTTATTCAGCCGAAAAACGGGGAACCGATAATTGTATCTGAAACGCTCTGCCAGATCAACCCTGACGCTGCTTGTGGCGCGGGTCGGTACAAATGACCCTCACCACGCCCTTGCGACGGATGATCTTGCAGTTGCGGCAGATACGCCTGACCGAAGCGAGTACTTTCATGCTTGCTCTCCGGAAAAAACTTACTTTGCTCGAAAAACGATACGGCCTTTGGTCAAGTCGTAAGGCGTGAGTTGCACGGTCACCTTGTCGCCTGGCAGGATGCGGATGTAGTGCATGCGCATCTTTCCCGATATATGACCTAGCACAATATGCCCGTTTTCCAACTTGACTCGAAAGGTTGCATTCGGAAGGTTTTCGACGACCTCCCCCTGCATCTCGATAACGTCTTCCTTCGCCATAACCCTATTATCAACGCATCGGCACGCCCGCGCCCTTGAAATTGGCTTTCTTCAAGAGGCTCTCGTACTGATGCGACATCACATAGGCCTGCACCTGCGCCATGAAGTCCATCGTCACCACGACGATGATCAGCAGGCTGGTACCGCCGAAATAAAACGGAACGTTCCACTTCAGGATCAGGAATTCGGGCAACAGACAGACCAGCGTGACATAGACCGCGCCGACCAGCGTCAGGCGCATGAGAATCTTGTCGATATAGCGCGAGGTCTGCTCGCCCGGACGAATCCCGGGGACAAAGGCGCCGCTCTTCTTCAGATTGTCGGCCGTCTCCTTCGAGTTGAAGACGAGCGCCGTATAGAAGAAGCAAAAGAAGACGATGGCCACCGCATAGAGGATCACGTAAATCGGTTGGCCGGGCGAGAGGGTAGCAGCGATATCCTTGAGCCAGCGCATGCCGTCGCCGGTGGAGAACCAGCTGGCGATGGTGGCCGGGAAGAGAATGATCGACGAGGCGAAGATCGGCGGGATAACGCCAGACATGTTCAACTTCAGCGGCAGATGGGAACTCTGGCCGCCATAGATCTTGTTGCCGACCTGGCGCTTCGCATAGTTCACCAGAATCTTGCGCTGACCGCGCTCGACATAGACGACAAATCCCGTAACCAGAACCACCAGGGCGCAGATGAACAGCGCGGTAATCGGATGCATGGCGCCGGTACGCACGAGTTCGAAGAGGCCGCCGAGTGCCGCCGGCAGGCCGGCAGCAATACCGGCGAAAATGATGATGGAGATGCCGTTGCCCAAGCCGCGCTCGGTGATCTGCTCACCCAGCCACATCAGGAACATGGTCCCGGTGACGAGAGTCATGACCGTGGTCATGCGGAACATCATGCCCGGGTCAAGGACGAGACCGGCCTGGGACTCCAGTGCGACGGCGATACCCAGCGCCTGAAAGAGAGCTAGCGCAACCGTGCCGTAACGGGTGTATTGGGTGATTTTGCGGCGCCCGGCCTCGCCTTCCTTCTTGAGCTGCTCAAGGGAAGGAATCGCGATCGTCATCAGTTGCATGATGATCGACGAGGAGATGTAGGGCATGATGCCCAGAGCAAAAATGGTGAATCGCGAAAGGGCACCGCCGGAGAAGAGGTTGAAGACGCCGAGAATGCCCCCCTGCTGCGAGGAGAACAATTCGGCGAGCTTCACCGGGTCGATACCGGGAACGGGAATGTGGGCACCGACGCGGTAGACGACAAGGGCGCCCAGCAGGAACCAAAGCCGGCGCCAAAGGTCGCCGAACTTGCCGGTCTTGCCGAGGGCTTGCGCCTGTTCCATTGCCGTCGCCACGTTCCGCTCCGTACCTTCTACCTTAGGCCGCCGCGATGTCGGCGACGGAACCGCCGGCCGCCTCGATGGCGGCCTTGGCACCCTTGGTGGCACCGACCCCCTTGAGGGCGATCTTCTTGGTCAGCTTGCCGGAAAGGATCACCTTCGCAGACAGCGCGTCAGCCGCAACCACACCGGCCTGCTTCAACGTCAGCAGATCGACATCGCCAACGGGAAGCTTCTCCAGATCGGACAGACGTACCTCGACATTGCGGGCAGCCGTCAGGGAGACGAAACCGCGCTTGGGCAGACGGCGCTGCAACGGCATCTGACCGCCTTCAAAGCCGACCTTGTGGAAACCGCCGGCACGGGACTTCTGCCCCTTGTGGCCGCGACCGGCCGTCTTGCCGAGACCGCTGCCGATACCACGACCGACGCGCCTGGCGGCATGCTTGGAGCCGGCACCCGGCTTGATGTTGTTCAGTTCCATGTCAGCCCTCGCACTTCACCAGATAGGCGACCTTGCGGATCATGCCGCGCACAGCCGGCGTGTCTTCCAGCACGGCGCTGCTGTTCAGCTTGCCGAGACCCAGTCCGCGCACCGTGGCGCGGTGGTCCTGCTTGGTACCGATGACGCTCTTGACCAGCGTCACCTTGATCTTCTTGTCGGCCATCGCTTACTCCAGGATTTCCTGCACGCTCTTGCCACGCTTGGCGGCGATCTCCGCCGGGGTGCTGACGGCCTTGAGACCGTTGAGCGTAGCGCGCACGAGGTTGTAGGGATTGGTCGAGCCGATGCACTTGGCAACGACGTCGGTGACGCCGACCACCTCGAAGACGGCGCGCATCGGGCCGCCGGCGATGACGCCGGTACCGCTCGGCGCCGGAGACATCAGCACCGTGGTGGCGCCGTGCTTGCCGGTGACCGGATGATGCAGGGTGCCATCCTTCAGGCTGACCTTGGTCATCTTGCGGCGGGCCTCTTCCATCGCCTTCTGGACGGCGACCGGCACTTCGCGGGACTTACCCTTGCCCATGCCGACGGCGCCATCGCCATCACCGACGACGGTCAGCGCGGCGAAGCCGAGAATCCGGCCGCCCTTGACCACCTTGGTGACACGATTGATGGAGACCATCTTTTCGCGCATGCCATCATCGCGCTCTTCGGTCTGCTGTTGTTGCTTCTTGCCTTGCGGTTTAGCCATTTTCGTCTCGCTCGATAGACCGCTTAGAACTTAAGGCCGCCTTCGCGGGCCGCCTCGGCCAGCGCCTTGACGCGGCCGTGATACCGGAAACCGGACCGATCGAAAGCCACCTCTTCGATGCCCTTCGCCTTCGCGCGCTCGGCGATCAGCTTGCCAACCGCCGTGGCAGCGTCGACGCTGCCACCGTTGGCCAGCTGCTTGCGCAGTTCGCCTTCGGCGGTGGAAGCCGCTGCGAGCACCTGGGTGCCGCAACCGGAGAAGATCTGCGCATAGATATGGCAGTTGGTGCGATGCACCGCCAGCCGCGCAATCTTGAGCTCCGCAATCTTGGCGCGGGTTTTGCGCGCACGGCGTACACGAGCTTGTTTCTTGTCCATGTTGTTGCGCCCTTACTTCTTCTTGGTTTCCTTGATGACCACCACCTCGTCGGCGTAGCGCACACCCTTGCCTTTGTAGGGCTCGGGAGAACGATAAGCGCGAACTTCGGCGGCCACCTGGCCAACCACTTGTTTATCGATGCCCTTGATCAGGATTTCCGTCGGCGTAGGCGTTTCGACCTTGATGCCCTGGGGCATGTCGTGCACCACCGGATGGGAAAAACCGAGGGACAGATTGAGCTTGGCACCCTGCGCCTGAGCCTTGTAGCCCACGCCGACCAGGGTCAGCTTCTTTTCGAAGCCCTTGGTGACGCCAGCGACCATGTTATTGACCAGGGCGCGCATGGTACCGGACATCGCACCGGCATCCGGCGCTCCTTCCACGGCACGGCAGAACAACTGCTCGCCATCCTTCTCAACCTTCACGGACGGCAGCATGAACTGCTTCAGCGTACCGAGCGGGCCCTTGATGCTGATCTCTTCGGCACCCAAGGTCACTTCGACGCCCTTGGGCAGATTGACGGGGTATTTTGCAACTCGCGACATCTTTTTCCCCTTACGCCACGATGCAGAGAACTTCGCCGCCGACGTTGCTGGCGCGGGCACGGCGATCGGTCATGACACCCTTGGGCGTCGACACGATGGCAACACCAAGGCCATTCATCACGCGCGGCAGGTCATCGGTACCGCGGTACACGCGCAGACCGGGCTTCGAGACGCGCTCGATGCGCTCAATGACCGGACGACCGGCGTAGTACTTGAGGGCGATATCCAACTCGGCCTTGCCGCCGTTTTCGCGCACGGCGAAATCGTCGATATAGCCCTCATCCTTGAGGACCTTGGCGATGGAAACTTTCAGCTTGGACGACGGCATGGTGACAGCGGCCTTTTCGGCCATCTGCGCATTGCGGATGCGCGTCAGCATGTCGGCGATCGGATCGGTCATACTCATATCGATCTCCTTACCAGCTGGCCTTGGTCATGCCCGGCACTTCGCCGCGCATGGCAATCTCGCGCAACTTATTGCGAGCAAGACCGAACTTACGGAACACACCACGCGGACGACCGGTCAGAGCACAGCGATTACGCTGGCGACTGGGGCTCGCATTGCGCGGCAGCTGCTGGTACTTGAGACGCGCATCCATGCGCTCCTCGTCCGACAGCCTGGCGTTGTTGATGATAGCGAGCAGCTCAGCGCGCTTGGCGGCATATTTCGCCACCGTTTTGGCGCGCTTCTTCTCGCGGTTGATCAAAGCAAGTTTCGCCATGGTTCCCTCAGTTCTTGAAGGGGAATTTGAAAGCAGCGAGCAAGGCCTTCGCTTCCGCGTCGGTCTTCGCCGTGGTGGTGATGCTGATATTCATGCCGCGCAACGTATCGATCTTGTCGTACTCGATCTCAGGGAAGATGATCTGCTCTTTCACGCCGACGTTGTAGTTGCCGCGACCATCGAAGCCCTTGCCCGAGATACCGCGAAAGTCGCGGATGCGCGGCATGGCGACCGTGATGAAGCGATCGAGAAACTCGAACATACGGGTGCCGCGCAGCGTCACCATGCAACCGATCGGATAACCTTCGCGGATCTTGAAGCCGGCGATGGCCTTGCGGGCCTTCGTCACAACCGGCTTCTGACCAGCCAACTTGGTCATATCACCAACGGCATTTTCGAGAATCTTCTTGTCGCCGACAGCTTCGCCGACGCCCATATTGAGGGTGATCTTGGTGATGCGCGGCACCTCCATGATCGACTTGTAGCCGAACTGCTCGCGCAGTTGCGCGACCACCGACTGTTTATAGAACTCCTGCAAGCGCGCCATGTTTGATCCTTACGCGTCCACTACTTCGCCGTTCGACTTGAACACCCGAACCTTGCGACCATCGTCGAGCGACTTGATGCCGACGCGATCCGCCTTCTGGGTGGCCGGATTGAACAGCGCCACATTGGAAATATGGATCGACATCTCTTTTTCGACGATGCCGCCCGGCTGACCCTTCATGGGATTGGGCTTGGTGTGCTTCTTGACGCGATTGACACCCTCGACAACCAGGCGCTCGTCGCTGACGCGACTCAGCACGACGCCGCGCTTGCCCTTATCCTTGCCCGTGATGACGACAACGTCGTCGCCTTTGCGAATCTTGTTCATGGCCGTATCCTCAGAGAACCTCAGGCGCCAGGGAGACGATCTTCATGAAACGCTCGGTACGCAGCTCGCGCGTCACCGGGCCGAAGATGCGGGTGCCGATAGGCTCCAGCTTGTTGTTCAGCAACACCGCGGCGTTGCCGTCAAACTTGACGAGCGAACCATCGGTGCGACGCACGCCCTTGGCGGTACGTACGACAACAGCGTTATAGATCTCGCCCTTCTTGACGCGACCGCGCGGCGCCGCATCCTTGACGCTGACCTTGATGACGTCGCCAATGCCGGCATAGCGGCGCTTGGAGCCACCCAACACTTTGATGCACATTACCGAACGCGCGCCGGTGTTGTCGGCGACGTCAAGCATCGACTGCATTTGGATCATTGCTATCTCTCCAACTTAATCCGCAACTTGCGCTGCGGTCAGTCTTGGAACCCGTCCGGGTCGGAAACCGCTCGCAGCCGTTAGACGCCCGGGAGCGGCAAAGAGGCGAGATTTTATGGCCTCGCCTCTAGCCTGTCAATACTTTTTGCTACTTTTTTTACAGCCCAACTCAGATGGTGCGCGCCTTCTCGACCACCTGGGTGACACGCCACGCCTTGGTCTTGGAAACCGGGGCGCATTCCTCGATCTGCACCAAGTCGCCGGCGACGGCTTCGAGACCCTCGACGTGCGCGTGATACTTCTTGGAACGGGTCATCACCTTGCCGATGACCGGGTGCTTGACGCGGCGCTCGACGAGCACCGTGACGGTCTTGGCCATCTTGTCGCTGACGACGCGCCCCTGCAGGCTGCGCCGGTTCTTTTCGGTCGTCTCGGTCATTTCGCCGCCGCCTTTTCACGCTGAATGGTCTTGATGCGCGCGATGTCCTTGCGCACCTTGCCGATCTGGCTGGTGTTGTTGAGTTGCTGGGTGGCCACCTGCATGCGCAGGGAGAACTGCGCCTTGCGCAGATCCAACAATTCCTTGCCGAGTTCGGCTTCGTTCTTCTGCCTCAGTTCGCTAGCTTTCATATCTCACCCCAGATGGCGCGTGACGAAAGTGGTTTCGATCGGCAGCTTGGCGGCGGCAAGCTTGAAAGCCTCCCTTGCCAGCGCCTCGTCCACGCCGTCCATTTCGTAGAGGACTTTGCCCGGCTGAATCTCGGCAACCCAATACTCGGGATTGCCCTTGCCGTTACCCATCCGTACTTCGGCGGGCTTCTTGGAGATCGGCTTGTCCGGGAAAATGCGAATCCAGATACGGCCGCCACGCTTGATGTGGCGGGTCATGGCGCGACGGGCGGCTTCGATTTGACGGGCGGTCAAGCGACCGCGCCCGATTGCCTTGAGGCCGTATTCACCGAAGCTAACCTTGGCGCCACGGGTCGCCAGACCCGTGTTGCGGCCCTTCTGTTCCTTGCGGTACTTTCTGCGTGCCGGTTGCAGCATGACTGATTACTCCTTCCCTTCCTTGGCCGGCGCATCCGTCTTCGGCGCAGCGGTCTTGCGCACACGCTTGACGGGTGCCTTGGCCGGCGCGTCGCCCTCGGGGGCGGCGGCAACTTCGGGCTTGACTTCTTCCGCGGCCTTGGCGGCCGGCTTCTTGGCCGTCGTCGGACGCTTGGCGGCAGGCTTGGCTTCACCGCCAGCGTCGGTACGCGGCGCAGCCGGCTTGGCGGCGGGACGGCGCACCTTGCGGTCGTCGGCAGGCGCTTCGGGGGCGGCTACGGGCTGCTCGTTCTTGGCCAGCATCTCACCCTTGAACACCCAGACCTTGATGCCGGTGACACCGTAGGTCGTCTTGGCTTCGGAGGTACCGTAATCGATGTCGGCGCGCAGCGTATGCAGCGGCACGCGGCCTTCGCGATACCACTCGGTACGGGCGATTTCGGCGCCGTTCAAGCGGCCGGAACTCATGATCTTGATGCCCTGGGCGCCGAGGCGCATGGCGTTCTGCATGGCGCGCTTCATGGCCCGACGGAACATGATGCGCTTTTCCAGCTGCTGGGCAATGGAGTCGGCGATCAGTTGAGCATCGGTTTCCGGTTTGCGGATTTCCTCGATATTGACATGCACCGGCACCCCCATACGCTTCTGCAGATCGGCGCGCAGCTGCTCGATGTCCTCGCCCTTTTTGCCGATGACGACACCGGGGCGGGCGCTATACACCGTCACACGGGCGTTCTTCGCCGGACGCTCAATGATGACGCGACCTACGGAGGCATGTGCCAGTTTCTTCTTCAGATACTCGCGAACATCGAGGTCTTCCTTGAGCATCTGCCCATAGACCTTGGTATTGGCATACCAGCGCGAAGCCCAGTCACGAGTGACCGCAAGGCGGAATCCGGTCGGATGAATCTTCTGTCCCATAAATGCTCCTTAGTCCCCGACGGTCACGAAGATGTGGCAGGTGGGCTTGACGATACGGTTGCCGCGACCTTTGGCGCGCGCGGTGAAGCGCTTGAGCACCGGCCCTTTTTCGACGTAGATCGTCTTGACCTTCAGGCTGTCGATGTCGGCACCATCGTTGTGCTCGGCATTGGCGATGGCCGATTCGAGCACCTTCTTGATGATGCCGGCACCCTTCTTCGGCGAGAAGGCCAGGATGTTGAGGGCCTGGTCGACGGGCTTGCCGCGGATCATGTCGGCGACGAGGCGGCCTTTTTGATCCGACAGGCGCACCCCCTTCAGAATGGCGTTGGTTTCCATCGTCATTCCCTCACTTCTTCACCGCGGCTTTTTTGCCGGCGGTGTGTCCCTTGAAAGTCCGCGTCAGCGCGAACTCGCCCAGCTTGTGGCCAACCATGTTCTCGGAGACATACACCGGGATGTGCTGCTTGCCGTTATGCACAGCAATGGTCAGACCGACAAAGTCGGGCAGAACGGTGGAACGGCGCGACCAAGTCTTGATCGGACGCTTGTCGTTGGAGGCGCGCGCTGCATCGACCTTCTTGATAAGGTGAGCGTCGACGAAGGGGCCCTTCTTGATTGAACGTGCCATGGCTTACCTCTTACCTTTCGGCCTGCGCTGGACGATCATGACGTCCGTACGCTTGTTGCTGCGAGTACGATAGCCCTTGGCCGGCTGACCCCACGGGCTGACCGGCACACGACCTTCGCCCGTCTTGCCTTCGCCGCCACCATGGGGGTGATCGACCGGGTTCATGACGACACCGCGTACCGTCGGGCGGATGCCGCGCCAACGCATGGCGCCGGCCTTGCCGAACTTGCGCAGGTTGTTTTCCTCGTTCCCGACTTCGCCGATGGTGGCGCGACACTCGACATGGATACGGCGAATTTCGCCGGAACGCAGACGCACTTGCGCGTAGGTGCCTTCACGGGCGAGCAGCTGCACCGAAGTACCGGCGGCGCGCGCCAGCTGGGCACCCTTGCCCGGCATGATTTCGATGCAGTGGATCGTGGTACCAACCGGGATGTTGCGGATCGGCAGCGTGTTACCCGACTTGATCGGGGCTTCGGAACCGGACATCACCTCTTGACCGACCACCATGCCCTTGGGGGCAATGATGTAGCGGCGCTCGCCGTCTGCATAGAGCAGCAAGGCGATGTTGGCACTACGATTCGGGTCGTATTCGAGACGCTCGACCTTGGCCGGAATGCCGTCCTTGTTGCGCTTGAAGTCGACAATGCGGTACTGCTGCTTGTGACCGCCGCCCTGGTGGCGCGTGGTGATGTGACCGTGATTGTTGCGGCCGGCCTTGCTGGACTTGCTTTCGGTCAGCGCATCGATCGGACGACCCTTGTACAAATTCGGGTTGACGACCTTGACGACGCCGCGGCGACCAGCCGAAGTCGGCTTGACTTTAACGAGAGCCATTAAGCTGCCCCTCCTTCCGCAAAGCTGATTTCCTGGCCGGGCTTCAGGCAGACGAAGGCCTTGCGGACATCGCTGCGGCGACCCATGCTACGACCGAAGCGCTTGACCTTGCCCTTCTGGTTGGCAACCTGAACCGACTTGACCTCGACCTTGAACAGCAGTTCGACGGCAGCCTTGATTTCAGGCTTGGTCGCATCGGGCGTGACGATGAAGACGACCTGCTCGTTCTTGTCGGCGATCATGGTCGCCTTTTCGGAGATCTGCGGCGCCAGCAAAACCTGCATCAGGCGCTCCTGATTGAATTTCTGCGTGCTCATGCCAGCATCTCCTCCATCTTGGCGACAGCGCCCTTGGTCAGCAGGACCTTGGGGAAGCGCACCAGCGAGATCGGATCGGCCTGATGGGCTTCCAGCACCAGCACGTTCGGCAGGTTGCGCGAGGCGAGCATCAGGTTGTCGTCCAGCGTGTCGGTAATCACCAGCACGGAATCGAGGCCCATACCCTTCAGCTTCTGGGCGACCAACTTGGTCTTGGGCGCATCGACGGCGAAGTTCTCGACCACCGCCAAGCGATCCTCGCGAGCGAGCTGCGACAGGATGGCAGCGAGACCGGCACGGTACATCTTGCGGTTCACCTTCTGGGAGAAATTCTCCTCGGGTGAATTCGGGAAAATGCGACCGCCTCCGCGCCAGAGCGGCGACGAAGTCATACCGGCGCGCGCACGACCGGTGCCCTTCTGACGGAAGGGCTTCTTGGTGCTGTGATGAACCTCGGCACGGGTGAGCTGGGCGCGGTTGCCGGAACGGGCATTGGCCTGAAAAGCCACCACGACCTGATGCACCAGCGCTTCATTGTAGTCACGACCAAACAGCGCATCCGACGCGGAAAGCGTTGCCGCCGGCTGGCCCTGCTCGTTGATCAGTTTAAGTTCCATGATGTCGTCGCTCCTTTACTTGCCAGCCCGGACGGCCGGAGCAACGACAACATCGCCACCCTTGGAACCCGGAACGGCGCCCTTCACCAGCAGCAGCTGACGAACCTCATCGATACGAACGATTTCGAGGTTCTGGGCGGTGCGCTTGACGGCGCCGAGATGGCCGGCCATGCGCTTACCAGGGAACACACGACCCGGGTCCTGCGCCATGCCGATGGAGCCCGGCGCATTGTGCGAAACCGAGTTGCCATGGGAGGCACGGTTCGACGAGAAGTGGTGGCGCTTGATGGAGCCAGCGAAGCCCTTGCCCTGGCTGGTGCCAGTGACATCCACCATCTGGCCCGGCTGGAAGATAGTGACGGCAACGACGTCACCAGCCTTCAGGCTGGACAGCTGCTCTTGGGCGACACGGAATTCCTTGAGCACATTGCCGGCTTCAACACCGGCCTTGGCAAGATGCCCCGCAGCAGCCTTATTGACACGGCTGGCGCGGCGCTTGCCAAAGGTCACCTGAACCGCGGCATAGCCGTCGGCTTCAGGCGTCTTGATTTGCGTGACGCGATTGTTCGACACATCGAGCACAGTCACCGGAACGGTCGAGCCGTCCTCAGCAAAAATGCGCGTCATGCCGACCTTGCGTCCGACAAGGCCTAGACTCATTTTTTTCTCCTAAACCCCGGCTACGATTGGCCGGGCCCAAAGTACAACCGATTGCAGCAGCGCCGAAAAGTCGGCGCCACCGTTGAAACGAATTACTGCAGCTTGATCTCGACGTCGACGCCAGCCGGCAGATCCAGCTTCATCAGCGCATCCACCGTCTTGTCGGTCGGATCGATGATGTCCATCAGGCGCAGATGGGTACGAATCTCGAACTGATCGCGCGAGGTTTTGTTCACGTGCGGCGAACGCAGCACGTTGAAACGCTCGATGCGCGTCGGCAGCGGCACCGGACCACGCACAACGGCGCCGGTACGTTTGGCCGTATCCACGATCTCAAGAGCCGACTGATCGATCAGCTTGTAGTCGAAGGCCTTGAGGCGGATGCGAATTTTCTGGCTTTGCATGACAAACCCTTAAAGAGCGAGGCCCGGACAGGCACCTTAAAAAGGAAAGCGCGGGATTATGCCGCGCTTTTCCTGACTTGGCAAGAACTTACTCGATGATCTTGGCGACGACGCCGGCGCCGACGGTACGACCACCTTCGCGGATGGCGAAGCGCAGGCCGTCTTCCATGGCGATCGGGGCGATCAGCTTCACCGTCATCTGCACGTTGTCGCCAGGCATCACCATTTCCGTGCCCGCCGGCAGCTCGATCGAGCCCGTCACGTCCGTCGTGCGGAAATAGAACTGCGGACGATAGCCGTTGAAGAACGGGGTGTGACGACCGCCTTCATCCTTCGACAGCACATACACTTCGGAAGTGAAGTGGGTGTGCGGGGTGATGGAACCCGGCTTTGCCAGCACCTGACCACGCTCAACTTCTTCGCGCTTCGTGCCGCGCAGCAGCACGCCGACGTTGTCGCCCGCCTGACCCTGGTCCAGCAGCTTGCGGAACATTTCCACGCCGGTGCAGATGGTCTTGACGGTCGGACGGATACCGACGATTTCGATTTCCTCGCCGACCTTGACGATGCCGCGCTCGACGCGACCGGTCACCACGGTGCCGCGGCCGGAGATCGAGAACACGTCTTCGATCGGCAGCAGGAAGGGCTTGTCGATGGCGCGCTCGGGCGTCGGGATGTAGCTGTCCAGCGCGTCGGCCAGCTTGAGGATGGCGCCTTCGCCGAGGTCGCCCTTGTCGCCTTCCATCGCCTTCAGGGCGGAGCCCTTGATGATCGGGATGTCGTCGCCCGGGAAGTCGTACTTGGAGAGCAGCTCGCGCACTTCCATCTCGACCAGTTCGAGCAGTTCGGCGTCGTCCACCATGTCGCACTTGTTCATGAAGACGATGATGAACGGCACACCGACCTGACGCGCCAGCAGGATGTGCTCGCGGGTCTGCGGCATCGGGCCGTCGGCGGCGGACACCACCAGGATCGCGCCGTCCATCTGGGCGGCGCCGGTGATCATGTTCTTCACGTAGTCGGCGTGACCCGGGCAATCCACGTGGGCGTAGTGACGGGTCGCCGTCTCGTACTCGACGTGGGCGGTGTTGATCGTGATACCCCGGGCCTTTTCTTCCGGCGCCGCGTCGATCTGGTCGTAGGCCTTGGCCTCGCCACCGAACTTGGTGGACAGCACGGTCGTGATCGCCGCCGTCAAGGTCGTCTTGCCGTGGTCAACGTGTCCAATCGTGCCCACATTCACGTGCGGTTTGGTCCGCTCAAACTTGCCTTTTGCCATGGTTAGCTTCCTTCCAAAGAACGGTTATTTCTTGTTGATGACGGCTTCGGCGACATTCTTCGGCGCCTCGCTGTAGTGCTTGAATTCCATCGAATACGTGGCGCGCCCCTGGGTCAGGGAGCGCAGCTGGGTCGAGTAGCCGAACATCTCGGCCAGTGGCACTTCGGCCTTGACGGCCTTGATGCCGCCCGGCAGGTCTTCCATGCCCTGCACCATGCCGCGACGGCCGGAGAGGTCGCCCATGACGTTGCCCATGAAGTCTTCGGGCGTCTCCACCTCGACGGCCATCATCGGTTCGAGCAGGACCGGGCTGGCCTTGCGCATGGCGTCCTTGAAGGCCATGGAGGCAGCCATCTTGAACGCGTTTTCGTTCGAGTCCACATCGTGGTACGAACCATCGAACAGGGTGACCTTGACGTCCACCACCGGGAAACCGGCG
This sequence comes from Candidatus Nitricoxidireducens bremensis, assembly GCA_030247725.1. Taxonomy (GTDB): domain Bacteria; phylum Pseudomonadota; class Gammaproteobacteria; order Burkholderiales; family Rhodocyclaceae; genus Nitricoxidireducens; species Nitricoxidireducens bremensis. The sequence goes on from JAOTRT010000002.1 coordinate 102,259, forward strand.
AGCACGCCATTCGGCAGGGTTTCCTGCAGGCCCTTGTCCACCGCCGGGATGAACTCGCGCGGCACGGTACCGCCCTTGATGGCGTCGACGAACTCGTAGCCCTTGCCGGTCTCGTTCGGTTCCAGCTTGATCCAGACGTGGCCGTACTGGCCACGACCGCCGGACTGCTTGACGAACTTGCCTTCCTGCTCGACCGCCTTGCGGATGGCTTCGCGATAGGCCACCTGCGGCGCGCCGATGTTGGCTTCGACGTTGAATTCGCGCTTCATGCGATCGACGATGATCTCCAGGTGCAGTTCGCCCATGCCGGAGATGATGGTCTGACCGGACTCTTCGTCGGTGCGGACGCGGAAGGACGGGTCTTCCTGGGCCAGCCGGTTGAGGGCAAGGCCCATCTTCTCCTGGTCGGCCTTGGTCTTCGGCTCGACGGCGATGTGAATCACCGGCTCGGGGAACTCCATGCGCTCCAGGGTGATGACCTTGGTCGGATCGCAGAGGGTTTCGCCGGTCGTCGCTTCCTTGAGGCCGACGGCGGCGGCGATGTCGCCGGCGCGCACTTCCTTGATTTCCTCACGCTGGTTAGCGTGCATCTGCAGGATGCGGCCAATGCGCTCCTTGCGGCCCTTGACCGGGTTGTAGATGGTATCGCCAGAATTGAGGACGCCGGAATAGACGCGGAAGAAGGTCAGCTGACCGACGAAGGGGTCGGTCATGATCTTGAACGCCAAGGCAGAGAAGGGTTCTTCGTCGGAAGCAGAGCGCTCGCCTTCGGATTCGTTCTCGAGGATGCCCGTGACCGGCGGAATGTCGACCGGCGACGGCATGTACTCGATGACGGCATCCAGCATCGCCTGTACACCCTTGTTCTTGAAGGCAGAGCCGCACAGCATCGGGACAATCTCGCTGGCGATGGTGCGCTGACGAATGGCCTTCTTGACTTCGTCTTCGGAGAGGTCACCCTCTTCGAGATACTTGTTCATCAGATCCTCGGACGCCTCGGCGGCGGCTTCGAGCATCTTCTCGCGCCACTCCTTGGCGGTCTCGACGAGTTCGGCCGGGATATCGCCGTAGGTGAACTTGGTGCCCTGAGCAGCGTCGTCCCAGATGATGGCCTTCATCTTGACCAGATCGACCACACCTTCGAACTTGTCCTCGGCGCCGATCGGGATCTGCAGCGGGATCGGGTTGGCCTTGAGGCGTTCGCGCATCTGGTCGTGCACCTTGAAGAAGTTGGCCCCGGTACGGTCCATCTTGTTCACGAAGGCAAGACGCGGCACGCCGTACTTGTTGGCCTGGCGCCAGACGGTTTCGGACTGGGGCTGCACGCCACCGACCGCGCAATAGACCATGCAGGCGCCGTCGAGCACGCGCATCGAGCGTTCGACTTCGATGGTGAAGTCCACGTGGCCCGGGGTGTCGATGATGTTGACACGGTGCTCGGGGAAGTTGTTGCCCATGCCCTTCCAGAAGCAGGTGGTCGCCGCGGAGGTGATGGTGATGCCACGCTCCTGCTCCTGCTCCATCCAGTCCATGGTCGCGGCGCCATCATGCACTTCGCCGATCTTGTGGTTGACGCCGGTGTAGAACAGGATGCGCTCGGTCGTCGTCGTCTTGCCGGCATCGATGTGAGCCGAAATGCCGATGTTGCGATAGCGCTCGATGGGAGTCTTGCGGGCCACTTTGTTTACCTGCCTTATCTAAGCCAAACCGCCTTGGCACCCATCTAGCGATGAGCCACCAGGGCGGCAACTGAAAAATAGCCGCGCAGCCCAGCTGCGCGGTTACGGAAACATCAGAACCGGAAATGCGAGAAGGCCTTGTTGGCCTCCGCCATACGGTGCACTTCTTCACGCTTCTTCATCGCCGCGCCACGACCCTCGGACGCCTCCAGCAGTTCACCTGCCAGACGTTGCCCCATGGACTTCTCCGAACGCTTACGGGCGGCCTCACGCAGCCAGCGCATCGACAGCGCCATGCGGCGGGAAGGACGCACCTCAACCGGCACCTGGTAGTTGGCGCCGCCAACGCGACGACTCTTGACCTCGACGATCGGCTTGACGTTATTGATCGCCAGACCGAACACCTCAAGCGGGTCCTTGCCGCTCTTGGTCTTGATCTGATCAAAGGCGCCATAGATGATGCGCTCGGCAACGGACTTCTTGCCGCTGGTCATCAGCACATTGACGAACTTGGAAACATCGACGCTACCGAACTTCGGGTCCGGCAGGATCTCACGCTTGGGTACTTCACGACGACGCGGCATGGATAACCTCTTCTAAGCTTAAGCAGCTTTCGGGCGCTTGGCGCCGTACTTGGAACGGGACTGCTTGCGGTCCTTGACACCCTGGGTGTCGAGGCTACCGCGCACGATGTGATAACGAACGCCCGGCAAGTCCTTCACACGACCGCCGCGGATCAGCACAACCGAGTGCTCCTGCAGGTTGTGGCCTTCGCCGCCGATGTAGGAGATGACCTCGAAACCGTTGGTCAGGCGCACCTTGGCGACCTTCCGCAGCGCCGAGTTCGGCTTCTTCGGCGTCGTGGTGTAGACGCGGGTGCACACGCCACGCTTGGCCGGGCAGTTGGCCAGCGCAGGCACTTTACTCTTGCTCTGCGGAGCCTGGCGGCCCTTGCGCACGAGCTGGTTAATGGTTGGCATATCTATTCATCCCAATAGCTTGCGGCCCCCTGGCGGGGAGCAAAGAGGCCGGATTATAGTAATCGTGACAAGCGCCGTCAACCGGCCCGCACGCCTTCCTCGACATTTCCTTCGACAGGCAGATCGAAACTGCCCTTCGCCGCATCTTCGCCCATCGACTGCATATGACGGGTGCGATGGTAGGCAAGGCCCGTCCCGGCGGGGATCAAGCGTCCGACGATAACGTTTTCCTTCAAACCGCGCAGCTCATCGCGCTTGCCCATGATTGCCGCTTCCGTCAGCACCCGGGTGGTCTCCTGGAAGGAGGCCGCGGAGATGAAGGAATCGGTGGACAGGCTGGCCTTGGTGATACCCAGCAGCATGTACTGGTATTCCGCCGGCCGCTTGCCCTCGGCGATGAGCTTGTCGTTTTCATCCAACACTTCGGCGCGTTCGACCTGCTCCTCCTTGATGAACTTGGAGTCGCCGGCATCGGAGATCACGACGCGACGCAGCATCTGGCGCACGATCACCTCGATGTGCTTGTCGTTGATCTTCACGCCCTGCAGGCGATAGACGTCCTGCACTTCGTCGATGATGTAACGCGCCAGCTCCTCGACGCCCTTGAGCCGCAGGATGTCGTGCGGATCGACCGGACCGTCCACGATCACTTCGCCCTTGTTCACAACCTGGCCGTCGTGGGCCATGACGTGCTTGTCCTTCGGGATCAGGTATTCGTTGGCGGTGCCATCCGGCTCGGTGATGACGAGGCGCTGCTTGCCCTTGGTGTCCTTGCCGAAGGAGGTCGTGCCGGTGACCTCGGCCAGCATGCCGGCGTCCTTCGGCGAGCGGGCCTCGAACAGCTCGGCCACGCGCGGCAGACCGCCGGTGATGTCGCGCGTCTTGGCCGACTCCTGCGGGATGCGGGCGAGAATATCACCTACCGCCACCGGCTGGCCGTCCTTGACGGTGATGATCGAACCGACGTGGAAAGTGATGGTCACCGAGTGGTCGGTGCCGTGGATCTTGATCTCCTGGCCGGCTTCGTCGAGCAGCTTGACCTGCGGACGCAAGCCCTTGACGGCCGACTTGGTGCCGCGCTTCGGGTCGATGACGACCAGCGTGGACAGGCCGGTGACATCGTCGATCTGCTTGGCAACAGTGGCGCCTTCCTCGACGTGCTCGAACTTCACGGTACCGGCGTACTCGGTCACGATCGGACGGGTATGCGGGTCCCAGGTTGCCAGGATGGCGCCGGCCTTGATCTGCTTGCCGTCGTCGCCGTTGAGGGTGGCGCCGTAGGGAACCTTGTGGCGCTCTCGCTCGCGACCGTTGTCGTCGGTGATGAAGACTTCGCCGGAGCGGGCAATGATCACCTTCTCGTTCTTCGGGTTGGTGACGTAGCGCATGGTCGCCGAGAAGCGCAGGATACCCGCGCTCTTCGCTTCGACCTGGCTCTGGGCGGCAGCCCGCGAAGCCGCACCACCGACGTGGAAGGTCCGCATCGTCAGCTGGGTGCCCGGCTCGCCGATCGACTGGGCGGCGATGACGCCGACAGCCTCGCCAGCGTTCACCAGGGAACCGCGGCCGAGATCGCGACCGTAGCACTTGGCGCATAGGCCGTAGCGCGTATCGCAGGACAGCGGCGTGCGCACGCGGACTTCGTCGATGCCGAGGGCCTCGATATTGTCCACGGCATCTTCGTCGAGCAGATAGCCGGACTCGTAGAGCACGTCCTGGGTGTCGGGATGCAGCACCTCGGTGACGACGACGCGGCCGAGAATGCGCTCGCGCAGCGGCTCGATGACTTCGCCGCCTTCGACCAGCGCCTTCATGGCGAAGCCGTTAGTGGTACCGCAATCGTCTTCGATGACCACCAGATCCTGGGTAACGTCCACCAGACGACGCGTCAGGTAACCGGAGTTCGCCGTCTTCAACGCCGTATCGGCAAGGCCCTTACGAGCACCGTGGGTCGAGATGAAGTACTGCAGAACGTTGAGGCCTTCGCGGAAGTTCGTCGTGATCGGCGTCTCGATGATGGAGCCGTCGGGCTTGGCCATCAGGCCTCGCATGCCGGCGAGCTGACGAATCTGGGCAGCGGAACCGCGGGCGCCGGAGTCGGCCATCATGTAGATGGAATTGAAGGATTCCTGGGTGACCAGCTTGCCGTTGACGTCCTTGACCTGCTGGTGGGCGAGCTGGTCCATCATCGCCTTGGCGACCTGGTCGCCGGCACGGCCCCAGATGTCCACCACCTTGTTGTAGCGCTCGCCGACGGTGACGAGGCCGGAGGTATATTGCTTTTCGATTTCCTTCACCTCGGCTTCGGCGGCCTCGATGATGGTGTGCTTCTGGTCGGGAACCAACATGTCGCCGACGGCGATCGAAATGCCGCCGCGGGTGGCGAGACGGAAACCCGACTGCATCAGGTGGTCGGCGAAGACCACCGTATCCTTGAGGCCGCAACGGCGATAGCTCTCGTCGATGAGCTTGGAGATTTCCTTCTTCTTGAGGGCCTTGTCGATGGCCTTGAAGGGCAGGCCCTTGGGCAGGATCTCGGAGAGGATGGCACGGCCGGCGGTGGTCGAATAGCGCGTGATCTTCTCGCGCCAGCCTTCGCCGTCGCGCTCGAACTCCTTGAGGCGTACGGTGATACGGGCGTGCAGATCGATCTGGCGCGACTCGACGGCACGCAGCACTTCGCCGACATCGGCGAAGATCATGCCGGAGCCGCGGGCGGCGGCATTCTCGCGCGTGGCGTAGTAGAGGCCGAGCACCACGTCCTGGGACGGCACGATGATCGGCGCGCCGTTGGCGGGCGACAGCACGTTGTTGGAAGCCAGCATCAGGGTGCGCGCTTCCATCTGCGCTTCCAGCGACAGCGGCACGTGGACGGCCATCTGGTCGCCGTCGAAGTCGGCGTTGAACGCGGTACACACCAGCGGATGCAGCTGGATCGCCTTGCCTTCGATCAGGGTCGGCTCGAAGGCCTGGATGCCGAGGCGGTGCAGCGTCGGTGCGCGGTTGAGCAGTACCGGATGCTCGCGGATGACCTCTTCGAGGATGTCCCACACCACCGGCGTTTCGGATTCGACTTCCTTCTTCGCCGCCTTGATGGTGGAGGCGATGCCCATCTTCTCCAGGCGCTCGAAGATGAAGGGCTTGAACAGTTCCAGCGCCATCTTCTTCGGCAGGCCGCACTGGTGCAGCTTGAGTTGGGGACCGACGACGATGACCGAGCGGCCGGAGTAGTCCACCCGCTTGCCGAGCAGGTTCTGGCGGAAGCGGCCGGACTTGCCCTTGATCATGTCGGCCAGCGACTTGAGCGGGCGCTTGTTGGCGCCGGTCATGGCCTTGCCGCGGCGACCGTTGTCGAGCAGCGAGTCGACCGCTTCCTGCAGCATGCGCTTCTCGTTGCGGACGATGATGTCCGGCGCCTTCAGTTCGAGCAGGCGCTTGAGACGGTTGTTGCGGTTGATGACGCGGCGATAGAGGTCGTTGAGGTCGGAGGTGGCGAAACGACCACCATCCAGCGGCACCAGCGGACGCAGGTCGGGCGGCAGCACCGGCAGCACTTCGAGCACCATCCACTCGGGCTTGATGCCGGAGGACTGGAAGCCCTCAAGGATCTTCAGGCGCTTGGAGATCTTCTTGATCTTGGCCTCGGAACCGGTGGTCTCGAGCTCATGGCGCAGCTTCTCGATCTCGTTGCTGAGATCGATGGTGCGCAACAGTTCGCGCACGCCTTCCGCGCCCATGACGGCGGTGAAGTCGTCGCCGTACTCCTCGACCTTGGCGAGGTAGTCGTCCTCGGTGAGCAGCTGCGCACGTGCGAGCGGCGTCATGCCGGGATCGACAACGACGAAGGCTTCGAAGTAGAGCACGCGCTCGATGTCGCGCAGCGTCATGTCGAGCACCATGCCGAGACGGCTCGGCAGGCTCTTCAGGAACCAGATGTGGGCGGTCGGCGAGGCCAGTTCGATATGGCCCATGCGCTCGCGGCGCACCTTGGCCTGGGTCACTTCGACGCCGCACTTCTCGCAGATGACGCCGCGGTGCTTGAGGCGCTTGTACTTACCGCACAGGCACTCGTAATCCTTCACCGGGCCGAAGATCTTGGCGCAGAAGAGGCCATCGCGCTCGGGCTTGAAGGTGCGGTAGTTGATGGTCTCCGGCTTCTTGACTTCGCCGTAGGACCAGGAGCGGATCTTCTCCGGCGAGGCCAGCCCGATGGTGATGGCATCGAACTCTTCCTCGCTCGGCAGGTTTTGCTTGAACAGATCAGCGAACAGGCTTTTCATGGGTCACTCCAATCCTTGCGCGGCCATCAATAACGGTCGAGATCGATGTCGATCGCGAGCGAGCGGATTTCCTTCACCAGCACGTTGAACGACTCGGGCATGCCGGCGTCGATCTTGTGCTCGCCCTTGACGATGTTTTCGTACACCTTGGTGCGGCCGGTAACGTCGTCGGACTTGACGGTGAGCATCTCTTGCAGCGTGTAGGAGGCACCGTAGGCTTCCAGCGCCCAGACTTCCATTTCGCCGAAACGCTGGCCGCCGAACTGCGCCTTGCCGCCCAGCGGTTGTTGCGTCACCAGGCTGTAGGGGCCGGTGGAACGGGCATGCATCTTGTCGTCCACCAGGTGGTGCAGCTTCAGCACGTGCATGTAACCGATGGTGACCGGACGTTCGAAGGCTTCGCCGGTGCGCCCGTCGTACAGGGTGGCCTGGGTCTTGGCGGGGGTCAGCTTGAGCTTGGCGGCCACGTCGTCCGGATAGGCGAGGTCCAGCATGGAGCGGATTTCCTCTTCCTTGGCGCCGTCGAACACCGAGGTGGCGAAAGGCACGCCGCCGCGCAGGTTGCTGGCCAGTTCCATGACCTCGACTTCGGTCAGGCTCTCGATGTCCTCGCCCTTGCCGCTGTCGTTGTAGATCTTGTTGAGGAGCTTGCGCACCTCGGCAGCGTTGGCCTGCTGGCGCAGCATCTCGTCGATCTTGCGACCAAGGCCCTTGGCGGCCCAGCCCAGATGGGTTTCCAAAATCTGGCCGATGTTCATCCGCGAAGGCACGCCCAGCGGGTTGAGTACCACGTCCACCGGCGTGCCGTCTTCCATGTGCGGCATGTCCTCGATCGGAACGATCTTGGAAACGACGCCCTTGTTGCCGTGGCGGCCGGCCATCTTGTCGCCGGGCTGCAGACGGCGCTTGACGGCCAGGTAGACCTTGACCATCTTCTGCACACCGGGCGGCAGCTCGTCGCCCTGGGTCAGCTTCTTCTTCTTCGCTTCGAAGGCGACGTCGAAGTCCTTGCGCGTCTGCTCGATGGACTCGCGCAGGTTCTCCAGCTGCTGCTGGGCTTCCTCGTTCTCCAGGGCAATGTCGAACCAGTGGTAGTGTTCGACGGTCTCCAGATAGGCCTTGGTGATCTTGGTGCCCTTGACCAGCTTCTTCGGGCCCTTGGCGGCGATCTTGTTGATCAGCAGCTTCTCGATACGGGAGAAGGTGTCGCGTTCGACGATGCGCATCTGGTCGGCCAGGTCCTGCTTGTAGCCCTTCAGCATGTCGTCGATGATCGACTGGGCACGCTTGTCGCGCTCGATGCCTTCGCGCGTGAACACCTGGACGTCGATCACCGTGCCGCTCATGCCCGAGGGCACGCGCAGGGAGGTGTCCTTCACGTCGGAGGCCTTCTCGCCGAAGATCGCGCGTAGCAGCTTCTCTTCCGGCGTCAGCTGGGTTTCGCCCTTCGGCGTCACCTTGCCGACCAGCACGTCGCCGGCCTCGACTTCGGCACCGATATAGACGATGCCCGAATCGTCGAGACGGCCAAGCTGTGCTTCACCGAGGGTGGCGATGTCGCGCGTGATTTCCTCGGCGCCGAGCTTGGTGTCGCGGGCGACCACCGTCAGTTCCTCGATATGGATCGAGGTGAAGCGGTCGTCGGCGACGACGCGCTCGGAGATCAGGATCGAGTCCTCGAAGTTGTAGCCGTTCCAGGGCATGAACGCCACCAGCATGTTCTGGCCGAGGGCCAGCTCGCCGAGGTCGGTGGAGGCGCCGTCGGCCACCACATCGCCCTTGGCGATGATGTCGCCGACCTTGACGACCGGCCGCTGGTTGATGTTGGTGTTCTGGTTGGAGCGGGTGTACTTGGTCAGGTTGTAGATGTCCACACCGACTTCGCCCGGCACCGTCTCGGCGTCATTGACGCGCACGACGATACGGTCGGCGTCGATATAGTCCACCACGCCGCCGCGCAGGGCCTGCACCGCGGTACCCGAGTCGACGGCGACGGTACGCTCGATGCCGGTGCCGACCACGGCCTTCTCGGGCCGCAGGCAAGGCACGGCCTGGCGCTGCATGTTGGCGCCCATCAGCGCGCGGTTGGCGTCGTCGTGCTCAAGGAACGGGATCAGCGAGGCGGCGACGGAGACGATCTGGCCCGGGGCCACGTCCATGTACTGGACTTCGGCCGGCTCCTTCAGTTCGAATTCGCCCTTGAAGCGGCAGGACACCAGTTCGTCCGTAAGCTTGCCCTTCTTGTCGAGGGTGGCGTTGGCCTGGGCGACGATGTACTTGCCTTCCTCGATGGCGGACAGGTACTCGATCTGGTCGGTGACATGGCCGTTCTCCACCTTGCGGTAGGGCGTCTCCATGAAACCGTACTCGTTGGTGCGCGCGAACAGCGCCAGCGAGTTGATGAGGCCGATGTTCGGACCTTCCGGCGTTTCGATCGGGCAGACGCGACCATAGTGGGTCGGGTGCACGTCGCGCACCTCGAAGCCGGCGCGCTCGCGCGTCAGACCGCCCGGGCCGAGGGCCGAGACGCGGCGCTTGTGCGTGATCTCGGACAGCGGATTGGTCTGGTCCATGAACTGCGACAGCTGGCTGGAGCCGAAGAATTCCTTGATCGCCGCCGAGATGGGCTTGGCGTTGATCAGGTCGTGCGGCATCAGGTTGTCGCTCTCGGCCTGGTTGAGGCGCTCCTTGACGGCGCGCTCGACGCGGACGAGGCCGGCGCGGAACTGGTTCTCGGCCAGTTCGCCGACGGAACGCACGCGGCGGTTGCCGAGGTGGTCGATGTCGTCGATCTCGCCGCGGCCGTTGCGCAGCTCGACGAGGATGCGGATGACGTCGACGATGTCCTCGTTGGACAGGGTGCCAGCACCGAGCAGCTCGTCGCGGCCGACGCGGCGGTTGAACTTCATGCGGCCGACGGCGGAAAGGTCGTAGCGCTCTTCGGAGTAGAACAGGCCGTGGAACAGGGTCTCGACGGCATCTTCCGTCGGCGGCTCGCCGGGGCGCATCATGCGGTAGATGGCGACGCGGGCGGACCACTGGTCGGCGGTCTCGTCGGCGCGCAGCGTCGTCGAGATGTAGGGACCGCGATCGATGTCGTTGACGTAGAGGGTGTTGATCGCCTCGACGCCGGATTCGACGAGTTTGGCGAGCAGGCTCTCGGTGATTTCGTCGTTGGCCAGGGCGATGATTTCGCCGGTGGACGGATCGACGACGTTATGGCCGATGGTGCGGCCGATGAGGAAGTCGTCGGGCACGAAGATCTTCTTGATGCCGGCCTCGGCGAGATCGCGGATGTGCTTGGCGGTGATGCGCTTGTCCTTCGGGACGATGACCTTGCCGGCCTTGTCGGTGAAGTCGAAGCGGGCCACCTCGCCGCGCAGGCGCTCGGGCACGATCTCGAACTGAACGCCCTTCTTGGACAGATGAAAGGAGTCGGCCTCGAAGAAGTTGGCGAGGATCTGCTCCGGCGTCATGCCGATGGCCTTCAGCAGGATCGTCACCGGCATCTTGCGGCGGCGGTCGACGCGGAAGTAGAGCAGGTCCTTCGGATCGAACTCGAAGTCGAGCCAGGAGCCGCGATACGGGATGATGCGCGCCGAGAACAGCAGCTTGCCGGACGAATGGGTCTTGCCGCGGTCATGCTCGAAGAACACGCCGGGCGAACGGTGCAGCTGGGAAACGATGACGCGCTCGGTGCCGTTGATGACGAAGGAGCCGGTCGTCGTCATGAGCGGAATCTCGCCCATGTAGACTTCCTGTTCCTTGACTTCCTTGACCTTCTCGTTGTTGGTCTCGCGGTCGAGGATGACGAGGCGCACCTTGGCGCGCAGGGGCGACGCGAAGGTGAGGCCGCGCTGCTGGCATTCCTTGACGTCGAAGGCCGGCTCACCGAGGCGGTACTCGACGAATTCGAGTCGCGCGTTCCCGGAATGGGAAACGATCGGGAAGATCGATGAAAAAGCGGCTTGCAAGCCCTGCCCCTTGCGGGTGGACGGAGGAATGTCCACCTGCAGGAACTGGGTGTAGGAATCGAGTTGCGTCGCCAGCAGGAAGGGCACGTCCAGCACGCTGGCGCGCTTCGCGAAGCTCTTGCGGATGCGCTTTTTCTCGGTGTACGAGTAGGCCATGTTCGCTCCGACAGTCAGGAATCAAAAAGCAGGAATCGGGATGTTGCCAATTACTGTTTTATGCGCCCTGGAAAAAGGGAAAAGGCTGGCGGCCAAAAGGCCGCCAGCCCGGCGTGCAAAAAGCGCTTACTTGACCTCGACCTTGGCGCCGGCATCCTCGAGCTGCTTCTTGAGGGCTTCGGCGTCGGCCTTCGGAATGGCTTCCTTGACGGGCTTCGGGGCGCCATCGACCAGATCCTTGGCTTCCTTGAGGCCCAGGCCGGTGGCGGCACGGACGACCTTGATGACTTCGACCTTCTTCTCGCCGGCAGCCATCAGCGTAACGGTGAACTCGGTCTGCTCTTCGGCAGCGGCAGCGGCACCGCCGCCAGCGCCAGGAGCGGCGACGGCCATCGAGGCGGCGGAGACGCCAAACTTCTCTTCGAACGCCTTGACCAGGTCGTTCAGATCCATGACGGTCATGCCGCCAACGGCTTCGAGGATATCTTCCTTGGTAATTGCCATGATTGTGTTACTCCGGAATCAAATGTCGTAAGAGTGGAATGATCAAGCGGCTTCGGCTTCGCGCTTCTTGGCGAGAGCAGCCAGGGCGCACGCGAACGTGGACACCGGGGCCTGCATAACGCCGAGCAGCTTCGCCAGCAGCTCTTCGCGGCTGGGAATGCTGGCCAGGGCCTTGACGGCAGCCTGGTCGAGCACCTTGCCGGAATAGCAGCCGGCCTTGAGCACCAGCTTGTCATTGGTTTTTGCAAAGTCGTTGAGCACCTTGGCCGCTGCCACAGCGTCTTGCGACATGCTGTAGATCAGCGGACCGGTCATCGCAGCCGACAGGCCCTCGAACGAGGTACCGGCGACGGCGCGACGGACAAGGGTGTTCTTCAGCACACGCAGGTAAACGCCAGATTCGCGCGCCTTCTTCCGCAGTTGGGTGAGATCGCCCACCTCAATACCGCGATATTCGGCAACCACGATGGTCTGGGAGTTGGCGACCTGTGCCGACACCTCTGCCACAACGGCCTTCTTATCGTCGAGACTCAGACCCATTAGGTCTTTCCTCCTTTTAAGTCAACACGCGGCGGATTGCTCCGACGCACCCACGGCGACCTTCGATCAGGAGTACGGCTAAATCCTGTTTTCGGGTGACGCCATCTACGCTGGCCAGGGCGACGCTGCTCTGTCGCCCGCGTTTAAGTCCCCGCGGGACACCTGCGGTCTTTGACAACCCGCCGCGCCCCGAACGGGGCGGCGCGGCGGCCCAAAGTTCTTACTGTTGCTGCGCCGACAGGCTGGCCTGATCGACGCGGACACCGGCGCCCATCGTCGAGGACAGCGAAATCTTCTTCAGATACTGGCCCTTGGACGCAGCCGGCTTGGCCTTGGTCAGCGCGTCGATCAGCGCAGCGAGGTTCTGCTGCAGCGCTTCGACGCTGAAGGAGGCACGGCCAATGGTGCACTGGATGATGCCGCCCTTGTCGGTGCGGTACTGGACCTGACCGGCCTTGGCGTTCTTCACGGCGGTGGTGACATCCATGGTCACGGTGCCGACCTTCGGGTTCGGCATCAGGCCGCGGGGGCCGAGAATCTGGCCGAGCGCACCGACGACGCGCATGGCATCCGGCGTAGCGATGCAGATGTCGAAATCCATGGTGCCGCCCTTGATGGTGGCCGCCAGATCGTCGAAACCGACGATGTCGGCACCCGCAGCCTTGGCCTCTTCGGCCTTGGCACCCTGGGCGAACACGGCGACACGTACCGTCTTGCCCGTACCAGCCGGCAGCACGACGGAGCCGCGCACCAGTTGGTCGGATTTCTTGGCGTCGACGCCGAGGTTCACGGCGACGTCGATGGACTCGTCGAACTTGGCGGTGGCATTCTGCTTCACCATGGCCAGGGCTTCGGCGAGGGGATAGTTCTTCTGGCGGTCGACATTGGCGCGGACCGCGCGCAGGCGCTTGGAATGCTGGGCCATGGTCAGACTCCTTCCACGGTGATGCCCATGCTGCGGGCGGAACCGGCGATGGTACGCACCGCGGCATCCATATCGGCGGCGGTGAGGTCCGGCATCTTGGTCTTGGCGATTTCTTCGGCCTGGGCGCGCGTCAGCTTGCCAACCTTGTCGGTATGGGGCTTCGGGCTACCCTTCTGGACACCGGCCGCCTTCTTGATGAGGACGGTCGCGGGCGGCGTCTTCATGATGAAGGTGAAGCTCTTGTCCGCGAAGGCGGTGATCACCACGGGGATCGGCAGACCGGGCTCCAGGCCCTGGGTCTTGGCGTTGAACGCCTTGCAGAATTCCATGATGTTGAGGCCGCGCTGGCCGAGCGCGGGACCGATCGGGGGCGACGGATTCGCCTTGCCCGCCGGCACTTGCAGCTTGATGTAGCCGACAATCTTCTTTGCCATGATGGCTCCTGTTATTGAGTAGTAACGCGCTTTCGATACCTACCGGCGCTCCTCTTGCCGCAGAAACCGCTGCGGCACCGGTGAAAATCAGGCCTTCTCGACCTGGGCGAACTCCAGCTCGACCGGCGTGGCGCGACCGAAGATCGTCACCGAGACGCGCAGGCGGCTTTTCTCGTAGTTCACTTCCTCGACCGTGCCATTGAAGTCCGTGAACGGACCATCCTTGACGCGCACCATCTCGCCGGTCTCGAACAGCACCTTGGGGCGCGGCTTTTCGACACCCTCCTGCATCTGGTGCATGATCTTCTCGACCTCCTTCTCGGAAATCGGCGTCGGCTTGGTGGCAGTGCCGCCGACAAAGCCGGTGACCTTGGCGGTGCTCTTGACCAGGTGCCAGGTGTCGTCATCCATCTCCATTTCCACCAGCACATAACCGGGGAAGAACTTGCGCTCGGAGATGCTCTTCTGACCACCCTTCATCTCGATCACTTCCTCGACTGGAACGAGGATCTGACCGAACTTGTCCTGCATGCCGGCGCGAGCGATGCGCTCCACAAGCGCCCGCTGCACAGACTTCTCAAAACCTGAATAGGCGTGAACGACGTACCAGCGTTTTGTCATGATTTTTTCCAGCCCAGCACGAGGTCATAGAGCACCCATTCGAGGCTCTTGTCGGTAATCCAGAGGAAAAGCGCCATGACGACGACGAAACCGAACACGGCAGCCGTCGTCTGCAGCGTTTCCTTGCGCGTCGGCCAGACCACCTTCTTCGCCTCGGTGACCGACTCCTTGCCGAAGGCAAAGAAGCGCTGACCCGGCTCCGTGACCCACGCCACGGCCGCACCCGCACCAAGACCGGCGAGCACCGACAGCACGCGCAGGATCATCGGCTGCTCGCCCAGCAGATAGAAGCCGGCGAGACCGGCAATCACGAGCAGCAGCGCTGCGGCGAATTTGAGCTTGTCAGCCATTCTGGTAATAGGTCCGAGATCGATCGCGTTAATCACTAGTGGCAGGGGCAGAGGGAATCGAACCCCCAACCTGCGGTTTTGGAGACCGCCGCTCTGCCAATTGAGCTATACCCCTGCGGCAGAGACTACAAAGGGTGGCGCCCACCTGGGCACCACCCTCGGATGCATTGCTCTCCGCTTACTCGATGATCTTGGCGACGACGCCGGCGCCGACGGTACGACCACCTTCGCGGATGGCGAAGCGCAGGCCGTCTTCCATGGCGATCGGGGCGATCAGCTTCACCGTCATCTGCACGTTGTCGCCAGGCATCACCATTTCCGTGCCCGCCGGCAGCTCGATCGAGCCCGTCACGTCCGTCGTGCGGAAATAGAACTGCGGACGATAGCCGTTGAAGAACGGGGTGTGACGACCGCCTTCATCCTTCGACAGCACATACACTTCGGAAGTGAAGTGGGTGTGCGGGGTGATGGAACCCGGCTTTGCCAGCACCTGACCACGCTCAACTTCTTCGCGCTTCGTGCCGCGCAGCAGCACGCCGACGTTGTCGCCCGCCTGACCCTGGTCCAGCAGCTTGCGGAACATTTCCACGCCGGTGCAGATGGTCTTGACGGTCGGACGGATACCGACGATTTCGATTTCCTCGCCGACCTTGACGATGCCGCGCTCGACGCGACCGGTCACCACGGTGCCGCGGCCGGAGATCGAGAACACGTCTTCGATCGGCAG
Source organism: Candidatus Nitricoxidireducens bremensis (assembly GCA_030247725.1). GTDB lineage: Bacteria > Pseudomonadota > Gammaproteobacteria > Burkholderiales > Rhodocyclaceae > Nitricoxidireducens > Nitricoxidireducens bremensis. Next base: position 117,429 of record JAOTRT010000002.1, read on the forward strand.
CAGGAAGGGCTTGTCGATGGCGCGCTCGGGCGTCGGGATGTAGCTGTCCAGCGCGTCGGCCAGCTTGAGGATGGCGCCTTCGCCGAGGTCGCCCTTGTCGCCTTCCATCGCCTTCAGGGCGGAGCCCTTGATGATCGGGATGTCGTCGCCCGGGAAGTCGTACTTGGAGAGCAGCTCGCGCACTTCCATCTCGACCAGTTCGAGCAGTTCGGCGTCGTCCACCATGTCGCACTTGTTCATGAAGACGATGATGAACGGCACACCGACCTGACGCGCCAGCAGGATGTGCTCGCGGGTCTGCGGCATCGGGCCGTCGGCGGCGGACACCACCAGGATCGCGCCGTCCATCTGGGCGGCGCCGGTGATCATGTTCTTCACGTAGTCGGCGTGACCCGGGCAATCCACGTGGGCGTAGTGACGGGTCGCCGTCTCGTACTCGACGTGGGCGGTGTTGATCGTGATACCCCGGGCCTTTTCTTCCGGCGCCGCGTCGATCTGGTCGTAGGCCTTGGCCTCGCCACCGAACTTGGTGGACAGCACGGTCGTGATCGCCGCCGTCAAGGTCGTCTTGCCGTGGTCAACGTGTCCAATCGTGCCCACATTCACGTGCGGTTTGGTCCGCTCAAACTTGCCTTTTGCCATGGTCACATACCCCAAATCGTAAAGATCAACAAAGCCGTGGTGCCCATGGGCAGGATTGAACTGCCGACCTCTCCCTTACCAAGGGAGTGCTCTGCCACTGAGCTACATGGGCCAAATCTTTTTTTGCCTGGAGCGGGTAGCGGGAATCGAACCCGCGTCATCAGCTTGGAAGGCTGAGGTTCTACCATTGAACTACACCCGCCCTGCATGACGTACCGTACCGCCAGACAACACATTCAAAAATACTTTGGTGGAGGGGGAAGGATTCGAACCTTCGAAGGCAGAGCCGTCAGATTTACAGTCTGATCCCTTTGACCGCTCGGGAACCCCTCCAGCGAAACGGCGCATTATGTCGGTTCCTGTTTTTCTTGTCAATGCCGTATTGCACCAAAATGCAATTCCACGCAGAAGACCCCGTCGTCCCCTCGACTATGGCGGGGCGAGCGCTTAAAGTTCCCACCCCGCGCCGCATCAGGAGTATCGCCATGTCCGCTACCGCCTGGGAAAACCCCATGGGTACCGACGGCTTCGAGTTCGTCGAATTCGCCGCCCCCGAGCCCCTGGCCCTCGATCATCTGTTCCGCACCCTCGGCTTCCTGCCGGTCGCGCGCCACCGCTCGAAGGACGTGACCCTCTACCGCCAGGGCGGCATCAACTTCATCCTCAACGCCGAGGCGGAAAGTTTCGCCCAGTCCTTCGCCCGGGTTCACGGCCCCTCCGTCTGCGCCATCGCCTTGCGCGTGGGCGACGCCCGCGAAGCCGCCAACCGGGCCAAGGCCCTCGGCGCCGAGGTGCTGCCCGGCAGCGCCCGCCCTGGCGAGATCAACATCCCGGCCATCCGCGGCATCGGCGGCAGCCTGATCTACCTGGTGGACCGCTACGAGACGGCGGAGTCCCGCGTCAGCCTCTACGACATCGACTTCGTGCCGATCAAGGGCGTCGATGCCCATCCGCGCGGAGCCGGTCTCACCGCCATCGACCACCTCACCCACAACGTCCATCGCGGACGTATGGGCGTCTGGGCCGAGTTCTACGAGCGCCTGTTCAACTTCCGGGAACTGAAGTACTTCGACATCGAGGGCAAGCTCACCGGCCTGCGTTCCCGCGCCATGGTGAGCCCCTGCGGCAAGATCCGCATCCCGGTGAACGAACCGGCCGACGCTGCCGGCCGCAAGGGCCAGATCGAGGAGTTCATCGACGCCTATCACGGCGAGGGTATCCAGCACATCGCGCTCGCCACCGACGACATCCACGCCACCGTCGAAGGCCTGCGCGCCGCCGGCATCCGCTTCCTCGACACCCCCGACACCTACTACGACGCCGTCGATGCCCGCCTGCCCTTCCACGGCGAAGACCTGGCGCGCCTGCGCAGGAATCGTATCCTCATCGACGGCGCGCCGATGCAGGGCGGCGGCCTGCTGCTGCAGATATTCACCGATACAGTGATCGGCCCCATCTTCTTCGAGATCATCCAGCGCAAGGGCAACGAAGGCTTCGGCGAAGGCAACTTCAAGGCCCTGTTCGATTCCATCGAGGCCGACCAGATCAAACGGGGCGTACTGAAGGAAGCCTGACGCCTCCCCGCCCGCGCATCAGCGTGCGCAGGCGCAGCCGTCCTGGGTGCAGCTACCGACCTGTTCCTCGCGCAGGGACATGGTCGAACGCACCACTTCGCGGCTGCCGTCGAAAAGCACCTCGAAGCGCGCCAACCGGTTCCAGTCGTCGCAATAGCGCCACTCCCAGACGAGTTCGTCCCGTGCGGGGAAGTAGACCGTCCAGCCCGGCGCCGGCGGTCCCAGTGTTTTCAGCACCTCCGCCTTGCCCATGCCGGCCGCGATGCGCGAAAAATGTCCGGCCTCCAGCACGTTCTCGATGCTTTTCAGCCGTCCGTCGGGGCCGGCCAGCGCCATGTAGGTATGCACGCCCATGGGGCCGCGCGGATAGGCGAGGCGGCGCGAGCCGTCCGCCTCCGTCCATTCCATGGCCGGGCGGCCCATGACGCGCAACACGTCATCGATGCGCGCCGCGCCGGGCACCAAGCCGCTGCCACCATAGCCGGCGCAGGCGGCCAGGAAGCCGCACATCGCCATCGCCTGCCACAATCCCCTGGCAACCATTCCCACCTCCTGCAAGATCGAATACCGGAACAACGATACGCCCGTCGCCGGCCCATGCAAACAGCCCCGGTGCCCCGCGTAGAATCGCCCCATTCCGTGACCCGCCCAGACGCCCATGACTTCAGCCGGCCGCCACCTTCCCCCCGAACTGCACGATGCCCTCGCCGCCCGCTTCGGATCGCGCTTCTCGACGGCCGCCGCCGTGCGCGAACACCACGGCAAGGACGAATCCTCCTTCGCCCCGGTGCCGCCGGATGCGGTGGTTTTCGCCGAGAGCACGGAAGAGGTGGCCGAGGTCGTGCGTCTCTGTGCGGCCCGCAAGGTGCCGGTAATCGCCTACGGCACCGGCACCTCCCTCGAAGGCCATCTGCACGCTCTCTGGGGCGGCGTCTGCATCGACCTCTCGGGCATGAACCGGGTCGTCGCCGTACGGCCGGAAGATCTCGACGCCACCGTGCAGGCCGGCGTCACGCGCAAGGCCCTCAACGCCCAGCTCCACGGCACCGGCCTGTTCTTCCCCATCGATCCGGGCGCCGACGCCAGCCTGGGCGGCATGGCCGCCACCCGCGCCTCGGGCACCAACGCCGTGCGCTACGGCACCATGCGCGAGAACGTGTTGGCCCTCACCGCCGTCATGGCCGACGGCAGCATCCTCAAGGCCGGCAGCCGGGCCAGGAAATCCTCCGCCGGCTACGACCTGGCGCGCCTGCTGATCGGCTCGGAAGGCACCCTGGGCATCATCACCGAACTGACGGTGCGCCTCTACCCCATCCCCGAGGCCATCTCCTCGGCAGTCTGCGCCTTCCCGGCCATCGACGACGCCGTCGCCACGGTCATCGAAACCATCCAGCTCGGCGTGCCGGTGGCCCGCATCGAGCTGCTCGACGCCCTGGCCGTCGCCGCCATCAACCGCCACAGCAAGACGACGCTACGGGAGGCGCCGACACTGTTCTTCGAATTCCACGGCTCGCCGGCCGGTGTGGAAGAGCAGGCCCGCAGCGTGCAGGCCATCGCGGCCGAACACGGCGGCATGGACTTCGAATGGGCCACGCGCCCCGAGGACCGCAGCCGCCTCTGGCAGGCGCGCCACGACGCCTACTACGCCTGCCTGGGCCTGCGGCCCGGCGCCCGCTCCCTCACCACCGATGTCTGCGTACCCATCTCGCGGCTGGCCGACTGCATCCGCGAGACGGTCGCCGACCTGGGAGCGAGCGGCCTCACCGCCCCCCTGGTGGGCCACGTGGGCGACGGCAACTTCCACCTGCTGCTGCTCGCCGATCCCGCCGACGCCGGCGAGAACGAGCGCGCCAAGGCCTTCTCCAACCGCCTCGTGGAACGGGCCCTGGCCATGGAAGGCACCTGTACCGGCGAACACGGCGTCGGCGTCGGCAAGCGCAAGTATCTGGCGCTGGAGCATGGCGCAGCGGGCATCGCCGCCATGCGCGCCATCAAGCAGGCTCTGGACCCGGACAACATCCTGAACCCAGGAAAGATCCTGCCGGAATAAACACCAGTTTGGGTGTGACTTTCAGGGCAGGCCGGCGCTACAATGCCGCCGCAGTTCCATGCCTTGTCCCGCAACCCAGTACAACCTGCATAGAACGATGAATCATAACGACACCGCGGCCGGCAACCGCCGCAAGACCCAGCGTCAATACCTCGCCCGCCACGTACCCGTCGAGGTGGTATTCGGCCAGCGCCGCATCGCCGTCGAGCACGGCTGGATTTGCGACATCTCCCCCGGCGGCATCGGCCTGCGCTCGCCCCAGCCCATCCGCATCCCCCCCGGCACTGCCATCACCCTGGCCGCCTCCGTCGGCGACAAGGTGGTCACCATCGCCGGCAAGGTGGCCTCCAGCCGTCACGCCCACGAATTCGGCATCGAGGTGGAATCCCGGGATGCCCAGGAGTGCCTGAAGACTGTCGCCGGCGAGGTCGAGAGCGTCGCCGTCGCCGCCCCCGAAGGCAGCCGCAGCCAGCTCTCCGGCAAGTTCTCCATGTCGGCGCGCCACCCCATCCAATGGGCCATCCGCGGCGGCGCCAAGCGTATCGACCTGGCCCGCGCCACGGAGATCGACTCCGCCGGCCTCGGCCTGCTGCTGATGCTCAACGAGCGCCACCGGCTAACCATCGAAAACTGCCCGGAACGTATCTGCCGCATGGTGCGGCTGGCACGCATCGGCCAGGTCTGCGCAGCGGACTGTCCGCACCGCTCATAGGCCTTATTGCGGGCAGCCCGGCCGCCCACCCTGCCCGCCCGCCGCCTGACGCGGCGCAGCAACGCGCCCTCTTCGCCTCGCATACAATGGCCGGACCGCCTACCCGCGGTTCCGACAAACGGCGCGCGCCCACAAGGTCCGCGACCCCGAAGAGAACGAAGGAGACAGCTTCATGAACGCCCCCCTGCGTCAGCTCACCCTCGACGAGAAATACACGCTGGAATCCGGCCGCGTGTTCCTCAACGGCGTCCAGGCCCTGGCCCGGCTGCCGATGCTGCAAAGACAGCGCGACCTGGCCGCCGGCCTCAACACCGCCGGCTACATCTCCGGCTACCGCGGCTCGCCCCTGGGCGGCCTCGACCAGACCCTATGGAAGGCCAAGGCGCACCTCAAGGCCAACCACATCGTCTTCCAGCCCGGCGTGAACGAAGACCTGGCCGCCACCGCCCTCTGGGGCAGCCAGCAGGTGAACCTGTTCCCCGGCGCCAAATACGACGGCGTCTTCGGCATGTGGTACGGCAAGGGTCCGGGCGTGGACCGCTGCGGCGACGTCTTCAAGCACGCCAACTCCGCCGGCACCGCCAAGTTCGGCGGCGTGCTGGCTATCGCCGGCGACGACCACGCGGCGCGCTCCTCCACCGTCGCCCACCAGAGCGAGCACGCCTTCAAGGCGGCCATGATGCCAGTGCTGGCCCCCGCCGGCGTGCAGGACTATCTGGATCTTGGCCTGCATGGCTGGGCCCTCTCGCGCTACTCGGGCTGCTGGGTCGCTTTCAAGGCCGTGGCCGACACCGTCGAATCCTCCGCCTCGGTGGACGTGGCGCCCGACCGGGTGCGCATCGTCCTCCCCGAGGATTACGTGCTGCCGACCGACGGCCTCAACATCCGCTGGCCCGACGACCGCCTGGTGCAGGAAGCCCGCCTGCTCAACCACAAGCTCTACGCGGCGCTGGCCTACTGCCGCGCCAACCGGCTCAACCAGGTGGTCATCGATTCGCCCAATCCGCGGCTGGGCATCGTCGCCGGCGGCAAGAGCTATCTCGACGTGCGCCAAGCCTTCGACGACCTGGGCATCGACGACCGCCTCGCCGCCGAGATCGGCATCCGCCTCTACAAGGTCGGCATGCCCTGGCCCCTGGAATCCGACGGCGTGCGCCGCTTCGCCGAAGGGCTGGACGAGATCCTCGTCGTCGAGGAGAAGCGCCAGCTCATCGAATACCAGCTCAAGGAAGAGCTCTACAACTGGCGCGAGGACGTGCGTCCCCGCGTCATCGGCAAGTTCGACGAGAAGGGCGAATGGGCCCTGCCCAACGGCAACTGGCAACTGCCCGCCGCCGGCGAACTGACGCCGGCCCTGATCGCCAAGGTCATCGCCGCGCGCATCGACCGCTATTTCACCTCGCCGCGCATCCGTGAGCGCCTCGCCGTCATCGAAGGCAAGGAGCGGGCCGGCGCCATTCCCATCCTTCCGGTTTCGCGCATCCCCTGGTTCTGCCCCGGCTGCCCCCACAACACCTCGACACGGGTGCCCGAAGGCTCCCGCGCCCTGGCCGGCATCGGCTGCCATTTCATGGTCACGTGGATGGACCGCAACACCGCGACCTTCTCCCACATGGGCGGCGAAGGCGCGGCCTGGCTGGGCCAGGCGCCCTTCACCGAGGAGAAGCACGTCTTCGTGAACCTGGGCGACGGCACCTACTTCCACTCCGGGTCGCTGGCCATCCGCGCCGCCCTGGCTGCCGGCGTAAACGTCACCTACAAGCTGCTCTACAACGACGCCGTCGCCATGACCGGCGGCCAGCCGGTGGACGGTTCCATCTCGGTACCGCAGATCGCCCACCAGCTGCTGGCCGAGGGCGTGCACCAGATGGTCGTCGTCACCGACGGCAGCCCGCGCAGCTACCGCCTGCCCGACCTGCCCCACGGCGTACCGATCCGCTCCCGCGACGAGATGGACGCCATCCAGCGGGAGTTCCGCGAATGCCCCGGCGTCTCGGTGATCCTCTACGACCAGACCTGCGCCGCCGAGAAGCGCCGCCGCCGCAAGCGCGGCAAGCTGCCCGACCCACCGCGCCGCGCCTTCATCAACGAGCACGTCTGCGAAGGCTGCGGCGACTGCGGCACCGCCTCCAACTGCCTGGCCGTGGTGCCCGTTGAGACGGACTTCGGCCGCAAGCGCGCCATCGACCAGTCCGCCTGCAACAAGGACTTTTCCTGCATCGACGGCTTCTGCCCCTCCTTCGTCACCGTCGAGGGCGGTCGTCTGCGCAAGGGTGTGGGCCTGGCCCTCGACGACACGGGCTTCGACCTGCCGCCGCCCCCCGTCCTCCCCGCCACCGTCCAGCCCTACGGCATCCTCATCACCGGCGTCGGCGGCACCGGAGTCGTTACCCTCGGCGCCCTCATCGGCATGGCCGCCCATCTCGACGGCAAGGGCGTGACGGTGCTGGACATGACCGGCCTCGCCCAGAAGGGCGGTGCCGTGTTCTCCCACGTGCGCATCTGCAACGACAAGGACGCCATCCACGCCGTTCGCGTCGCCACCGGCGAAGCCGATGCCGTCATCGGCGGCGACGCGGTGGTGACGGCCTCCGCCGACGCCCTGGCGAAGATGCAGGCGGGCCGCACCCGCGTTTCCGTCAATTGCGCCGATACGCCCACCGCCGAGTTCACGAAGAACCCGGACTGGCAGTTCCCCCTGGAACGCATGAAGAACGTGCTGACGGAAGCCGTCGGCGCCGACGCCCTCCACTGCCTGGACGCCTCCACCCTGGCTGTGCGCCTGATGGGCGACGCCCTCTACGCCAACCTGTTCCTGCTGGGCCACGCCTGGCAACTGGGCCTGGTGCCCGTTTCCTTCGAAGCCATCGACCGGGCCATCGAGCTCAACGGCGCCGCCGTGGCCCAGAACCGCCGCGCCTTCCTCTGGGGCCGCCGTGCCGCCTACGACCCGGCCACCGTCGAACGGCTCGCATTACCCGAACCGCCGCCCCCGCCTCCCAGTCTGGACGAGACCATCGCCAGCCGTACCGCCTTCCTCACCGCCTATCAGGATGCCGCCTACGCCAAGCGCTATCAGGCCCTGGTGGAAAAGATACGCGCCGCCGAAGCGCCGCTGCACTCGACGCGTCTGACCGAAGCCGTCGCCCGCTACTACTTCAAGCTGCTGGCCGTGAAGGACGAATACGAAGTGGCCCGCCTCTACGCCGAGACCGATTTCCTCGAACGGGTGAAGCAGAACTTCGAAGGCGACTACGAACTCCACTTCCATCTGGCCCCGCCCCTGCTGGCCAAGCCCGACCCCACCACCGGCAAGGTGAAGAAGATCGAGTTCGGCCCCTGGACCATGAAGCTCTTCCGCTGGCTCGCCAAGCAGCGCAAATACCGCGGCACCCGCTGGGACCTTTTCGCCCGCACGCCGGAGCGGAGGATGGAACGGCAATTGATCGCCGACTACGAGGCTGATGTGGCGCTGATGCTGATGCGTCTATCTACCCAGACGCTGAAAACCTGCTGCGAACTCGCCGCACTGCCCGAGAAGATTCGCGGTTTCGGGCATGTGAAGGCGAAGAATGTGGAAGCCGCAGTGGCGGCACGACTCGGATTGCGGAAAAAGCTCGGCGGGTAGGTGGCCTATCGTCGGAGCGCGGGCGGATGGGGTACTCGCGGGCTCGTTAGCGGCTGAGAAGCGCCGAATGCCTCACCCGCGAGTACCCCACCCACCCGGGGAAGCTGCGAGCGTACTTCTCGACGTTTGAAATGACAGACGCTACGAGGTCTCATCGCGCAGCATCCCGTGGATTGATGGGTTGGGTCGCAGTTCATTGTTATACCCTGTGCTTTGCATCTGGATGAACCGAGTCCAAATGCTGCTCTAGCCCCCGCTTCCAAAGGCCGCAATGAGGACACTTTTTCTTCACAAGGTGAGTCAAGACCCGGTAGCCATCAACCTTTCCGAGCTTTACGACATTGACGTTGACGAGGTATTCAACACGAGGGTATGTCATCTCAGCTCCACGGCAAGAGTAAATTGCCAAGCGGCGAAAGTGCTCAGATAGCCTTGCTATTGGATCCCGAATTGAGTGACTTTTGTACAGAAGAATAAGGTCGGCAACCAACTCGCAAAAACTCGTTGAATAAGTAGTGGCAAAGTTCGCCCTTCCAACGTTAAGCGGACTAATTCCCGTTGGCCCGATGCGCTTACATTCCGTGAGAAGGGCATCCTCGTCACTAGCGAAGACAACAGATGATGGATCTGACATAGCTATGGCGCCCAAGATGATTTAGAAGCCAATGCGACATGCCTACACATGGCAATTTCTGTCCATATCCAGGCGTATCACATTTAGCAAATTCATTTGGTCAGCGTACCAGCCACCGCCCCACTCAGCAATGACGTTGGGGTTAAGCCAGATCACGCTCCGCCGATTCCCCGAGAGGGCCGGGTACTCGCGGGTGAGGCATTCGGCGCTTCTCAGCCGCTAACGAGCCCGCGAGTATCCGGCCCTCCCGCGCTCCGCCGCCACACGCAACCAAACCCCACAGGTTAAGATTCGCGGCGACGCTCAAACAAAACAGCCGCAATGCCCAAGAAGTCCGCCCCCGCCATCTCACCCATCAAGACCGCCATCCTCGCCCAGCTCTTCGGCAGCTTCATGGCGGGCGGGATGATCCAGCTGCTCTACCCCAAGCTCTGGCAGATACCCCTGGCGGCGGCCCTGGTGCAGGGCATCTGCGCGGCGACCGTCGGCTACAAGTTGGAGAGCCCGCCCTGGTGGCGGTGGATTCACCTGGCCTTCATGCCCCTGGTCGTTGCCGCCAGCACCCTTGGCATCGCGCCGGGCTGGTATCTAGGAGCCTTCGTCGTGCTGCTGCTGGTGTTCTGGCGCACGGACAAGAGCCGAGTGCCCCTCTACCTCACCAATGCGACGGCCGCCGAGGCGGTGGCGGCCATGCTGCCTAGCCACCCCTGCCACGTCATCGACCTGGGCTGCGGCGACGGCGGGCTGCTGAGCCAACTGGCCCGGGCGCGACCGGACTGCCAGTTCGTCGGCATCGAGCATGCGCCCCTGCCCTGGCTGTGGGCGCGCCTCAAGACCCTGGGGCTGCCCAACGTGCAGGTGCGCTACGGCGACTTCTGGTCGCGCCACCTGGGGCTGTTCGAGGTGGTCTATGCCTTCCTCTCGCCGGCGCCCATGGCCGCCCTGTGGCAGAAGGCCGTCGGCGAGATGCGGCCCGACGGGCTGCTGGTGAGTAACAGCTTCGCCGTGCCCGACGCGGAACCGGTGCAAACGGTGGATGTGGCCGACCGCCGGGAAACCCGTCTCTACCTCTACCACCCCGGGGCGGGGAAATAGGACGGCGATTTCCTCGCATTTCCGTCCATCCCGGAGGACGGCCTTTCCCGATAATCCTTGCCTGATGCGGCATTAGCTTGGCGCCGCGGGAGGAAATCGGATATGGCAGACATCATCTGCGTCATCGGCAACAAGGGCGGTACCGGCAAGACCACGCTTTCGCACATGCTGTGCCAGGGCATGGGCCTGCTCGGCCAGCGCTCGGCCTGCGTGCTCACGGACACCTACCGGGAACCGCTGAACCCGGCCGGACGCCGCTACCTGGTGGCCGACGCCCGCTCGCGGGAAGCCCTCGTCAAGGTGGTGGACAAGCTGCGCTCCCTGAAGGCCTGGATGGGCGTCATCGACGGCGGCGGCAACCGCACCGAGATGGACAAGAAGCTTTACAGCGTGGCCGACCTGGTGCTGCTGCCCTTCCGCGATTCCCACGAAGACATCCGCACGGTGGTCCGCGACCTGGAGATGTTCCCCCGCGCCTACGCCATCCCCTCCCAGTGGCCCACCAACGTCTGGCAGCGGGAGGCGGCCGAGAAGACGGTGGAGGAACTGCTCGCCCCCTACCGGGACCGCATCCTCGATCCGGTCTCCGTCCTCTCCGCCAGCAAACTGCTGCTGCAACGGGACATCCCCGAATCGATCCCGACCCCCGTTTCCAACTCCTGCCGCGCCATCGCCCGCCAGGTGCTCGAACTGCTGCAGATTCCCATCGGCGCGCCGATGGAGGACGAGCAACCCGCCGTGGCGCCGCCGCCGGCGGTGACGCCTGCTGCAGCTCCCGCCGGGGCCATGGCCGCGTAACTCTCCGCGCCGGCATTCCCCCTTGCTCCCGCCGGGCCCGCGGCGGACAATGCCGCAATCATGCTCCGGCTCAGGGTCTGTTCTCATTCAGGCGACGTGTGCGACGGGGCGGGACGGGCCCCAGGACAAGGCGCGACCGACGAGATGTGGCTGATCCACATGAGGAGGGAGCAACGCCGTCATGGGGCCCATCCCGCCCCGTCCCTCCGGGTTGCGGCCAAATGCAGCGTCCGCTTTGTCGCTCGGCCATCCGCATATGGCCGCAACGCATCGCGCCGACTGAATGAGAACAGACCCTAGCATCCGCCAGCACATCCTTTTCGTCGCCCTGGCGCCGGCCGTCGTCGTCGCTCTGGGCCTGACCCTCTATTTCCTCGTCCTCCGTCTCGGCGACGCCGATGCGGCCCTGGCGGGTCGCGGCGCAGCGCTGCTGCGCCAGTTCGCCCCGGCCGCCGCCGCAGCCCTGCAGCGGGAAGATGCGGTCGAATTGGAACGCCTGATCCAAAACCTCAAGAACGAAGCCGACGTGAGCGCCGTGGCGGTTACCGACGACCAGGGGCGCCCCGTCGCCGGCGCCGGCCGGCTCGGCAACGGGGGCGACATGGCCCTGCGCCCCGACCGCTGGTACGGCCCCACGGACGACGGCACGGCCCTGCTGTTCCACGCCAAGCTGCAGCGGCCGGGCAGCAGCACGGACGGGCTTCTCGGCAGCGCCACCCTGGAAATCTCCCTGGCCGGCACCCAGGCCGCCAAGCGCGAAATCCTCACCGTCGCCCTGCTGGTCGGCCTGGCGATGCTGACGGCGGCGGGCCTCCTCGCCCTGCACCTGTGCGGCAACATCGTCGCCGCGGCGCTGGTGCTCAAGGAAGCCCTGACGCGTATCCGCCGCGGCGACTACGACACCCCCATCCCGGTCCATGCCGAAGGCACCCTCGGTGCTGCCGAGGCCGCCATCAACGAACTGGCGGCGGACCTGAAGGAACGCCAGCGGAATGCCGCCGTCAGCATCGCCGACCACGAGGCCGAACTGGCGCGCCAGCTGCGCTTCGCCCAGGGGCTGCTGGACGCCCAGGCCCGCTCCGGCATCGGCCTGGCGATCATCGAATTCGGCCGCGTCGTCTTTGCCAACGCCGCGGTGGAGCGCATGTCCGGCTACTCCCTGGAGGAACTGCGCGATCTGCCCCACTTCGTGCAGATCGCCCACCCGGACGACCGGGAACTCATCATGCGCCACCACCTGGGCCACCTGGCTGGCCAGGACATCGAGGACCGCTACGACTTCATGCTGCTGCGGCGGGACGGCGGCACGCACCACATCCAGCTCGTCCAGACCTCCATCGCCACCGGCGAGCACGTCCAGGTGCTGGCCATCCTGCTGGACATCACGGAACGCAAGCGCGCCGAGAGCCAGCTCGCCGAGACCCACCGCCAGATGCTGGCGCGCAAGGAGGACGCCGAGCGCATGAGCCGCGGCAAGTCCCGCTTCCTCGCCGCCGCCGGCCACGACCTGCGCCAGCCCCTGCACGCCCTGATGCTGTTCGCCGCCGAGTTGGAGACGACGGCGGCGACGGCGGACCAGAAGCGGCTTGCCGCCCAGATCGGCACGGCCACCGGCGCCATGGGCGAGATTCTCGATTCGCTGCTGGAAGTCTCACGCCTCGACACAGCGAACGTCACCCCCCACCGGGCGCCGCTGCCGCTGGCGCCGCTGCTCGCCGGCATCGCCGACGCCCACCGGCAGAGCGCCTCGGCCAAGGGTCTGCGCCTGCGCTGCGTGCCGACCCGGGCCTGGGTGGACAGCGACCCCCACCTGCTGCGCCGCCTGGTGAGCAATCTGGTGGCGAACGCGGTGCGCTACACCTCCCGCGGCGGCATCGTCCTCGGCGTGCGCCGCACCGGCGGCCGGCTGCGCATCGAGGTCTGGGACAGCGGCATCGGCATCCCCGCCGAGCATCTGTCCCAGGTCTTCCAGGAGTTCTACCAGGTGGACAACGGCGAACGGGACGCCGGCAAGGGACTCGGGCTGGGGCTTTCCATCGTGGACCGTATCGCCGCCATTCTCGGCCATCCGCTCCATGCCAGGTCCCGGCCGGGTCAGGGTTCCGTGTTCGGCGTCACCGTGCCGCGGGCCAAGCCCGTCGCCATGGCGACGGCCCCCCTGCCCGCCGCGGCTTCCGCCGCCACCGTGCTGGTGGTGAGCGAAACGGCCCCGGTGCTGGAGAGTCTCGGCAACCTGGTGCAGAACTGGGGCTACCGGGTCCAGCGCGCCGACAGCGAGCGCCTGATGCGGGTCCGCCTCGGTGCCGCGCCAGACCTGGTGATCTGCGACGAATGCTGCTTCCTTGCCCTGCAGGATGCCCTGGCGAAACGGCCGCCGCCGCGGCCCCAGGTGGTGCTGGTGGGAGACCCGCAACCGGCGGGCCAGCGCCTCAAGCTGTTCATCGACGGCCGCATCGCCAAGCCGGTGCGGCCGGCACGCCTGCGGGCGCTGCTGCATCATCTGCTGGAGGAGCCGACCGCCGAGGCCGGCGGCGCGGATGGCCCGGATGGGCCGGCGGCCTAAGGCTGCTAGACCTTGGCGCGCTGGCGGCTCGCCACCAGCAGGGCCTGGGAACGGTTGGTGACGTTCAACGCCTTGAAGATGGCGGAGACGTGGATCTTCACCGTGCCTTCGGTAACGCCGAGCATCTCGGCGATCTGGCGGTTGGTCTTGCCCTGGGTAAGCAATTCCAGCACGCGCATCTGGGCCGCCGTGAGGCCGTAGCGGTCGGCGAGGGAACGGTTGCGACCGCTGCCTTCGCGGGCCATGGCCTCGCGCATGTGGGGCGGCAGGTAGACGTCGCCGTCCAGCACCTGGCCGAGGGCGCCGAGCAGCACGTCGGTGGAGCTGGATTTCGGCACGAAGCCGGAGGCGCCCTGGCGCAGGGCGCGGGAAGCCGTCTCGGCATCGTCGAGGGCGGACAGGATCACCACCGGGATCGTCGGGTAACGCTTGCGGATGACGCCGAGCAAGGCCATGCCGCTGGTCCCCGGCAGCATCAGGTCGAGCAGGATGAGGTCGATGTCGTCGTGGGCGTCGAGCAGGCGCAGGGCCGCATCGGCATCCTCGGCGCCCAGGGTTGCCGCCTTCTCCTCCAGGCCGCGCACGGCCAGCAGCAAACCTTCGCGGACTAGGGCATGGTCCTCGATGATCAAAACCTTCAACACGGGCAATTCCCTCCGCGGTGGGCGCAATATGACAATCGGCAGTCTAGCGCGATTTATGGCGTCTGTGCGGGCGTTGCCGTAGAATCGTCCGCAATGTCGCAGCGGAGAAGCGGAGCATGGCCAACGACAACGATCCTCTCGAATTCATGAAAAGCCTGTGGGGCAACATGGGTTTCAGCATCCCCGGCATGGTGGCGCCGACCCTCGACACGGACGACCTCGACAAGCGCATCACCGACCTCAAGACCGTGGAAGGCTGGCTGAAGACCAACCTGGGCCTGCTGCAGATGACCATCCACGGCCTGGAGATGCAGCGCACCACGCTGGCGGCCATGCAGGCGATCAGCCAGTCGGGTTCGGCGCCGGAAGCCAACGCCAATCCCTTCGCCAACCCGTCCCTCTGGCCCTGGCCCTTCATGCCCCAGGCCAACGGCGAGCCGACGCCGCCGCCGGATGCCAAGCCCGCCGCGGCGCCGGCCGCGAAACCCAGGAAGAAGAAGGAGCTATAGGCTCCCCAGCCACGCCGGCAGCGTGACCATCGCCGCCAGGGTGGTCGCCGAGATGATCCAGGCCACCCGCGGGCCGTCGCCGCCCATGCGCTGGGTCAGGATGTAGGCCGAAGTGGCCGTCGGCAGCGCGGCGAAGGCCAGCGCCACGTCGAAATACACCCCCGTCAGCCCGAAGCCGCGCGCCAGCAGGAGGGTGGCCGCCGGCATCGCCAGCAGCTTCACCGCCGAGAGCCATAGGGCCGCCCCGTAGCCGCCGCCGCCGAAGGCACCGCGCAGCTTGAGGGCCGAGCCCACGGCCAGCAGGCCCAGGGTGATGGAAGCCTCCGACAGGCGACCGAGGAACTTCAGGGCCGGCGTCGGTACCGGCCAGCCGGCCAGGTTCCACAGCAGGCCGGCCAGGGTCGCCAGGATCAGGGGGTTCTTCGCCAGTTCGCGCCAGACGCCGGCGCTGCCGTGACGCGCCAGCATCCAGACCGCCGCCACGTTGGCCAACGGCACCATGGCCCCCGTCAGCAAGCCCATGGCGGCGATGCCGGCGGCACCGTGGAGATTGCCCGCCACCGCCAGGCCGATGTAAGAATTGAAGCGGAAGGCGCACTGGAACTGGGAGGCGAAGGAGATCGGCGACTGGGGGAACAGCCAACGCGCCGCGCCGCCGAGGACCATGGCGACGCCCATGGCGAGGGCGCCGGTGGCGGCCAGGGGCGCCGCCGCCTGCCAGTCGATGGCGGTGCGCACCAGGGCGTTGAACAGCAAGGCCGGGAAGAGGACGAAATAGACCAGCTTCTCCAGGCCGGCCCAGAAGTGGTCGCCCAGGTGCATGGCCCGCCGCAGGCCGAAGCCGAGCAGGATGAGGGCGAAGTCGGGCAGCAGGGCGAGGGCGGTGGTCACGCCCGGTTTATATCAAACCCGGCCGGCGTCGGCAGCCTCGGATAACCGCAGCTCCATCCCGGCCCGCGGCAGTGCCGAGACGCGAAGACAAGCCGCAGACAGTGCGCATGCACGGCAAGGCGCAGTCGACAAAGTATCGGCGCTGCCCCGGGCCGGGATCAGTCGAACTTGCGGGCGTCTTCGATTACTTTGCCGTCGTTGGGCAGGCTGCCCGGCGCCACCAGCTTCACCTCGCCGCGCAGCTTGGTGCAGTCGCGCACGCTGTCGGCGATGGCGCGCGCCAGGGCCTCGTCGCCGCTGGCTTCGCAGTGGAGGGTCATGGCGTCGTTGGCGTCCGGGTTGGTGACCACCAGGCGCGCCTTCGCCACTTCCGGATGGCGCTTGACGACTTCGGCCACCTGTTCCGGGTGGACGAACATGCCCTTGACCTTGGTGGTCTGGTCGGCGCGGCCCATCCAGCCCTTGATGCGGATGTTGGTGCGTCCGCAGGGCGAAACGCCCGGCAGCACGGCCGACAGGTCGCCGGTGCCGAAGCGCACCAGCGGATAGTCCTGGTTGAAGGTGGTGACGACGACCTCGCCCACCTCGCCCTCCGCCACCGGGTCGCCGGTGCCGGGACGCACGATTTCGAGGATGACGCCCTCGTCCACCACCAGGCCCTCGCGGGCCCGCGTCTCGTAGGCGATGACGCCCAGGTCGGCGGTGGCGTAGGCCTGGAAGCCCTCGATGCCGCGGGCGCGCAGGGCGTCGCGCACCGGCGGCAGGAAGGCCTCGCCGGAGACCAGGGCCTTGGTCAGGGAGGGCAGCTTGATGCCCAGCTCGTCGGCCTTCTCGACGAGGATGCGCAGGAAGGAAGGCGTGCCGACATAGCCTTTAGGAGCGAGGTCGGCCATGGCCTGCACTTGCTGTTCGGTCTGGCCGACGCCGCCGGGAAACACGGTGCAGCCGAGCGCGTGGGCGCCGGCTTCGAGTATCCAGGCCCCCGGCGTCATGTGGTAGGAGAAGCTGTTGTGCACCAGGTCGCCGGCGCGGAAGCCGGCGGCAAAAAGGGCGCGCGCCGTGCGCCACCAGTCGGCGCTGCGGCCTTCGGGTTCGTAGATCGGCCCGGGGGAGGAAAACACGCGGCCGAGGCGTCCGTAGGTGGAGGCCACCAGCCCGCCGAAGGGCCGCTGGGCCTTCTGCAATTCGATCAGTTCGTGCTTGCGGATGACGGGCAGTCGCGCCAGGGCGGCACGGGAATTCACCGCCGCCGCCTCGAACCCCGCCAACGCCTTGCCGAAATACGCCGTCGTCTTGGCGTGGGCGATCTGCGCCGGCAGCCGCGCCATCAGGTCGGCCTCGCGCTCCTCCGCGGAACGGGTTTCCAGCGCATCGAAAAATTCAGACATGACCACTCCAATATTCGGCCAGCAGCAACACGCCAAAGGCCTTTTGTTTTTTGAATCACGGGCAACACGAACACCCAACCCGGCGCAAAGCGCCAAGCGATGCAAGGCGGGCGCGGGTGCCGCATAGCAGCGCTATGCAAGCCCGCGACCAACGCCGCAGCGCGCCGCGCGATTTGCGCCAGCGCGCCTCAGGCCAGCCAGCGTTTGCGGCGTCGGTAGTGCTTGATGTCGCGGAAACTCTTGCGCCCGTGGGAGGACAGCCCCAGGTAGAACTCCTTGACGTCCTCGTTGCTGCGCAGGTCGGCGGCGTCGCCTTCCATGACGACGCGGCCGTTTTCGAGGATGTAGCCGAAGTCGGCGTAGCGCAGGGCCACCATGGTGTTCTGCTCGGCCAGCAGGAAGCTGACCTTCTCGCGGCTGTTGAGGTCCTTGACGATCTCGAAGATCTCCTCGACGATCTGCGGCGCCAGGCCCATGGAGGGCTCGTCGAGCAGGATCATCTGGGGATTGGCCATGAGAGCGCGGCCGATGGCCGTCATCTGCTGCTCGCCGCCGGAGGTGTAGCCGGCCTGGGAGCTGCGCCGCTGCTTGAGGCGCGGGAAGTATTCATAGACCTTTTCGAGGCTCTGCTTGAGCTGGGCGCGCGACAACGGCTGCGTGTAGGCGCCGGTCAGCAGGTTTTCCTCGATGGTCAGGTGGGCGAAACAGTGGCGGCCTTCCATGACCTGGATGACGCCGCCCTTGACCATTTCGTTGGGCGTCATCTGGTCGACGCGGCGCCCCTGGAATTCGATGTTGCCCTTGGTCACCTCGCCGCGCTCGGCGCGCAGCAGGTTGGAGATGGCCTTGAGGGTCGTGCTCTTGCCGGCGCCGTTGGCGCCCAGCAGGGCGACGATCTTGCCCTGGGGAACTTCGAGGGACACGCCCTTGAGGACCAGGATGACGTGGTCGTAGATGACCTCGACGTTATTGACGGACAGATAGGCGGACATGGTGGTGATTCCCGTGAGGGCTGGGTTTGCGGCAGGGGCGGGGAGTCATCCCCGCCCCTGCCGTTGCCTGCTGCTTACTTCTTCTTGGCTTCGGCGGCGCAGTCGCGCGGCGTGATGCCCTTTTCCTTCGCGTACTTCTTGGCGTCGGCCTGGAACAGCGGGTGGATCAGCGCCTTGTTGCCTTCCAGCCAGTCGGAGAGCACGACCCACTTGCTGCCGTCCCACTGCTGCAGCTTCACCTTGCCGGAACCTTCATGGTTGTCGCAGGAAGTCTTCACTTCCGGCAGCAGCCCGGTGGCGCCCAGGGCCTTGAGGCGGGCGTCGTCCAGGTTCAGGTTCTCCATGCCCCAGCGCACCTGCTCGGGGTTCATGGCCTTGCCCTTGCCGTACTTGGCCTGGGCGGCGCGGATGGACTCGACCGACAGCACGGCGGCGGAGACGCCGCGGTTGTACAGGATGGTGCCGAGCTTGCTCTTGTCGGACAGGTTGCCCTTGCCGCCGCCGTAGACCGTCTTCTCGATGTCGGCGATCAGCGGCACACCCTTGCCGGAGACGTTCCAGGTGGCGGACATGTAACCCTTGGCGGCGTCGCCGGCCGGCACCACGTCCTCCTCGGAACCGGCCCACCAGGAACCGATCATCTTCTCGCGCGGGAAGCCCATCTTCTGGGCGGTCTTGAGGGCGGTCATGTTCATCACGCCCCAGCCCCACATGATCACGTAGTCGGGCTTCTCCTGACGGATGCGCTGCCACTGGGCGCCCTGCTCGTTGCCCGGGTGGGCGACGGGGATCTGCACCAGCTCGAACTTGTTGAGGCGGGATTCGGCTTCCAGGGCCAGGATCGGCTCCTTGCCGTAGGCGGAGTCATGGTAGAGATAGACGATCTTCTTGCCGGCCAGGCTGCCGGCGTTCTTGTCCTTGAGGAACTTGATGATGGCGGAGGCCTGCATCTGGTAGGTGGTCACCAGGGGGAAGGCCCAGGGGAAGACGGAGCCGTCTACCGCCATGGTCAGGCCGTAGCCCATCATCGCCAGCGGCAGCTTGTCGGCGGCGGTCTTGTCCACGAGGGCGTAGGAGATGCCGGTGGACATGACGTGGATCGGGCCGGGCGCGGCCTTGGCCTTCGCCTTCAGGCGCTCGTAGCACTCGACGCCCTTGGCGTTGTTGTACTCGGTCTCGCACTCGTCCCAGGCGATCTGGACGCCGTCGATGCCGCCCTTCATGTTCACGTAGCTGAGGTAGTCGATGAAACCGCCGTACCAGGCGGCGCCGTTGGCGCCGTAGGGGCCGACGCGGTAGGAGGGCAGCATGAAGTACTGCTCCTCAGCCGCCTGGGCGGGGCCGAAGGCGCCGGCCAGGCAGGCCGCCGAGACGGCGGCGGCGACGATGAACTGTTTGCTCTTCTTGATCATGTATGTCTCCTCTTGGTGATTAGTTATGGATGAAGCGGAATCTGCGTCGTGTCAGTGCGGGAAAGGCCAAAGGCGCAGCTTCTCCTTGGCAATCTGCCACAAACGCGCCAGGCCGTGGGGTTCCACGACCAGGAAGAACATGATGAGGGCGCCGAACACCATCAGCTGGATGTGCGACACGGTGGCACCGTCGAAGGGCAGGTGCAGCAGCTCGGAGAGGGCCGGCAGGACGATGTCGAGGAAGATCGGCAGCAGCAGGATGAAGGCCGCGCCGAGGAAGCTGCCGAGGATGCTGCCGACGCCACCGACGATGATCATGAACAGGATGCGGAAGGACATGTCGAGGGAGAAGCCGTCCGGCTCCACCGAGCCCAGGTAGCAGAAGGCGTAGAGGGCGCCGGCGACGCCGCAGTAGAAGGAGCTGACGGCGAAGGCGAGCAGCTTGGTGTGCATCAGGCGGATGCCGATCACCTCGGCGGCCACGTCCATGTCGCGCACCGCCATCCAGGCGCGGCCGGTGGTGGAGCGCACCATGTTCTTCGCCGCCAGGGCCAGCAGCGTCACCAGGGTGAGCACCAGCAGGTACTTGCTACGCGGCGTGTCGAAGTCGAAGCCGAGGATGCTGACGCCGGGCACCGAGATGACGCCCGAGGAGGAGTCGTTCGACAGGTAGGGGAACTTGGTCAGGCACCAGACGATGAAGAACTGGGCCGCCAGGGTCGCCACCGCCAGGTAGAAGCCCTTGATGCGCAGGCTCGGCAGGCCGAAGAGGATGCCGACGCCCGCCGCCGTGAGGCCGGCGAGGACGAAGGACACCAGCACCGGCATGCCCTCGACGCGCACCTGGAAGTTGTAGGCGGCGTAGGCGCCCACCGCCATGAAGGCCGCCGAGCCCAGGGAGAGCTGGCCGGCGTAGCCGGTGAGGATGTTGAGGCCCAGCGCCGCCAGGGAGAAGATCAGGAACGGTATCAGGATGGCCGAGAAGAAATACTCGGAGCCGAGGGCGGGGACGCCGACGAAGGCCACCGCCAGCAGCAGGACGATGCCGATGCGGTCCTGGCGGATCGGGAAGATCTGCTGGTCGGCGCCGTAGCTGGTCTTGAATTGCCCGGTTTCGCGGTAGAACATATTCGATCAGCCTCTCTCAAACGCGGTCAATGTGTTTTTCGCCGAAGAGACCTTCGGGTCGAACCAGCAGGAACAGCAGGGCCATGACGTAGGGGAACCAGCCTTCGATGCCGCCGAAGTTGCCGGAGAACACCGACTGCATCAGCGGCGGGATGTAGATCTCGGCGAGCTTCTCGGAGGCGCCGATGATGAGGCCGCCGACGATGGCGCCGGGCACCGAGGTGAAGCCGCCGAGGATCAGCACCGGCAGCGCCTTCAGCGCCGTGAAGGTGAGGGCGAACTGGACGCCGTTGCGGGCGCCCCAGAGCATGCCGGCCACCAGGGCGACGAAGCCCGCCACCGCCCACACCAGCGCCCAGATGTGCTGCAGCGGGATGCCGATGGAAAGGGCGGCCTGGTGGTCGTCGGCCACGGCGCGCAGGGCGCGGCCGACGCGCGTGTATTGGAAGAACAGCGCCAGCACGATCACCAGCAGGGCCGCCAGTCCGGCGGCGGTGAGATCGAAGCGGCTGACGACGATGTTGAGGCTGTCGAGGATGGCCGGGATCGGCTCGTCCACCAGGCCGATGTCCAGCGGACGCACGTCGTTGCCGAACAGCAGCGGCGCCAGGCCCTCGACGAAGAAGGCGAGGCCGATGGTGGCCATGAACAGGGCGATGGGCGGCTGGTTCACCATCTTGCGCAGCACGAATTTCTCGGTGGCGATGCCGAACAGGGTCATGACGATGAAGGCGAGGATCACCGACGCCCACAGGGGCACGCCCTTGTCGATGAAGCCGACCACGGCGAGGGCGGCGAAATACACCATGGCGCCCTGGGCGAAGTTGAACACGCCCGAGGCCTTGAAGATCAGCACGAAACCCAGCGCCACCAGCGAATACATGATGCCGGAGAGCAGGCCGCCGATGAGGACTTCGAAAAAGAATGCCATTTGCGGTCCTTCCTTCAGTGTTGGGTGCCGAGGTAGGCGGCGATGACTTCCGGATTGTTCTTCACCTCCTCGGGCTCGCCGTCGCCGATCTTCTTGCCGTAGTCGAGGACGACGACGCGGTCGGAGATGTCCATCACCACGCCCATGTCGTGCTCGATGAGGACGATGGTGGTGCCGAACTGGTCGTTCACGTCGAGGATGAAGCGGCACATGTCCTGCTTCTCCTCCACGTTCATGCCGGCCATGGGCTCGTCGAGCAGCAGCATCTTCGGCTCGGCGGCCAGGGCGCGACCGAGCTCGACGCGCTTCTGCAGGCCGTAGGGCAGGCGTCCCACCGGCGTCTTGCGGATGTGCTCGATCTCCAGGAAGTCGATGACCTCCTCCACCTTGCGGCGGTGCTCCAGCTCCTCCCGCTTCGCCGGTCCCCACCAGAGGGCGTGCTGCAGGAAGTTGGTGCGCATCTTGAGGTTGCGCCCGGTCATCAGGTTGTCCAGCACCGACATGCCCTTGAAGAGGGCGATGTTCTGGAAGGTGCGGGCGATGCCGGCGGCGGCGGCGTCATGGGTGTCCATGTCGCGGCGCACCTGGCCGTGGAAGAGGATTTCCCCCTCCTGCGGGTGGTACACGCCGTTGATGACGTTGAGCATCGAACTCTTGCCGGCGCCGTTGGGGCCGATGATGGCGCGGATTTCATGCTCGCGCACGTTGAAGGAGATGTCGGTCAGCGCCTTGACGCCGCCGAAGCGCAACGAGATGTTGCGCAGGTCCAGGATGACTTCGCCGATCTGTCTTGCCATGGTCGGGTTCCTCAGGCGGCCTTCTGGGCCGCTGCCTTGGGGAAGGTCTTGACGTCGCGGATGACGAGGTCGGCGGCCACCTTGCCGCGGCGGCCGTCCTCGAACTTGACTTCGGTCTCGATGAACTGGGACTGCTTGCCGGTGTACAGGGCCTCGATGAGCACCGCGTACTTCTCGGCGATGAAGCCGCGCCGCACCTTGCGCGTGCGCGTCAGCTCGTCGTCGTCGGGATCGAGTTCCTTGTGCAGCACCAGGAAGCGATGCACCTGGGTGTCGGCCACCATTTCGTCGGCCGCCAGCTCGGCGTTCACCTTCTCGACGCACTCGCGGATCAGCTCCACCACCTCGGCCTTGCCGGCCAGGTCGGTGTAGCCCGAATAGGCCAGGTTGCGGCGCTCGGCCCAGTTGCCGACGGCGCCGATGTCGATGTTGATGAAGGCGCAGACCATGTCGCGGTCGTGGCCGAAGCAGACCGCCTCCTTGATGTGGGAGAAGAACTTGAGCTTGTTCTCGATGTAGTTGGGCGCGAACATGGCGCCGTTCGAGAGCTTGCCCACGTCCTTGGCGCGGTCGATGATCTTCAGGTGGCCTTCGTGGTCGAAGAAGCCGGCGTCGCCGGTCATGAAGTAGCCGTCGGCGTTGATGGTCTCGGCGGTGGCCTCGGGCCGCTTGTAGTACTCCTTGAGCAGCATCGGCCCCTTGACGAGGATTTCGCCGTTGTCGGCGATCTTCACCTCGACGCCCGGCGCCGGCTTGCCGACGGAATCGAGCTTGATCTCGCCGTCCGGCTGCAGGCAGACGTAGGCGCAGGTCTCGGTCTGGCCGTAGAGCTGCTTCAGGTTGATGCCGATGGAACGGTAGAAGCGGAACAGGTCTGGGCCGATGGCGGCGCCCGCCGTGTAGGCGACGCGCACGCGCGTGAGGCCGAGCACATTGCGCAGGGGGCCGTAGACGAACAGGTTGCCGAGGGCGTAGAGCAGGCGGTCGCCGAAGGAGACCGCCTTGCCGTCGAGGATCTCGGCGCCGCAGCGCCGCGCCACGTCCATGAAGTAATGGAACATCTTGCGCTTGATGGCGCCGGCGTCCTCCATGCGGATCATCACCTGGGTCAGCATGTTCTCGAACACGCGCGGCGGAGCGAAGTAATAGGTCGGGCCGATCTCGCGCAGGTCGGTCAGCACCGTGTCGCCCGACTCGGGGCAGTTCACCGTGAAGCCGGCGTAAAGGGACTGGGCGATGGAGAACAGGTGGTCGCCCACCCAGGCCATGGGCAGGTAGGAGAGGATCTCGTCCTCGGGCACCAGCTTGTCGAACTCGCAGCCGCCGCGAGCGGCGGAGATGAAGGCGTTGTGGGTCTGGCAAACGCCCTTCGGCTTGCCGGTGGTGCCGGAGGTGTAGAGCATCACCGAGACATCGTCGGGGCCGCCCTGGGCGATCTCCTGCTCGATGAAGTCGGGCTGGTTCTTGTTGTGGATGCGCCCCATGGCCACCACCTCGTCGTAACCGTGGAGGAAGGTCTGGGTGTAATGGCGCATGCCGCGCGGATCTTCGTAGACGATATGCTGGAGCTCGGGACATTGGTCCTTGACCTCCAGCAGCTTGTCCACCTGCTCCTGGTCCTCGACGATGGCGATGTGGATGCCGGCGTCCTGCAGCACGAAGACCATCTCGGCGGCGACGGCGTCCTGGTACATGGGCACCGGGATGCCGCCCAGCATCTGGGCGGAGAGCATGGCGCCGTAGAGGCGCGGCCGGTTGTCGCCGATGATGGCGAGGCGGTCGCCGCGCTTGAAACCCAGTTCGGCGAGGCCGCAGGCCAGGGCCCGCGTCTCCTCGGCCACCTCGGCCCAGGTCCAGGTTTGCCAGATACCGAGATCCTTTTCGCGGATCGCGGGGCGGTCGCCACGCACGCTGGCATGGTGCATGAGCAGGCGCGGAAAGGTATCCAGCGCCGCGCCGTTCGGCGTTGCTGCCATCAGTGAGTCTCCTCGTTATGTGCCGTCGCTTTGCCCGGCGCCTGGCGGCGCGCGAACGCGATCTGTGCAATGTCGAGCGGCCATTGTACGCTGGCCGCCGCGGTCCCAACCGGGGCTCCCTTGCGGGGAATTCGAGGCAAAGTTTAAGGGCCGTCTACCCCTATAATTGTCTCGTGCCTGACAATCCTGAAAAAAAATCGCTGACCCTGGATGACATCCTCCAGGCCTCCCACTGGGCCGCCGGCCTGACCCCCGCCGAGTTCGAGCGGGCGCGCAAGGGCACCGTCGAGCGCAAGATGCCGGCGGGCGGCTTCATCTGCCGCAAGGGCGAACCGGTGGAATGCTGGATGGGCGTCATCGAAGGCCTCGCCAAGATGTCCTCCGACTGGGTGACCGGCAAGACCGCCTCCTACACGGGCATCTCCACCGGCGGCTGGTTCGGCGAAGGCTCCCTGCTGAAGACCGAAGTACGGCGCTACGACGTCATCGCCCTGCGCGACACCCGCGTCGCCTGCATGCGCCGCGAAACCTTCCAGTGGCTGCTGGACCACAGCATCGCCTTCAACCGCTACGTGATGATGCAGATCAACGAGCGCCTCGGCCAGTTCATCGGCCTGTTGGAATCGGAACGCCTGCTCGACACCGACGCCCGCGTCGCCCGCTGCCTCTCGGCCATGTTCAACCCGGTGCTCTACCCGGACCAGAACCGCCACCTCAACATCTCCCAGGAAGAAATCGGCTACCTCGCCGGCGTCTCGCGCCAGCGCGTGAACCGCTCCCTCAAGATACTCGAAGACGCCGGCTTCCTCGGCATCGAATACGGCGGCATCAACATCCTCGACCTGGACGGCCTGCGGCGCTTCGGCGGGTAAGGTGTTGGGCGCCGCTTATCAGCAGTTCGCCGCAGGTAGCTCCCTGAACGTAGAAGTCACCGGCACTGCACGGCTTTTCGCGCGAATGTAATGGTTTGATCCCATTCGCTACAAGAGCGGCTCTGGGTACTTTCCACCGAAAGCGGCTGGAGAGTACTGATGAAGCAATTCGTCCTTGGGAAGGCTTGTATTTGGCATCGTCTTTAGTAGGGCAAATTCCTCGACCATTGGCTTGAACTTTTCGCTCCCCCAAGAGGACAGGCAGTTGTAGAAAAGAAGCATCAGTTCCGCACTGGACAATTGCGCGCGTACCAGATTTGTGTAAAAGCGTTTGTCGATTCCACCCGTACGACTGACGAGCTTGATGATGTTGTACATGAGGCGGAAATAGTGGCCAATCTCATGCTGGTGTTCGATATAGAACAAATCGTAGTAAATAAGAAAGGCTTCATAATTGCCGTCAGCCCCCTCTGCTTCCAACGTGGATTGCAGTCGATTTAGAAACACCTTGAAGCAGTCACGCCCTTTGGTAACTTTGCCGCTCCTTGAGACGATATCTATGGAACTTACGATGTCGTTGTGAAGGCGTAGCAATTGAAAGAACGATGCTTCAAAGTTCTGAACTCTCAATGCTTCGTTTTGTTTTACTAGGGCGTCTGCTGAGTTCTTTAGCTCCTTCGCTGATATTCGAAGCTCGCGAACCTGGAGCGCAAACGTTCCAAGAAAAGCCAATAGCGCGAGGAAACTAAATGTCGGGTTCAGTAATCCTCCAACGTAATCACCGAATTGGCCCCATTCCTCACGGCTGTCAGACAGGCTGCCCGAGAACTTAACCAAATAAGCGCCGATGATTATGGTGGCTACGACAATACCCACAAGTGCAAGCCACTTAAGGCGGGAAAATAATTCGCCGGCCTCCTCAATTTCTTTATCAACTGGGCTAGTGGTCATGAAATCAAATGAAGCGGCTGTAGGAAATATTGGTTCATCGCGGCACTCTGCCGTGAACCAATTGGAATATCAAGCGTCATACCGGTTCCGTCATGAAGGAACAGCCCGTGGCCTGCTACTAGCCGGAGTACGCGCCGAAGATGCCCAGGGCGGGGCGGGTGCTCGCGGGTGAGGCATCTGCGCTTTCTGCAGCTAACGAGCCCGCGAGTACCCGCCCGGCCCTCCGCTCCCAAGCGTCAGCCCCCAACCAGCCACCTCAGAGCAGTTCCGTATCCTCATGGGAATACGCCGGGCTGCAGCAGCAGAGAATCACCAACCCATCGCCGGAAGCCTCGACGCAATGGGCCGTGCCCGGCGGGATCAGCACGCTGTCCCCCACCTCAATCGGAAACCGCTCAGCCCCCAGCGCCATGATCCCGCTACCGGCAGTGACGTGATAAATCTCCTCGGTGCGCAGATGCCGATGCAGCAGCGTGCGCCCACCCGGCGCCACCACCGCCTCGGCGAGGCTCTGGTTGCGCACCGGGGAGGCGGATGGATGCAGCAGCTCCCGGATGGTCGAACCGTCGCGGGTCACGTAGGCGGGGATGTCGGCGTAGCGGGTCTTCACGGGGCGGGCTCCTCGGGTTCTATCAGGCCAGGGTCGTCGTCGATGGTGCGATTGACGCGACGATTCACAGGCCAGGCCCGCAGGCCTTCATCTGGCGCCGGCGCCACCAGATGCAACACCTCGTCGGCAGCCCCCTCCAGCCAGGCCTGCCGGTCGGCCGGGGCGACGATGACGGGCATGCGGTCGTGGATCGGCGCCATCACCTCGTTGGGGCCGGTGGTGACGATGCAGACGGTGCGCAGGACGCTGCCGTCCGGCGCCCGCCAGGACTCCCACAGCCCGCCCAAGGCCAGGGGCTCCCCCGACGCATAGCTGATGTAGTAAGGCTGGCGCACCCCGCCGCCGGCCTTCCACTCGAAGAAACCGGAAGCCGGAATCAGGCAGCGGCGGCGCTGGAAGGCGTCGCGGAACGACGGCTTCTCGGCCACGATCTCGCCGCGGGCGTTGTTGAGCCTGGCGCCGACGGCGGCATCCTTGGACCAGTGGGGCACCAGCCCCCAGCGCAGCAGGTGCAGCACCCGCCGGCCCTCGGGCGAGCGGCGCACCACCGGGATGTCGGCGCCCGGCGCGATGTTCCAGCGGGGATCGAAGTCGGCCCATTCGTCGAGGGCGAAGGGGGCGATCAGGTCGGCGGGCGAAAAGGCCAGGGCGAAACGGCCGCACATGGGCTGGTCATGGGAAAGGGGGGGCCGCCAGTGTAGCCCGGCGACGGCCGGGAAACCCCTGGCACGCAATTCGCTGAGGGAAGTCCATTCCCCCAACCCTGGAGAACACCATGCCCATACTGCCGAGCGGACGCCGGGTCGAATTTTCCCTGGACCGTTTCCATGCGCTCCTGCGCCAGATGGACCATGACAAGGCGCAGGCCCTGGCGGCCACCCTGCAGGAACCCGACGACCTGCTCTACGTCCTGGACGCCGTGCACTTCGGCCTGGCGGACGGCGAACCCTACTTCGCCGACTACGTAGCGGCCGACTGGCGCATGGCCGCGGCCGAATGGAGCTCGGCGGACCGGGCCGCCCTGGAGGCCTGGCTCGCCTCGGACGAAGCCCGCTACAGCCGCGCCGAGGCGATCCGCTACATCCGCTCCCTGCTGCTGGAGCGACCGGGCCGGGCCCTGGCCTTCCCCTACGCCACCCTGGGCGACATGGGCCACCCCCGCGCCGTCGAAGGCTCCCGGCTGCGGCAATAGGCGGTTCAATTTCGCCGGGGGCAGGCAGGAATTGCCGCCCGGCGCCCTGCCGCCCCCTTAGAATCGGCGGCCCATGACCGCCCCGCCCCGCCGCATCGCCCACCTGGACATGGACGCCTTCTACGCGTCCGTGGAACTGCTGCGCTACCCGGAACTGCGCGGCCAGCCCGTGGTCATCGGCGGGCGCAGCACCCAGCCGCCGACCACGGCCGCCGACGGCAGCCGCCGCTACGCCCGCCTGGCCGACTACAAGGGCCGCGGCGTCATCACCACCTCCACCTACGAAGCCCGCGCCCTCGGCGTCTTCTCCGCCATGGGCATGATGAAGGCGGCGCGGCTGGCCCCCGCGGCCATCCTGCTGCCGGCCGACTTCGACGCCTACCGCCACTACTCGCGCCTGTTCAAGGCGGCGGTGGCGGCCATCGCCCCGCAAATCGAAGACCGGGGCATCGACGAAATCTACATCGACCTCACCGAGCTGCCCGAGGACAGCCTGGCCCTCGCCCGCCGCATCAAGCAGGCGGTGCGGGACACCACGGGGCTTTCCTGCTCCATCGGCATCGCCCCCAACAAGTTGCTGGCCAAAATCTGCTCGGACCTGGACAAGCCCGACGGCATCACCCTCCTCGCCATGGCGGACGTGCCGGCGCGCATCTGGCCCCTGCCGGTGCGCAAGATCAACGGCATCGGCCCCAAGGCCACGGAACGGCTGGCGGCCCTGGGCATCGCCACCATCGCCGATCTGGCCGCCGCCGACCCGGCCGTGCTGCGGCGCCACTTCGGCCCGGGCTACGGCACCTGGCTCCACGACGCCGCCCGTGGCCTGGACGAACGCCCCGTGGTGACGAGCTCGGAACCCAAGTCCATCAGCCGGGAAACCACCTTCGAGCGGGACCTGCACCCGCGCCAGGACCGGGCCGTCCTCGCGGAAATCTTCACCGACCTGTGCGAGCGCGTGGCCGGCGACCTGAGGCGCAAGGGCTACGCCGGCCGCACCGTCGGCATCAAGCTGCGCTACGACGATTTCCACACGGTGACGCGGGACCACACCCTGGCGGCGGCGGTGGCGGATGCCGCCGCCATCCGCCGCGCCGCCGGCGAATGCCTGAAGCGGGCGCCCCTGGACAAGCGGCTGCGGCTGCTGGGGGTGCGGGTAGGCGCCCTGGAGCGGCCGGACGAAACACCGGCGCCGGCCACGCCGGCCCAGGGGGAGCTGCCCCTGTAGGAACCCGCTCCGGCCTGCCGCTCAGCGGCAGTTCTGCTCCATGGCCTTGCGGATCGCTGCTTCCTCGGCGGCCCGCTCGGCGGCGTCGAGCACCTGGAAGCCGCCGCCGGCCTTGGCGGCGGTGCGCCGGGGCCGGTCCTCCAGGGCCTTGAGGTCGGCCTTGGCCTTCTCGCAGGCCGCGGCCTTCGGGTCCGCGGCCGGTTCCGCCTTCGGCTTGTCGGCCGTGAGCTTTTCGACCGCCGCCTTGTTTCCGGGTCCGCTGGTATCCACGTTGAGGGGCGCCGGGTTCAGCTTGCGCGCGGGGGTCTTGCCCGGCGGCGGCTGATCCGAGTAATGGACCTTGCCGGTCTCGTCCTTCCAGGAATAAAGCTGGGCGGCGGCGGCGCCGGCCGCCAGCAGCAGCGCCAGGGCCGCGGCCCGGCGGACCGCCGTAGGAAGGAAGTGGGTGCTGACCATGTCGCTCGCTCCTGGGGTGGCGGCCGGCGTCCTAGGGCGCCAGCTGGAAGGCTTCGAGTTCGTAGTTATAGCCCATGCCGGACAGCCGGTAGTCGTGCTTCACCGGGCGCCGCACCTCGGGCGAGTACCAGATGGTGCCCGTGCCGGTACCGTAGCTGGTGACCTCTCGGAAGTCGATGCGCAGGGTCTCGAAGGTGCCCGCCGGCACGGTCACCGTTTCCCAGCCCCGCACCGTGGACTCGGCGTCCGTCTCGATGCTGCAGAGGAAGCCGCAGTCGGTGGAGTAATGGCCGCTCCAGGCCTTGCCCGGCGCCAGGGGGAAGGCGAACTGGGGCATGAAGGGCTTGAACGTCATGTCCACGGCGCCGCGCTGGCCCGTGGGGTTCCACTCGCCGTTGAGGACCATGGTGGTGGCGTCGTTGTTGTTGGTGACGAAGCTCAACTCGATGAGGCCCGGCTCCACCCGGCTGACCCGGTAGGTGGGGGCGTCCGGCCCCAGGGGGTTGCGGCCCCGGTAGCGCCAGAAGTCCCCCAGCTTGGGCAGGGGCGGCACGTCCACCCGCTCGCTGCGGGCGCCGACGACGTTGGCGGCGCCGGGGGCGATGCTCGCCACCTGCACGCCGCCGCCCTTGAGCTTGGTCATCCGGTTGCGGGCCAGGTCCACGAACTGCCCTTGGGGGAACTTGCGCAGGTAGGCCTCGTAGTCGGCGACGGTATTGCCCTTCTCGGCGCTTTCCCAGAAGGCCAGTTCGACGGCGCCCTCGGAGACGGCCGGCGCGGCCGGCCCTTCCGGCACCGCCACCGCGGCGGCGGTGCCCTTGCCGGGGCGGAAGTAGAAATCGCCGGTGAGGGAGGAGGATTCCCAGGGCACCTGCTGGTCGGAAGTAGCCTTCGCCACGCGCACCCGCACGCGCTTGAAGATGTCCTCCACCTTGAGGTTGGGCTCGTCGAGCACGGTCAGCAGCTCGGCGGTGTAGATGCCGTTCCTGCCCTCGCCGTCCATGGCCACCCGGCCCGGCGCCGTGGCGTAGGCGATCAGGGTGCCCTTGGGGGCGTCCATCTGGGCGAGGCCGCCGCCCCCGCCGCTGCGGAAGCGCCGCTCGAAGGGATTGTTGCGGCAGGCGTCGAGGATGACGATGTTGAGGGGCGAGGAGGAAAGTTGCTCCAGCACCACGTCCACGTCCAGGGTCTCGCTGCGCACCGAGGATTCGCTGCCGATCTGGGCGTCGATGGGGATCAGGTAGTTCTTGCCCTTGGCCTGGATGCCGTGGCCGGCGAAGTAGAACAGGCCGGTGCCGCCGCCCTGGGCGAGCTTCTCGCCGAACTGGGTGACGGCACGGCTCATGTCCTTGAGGGGGATGTCCTCCTTGAGGATGACCTCGAAGCCGAGGGCCTTGAGCTTGACCGCAATGGCGCGGGCGTCGTTGACCGGGTTCTTCAGGGGCGAGCCGGGATACTTGGCGTTGCCGATCACCAGGGCGACGCGGCGGCCCTCGGCGGGGGCGGCCTGGGCGCCGAGGCAGAAAGCCAGCAACAGGAGGGCAAACAGGCGGAGAAGTCGGTTGGTCATGGGTCGAAGGTCGGGGACAGCCACCGCCGCCATTGTATGTCCGCCACCGGCTTTCCGCCCGCCGGGGTCCATTACCCGGACGGCGTAATTAATCGGAATAGCTGATGGGCATGGGCCGCCAGACATGTAGAATTCTCTGCAGATGAGGAATCGGTGAGGATTTGATGAGTTTTCTGGCAGGAACCGGGCTCAGCCGGGCCGAGCGGGCGGAAGACGCCGGACGGGAAGCGGCCCTGGCCGCCGTAGGCGCCTTGAAGGGCGAGGCCCCGGCCCTGGTGATCGTGTTCACCACCCCCCGCTACGACCTGCCGGCCCTGCTGGCGGCCATCCGCGGCGTCACCGGCGACGCTCCCCTGGTGGGGGCGACGGGCTCCGGCGAGTTCGTCCGCGGCGAGTTCATGGGCTTCGGCGCCGGCGTCGTCGTGCTGGTCCTGTCGGCGGGCCGCTACCGTTTCGGCGTCGCCTCGGCCGGGGCCATCAAGGGCGACCTGGATCGCGCCGGCCAGGAACTGGCCCGCAGCAGCCGCAGCCGGGCGGGCGCCAGCCCCCATGCCGCCGTGCTGCTGCTGGCGGATGCCCTGCTCGGTGACCTGCAGCAGCTGGTGCTGGGCATCTACCGGATCACCGGCCCCCGGGTCGGCATCGTCGGCGGTGCCGCCGGCGACGAACAGAAGTTCATCGCCACCTTCGTCTTCCACGACGACCGGGTGGTCGAACAGGGGGCCGTCGCCGTCTGGATCGCCAGCGAACATCCGATTCCCATCGTCACCCGCCACGGCTGGCAGCCCATCGGCATCCCCATGCTGGTGACGCGGGCCGCGGGCACGCAGCTGATCGAGATCGCCGGCCGCCCCGCCGCCGCGGCCTACGAGGAACAGCTGGGGCTGGCGCCGGGACAGCTCGGCGTGGCGGATTTCTGGGGCACCTCTATCACCCATCCCTTCGGCCTGCTGCAGGCGGACGGCGACACCGTCATCCGCGTCGCCCGCTCGAAGACGGCGGAGGGCGTGCTCAACATCCAGGGCTGCGTGCCGCCGGAGGGCAGCGCCGTGCAGGTGATGCGCGGCGACGCCGACAGCCTGCTGGCGGTGGTGCCGGAAGTGGCCCGCACGGCCCTGGCTGCCGCCGCCGCGCCCGGTGTGCTGATCGCCTTCAGCTGCGCCGCCCGCATGGGCGTCTGCCAGGCGCGCATCGCCGAGGAACCGCAAGCCCTGCAGGCCGCCGCCGGGGACATTCCCAGCTTCGGCATCTATTGCTGCGGCGAGTTCGCCCGCACGTCCGGCGTGCTGGGCACCCACAACGCCACCCTGACCGCCCTGGTCCTCTAGCCATGCTGAAACTCGTGCCGCGTACCGTCCCGCCGCCGGAGGAGACCCGGGCCCAGCTGCGCGCCGCCCGCGACGCCGCCGTCCGCGAAGCCCAGGTGGCCATGCGCGACACCACGCGCCTGATGCGGCTGCTCACCATCCTCGGCGAACCGGCGGATTTCGCCGTGCTGCTGGACCGGGCCCTGATCACCCTGTCGGAGCTGTTCGGCGCCGACATCGCCGTGCTGCTCGATCCCGCCGGCAGCGGCAGCTTCGTGCCGACGGCGGCCGTCGGCCTGCCCGAGGACATGGCCGGCCTGGCCTTCGCCGACGCCGGCCGCAGTCCCGTCGCCCAGGTGCTGCGCACCGGCCTGGCCGTCGTGCGCGACGGCATCGGCAACGATCCGGACGTGGATGCCCAGTTGCGCGACCTGGGCGCCGCGTCGGTCCTCTGGGTGCCGGTGAACGGCGGCCACGGCACCCGCGGCGTGCTCATCCTGGCGCGCTGCCGGGCGGCCGGCTTCGCACCCGCCGACGTAGGCCTCGTCACGGCCATGGGCCATCGCCTCGGCATCGCCCTGGAACAGGCCCAGCGACGGGCCCAGATGGAGCTCATGGTGCGCGCCGGCCAGCAGATCGGCTGCCATCTCGACGTGGCGGCGGTGGCGGCGGAAGCGGTGGCGATATTTCCTTCGGTGGTCGGCGCCGACGCGGCCGTGCTGGTCCTGGGCGCCGCGGCGGACGGCGGCGGACGGGTGGAACTCGGCCGCGGCGCGCCGGCCCTCGACGGCTTCTGGCAAGGACTGGCGGACTCCTGCCGGGCCAGCGCCCAGACGCCCGGCTGGCTGCTGTCTACGCCCTCCCTGGCGGCCGAACTGGGCCGCCGCGGCCTGGCGCTGCCGGCGGACTGTCCGGTGCACAGCCTGCTGGCGGTAGCCGTCGGCCCGGCGGAACGCCCCCTGGGCATCCTCTTCGGCCTGCGCCGGGCCGCCACCGATTTCCCGCCCGACACCCGGCAGATCGCCGCCGTCTATGCCGGCACGGTCGCCTCGGCCCTGGAGAACGCCCGCCTGTGCCAAGCCCTGCGCGACGAGCTGGGCGAGCGCCGCCGGCTGGAGGAGGAGCTGCGGCAGGCCAAGGGCCGGGTCGAGGGACTGCTGGACCAGCGCACCCTGCAACTGGACGCCGCCCACACGGAACTGCTGGCCCGGAAGCAGGAATACGAAGAGCTCTACGACACCGCCCCCTGCGGCTACCACTCCCTCGGCGCCGACGGCGTCTTCCGGCGCGTCAACGCCACCGAGCAGCGCATGCTCGGCTACCGCAGCGAGGAGATGGTCGGGCGCATGCGCCTGCACGACATCGTCGCCCCCCATTGCCGCCATCTGCTCGACGAGCGCTGGCGGCAACTGCTGCGCCAGGGTCGGTTGGCGGACCTGCAACTCGACTTCCTGCGCCGGGACGGCAGCGTCTTCCCCGGCGTGCTGAACGGCATCCTGATCCGCGACGAGGACGGCGAATTCGTCGCCACCCGCTGCGTGCTGTTCGACGACAGCGAGCGCAAGGCGGGGGAACGCCGCATCGCCGCCCTCAACGCCGAACTGGAAAGGCGCGCCATGGCCGCCGAGGCGGCCAACGGCGCCAAGAGCCGCTTCCTCGCCACCATGAGCCACGAGGTGCGCACGCCCCTCAACGCCATCATGGGCTTCACGGAACTGCTCCAGCAGGACGACATGCGCCCCGCGCAGCACAAGATGCTGGACGCCGTGGCCGCCGCCTCCCAGCAGCTGCTCGACATCCTCGACGACGTGCTGGAAGTGGCGCGCATCGAATCCGCCGACGCTCCCGTCCTCGACGAGGCCGACTTCGACTTCGACGACCTGCTGCGCCGGGTGGTCGAGCCGGCGGCGGCGAAGGCGCGCGCCAAGGGCCTCGTCTTCCGCCAGGAGATGGGCCTGGTACCGCGCATCCTGCGCGGCGATGCGCACCGGCTCGGCGAAATCCTGCGCAAGCTGCTCGACAACGCGGTCAAGTTCACGGCGCAGGGTTCCGTAGTGCTGCGCGGCCGAGTGGCGGCGGCGGGGGCCGACGACGTGGTGCTGCGCTTCGAGGTGGCAGACACCGGCATCGGCATCGCCGCCGCGGACGGCGAGCGGATCTTCGGCGCCTTCGAGCAGGCCGACGGCTCCTCGACCCGCAGCTACGGCGGCGCCGGCCTCGGTCTCGCCATCGCGCGCCGCCTGGCGCGCCTGATGGGCGGCGATGTGGACTTCGGCAGCACGCCCGGCGGCGGCAGCACCTTCCGGGTCAGCCTGCGGCTGGCCCTGCCGGCGCGCCCCGCCACGGCGGATCTCGGCGGCGAGGCGCTGGAGGCGGCGCTGCGGCGCGAGCATGCCGGCGCGCGCATCCTCGTCGTCGAGGACGAGCCGATCAACCAGGCCGTCATGGCCGACATGCTGGAGGACGTGGGACTGCACCACGACCTGGCCGCGGACGGCGAACAGGCCGTCGTCCTGGCCGGCCGGCAGGCCTACGACCTGATCCTGATGGACATGAAGATGGAGCCCCTGGACGGCCTCGACGCCACCCGCCGCATCCGGCGCCTGCCCGGCCACGGCGCCACGCCCATCGTCGCCGTCACCGCCAACGCCTTCGCCGGCGACCGGGAGCAATGCCTGCAGGCGGGCATGGACGACTACCTCGCCAAGCCGGTCACCCGGGACCAGCTCTTCGCGGCGGTGTACAAGTGGCTGGCGCTCAGGTCGCGGGCGTGATGTAGAGCTCGATGCGGCCCTGGGGCGCCAGGTACTCGACCACGGCGCGCGGCAGGTCCTGGGGATTCAGGGTGGCTTCGATCTTCGCCTCGGCGTCGCGCATGTCGAGCAGCAGGGCCTCGTTGCGCGGCACGCCGGCGTCGTAGATCATCAGCAGGGGCCGCAACAGGTCGCGGTCGTTGGTTTCCATCACCAGACCGATGCTGCCGTCGTCGAGGCCGACGAAGCTGCCGGGCGGATAGATGCCCAGGGCCTTGACGAAGGCGCGCAGCAGTTCCGGATCGAGGCCGCCTTCGTCCTTGAACATGGCCGCCACGGCCTGGGCCGGCGTCCGCGCCGCCTTCGGGTCGATGGGGTTGCAGAGGTTGTCGTAGCGGTTGGCGATGGCGACGATGCGGGCGAGCTTGGGGATGCGCGACTCGGTGAGGCGGTTCGGGAAGCCGTTGCCGTCCCAGCGTTCGTGGTGGCAGGCGATGACGTTGCGCACGCCGGTGGCGAGGTCGCGGATGCCGGCCACGCTCTTGATGCCGAAACCGGTATGGCCGCGGTAGAACTGCTCCTCGGCTGGCGTGCGGTTGGGGTTGCGCAGCACCCGCGAGGGCACGTCCTCCTTGCCGATATCGTGCAGCATGGCGCCGAGGCCCAGCTCCTTGAGTTCGTCGGCGGAGAGGCCGACGGCCTTGCCGATGAGCAGGGCGATCACCATGACGTTCATGGAATGGCCGGGCAGGCCGGTTTCCGACGACTTCAGGTTCACCAGATGCACCGCCACGTTCTTGGCGTTGACCAGGCCCTCCACCAGGCGGGCGGTGAGGGTCTTGGCGCTGCTGTGGGCCTCGTTGGGCCGGGAGGCGACGGAGCCGAGGATCTGCCGGACCGACTTGGTCTCCTGGTCGTAGAGGCGGGCGCAGCGCGCCAGGGTCTCGCGCTGCTCGCGCACGCGCTCGACGCGGTCGCGCTTGCTGCTGAGCAGGGCGTCGAGGGCGCCGGCACCGAAGTCGGGCTCGGCCTCCGGCACGGCCGCCGCCGGCAGGGGTTGCACGGTGCTGCGCGCCGGGTCCCACTGGACTTCGGTCAGCCCCATGCGGCGCAGGGCGCCGATCTGCTGCTGGGTGGTGATGCGGAAATGGTTCAGCAGGAAGGGATGTTCCATCCAGCCGATGCCGTCGAGGGAGATGTAGATACCGGGCTGGAGGCAGTCGATGGCGATGGTGGGCATGGCTAACTAAAGTTGCAGCTGACGCCCCGATTATCTGCTGCCGGCCCCCTTTCCCGCAACGTCCGTCCCCGAGGTGGCCCATGCCGCGGCCGGCGGCGGGATGAGACAATCGGCGCCATGCCCGCACCCGTCTATCGCCCTCCGCCCCAAGGAGAGCTGCCGTTCCTGCACGTTTCCGGGACGCTGCTGGTCGTGGACAAGCCGGCCGGCCTGCTCACCGTCCCCGGCCGGGGCGCCGACAAGGCGGACTGCCTGTTGGCCCGCGTGCAGAGCCGTTTCCCCGAGGCCATGATCGTCCACCGCCTGGACATGTCCACCTCGGGCCTCGTGGTGCTGGCGCGCAATCCCGCCGCCCAGCGGGCCCTGAGCATGCTGTTCCAGGAGCGCCGCGTGACGAAGCGCTACGAGGCCCTGGTGGACGGCGCCTGGGCCGGCGCCGCCGCAGGCGCCATCGACCTGCCCCTGATCGCCGACTGGCCCAACCGGCCGCGCCAGAAGATAGACCACGCCGTCGGCAAGCCCTGCCTGACCCGCTACCGGGTCATGGACAGCGACGCGGTGCGGGGAATCTCCCGCGTCGAACTGGCGCCGGTGACGGGGCGCTCCCACCAGCTGCGGGTGCATATGGAGGCCGCCGGCCATCCGATCCTGGGGGACGCGCTCTACGGCACGGCGGCGTCCCGCGCCAAGGCAGAGCGCCTGATGCTCCACGCCTGCTTCATCGAGTTCGCCGATCCGGCCACCGGGGAGACGGTTCGCGCGGCCTCCGCGGCACCGTTCTGAGGCCGGCTTAGCGGCCGAAATTCTCCGGCATCTGCACCGCCACCACCTCGCCCGTCGCCGTGGCGACGCCGCCGGCATAGACGGTGGATTCCACCACCACCTTGCGGCCCTTGATCTCCTTGACGCGGCCACGAATCTCCAGCGGCCCCATGGGCGTCGGCTTCAGGTAATTGACGTGCAGGGAACCGGTGACGAAACGGAAGGCCGGCTCACTGTCCATCTCGCGCCCCGCCGCCCGGTACATGGCCGCCGCCGCGGTGCCCGTGCTGTGGCAATCCACCAGGGAGGCGAGCAGGCCGCCATAGACGTAGCCGGGGATGGCCGTGTGGTAGGGCTCGGGATTGAAGTGCGTGACCGTCTCCTCGCCGTCCCAGTAGGTCTTGATGCGGTGGCCGTGCGCGTTGTGGGCGCCGCAGCCGTAGCAGTGGGCGACGTTCTCGGGGTAGTAGTCCTGGAAGGCTTTCATGGTCTGTCTCCGGTGGAAAAGGCGCGGCACGGGCGCGCGCCGGGCGGTTGGAGCCGGCCCTCGGCTAGAATCGGGCCGGCATTGAAAAGCTTGCAAGGGGAAAATCCGTGATCCAGATGCTTGTCCGCGCACTGCTGCTGCTCTGTCTGGCCGCGGCGGCCCAGGGCGCCGAACCGCCGCGCGGCGGCGAACGGCGCGTCGCCCTGGTCATCGGCAACGCCGCCTATCCGGGCGTGGCGGCGCTGAAGAACCCGGCCAACGACGCGGCCGACATGGCGGCCAAGCTGCGGAAGCTCGACTTCCGCGTCACCCTCAAGACCAACGTGGGGCAGAAGGAAATGCTGCGGGCCCTCACCGAATTCGGCGACCGGCTGCAGCAGGGCGGCGAGGCCCTGTTCTTCTTTGCCGGCCACGGCATGCAGGTGCGCGGCAAGAACTACCTGATTCCCGTCGATGCCGAGATCCGCACGGAAAGCTCGGTGAGCAGCGAGGCCGTGGATGTGGACCAGCTGCTCGACAAGCTGGCGCCGGCGCGCCTGTCCATCGTCATCCTCGACGCCTGCCGCAACAATCCCTTCGAGCGGCGCTTCCGCGGCAACGGCCAGGGCCTGGCCCAGATCAACGCGCCGACGGGCACCCTGATCGCCTACGCCACGGCACCGGGCAAGGTGGCCTCCGACGGCGAGGGCCGCAACGGCCTGTACACCGCCGAACTGCTGACGGCCCTCGACACCCCCGGCATCCGCATCGAGGACGTGTTCAAGCGCGTGCGCGCCAACGTGGTGAAGAAGAGCGGCGACGCCCAGACGCCCTGGGAATCCAGTTCCCTGACCGGCGACTTCTTCTTCTCGGCGCCCGGCCCGGCGGCCGCCTCCGCCCTGCCCGCGGCCGGCCAGCCGGCACCGGCGCCGGCCGATCCGGCCGCCATCGAACTGGCCTACTGGGACGGCGTCAAGGACAGCCGCGACGCCGAGGCCTTCAAGGTCTATCTCGACCAGTACCCGCAGGGGCGTTTCGCATCCCTTGCCAAGATTCGCCTGCGGGAGCTGAGCCAGGGCCCGGCGGCGACGGCCGGCGGCATGCCGCAGCGGACCAGCGCCACCGACTTCCTCGAAGGCACCTGGGAGTACCAGATGCCCGACAACCGCGCCCACATCGCCATCCGCTGGAATCCTTCGACCGAGCAGTACGAGGGCGTGCTGATGCGCCATGGCGAAGTGTCCTACTGGGTCGGCTTCGTCCTCGGCGAAGTGGTCTGGAAGGCCAAGCTGACCAGCGACCCCAAGCGCCTGCGGGAAAGCCAGCTCATGCGCACGGGCTCCAAGGGCGTTTCCGTCAGCCTGCAGTGGCTGGACGGCGAAATGAACCTGGACCGCTCGACGCCGGACGAACTCGTGGTGGCGGCCGGCAAGCTGCGCCGCATCGGGCCGAGCGCCGTCCCCCAGGGCGGCGGCGATGCCGGTCGGGCGGCCACCGGCGCGCCGGCAGGAAACTGGACCGGCATCTGGGTCGGCAAGGACGGCGCCTGGTACCAGCTGACCCGCAACGGCAGCCGCCTGACCCTGAAGACCGACAGCCGGCCGGTGCCGGAGGACGAGGCCCGCTCCACCTACACCCTGGTCGGCAGCGTGCCCATCACCGATCTGGTCCATGCCGAGTACCAGCTGGACCTGAGCGGCAACCGCGTCGGCGGCACCTGGAGCCGCGCCGCGGTGCCCGCGGACAAATGCACCATCCCGCCCGACACGGCGCCGGCCGAGGGGGAGTGGCAGGAGAAGGAAAGCCGGCTGGTGCTGCGCCACGAGCGGACCAGCTACCGGGCGTCCACCCAGATGTCGCTGCTGGGCGACGACCGCTGCGCCGGCGTCGCCGCCCAGGGCCGCATGTCCGTCGAGGACGTCATCTACGGCCCCCTCGGGCGGGGCGGCCTCGGCACCGGCATCTACGGCCTCACCTCCTGGTGGGACGGCGGCATGTCCGCCATCAAGTTCGGCTGGCAGGGGCGCCTGCGGGTGCGCGTGCAGGACGGCACGCCGGCCCATCTGGCGGGCCTGCGGGACGAGGACGAAATCCTCGCCATCGACGGCGTGCCCGTCGCCAGCCTGTCCGCCGGCG
Organism: Candidatus Nitricoxidireducens bremensis; assembly: GCA_030247725.1. Taxonomy (GTDB): domain Bacteria; phylum Pseudomonadota; class Gammaproteobacteria; order Burkholderiales; family Rhodocyclaceae; genus Nitricoxidireducens; species Nitricoxidireducens bremensis. The sequence goes on from JAOTRT010000002.1 coordinate 157,333, forward strand.
CCGCCATGCTGCGGCTCCACGGCGAGCCGGGCAGCAGCGTCGCCCTGGACGTCCGGCGCAAGGGCGGCGCCGAGACCATCGCCCTGACCGTCCGGCGCATCGAACTGGCCCATTAGGTCCGGGTGCCGGCCGCCATGGCCGCCAGCGCGAGGGGCGACACGACTTCCACGTTGTCGGCCAGGGGATAGGGTTCCGCCACCGGCGCCACCACATAGGCCCGTTCCACGCCCAGGTCCTCGCAGGCATGCCAGAAGCCCTTGCCCGGGCGGGGCGCGTTGGACAGCTTGATCTCGTAGCCGACGCTGCGCCCGCCGACCGTGACCACCAGGTCCATCTCCGCCCCCGCCGCCGTCCGGTAGAAGGAGAACTCCGCCAGGGGCGGCGCCGTGCCGATGATCTGCTCGATGACGAAGCCCTCCCAGGACTGGCCGACGACGGGATGGGCCGAGAGGTCGTCGAGGGTGGCGATGTTCAGCAGCGCATGCAGGACGCCGCTGTCGCGCACGTACACCTTCGGCGACTTCACCAGCCGCTTGCCGACATTGACGAAATGGGGCTCCAGCCGCCGCAGCATCAGCGCATCGACGAACAGGTCGAGATAGCGCCCGACGGTGGTGTGGGCGAGCCCGCCGAGGGCCGTGCCGAGTTGGGAAGCGTTGAACAGCTGGCCGTGCAGGTGGGCGCACATGCGCCAGAAGCGGCGTAGCGTCTCGGCCGGGATGGTGACGCCGAACTGCGGCAGTTCGCGGGCGAGGAAGGTCTGGATGAAGTCGCCACGCCAGGAAAAGGACGCCGCGTCGTCCGCCGCCGTGAAGCTGGGCGGAAAGCCGCCGCGCAGCCACAGGCGCGAAGCCTCCGCCGCTGCGGCGCCGACCTCGTCGATCAGCAGCGGCGCCAGCTCCAGGTAGGCGACGCGCCCGGCAAGGGACTCCGAACTCTGCCGCAGCAGGCGCCCCGAGGCCGAACCGAGCAGCAGGAAGCGCCCCGGCCGCCGGTCGGCGTCGATCTCCGGCCGCAATGCCGCGAACAGTTCCGGCATCGCCTGCACCTCGTCGAGCACCACCAGCCGCTCCCGGTGGCGACCGAAGAAGGCCTCGGGGTTCGCCAGCCGCGCCCGGTCGGATTCCCGCTCCAGGTCGAGCACCACCGCGTCCGGGTATTCCGCCGCGAGCGCCCGCGCCAGGGTCGTCTTGCCGACCTGGCGCGGCCCCAGCAGCACGGCCGCCGGCTGTTGGGCGAGGCGGCGGCGAAGGGCGGGAAGGAGATGACGGATCAGCATCCTTGCATTTTGATCGACAATCACACAAAAAACAACAATTAATGGCCGACCTTCCTCATCTCCGTTGCCACCGCTTCTTCCCGGCTGATGCCCCTCCCCTAGGATGAAACACTTCCTCGCATCAGCTGTGGTGCGCGCTCGGGCCGGCGGGGTGCCCTGCCCCGCTCCATGTCACCCGTCGCCGGCCTGCGGCCGGCTCCTCCTTCTTTACTTGCGCGGAGCAGGGCACCCCACCGGCCCGATCCGATGCCGCCGTGGGTGTTTGGCCGGCCCCAACCACCGCCGTATCCAGCCAAGGACGGCGGGTGTCCGATTTCCGCAAGTAAAGGAGGAGAGCCGGTGCCTTTTCGGCCCGGAGGACATGGAGGAAATCGGACACCCGCCGTCCTTGGCAGGCACCGAAACACCCCGTTTCATGCAGCGCGAAAGACGCACAGCATCATGGAGCAACTGACATGGCAGCCGGCAAACGGACGCGATGCGCCCGGCCGATTTTCGCTCGCACAATGCTCCGGCCGGTCGCGCCGCCATCGTCTGCGGACGTCCCATTGGGACAGTGCCGGCACAGGCGGTGCCAGGCACACTGGAACAACGCCCGTGAACTTTTAGCCCCCCCCCCGAAGTAGAGGAGCCTGCCAAGCAGCTTCTTACAATCATCGCTCTGCAGCTATTGCGTCAGGCTGCAGAATAGAAAAAGGGCGCAGACCGCGCCCCTTTTCTCGCCTACGTACCCCAGGCCTCACATGCTGCGCCGATACTGCCCCCCCACCTCGTAAAGGGCGCCGCTGATCTGCCCCAATGAGCAGTAGCGCACGGCGTCCACCATCACGGCGAAGACGTTGCCGTTCTCGATGACGGCCTGCTTGAGCTTGCCGAGCCAGACCGGCGCCTGGTCCTGGTTGCGGGCTTGGAAGTCGCGCAGGCGCTTCAACTGGGACTGCTTCTCCTCCTCGGTGGAGCGGGCCAGTTCGATCTCGCCGGCGACGCCGGAACCGTGGGGATTGAGGAAGGTGTTCACGCCGATCAGCGGGTAGGAGCCGTCGTGCTTCTTCTGCTCGTAGTAGAGGGACTCCTCCTGGATCTTGCCGCGCTGGTAGCCGGTCTCCATGGCGCCCAGCACGCCGCCGCGGGAGGCGATGGCCTCGAACTCCTTGAGCACGGCCTCCTCGACCAGGTCGGTCAGCTCGTCGATGACGAAGGCGCCCTGGTTGGGGTTCTCGTTCTTCGCCACGCCCCACTCGCGGTTGATGATGAGCTGGATCGCCATGGCGCGGCGCACGCTCTCCTCGGTGGGCGTGGTGATGGCCTCGTCGTAGGCGTTGGTGTGCAGGCTGTTGCAGTTGTCGTAGATGGCGATCAGGGCCTGCAACGTGGTGCGGATGTCGTTGAAGTCCATCTCCTGAGCGTGCAGCGAGCGGCCCGAGGTCTGGATGTGGTACTTGAGCTTCTGGCTGCGTTCGTTGGCGCCGTACTTGTTCTTCATGGCCACCGCCCAGATGCGGCGCGCCACGCGGCCGATCACCGAGTACTCCGGGTCCATGCCGTTGCTGAAGAAGAAGCTGAGGTTGGGCGCGAAGTCGTCGATGTGCATGCCGCGCGCCAGGTAGGACTCCACGTAGGTGAAGCCGTTGGCCAGCGTGAAGGCCAACTGGGAGATGGGGTTCGCGCCGGCCTCGGCGATGTGGTAGCCGGAGATGGACACGGAATAGAAGTTGCGCACCTGGTTGTGCACGAAGTACTCCTGGATGTCGCCCATCATCTTGAGGGCGAACTCGGTGCTGAAGATGCAGGTGTTCTGGCCCTGGTCCTCCTTGAGGATGTCGGCCTGCACGGTGCCGCGCACGTTGGCGAGCACCCATTCCTTGATCTTCTGCCATTCGTCGTCCGTCGGGTCGCGGCCGTTGTCGGCCTTGAACTTGTCCACCTGCTGGTCGATGGCGACGTTGAAGAAGTTGGCCAGCATGATGGGCGCCGGGCCGTTGATGGTCATGGACACCGAGGTGGTCGGATGGCAGAGGTCGAAGCCGTCGTAGAGCACCTTGAGGTCGTCCAGGGTGGCGATGGAGACGCCCGAGTTGCCGATCTTGCCGTAGATGTCGGGGCGCTCGTCCGGGTCGCAGCCGTAGAGGGTCACCGAGTCGAAGGCCGTGGACAGGCGCTTGGCCGGCATACCCTCGGAGACCTTCTTGAAGCGGCGGTTGGTGCGGAAGGCGTCGCCCTCGCCGGCGAACATGCGGGTCGGGTCCTCGTTCTCGCGCTTGAAGGCGAACACGCCGGCGGTGTAGGGAAAGGAGCCCGGCACGTTCTCGCGCATGAGGAACTTGAGGATTTCGCCCTCGTCATCGAAGTGGGGCAGCACCACCTTGCGGATCTTGGTGCCGGAAAGGGACTCGGAGACGAGCTTGGTGCGGATCTCCTTGTCGCGGATCTTCACCACGTATTCGTCGCCGCCGTAGGCCTTCTTCATGTCCGGCCACTGAGCCAGCAGCTTCTTGGCGGCGGGCTGGAGCTGGCCGTCCTTCCAGGCGATGAGCTCGTCGAAATCCGCCGGCGCGGCCTTGCCGCAGCCTTCGAAGATGGCCTTGGATGTCTTCAGTGACTGGCGCTCGCGGGCGAGGACGGACTGCTCGCCGATCAGCTTGTGGTAGCCGCGCACCGTGTCGGCGATCTCGGCCAGGTAGCGCGTGCGCTCGGCCGGCACCACGGCGCGGCCGGGGGACGAATGGGTCACGGCCACCTGCGGCAGCTTGCCCGGCTTGAGCTTGAGGCCGCGCTCCACCAGGGCCGGCGTCAGGGCCTGGTAGAGGGCGGTGACGCCGTCGTCGTTGAAACGGGCGGCCATGGTGCCGAACACGGGCATGTCTTCGGGCTTTTCGTTGAAGCGCTCCCGGTTGCGCTGGTACTGCTTGCGCACGTCGCGCAGGGCGTCGCTGGCGCCGCGACGGTCGAACTTGTTGATGGCGACGAAGTCGGCGAAGTCGAGCATGTCGATCTTCTCCAGCTGGGAGGCGGCACCGAACTCGGGCGTCATCACGTACATGGAGACATCCACATGGGGCACGATGGCGGCGTCGCCCTGGCCGATGCCCGAGGTCTCGACCACCACGAGATCGAAGCCCGCCAGCTTGCAGGCCGCCACCACTTCCGGCAGGGCGGCGGAAATCTCGCTGCCCGTGTCCCGCGTCGCCAGGGAGCGCATGAAGATGTTCGGATGCTCGATGGCGTTCATGCGGATGCGGTCGCCCAGCAGGGCGCCGCCGGTGCGCTTGCGCGACGGGTCGATGGAAATGATGGCGACGTTGAGGCTGTCGTCCTGGTCCAGGCGGAAGCGGCGGATCAGCTCGTCGGTGAGCGAGGACTTGCCGGCGCCGCCGGTGCCCGTGATGCCCAGGGTCGGCACGGCCAACTTGGCGGCCTTCTCCACCAGCGCCTTCCTGGCCTTCTCGGGCCAGGCGCCGTTCTCCAGGGCGGTGACGACGCGGGCCAGCGCCCGGCGGTCGCCCTTCTCCAGGGCCTTGCTGTCCTGGGGCGCCAGGGGCGTCAGGTCCACGTCGGCCCGCGCCACCATGTCGTTGATCATGCCCTGCAGGCCCATCTTCTGGCCGTCCTCCACCGAATAGATGTGGGCGACGCCGTAGTCGTGGAGTTCCTTGATCTCGGCCGGCACGATGACGCCGCCGCCGCCGCCGAAGACCATGATGTTCTCGCCGCCGCGGGACTTGAGCAGGTCCACCATGTACTTGAAATACTCCACGTGGCCGCCCTGGTAGGACGACACGGCGATGCCCTGCACGTCCTCCTGCAGGGCCGCGTTCACGATCTCCTCCACCGAGCGGTTGTGGCCCAGGTGGATCACCTCGGCGCCGGTGCCCTGGAGGATGCGGCGCATGATGTTGATGGAGGCGTCGTGGCCGTCGAACAGGGATGCGGCGGTGACGAAGCGGACCTTGTGCTTGGGCTTGTAGGGGCCAAGCTTGGCGGCGACGGCGAGATCGGTCATGGCAACTGCTCCGGGAGATCGTGACAGGCTTCCATCTTAGGAAGCGCCGCCCTCGGCCGCCATAACAGAAGATGACGCAAACTTTGCATCTTTTGCCATAATTTGGCGATGACCGGCCCTATCGCCCATCGCCCTGCCGCGCCCGCCACCGTCGCCATCGGCTTCGTCAACGGCATCGTTTCCGGGGTTTCCCGCTCCGGAGCAAATCCCCAGGCGATGCTCGAACATGCAGGAATTGCCACCGCCCGCCTGGGCGATCCGGACACCCGGATACCCGTCGCCCGCTATGCCGCCCTCTACCGCCTCATCAACGAACGCCTCGACGACGAAGGCTTCGGCCTCTTCTCCCGGCCCCTGCGCCGGGGCACCTTTGAATTCCTCTGCCGCGGCGCCCTCTCGGCAGCCCATCTGGAGGAAGCCCTCGACCGCATCGCCCGCTACCTGCGGGTGGTGCTCGACGACCTGGAGGTGGAAGTCCGGCGTACGGGCGACACGGCCCTGCTGGTCATCAGCCAGGAGCAGGACCTGCCCGTGGGAGAACCGGGCCGGGTGTTCGCCTTCGAGTGGCTGCTGCGCATGATCCACGGCCTCGCCGCCTGGCTGGTGGCCCGCCCCCTGGCCCTCGACGAGGTGGCCTTCCCCTATCCGCCGCCGCCCCATGCCGCCGAATACGAACTGGTGTTCGCGCCCCGCTGCAGCTTCGACGCCCAGCAACTCGTGGCCCGCTTCCCGGCCGCCAGCCTGGCCCTGCCGGTGCGGCGCGACGAGGCGGCTCTGCGCACCTTTCTCGCCGACGCGCCCGCCAGCATCACCACGCTCTACCGTCGCGACCGGGCCCTCGCCCAGCGCGTGCGCGACCTGCTGCGGGCCGCCCTGCCGGCCCAGCGCTCCCTCGGCGAAATCGCGGACCAGCTGTTCCTTTCCCCCCGCACCCTGCACCGGCGCCTGGAGGACGAGGGCAGCAGCCTGCGCGCCATCCGCGAGGGCCTGCGCCGCGACCTGGCAGTGGAGTGGCTGACCAAGACCGGCCGCCCCCTCGGCGCCATCGCCGCCGACCTGGGTTTCGCCGACGCATCGGCCTTCTATCGCGCCTTCCGCGCCTGGACCGGCGAAGGCCCGCGGCGCTACCGGTCGCGTTTCCGCGTCTAGCACCCGGCCCGGCCCCATGACGAATGATTGACCTGCGCAGAACTCCTGGGCTACGCTGCCGGGCCGCCTTCCCTGGCGGACGGTCTCTTTTCCGGAGCGCGCGATGGCCGACCATGCCCCCCAGGAGAACCCCCTCGCCGATGCGGCCGATGCCGATCTGGCCCGCCTGATCGAGGACGCCGCGCAGATCTGCGCCGATGCCGCGGCGGAGCGCTGCGGCGCCTGTCCCGCCCACCGGCTCGCCGCCTGCCGGGAGCAGCTCTGGGCATGCGGACACCGGTTCCGGGAATTGCTGCTGCGCCACGTGATGCGGGAGCAGGCCTTGCTGGCCGGGCTGCCCTGCACCGAGGCGGCCTGGAAGCACCGGATACGCCACCGCGACCATCACCAGGAATTCGTCTGCGGCTACAACCGGCTCGTCATGGACCTGGGGCGCGGCCATCCCGGCGGCCACCTGCAAGGACTGGAATCCCTGGTGGCCGCCTGGACCCGCGAGCACGTGCTGGTCTTCGACGCCGAACTAGCGGCGCTGCTGGCCGGGAAGTGAAAACTCAGGGCGCCGCGAAGCCCGCCAATTCCTCCATGAAGCGCGGACGGTCGCACAAGTGGGGCGAATGGTTGGCCCCCGGGTAGATCGACAGCCGCGCCCCGGGGATGTGTTGCGCCAGCCAGGCGCCCGTCCCCGGGGGATAGAAATTGCTGCGCTCGCCGTAGACCAGCAGGCAGGGCCGGTCGATGGCCGGCACCACATCCCGGTAGTCGGCGGCCACCAGGCTTTGCCAACAGGCGATCAGGGGCCCGGCCTCCAGGGCGGCGAGGGCCCCGCGGGCACGCTGCCAGCCGGGGCTGTCCGCCAGATAGCCGGCCCGGGCCTCGGCGTTGAGCCCGTAGGCCGTAAGCCGCAGCACCGCTTCGGCGAAACCGGCCCGCAGCTCGCCGATGAAGGCCTCTGATCGGGCCCCGTCGAAATCCCCGTAGATGCCGAAGGGCCAGCCGGCGTCCGTGACCAGCTTCGGCGACTGGTCCACGAAACACAGGCGGCCGATTTTCGCGCTGCCGAAATCCCGCAGGTATTGCCACAGGGTCAGGGCGCCCATGGAATGGCCGACGCAGCAGGCGCCGGCCAGGCCGAGGGCGTCGATCACCGCGTCCAGGTCGCGGGCCATGCGCGCCGCCGTCGGCGCATTGCCGCTGCGCAGCCCATGGCCGCCGTGGCCGCGGGCGTCCCAGCAGGCGACGCGGCAACGCTGCGCCAGGGGACGCAGGAAGGGAGACCACTCCAGATGACTGGCGGTCCAGCCGTGCAGGAGCAGCAGCGGCGGCCCGGTGTCGCCGAGGAGGCGCACATGGATCGGCTCGCCGTCGTCCATGGTGACGACCGTTTCCCGCATCGCCGTTCCCTTCAGGCGTCGGCGACAACCGGCCTGGAGTGCATCTCCAGGTCGGGTTCTTCCCGGCGCATTTCGTCGCCCGGGACGACGACGATGTCGGGCCGCGGCGGAATCGCCAGGCGGCTTACCAGCTTCGGATCGAAATCGACTTCCATCGCGGCCGTTTCCCGGGGATAGGCAGGGCGGCCATTTTCTCATGGCCGGCGGGCGCGCCGGCGCTGCGACTCAATGCTGCAGCAGGGACTCCTGGGCGCCATCCACGAGATTGATGAAATCCTCCTCGCCGAGGGCGAAGTGGCCGAGCACCACGTCCACGAACTTGCTCCACTCCACGTCCGTCGTACTGCGCATCTGGCGATGCTGGACGTGCTGGGCCAGGTGGATGAGGCCCACGTAGTTGCGCACCGTCTCGCTGACCTCGGAATCGCGGAAGACGTCGGGCTCGTGGTGCCAGCGGATGGCGTTGCAGAGGTCGTCGTGCAGGGACCAGGAACGGGCGAGGAAGTAGCCGACGGCGCCGTGGTTGGTGCCGATCTCCTCGTCCTCGACGCTGAAGAAGGAACGGTCGGGAGCCCGGTTGGCGCGGGCCAGGGTCTCCCGATAGTTGGGGAAGCGCTCCATCAACAGGGGAATGCCGCAATCGTGGAACAGGCCCAGGGTGTAGGCCTCGTCCACCGGAATGCCGCGCAGGGCCTTGGCCAGGTAGGCGCAGATCATGGCCACCTTCTCCGCCGTGTCCCAGAAGCGTTCCAGGGCGGCGTTCTTGCCGCCGCCCAGGCTGTGGCGGATCACCAGGCCGGTGGCGATGCTGGAGACGTTGCGCATGCCGAGGAGGTCGATGGCCTGATAGACGCTGCGGGCCCGGCCCGAGCCGCCGAAGAGAGCGGAGTTCGCCACCTTGAGCATGGCCGCCGCGAGGCCCACGTCGGCGGCGATCTTCTGCCCGACGCGCGCCAGGTCGGGCTCGTCGCGGCTCATTTCCTCGAACAGCACGTTCACGATCTCCGGGCGGGGCGGGATGGCGAGATTGCGGACGAGGTCCTGGCTCAGCATGGCTTCGGTCATGGCAGCTTCCTTCGATGGGCGCGGGGTCGATGCGCAGGGGGCCTTTTACCGTCTGCAGGCCTCTTCTGTAAATATCACTAAAAGACTAGGTTATCCAACGAAAGTAATATGCCTTAGAACCCTGTCCTAGCGCCGCCGCAGCTTCGCCTCCTCCAGGAGCGCGTAGATGGCCGGGATCACCGCCAGGGTCAGGATGGTCGAGGAGATCATGCCGCCGATCATGGGCGCCGCGATGCGACTCATCACCTCCGAGCCGGCGCCGCTGCTCCACATGATGGGCAGCAGGCCGGCCATGATGGCCGTGACGGTCATCATCTTCGGTCGCACCCGCTCCACCGCCCCTTCCATCACCGCCGCATAGAGGTCGGCGACGGTCGGGGGACGCCCTTCCTCACCGCATCGGCGGCGCACGGCCTCCCAGGCGTGGTCCAGGTAGATCAGCATCACCACGCCGGTCTCCGCCGCCACGCCGGCCAGGGCGATGAGGCCGACGGCCACGGCCACCGACAGGTGGTAGCCGAGCAGCCACAGCAGCCAGACGCCGCCCACCAGGGCGAAAGGCACGGAGAGCATGACGATCAGCGTGCGGCTCAGGCTGCGGAAGTTGAGGTAGAGCAGCACGAGAATGATGCCCAGGGTCAGGGGCACGACGATCTTCATGCGTGCCGCCGCCCGTTCCATGTACTCGAACTGGCCGCTCCAGGTGGCGTAGCTGCCGGGCGGGAACTTCACCTGCTCGGCCACCGCCTGGCGCGCCGCCGCCACGTAGGAGCCGATGTCGCCGTCGGCGATGTCCACGAAGATGTAGGCCGACAGCAAGGCGTTCTCGGTACGGATGGCCGGCGCCCCCTTGACGATGGAGACCTTGGCCACCTGGCCCAGGGGCACCATGGCGGGGGCCTGGCCCATCTCGCCCATGGTCGGCACCAACACGTGGGCGGCGATCTTGTGGGGGTCGTCGCGCAGCTCGCGCGGGTAGCGCACGCCGACGCCGTAGCGCTCGCGGCCCGCCACCATGGTCGTCACCGATTCGCCGCCGAGGGCCGTGGCCACCACTTCCTGCAGGTCGCCGACGAGGATGCCGTAGCGGGCCAGGGCCTCCCGGTCCGGCTCGATGTCCAGGTAGTAGCCGCCGGTGATGCGTTCGGCGTAGGCGGAGCGGGTGCCGGGCACGGCCTTCACCACGGTCTCGATTTCCCGCGCCAGGGCCTCCATCTCGGCCAGGTCGCGGCCGAAGACCTTGATGCCCACGGGCGTGCGGATGCCGGTGGACAGCATGTCGATGCGCGCCTTGATGGGCATGGTCCAGGAGTTGGCGACGCCGGGGAACTGGAGGGCGGCGTCCATCTCGGCCACCAGTTTGTCCACCGTCATGCCGGCCCGCCATTCCGATTCCGGCTTCAGGTTGATGACGGTTTCGAACATCTCCACGGGGGCCGGGTCCGTGGCCGTCTGGGCGCGGCCGGCCTTACCGATGACCGCGGCGACCTCGGGGAAGCTCTTGATGATCTTGTCCTGGGTCTGCAGGAGTTCCGCCGCCTTGGTCACCGACATGGCCGGCAGGGAGGTGGGCATGTAGAACAGGGTGCCCTCGTTGAGGGTGGGCATGAACTCGCTGCCGAGCCGGGCCGCCGGCCACAGGGACAGGGCCAGGGCAAGGACGGCCGCCGCCACCGTGGTCTTCTTCCAACGCATCACGGCGGCGATCACCGGCCGGTAGAGGGCGATGAGGACGCGGTTCACCGGGTTCCGCGCCTCCGGCACGATGCTGCCCCGCACGAACAGCAGCATCAGCACCGGCACCAGCGTCACGGAGAGCAGCGCCGCGCCGGCCATGGCGAAGGTCTTGGTGTAGGCGAGGGGCGCGAATAGCCGGCCCTCCTGGGCTTCCAGCGTGAATACCGGCAGGAAGGAGACCGTGATGATGAGCAGCGAAAAGAACAGCGCCGGCCCCACTTCCCTGCATGCCGCGACCAACGCCTCGGCGCGCTCTGCCTGGGTATGGCCCGCCGGCAACCGTTCGATGTGCTTGTGGGCGTTCTCGATCATGACGATGGCCGCATCCACCATGGCGCCGATGGCGATGGCGATGCCGCCCAGGCTCATGATGCTGGCGTTGAGCCCCATGGCGCGCATGGCGATGAAGGCCACCAGCACGCCCACGGGCAGCATGAGGATGGCCACCAGGGCGCTGCGCACATGGAGCAGGAACAGTACGCAGACGGCGGCGACGATGAGGCTTTCCTCCAGCAGGGTGCTCTTCAGCGTGTCGACGGCCCGCTTGATGAGCTCGGAGCGGTCATAGACCGTCTGAATGCTGACGCCCTCGGGCAGACCCGCCGCCAATTCCTGAAGCTTGGCCTTCACGTTGTCGATGACATCAAGGGCGTTCTGGCCGTGGCGCGCGACGACGATGCCGGATACCACCTCGCCCTCGCCGTCGAGCTCGGCGATGCCGCGCCGCTCGTCGGGACCCAGCTCCACGCGGGCCACGTCCCGCAGCAGCACCGGCGTGCCCCGGTCGGCCTTCAGCACCAGGTTCTCGATGTCGCGGACGCCGCGCAGATAGCCGCGGCCCCGCACCATGTACTCGGTCTCGGCCATTTCGACGACACGCCCACCCACGTCCCGGTTGGACTCGCGGATGGCCTTGCTCACCTGGGCCAGCGGAATGCCGTAGGACCGCAGCTTCACGGGATCGACGACCACCTGGTACTGGCGCACGAAGCCGCCGATGCCGGCCACCTCGGCGACGCCCTGGGCCTTGGTGAGCTGGTAGCGCAGATACCAGTCCTGCAGGGTGCGCAGCTCCGCCAGGGTCTTGTTCTTCGCCACCACCGCGTACTGGTAGACCCAGCCGACGCCGCTGGCGTCGGGCCCCAGCCCCGGCGTCACGCCCTGGGGCAGCCGGCCGGCGGCGCCGTTCAGGTATTCGAGCACCCGCGAGCGGGCCCAGTAGATATCGGTGCCGTCCTCGAAGATCACATAGACGAAGGAAGCGCCGAAGAAGGAGAAGCCGCGCACCACCTTGGATTTTGGTACGGCCAGCAGCGCCGTCGTCAGGGGGTAGGTGACCTGATCCTCCACCACCTGGGGCGCCTGGCCCGGATATTCCGTGTAGACGATGACCTGCACGTCCGACAGGTCCGGCAAGGCATCGAGGGGAGTCTTCCAGACGGCGTGGATGCCGGCCAGCACGATGGCCAGGGTTCCCAGCAGGACGATGAAGCGGTTGCGGGCCGACCAGCCGATGAGGGCATTCAACATGTCAGTGGCTCCAGGACGCTGTGCGCTTTCCGCACCCAATCAAACCGGGTGTTGCGGCGCATGAAACGGGGTATTGGGCGCGCGCCAAGGACGGCGGGTATCCAACTCCCTCCATGTCCTCCGGGCCGAAAGAGCACCGGCCCTCCTCCTTTACTTCCGGGAGTTGGATACCCGCCATCCTCGGCTGGGAACGTCGGTGGTTTGAAATGGCCGAACCCCCACGGCGGCATCCGCTCGGGCCGGTGGGGTGCCCTGCTCCGCGTAAGTAAAGGAGGAGGAGCCGGCCACAGGCCGGCGACGGGGGACATGGAGCGGGGCAGGGCACCCCGCCGGCCCGAGCGCGCACCACAGCCGATGAGTGGAGGTGTTTCATTTCAGTGTCCCCCGTGGCCCGCATCGACCTTCGTGATCACCCACTCGCCTGGCTTGCGTTCGACGAACTCGAAGACGATGGGCGTCCCCGGCTTCAACGACGCCACCAGGGACGGATTGGCGAGGACAAAGTCCATGGTCATGGCGGGCCACTTGAGACTGGCGACGGGGCCGTGGCGAACCGTGACGCTGCCGTCGGCATTGACGGCATCCAATGTGCCGTCGGCGCGATGGCCGGCGGGCTTCGCCGCCCCGCCGTCGCCGAAGCCGCCAAGGGCGGAGCGCAGGTTGCTCTCGGCGTCGATGAGGAAGTTGGCGGCCACCACCACCGATTCGCCCTCTGCCACGCCTTCGCGCACTTCCACGTAATCCTCGCCGCGGGCGCCGAGCTTCACCTCGCGGGGCTCGAAGCGGCCCTCGCCCGTCTGCACGAACACCACCTGGCGCTTGCCGCTGTCGATGACGGCGCCTACGGGTACCGCCACCACGCGGGCGCCGCGGCCCGTGGCGAAGTCCACGCTGGCGTACATGGCCGGCTTCAGCAGGCCGCCCGGATTGGCCAGTTCCACCCGCACGGGCACCGTGCGCGTCTCGGCCTTGAGGGTCGGATAGACGTAGCCGACGCGCCCCTCGAAGACCTTGTCCGGGTAGGCGTTGAGGGTGACGCGCACCTTTTGTCCGGTGCGGATCGTCGCGATGTCACGCTCGAACACCTCGGCCATTACCCATACGGCCGAGATGTCGGCGATCTGGTAGAGGGCTTCGCCGGGGCCGAAGCGCATGCCGGCCAGGGCCTTCTTCTCCAGCACCACGCCGCCGGCCGGCGAACGGAAGCTCAGGGTGCGGCGCGGCTCGCCGCCGGCCGCCAGGGCACCGATCTGCTCGTCGGAAATGTCCCAGTTGCGCAGGCGCTGCAGGCTCGCGTCGGCGAGCTGGCGCATGGCGGCCTGGGATTCGGCGGGCGCCTCCTTGAGGGAGGCGAGGCCCCGCGCCGCGACGGCGTACTCGCGCTGGGCCGACACCAGCTCGGGGCTGTACACCTCGAACAGGGGCTGGCCGCGGCCCACGGGCTGGCCGGTGGCATTCACGTGGAGGCGCTCGACCCAGCCCTCGAACTTGGGGGCCACGGCGTGGATGCGGCGCTCGTCGATCTCGACGCGACCGGCGGCGCGCACGGCCTGGCCCAGCTCCCGCAGGGCGGCGGGCTCGGTGCGGACGCCGAGCTTCTGCACCTTTGCGGCGCTGATGCGCAGGCCGCCGCTGTCGTCTTCCTCGCCTTCATAGACGGGGATGTAGTCCATGCCCATGGAGTCCTTTTTCGGTACCGGCGAGGTATCGGGCAGGCCCATGGGGTTGCGGTAATAGAGGAGCTTGCGCTGGCCGGCCGCCTCCTGGGACGCCGGCGCCGCGGCAGCTGTCGTTGCGGCGGCGGGTGCGGCACCGCGTCCGCCGAACCAGTAGCCGGCGGCGCCGGCCCCCGCCAGGGCGACGACGACGCCCGCGATCTGCATGCCCTGTCTCATAGGTCTTCTCCCACGATGCGTTCGATTTCCGCCAGGCGGGTCTGCTGCTCGGCCTGGCTGCGGATGAGCTCCTGCTTGGCGCGGCGGATCTGGCGCTGGGCGTCGAGGACGGTGGCGAAATCCACCTTGCCGGTCTCGTAGCCCGCCAGCGCCGCCTCGAAGGTGAGCTCGGCCTGGGGCAGCAGACTGGTCCTGGTCAGCATTTCGATGCGGCGCGCCGACTCCAGCGTCGCCAGTCCTTCGGACAGCTCGGCCAGGGCCAGGTTGGCGGTGGAATCCCGCCGCGCCCGCGCCGCCTCCAGGTTCTTCTCCGCCTCCCGCTCCTGGCTGCGGCGGCTCTCCTGCTGCAGGGGGATGTTCATCTCCACCATCAGCTCCCACTCGCCGACCCGATTGCGCGTCTGGATGGGCGAGACGCCGAGGGCGAAGTCGGGAAAGCGGTTGCGGTAGACCAGCTCCCGGGTCTTCTCGGCGGCGCGGATGCGCGCCTCCTCGGCGAACAACTGGGGATTGCGCGCCCGCGCCTGCTGTTCGAGGGCGGCGAAGTCGAGCCGGGCCGGCGCCGGCAGGGGCCGCAGGCGCTCCGGTTCGGCCAGGGGGGCCGTCGAGGGCCGCGCCAGCAGCGCGTTGATGCGGATCATGGCGTGGTGGCGTGCGGTCTCCAGGGCGATCAGCTCGCTCTTCATGGCCGTCGTCTCCACCTCTGCACGGATGGCGTCCTGCTGGGGCACCAGCCCCCCCGCATAACGGGCACGGGCGACGGCGCCCAGGTGATCCACCAGTTCGAGCACCTCCCGCGCATAGCGCTGGGTGCGGGCGACCTGGTAATACTGGACGTAGGCGATCTTGATCCGTGCCGCGATGTCGGCCCAGTTGCCGGCGGCGCGGCCCTGGGCCTCTTCGGCCGCCGCTTCCGCCGCCTCGCGTTTCAGGTCCCGCTTGCCCCAGAAGGGCACGGGCTGGATCACCGTGTATTTGGTGCTGCCGATGCGCGGCGGCAACAGGTTGGGGCTGGCGTCCCGCCCCTCGTTGGTGACGTTGCGCAGCTCCGTGCGCAGGGTCGGATCGGCGAGGGCGCCAGCCGGGATCACCCGCTCGGCAGCCGCTTCCGCTTCGAAGCGCTGGGCCGCGAACTCGGAACTGTTGGCGCGGGCATGGGCCAGCAGGCCGTCGATGCTGGCGCCCAGCGGCTCCCCGGCGCGGGCCAAGCCCGCCGCCAGACAGGCCGACGCCAGCGCAGCGGCCAGCATCCTTGGAATGGGATTCATGGGATTCTCCTGCGATAGGTACGGGACCGTCACGGTCGCCGCCGGCCTCAATGCCGCGCGTAGATGTCGTGGACGCCGTCCGACCGCACCAGCAGCGTGTCGAAGGCAACCGGCTTCGGACTCGGCATGCCGGGGGAACCCGGCGGCATGGCAGGCACCGCGATACCGATCGCCTTCGGGCGCTCGGCCAGCAGACGCCGCACGTCCGCGGCGGGCACGTGGCCTTCGACGGCATAGCCGCCGACCGTCGCCGTATGGCAGGAGCCGTAGCGCTGGGGCATGCCGGTAAAACGGCGAGCGGCGTTCACGTCATCGACGTCGCGCACGCTCACCGTGAAGCCGTTCTGGCGCAGGTAGTCGACCCAGGCGCCGCAGCAGCCGCAACTGGGGCTCTTGTAGACTGTGACGACATCGCCGGCGGCCAGCGCACCGGCAGCCGCAGCGGCCAGGACGACGGCCGCCAGCGTGCGCCGGATACCGCTGCCGGCGCTCATTTCGCCACCTCGATGCGGACGATGACGAGGCCGCCGTCCTTCTCCTCGGCACGGAAGCGCAGCCTGTCGCCGGCCTTGAGGCGGCCGAGCCAGGCCGGGTCGGCGACGCGGAAGGGCATGGTCATGCCCGGCATCTGCAGGTTGGCGATGGGGCCGTGGGCCAGGGTCACGAGGCCGGCGGCCTTGTCGATGCGCTTGACGGTACCTTCCGCCAGGGGGGTGTCGGCACCGGCGGCGGCGCCGTGGTCATGGCCGGCAGCGACGGCGGAAGGAAGGAGGCAGAACAGGGCGCCGCCTGCGGCGACGCCAGCGATGAAGCGTTTCATGGAGAGAACTCCCGAGCGAAATCACGAAGCGACGGACAGGCCGTGCCTGTCCGGACCTGGGGACGAGGTCCCGGCGATCAGGCGCTGCGTTTGGGAGGGTGCTGGGGAGGCTCGGGACTACGGCTGGGCACCGGCAGGGGCCCGTTCGCCGCGAAGCTGCGGATCGCCGGCAGGGCGCCGGCCCGAATTTCCGCCACCGGGACGTAACCGGCGCCGGCCAGGTGGCAGACGCCGCAGTCGTCGCACGGGCCATCGCCGGCGGCCGGCTCGGGAGCCGGGTCGTGGAAGGCGCAATGCTCGCCCATGCCGGCGCCGTCCATGGCCGCCGCCTGGGCCTTGGCGCCGATGTCCATGGCGATGCCCGCGACGGCCTGGAGCGGCAGCCACAGGGCGGCGAGGATCAGCAGGAAGCGGGCGGCGGGGGAGCGCATGGCGGGCCGATTATAGGCAGATGCCCGGTGGGACCGCAATGCGCCGGCTTGGTTCCATCGTCGCTTCCCTCAGCGCTCGTCCGGCAGGCCGGCCACCAGGGCGGCCATGGCGGCGCCCTCCGGCCCGTGGGCGCCGAGGCCCGCGACCACGCCGGCCCGGTTGGCCGGCGGCTGGTTCTGGCTGGTCTTCCATTTGCCGACGAGACGGGTGACGGTCAGCTCGATGCCGACCACGGCGGCGAGCATCTTGTCGATGTAGTCGGCCGGGGCGTCGGTCACGGCCCAGGGATGGGGGAAGGCCGTTTCCTGGCGGGCGGTGAGTTCCTCCACCTGGGCCCGCAGCCAGGCGGGATCGTCCATGACGCGCAGGCTGCCGTGGGCGTGCACCACGGCGTAGTTCCAGGTGGGCACGGCCTTGCCGTGCTCGCGCTTGGTGGGATACCAGTCGGGCGTAACGTAGGCCTCCGGGCCGCGAAAGACCGCCAGGGCGTCCATGCCGGCGCCGATCTCGCACCCCAGGGGATTGGCCCGCGCCAGGTGTCCCCGCAGCACGCCGGCGGTTCCCGGTCGGGGGACGAAGTACAGGGGCACGTGGTTGGCGTCGAGGCCGCCGGCGCCGTACGTGACCAGGGTGGCGAGGGGATGGTCGCGCATCAGGGCTTCGAGGACCTCGGGACGCGACTCGGCGAAATGGCTGGGAACGTACATCGGGGACATGCTCCAGGAGCGGCGGGGCCGGCACTTGCCGGCCCCGCCGGGGTCACTCCTCGTCTTCGCGGATCTTGTACTGGGAGGCCAGCTTCTGCTGGGTCTGCGGCGGCACCTGGGCGTAGCGCGCGAACTCGATGCTGTAGCTGCCCTGGCCGCCGGTCAGCGACTTGAGGCGCGAGGCATAGTCGCCGATCTCCGCCAGGGGCACCTCGCCGGCGATGGCCATGCCGCCGAAGCCGCGCGGCGTGGTGCCGGTGACGTGGCCGCGCCGCGACGAGAGGTCGCCGGCCAGGTCGCCCATGGCGGCTTCCGGCGCGATGACCTCGATGGCGACGATGGGCTCCAGCACGATGGGGGCGGCGGCCTGGATGGCGGCGATGGTGGCCTTGCGGCCCGCGGTGACGAAGGCCACTTCCTTGCCGTCCACCGGATGGGTCTTGCCGTCGTAGACGATGACGCGCAGGTCCTCCACCGGATAGCCGGCGATGACGCCGTCCGCCAGGGCCAGGTGCACGCCCTTCTCCACGGCGGGCATGAAGACGCCGGGGATGACGCCGCCCTTCACGTGGTCCACGAACTCGAAGCCGGCGCCCCGTTCCAGGGGCTCGATCTTCAGGTACACCTCGCCGAACTGGCCGGCGCCGCCCGACTGCTTCTTGTGGCGGCAGTGGCCCTCCGCGTTGGCCGTCACGGTCTCCCGGTAGGGGATGCGCGGCGGCTTGGTGTCCAGCTCCATCTTGTACTGGGTCGCCATCTTCTCCAGCTTGTAGCGCAGGTGCATCTCGCCCAGGCCCTGGATCACGGTCTCGTGGGTGGTCGGGTGGCGCTCCATGCGGAAGCAGGGGTCCTCCAGCTCCAGCTTGTGCAGGATGTCGAACAGGCGCTGCTCGTCGCCCTTCTTCTTCGTCTCGACGGCCAGGCCCTGCATGGGCTTGGGAAACTCCAGGGGCTTGAGGTGGATGTGGTCCTCGTCGTGGGAGTCGTGCAGCACGGCGTCGAACTCGATCTCCTCCACCTTGGCGATGGCGCCCAGGTCGCCGGGCACCAGTTCGTCCACCTCCACGTAGTCCTTGCCCTGGAGCTGGTAGAGATGGCCGGCCTTGAAGGGCTTCTTGCCGTCGCCGACGAAAAGCTGGGAATCCTTGCGCAGGGTGCCCTGATGGACGCGGAAGATGCCCACCTTGCCCATGTAGGGATCGGCCACCATCTTGAAGACGTGGGCGAGCACGTGCTTCTTCCCGTCGGGCTCGCTGCGGAACTCCTCGCTCGCACCGCCCGGCTCGCCCCGATAGAAGGGCGGCGGATTGCCTTCGGCCGGGTTGGGGGCGAGGGTCGCCAGCACGTGCAGCAGTTCGTCGATACCGGCGCCGGTCTTGGCGGAGACGAACAGGATGGGCACCAGATGGCCTTCGCGCATGGCCTTCTCGAAGGCGGCATGGAGCTCGGCGGGCGTCGGGTCCTGGCCGTCCTCCAGGTAGCGGGCCATCAGGTCCTCGTCCTCCTCGACGAGCTGGTCGATGAGTTCCCGGTGGGCGTGGGCGACGGAGTCGAGGTCGGCGTCGCCAGCGTCGTGCGCCAGCACCTCGACCACGTCGCGGCGGTCGTGGGCCGGCAGGTCGAGGAACATGCACTCGCGGCCGAAGCGCTCGCGGATGTCGGCGACGAGGCCGGGCAGGTCCAGGTTCTCGGCGTCGATCTTGTTGATGACGATCATGCGGCAGAGGCCACGATCCTTGGCCCATTTCATCATGCGCTCGGTCATGAGTTCGACGCCGGTCTGGGCGTTGATCATCACCAGGGCGGTATCGACGCCCGCTAGGGCGGAAATGGCCTGGCCGGCGAAATCGGGATAGCCGGGGGTGTCGACGAGATGGACATGTATGCCCTCGGCGGCGAAATTGACGAGGGCGGAATTCAGCGAATGGCCGGCTGCCTTTTCCTGGGCGTCGAAGTCGCAGACGGTGTTGCCCTTCTCGACGCTGCCCTTAGCCTGGATGACGCCGGCCTTGTGCAGCAGGGCCTCCGCCAGGGTGGTCTTGCCGGCGCCGCCATGGCCGACGAGGGCGACGGCGCGGATGGCTGAGGTTTCGTATTTCGGCATTGCAATCTCCCCTTCGTTGCTGGATGCGTCGCAGCTTCTGGGCGCCGCCCGGCCTAGGGCCCGCGGAGGGCGTAGCTGCCTGCGGGCCATTCTACGCCGGGGACGACCGACGGGATTAGGTGCCCTGCTGATTCCATCAGCAAGTTCTCTGACTAAAGCCCGAGATTCTTGGCAAATTACGAAAAACAGAAGAAATATCGTCAGGGCCAACCCCAAGCCCGGCTGAGCGCCGATTCCCCGGTGCCGGAGGAGACATCGAAACCATGCTGCAGTTGCGCAACCTCAAGGTCTGGGCACGCCTCGTCGTCGGCATTTCCCTGATCCTCGTCATCGCCGGTGCCGGCCTCGTCGCCTGGACCACGGTCAAGCAGCGCGACACCGCCATCCGCCAGGCCCAGGACTTCTCCCGCAGCGTGCACCTGATGACCATGTCCAGCCTCACGGGCATGATGATCACCGGCACCATCGCCCAGCGCGGCGTCTATCTCGACCAGGTCCGCCAGTCCGACGAGGTGCGCGAACTGCGGGTCATCCGCAGCGAGGCCGTCGCCGCCCAGTTCGGTCCCGGCGCTGCCGAGGAGGGCCGCACCGACGCCGTCGAACAGCAGGTGATGCAGTCCAAGACCGCCCACTTCGCCGTCGTCGAGGACAAGGGCGGCGAGAGCCTGCGCGCCGTGATTCCCATCCTGGCGCAGAAGAACTACCTGGGCAAGGATTGCCTGACCTGCCACCAGGTGCCGGAAGGCACCTCCCTGGGCGTCGTCAGCATGCGCATCGCCCTCGACAAGGTGAACGCCTCGGTGCGGGATTTCCGCTTCGGGCTGCTGCTGGCGGCCCTCGCCCTCATGGTGCCGGTGATCGCCTTCATCTACTACGCGGTGCGGCACTGGGTCTGCAAGCCCCTGCAGGAAGTGACCGGCGGCCTCACCGAGATCGGCCAGGGGGAAGGCGACCTGACCCGGCGCCTGGCCGTGCGCGGCGAGGACGAGATCGGCGCCGTCGCCCATGCCTTCAACGGCTTCATGGACAAGCTGCAGGCCATCATCGTCGAGGTGAAGTCCAGCACCGAGCAGCTGCTCGCCACGGCCACCAGCCTGGCCGGCGTGTCGGACCGCGTCGCCGCCAACTCCCAGGTCCAGAGCCAGGAGGCCTACTCCATGGCGACCCAGGTGGAGATCCTCACCTACACACTGGACGGTCTCGCCAGCCAGGCCGAATCGGTGCAGCAGGTGTCCGTCGACTCCAACGACCATTCGGCCCGCGGCGGCGAGGTCATCCACGCCGCCGCCACGGAGATGGGCCGCATCTCGGACACCGTGCAGGAGTCGTCGCGCATCATCCAGGACCTGGGCCAGCAGTCGGACCAGATCTCCCAGATCGTGAACGTCATCAAGGAGATCGCCGACCAGACCAATCTGCTGGCGCTGAACGCCGCCATCGAGGCGGCGCGGGCCGGCGAGCAGGGCCGCGGCTTCGCGGTGGTGGCCGACGAGGTGCGCAAGCTGGCCGAGCGCACCAGCAACTCGACCCAGGAAATCACCGCCATGATCGAGAAGATCCAGACCGGCACGCGCCTGGCGATCCAGAGCATGGAGGGGGGCGTGCGGCGCGTCGGCGCCGGGGCCGAGCTGGCCCACCAGGCCGGCGAAGCGATCAACCAGATCCGCTCCGGCGTCGAGCAGGTGGTCGGCGCCGTCAGCGAGATCGCCTCATCCCTGAAGGAACAGGCCCAGTCCAACAGCGAGAACGCCCACAAGGTGGAAAGCATCGCCCGCCTGTCCGAGGAGAACAGCAACGCCTTCCAGGAAACCGCCCGGACCATACAACATATCGACGACCTTGCCCGCAACCTTGGTAATCTAGTGGGGCGATTCAAGACGTAGTGCCAGCGTAAATAACATTCACAAGGAGGAGCACCATGAATTTCGACGACGCCATCGCGGCCCACATCAAGTGGAAGGTCCGCCTGACCCAGTTCATCGACGGCACCAGCGCAGAGAAACTCCAGAGCGCCACGGTCTGCAAGGACAACCTGTGCGATCTCGGCAAATGGATCTACGGCGACGGTGTCAAGTACAAGACCCTGCCCCATTATCAGGACCTGGTGAAGAAGCACGCCAACTTCCACGTCTGCGCCGCCGACGTGGTGAAAAAGGTCGAGGGCGGCGACAAGGCCGGCGCCAAGACTTCCCTCGGCGGCCCCTTCGCCAATGCGTCGAAGGAGACGGTCACCGCCATCATGGAACTCAAGAAGGAAGCCGCCAAGGCCTGAGCTCCCCACCCCCGGCACCGCAGCGGTGCCGGGGGGCGCCCTCCATTCGCACGCTGCTGCACCGATGCGCAAGCGGTGGCATCGGCGGCAGTCTGTTCCGTGCGCCGGTCCCGCCGGCGCGAATCCCCGCGATGGGGATACCATAGCGCCATCGAGACCCGGGCCTGTCGCCCTTCCGATTGCAGGTTGCCATCGCCACGTCCACCGTTCCCGCCCCCACGGACCGTTCCCCGCCCCGGAACGGCAGCCGTCTTCCCGGCCTCCTGTCGCTCGCAGCCGCAATCCTGCTGGCGGCAACCGTATGGCTGTCCCTGCGGGCGGCCGTGACCGAGCGCCTGACCATCGCCGCCCAGCGGGACCTGCAGACCATCGTCGACCTGGCCGCCGTCAGCCTGGAGCAATCGGCCGCCGCAGACCTGGCGGGAGAGACGCTGCTGGCCCACGCCGTCGCCGCCAACCCGGAATTCGTCAGGGCCCTGGCACGGGCAGAGGACGAGAACCACCGCCACATCTATTTCTTCGGCGCCGACGGCCGCACCGTGGCCATCGACGACACGCCGGCGGGCGGCGAAGCCCCCGCCATCGTCCGCAGTGCGCTAGCCGGCCTGGACGCCAGCGCCCCGGCCCAGGGCATGCTGTTCGAGCCTTACGCCGACAACCGGCAGGTCCTGGTCGTCGGCGTCTGGCGCTGGCTGCCGCGCCAACGCATCGGCATCGTCGCCGAACGGCCCCACGCCCGCTTCGCCCAGCCGCTGCGCTGGATCGACGGCCTGTTCGTCGCCTTCGCGCTGCTGGCGGCAGGCGCCTATCCCTGGCTGGCGCGCAACGGCCTGTCGCTCAGGCGCCTGCTCCGGCCCACCGACGCAAGGACCTGCGGCCCCTACGAACTCGATCGCCTCATCGGCGAAGGCGCCATGGCGAAGGTGTATCTGGCGCGCCACCGGGACCTGGGCCGCTGGGTGGCTCTCAAGCGCCTGCGGCGCCACGCCATGACCGAGGAGCTTTCGGCGCGCTTCGACCGGGAGGCGCGCCTGGCAAGCCGCTTGTCCCACCCGAACATCGTCACGGTGTTCGATCATGGCCGGACGCCGGACGGCGGCTTCTACTACGCCATGGAGTACATCCGCGGCCTCACCCTGACCCAGTGGGTGGAGGAGTACGGCCCGGTGCCGCCCGCGCGCACCGTCCGCATCCTGCAACAGCTGTGCGCCGCCGTCGGCGAGCTGCACCGCAACCAGTTGCTGCACCGGGACATCAAGCCCGACAACATCGTCGCCTATGCGGCCCATGGCGATTACGACCTCGTCAAGCTGCTGGACTTCGGGCTCATCAAGGATATGGGGAGCGACGCCTCCCGCGACCTGACGCGGGACGTGCGCGTTCTCGGCACGCCGGCCTTCATGGCCCCCGAGCGCCTGCTGGACCCGGCCGCCGTGGATCGGCGTAGCGACATCTACGGCATCGGCTGCATCGGCTTCTACCTGCTGACCGGGCGCAAGCCCTTCGAGTCGGCCCGCGATGCCGACCTGGCCCAGCAGGTCATGCACGTGGCGGCGCCCGACGTGGCAGCCCATTCCATCTTCCCGGTGCCGGCCGCCCTCGTCCACCTGATCGCCGCCGCCCTGGCCAAGGACGTGGCGCTCCGTCCGGCGGATACCGACCGCTTTGCCGGCGAACTCGAAGCCATCGCGGCAGCCCATCCGTGGCGCCGCGAGCGGGCGCGGCTCTGGTGGCTGAGCACGCAGGGGGAAGACGCACCGGCCGCCGATGGCACCGCCGGCAGCGGCGACCGGGCCGGCTGAGGACGGCGTCAGGCGGGCCGCGGACCGTCCCGCAGCATGGCGGCGAACTCCTCCGCCGGCAGGGGCCGGCTGTAGTAGAAGCCCTGCACCAGTTCGCAGCCGTGGGCCTGAAGGAACTCCACCTGCTCCTTCACCTCGGCGCCCTCGGCCACCACCTCCAGGTTGAGGCCGCGGGACAGGCCGATGATGGCGCGGGCGATCTCGGCGGTGTGGGGATTCGACTGCACGTCGGTGATGAAGGCGCGGTCGATCTTCAGTGTGGTGATGGGGAAGCGGCTCAGATAGCTGAGGCTCGAATAGCCGGTGCCGAAATCGTCGATGGAGAGGGAGACGCCGACGCGGCGCAGGTCCTCCATGCGCGCGACGATGGCGCCGATGTCGCCCATCAGCATGCTCTCGGTGATCTCCAGTTCCAGCCAGCGTGGCGCCAGCCCCGTGCGTGCCAGGACCTCCTCCACGATGGCGACAAAGTTGCGGTTGCGGAACTGGCGCGCCGACACGTTCACCGAGGCGCGCACCGGCGGCAGGCCCTCGTCCTGCCAGCGGCGGTTCTGGGCGCAGGTCTCCTCCAGCACCCACTGGCCGATCTGCTCGATGAGGCCGCTCTCCTCGGCGACGGGGATGAACTCGCCCGGCGCCACCAGGCCGCGCTGCGGGTCGCGCCAGCGCACCAGGGCTTCCATGCCGGCGACGCGGCGGCTGTTCACATCCACCTTCGGCTGGTAATAGACGAGGAATTCCCGGTTCGCCAGGCCGCGGCGGATGCCGCTTTCCACTTCCAGCCGGTGGCGGGCGCGGGCATTCATTTCGCCGGAGAAAAACTGGGAGCGGTGGCGACCGCCCTGCTGGGCGTGGTGCAGGGCCACGGCGGCATTCCGGATGAGCTCGTCTGTCGTCTCGCCGTCGGCGGGGAAGATACTGACGCCGACCGAGCCGGTCACCGCCACGTCGCGCTGCTCGCCGAGGGAGACGGGCTGCTCGAAGGCGCGCAGGACCTTTTCCGTCAGCAGCACGCTGTCGTCGATGGCGCTGATCTGCATGACGAAGGCGAAACGGTCGCTTTCGAGGCGCGCCACGGTGTCGCTGGTGCGCACGCACTGGCGCAGGCGCTCGGTGACGCCAACGAGGACCCGGTCGCCGTCCTGGCGGCCGAGGACGTCGTTGATGTCGCTGAAGCGGTCGATGCCGATCAGCATGACGGCCACCGACTTGCCCGAGCGGCGGGCGTTGTGCAGGGCCTGCTCGACGCGGTCGCCGAAGAGATGGCGGTTGGGCAGGCCGGTCAGGGCGTCGAAGCCCTCGCGGCGGGCGCTGCCGCTCTCCGCCGTACGCAGCACCGCCAGGCAGGCCTGGGCCCGGCCATCCCGGGCGACGGGGCTGGCGGCCAGCTCCCACGGACCCGCCAGGCCGGGCAAGGCGACGGGGCCGATGCGCGACGCCCCGTCCTGCAACGCCCCGCGCACCAGGTCTGCCGCCGCCGGCAGGCCGTCCACCCGGCCGAGCCGCTCGATGGGCGCCCCCGCGAGGTCCTCGGCCGGCAGACCGGTGGTCTCGGCAAATCCGTTGCTGACGAGGACGATGCGGCCTTCGCCGTCGGTCACCAGGACCGTTTCGCGCGTGCTCGCCAGCAGGGTACGCAATAAGCCTTCGTCGTTCGTCATGTCGCGTCTTCGTGAAGGATGACGGTCATCCTGTCTGTCGGAACTATCGGATGCTGCCGCGCCTTCCAGGGACCGCGGGGCCGGCGGGGCTGGATTCGGAGCCGCGCCGATGGGAGGAAAGCCTGCGCAGAAGGCCTCCGAACACGGAAGCGGTACCTGCCGGCAGGAACGCGGGAATTATACCCAGCGGCGCCCCGGAAGGCTGGCCGTCCGGGGATGCGGCAAGGAAATGGCCATTGCCTTCATCTCGCTCCGCGCGGCCAGCCCCATTGGGCCGCAACGCAGCGCGCCGGCTGAATACGAACAGACCCTAGATTTCGGAAATCACCGTCTCGACGGGCAGGCGCGCCTTGGGCAGCTTGGCGTTGAAATCCTCGCCGCTCCGATAGCCGAGGGCCGCGACGACGACGCTGGTCAGCCCCCTGGCGCACAGGCCGAGTTCCTCGTTGAGGATGCGCGGATCGAAGCCCTCGATGGGCGTCGCGTCGATGCCCAGGGTCGCCGCCCCCAGCAGCAGGGAGCCCAGCGCCAGATAGACCTGCTTCTCCATCCAGTCCTGGGTATCCCGGATGTCGAAGCGATGCAGGTTCACGTAGAAGCTGCGCCCCTTGTGCTGCATCTCCTTGCCCTCCGGCGTCGGCAGGCGTCCCGCCTCCTCTTCGAGCTGCAGCAGCGCGGCCAGGTGGGCGTCGTCCATCGAGGTGCGGGCGCAAAGGACCACCACGTGGGAGGCATTCAGGATTTTCGGCGCATTGGACGCGTAGGGCGGCTGCGTCGTCGCCTTGGCGATGCGTTGCTTGGCTTCGTCCGTCGCCGCGATCACGAAATGCCAGGGCTGGGAATTGACGGACGAGGGCGCGTAGCGGAGCAGGGTCTTGAGCTGCTCGATCTGCTCGGCGGGAATCCTGCGGTTCGGGTCGTAGGCCTTGCAGGTGTGACGGGAAAGGGCGATGCGCGCGATGTCCATCGGGGGCCGCCTACTCTACCGTCACCGACTTCGCCAGATTGCGCGGCTTGTCCACGTCGGTGCCCTTCACCAGCGCCGCATGGTAGGCCAGCAACTGCAGGGGCACCACGTGGAGCACCGGCGACAGCACGCCGTAGTGCTCGGGCAGGCGCAGGATGTGGATACCTTCCGACTCGGGCACTTCCGAGTCGGCGTCGGCGAAGACGTAGAGCTCGCCGCCGCGGGCCTTCACTTCCTGCAGGTTGGACTTGAGCTTCTCCAGCAGCATGTCGTTGGGCGCCACGGCGATGACGGGCATGTCCGCGTCCACCAGGGCCAGGGGGCCGTGCTTGAGTTCGCCGGCCGGATAGGCTTCGGCATGGATGTAGGAGATTTCCTTGAGCTTGAGAGCGCCTTCGAGAGCGATGGGGTAGTGGTGGCCGCGGCCGAGGAAGAGGGCATGGTGCTTGCCGGCGAAGCGCTGGGCCCAGCGTTCGATCTCGGGCTCCAGGGCGAGGGTCTTCTGCACGGCCACGGGCAGGTGGCGCAGGGCCTGCAGGTGGGCCTGCTCCTGGTCCGCCGTCAGGCGGTTGCGCAGCTTGGCGAGCACCAGGGTCAGCAGGAACAGGGAGGCGAGCTGGGTGGTGAAGGCCTTGGTGGAGGCGACGCCGATCTCGGGACCGGCGCGGGTGATGAAGCGCAAGCGGGATTCCCGCACAATGGCCGATTCGGGCACGTTGCAGATCGCCAGGTTCAGCGGCTGGCCCAACTCGCGGGCGTGGCGCAGGGCCGCCAGGGTGTCGGCGGTTTCGCCTGACT
This sequence comes from Candidatus Nitricoxidireducens bremensis, assembly GCA_030247725.1. GTDB lineage: Bacteria > Pseudomonadota > Gammaproteobacteria > Burkholderiales > Rhodocyclaceae > Nitricoxidireducens > Nitricoxidireducens bremensis. The sequence goes on from JAOTRT010000002.1 coordinate 184,210, forward strand.
GGGAGATGGCGACGACGAGCTGGTTCGGCCGCGGCACGGAATCCCGGTAGCGGTACTCGCTGGCGATCTCAACGGTGCAGGGCACGCCGGCGATGGCTTCGAGCCAGTAGCGCGCCACCAGACCCGAGTGATAGCTGGTGCCGCAGGCGAGGATCAGCACGGAGTCGGCCTGGTTCAGCACGCTCTCGGCGTCGGCGCCGAACAGGCCCGGCTGCACGCTCTTGGCGGCGCCGGCCATTTCCAGGGTGTTGGCCAGGGCGTCGGGCTGCTCGAAGATTTCCTTCTGCATGTAGTGGCGGAAACGGCCCAGTTCCACGGCGTCGGCCGAGAGCTGGGAGAGGGCCACGGGGCGCTCGACGGCGCTGCCGTCGCTGCGCAGCACGCGCCAGGCGTCGGGCGTGAGTTCCGCCACGTCGCCGTTCTCCAGGTAGACCATGCGCCGCGTCACCTGCAACAGGGCCGAGGCATCCGACGCGGCGTAGTGGCCGTGCTCGCCGATGCCCAGCAGCAGGGGCGCGCCTTCGCGGGCGACGACGACGCGGGCCGGGTCGGACTCGCGGATGACGGCAATGGCGTAGGCACCGCGCAGGCGCTGCAGCGCGCGGCAGACCGCCTGCGTGAGGTCGGGCGCGGACTTCAGCGTCTCCTCGATGAGGTGGGCGATGACTTCCGTGTCGGTGTCGGAGACGAATGCGTAGCCGAGGCCCATGAGCTCGGTGCGCAGTTCGGCGAAGTTCTCGATGATGCCGTTGTGGACGACGGCGAGACCGCCGGAGACATGGGGATGGGCGTTGCGCTCGGAGGGCACGCCGTGGGTGGCCCAGCGCGTATGGGCGATGCCGGTGACGCCCGCGATGCCGCAGCCGGCAGCCTGGGATTCGAGCTCCGCCACGCGGCCGACGCTGCGCAGCCGCTTGAGGGTTCCCGCCTCCAGCAGCGCCAGGCCCGCCGAATCGTAGCCCCGATATTCGAGCTTCTTGAGTCCCTCGATGAGGACGCCGACGATGTTCCTGCCGCTACCCGGCGCTTCGGCGCCCGCCACGATTCCGCACATCTTTCCTAACCTCCGCTTGGGCGCCGCGTCGTGCGGCGCCGTGACTATTCGTTCTCGTCGCCGAGCTGCCGCGCCCACTGCAGGGCCTGGGACAGGCAGCTGGCCAGCACGTCCCAATCCAGGGCCGGGATGCGTTCCATGATCGCGATAACGCGCTCGTCGGTGCGGTCCTCCGAGGCCTCGGCCAGATCCAGCAGGGCGCCGGTCTCGCCTTCGCGGGCCAGCAGCGCCGCCTTCACCTCGGGAGCGACGACGATCTGGTCGAGGATCTCTTCCATCGGCGGGCCGAACACCGCCGGCATCAGGGACATGATGCCGGTCATGAAGGCCAGGTCGGCACGGTTGCGGTCGCGCGGATACATGTGCCCGGTCAGCAGTTCCATGTAGCGGCCCCGCGTCGCCGCCAGGATCAGCAGCGGATTGCTCGCCTGCTCGCGGGAGTTGGGATCGGCGTAGAGCAGCAGCTGCAGCCAGCGCTGGATCTGGCGGCGGCCGAGCATGGTGATGGCGCTGCCGATGGAGGTGATGCGCTTGGACAGGCCCATGGCCACCGAATTGGTGATGCGCAGCAGGTTCAGGGTCAGGGCCGGCTCGTGCTTGAAGGCGCGCTCGACGTCGTCGTTCTCGGCATCCTGGGCGATCAGGTTCATCAGGCGCACGAGGGAGGCCTGGGCCGGCGACAGGCGGCGCCCGGAAACCAGGGCCGGGCGCGCGAAGTAGTAGCCCTGGAACAGCTTGAAGCCGAGTTCGGTGCAGCGCTTCATCTGTTCCCGCGTCTCCACCTTCTCGGCGAGCAGTTGGCCGGTGAAGGACTCGATGCTACCGAGGAGCGTCGTCAGAGCCCTGTCGTCGAGTTGGGACAGGTCCACCTTGACGATGTCCACCACTTCGAGGATAGGCCGCGCCACCTCGGGCAGATGGATGAAATCGTCGAGGGCGAGGGAGTAGCCGCGTCCCTTCAGATAACGGCAGCGCTCGATGACCTCGGGGGTGATCTCGCCGTGCTCCAGCACCTCGATCACCACCTTGTCGGCCGGCAGCAGCTCGATGGCGTCGTTGTGGAGGAAGTTCTTGTCCACGTTGATGAAGCCGCGCACGGGACCGAGGGCATCCACGATGCCGAGCTCGCAGAAGGCCCGCGTAATCACCGTCGCCGTCGCCGCCACCTGGTCGGTCACCACCGCGTGGCGCAGGTTGTCGCGGTCGCGGAACAGCAGCTCGTAGCCATAGAGCTCGTTCCTCGCGTCGAGGATGGGCTGGCGTCCGAACAGGATCTCGTGGCTCATGGGGCGGCGGTCAGGCCTTCTTCTTCACGGGCCGCTTCCAGCCGGCGACGCTGACCTGCCGCGCGCGGGACACGGTGAGCTGGTCCGGCGGCGCATCCCTGGTCAGCGTGGTGCCGGCGCCGAGGGTGGCGCCGCGGCCCACCGTCACCGGCGCCACCAGCTGGGTGTCGGAGCCGATGAAGACGTCGTCCTCGATGACGGTGCGGAACTTGTTGGCGCCGTCGTAATTGCAGGTGATGGTGCCGGCGCCGATATTGACGCGGCTGCCGACGGTGGCGTCGCCGACATAGGCCAGGTGGTTGGCCTTGGAGTGGTCGGCGATGGCGCTGTTCTTCACCTCGACGAAGTTACCGATATGCACGTCGGCGCCCAGCGTCGTGCCGGGCCGCAGGCGGGCATAGGGGCCGATCTGCCCCTGGGGCCCCACCTCGGCGGAATCCAGGTGGCAGAAGGCCTGCAGCTTGGTGCCGGCGCCGATGCGCACGTTCTTCAGCACGCAGTGGGGGCCGACGGCGACGCCGTCGCCCAGTTCCACGCGGCCTTCGAAGACGCAGCCCACGTCGATGCTGACGTCGCGACCGCAGACGAGTTCGCCGCGCACGTCGATGCGCGCCGGGTCGAGCAGCATGACGCCCTGTTCCATGAGGGCCTCGGCGAGATTGCGCTGATGCACGCGCTCCAGCGTGGCGAGCTGGACCTTGCTGTTCACGCCTTCCACTTCCCAGGGGGCGGCCGGATGGGTCGCACCGACGGGCATGCCCTCCTGCACGGCAAGGGCGACGATGTCGGTCAGGTAGTACTCGCCCTGGGCATTGCGGTTGCCCAGGGTCGGCAGCCAGCGCGCCAGGGCCGCGGTGGGGGCGACCAGGATGCCGGTGTTGATCTCGCGGATCGCCCGCTCGGCGTCGTCGGCATCCTTCTCCTCGACGATGCGCTGGATCGCGCCGGCGACGCGGACGATGCGGCCGTAGCCGTGGGGGTTTTCCAGCAGCACCGTCAGCAGGCCCAGGCTGTCGTCGCCCGCCGCCGCCAGGAGCTTGCGCAATGTGTCGACGCGGGTCAGCGGCACGTCGCCGTAGAGCACCAGCGTCGGCCGGGACGGGTCCAGATGGGGTAGGGCCTGGAGCACGGCGTGGCCGGTTCCCAACTGGGGTTCCTGCTTCGCCCAGGCCACGTCGGCCGCCGCCATGGCTTCACGCACCGTCTCGCCGCCGTGGCCGTAAACCACGACGATGCGCGCCGGCGACAGTTGACGCGCCGTATCGATGACATGGGCCAGCATGGGCATGCCGGCGATGGTGTGCAGCACCTTGGGCAGATCGGAGCGCATGCGCTTGCCCTGGCCGGCGGCGAGGATGACGACGTTCATTGCGATGCCGTAGCTATGCAAAAGGCGATTTTACTGCTTCGGCAGGGCCGGAGCAGCTTTCGCGGCGCCGCCGCCTGCCGGAATCCGGTGCGGAAAAACAAAACGCCGGTCGGCGACCGGCGTTCTGGTGCGAAGGGCAAGAGCTTCAACGCGGCAGTACGGAGCTGCCCATGAGGAACTCATCCACGGCACGGGCGCATTGGCGTCCCTCGCGGATCGCCCACACGACCAGGGACTGGCCGCGCCGCACGTCGCCGGCGGCGAAGACCTTGGCCACGCTGGTGGCATAGCAGCCGTCGCCGTCCGTCGTGGCGGCGGCATTGCCGCGGCTGTCCTTGGCGACGCCGAAGGCGTCGAGCATGGAGGCCACCGGATTGGTGAAGCCCATAGCCAGGAAGACGTAGTCGGCGGCCACTTCGAACTCGGAGCCGGGGATTTCGGACATCTTGCCGTCGGCCCACGACAGGCGCACGCACTTCAAGGCCTTGAGCTTGCCGTTCTCGCCGATGAATTCCTTGGTGGCGACGGACCAGTCGCGGCTGCAGCCTTCGTCGTGGGACGAGGAGGTGCGCATCTTGGTCGGCCAGTAGGGCCAGACCAGGGGCTTGTTCTCCTGCTCGGGCGGCTTGGGCAGCAGCTCGAACTGGGTGATGGCGGCGGCGCCGTGACGGTTGGAGGTGCCGACGCAGTCGGAACCCGTGTCGCCGCCGCCGATGACCACCACGTTCTTGCCCTTCACGTCGATGGGGTTCTTGCGGTCGCCGGCCACTTGCTTGTTCTGGGGGATCAGGAATTCGAGGGCGAAATGGACGCCGGCCAGCTGGCGGCCGGGGATCGGCAGGTCGCGGGGCGTTTCGGAGCCGCCGGCCAGGATCACCGCGTCGAAGTCCTTCATGAGCTTGGCGGGATCGACCACCTTGACGGCGTCGTTCACCACGCCCTTGGGCATCCCGTTAGCCAACTGAGTGCCGACCAGGGTCTTGGTCACGAACTTGACGCCCTCGGCCTTGAGCTGGGCGGCGCGCCAGTCGATGAGGCGCTTGTCGAGCTTGAAGTCGGGGATGCCGTAGCGCAGCAGGCCGCCGACGCGGTCGTTCTTTTCATAGACCGTCACGTCGTGGCCGGCGCGGGCCAGCTGCTGGGCGGCGGCCAGGCCCGCCGGGCCGGAGCCGACGACGGCGACCTTCTTGCCGGTCTTGACGGTGGCGACCTGGGGCACGACCCAGCCGTTCTCGCCGGCCTTGTCGATGATGGCGCGTTCGATGGACTTGATGCCCACCGGGTCGGCATTGATGCCCAGCGTGCAGGCGGCCTCGCAGGGGGCGGGGCAGATGCGGCTGGTCATCTCGGGGAAGTTGTTGGTCGAGTGCAGGGTCTCGATGGCTTCCTTCCAGTTGCCCTTGTAGACCAGGTCGTTCCAGTCGGGGATCAGGTTGTTGACCGGGCAGCCGTTGTTGCAGAACGGGATGCCGCAGTCCATGCAACGGGCGCCCTGGGTCTTGGCCTCATCGTCCTTCAGGTGGCCGACGAACTCGCGGTAGTGCTTGAGGCGCTGCTCGACGGGCTCGTAGCCCTCGGCCTGGCGCTCGAATTCAAGAAATCCGGTGGGCTTGCCCATTTATGCGGCCTCCTTCTTTTGCTCGCTGGCCTTCGCCGCCGCCATCTCCTTGAGGGCGCGACGATACTCGTGGGGGAATACCTTGACGAAGCTGGCCCGGGCCGTGGCCCAGTCGGCGAGCAGGCTCCTGGCCATCTCGCTGCCCGTTTCCGCCAGGTGCTGCTCGATCAGGCGCTTGAGGATGACCTCGTCGGCGTCCGCCTGGCCGGCGATCTTGTGGCGCGTGCCGTCGTCGGGCTGCGCCGCTGCCGGCAGCACCTTCTCGATGGCCACCATGGCCGGGTTGCAGCGCTTGGCGAAGCTGCCGTCGGTATCGAGCACGTAGGCGATGCCGCCCGACATGCCGGCGGCGAAGTTGCGGCCGGTGTTGCCGAGCACGACCACGGTGCCGCCGGTCATGTATTCGCAGCAGTGGTCGCCGGTTCCCTCGACGACCGCGGTGGCGCCGGAGTTGCGTACGCCGAAGCGTTCGCCGGCGACGCCGCGGAAGAACACCTGGCCTTCGGTGGCGCCGTAGAGCACCGTGTTGCCGACGATGATGTTCTCGCAGGGCTTGCCCCTGAAGCCGGCCAGCGGCTTGACGACGATCTTGCCGCCGCACAGGCCCTTGCCGACATAGTCGTTGGCCTCGCCGGAAAGCTCCAGCGTGATGCCGCGCGCCAGGAAGGCGCCGAAGCTCTGGCCGGCGGTGCCGGTCATGCGGACATGGATGGTGTCGTCCGGCAGGCCGGCGTGGCCGTAGCGCACCGCCACTTCATGGGACAGCATGGTGCCGACGGTGCGGTTGAGGTTCTTCACCGTCATGTCGAAGGCCACCTTCTCGCCGCGCTCGATGGCGGGCCTGGCCTGGGCGATGAGCTGATGATCGAGGGCCTTGGCGATGTTGTGGTCCTGGGTCTCGCAATGGACGCGGGCAACTTCGGCATCGACGGTCGGCATGTAGAAGATGCGCGAGAAGTCGAGGCCGCGCGCCTTCCAGTGCTCGACGCCTTCGCGCATGTCGAGCAGGTCGGAGCGGCCGATCAGGTCCTCGAACTTGCGGATGCCCATCTCGGCCATGAGGCGGCGCGCCTCTTCGGCGACGAAGAAGAAATAATTGACCACGTGCTCGGGCTGGCCGCTGAAGCGGCGGCGCAGCACCGGGTCCTGGGTGGCGACGCCGACCGGGCAGGTGTTGAGGTGGCACTTGCGCATCATGATGCAGCCCTCGACGACCAGCGGCGCCGTGGCGAAGCCGAACTCGTCGGCACCCAGCAGCGCGCCGATCACGACGTCGCGGCCGGTCTTCATCTGGCCGTCGACCTGGACGCGGATGCGGCCGCGCAGGCGGTTAAGCACCAGGGTCTGCTGGGTCTCGGCGAGACCCAGTTCCCAAGGCGAGCCGGCGTGTTTGATCGACGACAGCGGCGAGGCGCCGGTGCCGCCGTCGAAGCCGGAGATCACCAGGTGGTCGGCCTTGGCCTTGGAGACGCCGGCGGCAACGGTGCCGACGCCGACTTCCGACACCAGCTTGACCGAGATGGAGGCCTTCGGGTTGGCGTTCTTGAGGTCGTGGATCAGCTGCGCCAGATCCTCGATCGAGTAGATGTCGTGGTGCGGCGGCGGCGAGATCAGGCCGACGCCCGGCACCGAGTGGCGCAGGAAGCCGATGTAGTCGGAGACCTTGTGGCCGGGCAGCTGGCCGCCCTCACCGGGCTTGGCGCCCTGGGCCATCTTGATCTGGATCTGGTCGGAATTGGCCAGGTATTCGACGGTGACGCCGAAACGGCCGGACGCCACCTGCTTGATCGCCGAGCGCAGGCTGTCGCCTTCCTTGAGGACGATGTCGCGCTCAACGCGGGAGGCGCCGATCACCTCGGACAGCTTCTTGCCGCCTTCGACGGGCTGGAAGCGGGTAGGGTCCTCGCCGCCTTCGCCGGTATTCGACTTGCCGCCGATGCGGTTCATGGCGATCGCCAGGGTGCTGTGCGCTTCGGTGGAGATCGAGCCCAGCGACATGGCGCCGGTGGCGAAGCGCTTGACGATCTCCTTGGCCGACTCGACTTCCTCGAGCGGCACCGGCTTGCCGGCCGGCTTGATTTCGAACAGGCCGCGCAGCGTCATGTGACGCTTGCTCTGATCGTTGATGATCTTGGCGTATTCCTGGTAGGTCTCGAACTGGTTGGCGCGCGTCGAGTGCTGCAGCTTGGCGATGGCGTCCGGCGTCCACATGTGCTCCTCGCCGCGCACGCGGAAGGCGTATTCGCCGCCGGCGTCGAGCATGTTGGCGAGCACCGGGTCGTTGCCGAAGGCGGCGGCATGGGTGTTGAGCGCCTCGATGGCGACTTCCTTGAGGCCGATGCCCTCGATGCGCGAGGCCGTGCCGGTGAAGTAGCGGGCGACGAAGTCGGACGCCAGGCCGACCGCCTCGAAGATTTGCGAGCCGCAGTAGGACTGGTAGGTGGAGATGCCCATCTTCGACATCACCTTCATCAGTCCCTTGCCGATGGCCTTGATGTAGTGCTTGTGGCAATCGTAGGCGGAGAGCTTGCCGGACAGGCCGGGCGCGATGGCGTCGATGCTGGCGAAGGCCAGCCAGGGATGGATGGCCTCGGCGCCGTAGCCGGCGAGCAGGGCGAAGTGATGCACCTCGCGGGCATCGCCGCTTTCCACCACCAGGCCGCAGGAGGTGCGCAGACCGACACGGACCAGGTGCTGATGGACGGCGGAGCAGGCCAGCAGCGACGGGATGGCGACGCGCGTGGCATCGACGGCGCGGTCGGACAGGATGAGGACGTTGCAGCCTTCGCCGACGGCGCGCTCGGCGCGCACGCAGACCTGGTAGAGCGCATGGCTGAGGCCGGCGGCGCCTTCGGCGGCCGGCGTGGTGATGTCGATCACCATGGAGCGGAAGGTGCCGCGGGTGAGCTTCTCGACCTGCTTGAGCTTGGCCATGTCGGCGGGCGACAGGATCGGCTGATGCACTTCCAGGCGCGGCGCCGGCCGGGTTTCGTTGATCCCCAGCAGGTTGGGATTGGGGCTGACCAGGGAGATCAGCGACATGACGATCTCCTCGCGGATCGGATCGATCGGCGGGTTCGTCACCTGGGCGAAGAGCTGCTTGAAATAGTTGAACAGCGGCTTGTTGCGGTTCGACAGTACCGGCAGGGCGGTATCGGCGCCCATGGAGCCCGTCGCTTCCTCGCCGTTGATGGCCATCGGCTCGAGGATGAACTTGATGTCCTCCTGGGAATAGCCGAAGGCCTGCTGCAGGTCGAGCAGCGGCAGGGACAGCTTCTCGCGCGCCTTGACCTCGGGCATCTCGTCCACGTAGTAGCGCGAGCTCTCGATCCACTTGCGGTAGGGCTTGGCGGCGGCGAGCTGCTGCTTGACCTCGTCGTCGCCGATGATGCGGCCCTGCTCGAGATCGATCAGCAGCATCTTGCCCGGCTGCAGGCGCCACTTCTTGACGATGCGCTCCTGGGGGATCGGCAGCACGCCGATCTCGGAGGCCATGACGACGAGGTCGTCGTCGGTGACGAGATAGCGCGCCGGCCGCAGGCCGTTGCGGTCGAGGGTGGCGCCGATCTGGCGGCCGTCGGTGAACGCCACCGCCGCCGGGCCGTCCCACGGCTCCATCAGGGCCATGTGATACTCGTAGAAGGCGCGGCGGTCCTCGTCCATCAGCGGATTGCCGGCCCAGGCTTCGGGGATCAGCATCATCATGGCGTGGGGCAGGCTGTAGCCGCCCATCAGCAGCAGTTCCAGCGCGTTGTCGAAACTGGCGGAGTCGGACTGGCCGTCGTAGATCAGCGGCCAGATTTTCTCCAGATCCTCGCCGAGCAGCGGCGAGGAGATGTTGTGCTCGCGCGCCTTGATCCAGTTGACGTTGCCGCGCAGGGTGTTGATCTCCCCGTTGTGGGCGATCATGCGGAAGGGATGGGCGAGATCCCAGGTCGGGAAGGTGTTGGTGGAGAAGCGCTGGTGCACCAGGGCCAGGGCCGTGGTCAGGCGCGGATCGCGCAGGTCGAGGAAGTACTCGCCGACCTGGTCGGCCAGCAGCATGCCCTTGTAGACGATCGTGCGCACCGACATCGACGGCACGTAGAACATCTTGCCGTCGGCCAGCTTCAGGGCCTGCACGCGATGGCCGGCTTCCTTGCGGATGACGTAGAGCTTGCGCTCCAGCGCATCGGCGTCGGCGACGCCCGCGCCGCGGCCGATGAAGACCTGGCGGATCACCGGTTCCAGATCCTTGGCCGCCTGGGCGAGTCCGGCGTTGTCGCAGGGCACGTCGCGCCAGCCGAGCAGCGTCTGGCCTTCGTAGCGGATGGTGCGTTCGATGGCGGCTTCGCAGGCGCGACGGCTTTCCGTGTTGCGCGGCAGGAAAACCATGCCGACGCCGTATTCGCCGACCGGCGGCAGATCCACGCCCTGCTGCGCCATTTCCTCGCGCAGGAAGCCATCCGGAATCTGGATCAGGATGCCCGCACCGTCGCCGAGCAGCGGGTCGTAACCGGTAGCGCCACGGTGCTCAAGGTTCTTGAGGATCTGGAGGCCCTGCTCGACGATGGCATGGCTCTTCCGGTTCTTGATGTGGGCTACGAAGCCGACGCCGCAGGCGTCGTGCTCATGCGCAGGATCGTACAAACCCTGCTGTTCGGGCATGGTCATAGGGGCTTCCTCAATTGAAATCGGCTCGCCCGCCGCGACCACACTCCGGACCAGGAAATGGCATGCACGGAAAAGCTCGACGGGCACACGCTCGTCGAGCTTTCGGTCTGATCTTTTCGGGCGAACCTGGAAATATACCCAGATTCGCCCCCATCATCAAGACCGCAATGACTGGTTGATGGCTTGAGAAACCCGGTCAATAGGTGCCTTGCGCCAGCATCGCGTCGGCCACCTTGACGAAGCCGGCGATATTGGCGCCATCGACGTAATTGACGAAGCCGCCCTTGTCACCGTAGCGCACGCAATTGGTGTGGATATCGGTCATGATGCGGCGCAACTGGGCATCGACCTCGTCGCGGCCCCAGGGCAGGCGCTGGGCGTTCTGGGTCATTTCCAGGCCCGAGGTGGCCACTCCGCCGGCGTTGGAGGCCTTGCCCGGCGCATAGAGGATCTTCGCGCCGAGGAAGACGTCGACGGCCTCGAGCGTGGAAGGCATGTTGGCTCCTTCGGCCACGCATCTGACACCGTTCTTGACCAGCAGGCGGGCATCGTCGCCGGTGACCTCGTTCTGGGTGGCACAGGGTAGTGCGATATCGACGGGCACGCCCCAGGGATTGCGTCCCGCCTCGTACTTGAGGCCGAGCCGTTCGGCGTATTCGGAAACACGGCCGTAGTGATTGTTCTTGATATCCATCAGGATATCGAGCTTCTCCCGGGTGAAGCCGGCCTCGTCGATCACCGTTCCCTGGGAATCGGAGCAGGTGACGACCTTGCCGCCGAGTTCCATGACCTTCTCGATCGCATACTGGGCCACGTTGCCCGAGCCGGAAACGGAAACGCGCATGCCCTCGAAAGACATCCCGTTGCGGGCGAGCATGTCCTGCACGAAGTAGACAAGGCCGTAACCCGTGGCTTCCGGCCGGATCAGACTGCCACCGAAGGCCAGGCCCTTGCCGGTGAAGACGCAGGCGGCGTTGTTCGACAGTTTCTTCATCATGCCGGCCATGAAGCCGACTTCACGACCGCCGACACCGATGTCGCCTGCCGGCACGTCTGTGTCGGGCCCGAGATGGCGGTACAACTCGACCATCAGGGCCTGGCAGAAGCGCATCACCTCGCCGCGGCTCTTGCCCTTCGGGTCGAAGTCGGAGCCACCCTTGCCGCCGCCCATGGGCAGCGTGGTCAGCGCGTTCTTGAAGGTCTGCTCGAAGGCGAGGAACTTGAGGATCGACAGATTGACCGACGGATGGAAGCGCATGCCGCCCTTGAACGGCCCGATGGCGGAACTGTGCTGAACGCGGAAGGCCCGATTGACATGGATCTCGCCCCGGTCGTCGACCCAGGCCACGCGGAACTGGATGGTGCGTTCGGGCTCGACGAGGCGTTCGAGCAGGCCCGATTCGGCATAACGGCCATGGGCACTGATGAAACCCCACAGACTCCCCATCACCTCCTGCACCGCCTGAATGAATTCGGGCTGGTTGGGGTCGCGTACCTTGACGTAATCCATGAAGCTGGACAGATCCTTATATTTCACTTGCCGCTCCCTCTGATTTTGTTATGGAACCCAAACACGGGCATATCGCCCAATATTGGTGCGTGCAGCCCAATATTGGGCGATTTTATGCCCACATTTGGTGCGCACGCAATAGCAGGGAGAGCGATCGGAGGCGGTCTGTCAGTCGTCCGTGGCGGCGAACAAGCGTCGGTGCTCACGGATGGCATAGCGGTCGGTCATGCCGGCGATGTAGTCGGCGATGGCCCGCAGCCCACCGGTTGCCACGGCGGGCTGGTACTGTTGGGGCAGCAGGCGCGACTCCCGGCGGAAGGCCTCGAATAGTTCCGCGATCACGCGCCGGCCCCGGTCGGTTTCCCGCAGCACCCGCTCGTGCCGGTAGAGGGCCGCACGCAGGAAGCGCTTGAGCTCCAGATTCTCTGCATGCATGGCTGCCGTGAAGCCGATGAGGGTGGGCGCCCGGTGTACTTCCGCCAGGTCGGTGACACCTGCCTCCGCGATGCGTCGGGCTGACTCGGCCAGGAGGTCGTTGACCTGGGCGCCGATCATGCGGCGCACGGTCTCATGGATCAGGCGCCGACCGGTCACCGCGGGAAACTCCGCCCGCGCTTCCGCCATGTGGCGGGCGAACAGGCTCACTCCCGACAATTGATCGAGGGTGAGGAGGCCGGAGCGCAGGCCGTCGTCCACGTCGTGATTGTTGTAGGCGATCTCGTCGGCCAGATTGCATATCTGTGCCTCTAGGGACGGCCGATGGTCCTCCAGGAAACGGCGCCCCAGTTCGCCGAGCTCCCGCGCCTTGGCGGGAGCGCAGTGCTTGAGGATGCCTTCCCGCGTCTCGAACATCAGGTTGAGCCCGTCGAAGGCGCCGTAGCGTTCCTCCAGCCGGTCGACGATGCGCAGGGACTGAAGATTGTGCTCGAAGCCGCCGTCGTCCCGCATGCAGTCGTTCAGGGCTTCCTGGCCGGCATGGCCGAAGGGCGTGTGGCCCAGGTCGTGGGCCAGGGCGATGGCCTCGACCAGGTCGTCGTTGAGCCGCAGCGCCCGCGCCACGGTACGGGCGATCTGGGCCACCTCGATGGAATGGGTCAGGCGGGTACGGAAGAGATCGCCTTCGTGATTGACGAAGACCTGGGTCTTGTATTCGAGGCGGCGGAAGGCCGTCGAATGGACGATGCGGTCGCGGTCGCGCTGGAACTCGCTGCGCGCCGCCGGCGGCGGCTCTCCCTGCGCGCGACCGCGCGAATTGGCGTCGCCGACCGCGTAGGGTGCCAGCTCAGGCACAGCAGGCGTCGATGGCCGCGCGGATGTCGGCCTCGGGCGCATCGCCCCAGGTGACGGCTGCGCCGAGTTGCTTGAGCAGGACCAGGCGCAGCTTGCCGGCGATCACCTTCTTGTCGTGTCCCATCAGGTCCAGGTAGCGGTCGGCCCCCAGGGCAGCGCCGACCACCGGCAGGCCGGCGCGACGCAGAATGTCCCGCGTGCGCTCCACGTCGGCGGCGGACAGCCAGCCCAGACGCCGCGACAGTTCCGCCGCCATCACCGTGCCGGCGGCCACGGCCTCGCCGTGGAGCCACTCGCCGTAACCGACCCCGGTTTCGATGGCATGGCCGAAGGTATGGCCGAGGTTCAGCAGGGCCCGGCCGCCGTCCCGGGCGGTCTCGCGCTCGTCGCCGGCCACCACTTCGGCCTTGTTGGCGCAGGAGCGCTCGATGGCGAAGGACAGGGCTTCCGCGTCGCGGGCCATGAGCCGGTCCATGTTCGTCTCCAGCCACTCGAGGAAGGCCATGTCGCGGATGAGGCCGTACTTGATGACCTCCGCCATGCCGGCGGAAAGCTCCCGCTCGGGCAGCGTCTTCAGCGTATCGGTGTCGGCCAGCACCAGGCGCGGCTGCCAGAAGGCGCCCACCATGTTCTTGCCGCGGGGATGGTTGATGCCGGTCTTGCCGCCGACGGAGGAATCGACCTGGGACAGCAGGGTGGTGGGCACCTGCACGAAGGGCACGCCGCGCTGATAGCTCGCCGCCGCGAAGCCGGCGAGGTCGCCGATGACTCCGCCGCCCAGGGCGACGACGGTCGTCGTGCGGTCGCAGCGGTCCTTGAGCATGGCGTCGAAAATCAGGTTGAGGGTCTCCCAGTTCTTGTGGCTCTCGCCATCGGGGAGCACGATTTCGGTGACGCGCACGCCGGCGTTACGCAACGGCGCCGCAAGGGTTTCAAGGTAGAGCGGCGCCACCACCGTATTGCTGATGATCGCCACCCGCGGCGTCGCCAGCGCGCCGGTCACCAGCGCCAGCTGGCCGAGCAGCCCCGGGCCGATATGGATGGGATAGGCGCGCTCGCCCAGTTCGACATTCAGGGTTCGCATCGCGATCTGATCTCCGTTTCGACTTTCGTCACCAGCCCCTGGACGCCGCCGGCCACCGCATCGACCACCAGATGGGCAGTCTCGCGATAAAGGGGGTCGCGCAGGGCGAACAGTTCCGTGATCTTGCCCAGGGGATCGGGCACCTGCAGCAGGGGCCGGTTGCGGTCGTGGCGAGTCCGCTCATAAAGCATGGCCGGCAGGGCATTCAGGTAGATGACGAGACCGGTTTGCTTCAGTACTTCCCGGTTCGCCGGGTCGAGCACGACGCCGCCACCGGTCGCCAGCACCAAACCTTCCTCTCGGGCCAGTTCGGCAATCACCTGGGACTCCCGGCGCCGGAAACCGGGCTCACCCTCGATCTCGAAGATGGTGGGAATGCGCACGCCGGTACGGGCCTCGATCTCGTGATCGGCATCCACGAAGCGCCTTCCGAAGTGCTTCGCGAGCAGGCGCCCGACGGTCGTCTTGCCAGCGCCCATCATGCCCACGAGGTAGATATTTCCACAAGGTTCCACGGCGCAATTCTATCAGCGCCAAAGACAAAGGCCGGCGCAGCGCCGGCCTTCGATCCCGCGATATGAGTGCAATCAGCGCAGGCTGAGGGTGTCGCTGACGATCTTGGGCGTGATGAACACTAGCAGTTCCGTCTTGGTGTCGGTCTTCTCGTTCTTGCGGAAGAGGAAGCCGAGGTAGGGCAAATCACCCAGCACCGGCACGCGGGTGGTGTCGTTGCGCTCGTTTTGCGTGTAGATGCCGCCGATGACCACCGTGCCGCCGTTGTCGACGAGGACCTCCGTCTTCACTTGTTTGGTGGCGATGGCGGGGCCGGCGTTGGTGGCAGCACCGATCGCATCCTTGTGAATGTCCAGGGTCATGATGATGCGGCCGTCGGGGGTGATCTGGGGCTTGACCTTCAGGGACAGGGTCGCCTTCTTGAATGCCACCGAGGTCGCACCTGAACTGGTTGCCGACAGGTAGGGGACTTCGTCGCCCTGCTCGATGATGGCTTCAACCTGATCTGCCGTCAGCACCCGTGGATTGGAGATGGTCTTGCCACGGTTGTCGGATTCGAGCGCCGTCAGTTCGAGGTTGACCATCTGGGTCTTTGCGGCGTTGTATAGGGACAAATTGATCGAACCGGCGGCTCCACTCACCGGGAGATTCACGAACTGAAGCGCATCTGGACTCGCTGTGCCGCTATAGCTGGCGAAGCGCATCAGCCCCGATGGAGTCGTATAGGTACCCACTGGCCTATAGTCCGCTGAGTTTATGAAAGCCGCGTTCGCGCTGCCGGACAGCCCGTAGCGCAAGCCGCCAGCTCCCAGCACTTTGTGTCCTTCCCCGGATACGCCGGCCCAATCCGAACCGCCCAGACGCACCCCAAGCTTATTGACGAATCCATCGTCAGCCTCAACGATCCTCGCCTCAATCATCACCTGGCGCACCGGCACGTCGATCTCTTTGATCAGGCCGCGGATTTCGTCGAGCTTCGACGGCACGTCAGAGATGAACAATTTATTCGAGCGTTCGTCGGCAACAACGGTGCCGCGCTTCGACAACAGGGTCTGATCCTTGCTCTTGAGGAATTCCACAATGGCCTTGGCCTTGTGGTAGTTCAACTGGAAAGCCTCGGTTCTCGTGATCTCCAGTTCGGAGATCTGCTGGCGCGATTCCAGATTCAGCTTTTCCTTCGCCGCCAGTTCGTCCCGCGGCGCGATCCAGATGACGTTGCCGCTCTTGCGCATGTCGAGGCCGCGGGTGTTCAGGATGATGTCCAGGGCCTGATCCCAGGGAACGTCCTTGAGCCGCAGCGTCAGGGCTCCGCTGACAGAGTCGCTGACGACGATGTTGAGGTTGGTGAAGTCGGAGATCACCTGGAGGACCGAGCGAACTTCGACGTTCTGGAAGTTCAGGGAGAGTTTCTCGCCCTGGTAGCCGCCCCGGCTCCCCTGCACCAGCTTGTTGGGGTCTTCCACCACCTGCTTGACCTCGACGACGAACTGGTTGTCGCTCTGGTAGGCGTTGTGTTCCCACAGTCCGCGCGGCGTGATGACCAGCCGCGTGCCGTCACCCTGCGGATGGGCATTGACGTTTGTGACCGGCGTCGCGAAGTCGGTGACATCGAGACGGCGGCGCAGGTTCTCGGGCAGCGCGGCCTTGGCGAAGTCCACCACCAGGTTCGAGCCCATCTGGCGGATGTCGATGCCGACATTCGGGTCCGACAGCTCGACGACGACCAGCCCCTCGCCGTTCTTGCCGCGGCGGAACTTTAGGTCGCGCACGCTCTGGGGCGCCTCCTGGGGCTTCGAATCGGCAAAGTGGGTCACCTTCGCTGCGGCGGCATCGGGTAAGGCATCGGCATGCAACATCACCACCAGGGCGGTGCCGTCGAGATGGGCATCGAAGGGCAGATTTCGCCGCAGGTTCAGGACGACGCGCGTGCGGTCGCCGACCTGCACCACATTGATGCTGCCCAGGTCGCCGTCGTTGACTTGCTGAACCGTACGGCCGAGGCCGTTCCCGGTGGAAGGCAGATCAAAGGCGATGCGTGCGGGATTCGCAATGCTGAAGCTGGCCGGCAGTGCCGAAAGGGGCTGTCGCAGAGACATGCGGACGATGATATCCGTGCCCTGCCGGGTGACGTTGAGCTTCTCGACACTGTTTCCGGGCATCGGATCGGCCGATGAAGTCTGCGCAACCACCATGCCGCAGAAGCCCCACAGTATCAGGGCCACCAAGAAGCCGGCTTTCCTACCGAAGATGGAATATTTCATTTCTTTGCCTCCTGCCCCTGCTGCGACTGCATCTCGAGCACAGTCTCACGCTCAACCCAGTCGCCGCTCGGCTCCTGCACCTGTTCTCGCAGGATGATCCTGCCTTCGTCCATTCCAGGCGATGCCTGGATGTCCGCAATCCGTCCAAAGTTTTCGCCCATGTAATTCCCGACCTTGACGCGGTAGATGCGTTTGTCCGCAACGATCACCGCAAACAGGGTCTTGTCGTTGCGGATCAGGCCGACGAACTTCAGGGCATCCAAGGGGAACCGCTCCAGTTCCTCCTTGCGGCGATCGAAGTTGGGAACGTTCCCGCCGCCCCCCTGCCGCTTGTCCGGCTCGATCTTTGTCGGCCTGAAGGGGTCTATGACAGATTCAGCATCGTAGGAAACCACGGGGAATGGCATCACTTCCGGTAGCGGCGGCACTCTGCCGCGCAACCCTTGGGTGGAATCGACCATCCATTGCTTGATGTCGGAGTGCTCCTCGCTGCCGCAGGCCGACAGCAGGAACACGACAAGAAGCGGCAGCGCTGTCCGGTGCCAGGTCATTTCTGGCCTCCCGCCGCCTTGGCCTTCTTGTCCTTTTCGGCCTTCTCCCGCTTCATGCGGGCGACTTCCTCGTCGTCCAGGTAGCGAAAGGTCTTCACGGTCGTCGACATCGTCAGCAAGCCCGTCCCGGCCTTGTCCTTCGCGGCCGACTCGACGACTTCCATGTCGTTGAGGGTCACGATGCGCGGCATCTTCGCCACGTCGCCGGTAAAGGCGCCCAGGTCATGGTAGCTACCGCTCAATTTCACGGTGATCGGCAACTCGGCATAGAAGTCCCTCATGACTTCCGTGCCTGGTTTGAAGAGTTCGAACTGCAAGCCTCTCCCCAATCCGGCCTGGTTCACATCCACCAGCAGCGCCTCCATCTCCGACCGGTTCGGCAGCTGCTTCAGGAGGACACCGAAAGAGCGGTCCATCTCCGCCAGTTGCTTGCGGTGCTCATCGAGATTCACCGCCTGCCGCTTCTTGTTGAGCCAATCTTCCTTTAGTCTGGCCTCCTCCTGCTGCTTGGCATCGAGTTCTTCAAACTGAACCCGCCAACCCAGCCACCAGGCCGCCAACAGCAACACGAGAAATATCCCGATGAGAATCAGCACTCGGGGAACCACCGGCCACAGGCCGGGGTCCTTGGGGTCGAGGGTGCGGAACTCTTCCGCAATTTCCTTGAAATCGATCTTAGGGAGGTTCAGTTTCGGCAGAGCCGGCAAGGACGGCGCTTTCAGCTTCATGCTCCGCCCTCCTTCGCCGCCGGCTTGCCTTTGGCCCCGGTCTTCTTGTCGTCCTCCGTGGTCTTGCGGGTGACGAAAACATTCAGGTTGAATTCAAACAGCTGCCGGCTGCCAACGGCTGCCGCCTTGATCTCCACGAGGCCGGGGCGCTCCATCACGGGGGAATCCTCAAGATTGCGCATCAAGGAGGAAACTCGGGCGTTGGACTGCGCATAGCCGACGAGATTGATTTTGTCGCCCGTCTGCTTGATCCACTTCAGATAAACCCCGTCCGGCACCTGCCGTGCAAGCTCGTTGAAGAGATGCACCGGCTCCGTACGGTTGGCCTGAAGGGACTCGATGATGCGCTTGCGGGACAGCAGGGAGTCGGTCTGTTCCTTGAGGCGCTTGATCTCGGCGATCTCCTTGTCCAGCCCGGCGATCTCGCGCTTGAGGAAATTGTTCTTGTCGTCCTGGGTGCCGATGTAGCCGTTGATGACGCCATAGCCCATGAACCAGATAACGCCGGCCAGGACCGCCATCACGCCGGCCAGGGCGAAGAACTGCTGGCGCCGCGCCTTGCGCCTTTCCTCGCGCCAGGGCAGCAGGTTTACGCGGATCACTGGTCGAACCTCCGCAAGGCGAGGCCACAGGCGACCATCAGGGAGGGTGCGTCGGCAAGCAGTTGCTTCTCCCTTATCTTCGATGACAAGGCCATGCCGACGAAGGGGTTGGCGATGAGGGTCGCCACCTGGGTACGCTCCTGAATCACGTCCGCCGCCCCCGGCAGGGTCGCGCAACCGCCGGCCAGCACGATCTGATGAACCTGGGTGAAGGGCGTCGAGGTGAAGAAGAATTGCAGGGCCCGCGACACTTCCAGGGCCATGTTCTCCAGGAAGGGACGCAATACCTCGGCATCGTAGTTTTCCGGCAGGGACTGGCTGCGCTTGGCGGCCTCGGCCTCCTCGAAGCTCATGCCGTAGGTCCGCATCACGTCCTGGGTCAGTTGCGCCCCGCCGAAGGCCTGTTCGCGGGTATAGACGGGCTGGTCGTTGCGCATCATGACCACGTTCATCACGTTGGAGCCCACGTCCACCAGGGCGATGACCTGATCCTTGCCGTTGCCGGGCAACTGCTTCTCGATGAGTTCGAAGGCCGCCTGGGCCGCGTAGGAGTCCACATCCATGACCAGGGGCTTGAGGCCCGCCGATTCGGCGCAGGCCACCCGGTCCTCGACCTTCTCCTTGCGCGAGGCGGCGATCATCACTTCCACCTCTTCCGGACCGGAAGGGGACGGCCCGATGACCTGGAAGTCGAGATTCACTTCGTCGAGGGCGAAGGGGATGTACTGGTTGGCCTCGGTTTCGACCTGGACCTCCATCTCCTCCTCCCGCAGGTTGGCGGGCAGGATGATCTTCTTGGTGATGACGGCGGCGGTCGGCAAGGCCAGGGCGACGAATTTCGTCGACGTGCTCAGCCGGGTCCAGCACCTGTTGATGCAATCGCTCACCGACTCCAGATTGGCCACATTGCCGTCCACCACCGCATCCTTGGGAAGCGGTTCGACGGCATAGCGTTCAACCTTGTAGGTCCCGTTGCCGCCATCGGACAGCTCCACCATCTTCACGGCGAAGGAACTGATATCCACACCGAGGAGGGGACGGGCTTTCGGGTTGAAGATCGAGAGATCGATCTGCAAGGATTTTCCTTTTAAAACATTGCGTTAGACGCAAATTGGATAATTTACTTCAGATGCTAGCAGTAACTATATCGGCTGTAAAGCTAAATATTTGAATCTCTAGCGGGACTTGGGCAGGCTGGCGTCGCGTTCACGCCACCGGCCGATATAATGGGCGCCCCTTCCTGGCTGCCGAGTCTTTCCTTGCCGACCCCCCTCCGCTGGCTGCTGTTGCCGATCATGCTGCTGATCGGTCTGATCCTCATGGCGCTCGCGCTGGCGGGGATCATCTTCATTCTCGCCTATCCGCAGTTGCCGTCGGTGGACGCCCTGACGGACTACCGGCCGAAGATTCCCCTGCGCATCTATACGGCGGACGGTTATCTCATCGGCGAATTCGGCGAGGAGCGCCGCGACTTCGTCCGCATCCAGGACGTGCCGGCGGTGATGAAGCACGCCATCCTGGCGGCCGAGGACGAGCGCTTCTACCAGCACCCCGGCATCGACACCCTCGGCATCCTGCGGGCGGCCTATTCCAATTTCCTCAGCGGCGGCAAGCGCCAGGGCGCCTCCACCATCACCATGCAGGTGGCGCGCAACTTCTTCCTCTCCAGCGAGAAGACCCTGACACGCAAGGTTTACGAGGCCCTGCTGGCCTTCAAGATCGAGAACAATCTCTCGAAGGACGAGATCCTGCAGATCTACATCAACCAGATCTACCTGGGGCAGCGCGCCTACGGCTTTTCGGCGGCGGCCCAGATCTATTACGGCAAGCCCCTCAAGGACATCAGCCCCGCCGAGGCCGCCATGCTGGCGGGCCTGCCCAAGGCCCCGTCCGCCTACAACCCGGTCGCCAACCCGAAGCGTGCGCGCCTGCGCCAGCTCTACGTGCTGCGCCGCATGAAGGAACTCGGCTTCATCGACGACAAGCAGCACGCCGCCGCCGACAAGGAACAACTGCGCGTCAAGCGCGACATCAACGACTATGGCGTCCGCGCCGACTACGTGGCCGAGATGGCCCGCCAGATGGCCTATGAACGCTTCCAGGAGGAGGCCTACGGCAGCGGCCTGCGCGTCATCACCACCATCCTCAAGGCCGACCAGGAGGCCGCCTATGCCAGCCTGCGCAAGGGCGTCCTCGACTACGACCGGCGCCACGGCTACCGGGGCGCCGAAGCCTACGTGGACATGGCGGGCGTCAAGCGGGAGGACGACGAGGAACTGGAGGAACTGCTTCACGACCACGACGACGTGGACGACCTCAAGGCCGCCATCGTGCTCCACGCCGACACCAAACAGGTGCGGGCCTACCTGCGCGGCGGCGACGTGGTCACCCTCACCGGCGACGGCCTCAAGTTCGCCGCCAAGATGCTGGACGACAAGGCGCCGGCCAACAAGCGGCTGCGGCGCGGCGCCCTCATCCGCGTACTCAAGGGCGAGAAGGAGTGGCAGATCGCCCAGTTGCCCGAGGTGGAAGCGGCCTTCGTCGCCGCCAGCCCCGTCGACGGCGCCGTGCGCGCCCTGGTCGGCGGCTTCGACTTCAACCGCAGCAAGTTCAACCATGTCACCCAGGCCTGGCGCCAGCCCGGCTCGAGCTTCAAGCCCTTCATCTATTCGGCCGCCCTGGAAAAGGGCTACTCGCCCGCCTCGGTGATCCCCGACGAGCCCATCACCGTCTCGGCCGCCGAAACCGGCAGCCTGGCCTGGGAGCCGAAGAACTACGACGGCAAGTACGAAGGCCCCATGAGCGTACGCACCGCCCTGGCGAAATCCAAGAACATGGTGTCGATCCGCCTGCTGCAATCCATCGACACCCATTACGCCCAGGACTACGCCACCCGCTTCGGCTTCGACGCCGACAAGCATCCGCCCTACCTGACCATGGCCCTGGGCGCCGGCTCGGTGACGCCCTGGCAGCAATTGACCGCCTATGCCGTCTTCGCCAACGGCGGCTACCGGATCGATCCCTACATCGTCAAGCAGATCGAGGACGCCAACGGCAACGTCCTCGCCGCCGCCCAGCCCTCCCTCGCCGGCGACGAGAGCCTGCGCGTCATCGATGCCCGCAACGCCTACCTGATGGACAGCATGATGCACGACGTCACCCGGCGCGGCACCGCCACGCGGGCGCCCCAGGTGCTCAAGCGCTTCGATGTCGCCGGCAAGACCGGCACCACCAACGACTACGTGGACGCCTGGTTCTGCGGCTACCAACCCACCATCGTCGGCATCGCCTGGATCGGCTTCGACCAGCCCAAGCGCCTGGGCAACGGCGAGACCGGCGGCTTCGCCGCCCTGCCGATCTGGCTCGGTTACATGGAAAAAACCCTCAAGGGCGTGCCCGAGAGCTACATGACGGCCCCTGACGGTCTCGTCGCCATCACCGCGGATGACCCCTCGGGCAAGGGCCCGGTGCGGGAACTCGTCTATCAGGAGCACCTGCCGCCGCCCGAGGAGACGGAGCATATACCGACGGTGGAACAACCCTCGGCCCCGGTCCAGGACGCCCGGCCCAAGCTCCTTGAGCCGAAACCGGCAGAACGCCGGCCCTGAAAGAATTTTCGGCGGGGGTGGATCAGCCCAGGCTGACCGGCTCCCCGGCCTGCTCGGTGACGCAGCGGGCCAGCACCGCCATCAGCTCCGATCCGTCCCGACCGGAAACCCAGCGCTCCCCCTCCGGTTTGAAGTGGTAGCCGCCGGAACGGGCCGCCACCCAGATCTCCCGCGCCGCCGTGTGGCGGTTGACGATGATCTTGCTGCCGTTTCCAAACTCGATCTCGATGACGCCGCCGGGCTTGATCTCGAAATCCAGGTCGGCGCCGCAGTCCTCCAGGGACGCCTCGATGCGGGCCAGCATGGCATCCGCCAAATCGTTGAACTCGCGCTCTTCCACCATGTCCCCGTGTTAGGATTTCGCTCTTTTTTCAGGAATCTGCACCATGCGCAGACTGTTGATTTCCGCCGCCATTCTCGCGCTTCTCGCGGC
This sequence comes from Candidatus Nitricoxidireducens bremensis, assembly GCA_030247725.1. Taxonomy (GTDB): domain Bacteria; phylum Pseudomonadota; class Gammaproteobacteria; order Burkholderiales; family Rhodocyclaceae; genus Nitricoxidireducens; species Nitricoxidireducens bremensis. The sequence continues at coordinate 206,770 of JAOTRT010000002.1, forward strand.
CTGCGGCACCCGCGGCGCCCTGACGCTGCCGCCCGTCGATAATAGCAGCAAGCTCGCCCCCGGGGCCTCCTCATGAGCGTCGCCGAACTGCGCAACGGCGCCCTCCATGTGGAAGGCGTCAAGCTCGCCGACATCGCGGTGCAACACGGCACGCCCTGCTACGTCTATTCCCGCGCCGCCCTCGGCGCTGCCTTCGAAGCCTACCGCGCCGCCCTGGCCGGCTGCGACGCCACCGTCTGCTTCGCCGTCAAGTCCAACTCCAACCTGGCCGTCCTCAACGTCTTCGCCCGCCTGGGCGCCGGCTTCGACATCGTCTCCGGCGGCGAACTGGCCCGCGTGCTGGCGGCCGGCGGCGACGCCGCCAAAGTGGTGTTCTCCGGCGTCGGCAAGACCCGCGACGAAATGCGCGCCGCCCTCGACGCCGGCATCTTCTGCTTCAACGTCGAGTCCGCCTCCGAGCTGGAGCGCCTGAACGCCGTCGCCGGCGAGTGCGGCAAGCGCGCGCCCATCGCCTTCCGCGTCAATCCCAACGTGGACCCCAAGACCCACCCCTACATCTCCACGGGTCTCAAGACCAGCAAGTTCGGCATTCCCTACGACGACGCCCTCGCCCTCTACCGCCAGGCCCGCGCCCTGCCGCACCTCGACATCCGCGGCATCGCCTGCCACATCGGCTCCCAGCTCCTCGACCCGGCTCCCGCTGCCGAGGCGGCCGAGAAGGTGCTGGCCCTGGTGGACGCCCTCGCCGCCGAAGGCATCGCCCTGGCCCACATCGACCTGGGGGGCGGCATGGGCATCCGCTACAGCGACGAGAACGTGCTGCCCGCCGCCGACTACCTGGCGCCCATGCTCAAGGTGCTGGCCGGCCGCCGCGAGCGCCTGCTGCTGGAACCCGGCCGTTCCCTCGTCGGCAACGCCGGCCTGCTGCTGACCCGCGTCGAATTTCTCAAGCACGGCGAAGAAAAGAACTTCGCCGTCGTGGATGCCGCCATGAACGACCTGGCCCGGCCTGCCCTCTACGACGCCTGGCACGACATCGTTCCCGTGGTCCCCCGCGCCGCGGTGGCCACCGCCTACGAGATCGTCGGCCCGGTCTGCGAGTCCGGCGACTTCCTCGGCCGCGGCCGGCAACTGGCGCTGCAGGAGGGCGACCTGCTGGCGGTGATGTCGGCCGGGGCCTACGGCATGGCCATGAGCTCCAACTACAATACCCGCCCGCGCGCCGCCGAAGTCATGGTGGACGCCGACCGCGTCCATGTCGTGGGCCGCCGCGAAACGGTGCCCGAGATCTTCGCCCGCGAGAGCATCCTGCCCTGACCCCGTAAGCCCGCCATGAACAAGACCCTGCTCGCCGTCGCCTGCGCCGCCCTCTGCCTGTCCGCCTGCGGCAAGAAGGCGGAAGAAAAGAAAGCCGGGCCGCCGCCCACCCTCATCACCACCACCCAGGTGCAGAGCGCCGCCTTCGAGGTGGCCGAGGAAACCCTCGGCACCCTCGAAGCCCTGGTGGACCCGAAGATCGGCGCCGAAGTGGCGGGCAAGGTCATCAAGGTGCTCGCCACGGCAGGCAAGGCCGTGCGCCGCGGCGAAACCCTGGCCATCATCGACGCCGCCGATTTCGCCCTCCAAAATCAGGCCGAGAAGGCCGAGGTCAAGCGCCTCGAAGCCCTGCTGGTCCAGCAGGAAAAGCTCGTGGAACGCCAGCAGACCCTGGTCGCCAAGGGCTTCATCTCCCAGAACGCGGCGGACGACGTCAAGGCCCAGCGCACCGCCATCGCCGAGCAGCTCGCCGCCGCCCGCGCCCGCGCCGACATCGGCAGCCGCAGCGTCGGCAAGACCACCGTGACGGCCCCGGCCGACGGCATCATCGAGAACCAGCTGGTATCCCCCGGCGACTACGTCAAGCTCGGCGATCCCCTGTTCCAGCTCGTGTCGAACCAGAAGCTGCGCGCCCACCTGCCCTTCCCGGAGGCCGCCGCGCCGCGCCTCGCCAAGGGCCAGCCGGTCCGGCTCACCTCGCCCCAGGCGCCGGGCAAGGTCTTCGAGGGCCGCATCGCCGACATCCGCCCCAGCGTCGCCGACGGCAGCCGCGCCATCGACGTGCTGGTGGACCTGGACGGCGACGGCAGCCTGAAGGCCGGCGGCACCGTTAACGCCGCCGTGCAGATCGCCCTGCGCGACAACGCCCTCGTCGTCCCCGAGCAAAGCGTGGTGCTGCGCCCCGCCGGCAAGGTCGTCTATGCCATCGCCGACGGCAAGGCCCAGCAGCGCGTCGTCCAGGTGGGCGCCAAGCGCGGCGGACGCATCGAAATCCTGGCCGGCGTCGCCGCCGGCGAGACCGTCGCCCTCGACGGTGCCGGCTTCCTCACCAACGGCGTGCCGGTGACGGTGCGCGAGGCGCCCCCGGCCGCCGCCAAGTCCGCCGTGCCGGCAGCAAAATGACGCTCCCCGAGCTTTCCATCAAGCGCCACGTGCTGGCGTGGATGCTGTCCGCCGTGCTGGTCCTGTTCGGCGTGATCTCCTTCAACCGCATCGGCATGGACCGCTACCCCTACATCGAGTTTCCCGTCGTCTCCATCACGACGGCACTCAAGGGGGCCAACCCGGACATCGTGGACGCCAGCGTCACCAACGTCATCGAGACGACGGTGAACTCGGTGCCCGGCATCGAGCACATCCAGTCCACCTCGTCCCCCGGCATCTCCACCATCGCCATCACCTTCGCCCTGGAAAAGCGGATCGACGTCGCCTTCAACGAGGTGCAGTCGAAGGTGAACCAGGTGCTGCGGCGCCTGCCCAAGGATGTGGACCCGCCCATCGTCGCCAAGGTGGAGACCAACGCCCAGCCCATCATGTGGCTGGCCCTGCAGGGCGACCGCACCCAGCAGCAGCTCAACAACTACGCCCTCAACGTCCTCAAGAAGCGCATCGAGACCATCGACGGCGTCGGCGAGGTGCGCCTCGGCGGCCGTCGCGACCGCACCATCCGCGTGAACCTGCTGCCCGACCGCATGGTCGCCATGGGCGTCACCGCCCAGGACATCAACGAGGCCTTCGCCCGCGAGCACGTGCAGCTCGCCGGCGGCTTCGTCGTCGGCCAGATGACCGAGAGCCTCGTCAAGCTGGACCTGGAATTCCACAGCGTGGACGGTCTCGCCGAGATGGTGGTCGGCTACAAGAACGCGGCGCCGATCCGCCTGCGCGACATCGCCGCCGTCGAGGACGGCCTCACCGACTACCGCCAGCTCGCCCGCTTCAACGGCGAACAGACCGTCGGCCTCGGCATCGTCAAGATCGCCAACACCAACACCGTGGACATCGTCGACAAGCTCAAGGACCGGCTGGAGCGGGAGCTGCGCCCGCAACTGCCGCCGGGCCTCAAGCTCAGCATCGTCTCCAACGACGCCGTCTTCATCCTCGAAATCGTCAACTCCCTCAAGGAACACCTGATCGAGGGCACCCTGCTCGCCTCCCTGGTGGTGTGGTTCTTCCTGCGCTCGGTGCGCTCGACGCTGATCATCGCCCTGGCCATTCCGGTCTCCCTGCTGGGCGCCATCGCCATCATCTACCTGTTCGGCTACACCCTGAACTCGCTGACCATGCTGGCCCTGCTGCTGCTCATCGGCGTCGTGGTGGACGACGCCATCGTCGTGCTGGAGAACATCTTCCGCCACCGCGAGGAAATCGATCCGGACCCGGTGTCGGCCGCGGTGCACGGCTCCAACGAAGTGGTCTTCGCCGTCATCGCCGCCACCTTCTCCCTGGTCTCCATCTTCGCGCCAGTGATCTTCATCTCCGGCATCATCGGCCAGTTCTTCCGCTCCTTCGCCGTCGTCGTCACCTTCGGCGTCATGGTCTCCCTGTTCGTCTCCCTGACGCTGACGCCCATGCTCTGCTCGCGCTACCTCAAGGTGGAGAAGCAGCACGGCGCCCTCTACCATTCCCTCGACCGCCTGTTCGCGCGCCTCGACTGGGCCTACGCCCACCTCCTCGACTGGGCCCTGCTGCACCGCTGGAAGGTGGTGGCCCTGACGGCCGCCATCGTCGGCTCCTCGGTGTTCTTCTTCGCCAACATCGGCAAGGCCTTCGCTCCCGAGCAGGACGAGGGCCGCTTCCTCGTCTACCTGCGCACGCCGCTCGGCTCCAGCATCGACTACACCGACACGCGCCTGCGCATGGTCGAGGAGATCCTGCGCAGCCACAAGGAAGTGTTCACCGAATTCGCCCTCATCGGCCTGGGCTCCGCCGGCCAGGTGAACCAGGGCACCGTCGTCGCCCGCATGCTGCCGCGCGAGGAACGGGAGCGCAGCCAGCAGGAAGTCCTCGCCGAACTGCGCAAGGAGCTGGCCGGCATTCCCGGCGCCCGCGCCTTCGCCGCCCCCTATCCGATGGTCCAGGGCCAGCGCGGCGATCCCCTGCAGTTCGTCCTCGTCGGCGACAACCTGGCCGAAGTGGGCCGCCTGACGCGGGAACTCCAGCAGAAGCTGCAGAGCGAGCCCGGCATCGGCCGCATCGACACGGACCTCCAGCTCGACCTGCCCCAGCTCGTCTTCAAGCCGGACCGCCTGCGCATCGCCGCCGCCAACCTGAGTTCGTCCGACGTGGCCCTGGCCGTGAACATGCTCACCGGCGGCATCGACATCGCCAAGTACAACGACGAGCCCGGCGACGGCCAGCGCTACGACATCCGCGTCAAGGCCCGCGACGGCGAATTCACCCAGCCGGCGGACCTGGCCAAGATCTTCATCCGCAGCCGCGACGGCCGCATGGTGCGCCTCGACTCCGTCGCCAATTTCGCCGAGACCCTGGGGCCGGCCGTCATCGGCCGCTTCGACCTGCAGTACTCGGCCACCTTCTTCGCCACGCCCGCCATGCCGCTCGGCGACGCCGTCGCCAAGGTGAAGGAACTGGCCGCCGACCTGCCGGCCGGCTTCCAGGTGAAGATGATCGGCCAGGCCGAGGAATTCGGCAAAACCATGAAGTACATGGTGTTCACCTTCGCCCTCGCCCTGGTGCTGCTCTACATGGTGCTGGCGAGCCAGTTCAACAGCTTCCTGCAACCGGCCATCGTCATGCTGGCCCAGCCCCTCGCCATCGTCGGCGGCGTCGCCGCCCTGTGGCTGTTCGGCCAGTCCCTCAACATCTACTCGATGATCGGCCTGGTGCTGCTGGTGGGCCTGGTGGCGAAGAACTCCATCCTGCTGGTGGACCTGACCAACCAGCGCCGCGAAGGCGGCATGAAGGTGGACGAAGCCCTGCGCAACGCCTGCCCGATCCGCATGCGGCCGGTGCTGATGACCTCGGCCACGGTGATCCTCGCCCTCTTCCCGGCCGCCTTGGGCTTCGGCGCCGGTGCCGAGACCAACCAGCCCCTGTCCATCGCCGTCATCGGCGGCATGATCTCCTCGACCCTGCTGACCCTGGTGGTCGTGCCCTCCGTGTATTCGCTCATCGAGGGCCGGCGCGAACGCCGCAGCTAGCCACCCTCCCATCGGTGGCGTCCGCCGCACCCCGGCGGACCGTCCCCTTCCCGCCCCCATTTTTCCGAGGTTCCGCCATGCCCCCGCATCACGATATCGCCGCCCTCATCCTGTTGGCCACGGCCCTCGCTTCCAAGCGGCGCCCGGCCGACCTGACCGAAATCGTCGCCGCCGCCGACCTGCTGCAGGGCTTCGTGCCCTACGCCGACAAGCTGGATGATGCGATCCGGCGCCTCTCCGCCAACGGACTCATCGAAATGGCCGGGGACGGCTTCGTCCCGACGCCGCCGGCCCTGGCGCTGGTGGCCGAGCTGCCCCGCAAGGCGGCAGCGGAGGAACAGGTCGCCCTCCTCCAGGACCGGCTCGACAGCTACCGCAGCAAGGAAGAGCGCCCCCCCGTCGAAGCGACGGCGGAACAGCTGGAGGCCGCCATCCGGGCCCACAAGGCCGCACGAAAGGCACCGGGCAAAAACCTGTTGATGCCCAAACCCAAACCCGACCGCCACTTCAAGGTGGAAGGCCGCTGGCGGCGGGCACCGGCACGCGGCGGCAGGAACTGAATCGCCGCCCCCTGATCAGTTTATGGCCAGGGCGATGCGGGTACGCTCCACGTAACCGGCGCCGGCCACCAGGGCCAGGTCCAGGTCCGAAGGCGGACAGGCGGACACGGTGCAGGCCACCGCCTCGATGCGGTAGACGCGCACCGCCCGCGGCGTGCCGGGCACCGTCTCCCCCTCGTTGTAGGGCCAGGAGTCGCAGCGCACCGTGACATACAGGCCCGTGTCGGCCGTCAGGTCCAGGGTCTCGCTGTCGTTGTCGCAGGCGCCCCACGGCCCCTTGAGGGCCTGGTGGAGACCCCATTCGTTGCCGGCCCGGGCCGCCAGCCAGGCCCGTGCCGAGTGCACGTCCTGGGCCGAAGTGACCTGCTGGGTGGTGCCGATGGCGATGATGGCCGCCGCCAGGGCGGCGAGGATCACCAGGACGACGATGGCGGCCACCAGGCCGAAGCCGCGCAGGCGCCTCATGGCACGTTATCCACGTGGACGCCGTGAGCGAGGGCCACGCTCTCGCCGCTGCGGCCCAGCTCCAGGCGCATCCAGACGAAGCCGCTCTGCTGGGTGGCGCCCTGGTTGGGGGAATGGACGAAAGTGCAGCCGAGCACATCGGTCGCCACGACGACGCCGTCGGCGGCCCCATTGCAGGCATTTACGTCGGCGCGGGCGAAATCGGCGGTGACCTTGCGGTAGAGGGCATTGCCGACGCAGCTGTAGATCACCGTCTTCTCGACATCCGGCACCACGACGAAACGGCCGCCGTCATAACCGGTGGGAAACTGGCTGCTGACGACGGCGATGCGGTGGAGGCCGTCGCTTGCCCGGGGCACCGTGGGCGCGGCGGCGATGCGGCCCCGGTTGCTGCCGAGATAAACGTCGTCGGTGTTCTGGTTGCCGACGACGACCCAGTCGTCCGCGGCCGGCACGCTCGCCAGGGGCGAGAGCACGTCGAATACGGTGGTGGCGGCGGTCACGTCGAGGGGCGCGCTGCAGGTGGCCGAGGGAACGCAGGGCGGCGGCGGGCTGTCGTTCACCGTGTCGTGGGCCATGCGGTAGCGTCCGCCGGCGATGGTCGGCACCAGCTGGAAGCAGCCGGCGGAGATCGAGCGGACGGAATTCGGCACCGCCCGGTGGATGTCCGTGCCCATGCGGCGCAGGGCGGTGTCGGCCATGTCGGTGAGGTCGGCGCGCCGGCGCACGTCGAAGTAGCCGTCCACCGTCGGCTTCACATAGACCGACAGGGACATGGCGATGATGCCGATGATGAGGATCACCATCACCAGTTCGATGAGGGTAAAGCCGCGCGTCCTCATGAAGCGTAATCCGTCCGCCAGCCGACGAGGGTGAGGCCGTCGCGGCCATGGCTCACGCGCACCTCGATACGCCTGGCCGGTACCGCGGGCGAGCCGAGGGAAACGTCGGCGATCGTCACGCTCACCCGGTAGCCGGCGAGGCCGGGCACCGCCACGCCGTCGATGTCGCACACGGGCTGGTCGCTGTAGCCGATGTAGTCCGCGATGTCGTCGGCCTGGCTGCGGTTGCAGCCGGTGATCGTCCCCGCCCCCGGCCCATAGGGCTTGAGGAAGATCTCCTCCTGCATCTCCTCGGCCACCACCAGCATCTGTTTGTAGATCAAGGGATCGGTGCTCGCCTTCACCGTGGTGTCGAAAGACACCAGGACGCCGGCGAGGCCGACGCCGATCACCACCATGGAAACGATCATCTCGATCAGGGTGAAGCCGCCCCGGCGCCGCCTACTCCACATGGCCGGTCGCCCCCCCCACGGCGATGGCCGTCGCCCCCGTGATCGTCAATGCCAGGCTGGCGTTGGCGGTGCCGGCGCCGTCGCTGGTGGCCCGGCCGTCCGGCTGGAAAAAGAGGGCGGCCGGCACCGGCTCGAAACGCACGTTTCCGGGGTCCCGGCTGGCGACCGCGACCCCGCCACCCGGCAGCGTCAGGGGACTCTCGCAGGCGACGGAATCGTGCTGGCGGGCGATGCCGAAGCCCACCGTCGTGGCCGTGAAGCTCACGCAGACCAGGCGGCGATGGCTGGAAGCGGTCTTCTGCCCGTAGCGCAGGGCGGCGACCACCGTGTCGCGGAACTCCAGCGCGCGGAAGCTCTCCACCCTCATGTAGGGCATGGCCACGGCGGCGAGGATGCCGATGATGACGACGATGGTGATGAGTTCGACAAGGGTGAAGCCGGCGTTCCGCTGCATAGGCTCAATAGTGTTCGCGCACGTCGATGGTCTTGCGGGTTTCCGGCGCGTAGATGCCGAAGGTGGCCCGCGCCGACGGGTCCCGATCCGTAGCCGGACAAGGCGTGCCGTCAGGATACCGGGAACCGTACTGTCCGCGCAGCCAGGGCAGTCCCGCCGCCACGCCGCCGTGGGTGGCCAGGCAGGACTGGTCCGGGCCGCTGGTACCGAGATTGACCGCCACATCCACGCTGGCCGACGCGGCGGGGCTGGGCTTGGTCAGCACCAGGCTGCCACTGCCGCTGACCAGGTTGACCGGCCCGGAGACGGCGGTACCGGCGGGCGCATTGCTCAGGTAGAAGGCGCTGGCCGGCAGGACGGTGCAGCTGTCGGCGCCGTTGGCCACCCAGGACGCGCCGCTCCAGAACTGGGCCTGCACCGGCATGGCCAGGTCCAGTCTGTCGGAACCGAAGGCGTTCGCCAGCCGCAGGCGGCCCAGGCGGATCAGCGCCGTTCCCTCGGCCGCGCCGGCCGAACTGACCCCATCCCCGTCCGTTGCCCGCAGGGCGATGGTGGCCGGCGCCGGCAGGGCCGGGGGCGTCGGCAGGGTGTAGCTCACATAGGGCAGCGGGTTCATCAGGCCGTCCCACTTGGTGCCCACGCCCGAGCGGAAATCGCCCGCCAGCACGGTGTTGTTGGCGAGGCCGGCGACGCTGCCCCCGTTGCTGAGGGTCACGTCCTTGGCCACGCCGGGGCTGGCGGCGTAATTGGCCGTGGTGGTGCCGCTGGCGCTGCGGGCCAGCACCGTCACGTTGAAGGGCTGGCCGGAGTAGCTGAAGGGCGGAATGCTGCCGCAGCCCGGTGTCACCATGGTGTCGAAATGGTGGGGGATGAAGCGCAGGCTGTCGCCGAGGACGGGCACATTCACCCCCAGGGCTCCCAGGTAGTTGGTCGCGCCGTACAGCTTGCCCACGTCCATGCCGGCGAAGCGGATGGTCCCCGCCTCGCTGTAGGTGAATTGACCGCTCGCCGCGCCGCCCGACAGGACGGCTTGGGCGGGCGCCAGCAGGCCGAGGGTACCGGGCCCGTCGGGCTGGAAGGCGATCACCCCGGCGGCGTTGGTCGTGCCGCTGAAGCGGGGCGTGACGCCGGGGCCGGCGGCGGCGATGGCGGCCGGCGTCGCCCCCGCGTCCGGCAGGCCGTTGCCGCGGGGACTTTCCGCGTCGGCGGCGCCGGTCCAGCGCCAGGCCGTCAGGGTCCCGGCAAAGGGGCTGCCGGCCGCCAGGGGACTGGCCGGGAAACCCGCGGCCGTGACGACGAAGGGGCGCACCGTGAAGTTCGTCGTGCGGCCGGCCACGGTCGTGGTCTGGTTACCCTGGCCGGTGGGAATGCCGTTGAGCTTGAGGTCGATGGCGTACTGGCCCACGTCGGTGGTGCACAGGGCGAAAGTCGCCTGCCCCGCCGCAAAAGTCAGGCTGACGGGGGTGCCGCCGCTGCTTGCCGGCAGCGCCACGTTGCCGGGGCAGGCCATGGCCGCGGTGTTGAGGCCGGGGGCGTCGGCGCCGGCCGGATGGTTGAGGCCCGCCGCGTAGTAGGCCGTGCCGCTGTAGCTGCCGTTGAGGGTACTGGCCACCGTGCCGCAGTTGGATACCACGGCCCTGACGGCATGGGGGCGGCCCGCCACCGCGCCGTAGGCCGGCGTCAGGCTGTCGACGTCTGTCAGGGCGACGCCGAAGGCCTGGCCGCTGAAAGTGATGTCGCCCGAGGTGCCCCACATCACGGAAGGCGCGAAGGTGGTCACATCGACGGCGGAAACGGTGATGGTCTCGGCGATGTTGTCGGCAACGTAGAGTTCCGCCACGCCATTCACCAGATTCACGGCGCTGCCGGTCAGCTGCACCCCGGCCGTGTCGTACCAGCGCCGATTGGGCGAGGACGCCGACAGGATCGCCGTGCCGTTGTAGGACGTCAAAGGCACGCCGGTTCCCGCCGCGCCGCTCATGGCCGTGATGGTGAGCTTGGGCCCCAGCAGCGGCGGCGTGCAGGTGGTCGCGCTGGCCGGGCTGACGCCGATGACGAAGCTCCGGTCGGTGGGCGAACCGATGCTGATCGTGGCGTAGTCGTTCTGGCTCGGGCTCAGGCCGCCGGTGGTCTGGGCCGTGTTGGTGAAGAAATGGCCCACGGTCGCATTGGCCGGCACCTGCATTTTGATCGCCAGGGTGGACGTCGCGCCCGCCGCCACCGCGGCGGGGGCCCAGGAAACCGTCGTCGCCGTGGCCGGCTGCCCCGTGTTGGGATCGGTGGTGCTGTAGGTGCCGGTGGTGACCGGCGGATCGGCGGGATTGCCCGGCGTCGCCGACAGGTAGGTCAGCACCGGCGGCAGGTGGTCGATGACGGTGACGCCGTTGAGGGCCGAGGTGCCGGTATTCGTCAGGCCCAGGAGAAAGGTCACCGTCGCCCCCGGCGGCGGCGCGCTGTTGTCCACGCTCTTGTGGAAGTTGACGTTGCTGCTGGCGCACTGGGTATAGGAGGTTCCCGCGCCGCTGCCGCTGCTGGCCGCCCAGACGGCGCCGCCGTCGGGACTGCGGCTCAGGTCCCGGTTGGAAAAGTTCTGCAGGACCAGCATGTTGGCCTGCTGGGGCGTCGTCGGCGCGAGGGTCGCCTGGGCGTCGAGGGCGCCCGCCAGGGCCGGGCAGCCGAGGGCCATGGCCGGGTCCCAGTTGGCGGCGGCCACGCCGGTCCAGGGCGCAGGCGGCGCGTCGGTATCGAAGGCCAGGGCATCCACGTAGGCGCCCAGGTTGTCTTTGAGCACCACCAGGGCCGGGTAGGGCAGGCCGCCCGGCACCATGGACAGCAGCCAGGTCTTGTTGCTGGCCGTGCAGGCGGTGGTGGTCGTGTCGTTGAGCGGATGGACGGTCTTCACATTCCGCGCCGAGAAGACCTCGATGCTCCACCCCTGCCAGGAGGCCGGGAAGGCGTTGTTGCTGGAGAAGGTCTCCAGATAGTGGGGAGGATTGCCGGCGCTCGGGGTGCCGAAATAGTATTCGTTGAGCCAGGACTTCTGCTGGGGCGTGCGCCACGTGGAGCAATCGGCCGCCGCCGCCCCGGCCATGGCGGCGAAACAAAGGGCCGCCGCGCAACGGAGAAACAGCGCGCCTAGCGCCCTCCCCAGGACAATCGCCGCGCCCACTGACGGCGGCATTGCGGACCAATGCGGATATCCCATTGCGATACCTCCCCGTCCTATTCTTCAATGGAAAATATACGCGGTTCCGGCGATTGCTTCATTGACCCGCCGCAAAGAACAGGCACCCGACAGCGCCTTTGCCATGGAGCCGCTCCGGCGCTATCCTGACCGGCTTCATCCCGTCTCCCTGAAACATGCGGGATGTACCCGAACCTGCGCCCGGACCATGCCATGTATTGCCGCCTCCTGATCCTCGACGACGACCGGAACGTACTCAACGCCCTGAGCCGCGAACTGCTGCGCCAGCCCCACGTCGGCACGGACGGCATCGAAGTGGAAACCTTCCATGCGCCGGCCGAGGCCCTCGCCCGCATCACCCGGCCCGACGGCGACTTCGACGTGGCCATCGTGGACTACCGCATGCCCGAGATGGACGGCATCGCCTTCCTGGACCTGCTGCGCACGCGGCGCCCGGACACCATCCGCATCCTGCTGACCGGCACCATCGACATGGAAGGCGCCCTGGCCGCCATCAATGCCGCCCGCGTGGATCATCTGATCGCCAAGCCCTGGCACGAATACGACCTCAAGAGCCGCATCGCCCTCGCCCTCCACGAGCGGGAACTGCGGGGCCGCCGGCAGCTCCCCGTCCTGGGCGACGAGTCCCCGCCGCAGCCCTTCCGCCTGCTGCTGGTGGACGACGACCCGCCCCTGCTGAACGCCCTGGTGCGCGAAATCTCCATGCAGGGCCGGCTCACCCAGCGGCAGCAGCCCCTGTTCGATGTCGCCACGGCCGCCTCGGCCGAGGAAGCCCTGCAGAAGATCGCCGCGAGCTGCCCCGATCTCGTGCTGAGCGACTACGCCATGGCCGGCATGGACGGCGTCGAACTGCTCTACCAGGTGCGCGAACGCTGCCCCCGCTGCGTACGCATCCTGATGTCGGGCCGCAACGAACTGGAAGTCCTCGTCGAAGCCATCAACGTGGCCGGCGTCTACCACTTCATCGGCAAACCCTGGGACCCGGCGGCGATGCGCTCGGTAATCAGCGAGGCGCTGACTTATCGGCGGTTGTTGATGGTCTGAGTATTGCCGGGTCTCGCCCCGGCGGGCGAGTCACTTTCTTGTCGCGCGACAAGAAAGTAACCAAAGAAACGCGCCCCGCTGCCCCGGCCCTGCGGGCTCCCCTCCCTCCGGACCGCCGGCCCGGCCGGCCGCTAAACTCGCCTACGGCTCGGACAACGCGGCCGGACTTCCCCGGTCCGGCAGTCCTCCGCTCGGCGGGGCAGAGGGGACCGGGGTGCGTGGCCCGGTGTTGGGGATGACATTTGGTTTGGTGGCGGAAATGCCGCGGTGCTAGGATGCGGAGTGCATTGACGCCTATGCCGCCTCCCCCATATGTCCATAAACCGACACACCCCGAAATCCGTTGCGGCTATTGGCATTTCTGCTGCACGATCCGTCAACTTAGACGTCAACGCCAGACTATGACGTCAACGTTGACGTCCAATATGTTAGGCATCGCAATGGAAGTCCTCAGCATGTCGTCAAGCCTGCAAGACGCGCAGCGCTTGCCTTCGAGGCTGTAGAGAGAACGGAGTACACATGGCAACAAATCACGACTTTCGGTGGTTGATCAAAGCCCTGGAGCCGAAACCGCCGCTCGCTGCGATCGCACGAGAAGTGGGCCGACTGAGCGATCTTCATGGAAGTAAGTCTGTCGAACTGGCAGTCGGCAGACCAAAAGGCTGGGTTTCCAAGATGCGCCGTGTTGACCGAGAGGTCAGGCGCCGGTCTGTTGCCGGGACCTTAGTCTCGCGCGGCGCAGTAGAGGACTTGGAGACCGCCTACTATGTGTCGATGATCGAGAGCAAGAGTCCCGGCAAGGCAAGCGAAATCGCGGCGAATATCAAGCACGAGACCCGCCAAACGATAAAGCAGTCCTGGGCGGAACTCCGCTGAGAGCGCGCGTAGTCGAGTTCTGCCCGTTGAGCGTCAAACACGGGTGTTCCGCCACCTAACTCCGCACCCCGGTCCCCTCTGCCACGCCGAGCGGAGGACTGCCGGACCGGGGAAGTCCGGCCGCGTTGTCCGAGCCGTAGGCGAGTTTAGCGGCCGGCCGGGCCGGCGGTCCGGAGGGAGGGGAGCCCGCAGGGCCGGGGCAGCGGGGCGCGTTTCTTTGGGTACTTTCTTGCCGCGCAGCAAGAAAGTACCTCGCCCGCCGGGGCGAGACCCGGCAAAGCCAAACACTCCGAAGACTTGAATTCCAACCCCGACCGCGGTAGCGTCCCCCCTCGCCCGTCGGCAGACCCACAAAGGAGAGACCCCCATGTCCTATGCCATCCGCTTCCACCGCCCCGGCGGTCCCGAGGTCCTGCAATGGGAGGAGGTCGATGTCCCCGCCCCGGCGCCCAGCGAGGCTACCGTGCGCCACGAGGCCGTGGGCCTCAACTTCATCGACATCTACCACCGCAGCGGTCTCTATCCCGTGCCCCTGCCCTCCGGCATCGGCCTGGAGGGCGCCGGCGTGGTGACGGCCGTGGGCGGCGCCGTCACCGAGGTGAAGGTGGGCGACCGGGTCGCCTATGCGGGCGGGCCCATCGGCGCCTATGCGGAGGTGCGCAACATTCCGGCGGACCGGCTCGTCAAGCTGCCCGACGCCATCGACGGCAAGACCGCGGCGGCCATGATGCTCCAGGGCATGACGGCCCAGTACCTGCTGCGCCGCACCTACCGGGTGCAACCGGGCGACACCATCCTGATCCACGCCGCCGCCGGCGGCGTCGGTCTCATCGTCTGCCAGTGGGCCAAGGCCCTGGGCGCCACGGTGATCGGCACCGTCGGTTCCGACGACAAGGCGGACCTGGCGCGGGCCCACGGCTGCGACCATGCCGTCGTCTATACGCGGGAAAACTTCGTCGAACGCGTCAGGGAGATCACCGGCGGCGCCGGCGTGCCGGTGGTGTACGACTCCATCGGCAAGGACACCTTCCAGGGTTCCCTCGACTGCCTGCGCCCCATGGGCATGATGGTCACCTTCGGCAACGCTTCGGGGCCGGTACCGCCCGTGGATACGCTGGAGCTGTCGCGGCGCGGCTCCCTGTTCCTGACCCGGCCCACGCTGTTCACCTACACGGCCAAGCGCGACGACCTGGTGCAGACGGCCGGCGAACTCTTCGCGATGGTGACGGCAGGCAAGGTGAAGATCGAGGTGAACCAGGCCTATCCGCTCAAGGATGCGGCCCAGGCCCAGCTCGACCTGGCGGCGCGCAGGACCACCGGTTCCACGGTCCTGCTGCCGTGAGCCGCGCCGGCCGGTGGTAGACTGCGGCGCCATGCGGAATTCATTTCTCATCGCCAATCCCAAGGGCGGCTCGGGCAAGAGCACCCTGGCGACCAACCTGGCCGGGATGTTCGCGCGCCAGGGCCACAGCGTCATGCTCGGCGACATCGACCGCCAGCAGTCCTCGCGCGAATGGCTGCGGCTGCGTCCGCCGGGGCTGCCGCGCATCGCCACCTGGGAGATCGAGGACGACAAGCCGGCACGCCCGCCGAAAGACACCACCCACGTGGTGCTCGACACGCCGGCCGGCCTCCACGGCAAGAAGCTGGCCCATGTGCTCAAGCTCGTGCAGCGCGTCATCGTGCCGCTGCAGCCTTCCCTCTTCGACATCCTCGCCACGCGCCACTTCCTCGACGAGCTGCTGGCGGAGAAGGAGGTGCGCAAGCAGCACGCCTTCGTCGCCGTGGTCGGCATGCGCGTGGATGCCCGCACGCGGGCGGCGGCGGAGCTGGAGCGTTTCCTGGAGGGCGTCGGCGTGCCGGTGCTGACCTTCCTGCGGGACACCCAGAACTACGTCCAGGCGGCGGCCCACGGCCTGACCATCTTCGAGATGCCCGCTTCCCGCGCGGCCCAGGATTGGGAGCAGTGGCAGCCGATCCGCCAGTGGGTGGAAACGGGTGCGGCCGGAGAAACGGCCTAGAAAATCTCCACGTCGGTGTGCATGAGCTGGTGGCGTTCCAGCTTGCCGGCGTCCAGCAGTTCCTCGTAGCTGGCCACCAGGTTGCGGCCGTTTTCCTTGGCGTAGTAGAGGGCCTCGTCGGCATTGTCGAGGATGATCGACGGCGTGTCGTAGAGGCCGATGCGCGTGAAGCCGATGCTGATGGTGACCTTGCCCACCTGGGGGAAGGGGAACAGCTCCACCTCGTTGCGGAAGCGCTCGAAGGTCGCCAGGGCGTTCGCCAGTTCCGTCGGCTTCAGCAGTACGACGAACTCCTCGCCGCCGAAGCGGAACAACTTGTCCTGGGAACGGAAGCTGGACTTCATGATGTTGGCCATGAGGATCAGCACCTCGTCGCCGATCAGGTGGCCGAACTTGTCGTTGATGGCCTTGAAGTGGTCGATGTCCATGACGCCGAGCCAGTGATGGCTGGCGGCCTTGTGGGCCTGGCGGCGGCGCGGCAGGCGCAGGGACGCCGGCTGCTGGTCGCCCTCGTTGGCGACATGGGAGAGGATGTTGATCAGGTATTCGTCGAAGGTCTTGCGGTTGAGCAGCCCCGTCAGGGTGTCGATCTCGCTGTAGTCGAGCATGGCGACGCAGTTGCGGAACAGGGCCAGCAGGCCGTTGGCGACGGCGATCCGGCCGGCGTCGATGGCCTGGCGGCTCGTCAGGCAAATGAAGCCGAAGGTTTCCTGGCCGAAGCCGGCGATGGGGAAGCTGTAGCGGTGGAAATTCGTGCCCGGTTCCCGGTCCTCGTGCAGCGCGGCGGCGGCGAGACAGGCGTGCAGGTGGGGAAAGCGCTCCAGGGAACCCGTGCCCTCGGGCCAGGAGATGCCGTCGTCGAGGATGCGCACCGCCGCCGCGGTGGCATCGGCGGCGAGACCCACCATGAGGTCGCCGGGCGGCGTGAACAGCTTGTAGAGTCCGGCGCTCTCGGCGCCCGTCGTTTCCCGCAGCGCCGCCACCAGGCTCACTTCGAGCTGGCCGCGGTTGCGCTGCCGCGAGATGACGTCGACATGGTAGAGAAGGCGTTCCATGGGCAGGGGAAGCGGTTTCTCGTGCGGGTGGAAGGCCCCAGTATAACGCGGCTTGCGGCGGGCGACGGTCTTGCGGAATAATCGCCTCCATCCTCACAAAGGCTCACCATGACTGGCAAATTCTCCCGTCGCTACTTCCATTTGGTGTTCTCGCTCGTCATGGGCGCCATGATGGTGTTCCTCATGACCTTCGTCATCACCCTCGCCAATGTGGGCATGCCGGCCGACTTCGTCGCCCGCTGGCTGCGGGCCTTCCTCGTGGCCTACCCGGTGGCGGTGCCGGTGATCTATTTCCTCGCGCCGGTGGCACGCCGGCTGACCGGGCGCTTCGTCGACACGCCCTGAAGTCCGGCCGCCAGGCGCTTGCGCCAGGCGGGGGTGTCCAGCCGCGCCGTGAACCAGGCCAGGGCGCGGCCCTTGCGATCCGCACGCCAGGCCAGGTAGCGCTGCGTCGGCACGGCCGCCTCGACCATGCGTTTGATGACCAGGCGGCCCGCGGCCTCATGGTGCTCCGCCAGGGGGCGCGGCAGATGGCCGATACCCAGGCCGGCGAGCTGGGCCGCCAGCTTGGTGTCGGCATCGGCCACCGTCAGGGTGTTGGCCATGGCCGCCAGGCCGGCCGTGCGGCCCGCCAGTTCCCGCGAGGTGTCGGCCAGCACGACGACGCGATAGGGCGCCACGGCCTCCCGCGTCAGGGGCTCGGGCGCATCGGCCAGGGGATGGTGGGGCGCCACCGCCAGCACGAACTCCAGCGTGCCCAGGGGACGTACCACCCAGCCGCCGCCCGGGGGCGGTTCCCCGGCGGCGCCCACGGCCAGATCGGCCCGCCCCGTGTGCAGCGCATCCCAGGAGCCGCCCAGGACTTCGGTAGTGAGCCGCAGGCGCGTGCCCGCCTGCTCCCGGTCGAATTCCTCGACCAGGGGAAACAGGGCCGCCGCCGGGATGGAGGCATCCACGGCGATGGTGAACTCGCCCTCCCAGCCCGTCGCCACGCTTTTGACGCGGCGCTCCAGCTCTCCGGCCGCCCGTAGCAGATGGCGGCCCTCCTCCAGCAGGGTACGGCCCGCGGCGGTGAGCACGGCGCGGCGGCCGTCGCGCACGAACAGGGCGATGCCCAGGTCGTCCTCCAGCTTGCGTACCGCGTGGGTCACGGCCGAGGGCACCCGGTGCAGGGCGCCGGCCGCCGCCGCGAAGCTGCCGCGCAGGTCGATGGCGTCGAGCATCTGGAGGGCGTCGAGAGTCAGTTTCATGGTGAAAGCGATTCAACCGATTCGTGAAAAATTGTCGATTGTTGAGCAATTGACTCGGACATATAGTGCAAAGCGTAGTTGAACTTCATTCACCCCACAAGGAGACCGCCATGCTGAAGAAGCGTCCCGCCGCCGCCCGCGGCCATGCCGACCACGGCTGGCTCAAGACCTGGCACAGCTTCTCCTTCGCCGACTACCACGACCCGGCGGAGATGGGCTGGGGGCCGCTGCGCGTCATCAACGACGACATCATCGCGCCCGACACCGGCTTCGGCCGCCACGGCCACCGGGACATGGAGATCGTCACCTACCTGCTGTCGGGCACCCTCGCCCACGGCGACAGCATGGAAAACGCCATCACCCTGCGCCGGCCCGAGGTGCAGCGCATGAGCGCCGGCCGCGGCGTCATGCACAGCGAGTTCAATCCCTCCGCCGACACGGCTGCCCACCTGCTGCAGATCTGGATCGAGCCCGCCGTGCGCGGCATTGCGCCCGAATACGAGCAGCGGGCCTTTCCCGACGCCGACAAGCGGGGCCGCTGGCTGCCCATCGCCACGCCCGACGGCCGCGCCGGCAGCTTCCGCATCCACCAGGACGCCGCGCTCTACGCCACCCTGCTGGAAGGCGGCGAAACCGTCGAACACGCGCTCGCCCCCGGCCGCCGCGCCTACCTGCACGTAGCCGCCGGCGACGTGGCCCTGAACGGCCTCGCCCTGGGCACCGGCGACGGCGTCAAGATCGCCGAGGAAACCCGCCTTACCCTTACCGCCGCGGCTGCGGCGGAAGTCCTGCTGTTCGACCTGCCCTGAACCGTTTCATCCCGAAGGAGATCGCCATGACCAAAGTCGCAGTCGTTTATCACAGTGGCTACGGCCACACCGCCAAGCAGGCCGAAGCCGTGTTCGCGGGCGCCAAGTCCGTCGCCGGCGTCGAAGCCGTGCTGCTTTCCGTCGCCGACATGACCGACGCCTTCTGGGCCGAACTGGCCGCCGCCGACGCCATCCTGTTCGGCGCCCCCACCTACATGGGCAGTGTGTCCGCCAAGTTCAAGGAATTCATGGACGCCAGCTCCAAGCCCTGGTTCACCCAGCAGTGGAAAGACAAGGTGGCTGGCGGCTTCACCAACTCGGCCTCGCTCAACGGCGACAAGCTCAACTCCCTCGTCCAGCTCACGGTGTTCGCCGCCCAGCACGGCATGATCTGGGTCGGCACGGGCATGCTGCCGGCCAACTCCAGCAAGGCCCAGCGCAACGACGTAAACCGCATGGGCTCGTTCCTGGGCGCCATGGCGCAATCGGATTCCGACATGGGCGCGGACGTGGCGCCGCCGCCGGGCGATCTGGAGACGGCGCGCTTGTACGGGGTTCGCGTGGCGGAGGTGGCGAAGAAGGTTCGGGGGTAGGTTGGCTTTGCCGGGACTCGCCCCGGCGGGCGAGGTACTTTCTTGCTGCGCGGCAAGAAAGTACCCAAAGAAACGCGCCCCGCTGCCCCGGCCCTGCGGGCTCCCCTCCCTCCGGACTACCGGCCCGGCCGGCCGCTAAACTCGCCTTCGGCTCGGACAACGCGGCCGGACTTCCCCGGTCCGGCAGTCCTCCGCTCGGCGGGGTAGAGGGGTGTTAGCATCTATTTCGCATTTTCACTTGAGCCTTCTTTCCCACAACCGAAATGTCTATTACTCCTCTATGGGCCCTAGAACGCTCTACCGCTGATAGGGGAAAACCATCCGCGGATTTTGAGAAGCTCATCTTCCGAATTCACGAGTTGATCGAGCAGAAGGGATCAGTAGTAACTTGGAATGATCGAATTTCAGACCCTGATAACGAAAGCCAAGAGAGGCAGGTCGATGTCTCCATCAGATGCGATGGAAAGCTAACGCTTGTCGAGTGCCGCCTCCGTAAGCAGCCGCAAGATGTCAAATGGATCGAGGAGCTAATTGGGCGTTGCCTAAGTCTCAGAGCGAATGCCGTTATTGCGGTTTCTAGTTCGGGTTTTACTTCCGGTGCGATCAAGAAAGCTCATCAATTCGGAGTAATTCTCAGAGATATCCAAACCCTCTCAGAAGAGGAGGTTCGCCAATGGGGAAGGTCGACCAAGGTCTGCCTGGCGTATCTCCAGTTTCGCCGTGTGCTTCTTGATTTCATTTTCTTGTCTGATGGAGTGATGGCACCTCCGACTGTAGAGCAGGTCATCAAGCACCTGGAAAATTCCCGTACCCTTGATGATCTGTTCCAGCACGCTGCCGCAGTCTTTGAGAGAGAAAACCCGAGGGCAGCACCTACCCGGATGAGAATGAAATTTCATGCAAATGATTTGATGATCGGTAATCAGGCTGTTCACGAGATGGCACTCGACACTGCGGTGAAGCAGACAATTCAAGATTTGCGCATTCCATCTGTTGTCGCGTTTGGTGCGCCGAATACTGAAACAAGTCAGCGTGCGGCCATGGTCGAGAAAGTGGACTTTGGTCAGTTCGAAATTGCGCAGGCAGCGGACCGAGTGCACACGATTGTTGATCTCGGATTGGTTCGCTGTTCCCCAAATTCAATATTCAGATCCGTCATGTTTGATTTTGGGCGTCCGGTCAGAATGGAAAAGCTCCAACTATTAAGAGCCCCACCTTCACTACTCCGTCTCAAGGACATTCTTGTGAGGGTTGTAGTGCAACCTTTATAGGTAACCGCTTTGAGTGGGCCCCATCCCCCTCTGCCACGCCGAGCGGAGGACTGCCGGACCGGGAAGTCCGGCCGCGTTGTCCGAGCGAAGCGAGTTTAGCGGCCGGCCGGGCCGGTAGTCCGGAGGGAGGGGAGCCCGCAGGGCCGGGGCAGCGGGGCGCGCTTCTTTGGTTACTTTCTTGTCGCGCGACAAGAAAGTGACTCGCCCGCCGGGGCGAGTCCCGGCAAGCCCAACCTACAGCACGTACCGCGACAAATCCTCGTCCTTGGCGAGATCGCCCAGGCGACCATCCACGTAGGCGCCATCCACCATCACGGCTGTACCGCCCTTGGAACCGGCTTCGAAGGACACCTCTTCCAGCAACTTCTCCATCACCGTGTACAGGCGCCGCGCACCGATGTTCTCGGTCTTCTCGTTCACCTGATAGGCGATCTCCGCCAGCCGCCGGATGCCGTCGGCGGCGAACTCGACCACAACCGCCTCCGTCTCCAGCAGCGCCTGATACTGCCGCGTCAGGCAGGCGTCAGTCTGGGTCAGGATGCATTCGAAGTCGCCGACGGACAGGGAATCCAGTTCGACGCGAATGGGGAAGCGGCCCTGCAGTTCGGGAATCAGGTCCGAGGGCTTGGCGAGATGGAAGGCGCCGCTGGCGATGAACAGGATGTGGTCGGTCTTGATCATGCCGTACTTGGTGCTGACCGTCGTGCCTTCCACCAGGGGCAGCAGGTCCCGCTGCACGCCCTGGCGCGAAACGTCGGCGCCGTGGGCCTCGGAGCGGGAGGCGATCTTGTCGATCTCGTCGAGGAAGACGATGCCGTTCTGCTCCACGTTGCGCAGGGCCTGGGCCTTGACCTCCTCGTCGTTGATGAGGCGGGCCGCCTCTTCGTCGGCCAGGGCCTTGAGGGCGTCGGCGATCTTCATCTTGCGCTGCTTGCGGCGACCGCCGCCGAGGTTCTGCATCATGCCCTGGATCTGCTGGGTCAGGTCCTCCATGCCGGGCGGGGCGAAGATCTCCATGTGGGCCGGCGCCAGGGCGACCTCGACCTCGATCTCCTTGTCGTCGAGTTCGCCTTCCCGCAGCTTCTTGCGGAATTTCTGCCGCGTGCCGCTGTCCTCGGCGGCATGGGATTCGCCGAAGCCCACGGGGCGGGCCGGCGGCAGCAGGATGTCGAGGATGCGGTCCTCGGCGGCATCCGTGGCGCGGTCGCGCACGGCGCGCATGGCGGCCTCGCGGGCGTCCTTGATGGCCGTCTCGGCGAGGTCGCGGATGATGGTGTCCACGTCGCGGCCGACGTAGCCCACCTCGGTGAACTTGGTGGCCTCGATCTTGATGAAGGGGGCGTTGGCCAGCCGCGCCAGGCGGCGGGCGATCTCGGTCTTGCCGACCCCCGTGGGGCCGATCATGAGGATGTTCTTCGGCGTGATCTCGTGGCGCAGGGGTTCGGCCACCTGGGCGCGACGCCAGCGGTTGCGCAGGGCGATGGCGACGGCGCGCTTGGCGCGGGCCTGGCCGACGATATGCTTGTCGAGTTCCGAAACGATCTCGGCGGGGGTCATCTGGGTCATAGGAAATCCATGTTTGCAGCATGGTCGCGGCTTCCGGGGAATCCGGCCGTGCCGCGGCCCGCCTGGTTTGCGGCGATTATTTCACAGTTCCCGGCACCCCCTGCTATCATCCAACTAAAGTTAGACATCGCGGAATGACGATGGCAAGAGGGCGAGGAGAAAACAATGGCCGGGAGTCCGGCGCCGCTTCGCAGGTCCAGCACCTGCGGCAGGCGCTCGCCCTCTTCGCCGAATGGAGCGACTGCCTGCAGCGCTCGCGGGACCCGGATGCCCTCATCTCCTGCCTGTGCCGCATCCTGTCCACCACCGGCGGTTACGCCCACGTGGACGTCACCCTCCGCGACGCCGGTCAGCCGGAAGGCCAGTCCTGGCTGTTCGTGCCCGATGCCGTCTCCCTGCCCCTGCATCACCAGGACCGCCGCCTCGGCTTCCTCACCGTAGCCCCGCCCCACGGCCGTTCCTTCCTGCCCGACGAGATCGACATCCTCGCCAATCTCGCCGACGACCTGGCCTTCGGCATCGATTCCCTGACGGCCGAGCGGGAGCGGGCCGCCATCCAGGCGCGCCTCGACACCCTGTCCCGCGCCATCGACCAGAGTCCCTTCGCCGTGGTCATCACCGACCCGGACGGCCGCATCGAGTACTGCAACCAGAGCCTCCTCGACATGACCGGCTTCGCCGCCAGCGAAGTCATCGGCCAACTACCCTCCATCTGGAAGTCGGACGAGACTCCCGCCGAAGTCTACCGGGAGCTCTGGCAGGCCGTCAGCGGCGGCCAGCGCTGGCAGGGGGAGATGCGCAACAAGCGCAGGAACGGCCAGCTCTACTGGGAACGCCAGACCATCTCGCCGATCCGCGACGCCGACGGCAGGATCGTCCGCCTCATCTCGGTCAAGGAGGACACCACCCTGCTGCAGGAGATGGCCCAGGCCCTCTCCCTGCGCGAGCAAGCCCTCGCCTCCAGCAACAACGGCATCATGATCACCCTGTCGAAGGCCGACGACCATTCCATCGTCTATGTGAATCCGGCCTTCGAGCGCATCACCGGCTACTCGGCGAAGGAGGTCATCGGCCTCGAAGGCCGCTTCCTGGTGCGCGACGACCTCGCCCAGCCCGGCCTCAACGAGATCCGCAACGCCCTGCGCGAGCAGCGCCCCGGCCACGCGGTGCTGCGCAACTACCGCAAGGACGGCTCCCTGTTCTGGAACGAGCTGTTCATCTCGCCCATCAGCGACCTCTCGCGCCACGAGACGACCCACTTCGTCAGCATCATCAACGACGTCAGCGAGCGCATCCACTACCAGCAGGCCATCGAGCATCAGGCCACCCACGACAACCTGACCGGGCTCGCCAACCGCACCCTGCTGCACGACCGCATCAGTCAGGCCATCGCCTTCGCGCGCCGCTCCAGCCGCTCGGTCGCCGTGATGCTGCTGGACCTGGACCACTTCAAGCACGTGAACGACGCCTTCGGCCACTCGGCCGGCGACGACCTGCTCAAGGAGGTGGCCCAGCGCCTGCGCGCCTGCGTGCGCGAGAGCGACACCGTGGCGCGCCTGGGCGGCGACGAGTTCGTCATCGTGCTCTCCGATCTGGTAAGTGCCGAAGACGTGGATCACATCTCCGAGAAGATTTCCGAGTCCCTCTCCCGGCCCGTGATGATCGGCGAGCGCGAGGCCTTCGTCGGCGCCAGCATCGGCATTTCCCTGTTCCCGCGCGACGGCGAGCACGGCGAGACCCTGCTGCGCAACGCCGACATGGCCATGTACCGCGTCAAGGAACACGGCCGCAACAGCGTGCGCCTGTTCTCGCCAGAGATGGCCACCATGGCCATCGAGCGCGTGGACATGGAAGGCGCCCTGCGCCGCGCCATCGAACGCAAGGAACTGCTGCTCCACTACCAGCCGAAGATCGACCTCGGCACGCGGCGCATCGTCGGCGCCGAGGCCCTGGTGCGCTGGCAGCATCCCCAGATCGGCCTCGTCCATCCGACCGAGTTCATCCCCCTGGCCGAGGAGACCGGCCTGGTGGTGCCCCTGGGCGCCTGGGTCATGGAAGAGGCCTTCCGCCAGCAGGCCGCCTGGACGGCGGCCGGCCTGCCGCCGATCCGCATGGCCATCAACCTGTCGGCGCGCCAGTTCCGCCTCGAAGACCTGCCGGACATCGTCAACGAGAAGCTGGCCGCCACCGGCGCCAAGCCCGGCTCCTTCATCTTCGAACTCACCGAGAGCATGGTCATGCAGGACGCCGAGCGGGCCCTGACCGTCATGCATTCCCTCAAGACCCTCGGCATCTCCCTTTCGCTGGACGACTTCGGCACCGGCTATTCGAGCCTGTCCTACCTGCGCCGCTTCCCCATCGACGAGGTGAAGATCGACCGTTCCTTCGTGCGCGACCTGCACCACGACCCGGACGACGCCGCCATCGCCGCCGCCGTGGTGGCCCTGGCGCGCACCCTGGGCCTCAAGGTGGTGGCCGAGGGCGTGGAGATGGAGGAACAGGTGAACGTGCTGGAGCGCCTCAACTGCGACCAGGTGCAGGGCTATTTCTTCGGCCGGCCGCTGGACCCCGCCGACTTCGAAGCGCGGCTGCGCCGCGAGGGCGGGCAATGAAGGATCTGGCCTGGCGCGCGGCGAACCGCGAGGAACTCGCCACCCTGCTGACCGAGGCGCGTCAGGTGTCGTCCCAGGCCGTCGGCGAAGCCACCGTCTATCGACTGACCGGCGACCATCCGGAATTCCTCGCCATCTCCCTGCCGGGAGGGCAGGCCGTGGTGGTGGAAGTGGCGCCCTCGCCGGGCATCAAGCGACGCCGGCGTGCCGACACCACCTAGCTCAATCCAGCGTCTCGATGACGTGGTTCTGGTTGGTGTAGATGCAGAGGTCGCCGGCGATGCCCAGGGACTTGGAAACGATTTCCGCCGGCGCCAGTTCCGTGTTCTCCAATAGGGCCCGCGCGGCGGACTGGGCGTAGGGGCCGCCGCTGCCGATGGCGACGATGCCCAGCTCGGGCTCCAGCACGTCGCCGTTGCCGGTGATGATCAGCGAGTTCTCCCGGTCGGCCACCGCCAGCATGGCTTCCAGCCGCCGCAGCATGCGGTCGGTGCGCCAGTCCTTGGCCAGCTCCACGGCCGAGCGCAGCAGGTTGCCCTGGTGCTTTTCCAGCTTGCTCTCGAAACGTTCGAACAGGGTGAAGGCGTCGGCCGTGCCGCCGGCGAAGCCGGCGAGGATGCGTTCGTTGTAGAGCCGGCGCACCTTGCGCGCCGAGGCCTTGACGACAATATTGCCGAGGGTCACCTGGCCGTCGCCGCCGAGGGCGACGCGGATGCCGCGCCGCACCGAGAGGATGGTGGTGCCGTGGTATTGCTCCATCGATGATTCCTTTCGCTTGCCGCGTTCAACGGCCGCCAAGCTTACCCGATTGGCCGCCCCGCGCCAGCAGCGGCAGCGCGATCAGCGCCAGAACGCCGAGGCAGCAGACGACGGCGGCCCCCGCCGGCAGGTCGTAGGCGGCCGACAGCAGCAGGCCCGCTGCGTAGCCGGCGGCGCCGACGGCATAGCCCGCCGCCAGACGGCCCCGGCCCAGGGTGCGCGTCGCCACCGCCGGCGCGATGAGGCTGGCGAAGACCAGATAGACGCCGACCAGTTGCACCGAGGCTGTCACCATGAGGGCGAACAGCAGGTAGAAGCCCGTGGCGCCCAGGCGCCGGCCGAGGCCGAACCAGACCGCCAGCAGCAGGCCGTAGAGCAGGGCCGCCGGTGCCAGGGCGGACCAGCCGACCCAGAGGATCTGGCCGGCCAGCAGTTCCTTCATGTGCTCGCCGCCGTGGGGATTGTTCGCCAGCAGCAGGATGCCCAGGGACGCCGCCAGCACGAACAGCAGGCCGATGAGGGCCTCCTGGATCTCGGGCCAGCGCCTCTCGGTCCAGGTCAGCAGCGCGGCGGCGGAGAGGGCGGCAGCCGCCGCCGCGGCCTGGGCGCCGAAGCCGTGGGCCAGCTCGGGCGCATCCCACTCCAGCAGGTGGGCGACGATGACGCCCAGGGCCGCCACCTGGGCCACGGCCAGGTCGATGAAGATGATGCCCCGCCGCAGCACCTCCTGTCCCAGGGGTACGTGGGTCGCCAGCACCAGCAGGCCGGCGGCGAAGGGGGCGGCCAGCAGGCCCAGGTCCAGGTCGTTCACTTGAGCGCCTGCAGCAGCTTCGCCAGGGTGTCGTCGTAGAGGCCGGCCAGGTCCTGCGCCTGCTCGCTGCCGCCGACGGTGAAGGGCAGCACCACCACCGGCACGCCGGTCTGGCGCCCATAGCCCTCGCTGGCCCGGGGCGCGTCGTAGGCCGCCCGCAGCACCAGGCGCGGCTTCGCCGCCGCCGTCTGGGCGACGACACGGGCCAGGTGGGCCGCCGAGGCCTCGATGCCCGGCTTGGGTTCCAGGGTCGCCGCCTCCTTCATACCCAACCAGTCGAACAGGTAGGGAAAGGACTTGTGCTGCACCACCACCGGCACGCCCTTCAGGGGCGCTGCAGCCTTCTCCCAGGCGGCGATGCGAGCGCGCCAGTCGGCGGCGAAGCGTGCCCAGGCGCTCCGGTAGGCGGCGGCGCCGGCCGGGTCCAGGCTCGCCATCCTCTCGGCCAGGGCTTCGCCGACCAGAAGGATGTTGCGCGGGTCGGTCTGAATGTGGGGATTGCCGGCGGCATGCACGTCGCCCTCGGCCCGGTCCACCCGCGCCGGAATCTCCAGCATGCGCACCTGGCGGGCCGCCTCGAAATGGCCGGGGGCGCCAACCTGGATGCGGCTGTTGCCGGATTCCCGCAGCACCACGGGCAGCCAGCCCGCCTCCAGCTCGGCGCCGGTGGCGATCGCCAGGTCGGCGCTACGGGCGCGGGCGATCAGGGAGGGCTTGGCCTCGATGCGGTGGGGGTCCTGGAGGGCGTGGGTGGCGGCGTACACCTGGACGTCGGCGCCGCCGATCTCCCGCGCCAGGGCGGCCCACTCGGGCACGGTGGCGAAGACCTTGAGGCCCGCCGCGGCCGGCAGGGAAAGCAGGGCGAAGAGGTTTGCGATCAGGATTCTCATGTCCGTCTCCTCAATACTTGTGGGCACCGTGGGCCCCGAGGGACACCACGTACTGCAGCCAGAGTTGATTGTCCGGCAGGGCGCGGCCCTGGCCGAAATCGAAGCGCGACTTGTCGCGGGCGAACTGCACGCGGAAGCGGGCGAACTCCGAGGTGGCGTAGTCCATCATCACCGTGTGGCGGGTCGGCCGGTGGGCCGAGAGCAGCGGGAAATCCGCCGCCGTGAGGGCGCCGCTGTCCACCAGGCCCAGGCGGGTGGTGCCGGAATCCAGGCGGTCGTAGCGATAGCCGACGCGCCACCGCGGCTGGAACTGGTAGACGGTCTGGGCGTAGCCGCCCGACTGGTTCGACGCGTAGTCGCCGGTCTGGGTGCCGACGCTGGCCGCCGCCGCGTCGTAGGTCATGCTGCCGGTCTCGTGGCGGCGGAAAACCTCGCCCTGGACCGTGAGGCTGCGTTCCTTGGCGTTGCCCGCCGGCGCCCACTTCCAGACGAAGTCGGCGATGCTCATGCGGCTCTTGCCGCTGAAGCGGTTCTCCACCGTGGTGTCCGTACTGTCCACGTCGTTCCAGGTGCGGTCGCGGGGATCGGTCGCCAGGGCCGAAAGGCCGGCGCGCCAGTTCTGGGAAATGCCGATGTCGCCGCCGACGCGGGCAAACAGGGTGCCCAGGGTGGTGCCGCTGCGGTTCTTGTCCGTGGAGGGAAAGGCGCCGCCGCTGGCGGCCTCGCCGCCCAGCTCGACGAACAGGTCGGTGGGCGCCACCCACTTGAGCTGGACGCCGTCGCTGCGCAGCTGGTTGGCGAAGAAGGCCTTGTAGGCGAGCGGCGCGTCGGCGAAGTCCCAGGTGTGGGCGTGGCGCGGATTCAGGTAGCCGACACCCGAAAGGAAGCGGCCGGCCTTCAGCGTGAAGCCGTTGTCGAAGCCGAGGGACTGGATGAAGGCCTCCTCCACCTCGGCGCCGCCCTCGGGGGCCAGGGCCGCCGTCAGCTGGGCGCGCCAGTGGGGGTCCACGTTGGCCGAGAGGGTCAGCTCCGATTCGCCGAGGCCGAAGCCCTTGCGCGGCGGCGCCGTCTCGCCGAGGGAGGGCACGAAGCCGTGGATGTGGTAGCTGCGCGGATTCGGCGTCTCGTTGTAGCTGGCCGGGTCCTGGGACTGCTTGGTGTAGGTGCCGTTGAGGATCAGGGCGATCTCGGGATTGAAGGAATTGGCGGTGGCCGGCGGGCGCGCCGCAGCCGCCTCCCGGGCCTGGACACTGGCCTCGGCGGCCTTCGCCTCGGCCTTGCCGGCCTGGGTTTCGGCCTGGGCCAGGCGCTTTTCGAGGGCGTCGATGCGCTTCTCGTAGCCTTCGCGCATGCGCGCCACTTCCTCGCGCAGGGCGCGCAGGTCGTCGTTCTCGGCCGCGGCGGCAATGGCCGGAACGGCCAGCAGGGCCGCGGAAACAGCGGTTCTGGTAAGTCTCATGGAAATTCTCCGAAGCAAAGTCGTCACGCCGTCGACGCCTGGGCGCGGACGGCACGGTTGCGGGCAGGGCTTCAGAGAACGGCGGGAGGTGCGCGGGCGGCGTAGGGCGGCGCCGGATCGGCCGGTGTAACGGCCGCCGGCAGGGACGGCAGGGCGGCGGCCGTGGCGGCAGCCGATGGCACCGCCGCCGCCACGACGGGCGGCGCGGCATCCAGCGCCGCGAAGGAGGCGCAGGTGGTGCAGACGTGGGAGAGGGAAGACGCGGCGCCGTGGTCCGCATCGCCGCCTTCCTGCGCCACGGTCTCGGCCTGGTTGCCGATGTGGCCGATGAAGTGGGCGTACGCAGCCTGCTGGGCGCCGAGCAGCAGCAGGGCGCAAAGCAGGGCGATCAGCGGATGGAGGCGGGAGCGGCGCATGGGGGCGTCATCAAATCACAAACGGCCCGTTCAATCAACCTGCACCAAGAGGCCCTTGAGATATTCGCCCTCGGGGAAGGCCAGGGCCACCGGGTGGTCGGCGGCTCCCTGCAGGCGCCGCACGATGCGGGCGTCGCGGCCGGCGTCGCAAGCGGCGCCGGCGACGATGGACTGGAACAACTCGACGCCGATGCCGCCGGAGCAGGAATAGGTGGCGAGCAGGCCGCCGGGCTTCAGCAATTTGAAGCCGCCCAGGTTGATGTCCTTGTAGGCCCGCGCCGCCCGTTCCACGTGACTGGCCGAGGGGGCGAACTTGGGCGGGTCCAGCACTACGAGGTCGAAACCCTCGCCGGCCTCCCGCAGGCGCCGCAGTTCCTCGAAGACGTTGGCGCAGCGCCATTCGGCGCGGGCGGATTCGAGCTGGGGGTTCAGGGCCAGGTTGGCGCGGGCCGTCGTCAGGGCCGGCTCGGAGCTGTCCACCGAGATCACCTGGCTGGCGCCGCCCGCCAGGGCCTGCAGGGAGAAGCCGCCCGTGTAGCAGAAGCAGTTGAGCACGCGCCGGCCGGCGGCGATGTCGCGCAGGGCGAGGCGGTTGTCGCGCTGATCGAGATAGAAGCCGGTCTTGTGGCCACCGACGATATCCACCTTCATGCGCACGCCGTTTTCAGCGATGAGGATGTCGCCTTCCGGCGCCTCGCCCCGCAGCCAGCCGGTGACGGGCTCCAGGCCTTCGCGGGCGCGCACTTCGGAATCCGAGCGGTCGTAGAGGCGGGCACAGCCGGTGGCCTTCTGCAGGGCACCGGCGATGGCCTCGCGCCACTTGTCGGCGCCGGCGCTGGTGAGCTGCACCACGACGGTATCGCCGTACTGGTCGGCGATGACGCCGGGCAGGCCGTCCGATTCCGCATGGATCAGGCGCAGGCCGTCCTGGCCGCGCAGTTCCGGCAGGGCGGCGCGGCGGGCGACGGCAGCAGCGACGCGGCGCTTGAAGAAGGCGTCGTCGATGGACTCGGCGGGGTCGAAGCTCCAGACCCGGGCGCGGATCTGGGAAGACGGACTCCAGGCGCCCTTGGCCAGTACTTCACCGGCGTAGCGGCCGGCGCCGGCGACGATGTCCACCGTGTCGCCCGGGCGGGCGCGGCCTTCGAGGTGGTCCACGGAGCCTTCGAAAATCCACGGGTGGCGCCGCAGCAGGGATTTTTCCTTGCCGGGACGGAGGATGAGCTTGGCCATGGGCGCTGCCTGAGTCGGGAGAGGCGCGCATCATGACGGCCGGCGCGGGTTCTGGCAAGTGAGGGGCGCGGGGGGTGGGGAGGACACCAGGGAGAAACTCGACGGTCGGAGCGCGAACGGGCCGGCGGGGTGCCCTGCCCCGCTCCATGTCACCCGTCGCCGGCCTGCGGCCGGCTCCTCCTTCTTTACTTACGCGGAGCAGGGCACCCCACCAGCCCGTTCGGATACCACCGTGGGTGTTTGCCCGACGCAAACCACCGGCGTCTCCAGTCGAGGATGGCGGGTATCCGACTCCCGTAAGTAAAGGAGGAGGGCCGGCGCTTCTTCGGCCCGGGGGACATGGAGGGAGTCGGATACCCGCCGTCCTCGGCGCGCACCGCAATTCGCCACTTCATGCCTCGCGGAAAACACACAGCATCATGGAGCAGCGCTCCACGCACCTGCGCCTGCCCGATCAGGACTCCAACACCCGCAGCTCGGCGTTGGTGTAGCGCAGCCGGCTCGCCAGCACGCTGGCGAGGCCCTCCATGAGGCCGATGGCGAGCTTCTTGTGGTCTTCGGCGAACTTGTCGAAGGTCTTGCGCGAGATGACGTAGAGCTCCGTGTCGGTAAAGGCGATGGCGTCGGCCGAGCGCGGGTCGCCGTCGAGGAAGGCCATTTCGCCGAAGAAGGCGCCGCGTCCGAAGGTGCCGAGATGGTGGCTCTGCTTGTCCGAGATGGGCAGCATGATGCGCACGGCGCCCTTGCGGATCAGGAACAGTTCGTCGCCGGTGTCGCCGCGGGCGAAGATCTTCGTGCCGGCCGGGTAGCTGCGGCTTTCCATCGCCTGTTCGAGGGCCGCCAGGGTGTGTTCCTTGCGTCCGCTGAAGAGTTCGAGTTCGCCCAGGCCCAGGGCGTCCTGCTCGCCGACGGCGCAGAGGGCTTCCGCCAGGATGCGGTCTTCCACCCATTCGAGGGCCTCGTCGAGCTCGCCGAAGACGCGCACCGGGCTTTCCGGCCGCACCAGGCCCACCTGGTCGAAGTACTGCTGCATGTCGCGCCCCGAGGGCAGGTTCTGGGGCAACTGGCTGAAGATGAGGAAGCCGTGGCGCTCGGCCAGCATGTCCTTGATCTGGTCCAGCATGTGCACGGCGGTCACGTCCACCGTCTGCACGCGACGCATGTCGAGGATGACGAAGTCCCGCGTCTTCAGTTCCGGCTCCAGGGTCTTGTAGAGCTGGCTGGCGGTGCCAAAGAAGATGCTGCCCTGAAGTTCGACGACGACGGCGCGGTTGCCGTGGTCCAGGAGGATTTCCATTTCCTCGTGGGTGCGCACGCGCTTGGAGAAGTTTTCGTTGCCGTAGGTCTTGCGCCGCACGATGGCGCCGCCGATCTGCTCGCGGATGAACAGCATGACTGCCAGCACGATGCCGACGCCCGACGCGGCGATCAGGCTCACCGTCAGGGCGGTGACGATGACGGCGGCGATGACGACGAAGTCGAGCACGGTGGACCGCTGCCTGAGGAAACTGAAGCTGTGGCGGTCGATCATGCGCACGCCGATGACGATGAGGATGGCCGCCAGGGCCGCCACCGGCACCCAGGCGATGAAGCTGCCGAGGGCGAGGAAGGCCACCAGAGCCAGCACGCCTTCCATGATGCCGGAGAGCCGGCTCTGGCCGCCGCTGGAGATGTTCACCAGCGTGGCGCCCATGGTGCCGGCGCCGGGGATGCCGCCCACCACCGCCGAGGCCACGTTGCCGAGGCCCTGGCCAACCAGCTCCCGGTTCGAGTCGTGGCGCGTGCGCGTGAGGGCGTCGAGGACGACGCAGGTCTTGAGGGTGTCGATGGACAGCAGCACGGCCAGGGTCAGGGCCGGCACGGCGATGTGCCTGAGTTCGCTCAGGCCGATCTCCCCCATGGCCTGCCAGCGGTCGACGATGGCGTCCACGAAGCTGCCGCCGCCGCCCAGAGCGCCGACGACGAGGGCGTTGCCGTCCAGCTTCAGCAGCGCGGGATCGAGCAGGCCGAGGCCGAAGTAGGCGGCCACGCCGGCCAGCAGGCCGAGGATCGCCGCCGGCACGCGCTTGGTGACGCGCGGCGCGCCGAGCATCACCGCGATGGTGGCGGCGCCGACGACCAGCCCCTGCCATTGCCAGGCGGCGGGCGACGCCAGGGACTCCCAGAAGTGCATGCCCTTGGGCACGCCGAGGAATTTGGGCACCTGGCCGGCGATGATGTAGAGGCCGACGCCGGAGAGATAGCCGCTGACCACGGGGTAGGGCATGTACTCGATGAGCTTGCCCAGGCGCACGGCGCCGAAGGCGATCTGCAGCAATCCCGCCGCCAGTCCCAGCAGGGAGAGCAACAGCATGGCGGCGGCGAAGTCGCCCCCGTTGTGCATGAATTCGAGGGCAAAGGCGGCGAGCACCGCCGCCGCCGGCGCGCAGGGCGCCGAAATGAGCCGCTGGGTGCCGCCGAGGGCCGGCGCCACGAGGCCGATGGCGGTGGCGCCGAGGATGCCCGCCAGCGCGCCCAAAGCCACATGGGCGGCGCCGAGGGGCGAGTAGATGGTCACGCCGAAGGCGATGGCCGAGGGCAGGGCGACCAGCATCGCCGCCAGTCCGCCCCAGAAATCGCCGGCTTCCAGTTTAGGCATCTTCATGGCCTTGCTTCTCCCTGTGCTCATCTTTTCACCTTATACCCGCAGGCACCGTTTTCCAACCCGGTACGCGGGGAGGGGAGTCAGCCGAACAGCCGCCGGTGGCGCAGGCGGGCCGGCGCATGGGCCGCCGCCACCGAGAAGGCCAGCAGGGCCCAGAAGGCCGCTGCACCGAAGAGGCCGGCCAGGACCAGGGCCGCCAGGACGGCCGCCTTGGCGAGGATGGCCAGGCCGCTGATCTGGCCGAGCCAGGCCCGTTTGGCCCAGGCGTCGAGGGCGGCGATGGCGCCGCCGGAGGCGACCAGCAGGAAGAGAAAGCCGTCGGGGGGGCGCCCATCCAGTACCGCGGCGCCGACGCCGACCACGCCGGCCACGTGGGCGATGCGCAACAGGCCGATAAGGGCGACGCGCCCGCGGAAGTCGCGCAGACTGCCGCTCACCGGACGAAGGCCCGCAAGCGCAGGTCCTCGCCGATGCGGCGCGTCTCGAAGATGTCGAGCCGGATCTTGCCGCCGAGTTCGGTCAGCTCCGGCAAGGTCGCCATGCCGCGCGCCTTGTCGCCGAGGATGACCGGCGCCTGGTAGATGAGCATCTCGTCGATGCAGCCGGCCTTGAGCAGGGCACCGTTGAGGCGGGCGCCGGCCTCGACCATGACTTCGTTGATGCCGCGCCCGGCCAGGTCGCGGAGCATGGCCGGCAGGTCCACCTTGCCGGTGCCGTCGGGCAGGACCACCACCTCGGCACCCTGCTCCCGCAGGGCCGCCGCCCGGGCTTCGTCCGCCACCGAGGAATACACCAGGGCATTGCCGCCGGCGATGATCTTCGCCGCGGGGCGGACTTCCAGCCAGCCGTCGAGCAGCACCCGCAGGGGCTGGCGCGGGGTGGCCACCTCGCGCACCGTCAGTTGCGGATCGTCGTCGCGCACGGTGCCGATGCCCGTCATCATGGCGCAGGCGCGGGCGCGCCAGGCGTGGGCGTCGCGCCGCGCCGCCGCGCCGGTGATCCACTGGGAGATGCCGTTGTTCAGCGCCGTGCGGCCGTCCAGGCTCATGGCGACCTTGAGGCGCACCCAGGGCCGGCCCCGGCTCATGCGCGAGACGAAGCCGACGTTGAGTTCCCGCGCCTCGGTCTCCAGCAGGCCGCTGGAGGTCTCGATGCCGGCGCGGCGCAGTTTCTCCAGGCCCTTGCCGGCCACCTCGGGATTCGGGTCCTGCATGGCGGCCACCACCCGGTTCACGCCCGCCTTGACGAGGGCGTCGGCGCAGGGCGGCGTGCGGCCGAAATGGGAACAGGGTTCCAGGGTGACGTAGGCGGTGGCGCCGCGGGCCAGTTCGCCGGCGGCGGCGAGGGCGTGTACCTCGGCGTGGGGCTGGCCGGCCTTTTCGTGCCAACCTTCGCCGACGATGCGGCCGTCGCGCACCAGGACGCAGCCGACGCGCGGATTCGGCGTCGTCGTGTACAGGCCCCGCGCCGCCAGGCGCAGGGCGCGGGCCATGAAATCGTGGTCCTGGGCGGAGTGGCTCACGCCGGGCGCGGGCGCCGCACGCGCGGCTTCTTCACTTCGCGGATGGCGTCGGAGAACTCGTCCAGGTCCTCGAAGTTGCGATAGACGGAGGCGAAGCGGATGTAGGCCACCTTGTCGAGCTTCTTCAACTCCCGCATCACCAGTTCGCCGATACGGTCGGTGGACACTTCCCGCTCGGCCAGTTGCACCAGGCGCTCCTCGATGCGGTCGATGGCGGCGTCGAGGCTCTCGGTGGTCACCGGCCGCTTGCGCAGGGACAGGGACATGCTGGCCTTGAGCTTGTCGCGGTCGTAATCGGTGCGGCTGCCGTTCTTCTTCACCACCAACGGCAGCTGCAGCTCGACGCGCTCATAGGTGGTGAAGCGCTTGTCGCAGGTGAGGCAGCGGCGGCGGCGGCGCACGGTGTCGCCGTCCTCGTTCTCCCGCGTGTCCACCACCTGGGTGTTGGGATCGGCGCAGTAGGGGCATTTCATGATGCGCTCCGTGGCTCCATGGCGCTGTGCGTCTTGTGCGCCGCATGAACCGGGGGGGTACGGTGCATGAAACGGGGGGTTACGGTGCTCGCCAAGGACGGCGGGTATCCGACTCCCTCCATGTCCCCCGGGCCGAAAGAGCACCGGCCCTCCTCCTTTACTTCCGGGAGTCGGATACCCGCCATCCTTGGCCGGATACGCTGGTGCAGCCTGGCCGCCAAACCGCCATGGCTCAATCCGCTCGGGCCGGTGGGGTGCCCTGCTCCGCGCAAGTAAAGAAGGAGGAGCCGGCCGCAGGCCGGCGACGGATGACATGGAGCGGGGCGGGGCACCCCGCCGGCCCGAGCGCGCACCACAGCCGATGCGAACGCCTGTTTCATGTCAGCGACTCCATGACGCTACGCGCCGGATGACCGGTGGCGGAGAACATGAGCGGCGCAGAGCCCCCCGCCCTCCCGGTCGCGCTCCGACCGCGGAGTTTCATTTCAGTCGCCGTACACCGGAAACTTCTTGCACAACTCGGCGACCTGGTCGCGCACCTTGGCGATGACGGCCTCGTCGTTGGGCGCGTCGAGCACGTCGGCGATCAGGTTGGCGACCTTCTCCGCCTCGATCTCGGTGAAGCCGCGGGTGGTCATGGCCGGCGTGCCGATACGGATGCCGGAGGTGACGAAGGGCTTCTGGGGATCGTTGGGGATGGCGTTCTTGTTCACCGTGATGTGGGCGCGGCCCAGCACCGCCTCGGCGTCCTTGCCGGTGATGTTCTTGGCCTGCAGGTCCACCAGGAAGACGTGGCTCTCGGTGCGGCCGGAGACGATGCGCAGGCCGCGGCTCTTGAGGACCTTGGCCATGACCTGGGCGTTGTCGATCACCTGTTCCTGGTAGTTGCGGAACTCGGGGCTCATGGCTTCCTTGAAGGCCACGGCCTTGGCGGCGATGACGTGCTCCAGGGGGCCGCCCTGGAGGCCGGGGAAGATGGCGGAGTTGATGGCCTTCTCGTGCTCGGCCTTCATGAGGATGAGGCCGCCGCGGGGACCGCGCAGGGTCTTGTGGGTGGTCGAGGTGACCACGTCGGCGTGGGGCACCGGGTTCGGGTAGAAGCCGGCGGCGACGAGGCCCGCGTAGTGGGCCATGTCCACCATGAAGATGGCGCCGACGGACTTGGCGATCCTGGCGAAGCGCTCGAAGTCGATCCGCAGGGCGTAGGCGGAGGCGCCGGCGATGACGAGCTTGGGCTTGTGCTCCTGGGCCAGCTTCTCCAGGGCGACGTAGTCGATTTCCTCGTTGGCGTCGAGGCCGTAGGGCACCACGTTGAACCACTTGCCCGACATGTTGAGGGCCATGCCGTGGGTGAGGTGGCCGCCGGCGGCGAGGTTCATGCCGAGGACGGTGTCGCCGGGCTTGAGGAAGGCCAGGAACACTGCCTGGTTGGCCTGGGAACCGGAGTTGGGCTGGACGTTGGCGCAGTCGGCGCCGAACAGTTTCTTGGCGCGGTCGATGGCCAGCTGCTCGGCCACATCCACGTGCTCGCAGCCGCCGTAGTAGCGCTTGCCCGGATAGCCCTCGGCGTACTTGTTGGTGAGCTGGGAGCCCTGGGCCTCCATCACCGCGGCGCTGACGTAGTTCTCGGAGGCGATCAGCTCGATGTGATGCTCCTGGCGGCGATTCTCGGCTTCGACGGCCGCCCAGAGTTCGGGATCGACTTTGGCGAGGGTGTTTTTCCTGGAAAACATTTTTTGCTCCGAAGAAATGTTCAGTGGAGGCGCACAGCTGCCGAAACTGAAACGGGAATATCCGGCGGGGACGGGAAAGCCGCGATTTTACCCCAGAGGCCGGGTCGGGGCGCCTGGGCCCCGGCCGCCGGATTCCGGGCCTCCCGGTAGGCCCTCAGCCCGCCACTTCGTCCATGGCCGCGGCGAGATGGGCCCGGTCGCCCCAGGCCACGAGCCGCCAGGTGCCGGCCATCAGCTCCACCCAGTTGAGGGCCGCATTGGGGATCAGGAAATCCCGCGGCGTGGCGAGGTCGCGGCCGGTGGCGAGGCGGTAGACGATGTCCAGCACGCCGCCGTGGGAAACCATCAGGAGCCGCTTGCCGGGGTGGGCGGCCACCAGGGTCGCCAGGGTGCCCTCGACGCGGGCGGCGAAGGCACGCAGGGATTCGCCGCCGCCCAGGTCGGCGTCCGGGTCCCGCGCCGCATAGCGGTCGTAGATCTCCGGATGGCGCTGACGCGTCTCCGCCGTCGTATGGCCCTGCATGAGGCCGTAGTGGCGCTCCCGCAGGCCGGCGGCCTCGAAGACGGGCAGGCCGAGGGCGGCGGCGATGGGGGCCGCCGTCTGCCGCGTGCGCGCCATGTCGCTGCTGTAGATGACGTCGAAGCCGTGCCCGCGCAGGCCGGCCGCCGCCGCAGCCGCCTGGGCGTGGCCGACGGCGTTGAGGGGGATGTCGATCTGGCCCTGGAGACGCTTCTCGGCGTTCCAGTTGGTTTCGCCATGACGGAGGATGCAGATGCGGGTGGCGGACATCAGGCTTGCGGGTGGTCTGGTGCGCTGCGGCAGTCGCGCGGCCGGGTTGTGGATTTCCACATCGGTGTGTTCACGGGGCCTATAAAGCGATTAAGCTACGCACCGCTAAAGGGAGGGCGGGATTTTACACGCCCCCACACGAAGGAGGGACAAGCCCCATGCAAGGACTGCTCAAGCTCTCCGGACTGATCGACGACATCAACGAACGCATCGGCAAGGCCGCCACCTGGCTGATCCTGATCGTCGTCGTCATCAGCGCCGGCAACGCCGTGATGCGCTACACCGCCAACTGGAGTTCCAACGGACTACTGGAAATCCAGTGGTACCTGTTCTCGGCGATCTTCCTGTTCTGCGCCGCCTACGTGCTGAAGAAGAACGAGCACATCCGCATCGACGTCATCGCCGGTCGCCTGTCGCCGCGCGCCCAGAACTGGATCGACGTCTTCGGCCTCCTCGTCTTCCTGCTGCCCATGGTGGTGCTGACCCTGTGGCTGTCCTGGCCCGTGTTCATGAACGCCTGGCACACCGGCGAGGTGTCCTCCAACCCCGGCGGCCTGGTGCGCTGGCCGGTACGCCTGCTGCTGCCGGTGGGCTTCTTCCTGCTGCTGCTGCAGGGCTTCTCCGAACTCATCAAGCGCATCGCCTTCCTCACCGGCCAGGGCCCCAATCCCCTGGACAAGGAGAAGGGCCCGAGCGCCGAGGAGGAACTGGCCGCCGAGATCAAGAAGCACCAGGTGGCTCCGGAGGTCGCCGACATCGTGCATATGAACCACGAGATGGTCGAAGACCACGAGAAGGAAGGAGACCGGAAATGACGGAGTTCCTCATCGCCAACATGGCGCCGATCATCTTCG
Organism: Candidatus Nitricoxidireducens bremensis; assembly: GCA_030247725.1. Classification (GTDB taxonomy): domain Bacteria; phylum Pseudomonadota; class Gammaproteobacteria; order Burkholderiales; family Rhodocyclaceae; genus Nitricoxidireducens; species Nitricoxidireducens bremensis. The sequence goes on from JAOTRT010000002.1 coordinate 244,906, forward strand.
CCTCCCTGGTGCTCTTCCTGCTGCTCGGCTTCCCCGTCGCCTTCGCCCTGGCCGCCAACGGCGTCATCTTCGGCTGGCTCGGCATCGAGCTCGGGCTGTTCAACCCGAGCTTCTTCCAGGCCCTGCCGGAGCGCATCTTCGGCGGCATCATGAACAACGACACGCTGCTGGCGATCCCCTTCTTCACCTTCATGGGGCTGATCCTGGAGCGTTCGGGCATGGCCGAGGACCTGCTCGACACCATCGGCCAGCTGTTCGGCCCGATCCGCGGCGGCCTCGCCTTCGCCGTCATCTTCGTCGGCGCCATGCTGGCGGCCACCACGGGCGTCGTCGCCGCCTCGGTGATCTCCATGGGCCTGATCTCCCTGCCCATCATGCTGCGCTACGGCTACGACCGGCGCCTCGCCTCGGGCGTCATCGCCGCCTCGGGCACCCTGGCCCAGATCATCCCGCCGTCGCTGGTGCTGATCATCATGGCCGACCAGCTCGGCAAATCGGTCGGCGACATGTACAAGGGCGCCTTCGTACCCGGCTTCATCCTGACCGGCCTCTATGTCGGCTATATCGTGCTGGTCACGCTGATCAAGCCCCAGTGGGCGCCGGCCCTGCCACCCGAGGCCCGCGTCTTCCGCGAACCCAACGGCAAGAGCGGCATGGCTTCCCTGCTGGTGCTGACCGTGATCTCCGTGGCGGCCGGTCTCGCCTGGGGCCACTTCCGCCTGCCCGCCGACGGCCCGACGGACGAGGCCATCGTCGTCTGCATGTTGGTGGGCATCGGCGTCGCCTTCACCCTTTCCGTCATCAACCGCAGCTTCAAGCTGGGCCTCTTGTCGGCCATGGCGGAGAAGGTCACCTTCGTGCTGATTCCGCCCCTGGCGCTGATCTTCCTCGTGCTGGGCACCATCTTCCTCGGCGTCGCCACGCCCACTGAGGGCGGCGCCATGGGCGCCGCCGGCGCCCTCATCATGGCCCTGATGCGCAAACGCCTGACCTGGTCCCTGACCAAGCAGGCCATGGACAGCACCGCCAAGCTCACCACTTTCGTCGTCTTCATCCTCGTCGGCGCACGGGTGTTCTCCCTCACCTTCTACGGCGTGGATGGCCACCGCTGGGTGGAGCACCTGCTCGACGACCTGCCCGGCGGCCAGATCGGCTTCCTCATCGTGGTGAACATCCTGGTCTTCGTGCTGGCCTTCTTCCTCGACTTCTTCGAGCTGTCCTTCATCATCGTGCCCCTGCTGGGGCCGGTGGCGGAGAAGCTGGGCATCGACCTGATCTGGTTCGGCGTGCTGCTGGCGGTGAACATGCAGACCTCCTTCATGCATCCGCCCTTCGGCTTCGCCCTGTTCTACCTGCGCTCGGTGGCGCCGTCCCTGCCCTACAAGGACCACGTCACCGGCAAGACGACGGAGCCCGTCACCACGGGCCAGATCTACTGGGGCGCCATCCCCTTCGTGGTGATCCAGCTCATCATGGTCGCCCTCATCATCGCCTTCCCGCAACTGGTGGGCCACGACAAGAAGGTGGAGGACACGGGACCGGAGATCGACATCCAGCAGATGCTGCAGGACGACGCCGGCAAATCCTCGGGCTTCGGCGCCCCGCCGGCGGCGGGCCAGGACGACGACGCCATCACCAGGGCGATCCGCGACGCCGCCAAGGAAAACAAGTAACATCCGGGCCCGCCGGCCATGGCGCCGGCGGCCGTCCCGTCACCCGGCCGACCGCCGAAGCTTGCCCCGACCTGACGGGCACGCGGTTTGCTCGTGTCGGTTCGGTTCCCCATTTCCTGTGAGGTTTGCAACATGATCCTGTCGCTGTCGGCCCGTCTGGCGGCCTGCGGAGTCCTGATGCTGCTGGCCGGTCCGGGCCACGCCGCCGAAGGGCCTGCCGTCGCCGGCATCCCCATGGAGTTCTTCCTCTTCGCCTTCACCCTGCTGGGGGTGGCCCTGTTCCACAACCAGACCTTCTACGTGGCCCTGACGGGCCTGGCGACCATCTCCCTCTACAAGATCGCCGTCACCGGCTTCAAGACCGGGGCGGGGGTGGCGGGCTTCGCCGGCCACCTGGGCCACGAATGGGTGACCCTGGCCAACCTGTTCTGCCTGCTCATGGGCTTCGCCATCCTGGCGCGCCATTTCGAGAAAAGCCACGTACCCGTGATCCTGCCCCGCTTCCTGCCGTCCGACTGGAGGGGTGCCTTCGCCCTGCTGGCCATGGTCTGGGTGATCTCCAGCTTCCTCGACAACATCGCCGCCGCCCTCATCGGCGGCGCCATGGCCCACCAGCTGTTCCGCGCCAAGGTGCATATCGGCTACCTGGCGGCCATCGTCGCCGCCTCCAACGCCGGAGGCGCCTTCTCGGTGGTCGGCGACACGACGACCACCATGATGTGGATCGCCGGCGTCAGGCCCGGCCAGGTGTTCGAGGCCATCCTCGCCTCGGCGGTGGCCCTGGCCATCAGCGGCTACGTGGCGGCCAAGCAGCAGCACGCCTACTCCCCCATCCTCAAGCACGCCCATGCGCACACGCATGTCGATTGGGGGCGCATTTTCATTGTCGTCCTGATCCTGGTGTTCGCCATGACGACCAACATCGTCGTGAACAGCCATTTCACGGACATCAGCGATTCCTTCCCCTTCATCGGCGTCGCCGTCTGGGCGGCCATCCTGGTGACCATGCCGGTGCGTCGCCACGACTGGGAGGTGATCGGCGAGTCCATCAAGGGCACCCTGTTCCTGCTGTTCCTGGTCACCAGCGCCTCCATGATGCCGGTGGAGAAGCTGCCCGCCGCCTCCTGGCAGACGGCCTTCGGCCTGGGCTTCGTTTCCGCCGTGTTCGACAACATCCCGCTCACGGCCCTGGCCATCCGCCAGGACGGCTACGACTGGGGCTTCCTTGCCTTCGCCGTGGGCTTCGGCGGCTCGATGCTGTGGTTCGGTTCCTCTGCCGGCGTCGCCCTGTCCAACATGTATCCGGAGGCCAAGTCCGTCGGCAACTGGCTGCGCCACGGCTGGCACGTGGCCCTCGCTTACGTGGTGGCCTACTTCGTCATGCTGGCCTTCATCGGCTGGCATCCGGAACCCCTGAACAAGGGGGACGGCGCCGTACCGGCGGCCGTCCAGACGGCGCCGCAACATTAGCGTCCCCCTTCCCTCCCGGCGCCCGGCACCGGGCACGGACGAAAAAAAACCCAGCGGCAAGCCGCTGGGTTTTTTTTGAGCGCTGCGCTTACTTGATGTGCTGCTGCAGGAAGCTGTCCATGCCCAGTTCGGCGACGCTGAACCACTGGTTCTGCGTCTTCTGGTACTTGAGGTACTCGGTGTAGATCTTCTTGAACGCCGGGTTCTTGTTGGACTCGTCGTTGTAGAGATCGACGGCGGCCTTGTAGGCGCCTTCGAGAATCTCGTTGGAGTAGCGCTTGAGCTTGACGCCGTTCTGCACCAGGCTACGCAGGGCGATGGGGTTCTTGTGGTCATACTCGGCCATCATGGTGACGTTGGCCTCGTAGGCGGCGGCCTCGAACGCGGCCTTGTAGTCGGCCGGCAGCTTGGCCCAGGCATCCCGGTTCACGAAGAAGTGGATGACGGGACCCGGCTCCCACCAGCCCGGGAAGTAGTAGTTCTTGGCGACCTTGTAGAAGCCCAGCTTCTCGTCGTCGTAGGGACCGACCCATTCGGCGGCGTCGATGGTGCCCTTTTCCAGGGCCGGGTAGATGTCGGAACCGGCGATCTGCTGGGTGACCATGCCGAGCTGGGAGAAGACGGCGCCGCCAAGGCCGGCGATACGCATCTTGACGCCCTTGACGTCGGCCAGGGTGTTCACTTCCTTGCGGAACCAGCCGCCCATCTGCACACCGGTATTGCCGCCGGCGAAGGAGACGACGTTGTAGTTGGCGTAGAACTCGTCGAGCAGCTTCTGGCCGCCGCCGTAGTAGATCCAGGCGTTCATCTGGCGGTTGTTCATGCCGAAGGGCACCGCCGTGCCGAAGGCAAAGGTCTTGTCCTTGCCGACGTAGTAGTAGGAACAGGTGTGGCAGCACTCGACGGTGCCGTTCTGGGTAACGTCCAGGGCCTGCAGGCCGGGGGCGACTTCGCCGGCGGCGAAGACCTGGACCTGGAACTTGCCGCCGGTCATGGCGGCGAGGCGCTTGGACAGGACCTCGGCGCCGCCGTAGATGGTGTCGAGGCTCTTCGGGAAGCTCGATGTCAGGCGCCACTTGATGGTGGGCGCGGTCTGGGCGATGGCCGGAGCGGCACCGGCGGCGAGGATGCCGGCCATGCCGGCGTTCTTCAGAAATTTGCGACGTTCCATATGTCTTCTCCTGTTGTGGGCAGCTTGTGGCCGCCGATTATTGACCGAACATTCCGCTAGGGAATGTCGGCGATACTACACCAAGGAAATCGCCCGGCGGTGTTGCGGTAAACCACAAGCCCGGCGCAAAGCCAAGCCCCTGGCGCCATTGCGGCCTCTCGTCGCCGCGCCGGCTCAGTTGCCCGCCACCGTCATGCGGTCGAGGAGGATGGAGCCGACCTGCTTCGATCCCCGCGCCACCACGTCGTTGCCGACGGCGACGATGCCGCGGAACATGTCGCGCAGATTGCCGGCGATGGTCACTTCCTGCACCGGGTAGGCGACCTCGCCGCCCTCGACCCAGTAGCCGGCGGCGCCGCGGGAATAGTCGCCGGTGACGTAGTTGATGCCGTGGCCGAGGAGTTCGGTGACCAGCAGGCCCGTGCCCATCTCCTTGAGCAGGCCGCGGAAATCCTTGTCGCCCGGCTGCACCAGCAGGTTGTGGCTGCCGCCGGCGTTGCCGGTGGTCGGCATGCCGAGCTTGCGCGCCGTGTAGGTGGAGAGGAAGTAGCCCTGCACGACGCCGCCGTCGACCACCGTGCGGTCCTTGGTCGCCACGCCGTCGTCGTCGAAGGAACTGGAGGCGAGGCCCTTGCGCAGGTGGGGACGTTCCTCGATGCGCATGAAGGAAGGGAACACCTGCTTGCCGAGGGAATCGACGAGGAAGGAGGACTTGCGGTAGAGGGAGCCGCCGCTCACCGCATGGACGAAGCTGGCGACCAGGCCGGCGGCCAGGGGCGCCTCCAGCAGCACGGGCACCTGGCGCGTCTTCAGCTTCTTCGCGCCGAGGCGCGACAGGGCGCGCCGCGCGGCATAGTCGCCGATGGCTTCGGCGCTCGCCAGGTCGGCGGGGTCCCGGTGGCCGGAATACCAGTCGTCCCGCTGCATGTCCTTGCCCTTCGCCGCGATGGGCGAGCAGGACAGGTAGTGGCGCGAGGTGGCGTAGCCGCCCATGAAGCCCAGGCTGTTGGCGGAGATGAAATGGGACTGCTGGGCCGAGACGCCGGCGCCTTCCGAATTCCGCACCAGCTTGCTGACGGCGAAGGCGGCCTGTTCGCAGCGGCGGGCCAGGTCGATGGCCTGCTCCACCGGCAGATGCCAGGGGTGGAAGAGGTCCAGGTCCATCTCGCCTTTCGCCAGCAGGCCGGCCTCGGGCAGGCCGGCGCAGGCGTCCTCGGCGGTGAAGCGGGCGATGGACAGGGCCGCCTCGACGGTGGCGCGCAGGGCGGCCGGCGCGAAATCCGACGTGGAGGCGTGGCCGCGGCGCTGGCCCAGGTAGACGGTGACGCCGATGCCCTTGTCGCGGTTGTATTCGATGGTCTCCACCTCGCCGCGGCGCACCGTCACCGACTGGCCCATGCCTTCGGAAACGTCCGTCTCGCAGGCGCTGGCGCCGAGCTTGCGGGCATGGTCGAGGACCGTCTGCGCCAGTTCGCGCAGGTGCTCCCGGGAATAACTGAAATCGTGGCCGGACATGGAGGGGTTCGCTGGGGATGCAAAGTTATAATCATACCCGTGGAAAACCAAGACCAAGACCCAACCGACGCCGGGCGGCCCAGCAAATCCCAGGTCAAGCGCGAGATGGAGGCACTCCAGGCCATGGGCGAGGAACTCGTCGGCCTCGGCAAGGAGAGCCTCGCCAAGATCGATCTGCCGGAGAAGCTGCGCGAAGCCATCCGCGACGCCCAGCGCTTCAAGATGGAGGCGCGGCGCCGCCAGCTGCAATACGTCGGCCGCCTGATGCGCGACGTGGACCCGGCCCCCATCCGCGCCGCCCTCGACGAGATCAAGGGACTGTCGGCAACGGCCATCGCCCGCCAGCATGCCCTGGAACGCCTGCGCACGCGCCTGATGGAAGACGAGGCGACGCTGACCGACATCGCCCGCGACTTCCCCGGCGCTGACTTCCAGCAGCTGCGCCAGTTGCGCCGCAACGCCCTCAAGGAACAGGCCCAGGGCAAACCGCCGCGCGCCTACCGCGAACTTTTCCGGGTGCTGCGCGCCCTTCAGGAAGACCCCCATGACCCAGATGACGCTGGAACTGCCGACGAGTGAAGAACTCCGCATCGGCCTGGTTTCCATCTCCGACCGCGCCTCCAGCGGCGCTTACGAGGACAAGGGCATTCCCGCCCTGCGCGAGTGGTTCGCCGCCGCCCTGGCGAGCCCCTGGCGCATGGAGACGCGCCTGATCCCCGACGACCGGGCGACCATCGAAGGTACCCTGGTCGAGCTTTGCGACGATCTCGGCTGCCACCTGGTGCTGACCACCGGCGGCACCGGCCCGGCGCCCCGCGACGTGACGCCGGAGGCCACCATGGCCGTGGCCGACAAGCTGATGCCCGGTTTCGGCGAGCAGATGCGCCAGATCTCCCTGCATTTCGTGCCGACGGCCATCCTGTCGCGCCAGGTGGGCGCCATCCGCGGCAAGACCCTGATCCTCAACCTGCCGGGCCAGCCCAAGTCCATCCGGGAGACCCTCGAAGGCGTCAAGGACGAGGCCGGGCGCCAGGCGGTGCCGGGCATCTTCGCCGCCGTCCCCTACTGCATCGACCTCATCGGCGGTCCCTACGTGGAGACCCATGAGGCCGTCGTTGCCGCCTTCCGTCCCAAGTCCGCGCGCAAATGCGCGGCGGGCTAGCCGGCCGCACCATACCCATGGAATAATCGGACCATGGCCGAACAGGAACACTGGATCACTCCCGATCAGTTGCAGGTGGGCATCTATGTCTACCTGGACCTCGGCTGGATGGACCATCCCTTCAGCTTCAACAGCTTCAAGATCAAGTCGGACGACCAGATCCGCACCATCCGCAGCCTGAACCTCAAGCGCATGCGCTGGGACCCGGCCCGCAGCGACGTCCAGCCGGGCAGTCCCGCTCCCGCGGCGACTGCGGCCCAGGCGCCGGCAGCCGCCGCCGCTGCGCCGGACCCGACCGAGGATGCCGCCGCCAAGGCGGCCGAGGTGGCCTCCATCGAAGCCGCCCGTGCCGCCAAGCAGGCGCGCGCCGAGAGGCTGCGCCAGAACCGCGAACAGATGGCCAAGGTCCAGCAGGCCTTCGCCAGCGCCTCGGCGACGGTGCGCGCCATCAACAAGAACATCTTCGCCCAGTCGAAGCAGACCATCGAGCAGAGCGAGCAGCTGATCCTGCAGATGGTCTCCACCTTCCTGGCCGCCCCCGAGGTCGCCATCCAGGTGATGACCGAGAAACCCGGCGGCGAGGAGATATATCTGCACGCGATCAACGTCACCGTGCTGGCGATGATGGTGGGGCGCGAACTGGGCCTGTCGCCGGCGGAGATGAACCTGCTCGGCCTCGGCTGCCTGTTCCACGATATCGGCCTGACGGAAGTGCCGTCGAAGATCCTGCTCAAGAGCGAGCCCATGACCAAGGCCGAGCGGGACTTCTACGAAATGCACTGCACCTACGGCCGCGACATCGCCAAGCGCGTCGGCCTGACGCCGGCGGTACAGAACATCATCTATCAGCACCACGAGCACCAGGACGGTTCCGGCTTCCCCCAGCACCTGAAGGGCGAGGCGGTGGACCCGCTGGCGCGCATCGTCGTCGTCGCCAATTATTACGACAGCCTCTGCAATCCGCCCAACGCCGCCAACGCCCTGACGCCCCACGAGGCCCTGTCGCTGATGTTCGCCCAGCAGCGCAGCCGCTTCGACGCCAAGGTGCTGCAGATCCTCATCCGCTGCCTCGGCGTCTTCCCGCCCGGCACCGTGGTGCGCCTCAGCAACGACATCCTCGGCCTCGTCATCTCCATCAACGCCGCGCGCCCCCTCAAGCCCAACGTGATCATCTACGATCCCGAGGTGCCCAAGCACGAGGCCATCATCGTGGACCTGCAGGAGGAGAACGACATCAGCATCAGCCAGGCGATCCGCCCGGCCCAGCTGCCGCGCCCCGTCTTCGACTACCTGAGCCCGCGCAAGCGCATCAGCTACTACTTCGACGCCGACGCCGGCAAACAGACGCAGGCGGCATGACGGCGGCGGTCGATCCCCGGCTCGAACAACTGCTGCTCGACCACGCGGACGAAATGCTGTTGCTGGTGGCGCCGGATACGCTGGAAATCCGCGCCGCCAACCGCATCGCCCGCGACCGCCTCGGCTACCCGTCTGGCGGGCTGGTCGGCAAGAAGATCACCGAGATCGAAAGCGCCCTCGCCGACGTCTTCTTCTGGCAGGACGTGTCCCAGGGGGCGGCGGGCGACATCGATGAGAGCGAAAGCCTCTACCGGCGCAGCGATGGCGGCCTGCTGGCGGTGGCACGCACCGTGCGTCGCATCAGCGCCGACGGCCGCGACTGGCTGATCCTGCGCGTACGCGACATCCGCCGCGAAAAGGAGGTTGCCGCCGACCTGGCGCAGCTCGCCTCCCAGCTGCAGGCGACGCTGGAGGCCACGGTGGACGGCATCCTCGTCGTCGCCCCCGACAACCGCATCGTCAACATGAACCGGCGCTTCGCCGAGATGTGGGGGCTGCCGGAAAACCTGCGCTTCCGCGGCGACGACAGCCAGGTCTACGATTTCCTCGCCGGCAAGCTGCGCGACCCCACCGGCTACGGCAGCCGCATGGAGGACATCGGCAGCCATCCGGACGCCGACAGCTTCGACATGCTCGAACTCTCCGACGGCCGCGTCTTCGAGCGCAAGTCGCGCCCCCAGTACCTGCACGACCAGATCGTCGGCCGCGTCTTCAGCTTTCACGACATCACCGAGCGCGTCGCCGGCGAGCGCGCCCTGATCCAGGCGCGCGACCACGCCGAGATGGCCAACCGGGCGAAGAGCGAGTTCCTCGCCATGATGTCCCACGAAATCCGCACGCCCATGAACGGCATCCTCGGCATGTCGGAGCTGCTACTCGACACGCCCCTGAACGCCGAGCAGCGTGAGTTCACCGGCGTCCTCAAGTCGAGCGCCGAGGCGCTGCTGTCCATCATCAACGACATCCTCGACTACTCGAAGATCGAGGCGCGCAAGCTCGCGGTGGACCGGGCGGACTTCAATCTCCATGCCCTGCTGGAGGACTTCGCCGACCTCTACGGCATCCGCGCCGCCGAGAAGCACCTGGAACTGACCTGGCAGATGGACCCGGAAGTGCCGGCCCTGCTGCGCGGCGACCCCGGTCGGTTGCGCCAGATCCTCGTCAATCTCGTCGGCAACGCCATCAAGTTCACCGAACGCGGCGGCATCGACCTGCACGTCGAGCTGATCGATGCCTGGGACGGCGAGGTGCAGCTGCGCTTCGTCGTCGTCGATAGCGGCATCGGCATTCCGGAAGGCGCCCTGGAAAGGATTTTCGACCCCTTCGAACAGGCCGACGGCACCACCACCCGCCGCTACGGCGGCACCGGCCTGGGGCTCGCCATCTCCCGCAGCCTCACCGAACTGATGGGCGGCCAGATCGGCGCCAGCAGCGTCGAGGGCAACGGCGCGAAATTCTGGTTCACCGCCACCCTGGAGCGGCAGCCGCCGTCGGCACGGGAACTCCCCCTGCCCGGCGAAGAGCGTCTGGCACGGCTCGCCGGCACCCGCATCCTCGTGGTGGACGATCGCCAGGCCAACCGCGACATGCTGGAGCGCCAGCTCGCCGCCTGGGGTTTCCGTCCGGCCGTGGCGGCGGATGCCGAAACCGGTTTTGCCATGCTCAAGCAGGCCGCCGCCGACGGCGAGCCTTATCGCGTCGCCCTCATCGACAAGCTGATGCCCGGCGTGGACGGCGAAACCCTCGGCAAGTGGGTACGCGCCACGCCGGAGCTGATCGGCACGGCGCTGGTACTGGCGACCTCGGCGGGGGAACGCGGCGAAGCCCACCGGCTCGCCGAGGGGGGCTTCGGCGCCTACCTGCCCAAGCCGGTGAAGCGCTCCCTGCTCCTCGACTGCCTGCTGACCGTGCTGGACCAGGACCCGCAGGAGCGGCACGCGGACCACGCCATCATCACCCAGCACTCGCTGGCGGACGCCCGCCGCGGCAACACCCATCTGCTGCTGGTGGAGGACAACCCGGTCAACAGCCAGGTGGCCCTCGCCATGCTGGGCCAGCTCGGCTACACGCGCGTGGATGTGGCCGAGAACGGGCGCCAGGCGCTCGATGCGGTCGGCCGCCTGGTCTACGACCTCATCCTCATGGATTGCCAGATGCCGGTGATGGACGGCTACGAGGCCACCCGCGCCATGCGCCAGGCCGGCTGCACCACGCCCATCGTCGCCCTGACGGCCAACGCCATGGTGGGCGACCGGGAGAAATGCCTGGCCGCCGGCATGGACGACTACATCGCCAAGCCCGTCAAGGCCCGCACCCTCGCCGACACCCTCGAACACTGGCTCGGCAGCGGCGCCAAGCCCGACGACGAACTGCCGCTGGACGTGCCGGCGGCGGCAGCGGACGAGGCCTTCGACCGGGTCATGCTGCTGGAGAACCTGGGCGGCGACGAAGCTCTGGTGGCGGAGATACTCCGCATCTACGTCGCCACCGCGCCGGGCTACATGGCCTCCCTGCGGGCCGCCATCGCGGCCGCTGATGCCCCCGCCGCCCGCAGCGCCGCCCATTCCCTCAAGGGCGCCAGCGCCAACGCCGGCGCCCGCCTGCTGTCGGCGACGGCCAAGCAGGCGGAACTGGCGGCCGGCGGCGGCGACTTGGCCGCCGCTGCCGCCCTGCTGCCCGCCGTCGAGGAACACTGGCGGGCCTTCCTGCGCGCCGCCGATCTTCCCGGCGCCTGAAAGACGGGGCGCCAGCCCCGGCCGACGCTCATGCCTCCGCCAGCCAGCGGGCCAGGAAAGCCGCGCCCCAGGCCACGCCGAAGCCGGTGAGGTCCGTGCCCACCGCCCCCAGTCCGCCGCCGCAGCTGCAGGAGGACAGGTCCATGTGCAGCCAGGGCCGCTCGTTGGTGAAGCGCTTGAGGAAGCGGGCCGCCAGGATGTGGTCCGCCTCGCCGGCCATGGTGCATTGCTTGACGTCGGCAACCTTGGACTCCAGGCCGGACTCGCCGGCCTCGTAGTCCGCATCCATCGGAAAGACGCAGACCCGCTCGCCGCTGGCGCGGCCGGCGCCGATGGCCTGCACCGCCAGTTCGTCGCCGCTGGCGAAAACACCGGCATAGCGGTTGCCCAGCGCGCCGATCATGCTGCCGGTGAGGGTGGCGAAATCCACGATCAGGTCCGGCTTCGCGCGGGAGGCCAGGGTCAGGGTGTCGGCCAGGACCATGCGGCCCTCGGCGTCCGTATGCACGATCTCGATGGTGGTGCCGTCGAGAGCCGTGACGATGTCGTTCTGCTTGTAGGCGCCGGGCGACAGGTGGTTGTGGGCGATGGCGAGCCAGGCGTCCACGGCCACGGGCAGCTTCATCTCGGCCACGGCCTGCAGCAGGGCGAGGGCCACGGCCGAGCCGTTCATGTCCTCGTGCATGCCCTGCATGTAGCGGGCCGGCTTCAGGTTGTGGCCGCCGGTGTCGAAGCAGATGCCCTTGCCCACCAGCGCCAGGCTCTTCTTCGCCCCCTTCGGCCGCCAGGACAGCTTGACGATGGCGGCGTCCTCGTGGTCCGAGCCCTGGGCCACGGCGCAGAAGGCCCCGGCGCCCATCTTCCTGAGGCGCTTGAAGTCGTATTCCTCGATCTTCCAGCCCTTCTCCTTGGCGATACCGCGGATGCGCTTGCGGTAGCTCGCCGGCGTCAGCTCGTTGGGCGGCAGGGCCGTGAGTTCCCGCGCCAGCAGGTTGGCCCGCGCCAGGGCGAGGACGGGCGCACAGTCCGCGGCCGTCGCCGCCGCCGTCTCCACGACGAGCCGCGCCAGGGGCTTGGCCGCCTTCTTCTTGCGCGCCGGCAGGGGCACGCCGTTCACGCAGGCCGCGTAGACGGCGTCGAGCACCGCATCGCGGCCGGCGCCGAGATCGACGATGGCGAGTTCCTTCGGCGTTTCCTCCAGCAGGGCCATGACGCCCTTGCGCAGCAGGGTCAGCCGCTCGAAGCGCGGCGCCTTGCCGTCGATCATGACGCAGGCGGCACGGCCGCCCGCCGGCAGGTCCGCAGTCTGGGGCGCCTTGGCGAGTTCCGCCGCCTGGGTGTCGCGGCGCGCCAGCACCGCCGTCCACAGGGCCCGCTCGGGCAGGGACGCCGGCAGCCCGTCGCCCGCCGGCAACAGGAACAGCAGATGGGAATGGGCCTTCAGGGCCGCCGCGCCGGTCCCGGCGCGCAGCTTGAGTTGGGGCAGGGTCATGGAGCGGTTTCCTTTAGAATGAGCGGCCGATTATAAGCACCGCTCCCCATCGCACCGTGCGCCAATACCTCGACCTCATGCGCCACGTGCTCGAACACGGGCACGAGAAATCCGACCGCACCGGCACCGGCACCCGCTCGGTCTTCGGCTGGCAGATGCGCTTCGACCTGCAGCAGGGCTTCCCCCTGCTGACCACCAAGAAGCTGCACCTGCGCTCCATCATCCACGAGCTGCTGTGGTTCCTCCAGGGCGACACCAACATCAAGTACCTGCAGGACAACGGCGTGCGCATCTGGGACGAATGGGCCGACGCCAACGGCGACCTGGGGCCGGTCTACGGCCATCAATGGCGCCACTGGCCGCGGGCCGACGGCGGCGAGGTGGACCAGATCGTCGAACTCGTCGAGGGCCTGAAGAAGAACCCCGACTCGCGCCGCCACATCGTCTCGGCCTGGAATCCGGCCGACGTGCCGAAGATGAAGCTGCCGCCCTGCCACGCCCTGTTCCAGTTCTACGTCGCCGACGGCCGCCTGTCCTGCCAGCTCTACCAGCGCAGCGCCGACATCTTCCTCGGCGTGCCCTTCAACATCGCCTCCTACGCCCTGCTCACCATGATGGTGGCCCAGGTGTGCGGCTACCAACCGGGCGAGTTCGTGCACACCTTCGGCGACGCCCATCTCTATTCGAACCACCTGGAACAAGCGCGGCTGCAGCTTTCCCGCGAGGCGAAGGCCCTGCCGACGATGCGCATCAACCCGGACGTGCGGGACATCTTCGCCTTCCGCTATGAAGACTTCGTCCTGGAAGGCTACGACCCGCACCCGCACATCGCGGCGCCGGTGGCGATCTGAAATGAAACCCGATGCCAGGTACTCGGAGCGCGCTCGGGCCGGCGGGGTGCCCTGCCCCGCTCCATGTCACCCGTCGCCGGCCTGCGGCCGGCTCCTTCTTCTTTACTTACGCGGAGCAGGGCACCCCGCCGGCCCGATCGGATGCCGCTTTGGGTGTTTGCCCGTCTCAAACCACCGACGTGTCCAGCCAAGGATGGCGGGTGTCCGATTTCCGCAAGTAAAGGAGGAGGGCCGGCGCTTTTTCGGCCCGGAGGACATGGAGGAAATCGGACACCCGCCGTCCTGGGCGCGCGCCGCAGCACCCCGTTTCATGCACCGCGGAAGACGCACAGCGTCATGGAGCAACTGACATGATCGTCTGCGGCGACGTCGGCGGCACCAAGGCGCTGCTCGCCGTCGCCGACCCTGTCGACGGACGGCCGCGCTTCGTTTTCCGGCAGCGCTACGAATGCGCCGACTTCGGCGGCTTCGCCGAACTGTTCGCGCGCTTCCGCGCAGATGCCGCGGCCCATGTGCCCAGCCTTGGCGGCGGCTGCCTGGCGGTGGCCGGCCCCGTCGCCGACGACGGCCTGACGGCGAAGATCACCAACCTGCCCTGGCGCGTCGATGCCGCCGCCTGCGGCGCCGCCTTCGGCCTGCCGCCCGTGCTGCTCGCCAACGACTTCGCCGCGGCGGCGGCCGGCATCGCCGCCCTCGATGCCGACGATCTCGTCACGCTGCGCCCGGGCGCCCCCCTGGCCGACGGCGTACGGCTGGTGATCGGCGCCGGCACCGGGCTCGGCATGGCCGTGCTGGTGAAGGACGGCGCCGGATTCCGCGTCCTGCCCGGCGAGGGCGGCCATGCGGGCTTCTCGCCCCAGGACGAAACCCAGTTGCGCATCCACGCCGCCCTGCTCGCCGAGCATGGCCGTGTCACCTGGGAGCGGGTGGTATCCGGGCCGGGTCTGGCGGACATCCATCGCATCCTCGCCGGCGAGACCCACGCGGCAGCCGCCATCGCCGAAGCGGCGCTGGCGGATTCCACATCGGCCGCACGGCAGTCCCTCGACGCCTTCCTGGCGGCCTACGGCGCCTTCGCCGGCGACATGGCCCTGGCGGTCATGGCGCGGGGCGGCGTCTTCCTGGCCGGCGGCATTGCCGCCAAGATCCTGCCGGCGCTCCAGGCGGGACCCTTCCTAGCCGCCTTCGACGCCAAGGCCGAACATGCGGCCCTGGCAGCCCGCATGCCCATCCACGCGGTGATCGATGGGGAGTTGGGGCTCAAAGGCGCGGCACTCCTGGCGTTAGGGAAAAGCTGAATCCCGACGACCGTTCGGACTACTTGCGGCGGTGTTTGCGATACATCAAAATCGGCGTCAATGCTCTGCAATAATCTGCGGGTAAATAATAAGAAGTGGAGATCAGATGACTCATACGAGGAGACAAACACATGCCTGCTGCCATCAGCAAGAAGACGGACAAAAAACCGGCCGCGCCCAAGACCACGGGCAAGGCCGCCACCAGCAAAGCCAAGGCCCCTGCGGCCCCCAAGGCCAAGCCGACTGTGAAGCCTGCCGCCAAACCGGCGGCGAAGAAGAAGGTCGATAAACCGATGGCGACGGGAAGGCCGGGGCACCCGGTCGGCGCGGAACAGCGTCGCAACTACATCGAGGTCGCCGCCTACTACATCGCCGAACGGCGCGGCTTCAACGGCGGCGACGCGTTGGAGGACTGGGCCGCGGCCGAGGCCGAGATTGATCGCCTGCTGACGGAGGGGCGCCTCAACCCCTGACCGGCGCGAGGATCACGCCCGCCAGCGGCGGCAGGGTCAGCGTCAGGGAGGCCGGCCGGCCCATCCAGGGCTGGTCGATGGCGACGAGTCCGTCGCCGTTCCCCATGTCCGAGCCCCCGTAGTGGCGGGAGTCGCTGTTCAGCAGTTCCCGGTACGCGCCTGCGTGCGGCACGCCGATACGGTAGCCGACGCGGGGTACGGGCGTGAAGTTGAGCATGACGGCGACGAAGCTTCCATCGCGTCCATAGCGCAGCCAACCCACCACGGACTGGTCCGCATCGTGGCAATCGATCCAGGAAAATCCGGCACTGTCGAAGTCCTGCTCGTGGAGGGCGGGCGCCGTCGCGTAGAGGCGGTTGAGGTCCCGTACCAGGGCCTGCACGCCGGCATGGAGCGGCCATTGCAGCAGATGCCAGGGCAGTTCCTCGCTGCTGCGCCATTCGCTGGTCTGGCCGATCTCGTTGCCCATGAAGGAGAGCTTCTTGCCCGGCGCCGCCGTCTGGTAGCTCAGCAGCAGGCGCAGGTTGGCGAAGCGCTGCCATTCGTCGCCGGGCATCTTGCCGACCAGGGAGCCTTTGCCGTGCACCACCTCGTCGTGGGAGAAGGGCAGGACGAAGTTCTCCGAATAGGCGTAGAGCTGGCCGAAGGTGAGCCGCTCGTGGTGGTAGCGGCGATGGACCGGGTCCTGGCCCATGTAGGCGAGAGTGTCGTTCATCCAGCCCATGTTCCACTTCATCGAAAAACCGAGACCGCCCAGATGGACGGGGCGGGACACCATGGGCCAGGCCGTGGACTCCTCGGCGATGGTGAGGGCGCCGGGGAAGTCGTGGTGCACCATGGCGTTCATCTCCCGCAGGAAGACGATGGCTTCGATGTTCTCGCGTCCGCCGTAGCGGTTGGGCAGCCATTCGCCGGCCTTGCGCGAGTAGTCGAGATAGATCATGGAAGCGACCGCATCGACCCGCAGGCCGTCGGCATGGAACTCGGACAGCCACCAGTGGGCGGACGACAGCAGGAAGCTCTTGACCTCGTTGCGGCCGAAGTTGAAGACGTGGGTGCCCCAGTCGGGATGCATCTTGAGGCGCGGGTCCTCGTGCTCGTAGAGGGCGCTGCCGTCGTAGTGGGCCAGGGCCCAGGCGTCCTGGGGGAAGTGGCCCGGCACCCAGTCGAGGATGACGCCAATGCCGGCGCGATGACAGACGTCGACCAGGGTCTTGAGGTCCTCGGGCGTACCGAAGCGGCTGCTCGGCGCGAAGTAGCCGGTGCACTGGTAGCCCCAGGACTCGTCGAGGGGATGCTCCATGAGGGGCATGAACTCGATGTGGGTGTAGCCCAGGTCGGCGACGTAGGGCACCAGCCGCTCCGCCATGTCGCGGTAGGAATGGAAGCGGCCGTCCGGGTGGCGCATCCAGGAACCCGGATGCACTTCGTAGATGTTCATCGGCGCATGCAGCCAGTCGCACTGCGCCCGCGCCGCCAGCCAGTCGCCGTCGCCCCAGGCGAAGGCCGGCAGCGCCTCGACGCGGGCCGCCGTCGCCGGTCGCTTCTCGAAAGCGCGGGCGTAGGGATCGGCCTTGGTCATCACCGCGCCGGTGTGGCGGTTGCGGATCTCGAACTTGTAGAGACTGCCGGCCGCCAGGCCCGGGATGAACAGTTCCCAGATGCCCGAGCCGCCGAGGCAGCCCATCGGATGCACGCGGCCGTCCCAGCGGTTGAAGTCGCCGACCACCGAGACGCGCTGGGCGTTGGGTGCCCAGGTGCGGAAGCAGACGCCGGCGACGCCGCGCCGCGTTTCCGGCAGGGCGCCGAGCAGGCGGTAGGCCTGCTGGTTGCGTCCTTCGGCGAAGAGGTAGAGGTCGAGTTCGGAAGCGGCGGGCGGGAAGGCGTAGGGATCGCCGGCTTCGACGATCCGGCCGCCCTCGTCGATGCGCAGGCGGTATGCGGCGTCGGCCGCGAAGGGCAGGCGCGGGCCCTGCCACTCGAAGAAATCGCTGTCGCCAAGACGGGTCAGTTCGAGGCTGCCGTCGTCCGCCACGGCCGCCACGCCGCGGGCATGGGGACGATAGACCCGCAACCGCCAACCGGCACCGGTGGCATGCAGACCGAGCGCGGCAAACGGGTCGTGGCTGCGCGCTTCGGCCACTGCTTTCAAGGATTCGTCCATCGTTGTCCACTTTCGGCGATTTGAGGCTATTGTAGCGAGGGAGGTAACCGCCATGCAGCACGAATTGCACCTGAACGACCCCGGGGCCACATTCGGCCGCTTCGTCAGCCACCTGACACGTTCCACCTTCGCCATCGTCCTTGCCGGCGGCCGCGGCAGCCGCCTCATGCAACTCACCGATTGGCGCTCGAAGCCGGCGGTGCCCTTCGGCGGCAAGTTCCGCATCATCGACTTCACGCTCTCCAACTGCGTGAACTCGGGTATCCGCCGCATCGGCGTGGCGACCCAGTACAAGGCCCAGAGCCTGATCCACCACATGCAGCGCGGCTGGAGCTTCCTCGACGGCCGCTTCGACGAGTTCATCGAACTGCTGCCGGCCCAGCAGCAGATCAACGAGGACTGGTACCAGGGCACGGCCGACGCCGTCTACCAGAACCTCGACGTCATCCGCCGCCACAAGCCGCGCTACGTGCTGGTGCTCTCCGGCGACCACATCTACAAGATGGACTACGGCCGCATGCTGGCCCAGCATGCCCAGAACCAGGCCGATCTCACCATCGCCTGCCTCGACGTGCCGCGCCTGGACGCCCGCGAGTTCGGCGTCATACATGTAGACGAGAACCACCGCATCGTCGACTTCGTCGAGAAGCCCGCCGACCCACCCTGCATCCCCGGCAAGCCGGAGCGTGCCCTGGCCAGCATGGGCATCTATATCTTCAATGCCGGCTTTCTCTTCGAGCAGCTGTGCCGCGACCGCGACGATCCCAAGTCCAACCACGATTTCGGCAAGAACGTGATCCCCCACGCGGTGAAGAACTACCGCGTCTTCGCCCACGACTTCGGCGAGAGCTGCGTCGGCATGGGCGCCTCGAACATCCCCTACTGGCGCGACGTCGGCACCCTCGACGCCTACTGGGAAGCCAACATGGAGCTGACCAAGGTGACGCCGGAACTCAACCTCTACGACGAGGACTGGCCCATCTGGACCCACCAGGAGCAGCTGCCGCCGGCCAAGTTCGTCTTCGACGACGAGGACCGCCGCGGCATGGCCGTCGATTCCATGGTCTCCGGCGGGAACATCATCAGCGGCGCCGTGGTGCGGCGCTCCCTGCTGTTCTCACGCGTCTGCGTGCACAGCCACGCCTCGGTGGAGGACTCGGTGCTGCTGCCGAAGGTGGACGTGGGCGAGGGCGCCCAGCTGCGGCGCGTCATCGTGGACAAGCACTGCCGCATCCCCGCCGGCATGAAGATCGGCTTCGATGCCGAGGCCGATCGCCAGCGCTTCCACGTGTCGCCGGACGGCGTCACGCTGGTGACACCGGAGATGCTGGGACAGCAGATCCACCATATCCGCTAGACTGGCCCACGCCATGCCCGGACGCCACCTCGACCTCGTCTTCCTTTGGCACATGCACCAGCCGGACTATCGCGACCACGCGAGCGGCGAGTTCATGCTGCCCTGGGTCCTGCTCCATGCCATCAAGGATTACGCGGACATGGCCGCCCACCTGGAGCGCCATCCGCGCATCCGCGCCGTGGTGAACTTCGTGCCGGTGCTGCTCGACCAGATCGACGACTACTGCGCGCAGATCGACACGGGCAGCTACCGGGACCCCCTGCTGCGCCTGCTGGCCCGCGCCGACCTCGACGCCATCGGCCGGGATGACCGGCGCCTGCTGCTGGACACCTGCTTCCGCAGCAGCCACACGACGATGTTGTCGCCCTTCCCCCATTACCTGCGCCTGCACACCATCCACCAGCAGATGGCGCGGGAAGGCGAGGCCACCCTCATGTACCTGTCCGGCGCCTACTACGCCGACCTGGTGACCTGGTATTTCCTCGCCTGGTCGGGCGAGACGGAGCGCCGCCGGGTGCCGCTGCTGGCCGACCTGATGACCAAGGGCGCGGGCTACAGCGCCGAGGACCGGCGCCAGTTGCTGGCCTGGGTGGCGGAAACCCTCAAGGGCATCGTGCCGCGCTACCGGGCCCTGATGGAGCGGGGCCAGATCGAGCTGTCGGCGACGCCCCATTCCCATCCCCTCGGCCCCCTGCTGCTGGACTTCGCCGCCGCCCGCGAAAGCCTGCCGGAAGCCCCCCTGCCCCAGGCCGCCGCCTACAGCGGCGGGCGCAGCCGCCTCGACGCCCACATCGCCAACGCCGTCGCCAGCCATGGCGCCCGCTTCGGCCAGGCCCCCGCCGGCATGTGGCCCGCCGAAGGCGCCGTCTCGGCGTCCCTGGTGGCCCAGTTCGCCCGCCACGGCCTGCGCTGGGCGGCGAGCGGCGAAGGTGTGCTGCGCAACAGCCTGAAGGCGACCGGCGAGCGGCTGGACCGGGCCGCCTACCGGCCCTGGCACCTGCCCGGCGCCGAGGGCATCTCCCTGTTCTTCCGCGACGAGCGGCTCTCGGACCTCATCGGCTTCGAATACGCCCGCTGGCACGGCCGCGACGCCGCCAACCATTTCGTCGCACAGCTGGAGGGCATCCTGGCGGCGACGCCGCCCGGCGAGAACGCCGTCGTCGGCGTCGTCCTCGACGGCGAGAACGCCTGGGAGCACTACCCCTTCAACGGCTATTACTTCTTCGAGGACCTCTACGGGCTGATCGAGGCCCACCCGTCCATCCGCACCACCACCTACGGCGAGATCGTCGCCCGCGAAGCGCCGCCGCCCGCCGGCACCCTGCGCCACCTGACCGCCGGCAGTTGGGTCTACGGCACCCTGTCCACCTGGATCGGCGACGCCGACAAGAACCGGGCCTGGGACCTGTTGTGCGCCGCCAAGCAGAGCTACGACCTCGTCATCGGCCGCCTGGCGCCGGAGGACGCCCGGGCCGCCGAGGCCCAGCTCGCCGTCTGCGAAAGCTCGGACTGGTTCTGGTGGTTCGGCGACTACAACCCGTCCCAGGCGGTGGCCAGCTTCGACCGCCTGTTCCGCCACAACCTCGCCAACCTCTACCGGCTGCTCAAGCTCGCCCCGCCGGCCGAGCTCGACGAGCCCATCTCCGCCGGCAGTGCGGGTGCCACCCACGACGGGACGATGCGGAGGGCCACATGACGCAGGACGGTCGCCGCGGCGAAAAAATCGGCTGGACCGTGGGCTGGACGGGGGGCTTCGCCTGGCTTTTCGCCCTCGCCTGCCTGCAGCTCTTCCAGGGGCACCTGCGGCAGGGCCTGGCGGGACTTGCCCTCAGCGGCGCCGCCGTCTTCTGCATCCTCGCCTTTGCCCCCTGGCGGCACCCGACGACGCCCCTCTGGAAACTCATGGTGCCCATCTACCTGGTGCTCTTCGTCGCCGTCGGCTGGGCCGTCTGGATCTACGGCGGCTTCCGGACCCTGGGCCTCGACGCCTGGAGCCTGCTCTGGATGGCTCCGCTGCTGATCCCCCTCGGCACCTCCGGCCGCCGAACCTGGCAGGGCAACGACGCCCCGCCGAAGGCTGCGCCATGAAGCCACCGCCCCATTTCGCGAAATCCATCTCCTGACATGACCCAGCCCATCACCCTCCTTTTCGGCGTCCACGCCCACCAGCCCGTCGGCAACTTCCCCGAGGTCATCGAGGAAGCCCACCTGCGCTGCTACCGCATGTTCCTCCAGGTCCTGGAGAACTATCCTGAATTCCGCTTCAGCGTGCATTTCTCCGGCTGGCTGCTGGACGTGCTGGAGGAACGCTGGCCCGACGACATGGCGCGTCTCGCCGCCATGACGCGGCGCGGCCAGGTCGAATGGTTCGGCTCCGGCGACTGCGAGCCGGTGCTGGCGGCCATTCCCCACCGGGACCGGGTCAGCCAGATCGTCGCCCTGTCGGACAAGATCGAAGGCCGCTACGGCGTACGTCCCCGCGGCGCCTGGCTCACGGAACGGGTGTGGGAATCGGCGGTGGTGTCCTCCCTGGTCGAGACCGGCATCGAGTACGTGGCCGTGGACGACTACCACTTCCTCTGCGCCGGCGAGCCCGACGGCAAGCTGGACGGCCACTTCACCACCGAGGAGGACGGCCGCCACCTGGACCTCTTCCCCATCTCCGAGCAGGCCCGCTACCGCTTCCCTTTCCAGCCGGCCCACGAGGCCGTCGCCTGGCTGGAGCAGCAGGCGCGCGAAGGCCACCGCGCCGCCATCTACTTCGACGACATCGAAAAGTTCGGCATCTGGCCGGAGACCTTTAGCTGGGTTTACGAGCGCGGCTGGCTGCGCCAGTTTATCGAGGGCGTGCTGGCCTCGAAGCTGATCCGCACCGGCCATTACGAAGAGTTCCATCGCAGCCATCCGACCCGCGGCATCGTCTACCTGCCGACCACGTCCTACATCGAGATGAACGAATGGACCCTGCCGGCGGCGGCGGCGCGCACCTATCGCGGCCTCGTCGAGCAGGAGAAGCACGCCGGCCGCTTCGAGGCACGCAAGCCCTACCTGCGCGGCGGCATCTGGCGCAACTTCTTCATGCGCTACCCGGAATCCAACTGGATGCACAAGCGCATGCTGGAGGTTTCGGCCCGTCTCGCCGCCCTGCCGGCCGGCAAGCGCACGCCCGCCATGCAGGAGCAGCTGCACCGGGCCCAGGCCAACGACGCCTTCTGGCACGGGCTCTTCGGCGGCCTCTACCTGCCCCACCTGCGGCGCGCCATCTGGAACAACCTGCTCGCCCTGGAGGCCGCCCTGGACCCGCTGGCGCCGCGCCCGGCCCTGGAGCGCCACGACCTGGACCACGACGGCCACACGGAGATCTGCCTGCGCAGCGGCCCCCTGCAGGCGGTGATCCAGGCCGACGGCGACGCCTGCATCGTCGAGCTGTCGTCCTATCCCCTCGCCCACAACTTCGGCGACACCCTGCGCCACTACGAGGAGGGCTACCACGACAAGCTGATCGCCGCCCGCGGCCAGCACGAAGCCGACGGCGGTCACGGCGAGGGCATCGCCTCGGCCCACGACCGCATCGCCTTCCGCCACGAGATCACCCTGGAGGACCTGGAGCCGGACTCCCGCCCGCGCGGCCTGTTCGAGGACTGCTGGTACTCCCCCGAGGGACTCGGCCGGCCGGTGAACAATTACCGGGAGACGGCGACCGCCACCTTCGTCGCCGCCGTCGGCCACGGCGCGCTGGAAAAGGCCTATGTCCTCGACGGTGCCCGGCTCCAGGCGCACTATCGCGCCCGCGGCACCGGCGGCCGTTTCGAAATCCGCGTCAACGTGGCGATGCCCAGCTGCGACGGCTACGCCGGCCGCTACGTGCTGGCCAACGGCGATATCCCCTGCGGCTTCGGCGACGTACTGGAACTGGCGCCGACCCAAGCCCTGACGCTGGAGGACGGCGTCCTCGGCGGCGCCCTCAAGCTGACGACGAGCCGGCCCGTCGCCATGACGGCACGTCCCCACCACACGGTCTCCCAGTCGGAGGCCGGCTTCGAAAAGATCATGCAGGCGGTCGAAATCATGCTGTCCTGGCCCGTGGCCGGCGACGCCGAGATCGCCTTCACCCTGGAGGTCGCGCCCCTGCCCGGCGCGGTCTGACTCAACCGGCACAACAAGGAGAACCCCATGGCCGGCACCCGTTTCAACCTCGAGGTCAATCCCCGTCTGCCCTCGCGCCTGGCACGCCTCGACGAACTGGCGAACAACCTCTGGTACAGCTGGGACCGGCCGACGCGCGCCCTGTTCGCGCGCCTCGGCCAGAAGCTCTGGGGCGCCGTCGGCCACAGCCCGAAGGCCTTCCTCAAGCGCGTGGACCAGCATCGCCTCGAAGAAGCCGCCGAAGACCCGATCTTCCTCGGCGCCCTCGCCCGCGTGCTGTCGGCCTACGACACCTACCACACGGCGCCGGCCAAGGAGCACGGCCCCCACCTGCCGGAGGGCGGCCTCGTCGCCTACTTCTGCGCCGAGTTCGGCTTCCACGAGAGCCTGCCCATCTATTCCGGCGGCCTCGGCATCCTCGCCGGCGACCACTGCAAGACGGCCAGCGACCTCAACCTCAGCTTCATCGGCGTCGGCCTGCTCTACCGCCAGGGCTACTTCCTCCAGACCATCGACGGCAACGGCCGCCAGAACGCCGAATACACCGACGCCGACTTCGAGGACCTGCCGATCGCACCGGTACTGAAGGCCGACGCCAGCGAACTGACCATCGCCGTGCCCATGCCGGGACGCAACCTCGTCGCCAAGGTGTGGAAGACCCGCGTCGGCCACGTCACCCTCTACCTGCTCGACACCGACCTGGAAGAGAACAGCGCCCACGACCGCGACATCGCCCACCGCCTCTACGGCGGCGACCGCACCACGCGCATCGAGCAGGAGATCCTGCTCGGCGTCGGCGGCGTCAAGGCCCTCGCGGCCATGAACATCCGTCCCACCGTCTGGCACATCAACGAGGGTCATGCCGCCTTCCTCATCATCGAGCGCATGCGCCAGCTCATCGGCCAGGGCCTCGACTTCGCCAGCGCCATCGAGGCAGTCGCCTGCAATACGGTGTTCACCACCCACACGGTGGTGCCGGCGGGCCACGACCACTTCGCCGAGGACATGATCCGCCGCTACTTCGACCAGGCCTGCCGCGACATGGGCTGCGACATGAACACCCTGGTGGACCTGGGCCGCACCCCCGACTCCGGCGACTTCAACATGACGGCCCTGGCGATCCGCGGCTCGCGCCACCAGAACGGCGTCTCGCGCATCCACGGCGAGGTGTCGTCGAAGGTGCTGTCCTACCTCTGGCCCCAGATCGAGCCGGAGGACAACCCCATGGACTACGTCACCAACGGCGTGCACGTGCCCACCTTCCTCTCGGACCTCTGGCACGAGACCTTCGACCGCCTGCTCGGCGCCGGCTGGAGCCAGCGCCTGACGGACCAGCAGCTGTGGGAGGGCATCCACAACATCCCCGACCACCTGTTCTGGAGCGTACGCCAGTCCATGAAGGCCGGTATGCTGCACCTGCTGAGGAACCGCATCGGCCACCAGCACAGCCGCAACCAGGGCTCCCAGGCCCACCTGGACCGCCTGCTGCGCTATGCCGACGCCGAGAACCCCAACATCCTGACCATCGGCTTCGCGCGCCGCTTCGCCACCTACAAGCGCGCCACCATGCTGTTCCAGGACCTGGACTGGCTGCGCGAGATCGTCTCCGATCCCCAGCGCCCGGTGGTCTTCGTCTTCGCCGGCAAGGCCCACCCGGCCGACAAGCCGGGCCAGGAGATGATCCGCCGCATCGCCGAGGTGGCGGCGATGCCGGAGTTCATCGGCCGCATCCTGCTCGCCGAGGGTTACGACCTGCATCTGGCGCGCCGCCTCGTCGCCGGCGTGGACGTCTGGCTCAACAACCCGGTCTATCCGCTCGAAGCCTCGGGCACCTCGGGCATGAAGGCGGCCGTCAACGGCGTCATCAATCTCTCGGTGCTCGACGGCTGGTGGGGCGAGGGCTGCGACGACATGCCCGGCCGCGAAAACGGCTGGGCCATCAAGCCGGTGAACACCGCCGGCGAGCTCGACGACCCGCGCCGCGACCAGGAGGAGGCACGCGCCCTCTACGAAATCCTCCAGGACAAGGTGGTGCCCCTCTACTACGACCGCGGCCCCATGGGCTACTCGCCGGGCTGGGTCGCCATGGCGAAGCGCTCCATCGCCACCATCACACCGCGCTTCAACTCGGCGCGCATGCTCGGCGAGTACATCGGCAAGTTCTACGCGCCGGCGGCGCGCCAGTGGCAACGCCAGAGCGCCGACGGTTTCGCCGGTGCCCGCGCGTTGGCCGCCTGGAAGACCAAGGTACGCGGCGCCTGGCCCGGCATCGCCCTGCGCCGCCTCGACAACCCGACGCGGCGCATCGCCTTCGGCGAGAACGTCCGTTTCGAGGTGGCGGCACGCCTCGACGGCCTGGCGCCGGAGGACATCACGGTGGAGCTGCTGTTCAGCCGGCCCAACGCCAACATGAGTTCGCGGCCGCCGCGGCGCTTCCGCCTCGAATACCAGGGCCCCTGCGGCGACGGCGAGAGCCTGTTCGCCCTGGAGCTGACCCCCGACGTCTGCGGCAAGATCGAATACCGCATGCGCGCCTTCCCGTCCCACGAGCTGCTGACCCACCCGTTCGAAATGGGGATGATGCTATGGCTGTGAGCCGACCCGACGAAACCCCCGCCTGGCGGGCCCTCGCCGCCCACGCCGGGGAGACCGCACCGCTGCACCTGCGCGACCTCTTCGCCGCCGACCCGCAACGCTTCGCCAGGCTTTCCCTGGCCTGGAACGACTGGCTGCTGGACTTCTCCAAGCAGCGCATCACGCCCGCGACCCTGCCCCTGCTGCACGCCCTCTGGTATGCCGGCGGCGTGCCGGAATGGAGCGCCCGCATGCGCGCCGGCGAAGCCATCAACCACACCGAGGGCCGCGCCGTCCTGCACATCGCCCTGCGCAACGGCAAGCCGGCGCTCCTTCACAACGGCCGCGACGTCATGCCCGGCGTGCGCGCCGTGCTGGAGAAGATGGAACGCTTCGTCGCCGCCATCCACGACGGCCACTGGCGCGGCGCCGGTGGCGAACGGATCAGCGACGTGGTCAACATCGGCATCGGCGGCTCGGACCTGGGACCGCGCATGGCCACCCAGGCCCTGGCAGCCTGCCACCATCCCGGCCTGCGCGTACATTACGTCGCCAACCTGGACGGCGCCGACCTCGCCACGGTACTCGCCGGCCTGCAACCCCGCCGCACCCTGTTCATCATCGCCAGCAAGACCTTCACCACCCAGGAGACGATGCAGAACGCCCACTCGGCGCGGGAATGGCTCACGCGGGAACTCGGTGCCACCGCGGTGGCGAAGCACTTCGTTGCCGTCTCCACCAATCTGGTGGAAGTGGAGCGCTTCGGCATCGATCCGGAGAACGCCTTCGAGTTCTGGGACTGGGTCGGCGGGCGTTATTCCCTCTGGTCGGCCATCGGCCTGCCCCTGGCCCTGGCCATCGGCATGGCGCGCTTCCGCGAGCTGCTGGCCGGCGCCCACGCCATGGACGAGCATTTCTTCACCGCGCCGGTGGAGCGCAACCTGCCGGGCCTGCTGGCCCTGCTGGAGATCTGGAACTCCAACTTCCTCGGCGCCGACAACCGCGCCCTGCTGCCCTACAGCCAGTCCCTCGCCCTGCTGCCGCGCTACCTGCAGCAGCTGGAGATGGAATCCAACGGCAAGCAGGTGGACCGGGAGGGGCGGCCGGTCACCTGGGCTGCCGCACCCGTGCTGTGGGGCGAAGCCGGCACCAACGGCCAGCACGCCTTCTACCAGTTGATCCACCAGGGCGGCCGTCTCGTGCCCTGCGAGTTCATCGCCTGCTGCGAGGCCGACTTCCCGCTGCCGGGCCACCACGAGAAACTGCTCGCCAATTGCTTCGCCCAGAGCGAGGCCCTGATGCGCGGCAAGACCCTGGCCGAGGTGCAGGCCGAAATGGCCGCCGCGCGCATCCCCGAGGTGGTGGTGGATCGGCTGGCACCCTACAAGGTCTTCCCCGGCAACCAGCCCTCGACGACCCTGCTGCTGCCGCGCCTCGACCCCTTCAACCTCGGCGCCTTGATCGCGCTCTACGAGCACAAGGTCTTCGTCGAGAGCTGCATCTGGAACATCAACCCCTTCGACCAGTGGGGCGTCGAATACGGCAAGCAGCTCGCCAGCCGGCTGCTGCCCATGATAGAGGGCAGGACGGCGACCGACGGCCTGGACAGCTCCACCACCGGGCTGATCGCGGCCAGCAGGCGTCGATGAATTCAAATGGTTCGGTTTGCCCCATCTTTTCCAGGATGAAACTTGCGGTTCGGAGCGCGACCGGGAGGGCGGGGGGCTCTGCGCCGCTCATGTCACCCGCCGACGGCCTGCGGCCATCGTCTCCTTCTTTACTTCGCTCTGCAGAGCCCCCCACCCTCCCGGTCGGATTGCGCAACGGAGGTTTGTACCGACCTTCCCGGCCGAGGGAGGCGGGTGGCCGACAGAGCGAGGTAAAGAAGGAGAGCCGGGCGCAGCCCGGCTCGGGTGACACGAGCGACGTCGGCCACCCGCCTCCCTCGGCGCGCTCCGAGCGTCAGCTTTCCCCTGCCTCGCAGATAGCAACGCACCCCCAGGAACAATCGACATGAAGATTCTCTTCGCCACCTCCGAGATCGCGCCCTGGGTGAAGACCGGCGGTCTCGGCGACATCGCCGCCGCCCTGCCGCCGGCCCTGCGCGCCCGCGGCCTCGACGTTCGGGTACTGGTGCCCTATTACCCGGCCCTGCGGGAGGCCTTCCCGGATGCGCCGGAAGTCGCCCACGCCGGCCATCTCGGCGGCCTGCTGCCGGGCGCCGCGCTCCGGCAGGCAACGGCGCCCGACGGCACACCCTTGCTGCTGCTGGACTTCCCCGGCTACTTCAACCGCCCGGGCAACCCCTATCTGGGCGCCGACGGTCGCGACTGGCCCGACAACCACCTGCGCTTCGGCCTGCTCTCCCGCATCGCCGCCTGGCTGGGCTCCGAATCCAGCACCCTGGACTGGCAGCCGGACATCGTCCATTGCAACGACTGGCAGACGGGGCTGGCGCCGGCCTACCTGCAGTACCTGCCGGGCGCCCGGGCGAAGACCGTGATGACGGTGCACAACCTGGCCTTCCAGGGGCTGTTCGACCACGCCTCCCTCTACGAGCTCGGCCTGCCGGACGAGGCCTGGCATCTGCACGGCGTCGAATACTACGGCCACCTCTCCTTCCTCAAGGCCGGCCTGCGCCACGCCGCCGCCCTCACCACCGTCAGCCCCACCTATGCCCTGGAGATCCAGACCGACGAGGAAGGCATGGGCATGGCCGGCCTGCTGCGCCACCGGGCCGACCGCCTCACCGGCATCCTCAACGGCATCGACACGGAGGTCTGGAATCCGGCCACCGATGTCTTCCTCAAGGAACCCTACCGGCACTACCGGGTCACCGCCCTGGCGGCCAAGCGCGAGAACAAGGCCGTGCTGCAGCGCCTCGCCGGCCTGGCCGTGAGGGACGACCGGCCCCTGTTCGGCGTCGTCAGCCGGCTGACCCACCAGAAGGGCCTGGACCTGCTGGCGGAGATCGCCGCCACCGTCCTCGACCTGCCCGCCCAGCTCGTGGTCCTCGGCAATGGCGAGGCAAGCCTCGAAGCGGCCTTCCGGGCCCTGGCGCACGACCGGCCGGGGGAATGCGCCGTCACCATCGGCTTCAGCGAGGCCCAGGCCCACCGCATCGAGGCGGCGGCGGACATCTTCCTCATGCCGTCGCGCTTCGAACCCTGCGGCCTCAACCAGATGTACAGCCTGCGCTACGGCACGCCGCCGGTGGTGCGCGCCACCGGCGGCCTCGCCGACACGGTGGTGGACGCCGCCGACGAGAGGCACGGCAACGGTTTCGTCTTCCGCCCGGCCACCGCCGAAGCGCTGCTCGACGCCATCCGGCGCGCCGCCTCCGCCTGGCGCGACAACAAGCGCTGGCGGCAATTGCAGAAGGCCGGCATGACGCGGGATTTCGGCTGGCTGGAGCCGGCGCGGCGCTACGAAGACATCTACCGGGCCCTATAATCGCGGCCCATGTCCGCCCATACCCGCCTCGTCCTCATCGCCGCCATCGCCAGGAACGGCGTCATCGGCATCGACAACCGCCTGCCCTGGCACCTGCCCGAGGATTTGCGCCGCTTCAAGGAACTCACCACGGGCCACGCGGTGATCATGGGCCGCAAGACCTGGGAATCCCTGCCGCCGAAGTTCCGGCCCCTGCCGGGACGCCGCAACATCGTCGTCACCCGCAATGCCGGCTATCGGGCCGAAGGCGCCACGGTGGTCCATTCCATCGAGGACGCGCGGACCGCCGCCGAGGGCGAGCTGGCCTACGTGATCGGCGGTGCGGAGGTCTATGCCCAGGCCCTGCCGCTGGCGGCGCGACTGGAGATCACCGAGATCGGCGCCGACTTCGCCGGGGATGCCGGCTTTCCCGTCCGGGACCCGGCCGAGTGGCGCGAGGCCGCCCGCACGGATGGCGTCTCCGCCGACGGGCTGCCCTACGCTTTCGTCAGCTACGACCGGGTGGCCTGAACGCCGGCGGCAAGCCGGACGGCGGCTACCGGTCCGCGCCCGTCACGTCGCGACCACGCAATCCACGTAATAACCGCCGCGGCCGTCGCCGGCATCCTTCACCAGGCCGTGGATGTCGGTCTCGAAGCCGGGGAAGCGCTCGTTGAAGTCGCGGGCGAACTTGAGATAGCGCACGATGGTCTTGTTGAAGCACTCGCCCGGGATCAGCAGGGGGATGCCCGGCGGGTAGGGCGTCAGCAGCACGGCGGTGACGCGGCCTTCCAGTTCGTCGATGGGCACGCGCTCGATCTCCCGGTGGGCCATCTTGGCGAAGGCGTCGGCCGGCCGCATGGCCGGCACCATGTCCGACAGGTACATCTCGGTGGTCAGGCGCGCCACGTCGTTCTTCTTGTACACACCATGGATCTCGCGGCACAGGTCCTTGAGGCCGATGCGCTCGTAGCGCGGATGCTTGGCGACGAACTCGGGCAGCACCTTCCACAGGGGCTGGTTCTTGTCGTAGTCGTCCTTGAACTGCTGCAGGGCGGTCACCAGCGTGTTCCAGCGGCCCTTGGTGATGCCGATGGTGAACATGATGAAGAAGCTGTAGAGGCCGCACTTCTCGACGATGACGCCGTGTTCGGCCAGGTACTTGGTGACGATGGCGGCGGGGATGCCGAAGTCTTCGGAGAAGTCGCCATCCACGTCGAGGCCGGGGGTGATGATGGTGGCCTTGATCGGGTCCAGCAGGTTGAAGCCCTTGGCGAGCTTGCCGAAGCCGTGCCACTTTTCGCCGGCCTTGAGCATCCAGGCGTCGCGCTCCTCGATGCCTTCCTCGGAGAGGTCGCTCGGCCCCCAGACCTGGAACCACCAGTCGGCGCCCCATTCCTTGTCCACCTTGCGCATGGCGCGGCGGAAGTCGAGGGCCTCCATGATGGACTCCTCCACCAGGGCCGTGCCGCCGGGCTCCTCCATCATCGCCGCCGCCACGTCGCAGGAGGCGATGATGGCGTACTGGGGCGAGGTGGAGGTGTGCATGAGGTAGGCCTCGTTGAACACGTCGCGGTCGAGCTTCGAATTCTCGGCGTCCTGCACGAGGATCTGGGAGGCCTGGGAAAGGCCGGCCAGCAGCTTGTGGGTCGACTGGGTCGAGAACACCATGGACTCCTTGCAGCGCGGACGGTCGGCGCCGATGGCATGGTAGTCGCCGTAGAAGTCGTGGAAGGCGGCGTGGGGCAGCCAGGCCTCGTCGAAGTGGAGGGTGTCGATCTTGCCGTCGAGTTCTTCCTTGATGTCCTCCACGTTGTAGAGGATGCCGTCGTAGGTGCTCTGGGTGATGGTCAGCACGCGCGGCTTGCCCTTGACCTGGCTGGCGAAGGGGTGGGCGGCGATCTTCTTCTGGATGTTCTTCCAGCGGAACTCCTCCTTCGGGATCGGCCCGATGATGCCGTAGTTGTTGCGCGTCGGCATGAGGAACACCGGGATCGCGCCGGTCATCATGATGGCGTGCAGCACCGACTTGTGGCAGTTGCGGTCCACGATCACCACGTCGCCGGGCGCCACCGTCGAATGCCAGACGATCTTGTTCGACGTGGAGGTGCCGTTGGTGACGAAGTAGAGATGGTCGGCGTTGAAGATGCGCGCGGCGTTGCGCTCGGAGGCGGCCACCGGGCCGGTGTGGTCGAGCAGCTGGCCGAGTTCCTCGACGGCGTTGCAGACGTCGGCGCGCAGCATGTTCTCGCCGAAGAACTGGTGGAACATCTGCCCCACCGGGCTCTTGAGGAAGGCGACGCCGCCCGAGTGGCCGGGACAGTGCCAGGAATAGGAACCGTCGGCGGCGTAGTTGGTGAGGGCACGGAAGAAGGGCGGCGGCAGGGAGTCCAGGTAGGCCTTGGCCTCGCGCACCACGTGGCGGGCGATGAACTCCGGCGTGTCCTCGTGCATGTGGATGAAGCCGTGCAGCTCGCGCAGGATGTCGTTGGGGATGTGCCGCGAGGTGCGCGTCTCGCCGTGCAGGAAGATCGGAATTTCGGCGTTCTTGAAGCGGATCTCGCCGACGAAGGCGCGCAGCTCGGCGATGGTCTCCTCTTCCTCGTTGGCCAGTTCCTCGTCGTCCACCGAGAGGATGAAGGCCGAGGCCCGACTCTGCTGCTGGGCAAAGGAGGTCAGGTCGCCGTAGCTGGTGACGCCCAGCACGTCCATGCCCTCCATTTTGATGGCGTCCGCCAGGGCGCGGATGCCGAGACCCGAAGCGTTCTCCGAGCGGAAGTCCTCATCGATGATGATGACCGGGAAGTGGAAACGCATGGTCATGCCTCCGCAGGGCCGCCCCGGGGGGGCAGTGAACAAGGGTGAGCGTGGGGGGCCATAGTTTGCTCCTCAAATGCGACGACCCGCACGGAGCGGGTCGCTGGATAGGGGGTAATGGTGGGCGCTAGGCGTCAGATTTTGGGCAGGGTGACGCCGGTCTGGCCCTGGTACTTGCCGCCGCGATCCTTGTACGAGGTCTCGCAGACCTCGTCGGATTCGAAGAACAATACCTGGGCGCAACCCTCGCCGGCGTAGATCTTCGCCGGCAGCGGCGTCGTGTTCGAAAACTCCAGGGTCACGAAGCCTTCCCATTCCGGTTCGAAGGGTGTGACGTTGACGATGATGCCGCAGCGCGCATAGGTGCTCTTGCCGAGGCAAACGGTCAGCACGTTGCGCGGGATGCGGAAGTACTCGACGGTGCGGGCGAGCGCGAAGGAGTTCGGCGGGATGATGCAGTGGTCGGCCTCGACCTCGACGAAGGAGTTCGGATCGAAGTTCTTCGGGTCGACGATGGTGCTGTTGATGTTGGTGAACAGCTTGAATTCGCGCGAGCAGCGGATGTCGTAGCCGTAGCTGGAAGTGCCGAAGGACACCACGCGCCGGCCGTCCACGTAACGCACCTGCGTCGGCTCGAAGGGCTCGATCATGCCGTGCTGTTCCGCCATGCGGCGTATCCACTTGTCGGATTTGATGCTCATGCCAACAGCCTCGCAGAATGCAACACCCCCGCCGTGGGGCGGGGGCTGGGGAATGGTTTGCCGTGCGCTCGCCGGGGAGGGCCGAGCCTCCCCGCCACGGCGGGGCGTGCGAATTAGACCATAAAGCCGGCGCCGTGTGGCCCCGGCGCCACCCCGGGTGGCAGGTGCGCGCCGACCGGGCCCGGCAGGCGGTTCAGGTGTTCTGGATGACGATGTTGGGAAACTTGGACGACATGTCGCGAGCCCGCTCGGCGATCTTGACGCCGATGCGGCGGGCGATGCCGCGGTAGATCTCCGCCGGGCGGCCGTCCGGATCGGCGACGACGGTCGGCTTGCCGCCGTCCACCTGTTCGCGGATCTTGATGTCCAGGGGCAGGGCGCCCAGCAGTTCCACCTCGTAGTCCTTGGCCATCAGCTCGCCGCCGCCGGCGCCGAAGATGTGCTCCTCGTTGCCGCACTTGGAGCAGATATGGATGCTCATGTTCTCGACGATGCCGAGGATGGGAATGCCCACCTTCTCGAACATCTTGAGGCCCTTGCGGGCGTCCAGCAGGGCGATGTCCTGGGGCGTGGTGACGATCACGGCACCGGTGACCGGCACCTGCTGGGCCAGGGTCAGCTGGATGTCGCCGGTGCCCGGCGGCATGTCGACGATCAGGTAGTCCAGGTCGCGCCAGCGGGTGTCGCCAAGGAGCTGGGTCAGGGCCTGGGTGACCATGGGTCCGCGCCAGACCATGGGCTGCTCGGGATCGATGAGGAAGCCGATGGACATGGCCTGGATGCCGTAGGCCTCCATGGGCTCCAGGGACTTGCCGTCGGCGGAGTCGGGGCGGCCGTCGATGCCCAGCATCTGGGGCTGGGAGGGGCCGTAGATGTCGGCGTCGAGGATGCCGACGCTGGCGCCTTCCGCCGCCAGGGCGAGGGCCAGGTTGACCGCGGTGGTGGACTTGCCGACGCCGCCCTTGCCCGAGGCGACGGCGATGATGTTCTTGACGCCCGGGATCAGCTTGACGCCGCGCTGGGCCGTATGGGCGACGATCTTCTGATGGACGTTGGCCGAGATGTTGCCGGCGCCGGGCAGGGTCTTGAGCTTGTCGATGACGGCCTGGCGGATGGCGTCGATCTGGCTCTTGGCCGGATAGCCGAGTTCGATATCCACGGCGATGTCGGCACCGGTGACCTTGATGTTCTTCGCCGCCTTGCCGGACACGAGGTCCTTGCCGGTATTGGGATCGACGACTTCCTTGAGGGCCGTCTGGACTTGCAGTTCGGATAGGGACATGGTGATGAGCCTCGAAATCTGGGTAGGTTGGGAGCCGGGGGCGCCGATTATGCCCCGCGAAGGGGTCGGCAGGGTTGTTACCCGACTATTTTTATCGGGATTCTAAATAAGATTTCCCTGATTTTCCAGCGTTGCGGCCGATCCCGTCAAAGATCGGATCAAGGAACTCCATCCGTCGCCGGACTTGACGGAGGCCATTCCAAGGGAATACTGTTCTACCTGAACGTTTTTCACAAAACCTCACCTTCCCCTCACCTGCCAGACGGGAACGGTCATCCGGTTCCGGCGTGCCAGACTCCCGCGCCGCAACAACCAAACGGATGAGGGAGCCGGGCGACGCCCTTAGAGGTCGCCGCGCTGCTCCCGCCGGCTTTCGCACCGCCGGAAAGAGGTTTCCATCCCTCGCCCCAGGACCCGACAGAACCGCTGTAACTCGCAGGGGGCGACCATCCGAAAGCATGGCCTCCCATTCCCCAGACCCCAGGCCGGGGGAAAGCGAGCTTGTTGCTGGAGGAGTGCCCATGAGAAAGCTGAGCTTTTCCGATATCCGCCTGAACCGTCCCCTGCCGTGGGACGTCTTCGACGATTGCGGAACCCTGTTGCTGCGCAAGGGCTATGTCATCGAGACGGACACCCAGGTGCGCGGCCTCGTGGCGCGGGGCCTCTACATCGTCGCCGAATCGGCGGCGCCGGTGGCGCCGGCGCCCGAGCCCGAGGTCAAGTTCGATCCCTTCTGGCTCTGGGACGACATCCATTCCAAGCTGGTGCGTGTCCTGCGCGACGTGGAGACCGAGGACTACGTCTTCGACAAGGTCACCGGCATCGCCCTGCTGGTCAATGTCCTGACCGACAAGGACCCCGATGCCGCCCTCGGCGCCATCCTCCTCAAGGACTGCCTGCGCTACGCCTACACCCATGCACTGCACGTGGCGGTGATGTCGGCCATCATTTCCAAGAAGCTGGGCTGGAGCGACGACGACCGCCGGGACCTTGTCTGCGCGGCCCTCAGCATGAACATCGCCATGGTCGCCCTGCAGACCCAGCTGCTCCAGCAGCGTACCCCCCTCACCCCCGAGCAGCGCGAGGCCATCGACCGCCACTCGACCGAGGGCCGGGAACTCCTGCTGCGCAAGGGCGTGCGTAACCAGCGCTGGCTGAAGACGGTGGAACTCCACCACCAGCGCCTGGAGGTGCCGAACGAGGCCGTGACGCGCCCGGACGGCGTCGCCATGTCCCAGCTGGTGCGCATCCTGGACATCTTCTGCGCCAAGATCAGTCCCCGCGCCTATCGCCAGGCCATGCTGCCGCCGGTGGCGGCCCGGGAAATCTTCGTCGCCGAACGGGACTACAAGAATCCCTTCCTCGGGGTCCTCATCAAGGAAGTGGGCATCTACATGCCGGGCACCTTCATCAAGCTGGAAAACGGCGAGATCGCCCTCGTGGTCCGCCGCGGCCCCAATGTGGACACCCCCAGGGCCGTCGCCCTCTCCCGCAGCGACGGCACGCCCTACATGGACACCATCCGGCGCGACACCACCAAGCCGGAATATGCGGTCAAGGGCGCCATCCCGAAGGAGAAGGTCCTGCATCGCGTCAATCTGGCCCGTTTCTGGGGCTACGTCCACTGATCTCCTGAAATCGGCTCCAAGCCGCCGGCGCGGCCCTCCGGACGCGCCGTCCTTACCCGCCCGACGCCTCCCGCCCTTGCCCTAAGCGCCCCGGAAATGGGATCATTCCGGGTCTGGCGCGTCACGCCTCCGGAAAAGAAAGCCCCCGATCCCCATGAGCCGCAGAATCCTCGTCACCTCCGCCCTTCCCTACGCCAACGGCGCCATCCACCTGGGCCACCTGGTGGAATACATCCAGACCGATATCTGGGTGCGCTTCCAGAAAATGCGCGGCCACCAGTGCTGGTACGTCTGCGCCGACGACACCCACGGCACACCCATCATGCTGCGGGCCGAGAAGGAGGGCATCAAGCCCGAGGACCTCATCGCCCGCGTGCACACGGAGCACTCCCGCGACTTCGCCGGCTTCCACGTCGCCTTCGACAACTACCATTCGACCCATTCCGACGAGACGCGCCACTACGCCGAGGACATCTACGGCAAGCTCAAGGCCGCCGGTCTCATCGAGGTGCGCGCCATCGAGCAGCACTACGATCCCGTCAAGCAGATGTTCCTGCCGGACCGCTTCATCAAGGGCGAATGCCCGAAGTGCGGCGCCGCCGACCAGTACGGCGACTCCTGCGAGGCCTGCGGCGCCGCCTACGCGCCCACCGAACTGAAGAACCCGCGCTCCGCAGTCTCCGGCGCGGTACCCGAGCTGCGTTCCTCCGACCACTACTTCTTCAAGCTTTCCGACCCGCGCTGCCAGGAGTTCCTGCGCCGCGCCACGCGCGAAGTCTGCAAGGCCCAGCCCGAGGCGGTGAACAAGCTCCAGGAATGGCTGGGCGCGCCGGGCGAGAACAAGCTCACCGACTGGGACATCTCCCGCGACGCCCCCTACTTCGGCTTCGAAATCCCCGGCGCGCCGGGCAAGTACTTCTACGTCTGGCTCGACGCCCCCATCGGCTACATGGGCTCGTTCCGCAATCTCTGCGCGAAGAAGGGCATCGACTTCGACGACTTCTGGGGCAAGGACTCCACGGCCGAGCTCTACCATTTCGTCGGCAAGGACATCCTCTATTTCCACGCCCTGTTCTGGCCCGCCGAGCTCGAACACGCCGGCTACCGCATCCCCAGCGGCGTCTTCGCCCACGGCTTCCTGACGGTGGACGGCGCCAAGATGAGCAAGTCCCGCGGCACCTTCATCACCGCCGAGTCCTACCTCAAGGAAGGCCTCAACCCCGAGTGGCTGCGCTACTACTTCGCCGCCAAACTCAACGGCACCATGGAGGACATCGACCTCAACCTGGAGGACTTCGTCGCCCGGGTGAATTCCGATCTCGTCGGCAAGTACATCAATATCGCCAGCCGCTGCGCCGGCTTCATCAGCAAGCGCTTCGACGGCAAGCTGGCCGCCGTCGGCAGCAACAGCATCATCGAGGAAATGGCCGCCGCCGCCGAACCCGTCGCCCAATGCTTCGAGGCGCGCGACTTCGCCCGCGCCGTGCGGGAAATCATGGCCCTGGCCGACAAGGCCAACGCCTACATCGCCACCGCCAAACCCTGGGAGATCGCCAAGCAGGAAGGTCAGGACGCCGCGCTGCACCAGGTCTGCAGCGAAGGCCTGGCCATGTTCCGCCTGCTCACCATCTACCTCGCCCCGGTTCTGCCGCAACTGGCGCAAAGCGCGGCCCGTTTCCTCGGCGTCGAACGTTTCACCTGGGCCGATGCGGCACAGCCGCTGCCGGCCGGCCATCGCATCAGCGATTACGAGCACCTGATGCAGCGCGTCGACACCAAGCAGATCGACGCCCTCGTCGCCGCCAACCGGGAGTCCCTTGCCCCGGCCGCCGACGCCCATTCCCAGCAGCGCCATGCCCAGCACCAGCAGCAGGCGGAAGACAAGGTCCAGGCCAAGTCGGCCTGGGAACCCTTCATTTCCATCGACGACTTCTCGAAGGTCGACCTGCGCATCGCCCGCATCGCCAATGCCGAACACGTGGAAGGCGCCGAGAAGCTGCTCAAGCTGACCCTCGACCTGGGCACGGAAACGCGCACGGTCTTCGCCGGCATCAAGTCCGCCTACGACCCGGCAACGCTGGTGGGCCGACTGACGGTCATGGTCGCCAACCTGGCGCCGCGCAAGATGAAGTTCGGCCTGTCGGAGGGCATGGTGCTGGCCGCCTCGGACCCGGACGGCAAGAGCACCGGCCTCTTCCTGCTCTCGCCCGACAGCGGTGCCCAGCCGGGCATGCGCGTGAAATGACGACCATCCCCCCGGCCCCCTTCCAGGGAAGGGGGTGCCCGCAAGCGCGCTACGCGCGAAATTCCGAGGGCACCTTGGTCATCCCCTTGGCGCGGGCCTCCGCTCCGCGGATGCAAGCCAGTGCCTCGCCTTGGGGCGGCCCGGCAGCGAGGCGGTACTGATGGAAGTGCGCCGCCTGCTCATCACCGGCTACGTCCAGGGCGTCGGCTACCGCTACGGCATGGTCCTGGCCGCCCGCAGCATCGGCGTCACCGGCTGGGTGCGCAACCGCCGCGACGGCAGCGTCGAGGCCATGGTCGCCGGCGACGCCGAGCAGGTGGCCCGCATCCTCGACTGGGCCCGCCGCGGCCCGGCCGGCGCCGAAGTGGCGCACGTGGCGGTGGAGATCGGCAGCGGCAGCTACACCGACTTCGAACAGAAACCCACGGCATGACGGGCCCCGCCGGCCGGTCCCGACGAAGCGGCCGGTTCACG
Organism: Candidatus Nitricoxidireducens bremensis; assembly: GCA_030247725.1. Lineage (GTDB taxonomy): Bacteria > Pseudomonadota > Gammaproteobacteria > Burkholderiales > Rhodocyclaceae > Nitricoxidireducens > Nitricoxidireducens bremensis. The sequence continues at coordinate 282,925 of JAOTRT010000002.1, forward strand.
GTAATCTTGCACCTCCCGCGCGCGTTGCCCGAGCCCACCGGCAACCCGTCGCATGCCCCCGAAGAAAGGCAAGCTGGACATGGAAACCGGCGCGAACGAACTGGTTAAGGACATCAGCGGTCTGGTGACGCTGCCCGACGTCTACCTGCGCATCAGCCGGCTGCTGGACGACGCCAACAGTTCCTCGGCCGACATCGTCAAGGCCGTCGCCCAGGACCCGGCCTTCTCGCTGCGCCTGCTCCAGGTCGCCAACAGCGCCCTCTACCGCTTTCCCTCTGCCGTCGATACCGTCGCCAAGGCGGTATCCATCATCGGCACCGCCCAGATCCGCAACCTGGCCCTGTCCATGTCGGTGGCGAAATGCTTCGCCGGCCTGCCCAACGACCTGGTGACGATGGACAACTTCTGGCGGCACAGCCTCTACTGCGCCCTCATTGCCCGCCACCTGGGCAAGGCCGCCCGGCGCTGCGACCCGGACACCCTGTTCACCGCCGGCCTGCTCCACGACATCGGCGAACTGGTGATCTTCAACCGCTGCCCGCAGCAAGCGCAGGAGGCCCTGCTGGCCGTCCTCGACGACGAGGAGGAGGTGCCGGTCTACGCCGCCGAGCGCGCCGCCCTCGGCTTCGACCACGCCGCCGTCGGCGGCGCCCTGGCGCGCCAGTGGCACCTGCCGCCGGTGCTCGAAGAATGCATCGCCCACCATCACGACATCGGCGCCGCCGACCGCCATCCGCGCGAAGCCGCCATCGTCCATATCGCCAACAGCCTGGCGCAGCTGGCCGAGGTGGACAGCCTCGCCCTCGACGACGCCCCACCCATCGATCCCCGTGCCTGGGAAACCGCCGGACTCGACGCCGACGCCATCGAACCCGCCGTGCGCGCCGCCCAGCAGGAAATCCAGGAAATCGAAAAACTCTTCACCGGCAAGCAGTAAGCAGACCCGTGGCCATGACCCAGCCCATCCCCTCCTCCGCCCCCCGCGGCGCACCGCCCCCCGTGCTGGCGGGCTTCGAGCACGTCAAGCGCGGCTGGCACGCCAAGCACGGCGCCTACGCCGCCCGCATCCTGCCCGGCGAGTATTACGTCACCCGCAGCGACGAGGGCATCTACACCACGCTCGGCTCCTGCATCTCGGCCTGCATCCGCGACCGCGTCAGCGGCATCGGCGGCATGAACCACTTCATGCTGCCGGCCACCGACAAGGCGGCGGGCAAGCTCACCGCCTCCGGCCTCGACGCCGCGGCGCGCTACGGCAACTTCGCCATGGAGCACCTCATCAACGACATCCTGCGCAACGGCGGCAGCCGCGCCAACCTGGAGGTGAAGATCTTCGGCGGCGGACGCATCCTCGCCAAGATGACCGACGTCGGCCTGCGCAACATCGAGTTCGCGCGCGACTACATCGCCACCGAGGGCCTGACGCTGCTCGCCGAGGACGTCGGCGACATCTACCCGCGCATGGTCCTGTACTTCCCGGCCAGCGGGCGCGCCCGCGTCAAGCGCCTGCGCTCGCTCCACAACAACGTCATCGCCGCCCAGGAAATGAACTACGTGGACAGCATCGCCGCCAAGCCCGTCGGCGGCGACATCGAGCTGTTCTAGCCGCCGCGGCCGGCCGCGCCGGCCATTGGCTGCGGCTATCGCGCCTATAGCGAAATACAATTGCCGGCGCCGCGGGAATAGCCATAACGGCAAGTAGAATTTGCCGTCCTCCGCGCCCGGCGCGGGCCGCAGATTCCAAACCGATCAACAGGAGAAACCCATGGCCGTTCTCGTCGGCAAAGCCGCCCCCGACTTCACCGCTCCCGCCGTCTTCGGCAACAACGAGATCAAGGACTTCAAGCTGTCCGAGCAGATCAAGGGCAAGTACGCCGTCCTGTTCTTCTACCCCCTGGACTTCACCTTCGTCTGCCCGTCCGAGCTGATCGCCTTCGACCACCGCCTCGCCGAGTTCCAGAAGCGCGGCGTCGAGGTCATCGGCTGCTCCATCGACTCCCACTTCAGCCACCTGGCCTGGAAGAACACGCCGGTGAACAACGGCGGCATCGGCCAGGTCAAGTACCCCCTGGTGGCCGACATCAACCACGCCATCTGCAAGGCCTACGACGTGGAAGCCGCCGGCGGCGTCGCCTTCCGCGGCTCCTTCCTCATCGACAAGGCCGGCGTCGTGCGCCACCAGGTCGTCAACGACCTGCCCCTGGGCCGCAACATCGACGAGATGCTGCGCATGGTGGACGCCCTGCAATTCACCGAAGAGCACGGCGAGGTTTGCCCCGCCGGCTGGCAGAAGGGCAAGGCGGGCATGCAGGCCAGCCCGGACGGCGTCGCCAAGTACCTCGCCGACCACGCCAAGGAACTCTAATAAGAAGCCGCACCCCCGACCCCACGGGAAGAAAACGCCGCCCTCGGGCGGCGTTTTTTTGTCCACCTGCCCGGCGCCGCCGGTCCCCGCCCGTCCTACGCGGCGGCGGCGAAAAGCCGGCACAGGCCGGCGTAGTAGGCGGCGGCCCCGGCATCCGCCTCGGCCGGCGCCCAGGGCGCCTTCTCGGCGTCGGTCAGGGGCAGGTAGGGGCCGGCCTTCGCCTCCAGGAACACCGTGCCGGGCTCCAGGCCCAGCACCGAATGCCAGGTGCCCGCCGGGATGTCCACGCCGAGGGCCGCCTCGCCGGGCCCGAGGACTAGTGATTGCAGGACGGCGCCGCCATCGTCGAACACCACGAAGCCCAGCCGTCCGCGTAGCACCACCATGGTTTCGTCCTTGTCGGCGGCCAGGTGCCGGTGGGGCGCCACGTAGGAACCGGGCTCGACGGCATTGAGCAGGCGGTGGCCCGGATGTTCGTTCGTCCCATGGAAATTGCGGTTCTTGCGCAGGCGCGGGCTCGCGGCGGCCTCGGCGGAGACTTCGTCGAGCAGGGCCCGGTCGATGAAACGGATCATGAATACACCACGCGCACGTTGTCGGCCGAGAGCCAGCCGGTCAGGGATTCGAGCAGGGCGTCGTCGAGGCGCACGCGCCAGTCGTCGGGCAGGGTCAGCTCCGCCTCGGCGTCGCTGTTGCGGTAGGTCAGGCGCACCGGGCAGCCGCCGCTGCGGTAAGGCGTCAGCAGGTCCTTGAGGCGCGCCGCCGTCTCGGCGCGGGAGCCGCCGTTGAGGGACAGGCGCAGGGCCTTGGCGAAGCGCGCGCGCGCCTCGCCCAGGGTGTAGAGCTTGTCGGCGGTGACGCGCAGGCCGCCGCTGTAGGCGTCGTCCTGCACCTTGCCCTCGATCAGCAGCAGCTCGTCCTCCTTGATCTTGGAGCGCTCCGCCTCCCACAGCTCGTTGAAGACCGTCACCTCCACCTGGGCGGTGGCGTCGTCGAGCATGACGATGGCCATCTTGCCGCGACGGGTCATCTGGGTGCGGGTGGACAGCACGACGCCCGCCAGCAACTGCAGGTCCTTCTGTGCCGCCAGGCGGTCGAGGCCGCGCTTGACGAAGCGGCCCAGCTCCTGGCGATAGGCATGGAAGGGATGGCCGGAAAGGAAGAAGCCGAGGGCCTGCTTCTCCTGCAGCAGCTGCTCGCGCTCGCTCCAGCGCGGCGCCTCCACGTACTGGGCCGCCGGCGCGTCGCTGCCGCCCATGTCGAAGAGGCCGCTCTGCATGGCGTTGCGCTCGGCCTGCTCGGCTGCTTCGAGGGCGATGCCGACGGAAGCCAACAGCTTGGCGCGGTGCTCGCCGATGGCGTCGAAGGCGCCAGCGCGGATCAGGGCCTCGATGACGCGGCGGTTCACCACCCGCTTGTCCACGCGGGCGCAAAAGTCGAACAGATCCTTGAAGGGCCCGCCCTCGCGGGCCTTGAGGATGGCCGTGAGGGCCGACTCGCCGGTGCCCTTGATGGCGCCGAGGCCGTAGCGGATGGTCTGGGCGTCCACCGGCTGGAAGCGGATGCCGCCCGCGTTGATGTCCGGCGGCAGGAAGACGAGGCCGTTCTCCTTGGCGTCGTTGAAGAAGAACTGCACCTTGTCGGTGTTGGCCATTTCCGACGACAGGGTCGCCGCCATGAAGGCCGCCGGATGGTGGCACTTGAGCCAGGCCGTGTGGTAGGCGACGAGGGAGTAGGCGGCGGCGTGGGACTTGTTGAAGCCGTAGCCGGCGAACTTCTCCATGGTGTCGAAGATCTCGTTGGCAAGCCCTTCGGCGATCTCGTTGCCGGCGGCGCCGGAGACGAACACGGCGCGCTGCTGGTCCATCTCCTCCTTCTTCTTCTTGCCCATGGCGCGGCGCAGCAGGTCGGCGCCGCCGAGGGAATAGCGGGCGACCACCTGGGCCGTCTGCATCACCTGCTCCTGGTACACCATGATGCCGTAGGTCTCCGCCATCACCTTTTCCATGCTCGGGTGCGGATAGGTGACGCGCTCGCGGCCGTGCTTGCGGGCGATGAAGCTGGGGATCAGGTCCATCGGACCCGGCCGGTAGAGGGCGTTGAGGGCGATCAGGTCTTCGAGGCGGTCCGGCTTGGCCTGCTTCAGCATGTCCTGCATGCCGCCGGATTCGAACTGGAACACGGCCTTGGTGTTGGCGTTCTTGAACACCTGCTCGTAGGTGTCCTTGTCGTCCAGGGGCAGGGCCTCCAGGTCCACATCCGCGCCTTCGACGCTGCGGGCGAAACCCACGGCCTCGGCGAGGATGGTCAGGGTGCGCAGACCGAGGAAGTCGAACTTCACCAGACCGGCCTTCTCCACGTCGTCCTTGTCGAACTGGCTCACCGTGGTGGCGCCGCCGTCGGCCGAGTAGAGGGGGCAGAAGTCCGTCAGCTTGCCGGGCGCAATGAGCACGCCGCCGGCGTGCATGCCGACGTTGCGGGTCATGCCCTCCAGCTTCTCGGCCAGGGACCACAGCTCGCGGATCTCCTCCTCCCGCTCGATGCGCTCGACGATGGCCGGCTCCTGCTCGCGCGCCTTCTCCAGGGTGATGCCCAGCTCGTTGGGAATCAGCTTGGCGAACTGGTCCACGAAATTGAAGGGCAGGTCCAGCACGCGGCCCACGTCGCGGATGACGGCCTTGGCCGCCATGGTGCCGAAGGTGGCGATCTGGGAGACGGCGTGGCTGCCGTACTTCTCCTTCACGTACTGGATGACGCGGTCGCGGCCTTCCTGGCAGAAGTCGATGTCGAAGTCGGGCATGGACACCCGCTCCGGGTTGAGGAAGCGCTCGAACAGCAGTTCGTAGCGCAGGGGGTCCAAGTCGGTAATGAGCAGCGAGTAGGCCACCAGGGAGCCGGCCCCCGAGCCGCGACCCGGCCCCACGGGCACGCCGTTGTTCTTCGCCCACTGGATGAAGTCGGCGACGATGAGGAAGTAGCCGGGGAAGCCCATCTGCTGGATGGTCTTGATCTCGAACTCCAGGCGCTCGGCGTACTTAGGCCGCTGGGCGTCGCGCTCGGCGGCATCGGGGAACAGCTGTTCGAGGCGCTTTTCCAGGCCCAGGCGCGACTGCTCGGCCAGGTATTCGTTCAGCGATACCCCTTCGGGGGTCGGGAAGATGGGCAGCCGACTCTTGCCCAGTTCGATGGACAGGCTGCAGCGCTTGGCGATCTCCACCGTGTTCTCAACGGCCTCGGGCAGGTCGGCGAACAAGGCCGCCATCTCGGCCTGGGTCTTGAAGCACTGGGCCTCGGTGAACTGGCGAGGCCGGCGCGTGTCGGCCAGCACGTAGCCCTCGGCGATGCAGACGCGGGCCTCGTGGGCCTTGAAGTCGCCGCTATCGAGAAACTGGATCGGATGGGTCGCCACCAGGGGCAGACCGAGGCGGCCGGCCAGGGCCGCGGTCTGGGTCACGAGCTGCTCCTGCTGGGGCTGGCCGGCGTTGCCGTGGGGACGCTGCACTTCCAGGTAGTAGCTGTCGGGGAACAGCCCCGCCCAGTCCCGCGCCCGCTCCTCGGCGCGCTCGGGCTTGCCCGCCGCCAGCAACTGGCCCACGTCGCCGAACTGGGCACCGGAGAGGGCGATGAGGCCGCTGTTGTCGCCGTTGGCGATGGCGGCGCGGGAAATCTCGGCGCGGCCGTGGCGGCGCGGCACCAGATAGGCCGAGGACAGCAGCTCGCACAGGCGCAGGTAGCCGGCCCGGTTCTTCACCAGCAGCAGCAGGCGCGCGAAGGAGTCGCGGGAAGGATCGCGGGCGTCCTCGTCCGCCACCCAGACGTCGCAGCCGACGATGGGCTTGATGCCGGCGCCGCGGGCCCCGGTGTAGAACTTCACCATGCCGAACAGGTTGGAGAGGTCCGTGAGGGCGAGGGCCGCCATGCCGTCGGCCGCCGCCCGCCTGATCGCGTCGTCGAGGCGGACGATGCCGTCGGTGATGGAGTACTCGCTGTGGAGCCGGAGGTGGACGAAGCGGGGAGCGGACATAGGGGCGCAATTTTACTCCCCGGCGACGCCGCCATGAGGGCCGCCGTCGCCATGCTTGCGGCATCCCCATGGCGCGGGGTAAGCTGCGCCACCCGCCCCGCCTGCCACCCGGATTCCGCCATGACCGACCAGGAACTGCCCGTCCCCTTCCCCGTACCGGACGGCACCTGCCGCTGAATCCGCCATGTTCATCGGCCATTTCGGCGTCGGCCTGGGCGCCAAGGCGATCATCCCGCGGGTCTCCCTCGGCTCCCTGTTCGTCGCCGCCCAGTTCATCGACCTGCTGTGGCCGACCCTGCTGCTGCTCGGCATCGAGCGCGTACGCATCGAGCCCGGCACCACCGCCGTCACGCCCCTGGCCTTCGAGCACTATCCCGTCTCCCACAGCCTGCTGGCCGTGCTCGGCTGGGCCCTGCTGGTGGCCTGCGGCCACTGGCTGGTCCGGCGCAACAAGCGCGCCGCCCTGGTCATGGCGGCACTGGTGCTGAGCCACTGGTTGCTGGACCTGCTGGTGCATCGCCCCGACCTGCCCCTCGTGCCCGGCAGCGACATCGTCGTCGGCCTCGGCCTCTGGTCCTCCCTGCCCCTGACCCTGGCCGTCGAGCTGCCCCTGTTCGTCGTCGGCGCCCGCCTCTACGCCCGCGCCACCCGCCCCATCGACGCCACCGGGCGCTGGGCCTTCCTCGGCCTGCTGGCTTTCCTGCTCGCCATCTACGCCGCCAACCTGCTGGGGGAACCGCCGCCGAGCGTGGAGGCCATCGCCTGGCTCGGCCACGCCCAGTGGCTGCTGGTGCTCTGGGGCTACTGGATCGACCGCCACCGCACGGTGGCCTACCGCTGCTGAGGCGCCGGCCCGCGAAGATGGAATAATCGCGGCATCCCCCCTGCGGAGGAAGCCGCCGTGCAAAGCCTGTCCAGCATCACCAGCGTCGCCCACGTCATCCAGCTCGCCGTCGCCCCGGTGTTCCTGCTCACGGGCGTGGGCGCCATCCTCGCCGTGCTGGTGAACCGCCTCGGCCGCGTGGTGGACCGCTTCCGCACCCTGGAACGCAGCGAAGCCGCCGCCACGGCGCGCGTGGAAATGGGCATCCTCGAACGCCGCGCGCGCCTGATCCACTGGGCCATCGGCCTATGCACCGGCTGCGCCCTGCTGGTCTGCATCGTCATCGCCTGCCTGTTCCTCGGCTCGGTGACGGGCCTGGACCTCTCCGTCCCCATCGCCGTTCTCTTCGTCCTGGCGATGCTGTCCCTAGTGGCGGGACTGCTGTGCTTTCTGCGGGAGATTGCGTTGGCGACGGGGGGGATACACGTGGTGCCGCGTTGATTTCGGCTTGCCGGGTCTCGCCCCGGCGGGCGAGTCACTTTCTTGTCGCGCGACAAGAAAGTAACCAAAGAAACGCGCCCCGCTGCCCCGGCCCTGCGGGCTCCCCTCCCTCCGGACTACCGGCCCGGCGCGACCGCTCGCAGCGGAGGGGGCCCCACGTAGTGGGGGCGTAGCGCCCGCGAGCGGGATGCGGCTGCCGGACTTCGAAGTCGCGGTCTTCCCGTCCGCCTCCACGGTCGCACCTTCCGCTACGCGGAAGGCACTGCTCCACGCTCCGGCGGCCCCGCTAAACTCGCCTACGGCTCGGACAACGCCGCCGGACTTCCCCGGTCCGGCAGTCCTCCGCTCGGCGGGGCAGAGGGGATCGGGGTGCATACTCCGGCCTCGGGAATGGCATTCGGCTTGGTACCGAAAATACCGCGGTGCTAGGATGCGAAACGCATTGACGCCTTTATCGCCCCAAAAATATGTCCATAAGTCGACACATCCTGAAACCCATTGCGATTACTGGCATTCCCGCTGCACGGTCCGTCGACTTCGACGTCAATGCCCGACTTATACGTCAATGTTGCGCCTAGAACAGGTTAGATTTTTCAAGGAGACACATCACATGTCCGATACAAAATCAAAGTTAATTAAGGCTCTTCTCGCGGAGGAACTCGGATCACAGAAGCCTCCTATGGATAAGTCAGAAGCAAAGGCACAAGCCGGAAAATTGAAGGAACTGTATGACGCATTCTCTACCCGACACGTTTTTGCAGAGGGCTCACTTATCCAGTGGAAGCCGGGGCTTAGAAACAAGAAGAAGCCTCAATACAATGAACCATGCATAGTCATTAGAGTATTAGGTGAGCCGATCTACGGAAAGACAGACGAATCTGGTTCTGCATATTTCCGGGAGCCGCTCGATTTGATCGCTGGGTTCATTGATGACGACGATGACTTCGTTGTGTTTCATTTTGACAGCCGTAGATTCATGCCGTTTTGATGTGGGTGTTGAATATGCCAACCTACAATTCAAAAGGCGGCATTCTTCTCCCTGAGTCATATCAGTTTGATAGCAGCAATCTAAAGAAAGACACCTCACTCACGGACCTGCTTCAGCTATTCGTGATGAAGACTGAACATCAGCTTCATAAAGACGAGGTCGGGCGGCGCTTTCAGGGTCTTGAAGATGCAATTACAAAGGATTTGCGAACTACCAAACAGTGGGCCATCGGGACGTTCCTGGCAACTCTCGCTGCGTCAATTGCTGTTGTAGCAATACTGTGGGCCGATAACACTCAATGGAAAACGAAAACCCTCGATCTCACGAAAGAATTGGCAACCAAATCAGCATCTGGCGGTGATGCCTCTGAACCGCCCAAGACTGCGGCACCTCGGGACGCGAAAAATCTACCACTGCGGTCGACCGGACCTGCCGCAAAAAGCGCGGCAGGCCGGTCACCTTGAGCGCTGAGCCACCCAACCCCTTACCCCGGTCCCCTCTGCCCCGCCGAGCGGAGGGCTGCCGGGCCGGGGAAGTCCGGCGGCGTTGTCCGAGCCGTAGGCGAGTTTAGCCGCCGGCCGGCACGGTAGTCCGGAGGGAGGGGAGCCCGCAGGGCCGGGGCAGCGGGGCGCGTTTCTTTGGTTACTTTCTTGTCGCGCGACAAGAAAGTGACTCGCCCGCCGGGGCGAGACCCGGCAACCCCCTACCCCTGATGGTTCGCATCCACCACGGCCAGCGCCGTCATGTTCACCAACCGGCGCACCGACGCCGTCGGCGTCAGGATGTGCACCGGCTTGGCGGCGCCGAGCAGGATGGGGCCCACCGTGATGCCCTCGCCGCTCACCACCTTAATGAGGTTGAAGGCGATGTTGGCGGCGTCCAGGTTCGGCATGATCAGCAGGTTGGCCTCGCCCTTGAGCACGCAGTCGGGGAACAGGCGCTGGCGGATATCGGGGGAGAGCGCCGTGTCGCCGTGCATCTCGCCGTCCACTTCCAGGCCCGGCGCCCGCTCGGCAATGAGGGCGCGGGCGCGGCTCATCTTGTGCGCCGAGTCCGAGTTCACGCTGCCGAAGTTGGAATGGGACAGCAGGGCCACCTTGGGCGTGAGGCCGAAGCGGCGCACCTCCTCGGCGGCCATGATGGCGATCTCGGCGACCAGTTCGGCGTCCGGGTTCTCGTTCACGTAGGTGTCGCAGATGAACAAAGTGTGGCGCGGCAGCAGCAGCAGGTTCATGGCGGCGAAGCAGTGGGCGCCGGGCTCCAGGCCGATGGCGTCGCGCACCTGGTTGAGGTGCTTGGTGTGCTTGCCGACGGTGCCGCAGAGCACCGCATCGACGTCGCCGCGGCGCAGCAGCATGCAGCCGATCAGGGTGTTGTCGGAGCGCAGGCGCTGCTTGGCGAGTTCCGGCGTGATGCCCTGGCGTCCGCGCAGCTTGTGGTATTCCTGCCAGAGGTCCTTGTAGCGCGGGTCCGAGTCCGGATTGACGACCTCGAAGTCGCGCCCCGGCGTCATGTGCAGGCCGGCGCGGGCGATGCGGTTCTCGATGACTTCGGGACGGCCGATCACCACGGGCACGGCGAGCTTCTCGTCGAGCACTTCGCGCACGGCGCGCAGCACGCGCTCGTCCTCGCCTTCGCAGTAGACGACACGGCGCGGCGCCTTCTTGGCGGCGGCGAACACCGGCTTCATGACGAAGCCCGAGTGGTAGACGAAGTTGGAGAGCTTGTCCCGGTAGGCCTCCATGTCGGCGATGGGGCGCGTGGCGACGCCGGAGTCCGCCGCCGCCTTCGCCACCGCCGGCGCGATCTTGACGATGAGGCGCGGATCGAAGGGCTTGGGGATCAGGTACTCGCCGCCGAAGCTGGTGCTCTCGCCGCCGTAGGCCTGGGCGACGATGTCGGAGCTTTCGGCCTGGGCCAGTTCGGCGATGGCGCGCACGGCGGCCAGCTTCATCTGCTCGGTGATGGTGGTGGCGCCGGCGTCGAGGGCGCCGCGGAAGATGAAGGGGAAGCACAGCACGTTGTTGACCTGGTTCGGATAATCCGAACGGCCGGTGGCGATGATGGCGTCGTCGCGTACCGATTTCACCTCCTCCGGCAGGATTTCCGGCGTCGGGTTGGCGAGCGCCATGATGAGGGGCTTGGCCGCCATCTTCGCCGCCATCTCCGGCTTCAGCACGCCGCCGGCCGAGAGGCCGAGGAAGACGTCGGCGCCCTCGATCACCTCGGCCAGCTTGCGGGCGTCGGTCTTCTTGGCGTAGCGGGCCTTGAGGGGGTCCATGAGGGCGGTGCGGCCCTCGTACACCACGCCTTCGATGTCGGTGACCCAGATGTTCTCCACCTTGACGCCAAGCATCACCAGCAGCTCCAGGCAGGCCAGGGCGGCAGCGCCGGCGCCCGAGGTGACGAGCTTGACGTCCTCCACCTTCTTGCCCACCAGCTTGAGGCCGTTGAGCACGAAGGCGCCGACGACGATGGCGGTGCCGTGCTGGTCGTCGTGGAAGACGGGGATCTTCATGCGCTCGCGCAGCTTGCTCTCGATGTAGAAACACTCGGGGGCCTTGATGTCCTCCAGGTTGATGCCGCCGAAGGTGGGCTCCATGGCGGCGATCATGTCGATGAGCTTGTCGGCGTCGGGCTCCTGCAGTTCGATGTCGAAGACGTCGATGCCGGCGAACTTCTTGAACAGCACGCCCTTGCCCTCCATGACCGGCTTGGCGGCCAGGGGGCCGATGTTGCCCAGGCCCAGCACCGCGGTGCCGTTGGTGACGACGCCCACCAGGTTGGCGCGGGAGGTCATGCGCGCGGCTTCGGCGGGATCGGCGACGATGGCGTTGCAGGCGGCGGCGACGCCCGGCGAGTAGGCCAGGGCCAGGTCGCGCTGGTTGGTGAGGCCCTTGGTGGGAACGACGGCGATCTTTCCGGGGGTCGGCGAGGTGTGGTATTCGAGGGCGGCGGCAGTAAGGTCTTTTTCCATGACGGTGTGGGTCCGTGCGGTATCGAAGCGATGTATGGGTGCATGAATGATAACCGCCGCGCTGCGACGACACTATTGCGGACATCCGCGAACCGTCCGGGCCGATGCGGCGCCGCAGCATCGCCTGTGGCAAAATGCCCCCATTCCCTCGCCAACGGACTCCAACGCCATGAAACGCGTCGTCTTCAACCAGAAGGGCGGTGTCGGCAAGAGCACCATCGCCAGCAACCTCGCCGCCATCGCCGCCTCCCGCGGCAAGCGCACCCTCGTCGTAGACCTGGACCCCCAGGCCAATTCCACCCGCTACCTGCTGGGCGACCGGGCCGATGAACTGGAGAACACGGCCACCGGCTTCTTCGACCAGGTGCTCAACTTCAAGCTGCGGCCCAAGCCCACCGAGGACTTCCTGGCGGCGACACCCTTCGACAATCTCTTCGTGCTGCCGGCCGACGCGGCCCTGGAGGAACTCCAGGCCAAGCTGGAATCGCGCTACAAGATCTACAAGCTGCGGGAGGCCCTGGACGCCCTCGAAGGCTTCGACGAAATCTGGATCGACACGCCGCCGGCCCTGCACTTCTACACGCGCTCGGCCCTGATCGCCGCCGACGCCTGCCTGATCCCCTTCGACTGCGACGAATTCGCGCGCCGCGCCCTCTACACGCTGCTGGAGAACGTGGCCGAAATCCGCGCCGACCACAACGAGGCCCTGGAGATCGAGGGCATCGTCGTGAACCAATTCCAGCCCCGCGCCAACCTGCCCCAGCGCGTGGTGCAGGAGCTGCGCGACGAAGGCCTGCCGGTGCTGGGCGCCACCCTGTCGTCCTCGGTGAAAATCAAGGAATCCCACCAGCAGGCCAAGCCCATGGTGCACCTGGAGCCGGGCCACAAACTGGCCCAGGAGTTCGCCGCCCTCTACGACGAACTGGAAGCCGCCCGCAAGGCGAAGGCGAAGGCGGCCAGCCGCAAGCGCGCCTGATACCGCGCGCCGGCCCTCAGAAGGTGCCCGGGTAGGCGCCGCCGTCCAGCAGCCAGTTCTGGCCGCTGATGTAGCCGGCCTGGGCGGAGCACAGCCAGGCGCAGGCGGCGCCGAATTCGGCCGGGTCGCCGATGCGGCCCGCCGGAATCGTCGCCACCCGCTCGGCCAGCGCTTCCTCGTAGCTCACGCCCTTGGCCTTGGCCTGGCCGCCCACCACGGCGCGGATGCGGTCGGTATCGAAAAACCCCGGCAGCAGGTTGTTGATGGTGACGTTGTGGGCCACGGTCTTGCGCGCCAGGCCGGCGACGAATCCCGTGAGCCCCGAGCGCGCGCCGTTGGAGAGTCCCAGCACATCGATGGGCGCCTTCACCGCCGCCGAGGTGATGTTGACGATGCGGCCGAAGCGCCGCGCCATCATGCCGTCCACCGTCGCCTTGATGAGCTCGATGGGTGTGAGCATGTTGGCGTCGAGGGCCTTGATCCAGTCGTCCCGCGACCAGTCGCGGAAGTCGCCGGGGGGCGGCCCGCCGGCGTTGTTCACCAGGATGTCGGGCGCCGGGCAGGCGGCCAGGGCGGCGGCGCGGCCATCCGTCGTGGCGATGTCGGCGACTACCGTCGTCACGGCGACGCCGGTCGCCGCGCGGATTTCCGCCGCCGTGGCCTCCAGCGCCTCGCGGCCGCGGGCGACGATGGTGACGGCGACGCCTTCCCGCGCCAGGGCGAAGGCGCAGGCGCGCCCCAGGCCCCGGCTGGCGGCGCAGACCAAGGCGCCGCGTCCCTGCAATCCCAAGTCCATGGGCCATCTCCTCTCTGATCGTCGATGCGGACGCGTATCATAGCCGCCTGCAACGACGCCCCCCCGAGCATGGAAGAGATTCACCGCACCATCTTCAACCGCCTGCTGACCGCCTGGATCGCCATCTCCCTGGCGACGGGAGCGGCGGTGTTCTACATCGGCATCGAAAAGATCGACGACCAGCTGGTGGACCTGGCGGTCGCCGAGTCCGGCAAGCTTTCCAGCGAAAGCCTGCCGCTGCTGAACCGTCCCGAGGCGGACCGCGGCGCGCTCCAAACGCTGGCGTCCGATTTCGTGCGCCGGCACTTCATCGTCGTCGAGCTTTACGACAAGGAGCGCCGCAAGGTCTCCGAGGCCATCAACCCGCGCCATGCCGCCGTCGAGGAGAAGCTCAAGGCCCATGCCCACCCGTTCCCCCGCGACGATCAGCGGCACTACGAGAAGTTCGTCCTCGGTGAGGACACGGTGCTGCGGGTGCTGGTGCCCCTCAAGGACGCCAACGGCAGCAGGGCCGGCTATTTCGAGGGCGTGTTCCTGATCGACCCCGAGACCCTGGACCGCCTGCGCCGCGAGATGGCCATGACCCTCGTCGTGGTGCTGTGCGCGGTCCTACTGACCACCGTCGTCCTCTATCCGGTGATCCTGGCCCTCAACCGGGATGTCATCCGCTACTCCCGCGACCTGCTGAAGGGCAACGTGGAGCTGATGGAAGTGCTCGGCTCGGCCATCGCCAAGCGGGATTCCGACACCAACCTGCACAACTACCGCGTCGCCATCTACGCCGTCAAACTCGCCGAGGCGGCCGGCGTCGCCCGGGCCGCGATCCGCGACCTCATCGCCGGCGCCTTCCTCCACGACGTGGGCAAGATCGGCATCAGCGACAACATCCTGCTCAAGCCGGGACGCCTCGACGAACAGGAGTTCGCCGTGATGCGCACCCACGTGTCCCTCGGCGTGGACATCCTGGAGAAGTCCGCCTGGCTCCAGCGCGCCCGCGACGTGGTCGAGTTCCACCACGAACGCTACGACGGCAGCGGCTATCTGCGGGGCCTCAAGGGCGAGGAGATCCCGGTGACGGCGCGCGTCTTCGCCGTGGTGGACATCTTCGACGCCCTCACCTCCAAGCGCCCCTACAAGGACCCCATCCCCTTCGCCGAGGCGCTGGACATATTGCGGGGCTACGCCGGCAACCACCTGGACGCGCGGCTGGTGGAGATTTTCGCCGGCATGATCGAACCCCTGTTCCGCGAGATCTGCGCATCCCCCGACAAGGAGGTGGAACAGATGCTCAAGGCGCTCATCAATCGCTACATCGTGGACGCGGCGAAGGCCTGAGCGGGGTTCAGAGGGGCGTCAGTTTCGCCACCGAGAGGGCCAGCCACTTCATGCCGGCGGCGCCGAAGTTCACCTGCACGCGGGCGTCGTTGCCGCCGCCCTCCGCATTGACGATGACGCCGACGCCGAACTTGGCATGCTCCACCGTCTGGCCGATGCGGAAGCCGCCGCCGCGGGACGCGGGCTGGGCGCGCACCGGCTCGTCCCAGGCCGGGGACTGGGCCCCGTAGGCGAAGCCGCCCTTGCCGGCCTTGGGCGTGAGCCACTTCAGCAGGCCCTCGGGAATCTCCTCGATGAAGCGGGACGGCAGGTTGTAGCGCGTCTGGCCGTGGAGCATGCGTGTCTGGGCAAAGGAGAGGTAAAGCCGCTGGCGCGCCCGCGTCACGGCCACGTACATGAGGCGCCGCTCCTCCTCGACGCCGTCGGCTTCGAGGATGGCATTCTCATGGGGGAACAGGCCCTCCTCGATGCCGCTGATGAAGACCACGTTGAACTCCAGGCCCTTGGCCGAGTGCACGGTCATCAGCTGCAGAGCGTCGTCGCCTTCGCCGGCCTGGTGTTCGCCGGCCTCCAGGGCAGCGTGGGCGAGGAACGACGCCAGGTCGCCGGACAGCTCGCCTTCCTCGCCGACGCGACCTTCCTCGGCGACGAAATTGGTGGCGGCGTTCACGAGTTCGTCCAGGTTGGCGAGGCGGTCCTGGCCCTCCTTCTCGTTCTTGTAGTGCTCGCGCAGGCCCGAAAGTTCGACCACATGGTCCACCAGCTCGGGCAGGGGCAGGGACGACGCCTCCTTCATCTTGCCGATGAGACCGGCGAAGGCAGCGAGGGACGCGCCGCCCTTGCCGGGCACCTGGGGAATGGCGGCGAAGAGGCTGGAACCGGCGGCCTTCGCCGCGTCCTGCAGGTTCTCGATGCTGCGGGCGCCGATGCCGCGGGTGGGGAAGTTCACCACCCGGGCGAAGGCGGTGTCGTCGTCGGTATTGGCGATCAGGCGCAGGTAGGCCAGGGCGTGCTTGATCTCCTGGCGTTCGAAGAAGCGCAGGCCGCCATAGACCCGGTAGGGAATGCCGGCCGAGAACAGGGTGTGTTCGAGGATGCGCGACTGGGCATTGGAGCGGTAGAGCAGGGCGATCTCGGCGCGGGCATGGCCGTCGCGCACCAGGGCCTTGATCTCCTCGACGATCCAGCGGGCCTCCTCGCCGTCGCTGCCGGCCTCGAAGACGCGAATCGGCTCGCCGGCGCCGGCCTCGGTCCACAGGTTCTTGCCGAGGCGCTTCTCGTTGTTCTTGATGATGGCGTTGGCGGCGTCGAGGATGTTGCCGTGGGAGCGGTAGTTCTGCTCCAGGCGGATGACGTTGGCGACCTTGTATTCCCGCTCGAAGTCGCGCATGTTGCCGACTTCGGCGCCGCGGAAGGCATAGATGCTCTGGTCGTCGTCCCCGACGGCGAACAGGGTGGCTTCCGGTCCCGTCAGCAGCTTCAGCCATTTGTACTGGAGCACGTTGGTGTCCTGGAACTCGTCCACCAGGATGTAGCGGAAGCGCTCCTGGTAGTGGCGGCGCAGGGCGTCGTGGCGCGACAGCAGTTCGTAGGAGCGCAGCAGCAGTTCGGCGAAGTCGACGACGCCTTCCTTCTGGCACTGGGCCTCGTAGGCGGCGTAGAGGTCGACGCGCTTCCTCGTGTAGTCGTCCCAGGCCTCGACGGCGGCGGCGCGCAGGCCCTGCTCCTTCTGGGCGTTGATGAAGTGCTGCAGCTCCCGCGGCGGGAATTTCTCGTCGTCCACGTTGAGGGACTTGAGCAGGCGCTTGATGGCCGCCTGCTGGTCGGCCGAGTCGAGGATCTGGAACAGCTGGGGCAGGTTGGCGTCCCGGTGGTGGGCGCGCAGCATGCGGTTGCACAGGCCGTGGAAGGTACCGATCCACATGCCGCGGGTATCGACGGGCAGCATGGCGGCCAGCCGCGTCTGCATCTCCTTCGCCGCCTTGTTGGTGAAGGTGACGGCGAGGATGCCCTGGGGCGTGACCTGGCTGGTGGCGATGAGCCAGGCGATGCGCGTGGTGAGGACCCGCGTCTTGCCGGAGCCGGCGCCGGCGAGGATCAGGGCATGCTGGGGCGGGAGGGTGACGGCGGCCAGCTGTTCCCGGTTCAGGCCGTTGAGAAGATGTGACATGGGGCGGGATTATAGCCAGGGGCCTCCCGCCCGCTCCCCGGGCCCGATTGACGCGGGCTGCCGGCAGCCCCAGAATGCCCTTCCCGCATCGAAATGCAGTCCAGGCCCCCTTTGAATCCTTCGACAGGATCGCCCGGTCCGGCCTCCGGGCACGAAGGCGAGAGCCGCCCCGGCGACCAGCACTTCCTCAAGATCGCGATGTTGATCGTCGTGATCGGCTGCCTCGTCGCCGTGACCTTCATCGAGTTCCTGGCCCCGGGCCAGACGCGGCGCCTCACGGGTTTCGCCCTCACGGCCGTGGCGGCCCTGTTCACCCTGGTCGAGCTGCAGCGCAACCGCCTGCCGAGCGCCTACCGGGCCCTGACCTACGGCGCCTGGTTCGGCATCACCGTTTCGGCGGCCCTCAACGGCGGCATGACTTCGCCGGCCTTGCTGGCCTATCCGGTGCTCATCCTCATCGCCGGCTGGGTCATGAGCGCCCGCACCGCCCTGATCCTCGGCGCCCTGAGCCTGGCCGCCGAAGCCTTCTTCGTCGTCGGCACCGTCCGCCAGTGGCTGCCGGCCCAGGTGGCACCCTCCCAGGCCTGGATCGCCTTCGTCCACACCCTGATCATCGTCGTCTCCGCCAGCCTGGCGGCCTTCATCCGCCGCAGCTTCGCGGCGAAGCTGGAGGAGGCCAACGAACTGAACACCGCCCTGGCGCGCCAGGTGGCCGAAATCGCCAGCCGCGACGAGGAGCTGCGCTCCCGCCATGTGTTCCAGACGGCCCTGCTTAACGCCCAGGCCAGCGCCGGCATCGGCATGTACATCGTCGAGGCGGACCGCATCTCCTATGCCAACGCGGCCGTCTGCGATCTCTTCGGCTACAGCGAGGCGGAGCTCATGGCCCTGCCGAGCTTCCTGGAACTGATCCAGCCCGACGAACGGGAGCGCATCCGGGACAAGTACCGCCGCTGCGGCGCCGGCGAGGCGTTCGCCGAACCCTACGACGTCAGCGTCGTCACCCGCGCCGGCGGGCGCAAGGAAGTGGAGGCCACCGTCAGGCTGCTGCAGGACGGGACGGCGGCCCGCGTGCTGACCATCGTCACGGACGTCACCGAGCGGCGGCGGGCGGAAATCCAGGCGCGGCTGTCCGAGGAACGCTTCGCCAAGGTGTTCCAGGTCAGCCCGGTGGCGGCTTCCATCGCCCGCGCCGCCGACGGCACTTTCCTGGAGGTGAACGACATCTACCGGCAGAACTTCGGCTGGACCCGGGACGAGATGATCGGCAGGGCCTCCGTGGCCCTGGGCCTCTGGCCGGACGACGCCACGCGCCGCCCCTGGATAGAGAACCTGCGCCGCGCCGGCCGCGTCCTCGACCACGAGACCGTCTGGCGCGACAAGTCCGGCCGACCGCGCAACGTCCGCCTCTCGGCGGCGATGATCGAATTCCGCGGCGAGGACTGCGTCCTGGCCCTGGTGCACGACATCACGGCCCTGCGCCAGTCGGAGTTGCGCTTCTCCCAGGTCTTCGGCATCAGTCCGGTGCCGATTTCCATCAGCCATGTGGCGGATGGCCGCTACCTGGAGGTCAACGACGCCTTCCTCGCCCTTTTCGGCCTGGAGCGCCGGCAGGTCATCGGCCGCACTTCCGTGGAACTCGGCATCTGGGCGGAATCCGGGCACCGCCAGGCCTGGATGGACAAGTTCAGGTTCCAGGATTCGGTGCCCGCCTACGAGACGGAACTGCGCGACAGCCAGGGCCGGCGCCGCATCGTGAACCTCTCCGGCACCAAGGTGGAACTGGGTGGCGAGAACTGCATGCTCGCCTTCGTCTACGACATCACCGAGCGGCGCCGCGCCGAGGCCATGCTGCGCGAGATCGTCGAGGGCACGTCCCGCGTCACCGGCGCCGAGTTCTTCCGCGCCCTGGTGCGGCACCTGGCCCGGGTCCTCGACGTTCCCTTCGCCCTGGTGGGCGAGGTCAGGCCGGGCCAACCGGGCAAGCTGCATACCCTGGCCTTCTGGTCGCGGGACGCCTTTGCCGCCAACACCGACTACGACCTGGGAACGACGCCTTGCGGCAATGTCTTCGGCGGATCGCCGCAGCTTTTCGCCGCGGGCCTGCGGGAGCTGTTTCCGGGAGCCGGCTGCAGCCTGGAAGCCATCGGCGCCGAAAGCTACTACGGCCACCCCCTGGAAAGCGCCGCCGGCGAACCCCTCGGCGTCCTCGCCATCCTCGACGACAAGCCCATGCAGGCCAGCGAGGAGCGGGCCTCCCTGATGGCGGTATTCGCCGCCCGGGCGGCGGCGGAGCTGGAACGCCTGCGCGCCGAGGCGGACGTGCTGGCCTCCGAGCGGAAGTTCTCGCGCATCTTCCACACCAGCCCGGTGGCGATCTCCATCACCCGCCTCGACGACGGCCTTTTCCACGAGGTGAACGACGCCTACGTGCGCCACCTGGGCTGGCAGCGCAGCGAGCTCATCGGCCACTCGTCCGGCGAGCTCGGCCTCTGGCAGGACATCGCGAAACGCCACGCCTGGGTGGACACCCTGAAGCAACGCGGCCGGGTCTTCGCCCACGAGGCCCAGATGCGCGACCGCCACGGCAACGAACGCGTCACCTTGATCTCCGCCGAGCGTCTCGACTTCGCCGGCGAGGAATGCGTGCTGTCCTTCCTCTACGACATCACCGAACGCAAGCGCGCCGAGGCGGAAATCCGCCAGCTCAACGCCGAGCTGGAGGACCGGGTGCGGCGCCGCACCGCCGAGCTGACCGACGTAAACCGGGAGCTGAAGGCCTTCGCCTATTCGATCTCCCACGACCTGCGGGCGCCCCTGCGCGGCATCGACGGCTTCTCGCGCCTGCTGCAGGAGGAATACGGCGAACGCCTCGACGACCAGGGCAACGAATACCTGATCCGCGTGCGCCGCGCCGCCCAGCGCCTGGGCACGCTGATCGACGACATGCTGGAGCTTTCCCGCGTCAGCCGGCGGGAAATGCAGCGGGACCGGGTCAACCTCTCGGCCCTGGTGGCGGACATCGCGGACGAGCTGCGCAAGACCGAACCCGGCCGGTCGGTGGAATTCGTCGTGGCCACCGACTGCAGCGCCGACGGCGACCCGCTGCTGCTGCGGGTGCTGCTGGAGAACCTGCTGGGGAACGCCTGGAAGTACTCGCGGGACACCCCGCAGGCCCGCATCGAGTTCGGCTTCGACGGGGCGGCGGACGCCTATTTCGTCCGCGACAACGGAGCCGGCTTCGACATGGCCTACGCCGACAAGCTGTTCAAGCCCTTCCAGCGCCTCCACAACCCCAGCGAGTTCGAGGGCAGCGGCATCGGGCTGGCGTCGGCTGCCCGGGCCGTCCGCCGCCACGGCGGGCATATCTGGGCGGAAAGCCGCCCCGGCCAGGGCGCCGTCTTCCGCTTCACTCTGGGCAACCCGGGCGCCTGAGCCCCCGCGGCAGTCGCCAGCGGCATCCCCCGGTATCCGCGTATCCAGGCAAGTCCCGGACGGCAAAGCCAAATTTGCTGCGCCGCAGAAAAATCCCCCTTGTTCCGGCTTGCAGCGTCCCCATCTGTGCCCTACAATTGAATTGTTGCATCGCAACATCAACGGCGTTTGACTGGTTCGCCCACAAGGCGGATGCGGCGGCGCCCAGGAGAAGCCCATGAAAACCACCGCCCTGCACAGCAAACCGCCGAAAATCCTGCCCTGGCTCGCCAGGAAGGCAGGCATCACCGAACGCCGCGCCGAAGTCCTCTGGCATGCCGCCCAGCGCCACGCCGCCCTGCGCACCGGGGAAAACGAGACCCCCGCCTACTGGAAGGCGTCGATGGACCGCCTGCTGGAACTCATCGCCGCCGAAACCCTGCGGGAAGACGCCGCCTCCTTCGGCTGGCGCCGCTGGGCACGCCTGAACGCCCAGTTCTGGCAAGCGCCGGTAGCCCTGCTGGACGCCGCGGCCCTTTCGTCCTCCCGGGGCTGGCGCGTCTTCGGCCAGGCCGTCAGGCCCTGCTGCTGAACGTCAGCGGGCCGGGGCGGCGGCGAAACCCGTCGCCGCCTTGAGGCGGACAGCGGTCCGCTGGGCTTCGGCCTCGTCGGCGAAGCCCTTCTGGACCACTTCGTAGATCCAGGCGCCGTCTTCGGCCGCCCGCGGCACGATCACGGCGGCGAAACCCGCCTCCCTTGCCAGGTCGTAGCGCTCCAGGGCCGCCGCCTCGTCGGCGAAGGAGCCCAGGCTCAGCTTCCAGCGCCCGCCCCTGCGGGCCGCGCCGTCGCCCGCCACGATCTCGGTTTCCCGGGCGCGGGCGTGCAGTTCCTCCTGGCTCGCGGTCGTCAGGGGCAGGGGAACGGCTCCCTTGGGGGCCACGAACACCGTCAGGGGTTCGCCCATTTCCACCGTCTCGCCCGACGCATGGCGCACTTCGATGCGGCCTTCGATGAGCATCACCAGGTCCTGGGCGCCGTCGGACTTGCCCCACACGTCCGTGCCGCGGATGCCCACGGTGGCGGTGCCGACGCGTACGGCCACGTCCCGCTCCCTGAGCTTGCGCAGGGCGTCGGTGGTGAAGCGGAAGGCGCCCGTGGCCACGTCGAGGGCGCCCCGGAACGACTTGTTCGGCTTAAGGCTGCGGCTGAAGAAACCCAGGCTGGCCTTCTCGCCGATCTTGACCGTGCTGCCCTCGGCCAGCTTGAGATAGGCGCGGGCGCCGTCGCCGGTGCGGATGCGATCGCCGTTCTTCACTTCCATGCCCACATCGAGGGGCCGGGTACGGCCGTTGCGCTCGAGCCAGGCCGGCGTCACCACCGCGTCCACCGTCGCCTGGGGTACCGCCTGGGCCGGGGTCGCCAGCAGGGCTAAGAGGGCCGCCGGCAGGGCTGCGGAGCGCATCAGGGCATGCATCGAACGTCCTTTCGCTGAGGGGTGCGGGAGTATAATTCGCGCTTTTGCAAAGACTTATCAGGTATTCCGGGCCATGCAGGAAAAATATCACCCGACAGAAATCGAGAAAGCCGCCCAGGCCCATTGGGATTCGACCGCCGCGCATCAGGCCGCCGCCGACGCCAACAAGCCCAAGTACTACTGCCTGTCGATGTTCCCCTACCCGTCGGGCAAGCTGCACATGGGGCACGTGCGGAACTATACCATCGGCGATGTCCTCACCCGCACCCACCGCATGAAGGGCTACAACGTCCTCCAGCCCATGGGCTGGGACGCCTTCGGCCTGCCCGCCGAGAACGCCGCCATGCAGAACGGCGTGCCGCCGGCCCAGTGGACCTACGACAACATCGCCTACATGAAGAAGCAGCTCCAGTCCCTGGGGCTCAGTCTCGACTGGGAGCGGGAGCTCGCCACCTGCAAGCCCGAGTACTACAAGTGGAACCAGTGGCTGTTCCTGCGCATGCTGGAAAAGGGCATCGCCTACAAGAAGACCCAGGTGGTGAACTGGGACCCGGTGGACCAGACCGTGCTCGCCAACGAGCAGGTCATCGAGGGTCGCGGCTGGCGTACCGGCGCCCTGGTGGAGAAGCGCGAGATTCCCGGCTACTACCTGGCCATCACCCAGTACGCCGACGAACTGCTCTCGGCCCTGGACACCCTGCCGGGCTGGCCCGAGCGCGTCAAGCTGATGCAGGCCAACTGGATCGGCAAGAGCCACGGCGTACGCTTCGCCTTCCCCTATGAACTCGACGGCAAGGCGGAGAAGCTCTGGGTCTACACCACCCGCGCCGACACCATCATGGGCGTCACCTTCTGCGCCGTCGCCGCCGAGCACCCCCTCGCCGCCCATGCCGCGAAGCACAATCCCGAGCTCGCCGCCTTCGTGGACGAATGCAAGCGCGGCTCGGTGATGGAAGCCGACCTCGCCACGATGGAGAAGAAGGGCATGCCGACGGGCATCTTCGTCGAGCATCCGTTGACCGGCGAAAAAGTCGAAGTCTGGGTCGGCAACTACGTGCTGATGACCTACGGCGAAGGCGCCGTGATGGCCGTGCCGGCCCACGACGAGCGGGACTTCGGTTTCGCGAAGAAATACCAGCTACCCATCAAGCAGGTAATCGCCGTCGAGGGCGAGGAGTTTTCGCTCGACGGCTGGAAGGAGTCCTATGCCGACAAGCAGCGCGGCAAGTGCGTGAACTCCGGCAAGTACGACGGCCTCACCTACGAAGCCGCGGTGGACGCCATCGCCGCCGACCTGTCGGCCAAGGGCCTCGGCGACAAGCAGGTGCAGTACCGCCTGCGCGACTGGGGCATCTCGCGCCAGCGCTACTGGGGCTGCCCGATTCCCCTGATCCACTGCGACACCTGCGGCACCGTGCCGGTGCCCGACGACCAGCTGCCGGTGAAGCTGCCCGAGGACTGCGTGCCCGACGGCTCCGGCAACCCCCTCAACAAGCGGGAGGATTTCCTCGCCTGCACCTGCCCCCAGTGCGGCAAGCCGGCCCGGCGCGAGACCGACACCATGGACACCTTCGTGGACTCGTCCTGGTACTACGCCCGCTACTGCGTGGATGCCGCCACCCGCGCCGCCAACCAGTCGATGGTGGATGCGGGCACCAACTACTGGATGCCGGTGGACCAGTACATCGGCGGCATCGAGCATGCGATCCTGCACCTGCTCTATTCGCGCTTCTGGACCAAGGTCATGCGCGACCTGGGCCTGGTGAAGTACGACGAGCCCTTCGCCAACCTGCTGACCCAGGGCATGGTGCTCAACCACATCTTCAGCCGCCGCACCGCGAAGGGCGGCATCGAGTACTTCGCCCCCGAGGAAGTGGACCTGGTCCGCAACGAGGCCGGCCACGTCACCGGCGCCACCAGCAAGGCCGACGGCAATCCGGTGGACTACGGCGGCGTTGGCACCATGTCCAAGTCCAAGCGCAACGGCGTGGACCCGCAGGGATTGATCGAGGAATACGGCGCCGACACGGCCCGCTTCTTCATGATGTTCGCCTCACCCCCGGAGCAGACCCTGGAGTGGTCGGACTCCGGCGTCGAAGGCGCCTACCGCTTCCTCAAGCGCGTCTGGGCCTACGGCCATGCGACGCGCGACGCCATCGCCGCCAAGCCCGTCATGCCGGCCAAACTGCCGGCGGCCCTGGCCGATGTGCGGCGCGAAATCCACCTCACCCTCAAACAGGCCAACTACGACCTCGGCAAGCTCCAGTTCAACACCGTCGCCTCGGCGACGATGAAGATGCTCAACGCCCTGGAGAAGGCCCACAAGGAAGCCGCCGCGGCCGAAGGCTACGGTGCCGTGGCCGCCGAGTGCTTCTCCATCCTGCTGCGCCTGCTGTCGCCCATCACGCCCCACATCTGCCACACCCTGTGGCACGAGCTGGGCTATGGCGAGGACATCTTCCACGCCCCCTGGCCCGAGCCCCTGGCCGCGGCCCTGGAGCAGGACGAGATCGAACTGGTGCTGCAGATCAACGGCAAGCACCGGGGCAGCGTGCGCGTGGCGGCGGGTGCCGACAAGGCCGCCATCGAGGCCGCCGCCCTGGCCGCCGAGGAGGCGCAAAAGTTCATGGCAGGCCAGCCGGCGAAGAAGGTCATCGTCGTACCCGGCCGCCTCGTCAACATCGTCGTCTGAACGGGATACCGCCATGCGCGTCCGGATCATCCTCGCCACGCTGCTCGCCCTGCTGCTCTCGGCCTGCGGCTTCCAGCTGCGCGGCAGCTACTCGCTGCCCTTCGACACGCTGTACATCGCCCTGCCGACCAGCACGGAGCTGCATGCGGTGCTGAAGCGCAACATCCTCGCCGCGACCCAGACGCGCATCGTGGACGATTCCCAGTCCGCCCAGGCCACCTTGGCGATCACGAGCGACCGCCAGGTGAAGGACATCCTGTCCCTGAACTCGGCCGGCCGGGTGCGCGAGTTCCAGCTCGTGCGCACCGTCAGTTTCCGCGTGCACGACGCCGCCAACCGGGACTTGATCCCGCCGGGCCAGATCGTCCTGCGCCGGGACATCAGTTTCAGCGACGCCCAGGTGCTTTCCAAGGAGGCCGAGGAAGGCCTGCTCTGGCGCGACATCCAGGACGACCTGGTGCAACAGCTGCTGCGCCGCCTCGCCGCGGCACGCCCCAAACCCGCCGAAGAGCAGTAGGCCGTGCAGCTCCGTCCCGAGCAACTCGGCGCCAGTCTGCAGAAGAGCCTAGCCCCCCTCTACGTCGTCCACGGCAACGAACCCCTGCTGGTCATCGAGGCCGCCGACGCCATCCGCGCCGCGGCCCGCGCCCAGGGCTTCGCCGAGCGCGAAGTGCTGGTGGCCGGCCAGGGCTTCAAATGGGATGAACTATTCCTCGCCGCCGGCAACCTGTCGCTGTTCGGCGGCGACAAGCTCGTAGACCTGCGCATTCCCTCCGGCAAGCCCGGCCGCGACGGCGGCGAAGCCCTCAAGCGCTATTGCGGCAACCTGCCGTCCGGCATCGTCACCCTGGTGACCCTGCCGGAGCTGGACTGGCAGACGAAGAAGGGTGGCTGGTTCGGCACCCTGGCGGAAGCCGGCGTGGCCATCGAATGCAATGCCCCGCCCCTGGCCCAACTACCCAACTGGCTGGCCGAGCGCCTCAAGCGCCAGAACCAGAGTGCGCCGCGGGCCGCCCTCGAATTCATTGCCGCCCACGTGGAAGGCAACCTGCTGGCCGCCCACCAGGAAATCCAGAAGCTCGGCCTGCTCTATCCGGAAGGCGAACTAAGCCTGGCCCAGATCGAAGGTGCGGTGCTCAACGTGGCGCGCTACGACGTGGACAGCCTGCGGGAAGCCCTGACCGGCGGCAATGCCGCCCGCTGCGCCCGCGTGCTCGAAGGCCTCAAGGCCGAGGGTGCCGCCCCGCCCCTGGTGCTGTGGGCCCTGGCCAACGAATCGCGCAACCAGTGCCAGCGCAATCCGGCAAGGCGTGCCGCCGCCCGCAACGCCCTCTTGCATGCGGCGCGAATCGACCGCATCATCAAGGGCGTGGGCAAGGGCGATCTGTGGGACGAGTTCGCT
Source organism: Candidatus Nitricoxidireducens bremensis (assembly GCA_030247725.1). Lineage (GTDB taxonomy): Bacteria > Pseudomonadota > Gammaproteobacteria > Burkholderiales > Rhodocyclaceae > Nitricoxidireducens > Nitricoxidireducens bremensis. Next base: position 308,862 of record JAOTRT010000002.1, read on the forward strand.
CAGCTGGCGCTGAGACTCACTCGCAGGGCATGAACCCTCACCCCCGTCCCCTCTCCCCGCGGGAGAGGGGCGACTGATCAGGTCGCTGACGCGACCACTGTTTGAGAAAGCACCAGGTGCAATGGTTATGAACATCAAGGACTACATGGAGAACGTCGGCCGCGCCGCCCGCGCCGCATCGCGCGAGATGGCCCGCGCCTCCACGAAGGCGAAGAACGAGGCCCTGCTGGCCATGGCCCAGGCCATCCGCGAAGGCCGCGACGACCTGCTCTCCGCCAACGCCCGCGACCTGGAGGCCGCCCAGGCCGCCGGCCTCGACGCCGCCATGATCGACCGCCTGACCCTGACGCCCAAGGGTATCGAGAGCATGGCCCAGGGCCTGGAACAGGTGGCCGCCCTGGCCGACCCGATCGGCGAGATCACCGACATGAAGCGTCGCCCCACCGGCATCCAGGTCGGCAAGATGCGTGTGCCCATCGGCGTCGTCGGCATCATCTACGAGGCACGTCCCAACGTCACCGCCGACGCCGCTGCCCTGTGCCTGAAGTCGGGCAACGCCGCCATCCTGCGCGGCGGCAAGGAGGCCGTCTGCTGCAACCAGGCCATCGCCGCCTGCGTGCGCACGGGCCTGCGTGCCGCCGGCCTGCCGGAAGCCGCCGTGCAGGTCATCGAGACCACTGACCGGGAAGTCGTCGGCCATCTGGTCGCCATGCCCGAGTACGTGGACGTGATCGTGCCGCGCGGCGGCAAGGGCCTCATCGAACGCATCTCGAAGGAAGCCCGCGTCCCCGTCATCAAGCACCTGGACGGCAATTGCCATGTCTATGTGGACAAGGACGCCGATGCGGCCAAGGCCCTGCGTATCGTCGAGAACGCCAAGACCCAGCGCCTGGGCACCTGCAACACCACGGAATCCCTGCTGGTCGCCCGCGCCGTCTCGGCCACGCTGCTGCCCGAGATCGCCGCCATGCTCCAGGGCAAGGGCGTCGAAATCCGCGGCTGCGCCGAGACCCTGGCCCTGGTGCCCGGCGCCAAGGCCGCCACGGAAGAGGACTGGTACACGGAATATCTCGCCGCCATCATTTCGGTGAAGGTGGTGGCCGACGTGGACGAGGCCATCGCCCACATCAACAAGTACTCGTCCCAGCACACCGAGGCCATCGTCACCGAGAACTACACGAACGCGATGCGCTTCCTGCGGGAAGTGGATTCGTCGAGCGTGATGGTCAATGCCTCGACGCGCTTCGCCGACGGCTTCGAGTACGGACTGGGCGCGGAGATCGGCATTTCCACGGACAAGTTCCACGCCCGCGGCCCGGTGGGCCTCGAAGGCCTCACCTCCCAGAAGTGGATCGTGCTGGGCGACGGCGAGGTGCGCGGCTAAGGCCGCGAACCTCGCCTGCGGCCCAGTTACGGCCCGTCCCCCTGCTCCCTTCCGAGGAAGGGGGTATCAACTCGCTCGCTACGCTCGAAACTCACCACCGGACTCTGGCCGTGTATTCGAGCACGGCCGCACCGCCGGCCGGCACCGTGACGTCCCAGGCCACGATACGCGCTGACTCGCGCGTGCCCTTCAGGGACTCCTGCACGATCTCCCAGTCGCCGGGCAGGGGTTCCTGCACCCGCACCGTCACGGCTTCGTCCTTGGCGTTGCGCAGCTCGATCCGGTAGGCGGTTTCGACCACGTTGTCGGCGATCTTGCGGTAGGCGGTCTGTTTGCGGTCCGCCGTGATGTCGAAGGCCTCGCCGAGGCGGAGCTTGAGCTTCTCGTTCTTCGCCGTATGCTCGATGCGGTCCTCGCCGACGAACTGGGCGGCGCCGCGGCTGTCCTTGGCATAGACCCGCACCACGCCGGCCGGCAGGGGCCGCCCCATCTGCCCGCCCCGGTTCTCGACCTCCAGGAACACCGCCGGCTTCAGGCGACGGCCGAGTTCGCCGTAGCGGCCCTGGTAGTAGTAATCGGCCCCGGCCAGCAGGTACTCGCGCCGTACCGGCACGTTGCCGGCGGAGAGCAGGGCGAGCTGCTTGGTCTGGTTGTCGGCGATGGTGGTCGGCCGCTCGAAGCTGTAGAGGTGGTAATCCATCAGGGCTTCCTGGGCCGCCTCCATGGCCATGGCCTTCGGCGCCGCCGCCGGGCGCGCCAGCATGCGCGGCTGGGGAGCGCGCACGCGATTGACCGTGCCCGCCACCAGCTGCAGCGTCGCCGCTTCGTAGCCGGCACCGCTGCGGTTGGTCAGGGTGACCCAGCCGTTCAGGTCCAGGCTGCGGCCGTCCCCGGACAAGTTCGCCACGTAGTCCGCCTGCCACGACAGGCCGCCGGTCAGGTAGGACAGCTCCACCGGCTGGGCACCGGCCCGGCCGGAAAGCAGCACCGAGAGCGTCGGCCGGTCGCGCAGGTTCGCCGGTACGCCGTCGAAGACGATGCGGCCCGGCGCCCCGGTCTCGATGCGGTCGGCGAAGCGCAGCACCGGGCCGCCGTTGGTCGCCAGCACGGTGGCCTTCTCGCGCCGCTCCTCGCCCGTGGTCGGGTGGCTGCGGATCACGGTCACCTCGCGGCCCACGTATTTCTCCAGCAGCTTCTCGGGCGTCAGCAGGTCGAAGTCGAAGTTCTGCTCCAGCAGGGCCAGGGGCCGGTCCTGGCCCCGCAGCAGGGCCGTCTCGGGCCGCAGCTGGGCCGCCACGTCCCGCAGGGCGAGGCGCACCTGCCCGGCCGGCAGCGTGACGCGGCGGCGCTCCTTCACCAGGGCCAGGTCGTCGTTGTAGACCGTCACCGCCGTGGCCTCCCGGTCGGCGGCGACGGAGACGATCTCGGGCGCGGTGTCGGCAGCTGCGGCGGCGGCCGCGACAGCGGCGGTGACGAGGAAAAGCAGGGTTCGCGTCATGGTCGGTCTCCCGGGGAATTGCGCTAGGATAGCCCGGATGAAAACCTACCGCATCGCCACCATCCCCGGCGACGGCATCGGCAAGGAAGTCATGCCCGAAGGCGTGCGCGTCCTCGATGCCGTTGCCGCCAAATTCGGCTTCGCCTTTCAGTGGGACTGGATCGAATGGGCGAGCTGCGACTGGTACCTGCAGCACGGCCGCATGATGCCCGACGACTGGTTCGAGCGCATCGTCGGCCACGACGCCATCTACTTCGGCGCCGTCGGCTGGCCGGCCACCGTGCCGGACCACGTCTCCCTGTGGGGTTCCCTGCTGCAGTTCCGCCGCCGCTTCGACCAGTACATCAGCCTGCGTCCGGCGCGACTGATGCCCGGCATGAAATCGCCGCTGGCCGGCCGCGAGGCCGGTAGCATCGACATGCTGATCGTGCGCGAGAACACCGAAGGCGAGTACTCCAACGCCGGCGGTCGCATGTTCGCCGGCACCGAACGGGAGATCGCCATCCAGGAAACCGTGATGACCCGCGAGGGCGTGGACCGGGTGCTGCGCTACGCCTTCGAACAGGCGAGGAAGCGCGGCAGGCATCTCACCTCGGCTACCAAGTCCAACGGCATCTCCATCACCATGCCCTTCTGGGACGAGCGCGTGGCGGCGGTGGCGCAGGACTATCCAGACGTGAAGGTGGACCAGTACCACATCGACATCCTCTGCGCCCAGTTCGTCCAGCACCCGGACTGGTTCGACGTAGTGGTGGGCTCCAACCTCTTCGGCGACATCCTCTCGGATCTGGGCCCCGCCTGTACCGGCACCATCGGCATCGCGCCCTCGGCCAACCTGAATCCGGAACGCAAGTACCCGTCACTATTCGAACCGGTGCATGGCTCGGCACCGGACATCGCCGGCAAGGGCATCGCCAATCCCCTCGGGCAAATCTGGAGCGGTGCGCTGATGCTCGAACATCTGGGCGAGCCTGATGCCGCCGCAGCGGTGATGGCCGCCATGGAGGCCGTGTTGCGGGATGGGCCGAAGACCCGGGACCTGGGCGGGACGGCGAATACGATAGAGACGGGGAAGGCGGTTGTCGGCGCCCTCTAGGGTTCCACTCCGGCAGGTGGTTCCAGATTGTTCTGGCGCTCTGTCGTCACGGTCGGGTGCGCTCGGGCGGGCGGGGTGCTCTGCTGCGCTCATGTCCCCCAGGCCGGGCTACGCCCGTCCTTCCTCCTTTACTTCGCTCCGCAGAGCACCCCACCCACCCGAGAAATTAGCTTTGTCTGTTCTTGTTCAGCCAAGATCAAAGGCCTATCCCGCCAAGGATGGCGGGGGGCCGACTCCGGGAAGTAAAGGAGGAGGACGGGGCGCAGCCCCGTCCGGGGGACATGGACGGAGGCGGCTCCCCGCTAGCCTTGGCGAGCGCACCACTGTTTCATCGCCACAAACACCACGCGGTATAGCAGCAACCAACGGGAAGCCGACGCGCCCTAAACCATCAGCCCTTCAATATGCCGAGCCAAGGCCGCCAATCGCGGTGCCAAATCCTCCTCCAACTGTCTCGCCGTAACTGCGAAAGCCGGCCCACTAATGGATAGCACGAAGAGATCCGTTCCACCCGAACCGATCAAAGGCACGGCAGCAGCGTTCGTGTCCTTCTGCCAGTCACCGAGGGACAAGCAATACCCCTTCTCGGCGAAACGCGCCAACTCCCGATCGACAGCCTTCGCCTGGGCGCGCCATCCCTTGCCCTCTCTAGCCGTCAGTTCCTTGAGCAGGAAAGCCCGCTCCCCCGCCGGCAACCCCGCCAGGAAGGCACGGCCGATGGAGGTGGTAGCCAGGGGCAATTGGTTACCCACGGCTACCCGCAGGGTCACGTTGTTGGCGCTGCGGCAGTTCTCCAGGTAGATCATCGACAGCCGATCCCGCGTCGCCAGGGAAACGAGGGCCTGGGTGGCATCGGCCAGGGCCTGCATGTGGGGCCGCGCCACGTCGCGCACCCGCAGGTTCGCCAACGCAGCGTAGCCGAGCGCCAGCACCGACGGACCGACACGGTAAGCCCGCGCCTCCTGGCGCAGATAGCCCAGGTCCACGAGCGTGCGCGTCAGCCGCGACACCGTGGATTTCGGCAGGCCGGTGCGCTGGGCTAGTTCGCCGTTGGACAGCACGGTTTCCTGGGGTGTGAAGCAACGCAGCAGTTCCAGACCCCGGGCCAAGGCCGCCACGCCGCTATCCGCCTTCTCTTGTTCCATGATGCGGAACATATCACCTATTATTTCCGCATGGCAAGACGTTTCCTTGACAGACCCCGCCACGGATGGGATATTTCAGCGCTATGCCGATGCGACGTTCCGCATCGTGGAAATCCGATTGGAGCCTCACCATGGCCAAAGCCGCCTTCCGCTGGGACGACCCCCTGCTGCTCGACGAGCAGCTCACCGAAGACGAACGCCTACTGCGCGACGCCGCCCACGACTACTGCCAGGGCAAGCTGGCGCCGCGCATCCTGGAAGCCTTCCGTCACGAGAAGACCGATCCGACAGTCTTCCGCGAGATGGGCGAAATGGGCCTGCTGGGGCCCACGATCCCGACCGAATACGGCGGCGCCGGCCTCAACTACGTGTCCTACGGCCTCATCGCCCGGGAAGTGGAGCGCGTCGATTCCGGCTTCCGCTCCATGATGAGCGTGCAGAGCTCCCTCGTCATGGTGCCGATCTTCGAATTCGGCTCCGAGGAACAGAAGCGCAAGTACCTGCCGAAGCTCGCCAGCGGCGAGTGGATCGGCTGTTTCGGCCTCACCGAGCCCAACCACGGCTCCGACCCCGGCAGCATGGAGACCCGCGCCCGCAGTGTGCCCGGCGGCTATGCCCTCAGCGGCGCCAAGATGTGGATCACCAATTCGCCCATCGCCGACGTCTTCGTCGTCTGGGCCAAGGACGACGCCGGCGACATCCGCGGCTTCGTGCTGGAGAAGGGCATGAAGGGCCTGTCGGCGCCGGCCATCCACGGCAAGATGGGCCTGCGCGCCTCCATCACCGGCGAGATCGTCATGGACGAGGTGTTCGTACCGGAGGCGAACCGCTTCCCGACGGTGAAGGGCCTCAAGGGCCCGTTCACCTGTCTCAACTCGGCGCGCTACGGCATCGCCTGGGGAGCACTCGGTGCCGCCGAGGACTGCTGGTTCCGCGCCCGCCAGTACGTGATGGACCGCAAGCAGTTCGGCAAGCCCCTGGCCGCCAACCAGCTCATGCAGAAGAAGCTGGCCGACATGCAGACCGAGATCACCCTGGGCCTGCAGGGCTGCCTGCGCCTGGGTCGCCTCAAGGACGAGGGCAAGGCCGCCGTCGAGATCACCTCGATCATGAAGCGCAACTCCTGCGGCAAGGCCCTCGACATCGCCCGCGTCGCCCGCGACATGCATGGCGGCAACGGCATCTCCGACGAATACGGCGTGGTGCGCCACATGCTGAACCTGGAAGTGGTGAACACCTACGAAGGCACCCACGACATCCATGCGCTGATCCTCGGCCGCGCCCAGACCGACATCCCGGCCTTCTGATGGGCGCCCTGTCCCACCTCAAGGTCATCGACCTCTCGCGCGTGCTGGCCGGCCCCTGGGCCAGCCAGCTGCTCGCCGACCTGGGCGCCGACGTGATCAAGGTGGAAAAGCCCGGCAGCGGCGACGACACGCGCCACTGGGGTCCCCCCTGGCTGGCCGACGGCGCGGGACAGCCGACGAAGGACGCCGCCTATTTTTTGTGCACCAACCGCAACAAGCGCTCCCTCACCGTCGACATGACGAAGCCCGAGGGTCAGGCCATCCTGCGGGAACTGGCCGCCGACGCCGACGTGGTGCTGGAGAACTTCAAGGTCGGCGGCCTCGCGCCCTACGGCCTCGACTACGGAAGCCTCGCCAAACTCAACCCCAAGCTCGTCTACTGCTCCATCACCGGTTTCGGCCAGGACGGCCCCTACGCACCGCGGGCCGGCTACGACTTCCTGATCCAGGGCATGGGCGGCCTCATGAGCGTCACCGGTCGCGCCGACGGCGAAGACGGTGCGGGACCCCAGAAGGTGGGCGTGGCGCTCACCGACATCCTCACCGGTCTCTATGCCTGCAACGCCGTCCTCGCCGCCCTGGCCTACCGGGATCGCGACGGCTTCCGCGCCGGCAGCGGCCAGCACATCGACCTGGCGCTCCTCGACGTGCAGGTGGCCTGCCTCGCCAACCAGGCGGCCAACTATCTCGTCTCCGGCAAGGCGCCGCAGCGCCTGGGCAACGGCCATCCCAACATCGTGCCCTACCAGGACTTCCCCACCGCCGACGGCGACATGATCCTGGCTGTCGGCAACGACGGCCAGTTCGCCAAGTTCGCCGCCGTCGCCGGCCACCCCGAATGGGCCACGGACGAACGCTTCGCCACCAATGCCGCCCGTGTGCAGCACCGCAACGTGCTGGTCCCGCTGCTGCGGCAAACGACGGTCATGAAGACCACCGCCGACTGGATCGCCCTGCTGGAGCCGGCTGCCGTTCCCTGCGGACCCATCAACGACCTCGCCGCCGTGTTCGCCGATCCCCAGGTGAAGCACCGGGGACTGCGTGTGGACCTGCCCCACGCCGCCGGCGGTGCGGCGCCGACGGTGGCCAATCCGATCCACTATTCGCAAACGCCGGTGGACTACCGGCGCGCGCCGCCGGCCCTTGGCCAGGATACGGACGCAGTGCTGCGCACTCTCGGCCGCTCGGACGCGCAGATCGCGGCGCTGCGGGCAGGAGGCGTGATCTGATGGAACGCATCGGCTGCGCGGTGATCGGCGCCGGCGTCGTCGGCCTCGCCGTCGCCCGCGCCCTGGCGTTGGCCGGCCGCGAGGTGCTGATCCTGGAAGCCGCCGACGATTTCGGCACCGGCATCAGTGCCCGCAACTCCGAAGTCATCCACGCCGGCCTCTACTATCCGCCAGGCTCCCTCAAGGCCCTGTGCTGCGCCGAAGGCCGCCGGGTGCTCTACGCCTATTGCGAGGAGCGCGGCATCGCCCACCGGCGCTGCGGCAAGCTCATCGTCGCCGCCACGGAGGACCAGCGCGGCGAACTGGAGAGCATCGCCGCCCGCGGCCGCGCCAACGGGGCGGAAAACCTGCGCCTGCTGACAGCCGCCGAGGCGCAGGCCCTGGAGCCGGAACTGAGCTGCGTCGCCGCCTTGCTGTCGCCCGACACCGGCATCGTGGACAGCCACGGCCTCATGCTCGCCCTGCTGGGCGATGCCGAAAACCACGGTGCGATATTGGCCCTGCGCTCCCCCGTGCGCGGCGGCGAAGTCGCCGACGCCGGCTTCATCCTCGACATCGGCGGCGACACCCCCATGCAACTGGCGACGGACGTCGTCGTCAATTGCGCCGGCCTCGGCGCCCAGGCCGTGGCCGGCGCCCTGCGCGGCCTGGCACCGGAGCACGTGCCACCGCTGCATCTCGCCAAGGGCAACTACTTCACCCTGGCGGGGCGCGCGCCCTTCTCGCGCCTCGTCTATCCGGTGCCCGAGCCCGGCGGCCTCGGCGTGCACCTGACCCTGGACCTGGGCGGCCAGGCCCGCTTCGGTCCCGACGTGGAGTGGATCGCCGAAGAGGACTACCGCGTCGCGCCGGCCCGCGGCGACGCCTTCTACGGCGCCATCCGCCGCTACTGGCCCCGACTGCCCGACGGCGCCCTGCAGCCGGGCTACGCCGGCATCCGCCCCAAGCTCGGCGGCCCCGGCAGCGCGGCAGCGGACTTCCGCATCGACGGTCCGGCGCAACATGGCGTTGCCGGGCTGGTGAACTTTTTCGGCATAGAATCGCCGGGCCTGACCTCCGCCCTCGCTCTGGCTGAACGCGTTGGCGAACTGCTGCACGCATGATCACAACAACCCATAAGAGGAGACGAACCATGAACAAGACCCTGCGCCACGCCCTCGCCGTTTCGGCCGGCGTCCTGATCGCCGCGTCGGCCCACGCCGCCGACTTCGTCGGCGTGCTCACCGGCGGCACCAGCGGCGTCTATTACCCCCTCGGCGTCGCCCTGTCCCAGATCTACGGCAAGGCCATGCCCGATGCCAAGACCTCGGTGCAGGCCACCAAGGCCAGCGCCGAGAACCTGAACCTGCTCCAGGCCGGCCGCGGCGAGGTGGGCTTCTCCCTCGGCGATTCCCTCGCCGAAGCCTGGAAGGGCAACGAGGAGGCCGGCTTCAAGGCGCCCCTGAAGAAGCTGCGCACCCTGGCCGCCATCTACCCCAACTACATCCAGATCGTCGCCAACGCCGACTCGGGCATCAGGACCCTGGCCGACCTCAAGGGCAAGCGCGTCGCCGTCGGCGCGCCGAAGAGCGGTACCGAGCTCAACGCCCGCGACATCTTCAAGGCCGCCGGCATGAGCTACAAGGACTTCGCCAAGGTCGAGTACCTGCCCTTCGGCGAGTCGGTGGAACTCATCAAGAACCGCCAGCTCGATGCCACCCTGATCTCCGCCGGCCTCGGCGTTGCCGCGGTGCGCGACCTCTCCACGGCCATCAAGATCGTCATCGTGCCGATCCCGGCCGAGGTGGTGGCGAAGATCGGCGAGGCCGCCTACCAGGCCGGCACGGTGCCCGCCAACACCTACAACGGCCAGGCCGCCGACGTGCCCACCGTCGCCATCCAGAACTTCCTCGTCACCCACGAGGGCGTGCCCGTCGAGACGGTCTACAAGATGACCAAGGCCATGTTCGAGAACCTGGACCAGATGGTCGCCGCCCATGCAGCGGCCAAGGCCATCCGCAAGGAGGACGCCGCCAAGGCGCCGCCGGCCCCCCTGCATCCGGGCGCCGAGAAGTACTACCGCGAAGCCGGCCTGATCAAATAGGAAGAATCCGGGGACGCCGCCCGCCGGCGTCTCCGCGCTGACCGGAGGAAGGGGAGACATGGGCGATCATTCCGTCGCACCGGACCAGGGCCAGGAGGAATTCTCCGAGCACGGCGTGCAGCGCCGCCTCGGCGGCGCTTCCCTGATGGTGCTCACCGCCCTCGCCCTGGCCTTCTCGACCTACCAGATCGTGGTCGCCGCCTTCCACCCCCTGTCCAGCCTCATCACGCGCTCGCTGCACGTGGGCTTCCTGCTGGCGATGACCTTCATCCTGTTTCCGGCTTTCCGCCATGGCGCGCGGCTCTCCCGCGTCGGCATCGGCGACTGGCTGCTGGCGGCCGGCGGCTTCGTCCTCGCCACCTACCACTGGGTGTTCGAAGCGGACCTGATCCAGCGTTCCGGCGACCCCAGCACCCTCGACCTCGTCGTCGGCACCGCCCTCGTGATCCTGGTGTTCGAGGCGGCGCGGCGTATCCTCGGCCTCGCCCTGCCCATCGTCTGCGGCCTGTTCCTGCTCTACGGCATGTTCGGCCAATACCTGCCCGAGGCCATCGCCCACCGCGGCTACGGCTTCGACCAGATCGTGAACCAGCTCGCCCTGGGCACCGAGGGCATCTTCGGCATCCCGACCCTGGTGTCTGCGACCTACATCTTCCTGTTCATCCTGTTCGGCGCCTTCCTCGAACACGCCGGCATGATCCATCTGTTCAACTCCATCGCGCTGGGCTTCGTCGGCCACGCCAAGGGCGGTCCCGCCAAAGTCAGCGTCATCTCGTCGGGCCTGATGGGCACGATCTCCGGCTCCGGCGTCGCCAACGTGCTGACCACCGGCCAGTTCACGATTCCGCTGATGAAGCGCTTCGGCTACTCGGGCGTTTTCGCCGGCGCCGTCGAGGCCACGTCCTCCATGGGCGGCCAGATCATGCCGCCGGTGATGGGGGCCGTCGCCTTCATCATGGCCGAGAACCTCAACGTGCCCTACGCGGACATCGTCAAGGCGGCGGCCATCCCGGCCATCCTCTATTACCTGACCGCCTTCTGGATGGTCCATCTCGAAGCCGGTCGCAAAGGACTCACCGGCCTGCCGAAGGCGGACTGCCCGAATCCCTGGCACGCGATGCGGGAAAACTGGCATCTGGTGCTGCCCCTGGCGGTGCTGGTATGGATGCTGTTCAACGGTTTCACGCCCATGTTCGCCGGCATGACCGGCCTCGCCCTCACCGCCGTGCTGATCCTCGGCGCCGCCATCGCCGCGCGGGTCTCGGCCACCGCCTTCCGCTACGTCTTCTGGTTCGCCCTCGGGCTGGCCGCCGCGGTCTTCGTCAAACAGATGGACCAGTGGGGCATCGTGCCGCTGCTGGCCCTGATCCTGGCCCTGGTGGCCCAGACCTTCGCCATCAGGGGCGGGCGCAAGACCCTGCACACGATGAAGATGGGCCTCGTGGACGGCGCACGCCAGGCCCTGCCGGTGGGCGTCGCCTGCGCCGTGGTGGGCGTCATCATCGGCGTGCTGACGCTGACCGGCGCCGCCTCCACCTTCGCCGGCTTCATCCTCGGCGTCGGCGAGTCGAGCATGTTCCTCTCCCTGGTGCTGACCATGCTGGTCTGCCTGGTGCTCGGCATGGGCATCCCGACCATCCCCAACTACATCATCACCAGTTCCATCGCCGCGCCGGCGCTCTTCAAGCTCGGCGTGCCGCTGATCGTCAGCCACATGTTCGTCTTCTACTTCGGCATCATGGCCGACCTGACGCCGCCGGTGGCCCTGGCCGCCTTCGCCGCCGCCAGCATATCGAAGGAATCGCCGATGCGGACCGGCCTCAAGGCGGTGCAGATCGCCATCGCCGGTTTCGTCGTCCCCTACATGGCGGTGTACGACAACGCGCTGATGCTGCAGGGGGACCCATCCTTCGCCGCCGTCGCCTACATCGTCTTCAAGGCCGTGCTTGCCATCGGGCTCTGGGGGGCGGCGGCCATCGGCCATCTGCGGGCGCCGCTGGCGATGCCGGAGCGCCTCTTCGCCGCCGGCGCCGCCTTCATGCTGGTGGCCGCCATCCCGCTCACCGACGAGATCGGCTTCGCCATGGCGGCGGCCTGCGGGCTCTGGCACTGGCTGCGCACGCGCCGGCCCCCGGTCGCGGGCTGATGCCCCTCTGCCTCACCGCCGGCATGGTGGCCGCCACCCTCGCCGCCGATGCCTTCACCCTGGCCTGGACCCACAGCATCGAGAAGATCCGCTGGGAAGAGGACTGGCGTGTGGAGAAGACCTTGCTAGTGGCGACCGAGGCCCGCATCCGCGGTACCGGGGCCGGCATGGAACCTCCCCCCGGGGCGGTGTTTGAAAGCGGCGTCTGGCGCTACCGTCCGGCGCTGGCGCCCCAGGAGGCGCTGCGCCTGACCCATTCGCCGCACACGGCCGGCTACGAACTCTGCGTTGCCGGGCGCTGCTCGCCCCTGGCTGAACACCTTCCCAGCATCGGGGCCAATGCCGTCATCGAGTTGAAGGCCTGTCCCTGACGCAACCGGCATCAGGTCGGTGCATGCGCACCGGCCTAGTGCCTGGGTCGGCGGACCCAATCGGCCGCCGCGGTGGCGAGATAGGGCGCCAGGGCCCCCAGGGTCAGCAGCGCAAGCAGATCGTCCCAGTCCATGATTGCCTCCTGCTTGAATGTCACAAGATTTGACGAGCAAGAGGGGTGCCAGTTCCGAGGCAAGCAACATTTCCCCCGGGGTCGGTGGCGATCCATCCCGACGTTTATCATTGGGCCTCTTGCCAAGGAGGCCCGCCATGAAAGCATCCCCCTTCCAGGCCGTCGTATCCGCCCCCGCCTTCAGCCTCGGCGTCCGTTGCAGCGACGACGAGATCCTCGACATCGAATTCCTCGAACCCCGCGCCGAGGTGGCGCCGAAGACCCTGCTGGCCAAGGAGGCTGTGCGCCAGCTGCGCGCCTATCTCCAGGACCCCCGCTTCGCCTTCGGCCTGCCGCTGGCGCCGGCCGGGACATCCTTCCAGCGCCGTGTCTGGGCCGGCATCGCCGCGATTCCCGCCGGCGGCACCCGGACCTACGGCGAACTGGCCCTGGCCATCGGCAGCGGCCCGCGGGCCGTGGGCAACGCCTGCGGCGCCAACCCCTTTCCGGTGGTCGTGCCCTGCCACCGGGTCGTCGCCAGCGGCGGCGGCCTCGGCGGCTTCGCCCGCAACCGCAGCGGCTTCCTGCTGGATGTGAAACGCTGGCTGCTGAGGCATGAAGGACACTGAGAGCGCCCTCCTCGACGAATTCGTCGACGCCCTCTGGCTGGCGGACGGCCTGGCGAAGAACACCCTCGCCGCCTACCGTTCCGACCTGGCCCTATTCGGCGAATGGCTCGCCGGCCGGTACCTGGGCCTCGCCGGCGCGGGCGAGATCGACATCAACGACTATCTCGCCCACCTGAACGCACGTCCGGAACGCATCAAGGCCTCCAGTCAGCGCCGCCTCCATTCCGCCCTGCGGCGCTTCTACCGCTGGCTGCTGGACCAGGGACGCATCAATGTCGACCCGCTGCTCAACATCGAACGCCCCATGCGGGCAGAGCGCTTTCCCAAGACCCTGTCGGAGCAGAACGTCGAAGACCTGCTCGCCGCCCCCGACACCCACACCCCCCTCGGCCTGCGGGACCGGGCCCTGCTGGAGCTGCTCTACGCCACGGGGCTGCGGGTCTCGGAGCTCGTCGGCCTCAAGCTCTTCGAGCTGAGCCTGACGGACCAGGTGTTGCGCACCACCGGCAAGGGCGACAAGCAGCGTCTCGTGCCCCTGGGCGAGATCGCCGCCGACTGGCTGGCACGCTACCTGGCCGAATCGCGGCCGGCCATTCTCAAGGGCCGCAGCGCCGACCATGTCTTCGTCACGGGACGCGGCGGCGGTATGACGCGGCAGATGGCCTGGACCCTCATCAAGAAATACGCCGTGGTGGCCGGCATCCCGCGGGAGCGCATCTCCCCCCACGTGCTGCGCCATGCCTTCGCCACCCATCTGCTCAACCACGGCGCCGACCTGCGCGTGGTGCAACTGCTGCTGGGCCACGCGGACATCTCCACGACCCAGGTCTATACTCATGTGGCGCGCGAGCGCCTGAAGCAGCTGCACCGGCACCACCACCCCCGCGGATGAGACGATCATGAAGCACGACACCAGCGCCCCCGAGACCCAGGCCACCCTCTTCCTGCGCAAGCACGGCATCGCCCACTCCAACCACCTCTACACCTACGAGGAGCACGGCGGCACCAAGGTGTCGGCGCGGGAGCTCAACGTGCCCGAACATCACGTCGTGAAGACCCTGGTGATGGAGGACGAGTCGGCCCGCCCCCTCATCGTGCTGATGCACGGGGACCACAAGGTGTCCACCAAGGAGCTAGCGCGCCAGGTGGGCTGCAAGAAGGTGGAGCCCTGCAAGCCCGACGTGGCCCAGCGCCACACGGGCTACATGGTGGGCGGCACCTCGCCCTTCGGCACCAAGAAGAAACTGCCCGTCTTCCTGGAGAAGACCATCCTCGACCTGCCGCTGATCTACATCAACGGCGGCAAGCGCGGCTATCTGGTGGGGGTCCATCCCCACGACATCCTGCGGGTCCTGGAGCCCAAGGTGGTGGAGGTCGGCCAGCCCGGCCGTTGAGATTCCCCCCTTGCCGGCGCCGCCGGCAAGGACGCACGCCCCTGTTGCGGCCCGACCGGAACATGGCACAATGAGCGCCAGCCGGCCGCCCGGCAAAGTACCGGGCACCCCGACATCAAGCCGGTAGGAGGAGAACTTCTATGGCACGAGCCCTGGTCGCGCTGTTCGTTGCGGCGTTCGCCTTTGCCGCATCCATTCTGGCCCTGGACCTGCACCGGAACTTCGGCAGCGCCGTCTTCGTCGGCGCCGTGCTGGCCGGCTGCGGGGTAGTGCTGGGCCTGCCGGTCCTGGTCCTGTTCTGCAAATATCAATGGTGGCAGCCCTGGCGCTTCGTCGTCGGCGGCCTGCTGGGAGGCGCCCTGTTCTCCCTGCCCTTCCTGGACGGGCGCCTGTCGGCAGTCTTCGTCATCGTCGTGCTGGCGACAGCCGGCATGACGGCCGGCATCGGCCTCTGGCTGACCGGCATCTGGCGCAACGAGAACCTCACCTGTCCGCGGGAGTTCTGCCTGCCCTGCGGCATCGCCTACAAGTACGCGCGCAATGCCCTGCGGCGCCGGCAGCCGAGCGCCTGAGGGTCGCGGCGCCTACTTGGCGCCGAGCTTCCTGATGCGGATCTTGGCGATGTCCACGAACTGGCCGTTCGGATAACGCCGCAGGTAGGCATTGAAGTCCTCGATGTCCGTGCTTTGCTTGATCGTCTGCCAGAACAGCAGCTCGGCGTCCGATGATTTTCCCGCGTCGGCTGCGCCGGCGAAGTAGAAATCACCGGTCAGGGACGAGGACTCCCAGGGCACCTGCTGGTCGGCCGTGGCATCCGCCACCTGGCGGCGCACGCGCTTGAACACGTCCTCGACCTTGAGGCCGCGCTCATCGAGGACCTTGAGGAGTTCCTGAGTGTAGAGGCCGTTCTTGCCGTCGCCGTCGGAAGCCACCTTGCCCGGCGCGGTGGCGTAGGCGATCAGCGTGCCCTTGGGGGCGTCCATCTGGGCAAGGCCGCCGGCGGCGCCGCGGAAACGCCGCTCGAAGGGATTGTTGCGGCAGGCGTCGAGGATGACGATGCCGAGGGCGCTGGTGGAAAGCTGCTCCAGCATGGCGTCCACGTCGATGGCTTCGCTCCTGACCGAGGCCTCCGAGGAGATCTGCGCATCCACGGGAATCAGGTAGTTCTTGCCCCTCACCTGCATGCCGTGACCGGCGTAGTAGAACAGGCCGACGGCGCCCTTGCGGGCGAGCTTCTCGCCGAACTGGGTGATGGCGCGGGTCATGTCCTTCTGGGCCACGTTCTCCCGCGTGATGACTTCGAAGCCGAGGGCCTTGAGCTTGCCGGAGATGGCCCGCGCGTCATTGACGGGATTCTTCAGCGGCGACGAGGGATAGGCGCCGTTGCCGATGACAAGGGCGACGCGCTTCTCGTCCGCCCCGGGAGGACCGGCTTCCGGCGCCGGCGCCGCTTTCGGCGGCTTGGCCCCGGCAGCGGGAGCCGCCTTCGCCTGGACCGTCGCGGTGGCCGGATGGACGGCGATGGAACTGCGCACCGCGTCCTTGTAGAGGGTGAAGAATTCCTCGACCTTGGCTCGATCGGCCACCGCCTTGCGCGTCAGGGGGTCGGCGATGCCGGGGGCGTCCAGCAACAGGCGCCGGCCGAAGGCCGCCGCGGCCTCGTCCGTGGACAGGTCCTGCTCCAATGGGATGTCAGGAACGATGCCGACCTGCTGGATCGAGCGCCCGTTGGGCGTGTAGTAGAGAGCCGTCGTCAATTTGATGGCGCCGCCTTCCGTCGGCAGGATGGTCTGCACCGAGCCCTTGCCGAAGGTCCGGAGCCCGGCCACCACGGCACGCCGATGATCCTGAAGTGCGCCGGCGACGATCTCGGAAGCGCTGGCACTGCCGCCGTTCACCAGGACGACCACCGGGTAGGGTGGCTCGCGGGAAACCCGCTGGGGCGCATGTTGCTGGTTGGCGTCCCGTTCGCGTCCCTGGGTGTAGACGATCAGCCCCTGGTCCACGAAGCGGCTGGCGACGGCAACGGCCTGGTTGAGCAGGCCGCCCGGGTCGTTGCGCAGATCGATCACCAGGCCCTTCAGGTTCCCACCCGCCGCCTCGCGCAGGGAGACGAGGGCACTGCCGACATCGTCGGCGGTCCTTTCCT
Source organism: Candidatus Nitricoxidireducens bremensis (assembly GCA_030247725.1). Lineage (GTDB taxonomy): Bacteria > Pseudomonadota > Gammaproteobacteria > Burkholderiales > Rhodocyclaceae > Nitricoxidireducens > Nitricoxidireducens bremensis. The sequence goes on from JAOTRT010000002.1 coordinate 325,406, forward strand.
GGAACTGGACGATGCGCAGGTAGCCGTAGCCGCCATCGAGCAGGCGGGAGCGCACGCTGCGCACGGTGATCACGTCGCGCACCAGCGGCACCTGGAAGGGGGCGGCGCCTTCGCGGCCAATGGTCAGGGTGACCTTCGTGCCCTTCTGGCCGCGCATCAGCTTGACGGCCTCGGTGAGCGGCATGTCCTGGGTCGAGCGCCAGTCGATGGCCAGGATCTGGTCGCCGGCCTTGATGCCGACACGGAAGGCCGGCGTGTCCTCTATGGGCGCGACCACGGTGACGACCTTGCGCTTGAGGGTCAGCTCCATGCCCAGGCCGCCGAAGACGCCCTTGGTGGCGGCCTGCAGGTCCCGGTATTCCTCGGGCGTCAGGTAGGCGCTGTGGGGATCGAAAGAGCCGAGCAGGCAGTTGAAATATCTGGCGTGGTTCTCGTCGTTGATGACCGGGGCGCTGCGCTTCGCCGACTCCCAGCGCGATGCCAGTTGCTCCGTGTCCAGGGGCGCCGCGTCCGTGCGCGGCGGCGGCGTTTCGGGAAAGCGGGCGCAGTAGTAGCGCGACTTGTCCAGCAGCCGGGAATCGATCTCCTGGTAGTAGGAGGATGCCAGCCGCTCGTCGATGGCGGCAGCGAGGCGCGGCGCCGTCCCGGTGAACAAGGTGCGCCGGTTGGCGCCCGCGGCGTCGATGCCTTCCGCATCGATGCGGCGGAAGATCTCCGCCTGCTGTTCGCTGAGGGAAACCACGTCCGTCTCGGCCAGGCGCCGCGGACCGGAGCGCACGCTGACGAAGACCTCGCCGGTGATGCCGCCCGGCAGGTCCCGCAGGACATCCCAAACGATGCGGCGATCCTTGCCCGGCGCGACGCTGCGTCCGACGTCGCCCTCCAGGCGCAGGCTGTCCTGGTTGTAGAGGCGGCCGTCCACGGCGATCAGGGCCGAGACCTCGGCGGCCTTCTCCTCTTCCAGGTCGTATCGGATCACCAGCCGGCCGTCCTGCTGCTGCACCGCGAGGTTCGCCACCTCGGCGGCGGCCCCGCCCGCCAGCAGGCAACACAGCAGGCCCAGCCAGCGCATCACGTGCGCGAACGCTCGATCTGCACGCCGACGCGGCGCACGCCCTTGGCGACGCCCACCTTGGCGATGCTGATCTTGACCCAGGGCGCGCGGAACTCGTCGAGCATGAGGCCGATCACGTATTCGCCGAGGGTCTCCAGCAGATTGAAGTGGCGTGCCGCCAGTTCCTTGCGCACACGGGCGATGACCTCGGCGTAGTCGATGGTCTTGGCGATGTCGTCGTCCTGAGCCGCCTCGTCGGGCACGCCGAAGGTGAGGCCGATCTCCAGGGTCTGGGGCGCCGCCCGCTCCCGCGGGTAGATGCCCACGTGGGCCTCGACGCGCATGTCTTCGATGAAAATGAAGTCCATCACGCCTCCGCAGGGCCGCCCCAAGGGGGCGTGGATTCATTGTCAGGGAAGCCGCAAAGCGGCTGAACCAAAGTCACCCCTTTCCTTGGGAAAGGGGATGGGGGATAGGGGGACATAGTCGTTGCTCGTTTACAATTCCGGCCATTCTAGGAAATTCCACATGAACGCGCTCGCCTACGCACTCGCCGGCTACCTGCTCGGCTCCCTGCCCTTCGCCGTCATCGTCTCCAGGGCCTTCGGCCTTGCCGACCCGCGCAGCTTCGGCTCGAAGAATCCGGGCGCCACCAACGTGCTGCGCTCGGGCAACAAGCTCGCCGCGGCCCTGACCCTGCTCGGCGACGCCGCCAAGGGGCTGCTGGCCATGGCGCTCGCGCGCCTGATCGGCGCCGACGAGACCGGCGCCGCCATCGCCGGCATCGCGGCCTTCCTCGGCCACGTCTTCCCGGTCTTCCTGCGATTCAAGGGCGGCAAGGGCGTGGCGACCGCCCTCGGTGTGTTGGCGGGCTTCTCCGGCTGGCTGGCCCTGGCCTGCGCCATGACATGGCTGCTGGTGGCCTTCATCACGCGCTACTCGTCCCTCGCTGCCCTCTCGGCCGCAGCCGTGGCCCCGCTCGCCGCCTGGGTTCTCGTCGGCCGCGAGGTCGCCGTCGCCGTGCTGCTGATGTCCCTGCTGCTGGTCTGGCGGCACAAGGAGAACATCCGCAAGCTGCTGGCCGGCACCGAAGGCCGCATCGGCGGCAAGAAGACCCCTCCATCGGAGACTGCATCGTGAAGAGCGCCCCTATCGTCCTGCTCTGCCTCGGCCTCCCGGTCGTCGCCCTTGCCGCGCCGCCCGCCCCCCAGGTCAATCCCCGCGTCAAGGAAATCGTCACCAACAAGTGCTCCCTCTGCCACGGCATGGACGGCGAAAGCGCCAGCGCCGTCTTCCCGCGCCTCGCCGCCCAACATCCCGAGTACATGGTCAAGCAACTCGCGGATTTCCGCGACGGCCGCCGCAAGGGCACGATGAACGAGATGGCCGCCGGCCTTACCGACGAGGAGATCGCCGGCCTCGCCGCCTATTTCGGCGCCAAGAAGCCCCTCGCGCGCCGGCCCGGCGACCCGGACTTCGCCGCGGTGGGCAAGTACATCTTCCACAAGGGCAATCCCTACTCGGGGGTCGCCGCCTGCGCCAGCTGCCACGGCAAGGCGGCCTACGGCACGGTGCAGTTGCCGCGCCTGGCGGGCCAGCATCCGGCCTACCTGGAAACCCAGCTCACCGAATTCAACAAGCGGGAACGCACCAACGACAACGCCATCATGCACGCCATCGCCTCGAAGATGACCGAGCTGGAGATCAAGGCCGTGGCGGCCTACATCGGCAGCCTGGAGTAGTCATTCCGCGGCCGGCGGGCCGGCCGCTTCCCTCAGCCTGCGGTCAGTTCGTTCAGGGGCCAGCGGGGCCGGATGGCGAAGGCGCCCCCGCCCCCCGGGTGCGCGCCGGCCATCAGGCGCCGGGCGCCGCAGAAGGCGATCATGGCGCCGTTGTCGGTGCAAAGCTCAAGTTCGGGATAGAAGACGCGCCGGCCGCCGGCCGCGGCATCCGCATCGAGGCGCTCCCGCAGGCGGCGGTTGGCGCCCACGCCGCCGGCCACCACGAGGCGCGTCAGACCGCATTGGCGCAATGCCGCCATCGCCTTGGCTGCCAGCACCTCGGCGACCGCTTCCTGAAACTCCCAGGCAAGGTCGGCCTTTTCCGCATTGGTGAGCGCCCGCTCACGGGCAGCCGTCAGCACCGCGGTCTTGAGCCCGGAGAAGCTGAAATCGAAGTCGCCCGAGTTGAGCATGGGCCGCGGCAGGCGGAAGCGGCCCGGGCCGCCCTGCATCGCCAAGCGGGCCAGGGCCGGGCCGCCGGGATAGCCGAGACCCAGCAATTTGGCGGTCTTGTCGAAGGCTTCGCCGGCGGCATCGTCCAGGGATTCGCCCAGCAATTCATAGGCGCCGACGCCGCCGACCCGCATGAGCTGCGTATGTCCGCCGGAGACGAGCAGGGCGACGAAGGGAAATTCCGGCGGATCGCGGGACAGCAGGGGCGAAAGCAGGTGGCCTTCCAGGTGATGTACCGGCAGGGCCGGCACGCCCAAGGCGGCGGCCAGGGCCTCGGCGAAACTCGCCCCCACCAGCAACGCCCCGGCAAGCCCGGGGCCGGACGTGTAGGCGATGGCACCGATGTCGCCCTTGTGAGCGCCCGCTTCGGCGAGAACCTTTTCCAGCAGGGGAATCAGCCGGCGGATATGGTCGCGGGAGGCCAGCTCGGGAACGACGCCGCCGTACTCCTCGTGCATCGCCACTTGGGAATGAACGGCATGGCCGCGCAACCCTTTTCCCGTGTCGTAGAGGGCGACACCGGTTTCGTCGCAGGAGGATTCGAGGCCGAGAACAAGCATGGAAGGATTCTACCTTTGACAAGCGCGGAAAAACGGTTAGAATGCCCGGCTCTTTCGCACCACCCTCATTCAGGAAATTCGCATGCCTGGTATCCGCGTCAAGGAAAACGAACCGTTTGAAGTGGCGATCCGCCGTTTCAAGCGCACCATCGAGAAGGCCGGCCTTCTGACCGAGCTGCGTTCGCGCGAGTTCTACGAAAAGCCCACCTCCGAGCGCAAGCGCAAGCTGGCCGCCGCCGTGAAGCGCCATCACAAGCGCATCCGCAGCCAGCAACTGCCGCAGAAGCTCTACTAAGCAGTCCGCAGTTCCCGCTGCCCGCAATCGGCCGGCACCGCGCAAGCGCTGCCGGCGTTTGTATTTGAGGAGTCGAGAATGTCGCTGAAGACCCGCATCAACGATGACATGAAGACGGCCATGAAGGCCAAGGATGCGCCGCGCCTCGCCGCGATCCGCCTGCTCATGGCCGCCATGAAGCAGAAGGAGGTGGACGAGCGCATTGAGCTCGACGACGCCGCCGTCGTCGCCGTCATCGAGAAGATGCTCAAGCAGCGCAAGGACTCCATCACCCAGTACGAGGCCGCCAAGCGCCAGGATCTGGCGGATGCGGAGAAGTTCGAGGTGGAAGTGCTCGTCGCCTACATGCCCCAGGCCCTCTCCGCCGCCGAGGTGGAGGCCATCGTCGCTGCCGCGGTGGTCGAATCCGGCGCCAAAGCGCCGGCCGACATGGGCAAGGTGATCGCCCTCGTGAAACCCCGGGTGGCGGGCCGCGCCGACATGGGGGAAGTGTCGAAGCTGGTGAAGGCCAAACTCTCCGGCGCATAATCGCGCCGTGATCCCCGAGTCCTTCATCCAGGAACTGCTGGGCCGCGTCGACATCGTCGATGTGGTCGAGCGCTACATCTCCCTGCGCAAGGCCGGCGCCAATTACTCGGCCTGCTGCCCCTTCCACTCCGAGAAGACGCCGTCCTTCACCGTCAGCCCCTCCAAGCAGTTCTACCACTGCTTCGGCTGCGGCGCCCACGGCAGCGCCATCGGCTTCGTCATGCAGTACGCCGGCCTGGGCTTCATCGATGCCGTGGAGGAACTGGCCCGCAACGCCGGCATGCAGGTGCCCCAGGTTTCCGACCGCATCCACTCCGACCGCGCCAAGAAGGCTCCCCTGACGGAACTCATGGCCCGGGCCGCCCGTTTCTACAAGGACCAGCTCAAGGCCTCCCCCAAGGCCATCGACTACCTGAAGGGCCGCGGCCTCACCGGCGAGGTGGCCGCCCGCTTCGGCCTCGGCTATGCACCGGACGAATGGCAGGGCCTGCAGCAGATATTCCCCGATTACGCCGATCCGGCCCTGCTGGAATGCGGCCTGGTGATCGAGAACGACCAGGGCCGTCGCTACGACCGTTTCCGCGACCGCGTCATGTTCCCCATCCTGGATCAGCGGGGCAACGTCATCGGCTTCGGCGGACGCTTCATCGGCGACCACAAGGCCGCCCAGGCGGAAAACGCCGCCGCCGGCCCCAAGTACCTGAACTCGCCGGAAACGCCGCTGTTCGAGAAGGGCCGCGAGCTCTACGGCCTCACCCAGGCACGCCAGGGCATCCGCGACGGGGATCAGGTCATCGTCGTCGAAGGCTACATGGACGTGGTGGCCCTGGCTCAGCACGGCGTCACGAATGCCGTCGCCACCCTGGGCACGGCCTGCACGCCCCACCATGTGCACAAGCTGCTGCGGCAGGCATCGAAGGTCGTGTTCTGCTTCGACGGCGACGCCGCCGGCCGCAAGGCCGCCTGGCGCGCCCTGGAAGCCAGCCTGGAACAGCTGACGGACGACCGTTCCGTCGGTTTCCTCTTCCTGCCGCCCGAGCACGACCCGGACAGTTTCGTCCGGGCGGAAGGCGCGGACAGCTTCCGCCAGCTCGCAGCCCACCCGACGACGCTGACCGAATTCCTGCTGCGGGAACTCAAGTCCCATACCGACCTAGCCTCCGCCGAAGGGCGCGCCCGCCTCGTCCATGAGGCCAAGCCCTTCCTGCAGAAGCTCGCCGCACCCATCCTGCGGGTTCAGCTGTCCAAGGCCCTTGCCGAGGCCGCCGCCCTTACCCAGGCGGAAGTGGAAGCCCAGTGCGGCATCAAGCCCCTTGCCCGCGGACGCGCTCCGACGGCACGCTCGCCGCGCAACCGCACCGTGGAACGTTCCCTCGAATACGCCCTGCTGGAACCCGTGCTGCAGAAGCCGGTGCGGGCCGCCCGCATCCCCCTCGACCGGCTCTCCGCCGAAACCCGGGAAGGCGCCCTGCTCCATGCCATCGCCAACGCCGTGGATCATGGCGAGCTGCCGGCCGGCGGCATCGGCATGCTCATCGAATTTTTCCGCGGCACGCCCCACGAAGCCCTCATCTCCACGCTTGCCGCCACCCTCTTCGAGGAGGATTCGGATGCCGGCGAACTGGAAGCCGTCTTCATCGACGCCGTCGAGCGCCTCAAGGCCAAGGACCTGACCAAGGAGATCGCCGCCCTGGGCGCCGCCCTGGGCGAAAAGGCCCGCCTCGGCACCATCACCGAGGACGAACTGAAGCAGCTGCGCGAACTCCATGCCCGCAAAGCCAAAGCACAAAAAACCCCGGCAGCGGACTGATTTTCCAATATAATGTATGGTTTTCCCGACTTTCGCCGGCCGGGTGTCGCACCTTTTCTGATATCCGCCTGATTCCGAGGAACGTCATGCCGAAGGAAACCGCAAAGCAGTCCAAGTCCAAGGCCGCCGCCAAACCCGTCCCGAAGAAGCCCGCCGCGACGAAGGCCCCGGTCAAGACCGCTGCCGCCAAGGCCCCCGCTGCGAAAGCACAAGCCGCCAAGGCCAAGCCGGCCCCGGTGCCGGTGAAGACCGCCCCCGCCAAGCCGGCGGCGAAGGCTGCCGCCAAGGCCCAGGCCACCAAGCCGGCGCCCGCTCCGGCCAAGGCCTCGCCCGTCGTCCAGCCCGCCCCCCAACCGGCGCCCAAGGCGCCCGAGCCGAAGGCCAAGCGCGGCAAAGACAAGCACGCCATGCCGGCCGCCGCGCCGGCCCAGCCGATCGACCTGGAAACCAAGCGCACGCGCTTGAAGAACCTGATCGCCCTGGGCAAGGAACGCGGCTTCCTCACCTACGCCGAGATCAACGACCATCTACCCGACGATCTGGTCGATGCCGAGCAGATCGAGTCCATCATCTCCACCTTCAACGACATGGGCATCCAGGTCTTCGACGAGGCCCCGGCCGCCGAGGAGATGCTGCTCAACGAGGCCGGCGCCGCGCAGGTCGATGAAGCCGAAGTCGAGGAAGAGACCGAACAGGCCCTGTCCACCGTCGAATCCGAGTTCGGCCGCACCACCGACCCGGTGCGCATGTACATGCGCGAGATGGGCTCCGTCGAACTACTGACCCGCGAAGGCGAGATCGAGATCGCCAAGCGCATCGAAGACGGCCTCAAGCACATGATCCAGGCGATCTCCGCCTGCCCGACGACCATCGCCGAGATCCTCGAACTCGCCGCCAAGGTGGCGCGCGACGAAATGCGTATCGACGAGGTCATCGACGGCCTCATCGACCCGAACGCGCCGGAAGACGGCATCGAGGATTTGGCCGAAGACGAAGAGGCCGCCATCGAGGAAGACGAAGGCGACGAGGACGACGAGGACGGTGGCGGCAAGGTTTCCGCCTCCCTGCTGCAGATGAAGCAGGAGGCCCTGGAGCGCTTCAGCGTCATCCACGAGGCCTACGGCAAGCTGATGCAGGCACTGACCAAGAAGGGTTCCCAGGACAAGGGCTACCTGCGCGTGCAGAAGCAGATTTCCGGCGAGTTGATGAACATCCGCTTCACCGCCCGCACCATCGAGCGTCTCTGCGACTCGGTGCGCGGCATGGTCGAAGCGGCCCGCGGCCACGAACGCAAGATTCTGCATCTTTGCGTGGACAAGGCCCACATGCCGCGTCCCCACTTCATCAAGGTCTTCCCCGGCAACGAGACCAACATGGAGTGGCTCAAGCACGAAGTGCAGTCGGGCAAGCCCTACTGCGCCCAGCTGATGCGCGCCGCGCCGGCCATCCTCGAAGAACAGCAGAAGCTCATCGACCTGCAGAACCGCATCGGCATCCCGCTGCGCGAGCTGAAGGAAATCAACAAGCAGATGAGCACCGGCGAAGCCAAGGCCCGCCGCGCCAAGCGCGAAATGACCGAGGCCAACCTGCGCCTGGTGATTTCCATCGCCAAGAAGTACACCAACCGCGGCCTGCAGTTCCTCGACCTCATCCAGGAAGGCAACATCGGCCTCATGAAGGCGGTGGACAAGTTCGAATACCGCCGCGGCTACAAGTTCTCGACCTACGCCACCTGGTGGATTCGCCAGGCCATCACCCGCTCCATCGCGGACCAGGCGCGCACCATCCGCATCCCGGTGCACATGATCGAGACCATCAACAAGATGAACCGCATCAGCCGCCAGATCCTGCAGGAAACCGGTCTCGAACCCGACCCGGCGACCCTGGCGATCAAGATGGAAATGCCCGAGGAGAAGATCCGCAAGATCCTGAAGATCTCCAAGGAACCGATCTCCATGGAGACGCCGATCGGCGACGACGACGATTCCCATCTCGGCGACTTCATCGAGGACGCGTCCACCCTGTCGCCCTCCGACGCCGCCCTCTACGCCTCGCTGCGCGAAGTGACGAAGGAGATCCTCGACAGCCTGACGCCGAGGGAAGCCAAGGTGCTGCGCATGCGCTTCGGCATCGAGATGAACACCGACCACACGCTGGAAGAAGTCGGCAAGCAGTTCGACGTCACCCGCGAGCGCATCCGTCAGATAGAAGCCAAGGCGCTGCGCAAGCTGCGCCACCCCTCCCGCTCCGAGAAGCTGCGCAGCTTCCTCGACGGCGCGGAGTAAGCCCCGAATTCAGGGCGTGCCTGACGCGAAGACGAGCCGATGACAGTGCGAGAGCACGGCAAGGCGAAGTCGACGGCCTGTAGCTCAGTCGGTTAGAGCAGAGGACTCATAATCCCCCTAACCGCCGGAAGCCTTGCAGGATGGTGGTTTAGAGTAAGCGGCGAGTCCCCATAACCGGGGGTTCACCGAAGCAGCAAACCCGGAAACCGAACCTGTGTCGGTGGTCGGGGTGAAGAAGTAGTTGCAGTATCAGTGGCCCTCTAGCTCATGCTTGGTTAGAGCAGCGGACTCATAGCGTTATGTTGTGCCATACGTTTGGAAACTACGTATGGGATGGTGTCAAAGTCGGTGAAACCTAAACTCCGCAAGGGGCAAGGCAATGCCGAGCCAAGCTTCGATACGAAAGTGTCGTTGAAGGTGTAGAGACTTGACGGCACCCACCTAAGATAGCGCAAGCTGTTACGGTGAAGGCAAAGTCCAGGGAGACGGGAAACCGTCACAAACCAGAATCCGTTGGTGCTGGGTTCGACTCCCAGGGGGGCCACCAATCTTCCCCTAAAAGCCCGAGTAGCGACTGGCAGCTACCCTAGGGTAGACTTTCGATTACCTAGCTGGAGCTATTCAACCCCACTGATACCGAACAGGTCTTATGCCTATTCCACTCGTGCCCTTGATTTCTGCATTTGCTGCTGGCGGCCATTTGGTCCCACATGCTGCTGGCGGTTTAATCGTTTCGATGGCAAGTACAGGCTACGTCGCTGGAACGTACTTGAGTACAGGTGCAATCGTTTCGCTGGTAACGGCAGCAAGCGCAGTTCTAGGTGCGGGGGTGCTATCGGTCACAGGCTTTGCTTCAGCCATCATCGGTAGTGCCGGGATATTTGGCACAACGATAGGCGCATCAGGACTAACGGGGTTCCTAATGTCTGCTGGCATATTGCCGTCTACTCCCATCCTCATCCCAATAGTAGCCGGCGGCGCTATCGCTGGAGGAATTTACCTTTCGTTCCAGCTCTTGAGACTTCGGCGCAAGCTCGACTCCGCAAAGGATGGAACTGAGGTTAAATTCACGGAGAATGAGGCACGCATAATCGAAGCTGTCATCACATGGCTCTCCAGGAGAAATCCCCCTTCTGAGTCGGTCTGATTAGCAACGGCCTTGCCCTTTGGCGCGTGCTTTATGCTTCCGTTGTGCTGGCATCTGTTCCCGCACCCTGTCGAATAGCTCGAACACGGACAGGCCAAGGCCATTGGCAATGACCTCGATGGCATTGATCGTGGGATTCGCCCTCCCCAGCTCTACTCGGCTCAGATACGTCTGGTAGAAGCCGCACTTCTCCCCGAACACGACTTGACTCATCCCGGCTTCTTGCCGTAGGGAGCGTATGCAACTGCCAAGCTGCTGTTGGAGGGTGGAGTGCGGCGGGCGCCGCACAGTTATTGACACGAGTCCAAGGTCAAGGGGCCGGACCGGGCGCTACCCGCCCGCCACCTGAGCGCCAAACGTGATCGAATTACCCTGGCATTGAGCGCCTGGAAATTGCCGCCGGCCCTGAAACGACCCTAGAACCGGAAACTAAACGACTCCCCGTCGAGCACCCGTTGCCAGACGGTGAGGTCGGGCGGTTCGAGGTACAAGCTCCACGACTGTTGCCGGGTCTCGTCGTAGGGCTCGGACACAGCCCTGAATGGCTCCGGCGACAAGAGCGCCAGGCAGAGGCCGCCGGGGTTTCGCACCGAGGCGTAGCGGATGACGGCCACATTCACAGCCCGTGCATTCTCCGCTAGGGCCTGCGTCGCTCGATAGTCGGTCGGATCAGTCCAGAGCACCCGGTCTTTCACCAGGGGCGCCTTCGTAAGATCGATGGCAGCGTCCGTCGCGGCGTGAAACTCGAATAGCGTCACAGGAACTACCGCCGGGTGCCTCGATAATCCCTCGCTGTCCATCCACAACCGGAGGCGCCAATAACCGGATTCTGCGCATGAGGTCTGCCGATCCTCTGCACCATAGAAGACGCCCGGGTCAGTGCGGCGCCGGAAGCGCGATCCCGCCGGCTGCGGCGGCCAATAGCGAAAAGGCGTCGCCAGCAGCCAATGCAGACCTTTCGCGTTGTCTGGCAATACCGGCTTGGCCTCCTCCAGGATGCTTTCCAGCAACGCCTGGTCGTCGACGTTTCCGTGGACGAGGGCTATGGTGGCGTTCTTGTGCTGCGCTTCGACAGCACGCCATCCGCTCCCCGCCCAAGGGCGGGCCTCAGACGCGAGCGCGGTGGGCGTCCAGGTACTCGCAGGCATGCAGAAGGCCGTCGACCCGTTTGATGGCCGTGAGCGGCACTTGGTCAGCGAAGGCGCGGTTGGGTGTCTTCAACCAGGCGCGCGCTAGCTCGTCGTTCCCCCCGACGACAGACGACAGGGAACGGTAGAGCCGCACGAAGTGGGCGGCAAGCTCCCATTCCTTGGTGCCTTCGTGGATAAAGGCCTTGCCGTTGAGCAACCTCGATGCCGTGGGCTGGCTGGTACCAATTACGCCCCAGATGTCTGTCGACCCTAGATCGAGTCGCCGGGATGCCTCTACGACCGCTTGGGTCAGAACCCTCTGCCTGTCAGAAGCCGGTGCAACTGCGGATGCAGCGTTTGTCATGGCCTCACTCCTCTCCCGATACAATTCGCATTCTAGTGAATAGATCGGCAAAATAACCGCTAAATTGAATAGAATTTTTGTAACTGCTCGGGTTATCCGATCTATGCCGGGCTTTGAAAGGAATCGGGCGTTTTCTTTCAAAGCCTCGATGAGTTTGAAAATTCTTCGCTGCCGACCGGTGCCGGATGGGCTTCTACAACTTGAGAGCACCCCTAGCAGGCATGCGGTTTTCCAAGGGGTTGTAGAATAGCGGTTGTAGAAGAGGTTTCCGCTATGCCGTTGATCCTCTGGACTTCCGGCCAAGCCTCATAATCCTTTGGTCGTGGGTTCGAGTCCCACCGGGCCCACCAACAACTTCAGAGACTTGTGAGTCGCCCTCAGGTGACTCGGTCTTGCGCGTGACGGAAAAGCGACGTTTTCGATTCACCTTCCATGCTGCCCGATCTGCCTCCCGCACCGCCCGCCGACATGGACATGCCGCTGGTCATGACCACGGAACTCAGGAGAAACAGCCTGATGACGGGCAACCGAGTACCGCCCAACCTGCAGTGCTTCGTCCAGGAGGCCGACCGCCACAGCATCGACCCCCTCGTGCTGCTTGCGGTGATGAAGACCGAAGGCGGCCGGCCCGGCGAGGTCGCCCTCAACCGCAACGGCACCCTCGATCTCGGGCCCATGAGCGTGAACACCGTCTGGCTGCCGGCCCTGGCTCGGCGTTACAGGCTCTCCGAACACGAACTCAAGCAGCGCCTGGCCCTGGACGGCTGCGCCAATGTAGCAGCGGCGGCCTGGATTCTCGGCCGCAAGATCGCCGAGACCGGCGATGTCTGGGAGGGGGTGGCCCGCTACCACTCCGGTAATCCCTCGAAACAAGGCCCCTATCTCAAGCGGGTGTATGCCAATTTCAGCCGCATCGTCGCGCGCTTCTCCGAACTGGTGCGCTAGCGGATAGGCCCCTGAGCTTTCGATGAAAGCCGCCAAAGTGCGGCTTCTTGATTTCGATCGTTCTCAATTCACATGCCGATGCAGTACATTTAGCCCCTCGCGGCGGAGATCGCGCAAGGATTATCGGACGTCGGCGGAGCACTGCAGGCGCCAGGAGGAGGGGACATGAAAACAAGCAAGTGCTTCGCGTGCGCGGAGCGCCGGCAGCTCGAACTGATCCAGCGCATCGGGCGCATCGGCTATTGGGAATACGAGCCGAACGAGAAATCGATATCGCTCTCGGAGGAGTCCCTGAGCCTGCTGGCGTCGGCCCTGAAAGTGTCGCCCGCCGACTGTCCGCCCTTCATGACGGCGCTGGGCGATATCGAGCGGAAGCGCTTCCAGGCGGCCCTCGACCAGGCCATCGCCGGCCAGCTGGTCCTGAATATCGAACTCAAGCTGGTGAGCGGCGACCGGTCGGCCTACGTCATCGTGCGCGGGGCGCCGGCCGAGATCGATCAGGACAAGTTCGGCTTTGCCGGCACCCTCCACGACATCACCGCCGAGAAGAATCGCGAAGCCGACCATAGGGAAGTCAGTACCCAGCTGCAGGCCCTGCTCGACGCCCTGCCGCAGGGAGTCAGCGTCATCGACAAGGATCTGCGCCTCATCCACTGGAATCGCGGCTTTCATGAGGTTCTCGACCTGCCGCAGGACATGATCTTCAAGCACGCGCTGTTCGAAGACCTGATCCGTTTCAACGCCAGGCGGGGGGATTACGGCCCCGGCGATCCGGAAACCCATGTCGGGAACATCGTTTCGCGCGCGCGCCAGTTCCTGCCGCACCGGTTCGAAAGGCAAGCCACCGGGGGGCGCACCATCCTGGTGGAAGGCTTGCCGTTCAAGGTCGGCGGCGAAGTCTCCGGCTTCATCGCCACCTACACGGACATCACCGAACAGCAGCGCACCGAGGAACAATTGACGCGCCAGCGTGACGTGATGAAGACGATCATCGACAACTTCCCCGGCGGCATCTCCCTGTGCGACACCGATCTCCGATTCACCGCCTACAACGACCAGTTCCTGGAGCTGCTGGAATTCCCGCGCTCCCTGTTCGCCAAGGGCTGGGTCGATTTCGTGGACCTCGCCCGCTTCAATGCCGACCGGGGCGAATACGGTCCGGGCGACCGGGACGAACAGGTGAGGACCATCGTCGATCGCGCCCACAACTTCCAGGCCCACAAGATCGAGCGCAAGCGGCCCAACGGCCGCTGGCTCGATATCCGCGGCACGCCCATCCCCAGCGGCGGCTTCGTCACCAGCTACATCGACATCACCGAACGCAAACTCATCGAAGCCGAGCTGGTGCGCGCCAAGGAGACGGCCGAAGCGCGCCGGGAGCAGGTGGTGAACCTACTCGACAATTCCGGCCAGGGCTTCCTTTCGTTCGGCGCCGATCTGGTGGTGGATGCCGAATGCAGCCGCGCCTGCGAAACCATGCTGGGGCTCAATCCGGCCGGGCACGACGCGGCGGAGGTGCTGTTCGCCGGGGACGCCGCCAAGGCCGACCTGCTCCGCAGCACCGTGGCCGCCGCGCTGGCCGAGAGCGAGCCGTGGATGCGCGAAACCATGCTGTCGCTGCTGCCCGCCGAATTCCGCCACGGCGACGGCCTGCTCGAAGCCGAATACAAGTTGCTCGAAAGCGGGCGCGTAATGGTCGTGCTCACCGACATCACCGAGAAGCGGCGCCTGGAGCGGAATATCGAGACCGAGCGGCGCCGCCTGGCGATGATCGTTGCCGCCATTACCGACAGCCGCGATTTCTTCGATACCGTCGAGGCCTTCCGGGAGTTCGCCACCGACGGCGTCGCGGCCCTGCTGGCTGCGGCAGCGGAGCCGGCCGCCATCGCCAAGGAACTCTACCGGCAGGTACACACCTTCAAGGGGCTACTCAACCAGTTCAGCTTCCTGCGCACGCCGGCGGCGCTGCACGGCCTGGAGAGCCGGCTGGAGAATCTGCGGCAAGCGGACCAAGGCATCTCGCGCCAGGCCCTTGCCGACGCCGTTGCAAGCACTCCCCTGCAGGCGCTGCTCGACGACGACCTGACCGTCCTGCGGGACGCCCTCGGTCCGGAGTTCCTGGAGTACGGCGCCCGCGTGGTGCTGACGGCGGCCCAGGCTGAGCAGCTGCAGCAACTGGCGGCCCGCTTGCTGCGGGGCGAGCCCGTCGACACGGCCATCGGCGGCATGCGCCGGCTGCTCCAGGATATCGGCCAGCTCCACAAGGTCTCGCTACGGGAAGCCCTGGGCGGCTTCGACCGGCTCGTCAGGCAGACCGCCGCCCGCTGCGAGAAGGAGCTTGCCGAACTCCGGGTGGTCGGCGGCGAGGACGTCTGGATCGATCCCCGAACCTACCAGCCGTTTCTGCGTGCGCTGAGCCATATCTTCCGCAATGCCGTGGTGCACGGCATCGAGACACCGGACACCCGCATCGAGATGGGCAAGGACGAAGCCGGGACCATCACCTGCTCGATCCGTGGCGACGGCAGCCACATCCGGCTGGATATCGCCGACGATGGCGGCGGCATCGACGTCGAAGCCTTGCGCCGGCGCGCCATCGATGTGGGATTGATATCCATCAGGGATAGTGAAGCACTTCCGCCCGATCAGATCCTGAACCTGATTTTCGTGGACAACGTCAGCACCCAGCAGGAGACGACCGAGCTCGCCGGGCGCGGCGTCGGCCTGGCGGTGGTGCGCAGCGAAACGCGGAAGCTGAACGGCGAAGTGACGGTCAATACCGTAGCGGGGCAAGGGACGCGCTTTCACTTCACCCTGCCGCAACAGAACGACGCGCTGGACATCTCGGAGGCATGATGCCGAAAAAGAAGTGGGTCAGCGATGCCGTCACCTCGATCCTCGCACGCACGCGAAGTTACTTCGAGGCGGAATTCGGCATCGCCGTATCCGAAGTCGGAGAGCACGAAGGCAAGGTCGAGACGCTGACCATCCATGGCCTGACGGCCATCATCGGCCTCGGCGGACCGGTCAGCCTGCTCGTCGCCTTCAGCTTCGCCCCCGGCCTGGTCGATGCGCTCTACGAACGCATGGCCGCCGAGGTCGATGTGCCGCCCGGCGAGGAAGCCGTCTATCGCGGATACCTGGCGGCGGACATCGTCAACATCATCGTCGGCAACTGCACAGCCGATTTCCAGCAGCGGGATTATCCGATTTCCCTGACGCCGCCGATGATCGTCGAATGCGCGAAGAACATTCACCGGATGAAGAACGCCATGTTCATCAGCCGCAGCCTGCAAACGAAATTCGGCTTCATCGACGTCAATCTGCTGGGTCCGAGCGAGCTGTTCGACAAAGACCTCAATTATCTGGAATGAGCATCCTATGGAACCTCTTCGAGTACTCGTGGTAGACGATTCCCTGATAACGGTGAAGAAGCTCGCCGGCATGCTGGCCACCCTTGGGCACAAGGTGGCCATGACGGCGGCCACCGGCAAGGAAGCCTTGTCGGCATACAAGTCCTGCAATCCCGACCTGGTCACCATGGACATCACCATGCCGGACATGGACGGCATCGAGGCAACGCGGGAGATCCGCAAACTGTTCCCTGCCGCCCGCATCATCATGGTGACCTCCCATGGCCAGGAGGCCATGGTCCTGGACGCCCTGAAGGCCGGCGCCAGGGGCTACGTCATCAAGCCGTTCGAGAAGGACAAGCTGGAAGCGGCGATCAGGAACGCCATGAAACTCAGCGTTCGGCAGGACAAGCTGCAGGAGGTCATCGAGAAGAAGGCTTCCGCACAGGATGAGCCCGCACAGGAACCGGCGGAGTCCGCAGCAGAACCGAACGAATCGGCGCAAGACGGCGAAACGCCCTAAGCCGCCGCACCACTGCCCCATGGCGGCGGCGCCGGGGCAGTTGATCCACCTCATGCCGCCGGCCGTGCCGGGGGCCTATGATCGGCCCATGACCACCGCCGCTCTTCCCTGCCACACCCCGCCGGTTGGGCGCATTCCCGGCAACCGCGGCATCTGGGTCGGCATCTTCTGCGTCCTGGTGGAGTTCCTGCTGCTGTTCCTCGTGTACTTCATCGCCCGCGCCCACCACCCCGAGGCCTTCCGCACCGGCCCGGACCAGCTCGCTACCGTGGCCGGCACGACCATCACCCTGCTGCTGATCACCAGCGGCTACGGCATGGTCAAGGCGGTGGCGGCGATGCGCCGCGACCGGCCCCGCGCCTGCCTCGGCTGGATACTCTTCGCCATCCTGCTGGGCTGCGGCTACCCGCTGGTGAAGTTCATCGAAATCCGCTGGAACGTGGCCCACGGCATCGACGGCCAGGCGGGCATTTTCTATACGGTCTATTACTACCTGACGCTCAACCACCTGGTGCACGTGAGCTGGGGCATTCTCGGCCTGTTGTGGGTGGCGGTGCGCACCGCCCTCGGCGTCTATTCGTCCGCCGACTACGGCGGCCTGGAAGCGGCGGCGGTGTACTGGCACACCACCGACGTGATCTGGCTGATCATCTTTCCCTTCTTCTACGTGCTGCGCTGACCATGCCGGGCCACGCGGAGAAAGTCTGGCTGCTGCTCGTCGCCCTCACCGGCGCCGGCGCCTGGCTCGGGGAGACGGGCGAGCCCGGCTGGGCCCTCGGCCTGACGGTGGCGGGACTGATCGCCTTCAAGGGACGCCTGGTAATCGACCACTACATGGACATGGCGGATGCCAGCCCGCCCCTGCGCCGCGTGCTCCATGCCTTCGTCGTCCTCGTGCCGCTGCTGGTGCTTGCCAGCCAGGGCTTCGGCGCCGCCATCGCCCGCCTGACGACCATCGGCTAGCCCTCTATAATGCGCGCGCCGCCGACAACGACGGGCGCCAGGGAGACAGACAAATGGAAGCGGGAGTTTTCGACAGGGATGCGGCGCTGCGCAACCTCGGCGGCGACGTCGAACTGCTGGGGGAGATCGCCAGGCTCTTCGTCGCCGACTGGCCCGCGAACCGGTCGGCCATCCTGGACGCCCTGGATCGTACCGACGCTCCCGGCCTCCGGGTCAGCGTCCATGCCGTGAAGGGCGCGGTCAGCAACTTCGGCGCCCGCCAGGCCGTCGCCCTGGCCCTGGACCTGGAATCCGCCTGCAAGGCCGGCGATCTTTCCCGCGCAAACCAGCAGGTCGAAAACCTGTTCGCCGAAGTCGACCGCCTAGCGTCGAACCTGGCGCGGGAATTCGGCTGACCGGCTCAGGCCGCCTTGCGCTGGATGAGTTCCACCTTGTAGCCGTCCGGGTCCTGCACGAAGGCGATCACCGTCGTGCCGCCCTTCATGGGGCCGGCTTCGCGCACCACGTTGCCGCCCCGCTTCCTGATTTCGTCGCAGGCCGCGTAGGCATCCTCCACTTCCAGGGCGATGTGGCCGTAGGCCGTGCCGATCTCGTAGTTTTCGATGCCCCAGTTGTAGGTCAGCTCGATGACGGCGCCGTCCTTCTCGTCCTGGTAGCCGACGAAGGCCAGGGTGAACTTGCCCTCCGGATAGTCGTTGCGCCGCAGCAGGCGCATGCCCAGGATTTCGGTGTAGAAGGCCAGCGACCGTTCCAGGTCGCCGACACGCAGCATGGTGTGCAGGATGCGCATGACGGATTTCCTCAGATGATGGGAATGGAGGCGGCGAGCGCCTTGAGCTGTCGCCGCGCCTCGCGCCAGTCCGGGCAGAGGCGCCCGACCTCGGCCCAGAAGCGCGGGCTGTGGTTCATCTCGACGAGATGGGCCAGCTCGTGGGCGGCGACGTAGTCGATCAAGGCCACGGGCAAATGGATCAGGCGCCAGTTGAGGCGGATGCCGCTGTGGCGGCTACAGCTGCCCCAGCGCGTGCGCGCCGAGGACAGGGCCAGGGGCGGCACGGCCATGCCCGCCGAAGCGGCGATGGCCGCCAGGCGGGCGCCGAACAGCTCCAGGGCGCGGCGCTGCAGGCCGCGCCGGGCCAAGGCATAGAGGTCCGCCCCCGGCCGGGCGGCCAGGACGAGGGAATCGCCGTCCCAGAGGGCCCGGTTGGCGCCGGCCGTCACGCGCACGCCGGCCTCGCCGCCCAGGTAAGGGATGGTCGCGCCGTCGCGGATCGCCAGATGGCGCGGCGCCGTGCGCGCCGCGTGCTCGTCGAGCTTCTTCAGCACCCAGTCGGCGTGGGTGTGCACGAAGGCTTCGATCTCGCCCAGGGGCAGCAGGCGCGGCGCCCCGATGCGCAACCCCCGCTCGTCGATGGTCAGGGTAAGCCGCCGGCGCCCCGTGCGCAGTTCGTAGGCGACGATGCGGGAGCCCAGCTGCAGATGCCGCGTCTTCGGCTGGGGCGTCTCGGGCGACAGGCGGAACAGATTGAGCTGTTCGGGCAGGGAAGCGCGCGGGTCCGGCCCGGGCGCTTCATGGCCTGCCGGAGAAGCCGGGCGGGGGCAAGCTTTCGGCGGGGACGACACGCTTATGCCGCGCAGGCGAAGAGGTCTTCGGTGGTGGCGGCAACCGGCAGGCGGGCCACCGCCTGGGCGATGGCCAGCTCGATGGTCGGCATGGGCTGCTCGATCAGGCGCCAGTTGCAGCGCAGGCCGCCGCGGCCGTCGGGTTGCACCCAGCTCGCGCGGACGGCGAAGGACAGGGAGCAGTCGGGAATCTGGCGGCCCAGCTTGCGCGCCTGGAGCGCCACGCAGATCGCCAGCACGCGCCCGGCCTCCTTGCGCAGCCAGGTCTCGGCGGCGTCCTGGATCTGGCGCGGCGAGGCCTCGGGCGGCAGGGGCAGGTGGAGCACGCCCTCGTCCAGGCAGGCATCCTGGCCCAGGGTGTCGAGGGCCAGCACCAGTTCGCCCCCCAGATAAGGCAGGCGCGCACCGTCGCGCCAGCGGGCGGCGGGATCGGGGGCGTCGAAATCCAGCCGCAGGGCCAGCTGCGGCTCCCGCGGCGTGGTGCCGACATAGCGCCCGGCGCGGGCGCCGGCCGCTGGGGTGGCGCTACGCGGGCTTTTCATGGCGGTACAGATGGGGACTGATGCGGCGCATCTCGCTTTCGATCCAGGCCTCGGCGCGAAGGTTGATATCTTCCGCGGAGAGGCCCTCCGGGTCAATCGCCGGGCCGATGCTCACCGTCACCGTGCCGGGCCGCTTGATGAAGGCCTTGCGCCGCCAGAACTCGCCCGAGTTCAGCGCCACCGGCACCACCGGCGCGCCGGCGTAGGCCGCCAGATGGGCGCCGCCGATCTTGTAGCGGCGATGGTGGCCGGGCGCCACGCGGGTGCCCTCGGGGAAGACGATCACCGAATAGCCCTCGGCGAGACGCCGCTTGCCGCGTTCCGCCACCTGGGTCAGGGCCCGCTTGCCGGCGCCCCGGTCGATGGCGACGAAGGGCATCAGCCACAGACCCCAGCCGAAGAAGGGCAGCCAGTGCAGCTCCCGCTTGTAGACGAAGGAGGTGAGGTTGAAGATCTTCTGCAGGGCGAAGGTCTCCCAGGCCGACTGGTGCTTGCAGAGGATCACGCAGGGCTGGTCCGGGATGTTCTCCAGGCCCTCGATGCGGTGCTCGATGCGCAGCACGTGGCGGATCAGCGCCATGACGAAATCCACGTAGGGCATGACGAACAGCCGGCGCTGCCGCAGCGGCAGCCAGAAGAAGCACAGCAGGGCGACGACGAACAGCGGCGTCGCCACCACCATGATCGCCATGAAGAGGGCGGAGCGCAGCAGGATCATATGACCAGCTTCGCCACGGCGGCGGCGAGGTCGGGATAGACGGGGATGTCGGCAGGCAGTTGCGGGTCCTTCTGGGTCTTGGCGCCCTTGCCCGTCAGCACCAGAATCGGCTGGGCGCCCACGGCCCGGGCCGCCACCAGGTCCCGCAGGGAATCGCCGATGGCGGGCACCCCCGCCAGATCGGCGCTGTAGCGCGCCGCGATCTCGCGGAAGAGGCCGGCTTTCGGCTTGCGGCAGTCGCAGTTGTCGGCGTCGGTGTGGGGACAGAAGAAGATGGCATCGATACGGCCGCCCACCTGGGCCACCGCCTTCATCATCTTGTCGTGGATGGCATTGAGGGTGTCCATCTCGAACAGCCCGCGGCCGACGCCGGACTGGTTGGTGGCGACGACGACGCGGTAGCCCCACTGGTTCAGGCGCGCGATGGCCTCCAGGCTGCCGGGGATGGGCTTCCACTCCTCCGGCGACTTGATGTACTGGTCGGAGTCGAGGTTGATGACGCCGTCGCGATCGAGGATGACGAGCTTCATGGGCCTATTTCACCTCAGGAGCGACCGGGGCAAAAGCGGGAATTCGCACGCTTTCCAAGGCCTAGGCCGAGAGCCGGGACAAGTCGGCGACGCGGTTCATGGCCTGGTGCAGCGTGGCCAGCAGGCCCAGGCGGTTGGCGCGCAGCCGCTCGTCCTCGGCATTGACCATCACGTCGGTGAAGAAGGCATCCACCGGCGCCCGCAGGGCCGCCAGGGCCTTGAGGGACGCCGTGTAGTCGCCCTTCTCGAAGGCGGCGTCGGCCTGGGGCTTCACCTGGGCCAGGGCGGCGTTCAGCGCCGACTCGGCGGCTTCCTGGAGCAGGGATGCGTCGATCTTCGCCGTCACGCCGCCCTCCACCTTCTTGAGGATGTTGCCGACGCGCTTGTTGGCCGCCGCCAGGCTGGCCGCCTCGGGCAGGGCCGCGAAGGCGCGCACGGCGGCGAGGCGCTTGGGAATGTCGCCCAGGCGCTGGGGGCGCAGGCCGACGACGGCATCCACTTCCTGGGCCGAGTAGCCCTGCTCGCGCAGGCCGTGGGCGAGGCGCTCGTAGATGAAGTCGGCCAGTGGATTCACCGGCAAGACAAAACCGGGAACCTCAAACTGGGCACCGGCAAGATTCAGCAACTGGTCGAGCGGCAAGTCGAGATCGCTCTCGCTGAGCATGCGGATCACACCGAGCGCATGGCGGCGCAGGGCGAAGGGGTCCTTGTCGCCGGTCGGCACCTGGCCGATGCCGAACATGCCGGTCAGGGTCTCCAGCTTGTCGGCCAGCGCCACGACGGTGCCGACCTTGCCGCGCGGCAGGCTGTCGCCGGCGAAGCGCGGCTTGTAGTGGTCCTCGATGGCGTCGGCGATGTCGGCCGGCTCCTTGTCGTTGAGCGCGTAGTAGCGGCCCATGATGCCCTGCAGCTCGGGGAACTCACCCACCATGTCCGTCAGCAAGTCGGCCTTGGCCAGCAATGCAGCGCGGTCGGCCATGCGTGTCAGCTCGCCGCCGCCCAAGGCATCGCCGATGGCGCGCGCAATCGCCTGCACGCGGCCGACACGCTCGCCCTGGGTGCCGAGCTTGTTGTGGTAGACGACCTTCGCCAGGCCGAGCACACGCGAATCGAGGGGCTTCTTGCGATCCTGGTCGAAGAAGAACTTGGCGTCGGCCAGTCGCGGGCGCACCACGCGCTCGTTGCCGCCGATCACCGCGCTCGGGTCCGCCGGGCGGATGTTGCTGACGATGAGAAACTTGTTGGTCAGCTTGCCGGCCTTGTCCAGCAGCGGGAAGTACTTCTGGTTGGCCTTCATGGTGAGGATCAGGCATTCCTGGGGCACCTGCAGGAAGGCTTCCTCAAACTGGCCGGTCAGCACGTTGGGGCGCTCCACCAGGGCGGTCACCTCGTCGAGCAGGGCCTCGTCCTCGATGGGCTGGCCGCCGGCCTTGGCGGCGGCTTCGGCGAGCTGGCGCACGATCTCGGCACGGCGGGCGGCGAAGCCCGGAATCACGGCGCCTTCGGCTTCCAGCTGCCCGGCGTAGCTGTCGGCATCCTTGAGCACGATGGGGTCCTTGGCCGCCTCGAAACGGTGGCCATGGGTCTCGCGACCGGCGGCAAGGCCCAGCACGGAGATCGGCACCACGTCGGCGCCGTGCAGCGCCACGAGGCCATGGCCCGGACGCACGAAGTTCACCGTGGTCCAGCCGTCGGCGAGCTGGTAGGTCATCACCTTCGGGATCGGCAGGGCGGCGAAGGCGGCTTCAAGAGCCTTCTGCAGGCCGTCGGCAAGGACGGCGCCCTTGGCCGTGCTGTCGAAGAACAGCACTTCGGCCTTGCCGTCCACCTCGCGGCGCAGCTTGGACACGACGGAGGCATCGGCGCCCAGCGCCGCGAGCTTCTTCAGCAGGGCCGGCGTCGCGTTGCCGCCGGCATCGAGACCGACGGCGACGGGCATCAGCTTCTGGCTCACGGCCTTGTCCGGCGCCTGGGCCAGCACGGCGGTCACGTGGGCGGCCAGACGGCGCGGCGAGGCGTAGGCCGTCACGGTGGCGCCGGCGGCGCACAGGCCCTGGGCTTGCAGGGACTGGAACAGGGTCTGGGCATAGACTTCACCCAGCTTCTTCAGGGCCTTCGGGGGCAGTTCCTCGACGAAGAGTTCGACGAGCAGGTTTCGGGTGTCGCTCATGCTCAGGCTGCCTTCTTTGCTTCGAGTTGGGCGAGGACTTCCTCCGCATGGGCGCGGGGCGCCATGGGGAAGCCGAGGCGGGCGCGGCTGTCCAGGTAGCTCTGGGCCACGCTGCGCGCCAGGTTGCGGATGCGGCCGATGTAGGCGGCGCGCTCGGTGACCGAGATGGCGCCGCGGGCGTCCAGCAGGTTGAAGGTATGGGCGGCCTTCAACACCTGCTCGTAGGCCGGCAGGGCCAGCTTCTCGTTCATCAGGTGCTGGGCTTGCTTCTCGTGGGCGCCGAAGGCGTGGAACAGGAAGTCGGCGTCGGAGTGCTCGAAGTTGTAGGTGGACTGCTCGACTTCGTTCTGGTGATAGACGTCGCCGTAGCTCAGTCGCGTGCCGTTGCCTTCGGTCCAGGTCAGGTCGAAGACGTTCTCGACGCCCTGCAAATACATGGCCAGGCGCTCCAGACCGTAGGTGATCTCGCCGGTGATGGGTTTGCAGTCGATGCCGCCCACTTGCTGGAAGTAGGTGAACTGGGTCACCTCCATGCCGTTGAGCCAGACCTCCCAGCCCAGGCCCCAGGCGCCCAGGGTCGGGTTCTCCCAGTCGTCCTCGACGAAGCGGATGTCGTTCTTCTTCAGGTCGAAGCCGAGGGCTTCGAGGGAGCCGAGATAGAGCTCAAGGATGTTGGCAGGCGCGGGCTTCAGCACCACCTGGTATTGGTAGTAGTGCTGCATGCGGTTGGGGTTCTCGCCGTAGCGGCCGTCCTTGGGGCGGCGCGAGGGCTGCACGTAGGCGGCCTTCCAGGGCTCGGGGCCCAGCGCCCGCAGGAAGGTGGCGGTGTGGCTGGTGCCGGCGCCCACCTCCATGTCGTAGGGCTGCAGCAGGGCGCAGCCCTGCTGGTTCCAGAAGGTCTGGAGCTGGAGGATGATCTCCTGAAAACTTGGCTTCGATGCGGCCATGGAAGAACCCTGCAATAAGTCGCAAAGGCGCGATTTTACAGGGTTCCCGCTGCCTCCGCAGCCGGCGTAAACAAAGCGGCGGCGGGCTAAGCCGGCAGGTAGGCGGCGTATTCCCGGTCGGCCACGAGGATGTGGTTGGCCAGCCAGTCGTTGACCAGTTGCCGCACTTCGGCGGCGATGCTGTCCAGGCTCATGCCGCCGGCGTTGCCGTAGAGCCGGGCCAGCCGGTTACGGAAGGCGTCGTGGGCCTGCTTGTGGGCTTCCAGGCCCGGATAGCCGATGTCGGCGAGCAGTTGTTCCTCGTCGCGGAAATGCACCACCACGTATTCGCTGAGGGTGGCGAGGGTGCGCATCACGCGCAGGTGGTCCGCGTCCTGCACCAGGGAGGCGGCCAGGTCGAACAGTTGCTTGTGCTGGCGGTCGACGGTCGCATGGCCGAGTTCCATGGCGGGCGACCACTCGATGTAGGGGGAATCCACGGGATAGCTCCTGGGTTGCTGGCGCCGACGCCATCTCGGTCGGCGATGGAGCGACAGTATACGGCTTGCGGACTGCCGCGTCAGGCGGCGCGCGGACGCCGCCGCAGGCATGGCAGACAGGCCAGCAGGGCCAGCGTCAGGGCGGCCGTGTTGCCGTAGCGCACGTAGGGCGTCACGCCGCCGTAGCCGCGGATCTCCACCACCAGGGCACCGGTGCTGAAGGGGGCGAGGGCCGCGAAGACCTTGCCGTCGGGCGCCACCGCCGCCGTCATGCCGGTGTTGGTGGCGCGCAGCATGGGCCGCCCCGTCTCCATGGCGCGCATGCGCGCGATCTGCAGATGCTGGGGCTGGGCGAGGGAATCACCGAACCAGGCCGTGTTCGAGAGATTGATGAGCAGCGTGGCCTCCGGCAGGGCACGGATGATCTCCTCGCCGAACAGGTCCTCGTAGCAGATGTTGGGCGCGATCTTCTGGCCGGCGACAGCCAGGGGGCGCTGGTCCGGCGGCCCGGCGGTGAAGTCCGACATGGGAATGCTGGCGAAGCGGAAGAACCAGGCGAATCCCGGCGGCGCGTATTCGCCGAAGGGCACCAGGTGTTGCTTGGCGTAGGCCTGGACGTCGAAGCCCCTGTCGCCGTCGCGGGCAAGGGCGACGGCGCCATTGGTGTAGCCCCCCGCCGTCGTGCGTACCGCCACGCCGAGCAGCACCGGCCCGTGCTGCGTCAGGTCCGTCAGCAGCGCCCGCGGCGTCTCATGGAAGAACAGGGGGATCGCCGTCTCCGGCAGCACCGTCAGGTCCGCCGGATAACGCTGTGCCAGGTGGGCATAGGTGTCGAGGGAGAGGGAAAGCCGCTGCGGGTCCCACTTCAGCCCCTGGGGCACGTTGCCCTGGAGCAGGCTGACGCGCAGCGGTTCGCCCACCGGCGTGGTCCATTCGACGGTGCGCAGCAGCAGGCCGGCGCCGAACACCAGCACCGCCGCGAGGGCGAGCCGCCGCCGCGGCAGGCCGAAGGCGAACATCGCCGCCACTAGGGCCAGGAGCAGGCCGATGCCGTAGCTGCCGAGCAGGGGTGCGAAGCCGGCCAGGGGGCTGGGCGGCGTCTGGGAATAGCCGAGGCTGAGCCAGGGGAATCCGGTGAACAGCCAGCCCCGCAGCCATTCGGTGCCGGCCCACAGGCCGGCCGCCAGGGTGGCGTCGCGGCCGGGGCTGCCCGCCCGCAGGCGTGCGAAGGCGTAGCCCGCCATAGCCGGGTAGCCAGCCAGGGCCGCGCAGAACAGCAGCGTGGCGACGGCGGCCAGGGGCGGCGCCATGCCGCCGAAAACGTTGAGGCTCACATAGACCCAGGAGACGCCGGCGAGGAAGAAGCCCAGTCCCCAGGCGAAGCCGAGCTTGGCCGCACGGGCCGGCGTGGCGCCGCGCCACAGGCGGAACAGCAGGGCCAGGGTGACGAAGGGCAGCGGAAACAGGCCGAAGGGCTCGAAGCCCCCCACCGTCGCGGCGCCCAGCAGGAAGGCGGCCGGCAGGCGGCGCTTCATGGGAGCGGGAAATACGAAAAGGTCATGACAAGGGTCTATGCTGGGAGGGAAGCTGGTTAGCGGTTAGAGAAGGTGCGCTATTTTATGCACCCTGCCTTGGAGACGCTCGTGTCATCACACTCCGATTTTCCCAGAGACACCCATGGTCATGCCACGGGCCACCACAGCCCCGGTGCGGGTAGCCAGTTGCGGGACGCCGTTTATCGTGTCGACGTGGCGGCGGACCGGATGAGCGCCACGCTGACGGTCACCCCGGCCCACGACGGCAAGGAGGTGGACGTCGCCGACGCCATGATGGCCCTGTCCCAGCGCGGCGTCTGTTTCGGCATCGAACCGCCGGCAGTCGAGGCCGCGGTCGCCAACCCCGGCACGCCTGCCGAAGTCGCCCGGGGGCAGGCGCCCCAGCCGGCCGTCGACGCACGCATGGAGTTGCTGGTGAATCTCAACCAGATACGCCATCCCGTCGAGGACGCCAAGGGCCGTGTGGACTTCCGCGAGTTGGGCCTCATCCGTTCCGTGGAGGTGGATACTCCCCTCATGCGGCGGCATCCGCCCCAGCCCGGCCAGCCCGGCCGCACGGTGCTGGGCGCCGAAATCGCAGTGCGTCCGCCGAAGGACGCCAAGTTCTCCGGTCGCATGCAGGGCGTGCAGTTCGCCCCCAACGACATGGACCTGCTCGTCGCCGCCATCCCCGGCCAGCCGGTGCTCGGCCGCGACGGCCTCAGCGTGGAGCCCGTATTGGTGCTGCCGAGCGTGAATCTGGCCTCGGGCAACGTGGATTTCGTCGGTACCGTCGAGATCAAGGGCGATGTCCAGGGCGGCATGAAGATCAAGGCCGACGGCGACGTCATCGTGCACGGCATCATCGAATCGGCCGACGTGGAGGCGGCCGGCGACGTGGTGGCGAAGGGCGGCATCGTCGGCCAGAAGCACCAGATGCAGGGCGGCGGCGGCGCCGACAAGACCTTCGCCGGCGCGCGCATCCGCGCCAAGGCCAACGTGCGGGCCCACCACATCGAGAACGCCTTCATCTTCGCCGAACTCTCCGTTTACGTGGACGAGGCCGTCGTCCAGTCGGATGTCACCGCCATCGAGCGGGTGATCATCGGGCGGGAGGGCGGCCACAAGGGCCACGTCCTCGGCGGCACGGTGCGCGCCACCCTGGGCATCACCGCCGTCTGCCTCGGCGGCCCCGGCACCGGGGCGACCCACGTGATGATCGGCGTGAACCCGCTCCTGCAAAAAGCCCTCGACGAAAAGCACGCCGAGATCGCGGCGAAGCGCAAGGCCCTCGACGACCTCGACAAGGTGGTGCGGGTATTGCAGGCGCGGACCGACCGCCTGGACATGCTGACGAAGGCCCATCTCACCTACGACAAGACCGAGAAGGAGCTAGCCGACGCGACGGCCGAGGCGGAAGCCATGGCGGCCGAACTGAAGCGCGCGGACAAGGCGACGGTCGTCGTCAAGCGCGCGGTCTTCCCCGGCGTATCCGTCACCATCGGCGGTCGCCGCAAGCTGATGAACGAGCAGCGCGGCCCTGGCCTCTTCCGGCTGGCGACGGAGACCGTCGACGGCAAGGACGAGGAAGTGGTGATCTACGAATAGCCGCCCGCGCGGAGCGGCGTCAGGCTTCCAGCAGGCCGAGGTCGCGCTGGGGATCGACGAGCAGGGTATGCACGCGCCGGCTGTCGGCGCGCAGCACCTGGAAGCGCAGGCCGCCGATCTGCACCGTCTCGTTGCGCTTGGGCAGGCGGCCCAGGGTATGGATGACGAGGCCGCCGACGGTGTCGTAATCCTCGTGGGGGAAGGCGGTGGCGAAGGCTTCGTTGAAGTCGGCGATCTCGGTGGTGGCCTTGACGCGGTAGCGCCCCATGTTGTCGAGGACGATGTTGTCGGCCGCCTCGTCGAAGTCGTATTCGTCCTCGATGTCGCCGACGATCTGTTCCAGCACGTCCTCGATGGTCACCAGGCCGGCGACGCCGCCATATTCGTCCACCACGATGGCCATGTGGTTGCGCGAGGCGCGGAACTCCCGCAGCAACACGTTGAGGCGCTTCGACTCGGGCACGAACACCGCCGGCCGCAGGGAGTCGCGCAGGTCGAACTCCTTGCCGGCGAAATAGCGCAGCAGCTCCTTGGCCAGCAGGATGCCGATGACATCGTCGCGATTCTCGCCGATCACCGGGAAGCGCGAGTGGGCCGCCCCGATGACCTTCTCGGCGATCTGCTCGGGCGTCTCGGCCACGTCGATGACATCCATCTGGGCACGCGGCACCATGATGTCGCGCACCTGCATGTCGGAGACCTGCAGGGCGCCCTCGATGATGGTGAGGGCGTCGGAGTCAAGGAGGTTGCGCTCGTAAGCGCCGTGGAGAAGCTGGAGAAGCTGTTCGCGGTCTTCGGGTGCGCGCATCAGCAGGGCTGAAAGGCGCTCGATCAGGGTCGGTCTGCTACTGGAAGGGTCCATGCGGTCGTATTGCGATCAATAGGGATCGGGGTAGCCGAGGCGGGCGAGGATTTCCCGCTCCCGCGCCTCCATGCGCGCGGCATCGGCGGCGCCGGTCTCGTGGTCGTAGCCCTGCAAATGCAGCATACCATGCACGATCAGGTGGGCGAAGTGGGCGTCGGCCGTCTTGCCTTGCGCCGCGGCCTCCTGCAGCACCACGGGCACGCAGATGGCAAGGTCGCCGAGGGCGACGGGTTCGATCTCGTAGGGAAACGACAGCACGTTGGTGGCGTAGTCCTTGCCGCGGTAGTCGGCGTTGAGCGCGCGGCCCTCGTCGGCCTCGACGAAGCGCACGGTGGCCTGGGCGGGGCGCTCCAGGCTCGCCTGCACGCAGCGGCGCACGAAAGGCCGCGAGGGTACGGCCTCATTGTTGCATGCATATTGCACCGACAACGAAAGCTGCGGCTTCGCCGGCCGTGCGGCCGTCTTGCGCGGCGCGCTACTTTTCATTGCCGTGCTTCTCATACGCAGCGACGATGCGCGCCACCAGCGGATGGCGCACCACGTCGGAAGCGTCGAAGTCGGTGAAGGCCAGTCCGCGCACGTCGGCGAGGATGCGGCGCGCCTCGATGAGGCCGCACTTCTGGCCCTTGGGCAGGTCCACCTGGGTGATGTCGCCGGTGACGACGGCCTTGGCGCCGATGCCGATGCGCGTGAGGAACATCTTCATCTGCTCGGGCGTAGTGTTCTGGGCCTCGTCGAGGATGATGAAGGCGTGGTTGAGCGTGCGCCCGCGCATGTAGGCGAGCGGCGCCACTTCGATGGCCTGCTTCTCGAACATGCGCGCCACCTTGTCGAAGCCCATGAGGTCGTAGAGGGCGTCGTAGAGCGGGCGCAGATAGGGGTCCACCTTCTGGGCCAGGTCGCCGGGCAGAAAGCCGAGGCGCTCGCCGGCCTCCACCGCCGGGCGCGTCAGTACGATGCGCTGCACCTGGTCCCGCTCGAAGGCATCCACCGCCGAGGCGACTGCGAGATAGGTCTTGCCGGTGCCGGCGGGCCCGATGCCGAAGGTGATGTCGTGTTCCTGGATCTGGCGCAGATACTGGACCTGGTGGGGCGTGCGGCCGTGGAGGTCGGACTTGCGCGTCAGCAGGCCGGCGGCCGGTTGCGCCGCCTGGCTGCGGCTGCGCAGTTCGACAAGGCCGAGCTGGATGTCGTCGATGGACAGGGGCGCCTTCGCCAGTTCGTAGAAGTGCTGCAGGGCCTGGCCGGCGAGCCGCGCCTGGGCCGCGTCGCCGGACACGCGGCAGTGCTCGCCGCGCCGCGCGATGGTGACGTCGTAGGCCGTCTCGATCTGGCGCAGGTGTTCGTCCAGCGGTCCGCAGAGGTTGGCGAGGCGCTCGTTGTCGAGGGGACGCAGGGCCACCTCGACGGGCTTGGCTTTGGCGGTGCTCATGATTCCCCCGTCACGATCTCGCCGCGCAGGCTGTGGGGCAGGGCCGCGACGATGCGCACTTCGGCGAAGTGGCCGATCAGGCGCGCATTGCCGGCGAAGTTCACCACCCGGTTGTTGTCGGTGCGACCGGACAACTCGGCGGCGTCCTTCTTGGCATGGCCTTCCACCAGCACGCGCTGGACGCTGCCGACCATGGCCTTCGAAATCACCTGGGCCTGCTCCTCGATGCGCTTCTGCAGGCGCGTCAGGCGCGCCGACTTCACCGCCGCCGGCGTGTCGTCGTCCATCTCGACGGCGGGCGTGCCGGGGCGCGGGCTGTAGATGAAGGAGAAGCTGGTGTCGAAGCCGATGTCCTCGATGAGCTTCATGGTTTTCTCGAAATCCTCGTCGGTCTCGCCGGGGAAACCGACGATGAAGTCCGACGACAGGGAGATGTCGGGCCGCGCCGTCCGCAGCTTGCGCACCACCGATTTGTACTCGATGGCCGTATAGCCGCGTTTCATGGCCGCCAGCACGCGGTCCGAGCCGGCCTGCACGGGCAGGTGCAGGTGGGACACCAGCTTGGGCACCTTGGCATACACATCGAACATGCGCTGGGTCATCTCGTTGGGGTGCGAGGTGGTGTAGCGGATGCGCTCGATACCCGGCATCTCGGCGATGGTCTCGATGAGGAAGGCCAGGTCGGCCACATCCCCATCCAGTTCGCCGCGGTAGGCGTTCACATTCTGGCCCAGCAGGGTCACTTCCTTGACGCCCTGGGCGGCAAGGCCGGCCACTTCCGCCAACACGTCGGCCACCGGGCGCGAGACCTCGTCGCCGCGCGTGAAGGGCACGATGCAGTAGGTGCAGAACTTGGAACAGCCTTCCATGATGGAGACGAAGGCCGACGCCCCCTCCACCTTGGCCGGCGGCAGGGCGTCGAACTTCTCGATCTCGGGAAAGGAAACGTCCACCTGGGCACGCCCCGAGGCGCGGCGCGCCGCGATGAGCTGGGGCAGGCGATGCAGGGTCTGGGGGCCGAACACCACGTCCACGAAGGGCGCCCGCGCCACAATGGCGTCGCCCTCCTGGCTGGCGACGCAGCCGCCGACGCCGATGACGAGGTCGGGCTTCGCCTGTTTCAGGTGCTTGATGCGGCCGAGGTCGTGGAACACCTTCTCCTGGGCCTTCTCGCGCACCGAGCAGGTGTTGAAGAGGATGATGTCCGCCTCTTCCGGATTGTCGGTCTTCACCGTGCCCTCGCCGGCGGCGAGGACATCGGCCATCTTGTCGGAATCGTATTCGTTCATCTGGCACCCGAAGGTGCGGATGAACACTTTCTTGGTCATAGGTTCAACGTGCCTGCAGGGAGGCTTCGAGTTCGGCGGCGGTGAGTATCCAGATGCGCTGCACCGCGCCGGCGGGATCGACGGTAAAGCGCACCGGCACCGCGGCGGGAATGGACGTGGGCATCACCAGCATGTTGCGTTCGTCGCGAATCTGGGCGGCCGGCGACAGGGATAGCGTCTGGCCGCTGATCTGGACGATCCCCAGGGAGGGGGGCTCCATCACCCCCACCAGCGAATTGGCCGGCAGGGTGCGCAGCATGCCCACCACCGGACCAGCCGGCACCACGGGCGGCGGTGTCGGCCGATTGATCATCTGCTCGGCGGCGCTTTCGATGATGCTGCCGATGATGGCCGGAATCAGGGGTGGCAGGGGCATGGGTCAATTATAGACGGCCGGCATCCGGACGCCGGTTGGTGCCGGCAACCACGATGAACTCGAACAGCCGGCATTCGAGGGGGCCGTTGAAAAGCGGCGTGCGCTTGGTCGCCTTGAGGCCGATGAGCTTGGGCAGCTGGGGATCGGCCGAGAGCAGGTAGCAGCGCCAGCCGGCATAGCGCTTCTTGAGGGCGTCGCCCAGCCGCGGGTAGAAGGACGCCAGTTCCTCGCCGCTGCCGAGGCGCTCGCCGTAGGGCGGGTTGGCGACGAGGATGCCTTCCGGCGCCGGCGGCGAGCGCTCCAGCAGGTCGGCCCGTTCCACGGTGACGAGGTCGTCGAAGCCGGCGTGGGCCAGGTTCTGCCGTGCCCGCGCCACCGCGTCGGCGGCGATGTCGGAGCCCCAGATCGGCAGGCGCTTCGCCTCGACGCGACGCTCGGCCAGCTCCTTCAGCAGGCGGCGCCAGAGGGCGGCGTCGAAGTTGGCGAGGCGTTCGAGACCGAAGTCCCCCGGCTCCCGGCCCAGACCCGGCGCATCGGCGAGGGACATCTGGGCGGCCTCGATGAGGAAGGTTCCGCTGCCGCACATGGGGTCCAGCAGCGGAATGCCCGGCTGCCAGCCCGCCAGCCTGAGGATGCCGGCGGCCAGGTTTTCCTTGAGGGGCGCTTCCACCTTGGCGATCTTGTGGCCGCGCTGGTAGAGGGGCTCGCCCGAGGTATCCAGGTAGAGGGTCGCTTCCCGGTCGGTGAGGAAGAGGTGGATGCGCACGTCGGGATTGCGCGTATCCACGCTGGGCCGGCGCAGGCAGGCGTCGCGGAAGCGGTCGCAGACGGCGTCCTTGACGCGCAGGGTGATGAACTCCAGGCTCTTGAGCGGCGAACGCTGGGCCGTCACATAGACGCGCAGGGTGTTGTCCACGCTGAAGAGCTTGGGCCAGTCCCGCTTCAACGCCAGCAGGTAGACGTCATCCTCCTTGGCGTAGGGACCCTGAGCCAACTTCCAGAGGATGCGCGTGGCGATGCGCGATTCCAGGTTGGCGCGGTAGCAGGCCTCCCAGCTGCCGCGGAAGGCGCAGCCGCCGTGGCCGGGCACGATGGACTCGGCGCCGGCCGCCTTGAGTTCGTCGGCCAGCAGGGCTTCGAGGCCGCGCGGACAGGGGGCGTAGAAATTTTCCATCAGAAGGGTTTCACCACGACGAGGATCACGATGGCGAGAAGAAGAAATACCGGCATTTCATTGAAGACGCGATACCAGACATGGCTGCGCGTGTTGCGGCCGGCGGCGAAGTCCTTGAGCAGGCGTCCGCAGTAGAAGTGGTAGCCCAGCAGCACCGTCACCAGGGCCACCTTCACGTGCAGCCAGCCGCCGCCGAAGCCGAAGGCGAACCACAGCCACAGGCCGGTGACCACCGCCAGCAGGCCGATGGGGGTGACGAACTTGTAGAGCTTGCGCGCCATCAGCAGCAGGCGCTCCCGCTCGGCATCGCTGCCGGCCGGCACCATGGCCAGGTTCACGAACACGCGGGGCAGGTAGAACAGGCCGGCGAACCAACTGACGACGAAGAAGATGTGGAAGGCTTTCAGCCAAAGCATGTCAGTGACTCCATGATGCTGCGCATTTTCCGCGCCGCATGAAACGGGGTATTGCGGTGCGCGCCAAGGACGACGGGTATCCGACTCCCTCCATGTCCTCCGGGCCGAAAGAGCACCGGCCCTCCTCCTTGACTTCCGGGAGTCGGATACCCGCCATCCTTGGCGGGATACGCCGGTGGTTTGACCTGGCCGAACACCCACGGCTGCATCGGATCGGGCCGGCGGGGTGCCCTGCTCCGCGCAAGTAAAGAAGGAGGAGCCGGCCGCAGGCCGGCGACGGGTGACATGGAGTGGGGCAGGGCACCCCGCCGGCCCGAGCGCGCACCCCAACCGATTCGAGGAAGTGCTTCATCCTAGGATTTCCTTAGGGCCGCCGCGATGCCGGCGTCGACGGTGGGGTAGCGCAGCGCGAGGCCCAGCTCGCGCTTGAGACGGGTGTTGTCGAGACGCCGCGACTCGCTCATGAACGAGAGCATGACGGCCGGCAGGCGCCGCTCGGCCTCGGCCCGCGTCACCCGCGGCGGCCTCGGCAGGGCGAAGGCGTCGGCCAGCTTGTCGAACCAGTCGCCCATGGGCAGATCCGAGTCGTCGCTGGCGTTGTAGCAGCGGTTGGCGTAGCCGCGCTCCAGGGCGGCGACACAGGCGCGCCCCAGGTCCTCGGCGTGGATGTGGTTGGTGTAGCTGTCCTCGGCGGGCAGCAGCACCGGGTCGCCGCGCCGCAGGCGGTCCAGGGGCAAGCGGTCTGCGGCGTAGATGCCGG
Organism: Candidatus Nitricoxidireducens bremensis; assembly: GCA_030247725.1. Lineage (GTDB taxonomy): Bacteria > Pseudomonadota > Gammaproteobacteria > Burkholderiales > Rhodocyclaceae > Nitricoxidireducens > Nitricoxidireducens bremensis. Next base: position 359,100 of record JAOTRT010000002.1, read on the forward strand.
GAGCGCGCAGGATGGAAACGCGGCAGCCGGACTCGCGGCCGAAGGCGCGCAACTGGCGTTCCGCATCGGCGCGGCGGCGCCCGCGGGCCGAGCGCGGATTCAGGCGCCGCGTCTCGGCGACGCGCTCGCCGCGGCAGTCCCCGTACACCCCGCTCGTCCCGATGTATACAAGGCGGCGTGGTAGACTTCCCGCCCGTCGCAAGGCCGCAATCAGCCTGCGGGTGCGGAGGTCGGAATCGGCGGAATCGGCAGGCGGCGCGCTGTGGAGCACCGCCTGGGCGAGCCCGGCAAGGCGACGCAAAGTCGCCGGCCGGTCCAGGTCGCCGCGGAGCTGCACGACGCCGAGGGCGCGTAGTACCGCATCCGGCTCCCGCACCAGCGCATAGACGCGCCAGCGACGGACCAGTTCAGGCAGGACGCGACGCACCACGTCGCCGCAGCCGACGATCAATAACCTTCTCATGCAGGGATTATCTCATGGCGTTCCAGGTCACCCTCCAGCCCAGCGGCCACAGCTTCGAGGGATTTGAGGACGAAACCCTGCTGGCATCGGCCCTGGAAGCCGGCCTCCACCTGCCCTACGGCTGCCGCAACGGCGCCTGCGGCGCCTGCAAGGGCAAGGTGCTGGAGGGCGACTTCGACCACGGTCCCGCCCAGGACCACGCCCTCACCGCCGAGGAACGCGCCGCCGGCCTCGCCCTGATGTGCTGCGCCAAGCCCCGCTCCGACCTCGTCGTCGAATGCCGCGAGGCCGCCGCCGAGGGCGACATCCCCGTGAAGACCCTGCCGGCCCGCGTGCAGAAGCTGGCGAAGCTGGCCCCCGACGTGATGCTGATGCAGCTCAAGCTGCCCGCCAACGAGCGCCTGCAGTTCCTCGCCGGGCAGTATGTGGAATTCCTGCTCAAGGACGGCAAGCGCCGCGCCTTCTCCATCGCCAACGCGCCCCAGGACGACGAGTTCATCGAACTGCACGTCCGCCTCGTGCCCGGCGGCCAGTTCACCGGCCACGTCTTCGGCGCCATGAAGGAACGGGATATCGTGCGCATCGAAGGCCCCCACGGCAGCTTCCACCTGCAGGAGCTTTCCCAGAAACCCATCATCCTGCTGGCCGGCGGCACCGGTTTCGCGCCCATCAAGGCCATCGTCGAGCACACCATCCACAACAAGATCGCGCGACCCATGACGCTCTACTGGGGCTCCCGCGACCGGACCGGCCTCTACCTGCCCGAACTGCCCCAGCGCTGGGCCGCCGCGCACCCCCACATCCGCTACGTGCCCGTGCTCTCCGAGCCGGCCGCCGCCGATGCCTGGACCGGCCGCACCGGCCTCGCCCACCAGGCCGTGCTGGAGGACCACGCAGACCTGTCGGCCTTCCAGGTCTACGCCTGCGGCGCCCCCGCCATGATCGAGGCCGCCAAGCGCGACTTCTGCGCCCGCGGCCTGCCGGCGGAGGAGTTCTTCGCCGACGTATTCAGCTTCGCGCCCCAATGAGCGCCTGGGTCCGCCGTGAGCCGATCGTCAATCGCCAGATGGCGACGACGGCCTCACGGCTGATCGTCCGGGCCGATTCGGCACGGGAGGCGGTGGATGCCCTCAACGGCCTCGCCGATACTTGGCCGACCACGCGCAACGTGATCGTCGGCCTCCAGGGTGCCGCCCCCGACGACGCGCTGCTGGACTGGCAGCCGCCCGCCAACGCCCTGTTGGAATTTCCCGCCCCCGTCTTCGCCAGCGTTGAAGGCCAGGCCCTCGCGGCGCAACTCGACGCCGGCGGCACGCCCCTGTGCCTGGGCGACTACGCCCCGGGCATGGCGTTGCCCGAGACGCCCAAGTTCCGCTTCGCGCTGGCGGACGCGAGCCGCCATCCGCAACTGGACCACGCACCCGCCACACCGCTCGCCACGAACCTTGCCAACCATGGCACCTTCGGCGACGCCGTCGAGAACGGCTACTCCGGCGCCGCCGGCTGGTTCTTCCTCCACGGCCTGCCGGCCATGGCGAACAAGCTCAACCCCGGCCACGCCCAGATCATCCACATCCTGAACCTGGTGCGCCAGAACGCCGAAGTCGCCGAGATCGAAGCCGCCCTCAAGAAGGACATCAGCATTTCCTTCAAGCTGCTGCGCTACATCAACTCCGCCGGCTTCGGACTCGGCAACCAGATCCAGTCCTTCCGCCACGCCGTCACCCTGATCGGCTACAACAAGCTCAACAAGTGGCTATCGCTGTTGCTGGTCACCGCCAGCCGCGACCCCGCCGCCCCGGCCCTGATGCAGACCTCCATCGTGCGCGGCCGATTCATGGAGCTCGCCGCCGCCGACAGCATCGACCGGGGCCAACTCGACAACCTCTTCATCACCGGCTCCTTCTCCCTCCTCGACGTGCTGCTCGGCTCGAAGATCGATGCCGTGCTCGCCGAGATGAACCTGCCGGAAGCCATCGCCGACGCCCTGCTGCGCCGCGCCGGCCCCTACGCTCCCTGGCTCGCCCTGGCGCTCGCTTGCGAGCAGGACGACGTGCCGGCGCTGGCCGCCCAGGCGGCGGCGCTGGGCCTGGACGCCGACCGGATCAACCGCGCCCAGATCGAAGCGCTGGCCTTCGCCGACAACCTGCAGTTGGATTGAGCCCGGCCGGCGCAACGGCAAGCGGACTCAGCAGACCAGGGCCGCCAGGCGGTGGCCGTCGAGGATGCTGACGCTGCGGCCCCGGTTCTCGATCACACCCGCCTCCGCCAGGTCGCGGATGACCCGCGACAGGGACTCCGGGGTGATGCCGAGCAGGGAGGCGAAGACGTGTTTCGTCGCCGGGAGCGTCACGGGGGCATGGGCCGGCTGAGCGTCGTCCCGCTCGTCCAGCAGGAAGCGGGCAAGCCGCCCGTGGGGTCTGAGGGTGCGGTAATCCTCGATGGTGCGGACGACGTTCACGATGCCCTGGGACAGGTTCGCCGCCAGACGCCGCATCAGGACGGGCGACTCGTCGAGGAGTCCGAGCAGCACGCGGCCATCGATCTGCAGGAGGCGGACGGGCGTCGTGGCAGCCGCCATGCAAGGATAGGGGGAATCCAGAAACAGCGCCGACTCCCCGAACAACCGTCCGGGCCCCAGCAGATCGATGACCTTCTCTTCCCCCTTCGGCGACTGGCAAGCCAGCCTCACCGTACCGGCGACGACGGCGAACAGGGCCTTGGGAAGATCGCCCTTGAGGAACACGACCATCTCCTTTTCATAGGGCTTCTCGACGCTGGCCTTCGCGATGATGCCGAGCAGGCGATCCGGCAGTCCGGCGAAGAACGGGATGGTCCTGAGATCCTGGATGGAAACGTTGCTCACGCTGATTCCCGCGATGTCATGAGGAGTGTCGCCTCGTTCTTCGAGGCGTTGCCGATGCTAGCAATCCTTCCCGGGACAGGAAATTGGGCGCTATCCGATTTTGCTGTCGGATTATTCCTAGCGCGCAGCCGAATGGCAGCCCGCCGGCGGGACGCTCCGGCGAGCGGGATGGCGACGCCTGCCCCCTGCGGCAATTTGCCATATTCCATAACGCCCGGGCACCGCATAGGATGCGCCCTGTTCCCGGCGCTACCCCTTGCTTCCGGCCGCCAGCGTCTCACCTCCGCCCAAGCCGTCCGCGTCGGGGACTCCTTCCACATTTGCCGCCCCGGTCGCCGAGTGCATGTCGCGCAAGAGCTTCCTTCTCGATCTCTACCTTCGCCATGCCGGCGACCTGCGCAGCTTCATCGCCGCCCGGCTGCGCTGCGACGACACGGCTGCCGACCTGACCCAGGAGATCTTCGTCCGCCTCTCGGCCCAGGACGGGGCCGTCATCCGCAACCCGCTGGCATTTGCCTACCGCATGGCACGCAATCTCATCGTGGACCACCACCGGGGGCAGGGGCAGCGCCAGGAGAAAGCCGTTCCGCAGGAATTCGACGACATGCCATCGACCGCTCCCGATCCGGAAGACATCGCCGCCGCCAAGCAACGACTGGACAGGATCGCCGCCGCCATGGGGGAACTGCCGCCCCAATGCCGGCGCGCCTTCGTGCTCAACCGCTTCGACGGCCTCTCCCAGGTCGAGGTGGCGCAGCGCATGGGCATCTCCCGGCAGATGGCGGAACGGCACATCGCAAAGGCCCTTCTGCATCTGCGTACGCAGCTGGACGACGCTGCCTCCAACTGATCGCGCCGGTCTTGGCAAGCCCGCCTGCCGACGCGTAAGCTCCGACCGATGAGCCGAACCGATCCTCCGCCGACCGGCACCATCCGCGAACAGGCTGCCGACTGGCTGGCCCGCCGGCAATCCGGCGGTCTCGACGCCGAAGGACGCCGGCAGCTCGATGCCTGGCTCGCCGCCGACGCCAGGCATCGCAAGGAGTTCGAGGACCTGCGCACCCTTTGGGAGGCGGTGGGCGGACTGGCCGACCACCCGGCTGTCCGATCCGAGACCCTTCCTCCGCCGGGCCGGCAATTGCCATGGCGGCCCATCCTGGCTGCGGCAGCGGCTCTGCTGCTCGCCGTCGGCCTGGGCTGGCGAGCCGGTTGGGAGGGGCCCGAGCAGCTCATCCACGTCGCCACCCAGGCCGGCGAAAGCAAGGAGGTCCGTCTCGCCGACGGCACCGTCCTGCGCTTCGATGTCGGTTCCGCCGCGACCATCCACGTCCGGCGCGACAGTCACCGGGTGGCAATGGAACGGGGCGAAGCCTGGTTCGACATCCCCCACCGCCCCGAACGTCGCTTCGAGGTCGAGACACCTTCCGGACGCATCGTGGACATCGGCACCCGCTTCGGCGTACGCCTGGACGGGGACGGCCGCACCACAGTGGCGGTGGCGGAAGGCGAGGTGGAGGCCAGTTCCCGCGGCAATGCCGAACCACCGCACCGGATCGTGGCCGGCCAGGGCCTCACCATGACGGCGGCGCAACTCGGGCAGCCGACCCCCATCGACGCCGGGGCGCTCTTCGCCTGGCGGGAGGGGCGGCTGGTGTTCGACCGCACACCGCTTGCCGAGGCGGTCGCCCGCGCCAACCGCTACCGCCGGGAGCCCATCGTCGTTGCCGAACCGGCCCTGGGCAGGCTGCAGGTTTCCGGCGTCTTCCGCATCGAGGATGCCGCCGGCTTCGTCTGGGCCATCGAACAGGGCCTGGCCGTCCGCGCCGTACGCCGCGAAGGACGCCTGGAGCTCGTCTCGGCGCCGGCAAGGGAAAAGTTTTCCCCGTCGGCCCTCGCCCGCTGACCCGCGCTTCTTCGGCGCTTCAGAAGTATTTTGCCGTCGCAGGTTGGGTGATCCGGCGTCTGGTTCGTCTACCCCTGATTCCGTATCGAACTGGGGAGAACTCCGAAATGCCCGCCCTCCGTACTGCGCATCGCCAACTCTGCGCCGCTGTAGTGGCCGCAACGCTGGTCTGCACCGCCCACGCCGAGGCCGTCGCCCTCGACGTGCCTGCCCAGGACCTGGGCTCCGCACTCGGGCAACTCGCCCAGCGGACGGGCATCCAGATCCTGTTCTCGACCGAACTGGTGAAGGGCAGGCAGGCACCAGCGCTGAAAGGAAGCTATGCGCCGGACGCAGCCTTGCGTGCCCTGCTCGCCGGCAGCGGGCTGGAGGCCAAGGCGCGGGGGGCCGGCACCTTCGCCGTGGCAGCCATGGCGCAGCCGCGGGCAGGGTCTGCGGAACCGGTGCTGTCCGAGGTCTCGGTGGTCGCCATGAAGACCCGGATGCCCATCGCGAAGACACCCGCCTCCGTCAGCGTCGCCGACCAGGAGAAACTCGATGAAGCCCAGGCGACGAGCATCCAGCCCGTCGTCCGCGCCATGCCCAACGTGGAGATGGGAGGCGGCCCCCGCCTGGATGCCCTCATCCCCACCATTCGGGGCGCCCAGGGTGCCTCGGTGACCCTGCTGCTGGACGGCGCCCGGCAGAACGATCTCCAGGGCGTCGGCATGAAGGCGCCGTTGTACTCGGACCCCTACTTCCTCAAGCAGGTCGAAGTGCTGCGCGGGGCGTCGTCGTCCCTGTACGGCAGCGGCGGCAACGGCGGGGTCATGTCCCTGACGACGATTTCCGCCCGGGACCTGCTCGACGAAGGCAAGGGGGCGGGCGGCGGCGTGAAGATCGGGCGCGCCACGGCGGACAACTCGACCCACTTCAACGCGCGGGCCTATGGGGCCACGGAAGTCGTCGACGCGCTGGTGGCGGTAGGCAGGCATAGCTGGAACAAGGTGCGGCTGCCGGATGGCAGCTACCTGGCCCCGAACGACGGCGGCTCGATCACCGGGCTCGCGAAGCTCGGCCTGAACCCGAACGGCGAATCACGCGTCGAGTTCTCCCACCAGTTCTACGACAGCGACAACTTCGCGCCCAACAATCCGCAGGTCAAGCGCTACAAGCTGACGACCGATCCGTTCAACGTGGCCATCCCCTTCCTGCAACCGACCCATGTCAATCAGTACAACACGGTGATCAAGGCCGAATACGGCGGCCTCGACGGCACCGACAAACCGCGCATCGAGGGAAGCGTCTACCAGAGCTTCCTGTCGGTCGCCGTCGATCCCTATGGAATCGACCCCAACTACGGCAACGCCGCGACGACGAGCTACAACCTCACCCGAACGAAGACCGACGGGGCCAAAGGGCAAGTAGACCTGACGCTCGGCGACCACCGCCTCCTGGCAGGCGCCGACCTGTTCTCGGACCGGATGGACGCAAGATCCGGCACGACCACCAGCACCGTCAACGCACCGGGTTACCGCCGGGGCATGGGTTTCTTCGCCCAGGACGAGATCGCCCTCGGCGGCGGCTGGAAGGCCACGCCGACCCTCCGCTACGACCATTACAAGGCCACCACCGGCATCCTCAAGGAGAACAGCGCCAGCCGGGTCTCCCCCAAGGCGACGATGGCCTGGGAAAGCGGCTCGGGCCTCATGGCTTACGGGAGCTATGGCGAGGGCTTCAGAGCGCCCTCCGTCATGGAGCTGTACCAGAACTCCCAGGTCGGCATCTTCTCCTGGTTCTACCCCAACGCCGACCTGCGGCCGGAGATCGACAAGACCTACGAACTGGGTGCCAAGTCCCAATGGCAGGGACTCTGGGCCCCGGGCGACTCCCTGAAGCTGCGGGCAGCCGTCTTCCGTTCCGACATCAAGGACCTCATCAGCAACGTCGTCATCGGCCAAATTTCCACCAATTGCCCCGTGACGGGTACCGGCTGCAAATACCAGTACCAGAACATCCCCCATGCCCGCCGTACCGGTGCGGAGTTGGAAGCCACTTACAAGCAGGGCCTGTGGCAATACGATCTGGGCTTCGGGCGCGTCCGCGTCACGAACATGGATAACCGCGACGGCCTGTTCTCTCCGCCGGACAAGCTGTCCCTGCAGGTACGTCGCAAGCTCCCCGAGCATGGCCTGTCGGCATTCTGGAACAGCACCCTCATCGGCGCCCAGGACTATGACGCCACGGTGCTCCGGCGCCGCGCCGGCTATGCGGTGCACGACCTGTTCCTGAGCTGGACGCCAACGGCGCAGAAAATCCGGCTCGACGTGGGAGTCTCCAACCTGTTCGACAAGGCCTACGTCATCTACCAGTCCTCCAACGCCTACGCCAACGCCTACCAGGAAGGCCGCAGCCTCAAGGTCGCGGTCAGCGCCGATTTCTAGGAGCCCATCATGAAACGCAGGGAACTGCTCAAACTCTCCTTGGCTGCCAGCGCGGGAGCGGCCCTGCCCGCCCGCGCCGCCGGCGAAAAGCCCACCGACGGCACGCCGGCCCAGTTCCTGCCGAAGAAAGCCCCCGATCCGGCGCCCCACGAGAACGACATCGAGAAGTATCCGACCTGCCCCTACTGCGGCATGGACCGCCGCTATAACCACAGCTCGCGCATGCTGATCCAGTTCAGCAACGACCTGCCCGATCCCCTCTGTTCCATCCATTGCGCCGCCATCAGCCTGGCGCTGAACCTGTCCCTGGACCCGAAGGCCATCTGGGTCGGCGACAACGCGACGGACGAGGAGCCGCGTCCCCTCGTGGAGGTTGGCAAGGCCACCTTCCTCGTCGGCAGCAGGCTGCCCGGCGTCATGACCTGGAACAGCAAGGTAGCCTACGGCAGCGCCGAGGCGGCAACGGCGGCGCAGGCGGCCCATGGCGGGGAATTGATGGACTTCGCCAGGGCCATGAAAGTCTCCTTCGCCGACCTGGCCGACGATGTGGACCGCATGCGTCGGAACCGGGAGGAGCGGCGCCGCCGGGCGGCCAGGAAACCGTCGGGGGAGAAATGATGCGGACCACGGGTCTTTGCACGCTGCTGGCAATCGTCGGCCTCGGCAGCGCCCAGGCCGCCTCCATCAAGGACTGCGAGGACTGCCCGGAAATGGTGGTCATCCCTGCCGGCAGTTTCACGATGGGCGCTGCGGGGCAGCCGAAAACCAGTCCGCCCCATGCGGTCGCCCTACGCAGCTTCGCCATCGGCCGGCACGAGGTGACACAGGGCCAGTGGCAGGCCGTGATGGGCGCCAACCCGAGCCGTTTCGCCGAATGCGGCCCCGAATGCCCGGTCGAGAACATCAGTTGGCACGATGCGCGGGAATTCGCCAGGCGCCTGAGCGCCAGAACCGGCAAGACCTACCGGCTGCCTTCCGAGGCCGAATGGGAATACGCATGCCGCGCCGGCGGCGGGAACGACTTCTGCGGCGGCGACAGCGCCGAGCCGGTGGCCTGGTACGGCAACGAGTACGGCAATCCCCATCCGGTCGGCCGGAAGCAGGCCAACGCCTGGGGCCTCCACGACATGAGCGGCAACGTCTGGGAATGGACCCAGGATTGCAGCCACGCCAGCTACGCCGGTGCGCCGGCTGACGGTTCGGCCTGGGAAACGGGCGAATGCGCCAGCCGCATCCTGCGCGGCGGCTCCTGGCTGAGCGGCCCCCAGTACAGCCGCGCCACCCTGCGCTTCGGCTTCAAGCCGGGCTTCCGCGCCGGGGATTTCGGCTTGCGGGTCGTCAGGGACGTGGAATAGGCCTATTCACACGGCCTGTCGAGACAGGTTCCAAACGGCGATCAGCCTTCGGTGGACGGCGGCACGCGGCGACGGGAAGCCCGCTGCCTGACGGCCTCGACCATCTCCTTGCCCTGGGCCGTCAACTTGCGCTGGAGGGTGCGGCGGTGCATGCCCAGCACGCGGGCCGTCGCGGAGATGTTGCCGCCGTGGCGGCGCAGGGTGTGCTGGATGTGCTTCCACTCCAGGTCGCCGAATCCCCGCTTGCCCTCCGGTACTGCCGTGCCCTCGTTCGCCGTGCTGCCGTCTTCGAGTCCCAGGGCACGGATGATCTCGTCGATATAGGCAGGCTTCGCCATGTAGTGGCAGGCGCCGAGCTTGATGGAGTCCACTGCGGTGGCGATGCTGGCGTAGCCCGTCAGCACGAGCACCCGTGTCGCCGGGTTGATGGCCTTGAGGGGACGGATGAGGGCGAGGCCGGAACGTTCGCCCAACCTGAGGTCGAGGATCGCATAGTCCGGCGGCTGCTGCCGGGCGGCGGCGATGGCCTCGTCGGGGTCGCGCACCGAGACGGCCTCCAGCCGGCGGGCACGGAAGGCGCGGGTCAGCACGCGTGCCAAATCGGGATCGTCCTCGACGACGAGGACGTGCTTTCTCGGAAGCATGATCGGCTCTGCACCTAGGGTTGGGGTGGTGCCGATTATGCTGGCGGGAAGCCGGCACACCAATAGGACATATCGCCGCGCGACATCCTGTCGCAGGGCGGCGACCGGTCAGAACTTCCCTTCGTCGAGCCCCGCGGCGGCCTCGCGCGTGACCTGGTCGTAGCCCAGGGTGCGCTTGCCCTTGTGGTCCTTCATGAAGTCCGCCGCGTCCTCCTTGGAGGCCAGCGGCACGAACTCGTGGCCCATGGGGCCGAGCACGTCGGAGCCCGTCACGTAGAGCGCCTTTCGCGCATCTACCTTGCCGAGGTTGTAAAAGTCGGTGACGTAGATGCCGGCGATGTCCTCGCGCCTGTGGCCGGGCGCGTACTTCGGCAGTTCGTGGAGGAATTTGAACATGTCCTTGGCGCCGTCGAAGTGGTGGGCGTGGCCGTTCTTCCAGACCACGCTGGCGACCCAATTCGGATACTTGGCAACCAGCATGCCGCAGACGGGACAGAGGTCCTTCTGTCCCGGCTTCGGCACGGCCTGGGCCGCCGCAACGGAGGCCCAGGCAGCGAACAGCAGTGCAATGAGGAGGCGCTTCATCCCTTGTGCTGTTGTTCCATCATGCGCTTGCGGCGCTCTTCGCGGTTCTTGCGGATCATTGACACATCGGCCGCCATGTCGGCATAGGCTGCCGCCAGGGCCTGGTCGAAGCCGGCCAGCTCGCCGCCGTTGGCGGCCTGGGCGGCCTTGGCCGCATCGGCCGTCCCGAACGCCACCTTGCTGCGCTTGGTCATCACGCCCTTGAGGCTGCTGCCCACCAGGAAGGTGGCCTTGCCCACTTCCACGAGGGGCTTGGGCTCACCGGCCGCGGCGTTGTCGCCCACGTAGATCGCCTTGGGCTCCCGGTCCACGTTCACCGCCAGGCTGATGGCGGCGCAGTGCAGGGAGCAGGTACCGTCCGGCAGGTCGTCGCTGTACTGGACGAGCATGCGGCTGTGGTGGAACTGTTTGCGGTCCATGCCGCAGTAGGGGCACTTGGGGAATTTCTCGATGTCGTTCTCGGCGGCCTTGGGGTCCGCAGGGCGCTTGGGCACAAACTGGGCGGGCGTGCCGTCGGCGGCGCAGGCGGGGGCCTGGGCCTGGGCAGCGCCGGTGGCGAGGCCGGCACCGGCGGCGAGGGAGAGTTTCAGCAGATCGCGGCGATCCATGATGGCTTCCTTTCTGGGGTTGGAATACTGCAGAGCAATATTAGTCCCCGCGAATATGTAGTCCCTGCGACATGTTGTCGCAGCCTTAGAGCACGAGCTTGTACATGACGAGATAGAAACGGATTCCCGACCAGAGCGTCGACACGCCCAAGGCGATGACGAACAGGGCCGCGCCCTTGAGCAGCCAGCCCCGCAGCCGCGGACCGAGCCGGCCGAACAGGAAGGAGGCCGAAAGCATGGCCGGCAGGGTGCCGGCGCCGAAGGCCAGCATCAGCAGCATGCCCTCGGGTGGCGAGGGCGCCGTGGTGGCCTGCACGGCCATGGCCATGGTCATGGAGCAGGGCATCAGGCCGTTGATGGCGCCGCCGATGGCGGCGCCGACCACCGGCCCCTTTTGCGTCGCCGCGACGAACTGCCCGCGCAGCCAGGCGATGGGCGCGAAACCGACGGAGTTGCGCACCGGCGAAACGCCGAGCAGGTCCAGGCCCAGCAGGATGACGATGAGGCCGGCGACGATCTGCAGCACGCCCTGGGCGAGGCCCACCATGCCGGTGGCGACCAGCACCGTGCCCACCAGCGCAGCGACGAGGCCGACGAGGGCATACACCGAGATGCGGGCGCCGTGATAGGCCAGATAGGGCGACACGCCCTTGGCGCCGAGCTTCATGAAGAAGCCGGACACCAGCCCGCCGCACATGCCCAGGCAGTGGCCGCTGCCCAGCAGCCCGGTCATGAAGGCGAGCCAGTAAGAGAACTCGGCGATGTGCTGGTGGTGCGAGTGGTCCAATGCGAAGCTCCTACCGGGGGCCCAGTCCGGGCTGGCGTTGCCTCGATACCATCCCCTTTGTCTGCACGTATTCGCGAAGTTGGGTAACGGGCATCAACGGAATCACTTGGCGAGCAGCCGAGCGACGGCGGCTTCGAGTGCGGCGAGGTCGTGTTCGACGATGTTCCACACCAGGGACAGATCGACACCGAGATATTGATGGGCAAGGATGTTGCGGGCGCCGGCAATCCGTACCCAGGGAATCTCCGGGCACTCGGCAGCCAAGGCCTCGGGGCCGATATCCCTGACGATCTGCCCCGCCACCTCCAGGTTCCGAATGACCGCATCCTGGGTCTTGCGATCCTGCAAGAACAACTCCCGGCCGTCGGCGGTGTACTCACGGATACGCTGCAGGCAGTCCGCCAGGTGGCGCAGGAACACGCCGCGGTCCTTCATAAGGGCCGGGCCTCGGCGAGGATGCGGTCACGCAGATAGGCGCTGAGGGAGCGTTCCGTCACCACATCGGTCCGGCGCCCCAGCAGGGATTCGATCTCAAGCTGCAGCCCGACCAGATCGAACAAGGACCGCTCCGGATCGAAGTCCACCAGCAGGTCGATGTCACTTTCGGGGGTATCGTCGCCACGGACGACCGAGCCGAACACGCGGACGTTGTGCGCCCCGTGGAGGCTTGCGGCAGCGATGATTTCGGAGCGCCTGCTGCGCAGGCTGTCGAGGGTCGGCATGGCCGGTCGGGGTTCTCGATACGAATAATGCCGAAGTTTAGCCGGATCGCCGGCAGGCGCCTACTACCGCCTTTGCAGCCGCAGGGAGTTGGTCACCACCGACACGGACGACAGGGCCATGGCGGCCGAGGCGATCATCGGGTTGAGGCGCCCGGCCGCGGCGACGGGGATGGATACCGTGTTGTAGCCCAGGGCCCAGAACAGGTTCTGGCGGATGATGGCCATGGTGCGGCGGGAAAGGTCGATGCCGGCCGCCACGCGGGCGATGTCGCCGCCCACCAGGGTCACGTCGGCGGATTCCACCGCGATGTCGGCGCCGCCGCCGATGGCGAAGCCCACGTCGGCCGCCGCCAGGGCCGGCGCGTCGTTGATGCCGTCGCCGATCATGCCGACCTTCTCGCCGGCCTCCTGCAACTGGCGAATCATCTCCAGCTTCTGGGCCGGCGTGGCGCGGGCGACGACGCGATCAATGCCGACCTCGCGCGCCACATGGTTGGCCGCCGCCTCCACGTCCCCGGTCGCCATGACGGTCTTGAGGCCGAGGCGGTGCAGCAGGACGATGGCTTCCTTCGCCCCCTCGCGCGGCCGGTCGGCGATGGCGAAGAGGGCGACGCAGCGGTGGCCGAGGGCGACGAACACCGGCGTCTTGCCCTGGGCGGCGAAGGCGTCGGCCTGCTCGCTCTGGCGTTCGATGGAGATGCCGGCCGCCTCCAGCAGGGCAGCGTTGCCGATCAGCACTTCGCCGGCCTCCGCGTGGGCGCGCACGCCCCGGCCGGGCCAGGCTTCGAAGTCGGCCACCGGCGTGGGCTCGATGCCGCGGGAGCGGCAGTAGGCGTTCATGGCCTTCGCCAGGAAGTGCTCGGAATGGGCCTCGACCCCGGCCACGAGACCGAGGACCTTGGTCTCCGCCGTGCCCTTGACGGCGACGAAATCGGTGACGACGGGCTTGCCCTCGGTGATGGTGCCGGTCTTGTCGAACACCAGGGTGGTGAGCTTGGATGCCGTTTCCAGGGCCTCGCCGTTGCGGATGTAGATGCCGCGCCGGGCGGCCTGGCCGGTGCCCACCATGATGGCGGTCGGCGTGGCGAGCCCGAGGGCGCAGGGACAGGCGATCAGCAGCACGGCGACGGCGTGGGCCAGGGCCCGGGACGCCGGATGTCCGGCCAGCAGCCAGCCGCCGAAGGTGGCCGCCGCGACGACGCCGACGGCCGGCACGAAGCGCGCCGAAATGCGGTCCGCCAGCTTCTGCACCGGCAGCTTGCTGCCCTGGGCGTGGTCCACCAGCTTGACGATGCCGGCGAGCACCGTGTTGCCGCCGATGGCGGTGACCCGCAGGGTGAAGGCGCCGTTGCCGTTGATGCAGCCGCCCACGACGGCATCGCCCGGCCCCTTGGCGACGGGCAGGGATTCGCCGGTGAGCATGGATTCGTCCACGCTCGATCCGCCTTCGAGGACGACGCCGTCGGTCGGCACCTTGTCGCCGGGACGCACGCGCAGCACGTCGCCGAGTTGCACGTCGTCGATGGGCACAGTCTCGTCGCCGGCGGCAGTGATGCGGATCGCCGTCTCGGGCTGGAGTTCGATGAGCTTGCGGATGGCTTCCGACGCCTTGCCCTTGGCGCGCTCTTCCATATAGCGGCCCAACAGCACGAAGGCGACGATGCCGGCGGCCGACTCGAAATAGACGTGGTGATGCGTGCGCAGGGCGCCGGGCAGGCTGTAGGCGTAGGCGGCGCCGGCGCCGACGGCGATCAGCGTGTCCATGTTGGCCTCGCGCTGCTGCGCCAGGGCCCAGGCCTTCTTGAAGATGTCGCTGCCGCTGCCGAACAGGACGGCGGAGGACAGGGCCAGCTCCATGAGGCGCAGGACCGGGGACTGGTGCATCAGCATGCCCGACACCATCACCGGCGCCGTGAGCCAGGCGGCCTGGATCACGCGTCGCTTCGCCTCGGCCAGCCGGGCCTTCTCGCGCTCAACCAGCAGGCGGCGCTGGGCCAGGGTGTCCATGGGGCGCGGCTCGTAGCCCATGCGCTTCACCAGGGCGAAGACGTCGTCGCGGGCCAGTTGGCCGCGCACCGTCGCCGTCTGGGCGGCGAAGTTCACGCTGGCGCCGGCAATGCGCGGGTCCCGGTTGAGGGACATTTCGATCAGGGCCGCGCAGGAGGCGCAGGTCATGCCCTCCACAGCGACGTTGCATTCCTGCACCGGGCCGTCGGCCACGGGAGCGGCAGGGGGTGGCGGAGGCGGGGCGGAGGCGATGTTGCCGATGACGGCGTCGGCCAGGGCCAGCAGCCGTTCCTCGGCCAGTTCGGCCGGCGCGTAGTGGAGGGTGACCGAGCCGATGTCCGGCACGATGCGCACGTCCTTCACGGCGCCATGCTTGCGCAGCAGGATTTCCAGCAGGTAGCAGCGCTCCTGCTGCTTCACCAGCGCCGGCGCCACGAGGCGCAAGCGCCGGGTCAGGCGATGGGCGATGCGGAAGTTGCGCGGCTCCGTCACTTCTTGGCCGCCTGCTTGCGGTAGCGCACCAGCAGGAAGACGAGATAGAAGACCGTCAGCCAGGCGTTGCGGTACTTGAGCGGGTCCTTGAGCCAACGCTGGGAGATCAGTTCCCAGTGGGCCTTGATGAGATAGAAGGCGACGAGGTCGTTGAGGAAGTTGATGATCGCCTTCTCGGTGAGCGCACTGGCGATCACGGGTTGCAGCTTGGCCTGCAGCGAGCCCTCGGGTGGCGTAACACCGGGATTGCGCAGCACGTCGAGGGCCGCGTTGACCCGCACTGCCAGGGCCCGCACCGCTTCCCGCACGCGCAGGCCGACATCCTGGGGCTGAGTGCCGGCAGTCGCCTCACCCTCCGCCGCGGCATCCGGCGCCGCGGCCTGGACGGCAGGCAGATGGGGCGCCACCGCCGCGATCAGTTCCTTGAGCTGGCGCGCCACCTGGCCGACGCTGCAGACATGGGCATCGAAGCGAATCGACAAACGCCGCGACGCCAGGTCGAAGTCGACGCGATAGACGCCCTCCACTTCCCGCAGGCTGGCGTCCACGAGACCCGCGGTCTGGGCGTGGCACAACTCCGGCGGCAATTCGAGGCGCAGATGCCCGGCCTCCCGGTGGCGGACGGCGACGCGGCCCGCCAGTTCCTCAGCGTTCATACGGCATCCAAGCTCAGGCCGCGTCGGCCGGCTTGCCCGCCTGGGCTTCGGTTTCCTGGGCCTCGGCGACGAGGTCGTTGAGGTTTTCCTTCTGCTCCAGGACGAAATCCTTGCCCATGCCCGTGGCCTTGGTCACGGCGAGCACGATCTCCTTCTGGTACTTGTGCAGCAGGTAACCGGCGGCAAGCCCGCCCGCCAGCAGCACCAGCGGATTGCGCAGCAAGGTCCCGCCCACCAGCCCGCGGCCGGCGGCGAAGCCGGTGGCGGCCATCATGGCGCCGTGGGCCATGGGGTTGGACATCATGTTGCCCATCATTCCCCCCATCATGCCGGGCATCTGGCCGGCGGCGTGTTTTGCGGCTTCTTCCATCAACATGGCAATCTCCCTTTAGGACTTCGTATCGGCATTCTGGCCCGCCCCGGAGGGCGTTTCATTGATCTGGTGCAACATTTGGTAAATCCCCTTGCAGCCCTCGCAACAGAACTCGAAGGTCTTCTGCGGTGTAACGAGGGCAAACGGCTTGACGCCCACCGGCAGGGCGCAAAGCTCGCAGGGCTTGTTCGGATCGCTCACTTCAGCAGGGCCAGCGCATGGCGCTCGAAAGTGGCCTCGTCGGCCTCGCCGACGACCTTGGCGCGCACGATGCCCTTGGCGTCAACGAAATAGGTGGTGGGCAGGCCGACGACGCCGTACTGCTTGGCGATGGCGGACTTCTCGTCCAGCAGGGCCGGATAGGTGATGCCGATCTTCTTGACGAAGGCTTCCACCGTGGCCTTGTCCTGGCCGGCGTTGATGGCCAGCACCTCCAGGCCCTTGGCCTTGTGGCGCTGGAACACGGCCTCGATGGCCTGCATCTCGCCCTCGCAGAACTTGCAGTAGTCGGCCCAGAAGCGGATCACCACGGGCTTGCCGGCGTAGGCAGCCGGGAAGTGGGCCGGACCGCCGTCGAGGCGATAGGTCTGGAAGGTGGGGGCCATGCCGCCGACGTTCAGCTTGGCGGCCGGTTCGCCGCCTCCGCAGGCGGTCAGGGCGAGGGCGAGAAGGAGGATGTAGGGCTTCATTCGATGAGGATCAGGTTGGAACGCAGGATCATAACCGAGGCGACAGCCGCGAACAGCAGGAAGCCCCAGGCCGCCACCGCCGCCAGGCGTCCGGTGACGGCGGGGATCACCGCCGCCAGGCTCGCCACGCGCCGGAAGGGCTGGATGGCGCCGACGGAAAGACCCGCCGCCGTGGCCGCGAACAGGGGCACGTAGAGCCAGTAGCCCTGCCAGTCGTACTCGGGCTTGAGGATGCAGAAGGGGCAGTGGTGGTGGGGGTGCTCGTAGATGTAGAGCGACAGGAAGGAGAGCGTGCCGGCGATGGCGGCGGCGAAGGCCACGGCGCTCGCTGCGGCGGTCGCGTAGCCGAACGTACGGTGCCAGGCGGTATGGCCGGCGGCGGCGATGGCGATGCCCAGGGCCGCGTAGAAGCCGATCAGGGCGGGCTTGGCCGGCAGGGCCGAGAGGTCGCCCGACAGGCCCTTGGCCTCCCCCGAGAACAGGCTGCCGCAGCAGGAGGTGATGACGTCCGCCTGCAGGTTGGCGAAGTACTGCCACTGCAGCCCCAGCACCGTCGCCAGCACCGGCAGCAGGGCGACCAGCAGGCCGTACTTGATCTTCACCAGCGGGTAGTCCCGGCCCCGGGTGTCCACATGGTTGACCGCCAGCCACATGGCGGCGAGGAAGAACAGGGCCATCTGGGCCAGCAGGGCGGGGAAGCCGTAGGCATTGGCGTTGAGGGTGCCGACGGCGCACATGGCGCCGACGAACATGACTGCCATGCGGTCGGCGTTGAAGACGAACAGCAGCAGGGCCACGAGCTGGATCGCCAGCACGAAGGTCACCAGGGTGGAAAAGAGATAGGTGCGGCGCTCCAGGGCAAGCTGGAGTTCCGAGCCGCTGCGGATGTCCCAGCGGCGGATCACTTGCACCGCGAAGGGCGCAGCAGCCGCCAGCATCGCCACCCCCAAGGCCGAAGCCATTAACAGCGCGATGATGGCGGGCTGGAACAGCACGGTCAGCCTTCGACGATGCGCCCGTCGCGCATATTGACGACGCGATGGACGGTGGACGATTCCACCACGAGCGGGTCGTGGCTGGTGAGCAGCACCGTGCGGCCCTCGGCGTTCAACTCGGCGAGGATGTCCATGAACTGCTTGGAAAGCGCCGTGTCCAGGTTGGCCGTCGGCTCGTCGGCGATCACCACCTCCGGGTCGTTCACCAGGGCGCGGGCGATGGCGACGCGCTGCTGCTCGCCGCCCGAGAGCCACTCGACGCGGGCGGCGGCGCGGTGGCCGAGCTTGAGGCGTTCCAGCAGGGCGGCGGCCTTCTCGCGCACCTCGCGATGGGGCTGGCCCGTGGGCGCGGCGGGCAGCATCACGTTGTCGATGGCCGTAAGGCCCTTGATGAGGTTGAACTGCTGGAAGACGAAGCCGAAGCTCTGGCGCCGGATCTCGGTGAGGAAGCGCTCGGGCAGACCGGAGATGTCCTCGCCCTTGAGCTTCACGCGGCCGGCCGTGGGCCGCGCCAGGCAGCCGACGATGGTCAGCATGGTGGTCTTGCCCGAGCCGCTGGGGCCCCGCAGGGCCGTCACTTTCTTCGCCTCGACGGCCAGGTCGATGCCGTTCAGGGCCCAGTACTCGTTGGGCTTGCCCTCGTTGAAGGCCTTCTTGATGGAAGTCAGTTCAATCATGTCGGTGCTCCATGACGCTGCGCGTCTTCCGCGACGCATGAGGCGTGAGTGTTGCGGAGCACGTCAAGGACGGCGGGTATCCGACTCCGAACAAGATTCCGCATCCGACGGCACCAGCTGCGGAGCACGCCAAGGACGGCGGGTATCCGACTCCCTCCATGTCCTCCGGGCCGAAAGAGCACCGGCCCTCCCCCTTTACTTCCGGGAGTCGGATACCCGCCATCCTTGGCCGGATACGTCGGTGGTTTGAGACGGGCAAACACCCACCGCGGCATCGGCTCGGGCCGGTGGGGTGCCCTGCTCCGCGTAAGTAAAGAAGGAGGAGCCGGCCGCAGGCCGGCGACGGGTGACATGGAGCGGGGCAGGGCACCCCACCGGCCCGAGCGCGCAAGAGGAGCCGGGGAAGAGCGGGGCATCATGCGCGCATCACCGCATCCGGGTCCGTCGTCGCCGCGCGCCAGATGGGCACCAGCACGGCCGCCGTATAGGGCACGACGGTGAAGAAGAACAGGGTCGCCACCGCCAGGCCGTCGATGGCCGGCGTCAGGGAGAAGCGCGGATAGAGCACGGCCCAGCCCTTGAGCACCGGCTCGAAAAGGGCGGCGTCGAAGCGGAACACGTGCAGGTAGGCGCCCACGTAGCCGAGCAGGAAGGCGGCCAGGGACACCAGGGTCCCTTCCCAGAACTTCATCTTGATGACGTCGCCGGTCTCCCAGCCGATGGCCTTGAGGATGCCGATCTCCCGCTTCTCCTCGGCCGAGAGACCGGAGGCCTTGTCCCAGGCCAGGATGGCGAAGGCGAACAGGGCGCCGGCCAGCACGGTGAGGACGATGCCCTCGCGCCAGTCGAAGATGGAGGCATAGGTGCGCAGCACCTCCTCCCGCAGGATGGGCCGCGAATCCGGCAGGGCGTTGGCGAGCTTGGCCGCCACGGTGCGTACTTCCTGGGGATTGGCCACCGAAAGGGCGATGTCCGTGTAGTGGCCGGCCGGGTATTCGAAGAAGGCGCGGAAGTCCTGCTCGGACAGCAGCACCAGGTCGGCGCTGGCCAGCTCGGACTTCTGGGGCAGCACGGCGCCCACGGTGAAGGCGAACAGCCGTCCCGAATAGGAGCGAAAGGACACGGTGTTGCCCGGCGCCAGGCCCCGCTCCCGCGCCAGGCCGGGGCCGATGTGCAGGGTGCCCGGCGCGATCTCGTGGCCCGGCACCATGAAGGTGTAGTTGGCCTTCACCACCGGGTCGTAGTAGTAGCCCCAGAGGCGGCCCTCCTTGGCCTGGACGCCGCGGATGCGGCCGATCCTCTCCAGGTAGCCCGGCGGGATCAGGTCGTGGCGACCCGCCACCATGCGCTGGAGGATCACCTCGGGAGTGCCGTCCAGGATGGCCGTGGCCTCCTGGCGCAGGGCATGGACGAACAGCATGACGGAGGCCAGCACGAACACCAGCAGCCCATAGACCGCCAGCAGGCCCAGGTTGCGGGTCTTGCGCCGCGCCAGGGACGCCAGGGTGAAATCAATCAGGCTGCGCTGTTTTTCGATCCAGGGGTTCATGGGGTCGGGGAACGACGAGGGAGCCGGTGGGGAAATGCTCCAGGGCGAGGGGATGGTCCTGGAAGGCGGAATGAAGGTCGGCCTGGGTCGGGTGGCGGGTGTAGCGGGCCTCGGTGAACAGGGCGAGATCGGTGAGCCCCAGCTTCGCCGCCAGGGCGGCGGTCTCGCCGCGGAAGGGCTGGCGCTCCCGCGCCAGCCGGGCGGCATCGGAGAAGGTGGCGGCGACGGCGGCGAAGCCCAGGGCCGCAAGGACGAAGGCGACGGCGGAGGGACGACGGGTCAAAGCAGCTTCCTCACCGCATCGACGATCTTGTCCACCGGCGTGCCCAGATCCAGGCGGGCGGCCGGCTTGCCGTCGGGCGCCACCACATAGGTCTGGGAACTGTGGTCGACGGCGTAGCTGCCGTCGGGCCGTGTCGGCTGGCGCACGTAGCCGGCGCCGAACAGCTTCGCCACGTTTTCGATCTCCTGGGCCGTGCCGGTGACGCCGATCATCTCCGGGTGGAAGAAGGCGGTGTATTCCTTCAGCCGCTCGGGCGTATCCCGCTCCGGGTCCACGCTGACCATGACGAGGCGCACCCGCTCCCGCTCGGCCGCCGACAGCTTGTTGAGGGCCTGGCCGCCATAACTGAGGGAGGCCGGGCAGATGTCCGGACAGTTGGCATAGCCGAAGTACACCAGCAGCACCTTGCCCCGATGAACTTTGGTGTCGAAGGGACCGGCGGCGGACTGGAGGACGAAGTCGCCGCCGACCGGCGCACCGGCGGGCGGGCGGGAATCGGAACAGGCGGCCAGCAGGGCCGCGGCGGCGAGAATCAGGAAGCGGGCGATCATGGGTCGGCGGAGCATAACAAAAACGGCCGCCCCGGAAATTGACCGGAACGGCCGTCGGAAGACGAAACCGGATTAGAAGCGGTTGGCAGCCCGCATCAAGGCGCCGCGCAGGGCGATGGTCAGGCTGGAACCCAGCCCCACGCGCTGGGCCACCGCCGGCAGGATGATCAGGGAGGCCAGCGCGAAGCCCGCACCCAGCAGGAGCGAGGACATCTCGATGTCGTTACCCTGGCGGTTCGCTTGCGGCTGGCTCATGGTCGTCTCCCGGAAACGGTGTTGGCGTGGAAGGAATCCTAAGCCAAACCCTGCGGCGGGAACATGCGACATGTTGTCGCAGCCCCCCCCTCCCTCGAACCGCCCCCCGCCATTAGAACTTGAGGTTTACCCCCGCATAGACCGAGCGCCCCATGCCGGGAACGGCAACACCCCAGGGCATGGTGGTCGGGCTCCGGAGGGCCATCGTCATGCCCTGCCCCGTGTAGGCGCCCCCCGTCGGCAGGAAGTAATGCTTGTCGAACAGGTTCTCGACGCCGAAGTCCAGCCGCACCTGCTTCCAGGAATAGCTGCCCCGCAGATTGACCAGACTGTAGCCGGGCGTCTTGATTTCGCTGCGGACGTCGGAAAGGCGGGTCTTCGCCTGCACCCCTACCACTTCCACACCGTTGTCCCAGCCGCCGGCCTTCTGGGTCAGCGTCAGCTTGGTGTTGAGGGGCATGATGTTGTAGAGATCGTCGCCGGTATCCCGGTTCTTGCCGTTGGTGTAGCCGAGCACGCCCTTCAGGCCGAAGTCGCCGAGATCGTTCCTGGCCAGCGGCATGCGGCCGGAAAGGTCAAGACCGTAAATCCTAGCCGACTGGTTCTTGTACTGCAGCACGTTGAAATTGTCCGCGGCAAAAGCAGTCGTATTGGCACCGACGGCGCCAACCGCCACAGCATCGATGTAGTCGGTCACATGGGTGTAGTAGGGCGTGGCCTTGAACTCCCAGTTGCGGTCGTGCGCATGCCAGTCGAAGGTGGCACTCGCGGTATGCGCGGTCTCCGGCTTCAGATTGACATCGCCGACATAGCCGTTGCCGTCGCCGACCGTATTGACCATCACAGCCGCCATGGACCACTTGGACCATGTGTAACGCTCGTACAGATTAGGGGAGCGAACCTTGCGGGCAAAGCCGAGCTCGACATCCTGGGTCGCGCTGGCCGTATAGCGCGCCAGGGCAGTCAGGTCCCAGTTGTTGTCGGTCTTCTTGCGATTGAGGGCATTGAAGGCAGTGGCTTCGGCTTGCCGCGCCGCATGGGGGGCGCCCCCGGTCGTGTTGTAGTTCTGGACCTCGCCCGTATCCATGGTCACCCTCTCGTAACGGACGCCCAGCATCGTCATCCACTGAGCATCGACCTGCTTCTCCCATTCGCCGAACAGGGCCGCCCGGTCGCGCTTTCCATGGTTAATGTTCCAGAAGGTGCCCGGCGACATGTTGGTGCTTGCCGGGTTAGGCGGCCACCAGTCGTCCAAGCGGTAGGCCTGGTACTCGCCGCCGATTCGCAGGGTATCGCGCTCCGAAAGGACAACGTCGCCGCTCAGCGTCGCGCCGGTGGTTTTCCCTTCCGTATTCATGGGCATCTGGGTACTCATCTTGGCATCGGCGAAGGCCATCTCGTGGCTCGTCTTCTCCTGATAGACACGGGCCTTCAGCACACCCCACTGCTGCTGTCCCGTGAACGCCAGGCTGAAACGGTTGCTGGTGTTCTGCGTCATGTCCATGCGCTGGTTGGGAAAGTACTCGAAAGGAATCCGTTGATTCGCGTACTTGAATTCAATCAATTGCCGGTCGCCACGCAATGCCAGGCTCAGAGACTGGTTGTTCGTTTCGTAGGCAGTCCCGGCCACCTCGTCGCGGGATACCGGAGTACCGATACGGCTGGTTGCCGTCGCCAGCTTGAAGTCGCCTGCCGCCTTGTAGTTGCCCGCCTCGGCCGTCGACGCAGAGTAGGTGGCGCTGAATGCTTCCGTGGCATAGGTGGCGGAAGCGTTGCCGCCCCGGGCGTTGCCGTTGCTGCGATAGAAGGCACCCACCTCCCCCTTCATCAGCCTGCCCTGGCCGGCCGCGGCGAACTCCGGCGCGCGGGATTCGGCGACGATTGTGCCGCCGATGCTGTCCCCGCCGGCGCTCACCGGCGTGATGCCCGCATACACCTTCAGCTTGCCCACGTTCGTCGGCTCGATGTAGGACAGGGCCGGGTTCATATGGTTGGGACAGGATGAGATCAGGTCCATGCCGTCGACCTTGATGCGCAGCCGGTCATCGGCCAGGCCGTGGATGGCCGGCAGGCTGGAGATGCCACCGGCGCCGTAGAGACTCACGCCGGGCACGCCATCGAG
Organism: Candidatus Nitricoxidireducens bremensis; assembly: GCA_030247725.1. Taxonomy (GTDB): domain Bacteria; phylum Pseudomonadota; class Gammaproteobacteria; order Burkholderiales; family Rhodocyclaceae; genus Nitricoxidireducens; species Nitricoxidireducens bremensis. Next base: position 382,105 of record JAOTRT010000002.1, read on the forward strand.
CAGGGAGGCCGTATCGCTGGTTCTTGCCGTCCCGGACCGGAGCGCGTCGCCGCCGACCATCCCATGGGCCGCCGGTTCCGTCTCGGCCGGCGCAGTCACCAGCACCTTGTCGAGCTGCTTCTCGGGAGATGTCTTCATCTCCTCGGCCAAGGCCGGAATTGCCCCGGCGACGGCGACGAACATGACGGAACGGAGAGCGAATGCAACTTGCTTTTTCATGGCGATGATTTGGATTGGCGTGGCAAGAAGGGGGCGATTCTATGGGGGGGCAGACCTCCACCAGCGCGGCCAATTGCCGCATGCGGCGACATGTCGCATGCGGCAATTTGTCCAATTCCCATGCTGGGATCAGGCCTATAGGATGCGCAGCGTTCCCGGCGCATCGGCGCTCCCCGCCTCACCTCACGGCCAGGCGCCAGTGCCGGGAACGGCTTTCCCAACGAGGCCGGACACCATGAAAACCACAAGAAACCTGAGCCTGGCGGGCCTTCTCGCCATCTTCTTCCTGGCATTGCCAGCCACCGCCGCGAGCAACGACGTCGACGCGGACCTGCGCCGCGCCGCCAAGCTGCAAAGGAACGGTGATGTGGCCGCCGCAACCGCCATATGGAAACACTGGGCGGAACGAGGCAATGCCGACGCCGCCTACAACCTCGCGGTGATCCACCAGCACGGCGACGGCGTCGCCAGGGATTTCGCGGAAGCCCTGCGCTGGTATCGGCATGCAGCCCATCTCGGCGACCGTATCTCGGAATACCAGATCGGACTCATGTACTTGAACGGCGAAGGGGTGACTACCGACCCGGAGGAGGCCCATCGCTGGCTGACCGGCCATCGGCGGCACCATGTACCCCACGCCCACGACGAGCAGATGCAGGCCTGGCGCAGGCAGGCCGCGGCGTTGATCGAAGCCAGCGAAAGGCGCGAGGCCTTGGCGAAGTCCCGCGCGAACGACGCCCAGGTGCTGGCGGAGCTGCGGAGACGTGCCGCGAAACCTCTGCCTCGGGTAACTTGGCTCGCGTCGGGGGGATAGCCACAGCAAACTGGCGGAACAGACTGCATTCAAACGATGGGTGCCTGGCGTACGGTGCCGGTCGCAATAGTCTGCGGTCTTGCAGCCTCAATCGCCATTCCCATCCATGACTGCGGCGTATCGCCACGGTGCGCGACAATATGCCGCACCGGTGGCGGCCGTCCTGCCTGCTATAACTCGCCCCTCAAAAATGAGGAGAGCAGGACATGTTGCATTTGCCATTCAAGCGCAAGCTAATAGCGCTGGTCACCATCGCAGCCGCAGGCCAGATTGTCCAAGCAGCACCTATTGATGAACCTGTAGCCGAACTCGGCGCTGTCACGGTTTCCGTCGGCCGCGGCTCCAAGCTGGAAGACATGGACATGAGCACGACGGTCATGACCAGGGAACAGATCCAGGAGGCGCCCCAGACTTCCGTCGAACAGATCCTTAGCCGCATCCCCGGCATCTTCACCCCCCAACAGCCGACCACCCAGATGCACCCGACCTCCCAAGTCTTCAGCATCCGGGGGTTCGGCACCGTGACCACCATCAACACCTTGCTCATGGTCGACGGCGTTCCTGCCAACGACCCCTACTTCCGCACCATCGACTGGAGCCAGATTCCCAAGGACGCCATCGAACGCATCGAGGTGATTCGCGGCGGCGGTGCCACGAGTCTCTGGGGCAACATGGCCATGGGCGGCATCGTCAACATCGTCACCCGCGATCCCGCGCCAGGGGAAAGGCGCGTCAACGCCAGCTACGGCAGCTTCAACACGGCAACCGGCGATGTCGCGGCCACCTTGTATGCCTCGGACAAACTGAAAGTCGGGATTTCCGTCGGGGGCACGAAAAGCGACGGATACCACCAGACGCCGGCCCAATACCGGAACCAGGACATGGTGGCAACCTCTTCGCAGGTCAATAACGTTTCCTTGTCGGCCATCCTGACACCGTCGAAGGACTCGAAATACCATTTGAAGTTCACCGGGCACGAATCCAAAAAAGAGGGCGCCCTCTGGAAGAACGCCCGCAATGCCTGGGACATGTACCAGGTCAGCGGCGGCGGTTCGACAAAGTTATCAGCAGGCGGCAGCATCAACGTCGCCGGCTGGTACAACCGCGGCGAAATGGACACCACCAATGCTGCCACCCTTGCCGCCTACAACATCATGGCGCCGTCCACGGCCATGACGCCGTACCAGAGTCAGATCGAGCAGGCGAAGTACCGCAGCGCGGGCGGCTCGATCTTCTATCAGCGGGATTTCGGCAGCATCAAGGACGTGAAGGCAGGGCTGGACCTCCGCGGCATCACGATCCATGACAACAACAACTTCTTCGGCGCCGCCGGCCCTATCGCCCACATCGTCGCCCGTGCCGAACATCGGTTCCAGGGTCTGTTCGTCCAGGGGACCTACCGGCCGGGCGATATCCCGCTGGACGTCACGCTGGGTCTGCGCGAGGACTTCTTCCAGACCCAACATGGCAACATCGACAACACCCTCGCCGGCGGCGCCACCAGGAGCACCCCGCTGGCGAACAAGCGGTACACCCAGTTCGATCCCCGCCTCGGCCTCAAGTACTTCATTTCCGAGGACCTCGACATCCGCGCGGCAACTTACCGGAACTTCGCCGCACCGGGCATGAACCAGATGTATCGCAGCACGCGTTCCGGCACCAACTATCTTGCACCGAACGCCTCCTTGATCCCCATGGACAATCTGGGCCGGGAGGTGGGCGTGGACTTCATCCGTCCCGGCTTTGATGTGGCCTTCACGCTGTTCCACAACAAGCTGAAGAACTTCGTCGACTATGTTCCAGTCTGCAGCGGTGCGGCAGGCGCCTGCGACGGCCATGCCACCATTGCCGGCACCGGCTTCGACAACGGCACCGTGCAGCGAATCAACCAGTATGTGAATGCCGGCGACGCGGTCATCAAGGGCGCCGAGCTCATCGCCAATTGGAAGGCCAGCGAAGCCCTGCAATTCAACGGCGGATATACCCGCACCCGCGCCTTTCTGATCCGCTCCGACTACAGTGCAGCGGCTCCCACCAACGTCCAACTGGGCCAGATTCCCGCCTGGATGGCAACACTGGGAGCCGGCTGGCAGGCAACTTCCGCCCTCAAGCTCACGCTGCAACTCAAGCGCTTCCCCTCCTATTGGAACAACACCGCCCATACGCAGCGGAACGACGGGGCAACGCTGGCGGACGTCGGCATGAATTACCGAGTGAGCAAGTCCCTCGACGTGTACGGCAGCATCCAGAACCTCGGCAATAAGAAGTACCTCGACCAGGGACTGACCATGACTGCGTTCGAGGGCTCGACCGTGTCGACCAGCCAGGTGCCGGCACTGGGTATGCCGATGAACGTGACCGTAGGCGTGCGCGCCTCGTTCTGAGGACCGATCGATCATGCGTCGCCCTGTCCTTGCGGCAGTCTTCTTCTGGCTTCTGTCCGCCCTGCCGGCTTGGGCGGACAGGGAAGCCATGTGGAAGGAGATACTCGCCAAGCCCTCGACGGCCGTCGCCGCAGCCTTCGACGAGAAGGGCCGGCTGTGGGTGGTGAATTACGAGAAGCGCCATCTCTACGCCCGCCATTCGGACGACCTCGGCAAGACGATGAGTCCACCGGTGCGGATCAACACCGCGCCCGAGGACATGCTCGGCGACAGCGAGAACCGGCCGAAGCTGATCGTACGCGACGAATCCCTGTTCGTTTCCTATACCGCCGGACTGACCAGGCCGATGACCGGCGATATCCGCTTCAGCCGCTCTTCCGATGGCGGCAAGACCTTTTCCGAGCCGATCACGGTCAACGACAACCGCGAAATCATCAGCCACCGCTTCGATGCCCTTACGGTTGGCGCCGACGGGCGCGTGGCTCTGGCCTGGCTCGACAAGCGCGACATCGAGGCGGCCCAGCGCAACGGCACCCAGTACAAGGGCGCGGCGGTCTATGTCGCCGAGTCCGTCGACGGCGGCCTCAGCTTCGCCCCCAATCGCAAGCTCGCCGACCACACCTGCGAATGCTGCCGCGTCGGACTGGCTGCCGACCGCGACGGTATGCCCGTCGCCTTCTGGCGCCATATCTTCGACGGCGGCATCCGCGACTTCGCCCTCGCCCGCTTCGACGAACCGGCGCGACGGGCGACGGAGGACGGCTGGAAGATCGATGGCTGCCCCCACCACGGCGGCGACCTGTCCATCGACAGCCGCGGTGCGCGCCATCTGGCCTGGTTCACCGGCGCGCCCGGCAACCCCGGACTCTTCTATCGACGCATCGTCGGCGAACAGATGACCGTGGCGATGCCCTTCGGCGATCTCGATGCCCAGCCGGGCCACCCGACCGTGCTGGCCCAGGAGGGGAATGTGTTTCTCGCCTGGAGGGAATTCGACGGCCGGCAGATGACGATCAAGACCATGACATCCCGAGACCGGGGCGATACCTGGAGCCGGGCCGCAAAGCGTGCCGTCACAGCCGGGGCGGCCGACTATCCCCTGTTGCTTGCAGGTCGCGGCAAGGTGTGGCTGGCGTGGAACACGGCCTCGGAGGGATTCCGCCTTTTCGATCTGGAGACGGAAGAGTGAGGCTATTTACCTTCCTTGTGCTGGCGCTGGTCACCTGCCTTGCCCAAGCCGAGGTACGGCCCTTCGAGGTCGGCAGCCATGCGCAGATTCGTGCCGTCCGCGAGGGGCGCCCGTTCATTCTCAGCTTCTGGTCCATCGATTGCGCTCATTGCCCGAAGGAGCTCAAGACTCTGGGGGAACTCAAGAAGCGCCACCCCGGCATCGATGTCGTTCTCGTCTCCACCGATCCCCTCGCGGAGACGGCCATGCTCGCGAACTTCGCCGCCCGCCAGGGGCTGGGTCAGGCAGAGCAATGGGTCTTTGCCGATCCGCAACCCCAGAAGCTCCGCTTCGAGATCGACAAGCGCTGGTGGGGCGAACTACCGCGCACCTATCTTTTCGACGCCAACCACAAGGTAATCGCGTTCAGCGGTCTGATGGCCGAGGAGGCGCTCGCCGGCTGGATCGAGCGTAACGGTCTCGCCGCTCACCGGCCAGGAAAGGTGGCTCAGTGAGCATCGGGACCGAAAGCCCAGGTCTGCTCTGGCAGGACCCCTTCGCGCCGCGCGAGTCCGCGGCCCGGCGGGCGTTGCGCTTCGCCCTGATCGCCGCGCTCCACGTCGCCCTGGTCGCCGGCGTCGTCAGCCTGGCCAGCGATCCGCAGTTGCAGCAATCTGCCCGGGAGCTGGTGGTGCGCCTCATCGAGCTGCCGCCGCCGGTGCCGGAAGTGGTCAAGCCGCCCAAGCCCCAGCCCGTCAAGCCCGAAACCGTGCGCAAGCCGGCACCGCCGCCGCCCGTTATGACCGCCGCCGCCGAGGCGCCCGCCGCCGCCAGCTTCGCCGTGGCACCCCAGCCGCCCGCCCCGCCCGCGCTGCCGCCGGTGCAGGCACCGCCCGCCGCCGCACCCGTCACCGCGGCCCGCTTCGACGCCGACTATCTGCACAACCCCAAGCCCGTCTATCCGGTGTTCTCGCGCCGCATGAACGAGGAGGGCAAGGTCCAGTTGCGCGTGCGCGTCAGCGCCGAGGGTGCGGCGCTGGAAGTGGAGATCCGACAGTCGAGCGGCTTCCCGCGCCTCGACGCCGCCGCCCGCGAAGCGGTGTCCAAATGGCGCTTTGTGCCCGCCAAGCGCGGCGACGAAGCCGTCGAATCCTGGGTCGGCGTACCCATCGTCTTCAAGCTGGATACTTAGGAGTTCCCATGCAATCCCAACTCGGTCTCGCCCATTTCTGGTCCCAGGGGGATCTGGTCACCCACAGCGTGGCGGTCCTGCTCCTGCTGCTCTCCGTGGGCTCCTGGATGGTCATCGTCGGCAAGGGCTTCCGCCAGTGGCAGGCGGGTCGCAGCCACGACACGGCGATGGCGGCCTTCTGGTCCGCCGCCTCCCTGCCCGAAGCCATCGAAAAGCTGAAGGCCGAGGACAAGAGCGGCGTCTTCGCCCAACTGGCCATGGCCGGCACCCTGGCGGCCCAGTCCCACGAGCAGAACGCCAGCCGCGGCATCGGCGCCGGCGTGAATGTCAGCGAAGCCGTGACCCGTGCCCTGCGCAGCCAGATCGTGCGGGCCCAGACGGGCATCGAGCACGGCCTGACCTTTCTTGGCTCCGTGGGTTCGACAGCGCCCTTCATCGGCCTGTTCGGCACGGTCTGGGGCATCTACCACGCCCTGGTGGGACTATCGGGCGCCACCCAGGTGGTGCTGGACAAGGTGGCCGGGCCCGTGGGCGAGGCGCTCATCATGACCGCCGCCGGCCTGTTCGTCGCCATCCCCGCCGTGCTGGCCTACAACGCCTTCACCCGCGCCAACCGCATCGTCATGGCCCAGCTGGACGGTTTCGCCCACGACCTGCACGCCTACCTGACCACCGGCGCCCGCTCCCGCGGCGGCCTGCACGTGGTCGACGGCGCGAAGCGGGCCTGATCATGGCCTTCGGTTCCTTCAGCGAGGGCGGCAACAGCCAGCCCATGGTCGAGATCAACACCACGCCCCTGGTGGACGTGATGCTGGTACTGCTGGTGATCTTCATCATCACCGCCCCCCTGTTCCACCAGGCGGTGCCCATCGACCTCCCCAAGGTGGATTCCACCCGCCTGGACGACAAGCCGAAGGTGATCCAGGTGGCCCTGGATGCCGCCGGCCAGGTCTACCTGGATGGCGAGGCGGTAGCCGCCGCTGCCCTGGACGGCCGCCTCGCCGCTGCCCGCGACGGCAACCCGGAACTCCACCTGCGGGCCGACAAGGCCACTCGCTACGAGCGCGTCGCCGAGGTCATGGCCGCCGCCCAGAAAGCCGGCATCGTCAAGATCGCCTTCGTGACCGACCCCAAAGCTTGACAAAAAACCTCGGGAACTTGGTAGAGTATTAGCACTCAAAGCTTACGAGTGCTAATATTGATTCGAAGGAGGACGTTCCTATGAGCCAAGCCTTAAGCCTTGCCCACTTTAGCTCCGGCGTAACGCCTGCGAAGCAGGCATTAGCCTACGCTGAAGCGTTTGGGCGCTTTCCGGTCCCGTCGGGTGCCGGCAGCTTGGAAGCCTATATCCAGGCGGCCAATCGCGTGCCGATGCTTTCGGAAGCGGAGGAGGTGGCGCTTGCCCGTAGGTTCCGCGACGAAGAGGACCTCGACGCCGCCCGCCAGTTGGTGCTGTCCCACCTGCGGTTGGTGATCGCGGTTGCGCGCGGTTACCTGGGTTATGGCCTGCCCCACGCCGACCTGATCCAGGAAGGCAACATCGGCCTCATGAAGGCCGTAAAGCGCTTCGACCCCGAGCGCGGCGTGCGTCTGGTGTCTTTCGCCATGCACTGGATCAAGGCCGAGATTCACGAATACATCCTCAAAAACTGGCGCCTGGTGAAGATCGCCACCACCAAGGCCCAGCGCAAGCTGTTCTTCAACCTGCGCAGCATGAAGAAGGGCTTCTCCACCCTCGGCCCCGCCGAAGTGCAGGAAGTCGCCAAGACCCTCGGCGTGAAGCCCGAGGAAGTGGTGGAGATGGAAACCCGCATGACCGGCGGCGACGTGTCGCTGGAGCCGACGGCCGAGGACGACGAGGATAGCTACGCGCCCATCGCCTACCTGGCAGCCGACAGCAGCGTCGAGCCGACCGCCATCATCGAGCGCAAGGAGCGCGACCGCCTGCAGACCGAGGGCCTGCAGGCTGCCCTGGCGGGTCTCGACGAGCGCAGCCGCGCCATCGTCCAGCGCCGCTGGTTGGTGGAGGACGGTGAGGAAGCCGCCACCCTGCACGAACTGGCGGCCGAGTACGGCGTCTCCGCCGAGCGCATCCGCCAGATTGAGGCGAAGGCGCTGCAGAAGATGAAGGGGCTGCTGGCCGCCTGAGGTTGCAACGAGTCTTCTCGCCGACCTAGGAAAAGATGGGCAGCTTCGGCTGCCCATCGTCATTCTCGCGTCAGCGTCGTTGGCTAGAAAGCGAGCAAAAGTCTCCGAAGGCCCAGGACGACGAGAACTGCCGCTGCCCCCCAGGTAAGCCAATGGATCAGCCAGCCCCGGCCGGCGCGCAGTTCGCGCCCCAGGTGTCCGGCCAGAGGCACCAGCAGGAGCATCGGCGTCAATGCTGCGCCCAGGCCGAAGGCCAGGCCATAGGCAGCGCCCTGGTATCCGCTGCCGGCATTCGCCGCCAGCGCGAGCAGGGAAGCCAGGGGCGTACAGGGCGTCAGGCTCAGCGCGGCACCGAGAAAGAGCGGCGGCAAGCCGTCACGCCGGGATGCCGGCTGTCGCCGGAACCTGACCGGCGCAACCTGAGCCATTCCCGGCTGGGCAACTCCCACCGAGGGCCGAACCACCAGCCAAATCCCTGCCAGGATGCTGGCCGCACCAATGGCGATGTTGCCGAGACTTCCGCCCAGCGCCTTCGCCAGGCCCGCGCCGGCCAGCCCGGCTGCGGAGGCCAGCACGGTATAGGCCAGGACCCGGCCCGCCAGAAATGTCGCCGTGTGGGCCAGTGCCTCGTACCGCCCACCGGCGCGGCCTAGGGCCCAGGTCCCCAGGAAAGGCAGGCAGGTGACGGTACAGGCCGTCAGGCCCATCGAGACGCCGAGCAGCCACACCGTGGCAAGCGTCACCTCGCCGAGGGGCTGCACTTCAGGCATTGGCTTCGCCGCGCTTGACGAATTTCACCGGCTTGACGGTGCCGTCCGGCAACTCGCCCTTCACCCGTCCCTTGTAATACTCGCGGCTGGAGGAGAACAGGGCGAACGGTCCCCATTTCAGCTTGATCACGCCGTCCTGCGGACAGTACTCGGCGCAGCGCCCGCAGAGGGTGCAGTCTTCGTGATAAGCCTTGCGCCCATGTTCTCGGGCAATTTCCGGAATGTCCATCGGGCAGGCCTGGGTGCAAACGCCGCACTTTTCGCAGCTTTCGTGCTTTACCTTGGACAGTCGCATCGGCGACAGGCGCTGGAAGAGTGAGTTGAACGACAACATCGGACAGATGCGGCAGAAGGGCTGCCGTATCGCCAAAGCGGCCACGACAACAAAGCCTGCCACGATGTTGCCGAGCGCGTTCAGCAACATGCGGGTGCTATCGCCGGTCTTGAGCGCGATTTCCTCGACATCCGCCGTCAGCAGTGTGGTGACGATGCGGGACGGGCATACATCGCAATAGGGGTTCGACAGTCCATGAGGCGCAATCCCCACGCCGGCCAGAATCGGCAACGCGAATATAAGACCCAGCAGCATTACCCACTTGGCCGGCCGAACCTTCTTCAGGTTTCCGTCCTGCAGGCGATGCAATGGTCGATTGAAACGACGCCCGACCTTGTTCAGCAGTTCCTGGACGGTGCCTAACGGACAAATCCAGCCGCAGAAGGCCTTTCCCACTACGAAGAAGAATGCAAGGAAGGTTGCCATGGTCAATAGAATCGGCAGGACCACCTGCATGGTCACCTGCTGAGCCTTGACGACTGCAGCACCGATGCGATGGTGCATCTGGTGCTGCAGCGGAATCAGAACGCAATAGCTTCCATGCTGTTTGTCGTAGGCACAGGACAACGCCGGCAAGGCCGTGGATATCTTGTCGGCCGCGTAATGACCGACAACGTTGCTGCCCCACACCATCAGGAAGAACATCGCCATCTGGACAGTGAACCTCAGGCGGGAAACGGTCGGAAAAACCTTCCTTAGCGTCTCAAGCATTGTTCCGCTCCCTGTGACGCAGCAAGGGTGCTGCACACAACATACCGATTACAAACAAGCCCGCACCAGCCCAGAGATTTCTTCCTCTCATGGTGTCCGGGTAATAGAAGTGGTTGAAGGCCGTCACAAACTTCCGCCCCTCCGGCTCTAACTCCGTCATCAATACGAAGCCGCGACGGGTACGATCTGCCCCTGCAACCTTGTCAAAGCTCGCCGGATCGAAGTCCCGCGGAAAGAGGACTTTGGCGACACCTTCGGCATCGGCTACCACACGGGTTCGCGTACCGTTCTCCGTGTGGAGGTGCAAAACGGCACCGGGCAATGGTTGGCCCTCATAGCGCACCCCGAACTCCCAGGCTGTCCCCTCTCGGAAACCGCCGTGCTCCGGTATGCGCAACGGGACGATATCGAGACTCCCCTTGGCCTGCGCCAGCATCGCCGCAGGGGACTTGCCTTGGGTACCAAAGGACCATGCCGTGGTCGCCGTTCTCGTCTCGGCACCACGGACCTCCGCTGCCTGCATCCAGTAGTGGCCGCCTTTTGCTGACGGCTCCGGGGCAAAGCGCCACCGGCCATCTTCAAGTGGAACATTTTTTGGCGATTGGGTTGCATCGGCACCATAGACCTGAAGCCCAACACCAGCCAGGTTGACGGGCACCATGTTTGCGCTGTTACGCTCCCCGGGGCGACCGGCCGGAGCAATCAATGGCGCAGAAGTCCAGGTACGCCCTCTTCCGGCACTTTCTTGCTGGATGGCCCGCTCGGCACTTCCTTGTCGCTCCGCATTGCCTGCCGCGGGGGCCTGATGATCATGTGCTGCAGATGCGCTCGATATAAACAATCTCCCCAAGAGAAGTATCGTTGCGATGGAATTTGCAGTGCTTACCTTGGATCTCACTTCGAGAACCTCGCATGAATAGCCGATGGATGAGGGACGGTCACACAATCACCGCTGCCGTTCAGAACTTCAACGTCAGGCCAGCAGTAACCGTTACACCAGGTGCGATGTAGCCTATGCCCTCATATTTCTTGTCCGTGGCGTTGACCACGTTCAGGCGGGCGGCGATGTCCTTGCCAAACTCCTTCGACACGCCGAGGTCGTACGTTGCATAGGGCTTGTAACCGGATGCATTGCTGTCGGTACCAAAGCGATAGCCGACATAGTTGTAGACCGCGAAAATCGAGAAGCCCCCCGGCAGGGAAATGTCTGCCCGCAGATTTCCCTGGTGTACAGGAACGTTCGTAAGCCATTTCCCAACCAACGTCGGGCTGACCACCGACTGGGTGACTACCGAATTATTGTAGGTATAGCCGGCACGCAGGGTCAGGCCATCGACCGGGCGTAGCATGCCTTCCAACTCAACACCTTTCGCCCGAACCTCGTCGATGTTTTGCTTCGCCGTATTTTGTCCAGTCGTCGTTACCGAGTAAATGAAGTTCTCGGCAGTCGTGTAGTAGAGCGATGACTTCAGGTGCCCGAGCTTGCCCCAGTAGTAGTCAAGGCCAATATCCCTGGAGAAAGCCTTTTCCGGACGAAGCTGCGGATTGCCGACATGGTTTGAGCCGGCTCGCTGGCTATTTCCATATAGCTGGGAAACATCCGGAGTGTTGAATGCCTTGCCGACCGAGCCGCGCGCGACCAGGTCCTTGGTCAACGCATAGGTCGCACCGGCCTTCGGCGAGAATGCTCGCTCGGTTCGCTCGCTCCATACCCCCTGGCCAGTGGTCGCCGCCTTGGTGTCGGCAAAACTACCGCTGGTCGTCCAGCTGTCGTATCTGCCCGCGAGATTTAGATTCAGCGCACCGAACTTGATTTCGTCCTGCACAAACGCACCCATGCGCGTTACGTCGCCCTTGGTCACCTGAGAACGCCCAGGTTCGAACGGATAGCGGTTCGTCATGGTGACATCGCTATTCACGTACTCACCGCCCCAGGTCAGGCTCTGATTGCCGGCAAGTGCATGGGTGCTTTGGAGATTGATACCGGACGTGTTGTCCTTGAACTCGCCCCGATAGGAGATGACGGAATTGGCGGGAGTTCCAGCAGCGACGACATCCGGACTGGTGCGATTCACGCTGTTGGCGCTGTCCGCATCCTGGATACCCCGGCGCACATACACTTGAACTGTCGTTTCGGAAGCTTCGCCGAAATGGCGATATCGCCCTGACGAGAGATATTGTTGGCGATCCTGTGCGTTGTAATCGGGAATGCTGTACAGCCCCTTCGCCACGTCCCGCAGGTACGCAAAATGGAAATCCAGAAGGTTTGCGCCATCGACTTCCTTAAGCAGCTTTGCTGACAGGTTTGTCTTTTCGGTCCCCGTCTTGGCTTGTCGATCCGCGGCAATGGTGGTGTCGGGACGCCACATGTTGTATCCGTCGCTCGTAAGTCGATTGGCAGACAGGATCAAGCCCGTGTCGTCGTCGCGAAAGGAGTAGCCGGCGCCAAGGCGCTTGGTATTGAGGCTGCCGTAATCCACATCAACACGTTTCTTCTCGCCGCGCTCAGGCATCTTCGAAATGATGTTGATGACACCACCCATCGCACTGTTGCCATAGAGCGCCGATCCGGCACCCCGTACGACCTCTATGCGATCAATATCGACCGTCGCCAATTGCGACCAGTCCACTTGGCCGTCATAGCCGACGTTCATAGGTATGCCATCGGCCAGCACCAGGGTTCGCCCATTTCCCGGCAGACCGCGCGTATAGGTCTGCGCGATCCGGTTCGGTGCCGATGCATCCATTCTCGCGGCGTAAACGCCCGGTACTCCCTGCAGCAATTGATCGGCAGTCGTCGCCGCAGACTTCTCGATGAAGTTGCGATCAATCACGGTGACCGCTGAGGGAACGTCGCGCAGGCTTTGCTGGGTCTTTGTCGCTGTGACGACCATTTGCTCAAGCGCCGCTTCCTCCCGCTCTCCCGTCTCGGCAGCTGCCGGCAAGGCAAGCATGGACGACATGCCAATCCATAGTCCTTTTCGAACAACCCCGCTTCCGGTTTTCCTAGCCATCTCTCGCAACTCCGCTATATGTCAAAAGGCGGAGGCGATTATCATCAAAGGACGATGTCGCTCCCTGCGGCAAATGGCCACATGCGGCAATCGGTCGCGGAAACCTGCGGTCACACCGCGGATGTCGAATTCTTGAGGTACGGATTGCGTCGCGCCCCGTCAAGCCGACACCCGAAGGTCGGCTGCCGGAATTCAGGCCGGCATCGGCCGGCCTACGGCTATCGCAGACTCAGCCGGGCCCGCTGACGAGGTCAGGAAACGCGCGGTACGTCCGGGGTATGAAGAATGGCCTCATCACTGCTTACCCTGCCGTCCCCGTAGCCGTAGGGATGCCATTCTTCGCTGACGCTGGGCGGCGTCGGCCAGTTGCCGTGGGGCGGCGGCGAGACGGTGGTCCATTCGAGGGACATCGAGCCCCAGGGGTTGTCGCCGGCCGGCTTGCCGCGCATGGCGCCGACGATCCAGTTGATGACGGCCACCGCGAAGCCGATGCCGATGATGCCGGCGCCGAAGGTCATGATCTGGTGGGCGTGCTCGAACTGGGGAAACTGGGCGTAGTCGTAGTAGCGGCGCGGCATGCCCTTCACCCCTACGTCCATCATGATCCAGAAGACGATGTTCACGCCGACGAAGGTGAGCCAGAAGCCGGCCTTGCCCCAGAACTCGCTGTACATGCGGCCCGTGATCTTCGGGAACCAGTAGTAGACGCCGCCGAAAATGGCGAAGGTCCCCGCCACCGCCATCACATAGTGGAAGTGGCCCACCACGTAGTAGGTGTCGGAGAGGTGCAGCGTCAGGGAGGGCAGCGCGAGGGGAATGCCGGTGAGGCCGCCGATGAGGAACAGGAAGATCACGCCCAGGGCGTACATCATCGGCGTCTCGAAGCTGATGGCGCCCTTGTACAGCGTGCCCACCAGCCCGATGACCATGAGGCCCACGGGCACGGAGATCAGCAGGGTCGTCACCATCTGGCCGATGCGTATCCAGTCGGCCATGCCCGAGACGTAGAGGTGGTGCACCCACACCACGCCCGAGAGGGCGACGATGCCGAAGATGCCGCCATAAACCACCATGGCGTAGTTGAAGACCCGGTTGCGGGCGAAGGTGGCGACGATCTCGTACACCACGCCGAAGAAGGGCAGGAAGATCACGTACACCGCCGGGTGGGAGTAGAACCAGAACAGGTTCTGGTAGGTGAGCACGTCGCCGCCCCGGGCGGGATCGAAGAAGTGGGTGCCCAGGTATTTGTCGAAGCTGATGAGGGTCACCGCCGTGCCCAGCACCGGCACGAAGATCAGCTGCAGCACGAAGGCGGCGAGGGTGCACCAGACGAAGATGTTGAGCTTGTTCCAGGTGAGGCCAGGCGCCCGCATGTAGACGACCGTGGTGAGGAAGTTAACGCCGCCGATGATGGAGGCGAAGCCGAGGATCAGCACCGTGAAGGTGTAGAGGGCGGTGTTGCCCGTGGTGAGGATCGAGTAGGGCGGATAGCCGGTCCACATGACGTCGGGCGGATCGGGAATGAAGAAGGTGAGGATCGCCAGGATGATGCCCACGTAAAACAGCCACACCGAGAGGGCGTTCACGCGCGGGAAGGCCACATCCTTGGCGCCGATCATCAACGGAATGCAGTAGTTGGCGAAGAAGCCCGTCAGCGCCGGGATCTGGAAGCCGAGGATCATCACGGCGCCATGGGCGTAGAGCCAGATGTTGTACTGGGTGGGATTGGCGGTGAGGGTCGGCCCGAGTTGGGAGAGCTCCAGGCGCATCAGCATGGCCATGACGCCGGCGACGCCGAAGGCGGCGATGGAGCCGATCAGGTAGAGCACGCCGACCCGCTTGTGGTCGGTGGTGAAGATCCATTCCTTGAGGTTCATGTCGGCTCTCCCTGCTTAAGCGGATTTCTTCGTCTTCTTCGCCGCCGGCTTGGCGGCCGGTACCGGCTGGAGCTTGGCGGCTTCCGCCGCGTACCAGTCCTCGAATTCCTGGGGCGGCAGCACAACGATGCGGCCCGACATGTAGGAATGCATCACGCCGCAGTATTCGGCACAGGTGACGAGATGCTCGCCGGGCTTCTTCGGGTGGAACCAGAGATAGGTCACCCGCCCCGGCATGGAGTCTTCCTTGACGCGGAAGTCGGGGATGAAGTGGCTGTGCAGGGTGTCGCGGCTGGTCATGCGCAGCACCACGGGCTTGCCGGCCGGCACGCGCAATTCGTTCTGGGTCTTCACGCCGTTGGCGTAGGTGTAGTCCCAGGAGTACATGCCCGATTCGAGCTGCACTTCCATGCGCTCGGCCGGCACGTCGCGGTAGGTGTTCCAGAGCTGCCAGCCGTTGGCGGCGAGGAAGAAGTCGTCGGCCATGAAGACGAACACCGGGATCACCGTCCAGGCGACGCCGGCCGCCGGCGTCAGCTTCGGCGGCTCGCCCTGCTGGCGGTCGGGCCGGCGCCGGTACTTCCAGATGAACCACGCCGCCAGCAGCGCGAACAGCACGCCGATGATCGTGATGTCCACGATCACCTCGTGCCAGAGTCGGTCCCAGCCGAGGGCCGGGTCGGCGAGATACGCTTTCGGTTCAGCCATGGGCCTCCCTCCTTCTTCTGTACGCGAGGCCGCCCCAGGCCATCGCGGCGATGCCGAACAGGAACGAGCCGACGCCCGCCAGCAGCGGCGTGTTCCACTGGTAGCGGCCCTCGGCGTAGTTGAAGCTGAAGCAGGCGCCGGTCATCATGTCGAAGACGGCGGCGGAATTGGCGATGCGCCCCCAGTCGGCATCGATCAGCGCCAGTTCCACGTTCTTCGGGTCGAGGCGGAAGCCGTAGAGGTAGCGGGCGACGCGGCCCTCGGGCGTCAAGAAGACGATCACGTTGGGATGCAGGAATGCCTTGGCGCCGTCGGACCAGAAGAAGCGGAAACCCACCTGGCCCGCGAACTTCTCCGTCGCGCCTGCCTCGCCGCCGGACTTCAGCACCGCATGGCGCCAGCCCGGCAGCTCCGGCGCATGGCCGGCGGTCCTGGCGAGGAATGCGCGCAGGGTCTGCGCGCTGTCGCGGGCGTCGAAGGAGACGGTCAGCACGTCGTAATCGCGGCCCGGGCGGAAGCGCTCCACCCGGTCCAGCACCTTGGCGAGTTCGATGTTCATGGTCGGGCAGGTGCCGTCGCAGCCGTAGTAGGAGAGCAGCAGCACCGCCGGCTTGCCGAGCAGGTCGCCTAGGGCGAACTCGCGGCCGTCGGCGTCCACCAGCGGCGTGGCGCGGTCGAGCATGCGGCCCAGGTGTCGGGGTTCGTCGATGCGCAGGATCGCCGGATCGACGGTGCTGTCTACGACGGGGGCGCCCACCGCCCATGCTCGGGCGGCGACGAGGAGCGCCAGCGCGGCCAGGACCCGTTTCACGGCATCACCAGTAGTAAATCTGGGAAACGACGAAGAACCAGATGATGTCGACAAAGTGCCAGTACAGCCCCGCCGTGCGCATGAAGCCGGGCGAAGCCCGCCCGCCCAGCGCCGCCGGCAGGCCGGCGAGGAAGATGGCGAGACCGACGATCACGTGGGCGCCGTGGAAGCCGGTGATGGTGAAGAAGAAGGTGCCGAAGACGTTGGTGCCGATGTTGAAGCCTTCGTGCATCAGGTGGGTCCATTCGTAGGCCGACATGCCGAGGAAGCAGAGCCCCAGGGCGATGGTCAACAGCAGCCACTTGCGGAAACCACCGGCGTCGCCCAGGTGCAGCAGATGTTCCGCGTAGTGGATGGTCAGGCTGGAAGCCACCAGCACCGCCGTCATCACCAGGGGCATCACGCGCGGCAGTTCGACGCTGCCGGCCGGCGGCCAGGCAGGCTCGGCGAGGCGCAGGAACCAGTAGAGGGCGAAGAAGGAGACGAAGATCATCGCCTCGGCGAGGATGAACCAGCCCATGGCGCCGTAGGAGAGCCCCTCTCCCTTGCCCATGGCCTCGCTGACCCAGCCGGCGATGCCGGCGAGGATCATCGGCACGCCGAGGCCGAGCATCATCACCGCCACGAAGGGCTGGTGATAGACGAAATGGAAGGAGAAGGCCAGCGGCAGCGCGAACAGGATGCCGAAACTGATGACGAAGGGCCAGATGCTGGTGTCCCAGTGGGCCCCATGGGAATGGGCGGCGTGGCTCGCCGCGTGATGCGTGTTTCCGTGCGCCATGTCTCTCTCCGTTGTGGCGGTCCTCCCCGAGAGGAGCCGCTTGTTCGATTTATTGGCTGCGACAGTTGAAACCGCTTGCGGGATCAAATATATTGAACCCGACATAAAAACTCAACTATTTTCTGTGCCCCGGAGGAGAGACCCATGATCGGCAGAAAGACCGCATCGCTCGCTTGTTTGTTGGCCGTTCTCGGCGCAGGCGCCAGCCCTGGGGCCCTGGCCGCCGGGGACCCGGCCGCCGGACAGCAGAAGGCCGCCGCCTGCATGGCCTGCCACGGCCAGGACGGCAACAGCCTCGCCGACATGTGGCCCAAGCTGGCCGGCCAGGTACCGGACTACATCGTCAAGCAGTTGCAGGACTTCAAGGCCGGGCGGCGCAGCGATGAACAGATGTCGCCCCAGGCGGCCAACCTCAGCGAACAGGATATGGCGGACATCGCCGCCTACTTCGCCGGCCAGAAGCCTTCCGCTGCCGAGAGCGACAAGACCCTGCTGGCCCGCGGCGAGCAGCTCTATCTCAAGGGCAAGGGGCGGCCCCAGCCGGTCACGGCCTGCACGGGCTGCCACGGCCCGGCCGGAGCGGGCAACCGGGACTGGAAAAAGCTGATGGCGCAAGCCCCTGCGGTGCTCGCGCCGGCCATCGGCGGCCAGCACCCGGCCTACGTGGCAAAGCAATTGAAAGCCTATCGGGACGGCAGCCGCGGCAACGATGCGGCGCGGGTGATGCGGGACATCGCACGGGGTCTCGGCGATATGGAGATCGCGGCCCTCGCCGCCCATGTCGCGCGGCTTGGGCGCTAGCGGAGACGACCTGGCAGCCGCCGCCACATCCTGTCAGCCGCCACATCCTGGCCCGCGGCAACGGGCTGAGGTATCGTTCGCCCAATGGACATCCTCATCTACTGGCTCGGCATGGCCGCCGTCGCGGTCAGCGCCTTCACCGGCGTGGTGGAGGCCGAACGCAAGGAGATCGATGTGGTCGGCGCCACCTTCGTCGCCGTTGCCACGGCTTTGGGCGGCGGCACCCTGCGGGACCTGCTGCTGTCGCGGCACGTGTTCTGGGTGGCCGACCAGGCCTACCTGCTGACGGCGGCCGTCTGCGGCATCGCCATCTTCTTCGTCATGCGCCGGCGCCGGGTTTCCCAGCATTGGTTCCTCTACCCGGATGCCCTCGCCCTCGCACTGTTCACCGTGGTCGGCACCCAGATCGCCCTCGGCTGGAAGGCGCCCTGGCTGGTGGCATCTTTGATGGGGGTCGTCACCGCCGTGTTCGGCGGTGTGCTGCGGGACATCCTCTGCAACGAACTGCCCCTGGTGATGCGGCCGGGCCAGCTCTACGCCACGGCTGCCTGGGCGGGGTCCCTGTGCTTCATCGGCCTGCGGGCGGCGGAGGTTCCCATGGGCTGGGCCAGCGCCCTGGGCATGCTCACCGTCCTGGCCCTGCGGGTGGCGGCCATCCGCTACCACCTGACGCTGCCCTACCTGGAGCAGCGCCGCAAACCCTGACGGGGTCAGCCGAAGACGGCGAGCAACTTGCCGTGGATGCCGCCGAAGCCGCCGTTGCTCATGACCAGGACCTGATCGCCGGGGCGGGCGGCGGCGGCCACGGCCGCCACCAACGCATCGATGTCCTCGAAACTGCGGGACTTTTCCCCCAGGGGCGCCAAAGCTTCTGCGGTATCCCAGCCCAGGCCCTTGCCGTAGCAGAACACCCGATCGGCCCCCGCCAGGCTGCCCGGTAGCTGGGCCTTCATGGTGCCGAGCTTCATGGTGTTGGAACGGGGCTCCAGTACCGCGAGGATGCGCGCGGCGCCGACGCGGCCCCGCAACCCGGCGATGGTGGCGGCGATGGCCGTCGGATGGTGGGCGAAATCGTCGAAGACCGTGACCCCCCCGGCCATGCCGCGGATTTCCAGGCGGCGCTTGACGCCGCGGAAACTCGCCAGAGCCGCCAGTCCGGCCTCCAATGTCACGCCCGCATGGCGGGCCGCCAACAGGGCGGCGACGGCGTTGGCCCGGTTGTGGGCGCCGGGCAGATCCAGGCGGGTGCGCCCCAGGTCGGCGCCGGCCTGCATCACGGCGAAGCCTCCGTCCGCGTCCGCTTCGCCCGCCTGCCAGGCGTCGGGGGCGTTGAACCGCTCCACCGGCGTCCAGCATCCCCGGGCCAGCACCCGTTGCAGGGAGGCTTCGGCGCCGTTGGCGACGATCAGGCCATTTCGCGGCAACGTCCGCACAAGATGATGAAATTGGGTTTCGATAGCCCCAAGATCGGAGAAGATATCCGCATGATCGAACTCAAGATTATTCAGGATCGCCGTGCGCGGCCGGTAGTGGACGAATTTCGAGCGCTTGTCGCAGAAAGCCGTGTCGTATTCGTCGGCCTCGATAACGAAGAAAGGGGAATCGGTCAGCCGGGCCGAGACGCCGAAATCCTGGGGCACGCCGCCGACGAGGAAGCCGGGATTGAGTCCCGCGTGCTCCAGAATCCACGCCAGCATGGAAGTGGTGGTGGTCTTGCCGTGGGTGCCGGCCACGCCCAGCACCCATTTTCCCCGGAGCACATGTTCTGCCAGCCACTGGGGGCCGGAAACGTAGGGCAGATTGCGGTCGAGGATCTCCTCCAGCAGGGGATTCCCGCGGGAAATGGCGTTACCTACTACGAACAAGTCGGGATTTAACGCGATCTGACCGGCATCGTAGCCTTCGACCAGCTCGATCCCCTGCTCTTCGAGTTGGGTGCTCATGGGCGGATAGACATTGGCGTCGCAACCGGTGACCCGGTGACCCGCCGCCCGCGCCAACAAGGCGATGCCTCCCATGAAGGTGCCGCAGATGCCCAGAATGTGAATATGCATGTAACACCCGGCGTGCAATAATGGCCGTGGATTCTAACCGAACGGCCCATCATGCCCCGCCGCAAGCCCGCATCGAATTCGGGCGGCCACCTGCGCCGCGAGATCGCCGGTCTCGCCGCCCGCCTGATCGCCGAAGACGGCATCGACGACTACGGCTTTGCCAAGCGCAAGGCCGCCCGCAGCCTGGGTGTCGGCGAAGGGGAGTCCCTGCCGACCAACGAGGAGGTGGAAGCCGAACTGCGCATCCACCAGGCCATCTACCAGGACGAGGAACTGCCGCAAAGGCTCCAGGCCCTGCGGCAGATCGCCCTCGAAGTCATGGAATTGCTGGCGGACTTCCGCCCCTATCTGACCGGCGCCGCCCTGGAGGGTACCGCTGGCCGATATTCGGGCATCGACATCGAACTCTACGCTGACAGCGCAAAAGACGTGGAGATCATGCTTCTATCTCGCAACATTTCCTACGAACCCGCGGAAAGCCGGCGCAACCGCCCGGATGCTCCCGAGGCCCAATTGATGCTCGACTGGGACGAGGTGCCGGTGCGGGTTTCCGTCTATCCCCTTGGGGCAGAACGGCGCCAGCGCCGCAGCCCCCACGGCGGCAGCGCCCCGACAAGGGCACGGGCCGACGAGGTCGCCGCCCTGCTCGGCTAGACCGGGCTGGACAACTTGCATCGATTTGCGGCAAACTTGCGCCCATGTCCAAGCAAACCAGCCGACGCAAGACTGCCGCTCCGGATTCCGGCGCCCCCCGCATCCTGGTCCTCCACGGCCCCAATCTGAACCTGCTCGGCAAGCGGGAACCCGATATCTATGGCCGCACAACCCTTGCGGACATTCACGCCGCCATGGAGGCCCGCGGCCGGTCGGCCGGGGTCCAGATCGAGAGCTTCCAGAGCAACAGCGAAGGCGAGTTGATCGACCGGGTCCAGGCGGCCATGGACGAGGGCATCGAATTCATCATCATCAACCCCGGCGGTTACACCCATACCAGCGTCGCCCTGCGCGATGCCCTGGCCGGCGTGGCGATCCCCTTCATCGAAGTGCATCTGTCGAACATCCACGCCCGGGAAAGTTTTCGCCACCATTCTTTCTTTTCCGAAATCGCCGTCGGCGTCATCTGCGGTCTCGGTGCCCAGGGCTACGAACTCGCCCTCGACGCCGCCCTCGCCCGCATCCGCCGTTCCTGAGCGATAACCGGGGCTGCGGCCCCGTATTTGATTTGTAGGGAGTCTCCATGGACCTCAGAAAACTCAAAACCCTGATCGACCTCGTCCAGAATTCCGGCATTTCCGAACTGGAAATCAGCGAAGGCGAGGAAAAAATCCGCATCGCCAAGCACATGGCCCCGGCGGCCCCCACCACCGTGATGCTCGGCTCCCACCAGCCGGCCATGATGCACCAGGCCCCCGCCGCCGCCCCGGTGGCCGCCGCCCCCGCTGCCGAAGTGGCCGCCGAACCGGACGGCCAGGTGGTCAAGGCGCCGATGGTGGGTACCTTCTACCGCTCCGGCAGCCCCGGCGCCTCGCCCTTCGTGGAAGTCGGCCAGGCCGTGAAGGCGGGTGAGGCCCTGTGCATCATCGAAGCCATGAAGCTGATGAACGAGATCGAAAGCGAGTTTTCGGGCACCGTCAAGGCCGTCCTGGTTGAGAACGGCCAGCCGGTGGAATACGGCCAGCCCCTGTTCGTTATCGGCTGATTGCTAGACGATAGCCACATTTCGCAACAGAATCCAGCAAGCGCTGCGGCGGCCGAGCGCCCCGCGGCGGCGGGAGTAGGCAATGTTTGAGAAAGTTCTGATCGCTAACCGGGGTGAGATCGCCCTTCGGGTACTGCGGGCCTGCCGGGAGCTCGGCATCAAGACCGTCGCCGTCCATTCCGTGGTCGACGCCGAGGCCAAGTACGTGAAACTGGCCGACGAATCCGTCTGCATCGGTCCCGCCCCTTCCAACCTCAGCTACCTGAACATCCCGGCGATCATTTCGGCCGCCGAGGTGACAGACGCCGAGGCCATCCACCCGGGCTACGGCTTCCTCTCCGAGAACGCCGACTTCGCCGAGCGGGTCGAGAAGTCCGGCTTCGTCTTCATCGGCCCCAAGCCCGAGACCATCCGCCTGATGGGCGACAAGGTCAGCGCCAAGGACGCCATGAAAGTGGCCGGCGTCCCCTGCGTGCCCGGCTCCGAAGGTGCCCTGCCGGAAGACCCCAAGGAAATCGTCAAGATCGCCCGTGCCATCGGCTATCCGGTCATCATCAAGGCGGCGGGCGGCGGCGGCGGGCGCGGCATGCGCGTCGTCCATACCGAGGCGGCCCTGCACAATGCGGTGAACATGACCCGCACCGAAGCCCAGGCCGCCTTCGGCAACCCCATGGTCTACATGGAGAAGTTCCTGGAGAACCCGCGCCACATCGAGATCCAGATCCTCGCCGACAACTACAAGAACGCCGTCTGGCTCGGCGAGCGCGACTGCTCGATGCAGCGCCGCCACCAGAAGGTCATCGAGGAGGCGCCGGCGCCGGAACTCAACCGTCGCATCCTCACCCGCATCGGCGACCGCTGTGCCGAAGCCTGCCGCAAGATCGGCTACCGGGGCGCCGGCACCTTCGAGTTCCTTTATGAGGGCGGCGAGTACTACTTCATCGAAATGAACACCCGGGTCCAGGTCGAGCATCCCGTCACGGAACTCACCTCCGGCATCGACATCGTCCAGGCCCAGATCCGCATCGCGGCCGGCGAGAAACTCTGGTTCCGCCAGCGCGACATCGAACCCAAGGGTCACGCCATCGAGTGCCGCATCAACGCCGAGGACCCGTTCAAGTTCACGCCCTCCCCGGGCAAGATCACCAATTGGCATCCGCCCGGCGGTCCGGGTGTCCGCGTCGACTCCCACGTCTATTCCGGCTACACCGTCCCTCCGAACTACGACTCGATGATCGGCAAAGTGATCACTTACGGCGATACCCGCGAGCAGGCCATCCGCCGCATGCGCATCGCCCTCTCCGAGATGATGGTGGACGGCATCAAGACCAACATCCCGCTCCATCAGGAACTGATGCTCGACGAGCGCTTCATCCAGGGCGGCACCAGCATTCATTACCTGGAAGAGAAGCTGGCCGCGAAACAAGAGGTCGGCAAGGGCAAGTAGGCCATGTGGATCAACGTCGCCCTGGAGACCGATGCCACCCACGCGGAGGCGCTCTCCGAGGCGCTGATGGCGCAGGGCGCGATCTCGGTCGGCATCGAGGATGCCGATGCCGGTACCGAACGCGAAACGCCCCAGTTCGGCGAGCCCGGCTGCGAGGCGGCTCCCCTGTGGCAGTCCAGCCGCGTCGTCGCCCTCTTCGAACCCGCCGAGGATCTGGTGGGCCGCGTCGCCGCCGCGCTGCGCGAGATCGGCATCGAGGATCTGCCCGAGATCGTCCTCGATGAAGTGGAGGAGCAGAACTGGGTGCAACTCACCCAGTCCCAGTTCGACCCCATCCGCATCAACGACCGGCTGTGGATCGTGCCCTCCTGGCACACGGCCCCCGATCCGGCGGCCATCAATCTCGAACTGGACCCGGGCATGGCCTTCGGTACCGGCTCCCACCCGACCACGCGGCTTTGCCTGGAATGGCTCTGCGCCAACGTCGCCGGCGGCGAAACCGTCCTCGACTACGGCTGCGGCTCCGGCATCCTCGGCATCGCCGCGGCCAAGCTCGGTGCCGGCAGCGTGCTGGGCGTGGATATCGACGACAAGGCCCTCGATGCCGCCCGCGACAACGCCGCCCGCAATGGGGTCGCGATGAACCTGCAGCATACGCGCGAGCCCCTGACGGCAGGCTTCGAACGGGTCGTCGCCAACATCCTGACCAACCCTTTGTGCGTGCTGGCCCCCCTGCTCGCCGGCCGCGTCGCCCCCGGCGGACGCATTGCCCTTTCCGGCGTGCTGGAAAGCCAGGGGCAGCAGGTGATCGACGCCTACGCACCCTGGCTGGCCCTGCGGATCGGCGCCAGTCTCGATGGCTGGATCAGGCTGGAAGGGGAACGACCGGCATGCTGACCCGCTGTCCGGAATGCGCGACCACGTTCCGCGTCACGCCGGAACAGCTGAAGGCCCGCCAGGGCCGCGTGCGTTGCGGCGAATGCCAGGCCGTGTTCAATGCCCTCGACACCCTGATCGAGGAAGCGCCGAAAATCGCCCCGACCGCAGCCGCCTACACGACGACTCCGCCAGCGCAGGAGGCTCCCCGTATAGAGCCGGAGGACGCGACCGAAGCTGGGGCGGTGGCCGAGCTCGCCGAAGAGGCGCAGATTGCGCCCGAGCCCGAGCCCGAGCCTGAGCCCGAGCCTGAGCCTGAGCCTGAGCCTGAGCCTGAGCCTGAGCCTGAGCCTGAGCCTGAGCCTGAGCCTGAGCCTGAGCCTGAGCCTGAGCCTGAGCCTGAGCCTGAGCCTGAGCCTGAGCCTGAGCCCAAGGTCCCCACGGAATCGGTTCCTGAGCAGGAAGAGGCTCCCTCTCCCGCGTCTCCCGGCGATGCGATTACGGAACCGGCGGCACCCTCGACATCGCCCCCGCCTCTCGTTCCGGAACCGGCCAACGAACCCATGGCCCCGCCCCTGCCGCCGCCTCCCCCGGCGAACGAAAACTGGATACTGGAAGAGCACGCCGATCATTCGCAGTCCCCTCCGCCCAAGCCCGGTTCGGCAGGCGAAGCGGACGCCCTTCCGGTGGAACAGGAAGCGGCACCCATCGCAGCGTTCGAACCCGTCCTGCACGAACGGCACCGTGTCGCCTGGCCCTGGGTGCTCGGCGTTCTTCTCGGCCTCGCCGCGATGATCCTCCAGTTCGCGATCTACCTGCGCACGGAGATCGCCACCCTGTACCCGGAGGCGAAACCCGCCCTCGTCGCCTTGTGCGGCACTGTCGGCTGCGATCTGCCCTTGCCGGCCAGGGTGGAGCTGGTGGGCATCGAAACATCCGACCTGCATCCCGATCCGGCCGGCGGCGGCCGTCTCGGCATGGCGGCACTGCTGAAGAACCGTGCGCCCTTCGCCCAGGAATACCCCCATCTGGAATTGACCCTCACCGATGTGGCGGACAAGGCCCTCGTCCGCCGCGTGCTGGCGCCTGCCGACTACCTCCCCCCCCAGACCGACCGGGCCGCCGGCTTTGCTGCCGGCGGCGAAGTCGCCATCAACCTGGCCATCGATGCTGCCGGCGTTCCCGCCAGCGGCTACCGGCTCTACCTGTTCTATCCCTGACCCACCGACAAAATCATGCGCACCCTCATCTGCGGTTCCCTCGCCTACGACACCATCATGGTGTTCAACGATCGCTTCAAGAACCACATCCTGCCCGAGCAGATCCACATCCTGAACGTGGCCTTCCTGGTGCCCGACATGCGCCGCGAGTACGGCGGCTGCGCCGGCAATATCGCCTACAACCTGCGCCTGCTGGGCGGTGATCCGCTCATCATGGCCGCCGTCGGCGACGACTGCACGCCCTACATGCAGCGCCTCAAGCACCTGGGCCTCGACGCCCGCCACGTGCGCGAGATACCCGGCACCTTCACGGCCCAGGCCTTCATCACCACCGATCTGGACGACAACCAGATCACGGCCTTCCATCCGGGCGCCATGAACCATTCCCACGCCAACCGCATCGCCGACACGGAAGGCGTCGGCCTCGCCATCGTCGCCCCCGACGGACGCGACGGCATGCTGGAACATGCTCGCGATCTGGCCGCCGCCCATATCCCCTTCATCTTCGATCCGGGCCAGGGCCTGCCCATGTTCGATGGCGCCGATCTGCTGCAATTCCTGCAACTCGCCGACTACTGCACGGTCAACGATTACGAGGCGAAGCTGCTGACCGAACGCACGGGCCGCTCCATCGAGGAATTGGCGCGGGAGGTGAAGGCCCTGATCGTCACCCTCGGCGGCAACGGCTCGGAAATCCACGCCGGCGGTCAACGCATCGAGATTCCCGGCGTTAAAGCAAAGGGGTTGGTGGACCCGACCGGCTGCGGCGACGCCTACCGTGCCGGCCTGTTGTACGGCATCGCCCAGGGCTGGTCCTGGGAGAAGACCGGGCGGCTCGCTTCGCTGATGGGCGCCATCAAGATCGAACACCGGGGCGGCCAGAACCACAAGCCCGGCCGCGCCGATATCGCAGACCGCTTCCAGGCCGCCTTCGGCGAAGCACTCTGAAAGGATGGAATGACATGACCCAATCACGTAACGTCAAACTCGCCGTCGTCGCCGCCGCAATGCTGGCCCTTGCCGGCTGCGCGAGCCAGTCGGGATCGACCTACTCCCGCAGCCAGACCCGCGGCGAGATGACGGTGCGCATGGGCGTAGTCGAGAGTGTGCGCCAAGTCACCATCGAAGGCACCCAGTCGCCGGTCGGGGCCATTGCCGGCGGCGTCGTCGGCGGCGTTGCCGGCAGCAACATCGGCGGCGGCAAGGGCTCCACCATCGGCTCGGTGCTCGGCGCCGTGGCCGGCGGTGTCGCCGGCCAGGCCATCGAGGAACAGGCCACCAAGAAGAAGGGCCTGGAAATCACCATCAAGCTCGACGGCGGCCAGATGATCGCCGTCACCCAGGAGGCCGACGAGTCCTTCCACCCCGGTGAGCGCGTGCGCGTGCTTTCGGGCCAGGGCGCCACCCGCGTCAGCCACTGACACATAACGGCAACGGCGGTTTAACGCGCGGGCAATGCCCGCTTCCTAGAGTGCTCCCGTCCCATCGACGACAAGGAGCATTCATGGAACATCTGGTTCCCCAGCGGCAGGAAGCCGCCGCCCGCCGCAAGCCCAGCCTCCACGTCGCCCTCGCCGAATGCGAGAGCGAGATCCTCGAAGCCCAGAAACTGCGCTGGCGCGTCTTCGCCGACGAGATGGGCGCCCGCCTGCCCTCCCGTACGCCGGGCGTGGACCGGGACCTCTTCGATCCCTATTGCGAGCACCTGATCGTCCGCGACGAGGACAACGGCCGCATCGTCGGCACCTACCGCATCCTGTCGCCGGAGCAGGCCGCCCAGGTCGGCAGCTACTACTCGGAGACCGAGTTCGACCTCACCCGGCTGGCCTATCTGCGTCCGGGCATGGTGGAACTGGGCCGCTCCTGCATCGACGCCGACTATCGCACCGGCGCCACCATCGCCCTGCTCTGGTCCGGCCTCGCCCGCTACATGCAGGAGCGCGGCCACGAAACCCTGATCGGCTGCGCCAGCATCGGCATGCGCGACGGCGGCCACAACGCGGCCGGGATTTATAATCGGCTCGACGACGCCCAGTTGGCGCCGCCGGAATATCGCGTCTTCCCCCGCTGCCCGCTGCCCCTGGACCGCATCGCCGCCGCCGAGAAGCCCGAGATTCCGCCGCTGCTGAAGGGCTATCTGCGGGCCGGCGCCTGGATCTGCGGCGAGCCGGCCTGGGACCCGGACTTCAATACGGCCGACCTCTTGATCATGCTGCCCATGTCGCGTGTCAACGAACGCTATTCGCGCCACTTCGTGGAGCGCGGCAACTGAACGCCCTCGCCGCACCCAGGGCAGTGCTGCGCCTGGCGCGGACCGGCCTGCATCTGCTGTGGGGCGCGGCGACGATCCTCCTCGTCTATCCGTGGATCGACGACCGGTTGCGGCTGGCGCTGAAGCGACGCTGGTCGCGGCAGCTGGTCAATATCCTAGGGGTGCGCATCGAACTGCGCGGCAAGGGCGAAATCCGCGGCATGGCGGTCGCCAACCACATTTCCTTTCTCGACATTTTCGTCGTCAATGCGGTGGCGCCCGCCGCCTTCGTCTCCAAAGACGATGTGCAGCAATGGCCCCTGATCGGCTGGCTGTCCCGCCACACGGACACCATCTTCCTCGCTCGCGGTTCCCGCAGCGCGGCCCAGCAGGTACGCGAGACGCTGGCGGAAACTTTGCGGCAGGGCCGTGTCGTCGCCGTCTTCCCCGAGGGCACGACCACCGACGGCAATCATGTGCTGCCCTTCCACGGTGCCCTGTTCCAGGCAGCCATCGACGCGGATGCACCGGTAACGCCGGTGGTGCTGCACTACAAGGACAGGAACGGCATGCGCTCGGCGGCGCCGGCCTATGTTGGCGATACCACGTTAATGGAATGCCTCTGGTCCATTGTCACGGCGAGCGGCCTGAGCGCCGTCATCGAGGCGGACACGCCCCTGGCGTCAGCGGGACATGACCGCCGGCAGCTCGCCGCCCAGGCCCACCGTCACGTCGCCCACCGGCTCACTCCCAGCCACCCGGCTCGACCTGACGCGCACAGGGAAGCCGGAATACCCGGCGATCCTCAAGCCGCACCGCCGTCAGGGCACCGCCCCACAGACAGCCCGAGTCCAGTGCCAGCAGATTCTCTTCCTGCCTGAAACCCAGGGCCGACCAATGGCCGCAGACCACGGTGTGGTCCGCACTGGCCCGGTTCGGCGCTGCGAACCAGGGCAGGCAACCCGCCGGGCCGCGTTCCGGCGGCCCCTTCGATCCGGGGGCGCGGAACTCCATGGCACCGTCGGGGGTGCAAAAGCGCATGCGCGTCATGGCGTTCACCACGACGCGGAGCCGGTCCCAGCCGGCCAGATCGTCGCGCCACGACTGGGGCTCAGAGCCCCACATGTTGGCGAGGAAGTCGCGATAACTTTCGGCGGTAAGGGCACGTTGCGCCTCGTCCGACAGGGCCTGGGCCTTCTCCACCGACCAGGCCGGCAGCAGTCCCGCATGGACCATGGCGTAGCCGTCCTCCACATGAAACAGGGGGCGGCTGCGCAGCCAGGCCATGAGTTCATCCCGGTCCGTCGCAGCCAGGATGTCGTCGAGAGTGTCCTCGCTGTTGGGCTTGCCGTAGCCCTCCGCCTGCATCACCAGATGCAGGTCGTGATTGCCGAGCACCGTCACGGCTCCGGCACCGAGCCCCTTGACGAAGCGCAGCACCTCCAGGGACTTGGGGCCCCGATTGACCAGGTCGCCGACGAGCCAGAGGCGGTCCCGCCCTTCGTCGAAGCTGATATAGTCCAGCAGGCGCCGCAGGGGCTCGTAGCAGCCCTGGATGTCGCCGATCGCATAAGTTGCCATAGCCGCCAGTCTACCTTGACCACCCCCGCTTCGCCCCGCATCCTGATCGTCCGCCGCGACAATATCGGCGATCTTGTCTGCACGACGCCGCTAATACGTGCGCTGCGCGAACGCTATCCGTCCGGCTGGCTGGGCGCCCTGGTAAACAGCTACAACGCCCCGGTGCTGGACGGCAACCCCGACCTGGACGAGGTTTTCGTCTATACCAAGGCCAAGCATCGCGCGCCCGGCGAATCCCTGCCCGGCATTTACTGGCGGCGGCTGCGCATGATGCTGCGACTGCGCGCCATGAAGCTGGACGAGGTGATTCTCGCCGCCCCGACACCCCAGCCGCGCGGACTCGCGCTGGCACGCTGGCTCGCGCCGAAGCGCATTGTCGGCTTCGGTGCAGTGCCCGGCCTGGATGCTGCGCTGTCCCTCGCGGTGGAGCCCATCACGGAAGTCGAGGACGTGTTCCGCATGGCCCGGCTGCACGGCATCGACGGGCCGCCGCCGGCCTGCCGGGTCGTTCCGCCGGCAGGCATTGGCAGGCCTGCCGGGCTCACCGTCGCCATCCATATCAGCGCCCGCAAGCCGTCCCAGCGCTGGCCGGTGGAGCGTTTCGCGGAACTCATGGCAACACTGCGGACCGACCACGGCGCCCGCTTCACGCTGCTCTGGTCGCCGGGTGCGGCCG
Source organism: Candidatus Nitricoxidireducens bremensis (assembly GCA_030247725.1). Classification (GTDB taxonomy): domain Bacteria; phylum Pseudomonadota; class Gammaproteobacteria; order Burkholderiales; family Rhodocyclaceae; genus Nitricoxidireducens; species Nitricoxidireducens bremensis. Next base: position 411,641 of record JAOTRT010000002.1, read on the forward strand.
ACAATCCGCAGCACCCCGGCGACGACGACAAGGCGGCAGCCCTGCTGAAGATACTTGGCGAAGGCTTCCCGGTGGATGCGGTGCCTACGGCGACGCTGCCGGAGTTGATCGCCGCCCTCGCCCGCTGCCATGCCATGATCTGCGCCGACGGCGGCGCCATGCACCTGGCGGCGGGCCTGGGCCTGCCCATCGTCTGCCTGTTCGGGGATTCGGGCGCCGAACGCTGGCGTCCCTGGGGCGGGCCCTACCGGCTGCTGCAGAAACCTTCGCGCCAGGTGGCCGACATCGGCGCCGACGAGGTCGTCGCCGCCTTCAATGCGCTGCGGGCTGGTATTCCGGTACCCGCGCCCTGAGCCCGGCCTTCACGTCCGCCTCGTCTCGCACCGGTACGGCAAGCCAAGCATCAAGTTCGGCCAGCCACTGCCCATCCGGTACAGCCACGGGCTTGGCGACACGCAGCTTCGGGTGGGGGGTCGGCAGGGTCGCCTCGCCGTCGGCGAGCAATTCCTCGTAGAGCTTCTCGCCGGGACGCAGGCCGGTGAACTCGATACGGATCTCCTCTTCCGAGAAGCCGGAAAGGCGGATCAGATCCTTTGCCAGGTCGACGATCTTCACCGGCTCGCCCATATCGAGGACGAATATCTCGCCGCCCCTGCCCATCAGCCCGGCCTGCAGGACCAGTTGGGCCGCCTCGGGAATCAGCATGAAGTAGCGGATGATGTCCGGATGAGTCACGGTGATCGGACCGCCGCGAGCGATCTGCTCGCGGAACTTCGGGATCACGCTGCCCGACGAGCCCAACACGTTGCCGAAGCGCACCATGACGAAGCGGGTCGCGGCACCGCCCGCCTGGAGAGCCTGACAGGCCATCTCGGCCAGGCGCTTGGTGGCACCCATGACGTTGGTCGGATTCACTGCCTTGTCGGTGGAGATCATGACGAACTCGCCGACCCCCGCCGCCACGGCGGCACGCGCCACCCGCAGGGTGCCCATGACGTTGTTACGCACGGCTTCCCAGGCATTTTCGTTCTCCATCATTGGCACATGCTTGTAGGCGGCGGCGTGGAAGACTACATCGGGGTGGTAGCGGGCGAAGGTGGCTTCCAGCCGTGCCTCGTCCTTGACGTCGCCGACGACACAGGCCACGGGGCAGGCCTCGTTGCGGCGAGAAAATTCCTGCTCAATCGCATAGACCGCGTACTCGGAAAGCTCGTAGAACACAAGCAGCCCCGGCTTGAAGCGCGCAATCTGGCGGCAGAGTTCGGAACCGATGGAGCCGCCGGCACCGGTCACCAGGACCACCTTACCGGTCAGCAGGCGATGGAGGCCTTCGTCGTCGAGCTGCACCTGCTCGCGGCCGAGCAGGTCTTCGAGTTCCACCTTGCGGACCTGGGAAATGGACACGCGGCCGGACAGCAGGTCCTCGAAGGCCGGGACTGTCAGGACCTGCAAGCCCGCCCGCGAAGCAGTCTCGGCGGCGCGGCGGCGCTGGGCGGCCGATGCACCCGGCATGGCAACAATGACATGGGCCACATCCATCGCCGCAGCAAGTTCGTCCATGCGATCGATATCACCCAGAACACGCACACCATTGATCTGCCGTCCCGCCTTCGCCGGGTTATCGTCCAGGAGGCCCACGACACGCCACTGGGCGCTACGCGCCAACTCCCTCAGCAGGTCGGCAGCCGCATCGCCGGCCCCCAGCACCAGCACCGGCCTACCAGAGAGTTGCAGGGCGCCATAGAGCCTGTGCTCCTTCCAGCCACGATATAGCAGACGGCTGCCGGACATGATGCCGGCCAATAGAAGAGGATGCAGGATCAGGACCGAGCGCGGCACCCCGCCAGGACGGAGCATCGCATTGGCTGCCCCCACAATAACGGCAGCCGCGCCGACAGCCAGCAGAATGCGCTTAAGGTCATCCAGGCTGGCATAACGCCAAATACCTCGATAGAGTCGCGCCCTCCAGAATACGGGAACGTAGACCGCCACCAACAAGGGTGCCGTGCTCAGCACGGTTTCGTGATAGGTCGGAGGAATGTCGAGATTGAAGCGCAACCAATAAGCGATTAGCCAAGCTACCACCACAGCAACAGCATCATGCCCGAGGGCAAATAGAGATCGAGTATGCATTTGCTCTTTGCTTGAAGGCCCGGCCGGTGTTCGAAATTTGTATTGACGACTATTCGCAGGTAATGAGTTCGATGTTGCCTTCCGCTATAGAGAAGCCCTCTTGCGGATTTACGATTATATTTTCCGGGGCAGTATTATCTGCACTAAAACTGGAAAAACTGACAACTCAGTGGGACACTCCATCTCGGTGCAAGACTTTGATCAAGGTCAGCCAAAGGATTCGGATGTCGAATCCGAACGACTTCCGCGACAAATATTCCTTGTCGAATCGCACTTTCTCAGGAATTGACAGCTCGTCGCGTCCATTGACCTGGGCCCAGCCGGTCAGGCCTGGCAGAAGCTCATGAACACCGTGCAGGGTACGTAGCTCAATCAGATCCTCCTGATTGAACAAAGCTGGCCGTGGCCCAATGAAGCTCATATCACCTCGAATGATGCTCCATAGCTGCGGTAACTCGTCCAAACTGGATTTACGCAGAAACGAGCCGATGGGGGTCAGATAATTGGCGGCATCCGGCAACAAATGTGTGGCCACAACCGGGGCATCAACGCGCATGCTGCGGAATTTCGGCATTCTGAATATCCGATTGCCGCGCCCAACCCGATTACTCCAATAGAGGATCGGCCCAGGCGATGTCAGCCTGACGAGCACTGCCACCAATGCTATTGGCACTATCAGGATCGCCAATACAGCGGCCGCCAGCAATAGATCGAAAAACCGTTTTCCCATAATCTATTGTTGTCGAAGTGCCCAGTTGACGGTAGCGCCCAATCCTTCCCGCATGGAGTAAGGCGGCCGCCACCCAAGTTCCCGCCGAATGGCCCCACCATCCACAACCAACGAGCCGAACAGCCTTTCGATCTCCTGCCGCTTGCCGAGTATGCGGCCGGCGAACTGCATCACCCCATGGGGAATGGCAAACAGTCGCGGCGGCAGCCCCAGCAAGTCGGCCAATCTTTCCACTAGATCCGTTGTAGAGACGTCCTCGCCATCGCTCACGAGGTAGGTCCTGCCGGCTGCGGCCGGATGTACCAAGCTTGTAGTGATCGCGTCGGCCAGGTTTTTGACATAGATAAGACTGCGTCGATTGTCGACAGCCCCGAGAGGCAGGGGTATCCCGCGGCGTACCGCATTGATCAAGCGAAGAAAGTTCGCACCAACTCCCGGCCCATACACGAGGGGTGGCCGCAGTATCACGACCTCCAACTTTGTGCCCGCAGCAAGGGCATGCAACCCCTGCTCCGCATCCCATTTTGATAATGCATAAGGTTCTTGCGGGGCAGGCGCATCGGATTCACGATAGGCCGTCTTTTGACCTTCTCCGTGAACCTTCACCGTACTGACAAACACGAAACGTTTCAAGCCGAAGTCAATACACTGGCGCGCAAGTCGCAGTGTCCCTTCAACATTTACAGCATGGAATTTCTCCGCATTCCGACCTTCAGTCAAATCCATCTGGTGAACATGGGCGGCAAGGTGAACAACGGCCTCACACCCCTGCAAGGCCACACTCCAATCCGTGCAATCGGAAATTGCTCCAACTGGAATTGCGCCCGGTACCCCTTCACGCCGGACAGCTGATTGAGCGGTTTGGCCTAGTTCGCCCAACCGCTCCACGACAGCCTGACCAACGAATCCGTTAGCTCCTGTGACTAAGACTTTCATATTGCATTCCTAGAAGCCGCTGCGCATAAAACGCGCGCCAGAACGCGGTTAGCCTCTCAATCGAGAACTCACCATGAGCACGCCGCCGTGCTTGTACTCCAAGCCTTTGCCGCGCGCTTTCATTCAGCATTTTTTCCATGGCGGCCGATAGGGCCCTCGGGTCGCCGGGGGGGCATAGGATACCGGTAACTCCATCGACAACCGCATCGGTAAGACCGTAGATGCACGAGGCGACCGCCGGTACGCCCATGGCAGCCGCCTCAATCACTACGGACCCGAATCCCTCCCTGTAACTTGGCAGGCACAGCACGTCGGCAGCATCAATATAGGATTCCGGAAAAGTAGTGAGGCCCACCAGCCGTAGTTGGCCACTATTGCCCCCGAGTCGCCCGACAATCTCCTTCGCCAGCCCCCCCTCATCCGGACCGACCAATACCAAGAACACCGACGCATGTCTCATGGCCAATTGTGCAAAGGCCTCCGCCAGGTCCAGAACACCTTTTTCCAGATTCAGCCGCCCCAGGAACAGGAAAACCGTAGCCTCCGGTGGCAAAGCCAATTCGGCGCGAACCTTTTCGCGTCGGCCAGGCTCGTTGGAAAATCTCAGGAGGTCCACGCCATTGACGGACCCACTGCCGCATACATGTATCCGCCCCGGCCTACATATACCTTCCTGCTCCAAGAACCGGGCCTGCGACTGGCTGTCGGCCATCAAATCGGTCGCGCAGATCGCCAGCAGGCGATCCATTGCCTTCAGCACATGCCGCTTGAATCCCTTACACGTAGCCCAGACCTGGCCGGTAAATATGTGGGTCCGCATGGGAACGCCGCACATGTACGCAGCAAGCATGCCCAGAAGTCCCCCTTTGGGAGTGATGCTGTGGACAGCGTCAAAACGCTTCCTGCGGAATAGGCGAATCAACCAAGCCAAGGATTGGAAATCCTTGCCGGGATGAACCTTCCGTTGGATGGGAAACGCCATCAGCTCTATCCGTGGATCCAGCCGCGGCGACACCGGCGACTCATCGGTATTGATGCAGACTGTGATCCGGTAGTCATCTGCAAGCGCACGCAGATGGTCCAATAGGAACGCATTCAGTACGAATGGGCTGGTCAGGACAAAGCAAATTGACGGTCTGGTGTCATTTTGGTCCGAAGATTGCCTGTTGCCCAACTGGTCTGCCAATTTACCCCCCCTTAGAAAGGTTCTCCCGAGTTCTCTCCTGCAATTCACGGCATCAAAATCGATCGCACGGCGGCTTCCGCTGTCCCCGCAGTCATTCAGGTCGCCACAAAGCGACCACCCAGTGCGAAGTAGGCCAGCTTCGCCATTTCCAGAAGCAGATCGCGGGCAGCATCCTGGGATGTCCACCAGCATTCCGGAAACTCCTCATAGACTGTCGCAACCATGATCATCTTCGCTTCCGGCAGATGGCGCGCAAGAATGATTCCAGCCCGGCGCGTATGGTAAGGCGAGGTCACCACAAGTAGTGCAGGCGACTGACCGGCGAACATTCTGCCTAAGACGGAAGCTTCCTCGAAAGTGCTCAGGGACCCCTCCCCGAAGAAGTCGATCCGCTCTGGCGGCACGCCGGCGCGTTGCATCACCATGGAGTCCATTTCTTCGCTGCGCGGCAACACAATGCCCATATCTCCCAACATGCGCTCCCGGGCGGTTCGCACGGGTCGACTGACGAGAATGCGTGGCGCAAATCCCTTGTGAAAAAGATCCGCCGCATAACGGGCACGACGTGCGTCACCTGCAAGAACCACAATGGCATCCGCTTTCTCCGGCTGATCGGAACGTACAAGCCATGATGCTGCAAAGGCCAGCAAGATACCTGCGCCCAGCATCAAAACGGCAATGGCGGCAACCAGTCCCCGCAGGCAACGTCCAAAGCATTTCATGTCTGCGGCCTCGTCGGCGGAACGCCCAGTGTGGCGGCGATTCCCGCCTCCATGGAGACAACGTGGCGATAGCCCAGATCGGCTGAGATCTTGTCAATCGGATAGGATGCCCTGCCTGTCATGGCATCCACACGGGCCGGAGTAAGAGGGTTTTGGGGGATCCAGCGCAGGAACGCCACAAGAGCCCGCACCAGAGACTCCGGCAGGCGCCGGGTGGGTGCCGGCACGCCGCAGGCGGCGGCGATCGCCGCGATGAAATCCTCGAAGGAGCAGCAATCCGACAGGTTGAAGACCTGTCCGGCGGCATGCGCATGGGTGCCGCAGAGCATTAGTGCGGTGACGACGTTATCCACGTGGATGTAGTTCGCCGTGGCACCCGGCGCACCGATGAAGAAGAACAGGCCCCTACGCACGGCTGCCGCAAGCTGCCGCAGCGAAGGATTGGGCATGTCGGGGCCAAAGACGATGGAAGGCCGCAGCATGCTCCACTCGAACGCCCCCTTCTCCGCGCAGGCCGATACGAGACGATCCGCCGCTGCCTTGCTGCGCTCGTAGGCGTTCACCGGATTCAGCGGAGCGTCCTCGCGCACCTCGCCCGCCCGGTAAGGGCCATAGACGCCGACGCTGGAGAGATGGACCCAGCGTCCGATGCGCCCGGCGGCAGCCTCCAGCAGGCGGCGCGTGCCGGCGAGGTTGACGGACTCCATGAGCGACTCGTCCCGCAACTCGCCGGCGCAGTGGTAGAGCACGTCGACGCCGTCGAGAAACCCGGCGGGAATGCCGTCGGCGGCCGTCAGATCGCCGATAAAGGTCCTATGGCTGCCCGACGCAGGCACCGTGCCGTCCTGGCGGCGCGTCAGGATGCGCACTTCATCACCCCGGGCCGCATGAGCCGCCGCCAGCGGCCGGCCGATGAAGCCCCGCGCCCCGGTGATGGCGACGATCATCCGCGCCCAGCCAGGCGCGAAGCCGTGCGCCAGAGCTTTTCGACCGTCGTGTAGGGCAGGAAGGATGCCCAATACGCCTGGCGCATCTTCGCCACGCCCCAATGCTTGCGGAATTCCGCACGTGCGGCCGGACCGGCGCCCTGGCGCCAGAGGGACTTGCCTGTCTGGTAGCCGATCATGGCGCGCAGGTAGACCGTCTCGTCAGCGTAGTCGGTCGCCATCTCCGGATACAGGGCGCACAACTTTTCCAGGGTCAGCGTCAATTCGTTCGCGGCCCGCAGGTGGTTACGGGTGCTCGATGAGGCGCTGTGCACCCGATAGAAGGCCAGGGGCTCGTCCACGTAGTCGCACTCCCAGTCATGGGCGATGCGGCGAAAGAGGTCGAAGTCCGGGTATATCTCGAAGCGTTCGTCGAACCACTCCGTTTGCTGGCGCAGGGCCTCGGTCCGCAACATCGCCGAGGGCATGGCGATGGCGTTCACCTTGAGCAGGTAGGCGAATATCCGGCCTCGCGCCGGCTTCGCGCCGAGCAACGCGAAATGGCGCGTCGTGGTGCCGTCGGACTGGTTGAAACAGAGCACGTCGGTATGGGTGAGGCCCAGTCGGGGGTTGGCGTCCATCAATCCCACCTGCCGCTCCAGCTTGGTCGGCATCCATTTGTCGTCGGTGTCGAGGAAGGCGATGTAGTCGCCGGTGACGAGACCGAGGGCACCGTTGCGGGCGGCCCCGAGGGGCGTGGTGGTTTCGGCCCGATGGTATTTGAGGCGAGCGTCGTAGGAGCGGGCGATCGCCGGACTGTCATCGGTGGAAGCGTTGTCCCAGAAGATGATTTCCCAGTCGCCGAAGGTCTGGGCGTAGATGCTGTCGAGTGCCTCCCTGAGGTAGGCATCCCCGTTGTAGCAGTTCATGATTATGCTGACGCGCGGCATGCTCTCATCCAGTCGATGGTGGCTTCGAGGCCGGTGGCCAGCGATGTCCTGGGCTCCCAACCAAGCAGCCGGCGCGCTGCAGCGATATCCGCATAGAGGGCCATGTTCTCACCCGGGCGGTAGGGGACCCGCCCGAACTGGGGCCGTCCGGCGCCGATAAGGTCCACGGCCCGCTCGATCATCGCCCGTATCGTATGGGGCTCGCCGGAGGCGATGTTGATCACCTGACCATCCGCCTCGGCGCATGCAAAGCAGCGGAAGATGGCATCCACCGTATCTTCCACATAGCAGAAGTCCCTCAACTGCGCCCCGGCCGACGTTGTGAATTCCCGGTCTTCAAGGCAGCCGCGGATGATCTGCGGCAGGAAGCGGCGCTCGTCCTGTCCCGGCCCGTAGGTCAGGAACAACCTCAGGGTGACGGCGGGAAGACCCTCCGTACGGTGCTGCATCTGGAGGAAATGGGTGGCCGCCACCTTGGCGAGGGAATAGGGGGAAATGGGGCGCTCGCGCAAAGCCTCGTGCTGGGGAGCCGGCGCGTCTCCGTATTCGTCGCTGCTACCGATCTGCACGAAGCGCCGGATCGCGCTCCGGTCGAGATATTCCAGCAGCGCGAGCAGGCCGTCGAAATGGGCCCGGATCAGGCGGCGGCCGCCGCCGCCGAACAAGGTGTGATCCACATAGCCGCCCAGGTTGACCACGTAGCCGAACCGGTTGTCGCCGAGCGATGACAGGGAATCCGACTGCGCGAGATCGGCGGTCACGTAGCGGGCACCCGCCAGGGTTCTCGCGGCAGAAGGCGGATTCAGGCCCAGGCTGGTGACGTCCCAGCCAAGGGCGAGACCGCGCCGGACGACGTGGTGGCCGATGAAGCCGCTGCCGCCGACCACCAGCAGCCGCGGCACCGTCATTTCTTCCACGGCGCCTTGCCGCTGCTCCAGAGGTCATCGAGAGCATCGCGGTCACGCTTGGTATCCATGCACTGCCAGTAGCCCTCATGGCGCCAGGCACGCAGCTCGCCCATGGCCGCCGCACGCTCCAGCGGCTCCCGCTCGAGAATCGTCTCGTCGCCGCCGATCAGGTCGAAGAACGCCGGCTCGACGACGAAGAAGCCGCCGTTGATCCAGCCCTCGTGCAGTTGCGGCTTCTCCTGGAACGAAGTGACGGCATCGCCAGCCAGCTCCATTTCGCCGAAGCGGGCGGGCGGGCGCACCGCGGTGACCGTGACCATCTTGCCGTGGCTGCGATGGAATTTGAGCAGCGCATCGAGATCCACATTGGCCACGCCGTCGCCGTAGGTCAGCATGCAGGTTTCGTTGCCGACGAAGGGTTTCATGCGACGCACGCGCCCCCCGGTCATCGAGTTGGCACCGGTATCCACGAGAGTCACGCGCCAATCCACGGTATCGGCCTGATGGGGAGTCACGGCACCGCTGCCGAGATCGACGGTGAAGTCGGAATTCAGCGCCCGGTAGTTGAGGAAGTACTCCTTCACCACTTCGGCCTTGTAACCCAGCGCTACGTAGAAATCCTTGTGGCCGTAGGCGGCATAGGTCTTCATGATGTGCCAGAGGATGGGCCGGCCGCCCACCGTGACCATGGGCTTGGGGATCAGGTCCGTGTATTCGGAAAGGCGCGTGCCGAAGCCGCCGGCGAGAAGGATGACTTTCATGGTGACTGCCAATCGAAAGGAATGTCGGGCTGGGCCTTGCGCAGGACCTCGTCGGGATCGTGCGGAATGTCGGCGAGGTTGAGCAGCAGGCTCGGTGTATCCGCCCGCCCCTGGAAGCCGAACCAGATGCCGGGAGGCACGGTCAGGCGAGCGTAGTTGGCGGCACCGATCTCCTCGGTGCGGAAGCCGCCCTGCGGCAGGTGGAAGACGAAACGCACCGCCCCGACCGGCACCACGAGGTTCAGGGTCATGCGCTGGTGCAGCTTCCAGGCCTTGACGGCGCCGGATTCGATCCAGGAGAAATAAGCCTCGCCAAAATCCGTGAAACCGGGGTCGACGCGCTTCATGGCATGCATCACATCGCCGCCCGGCGTCGCAATGCGCCGGAGCGGTGTCACGCAGATGTCGGCAAGCGTCACTGCGCCCACACCTGGCCGGCCTTTACCGCCGCTGCCGTGTAGGCGTCGATCTGAGCTCGCGTGACGGCGCCGATGTCCGGATGGCCCTCGTAGTAGGCCCGGTACCACTCGGCGGTCAGTCGGACCGTCTCTTCGAAATTCATCACTGCCCGCCACTTGAGATGGTGCAAGGCCTTGTCGCAGTTGAGCTTCAGCAGGCCGGACTCGTAAGGACCGGAATGGGAGTTGCTGACATCGTCCCAGCGCACCCTGTCCCAGTAACGACTCATGCCCTGGACGAGTTCCAGGACCGTGTGGTTCTGATGGGCCGGCGGACCGAAATTGAAAGGCTCGCCGTGAAGTTCAGGTCGCTCGTGCAACGCCGCCGCCAGGGCCAGGTAGCCGGAGAGCGGCTCCAGCACATGCTGCCACGGCCGGGTGGCGTAGGGATTGCGCAGTTCGACGGTATTCCCGGAAGACCACGCCCGCACACAATCCGGGACGATACGATCGTCCGCCCAGTCGCCGCCGCCGATGACATTGCCGGCCCGGCCGACGGCGATGCGTACCTTGCTGGTCGCCGCAGGGAAGAAGGACTTCACGTGAGAGCGAATCACCAATTCGGCGGCGCCTTTCGATGCGCTGTACGGGTCCGGGCCGCCCAGGGCATCGGTCTCACGGTAGCCCCACACCCATTCGACGTTGTCGTAGCACTTGTCACTGGTGATGAGGACGGCGACGCAGGGTTTGTCCAATTCACGCAGGGCTTCGAGAACATTCAGGGTCCCGATGACATTGGTTTCGTAGGTCTCGACCGGATCGGCATAGGACCGCCGCACCAAGGGCTGGGCGGCGAGATGGAAGACAAAATCGGGGGCAAATTGCGCGATGCATCCCTTCAAGGCAGAGCGGTTGCGAATGTCCAACCTATGATCGGCCATATCTTTCGCGAGCCCCATTGCCTCGAAATGGGAGGGGCACGATGGTGGATCCAGCGAGATTCCGGCAACCTCGGCACCGAGTATCCGTAACCAGGCCGCGAGCCACGACCCTTTGAAGCCGGTGTGGCCGGTAACGATAACTTTAGCGCCTGCAAACCGAGTCTTCATTAAGAGCAACCTTGACGTGCAGCAACAAGATCTTGTCAGAGCTTCCTGAATGCATAAACGTTTACGAAAGGAGCATCATGCGCCATCAATTTGAGAAGGCTGGACATCCCAGGAATCGTGCGCATCAGTGTCCGCAGAATATAGCTTCGATTAAGCTCAATAGAGACGCCTGTCGAGAACGTCTTGAAGTGAGCCAAGCCGACTTCGTTTGCGATTTGGATGATTTCGGAGTGTCGCTTACGGAAGCCGTAACTTACTTTTCTGACAGCGGCTTTCTGCCCCTGAAGCTGGTAATAAACTTTCTTCAAGTGGGCTTCCGATCTGAGCAGAATGTCATGGATTAAATAGCTTGTCATGGTATCGGGGGATATCGCCGAATCAACCACGACTAGCCCACCGTGAGCAACCCCTTCCGCCACCTTACGAAAAAATTGGCGAAGAGTCGCCTCATCAAAAAGATATAAAAGCCCCAAAGCGAGAATAGTAGTGTAGCCAGCAGGAATTTCATCCACTACTACATCCAATTTTCGGTATTCCAGATGGGGAAATAAATTCTTTACCTTTTCAAATTCCCGAAAAACCTCCAAGTCGGAACAGGTAACGTCATACCCCAACTCTGACATCAGTGCCTCAACTACTGGCCTACCGCTAGCGAGCGAAAGGATTTTGCTATTTTGAGGGATCGCTGACTTGAGAATCGGTAGATAGTATTCAAGGCGCCCTAGCTGATATCCAACGAAATACCTTTCGACAAATGACCTAACTGAGTCGTAGCCGGAGGGATCAGAGTAACCATATTCATTGGCAAAGTAATTGTAGTCTTTCAGACCAGAAGCATAGGAAGGTACGCTTAGTTCGTCACAACTTAATTCGACTAGATATTTCGCAAACTCACGCATAGCCCACCAATGGATATCAATCAGTTCCTGTCAGATTCGGCAGAAAGTGCTGCATTGTTTCTTCGTTGGTTACCTCGAAGTATCGTTGTCGAGCGGATTCCGCAACAAGTAGCCTTTGCCGGATATCCACAGTGCTATTAATCAGCTTATGGAACGCACTCTCGAAATCATCTTGAGAGTATATGAGTTGCCACATAGAACGATCTACCTGCTCCAACGGATTGGCATCAAGTCCAGCCCTACTGCCCATAAGAATGACGGGTACGCCATAGCAAATAGCTTCAATTGCCGCACTTGTACCCCCGGAAATCACCAATTTCGTATCCCGAAGCAATTCAGAGATTCCTTGATCGGACCAGCGCAGTGCCTTGCCTGGGAGACTAGAGAATCTCGACCGCACAGCGCTGGTAACCTTAGGCGCATTGGGCTGAGCTTTGATTATTATTGATTGACATTCACTTTCAATAAGCGCCGAATTGCCTGAAACAAGTTGGAGCATTTCGACGCATTCTGCGTAGGTGTGGGTAAGGAGCACCAAACAATTCACTCCTCTCCCTCTATTAGTGGAGATGTCTTGGAACAAATGTGAGAAGCGCAGAGCGGGAACAACCCGGTATTTCACATCATGACTGTATGTACTCAGCAGTCTTGGCAGGATATCTCCGCAGACCCATTGTTCCCGTGGCGCAACTTCGGCAGCTATTTCTCCATCAGTGGTAAATTCGCTAAGAAGGTTAGGCATTGGAATGAACTGACGCACGCCGACATGGCGAACCGGATGCCCTGCCTTCCTCCACCCCCAATGGGTGGCTTTGTCAATGGTTTGATTCTCATACCAATCGATAAATATAGCTGGCTTGATGCCGAAACGAACCAACCGTTGCGGAGTTCTTAGCAAAAGAAAAGGATAGAGCGCACTCAGTGAATTGCTCTTAGCACGTCGATCAACCAAGGCCTGGCAATCGATACCACAAAATGACCGAAGACGAGGTCGATTCGCAAATGCTAGCCGGAAGCATTGCCCTACCGCGAGAATTATGTCGGCAAAGGTTATAAACCGCTCAAACAACACAAAAGGAATAGCGCTTTGTTTCAGTGCCTTATAGGTCACGGGCAGTTGTGCAATGCCTGCCCGAAATAGAAATGGGTAGTACGCAACATTAAAACCATGTGATCGGTACCACTCTGCCAATCCAGGGAAGTACCTATCCCGAATCTTGGTTCCGGCAATGATGTCGGACTGATGCAAGTAGATGTCGATGAGAATATCAACCCCAGCCACCTTCTGAAGGTATCCGCGCCCCAGGAGAATTTTGGAGATAGCAGAACGACAAACAATGCCTCCAAGTTCTTTAGCAAAGCGCAAAAAATCCAATAGCAACAATCTGGCATTGTGGAGCCGTGCCTTAGCGCCGAAACGACATTCAATCGAGAAACCTTGGGCTTCGGCCAACTTCCTAAGTGCCGCCCAGAATGCGGTGCGGCCACTTATGATCAAAATACGCGCACTGCGATTCCGGCATTTATCAAGAATGATTTGTAGCCACACAACATGGAGAAACAAGGCCGTGGGCGCAAAGGTATTCCGATCAGCCCCCTGGGTAAGTCTCTCATGAATATCCGAGTGAGAATTGGCTTCGTCAACCCATTGAACAAAGGGGGCTCTTAGCGACGATGCCAGTTCTTGAAACTCTCGGTAGGAAATCAACCTCCGACTCGGCCCCAGGTACCGATGTACAAATGCGGAAATATCTGGATCGTCATCAACGTAGGCCCATTCGTCAAAATCTATTTGCTTAGTCACAGACCATGGGTCGACAACAACCAGACTGGCACTCTCAAACTGCTCAGTTGAATCCTTCTGTTCCAAGAAACGCTTTCCACGCTAAGAGTTTGAGGAATATCGGCAGAGTCGGGAAAACCTGCCTGCACGCCAGTCTTTGTATTCCGGCAAGCTACTCCGCCTTAAGAAGCAATTAGCATCGCACTAACCCGACACCAGCGCTCACTGCGTTATCGAGTAACAGCTCTGTACAAACTTCTGGCGACGTTCCCCAAGACAGGGACATCGGAAATAAGGGACTTCAAATAGTTAAAAGACCAGAAAGGGTAGACAAGACGCGGCCACTTCTTGTGGTAGTAAGAAAGCCGCTTCCTCCATTCGTGGTCGTAACCTAAGACGGTTTCGCGACGTTCATTTGTAAAGTTCCGCACCATCTCATCCGTAACAAGCCCCGTCTGGAAGCACTGATCACCCAGTTCCGTTCCCTTGTACGGATAAAAGATGTTCACCCCGCTGGAGGTTGGGCGAATCTCTCGGTTCAATTTAATCGTATCCCAGAGCATCGCCTCCGTTTCCCCAGGAACACCGATGATATTTATGGCATTTGTCTCCATCCCATATGCATGAGCCAACTGAAATGCTTTGACAATGGTATCCCTTGACATAGTGCGCTTCATGACTTCATTTCGAATGTAGTCATTTCCTGATTCGACGCCAAAAAGAATCCTTTCGCAGCCAGTCTCTTTTAACTGCCGAGCAAATTCTTCCGTGAGTACGTCAGCCCGCAGCAGAACTAAATAGGGAACTCGAACCCTCTCCCGATAAAGCGAAAGAAATTCATTTCGCCATTTCCTGTTCAAGCCAAATATGTCATCGTAAATGGCGATCTTCTTGATAAATCCGTGCGCATGTAAAGCCGCCTCAATCTCACGAATACAATACTCTGGGCTTGGTGATCTGACGCGGCTCTTCTCTTCACCATAAACATGGGCTTGAGCATGATTCGCACAATATGTGCAGGGAAATGGACAGCCGCGTGCGAAATGGAAAGGGGCAAACCCGGCTTTCCTAACAGTATCCTCAAGCGGGTAGATTTCGCGATCAGGGAAGGGGAGGGTATCTAGATATTCCTCCATCGGAAGAAGTCTGGTCTTCATCACAAGCCCTTGTCGCGCATAGACTAGGTTCGGACAAGTGTAATAGGGTTCTTTGTTTGATAGCTTATCCAAAAGCTGCGCAAAAGCATGTTCACCTTCGCCGATGACGAATAGATCGATCGCATCGGCCTCAAGAATGCTTTCTGGCCATAATGTCGGATGCACTCCTCCGCAAATGATTTTCACCTGACTGTTCCGGTGCTTCAACTTTGCCGCCAGATCCTTCACAACGGAAAACTGTGAAGTCACGGACGTGAAGCCAACCAACTCCGGCTCGAATCTGCCAAACCTATCCAGTACATCAGCGAACATTTCTTGCCGCGTAACCAGTTCTACTCGGCAGTCATGGCCCAAGTTTCTAGCTACGCTTATGATTGTGGCAAGACCAAAAGCATAATTGTCCTCATGCGCACCATTAACGTTGGTGTAGATGAACAATATTTTCATTCGGAAACCCCTTGAACCATAAAGCTGGTTCGACAAGACTCGGTCCACTCCTGTAGCGCGGAAAGAAGCTGAGCCATATCAACTGGCCGCCCAATGCTTATGCGAACACATTCTGCAAATGGGCCATTGAATCCCCCTCGGATATAGATGTTGCGCGCCCTCAAGAATTTAACGCAGTCCTCCGGTGCCCCTGTAGCCCCAATGAAGACAAGAATGCCGTTCGTAACTTCTCCCCCGTGGGAGCGGAAACCGAGTTTTGCCAAGCCTTGCTTTAATACTGCCGCACCTGCCGCGACATCCGAAACATGAGTGCGCATAATTTCCGGATGATCAAGCATGTACTCGCAGATGCGCATCGAATAGGTGTTTGATTCGACAAGAGAGCGGGTCTTGGCGATGTATTCGATGTTGCGCGGACTGGCGACCATGAAGCCGACCCGCGCCGAGGCCAGGCCGAAGGCCTTGGAGAAGGTGCGCAGGACGATCAGGTTATCGATCTCGTCCACCAGATCGATCACCGTCTCGGCGCCGAAGTAGTGATAGGCCTCATCCACGACGAGGAAGGCTCCGACGCGAGCGGCGATGGTCGCCAGGCGCCGCACCTCGTCGCGGCGGAAGCTGCTCTCCACCGGTAGGTTCGGATTGGCAACGATGATCAGGGCGGTGCCGGCGTCCACCTGGCGTTCCAGTGTCGCCCAGTCGGGCAGCAGATCCGCCGTGTAGCCGAACGGCCGGTAGTCGAGGGCATTGAGACGCGCATAGACGCCGTACATCGGGTAGGTCGGATCGAGTACGACGACGTTGTCGCCGGGCGCAGTCAGCGTGAAGTAGAGGAAGTTGATGCCTTCCGTGATGCCGTTGGTGACATAAAGGTGGTCTTCGTCGACGCCGAGGAAGGATGCCAGCTTGCCATAGAAAGGAGCGCTCTCCGGGTGCGCTGCCAGGTCGGCGGGGGTGAAGCGGGACATGATGTCGGCCACCACCTCGGGCGGCAATGGCGCGACGCGCTCGTTGCGGTCGAGTCGCAGGCCGTCAATGTCGCGCCCGGTAGACGTCTGGTAGCGCTGCAGCGCCTCGATGTGGGGCTTGAATCGCTTGGGGGCGTTAGGCTGGTTCATTGTTGTCGTCCATGCGGGCGGCGGCCCGGAGTCATTTCGCAGTGACAAGGAATGGCCGTGCGAACTCCGCCGTCAGCGGCGCCGCGGGCTCGTTGCAGTTGTGCAGGCAGTTGTGGCAGATGAGCCCCTTCAGGTCGCCGCCCAGATGGCGCCGGCGCAGTTCCACGAAGGCCGGGCTGGTCCATGCCTCGGCGATGGTGGAGTCGTGCAGGTCGGCGACGCAGAGGAAGTTCTGGTAGTCCACAACGCAGGCGGAGAGGAAGCCCTGGGGTGTCACCACGCAACGGAAGAAGGGGTCGGGGCACTTGCCGCCATGATGGGCGTGGGACAGGCTGCCGAGCAGGTTGTCTTTGTCCACTTCCTGGGTGGCGTTGTTCTCGTACATGTTGCCGCCCTGGTTGCTGCAGCCGCGCAGGTTGTTGTCGTCCGTGTAGGGCGCCAGCAGGTCCGCCAGAATGGGCCATTCGTCCTTGGTCTGTAGCGTCGGCACCATGCTGAAGTAGATGCCGAAGTGCCGCCCCGACTCCTCCCGGTAGCGGTGGAACCATTTGATGTGCCCGATCACCGCATCGAAGTCGTCGCGACCGTGCACCGCCTTGTAGGACTCACGCGTGCCAGCATTGACCGAGAACTTGACGCTGTCGAGACCAGCGTCCAGCACAGGCTTTGCACGCTCCGGCGTCGCCAGTGCGCCGTTGGTCGATATGAAAACGTACTTTATACCGGCCTTCTTGGCACGCTCGACAAAGCTGGCGAGGTGCTTGTGCATGAAGGGTTCGCCGGTGGCATGGAAGCCGATGTCCTGGGTACCGTTGGCCGCGCACTCGTCAATCAGCCGGTAGGCCAGGTTCTTGTCCAGCAGCATCTTGTCGGCCATCTTCACGTTGGCGCAGAAGACACAGCTATGGTTGCAGGCGCTGCAGATGTCGAAATAGACCTCGCGCGGGAAGGTCGGACGCTCCACCCATTGAACGTCCAGGCGCATCGCCCGCTTCTGGGAAAAGGTCGTCTGATCTTGTTGCGTCATAGTCTGCTGATACCGGGGCAAGGGGCGAGCACAATAAAATATACGATTTCCAGGCCAAGAGTCCAGTTCCCGCGCCAAAATCTGGAATTACTGACCGAATTCCCCGCCGGAAATGAGGGACTTAAGGCCGGCGACCGAAGGAAAACTCTCCACCTTTTGCAGGCTCTTCCATTCGTCGAATTCCGTCCAGCCGCTGACAAACAGGAAGTCCAGGCCGGCGCCAGCGGCGGCTTCGTAGTCGAGGCGGGAATCGCCGAGAAAGAGGGCCGGCATAGCCACGTTTCCGGCAGATATCTCCCTGCCGAGGATGCGTGATTTCGTGTCCGGACTGCCGAAAATGCCGCCGTTGAACAGCTCCGCGATGCCGCGATGGGAGAACAGCCAGCGCAGTTCCTCCTGGTCGCCGCCGGACACCACCAGCCAGCGGGACGCCGGCGTCGTCGCGCGCAGCGCCGCGAGCCCGGCGGCAATCTCACACTCCAGCAGACCGCGGCGCACCTCGGCCGCGAAGCGGTCGAGCAACTCCTGCAACAGGACGGCATCCGGGGCGCGGCCGAGGATGCCACCGATGAAGTGCTCGAACTTGCGGTAGCGCGAGACCCCACCGTGGCGGATATGGTAGGCCACCAGCGCCTCGGCGGCGGCCTCTCCGTGGGGTAGCGCTACCTGGCGAAAGGCCGCCGTCTTGACCCGGTTGGAGTCGAGGATGACGCCGTCGCAGTCGAAGACCAGGGTGGCGTAGGCGGCGAGCGGCCTCATAGGCCCCTGGCGCGGATGATCGCCTCGGCGCGCGCCACGTCCTCCGGGACGTCGACGGCGCAGGAGTCGCTGGACAGTGGGACCATGCGCACCTCCCAGCCGATCTCGAGGAAGCGCAGGATCTCGATGTCCTCCACCGCCTCCAGGGGGGTCTTGCCGCCAGCGGCGGCGAACTCCTGCAGCGCCTGGCGCGGGAAGGCATAAACGCACACCTGGCGCCAGGCGCGCACGTAGCCGTGCTCCTTGGTGGTCGGGATGGCGGCGCGAGACATATAGAGCAGGCGGCCATCGGCACGCATCACCACTTTCGGGATAGTGCCGCTGCGGAACTGCGTTTCGTCGTCGATGGCGCAGACGCCGTTGAGCACTTCGCCCGGATGCCGCTCCACCGCCGCGATGAACGCCTTCAGGTCGTCCGGATTGAACACCGGCTCGTCGCCCTGCACGTTGATGAAGACGTCGGCATCGAGGACGGCGGCGCACTCGGCCACCCGGTCGGTGCCGGTGCGGCAGGATGCCGGGGTCATCAGCGCGCGGATGCCGTGCCCCCGGCAGACGCGGGCCACCCGCTCGTCGTCGGTGGCGACGTGGATGCGTTCCGCCGGACAGGCCTTGAGGCACTGCCGGTAGGTGCGCACGATCATCGGCACGCCGCAAAGGCCCACCAGCGGCTTGCCGGGAAGGCGCGAAGACTCGTAGCGGGCGGGGATGATGACTGCGTAGGTCACGGCGCCCCTTCGAGGGCATACACCGACGTCAGCGGGACATTGTAGCTGCTGGGCGTGACGGACACCAGTGGCGGCGCACCGACCGCGTTGCCATAGGCATGCAGCAGCTTCTCCATCTCGATGTTACGTGGGTCGCCGGCCGGATAGCCGTCAAAACCTGCCAGCAGGATGTGCCTAGCCCCGCCGCCCGCCGCCAGGGCCATGGCATAAGCAATTACCAGGGGTGCCGGCACAATGCAGCCCGAGGCGGTGAACGAAAAGGTGTCGGGCTGCACCGCCAGTCCGAAGTCGAAGAGTTTCTTGGCGCTTAGCTCTTCCTTCAGCGCCGCCGGTAGCGCCGCCACCGGCGTGATCAGAGGCTGCGGCAGATTCAGATGCTTGTGGGTGTCGGCCAGCAGACTGACAGGATGACAGGCCACGCGTACATCAATCAAGTGGGACGCAATCGCTGTCTGGGTGTTTAGGGCGATGACAAAGGGCCGATGCGCCTCGATCAGGCTTTCGATGGCCTGTCCATGGCGCGATACCGACGGCCCGGCTCCAAGAATGAGCACCTCACGGCCGCCGATCAGAGTACTTGCATCCCAACTGCCCTCTACGCCCCGACTGAAGACGCTACGACTGGCCTCGAGCCGCTGGGAACTGAACTTCTTGCCGCCTTGACCGCGCAGATGGTCAATCACTGCCAGGATGTCCTCATCGTCGTAGCGCGAATCGGCCACCATCTCCTGAACATAGCTCGGGTGGATGCCGTGCTTGCCGGCCAGGTAGTAGAAAGCGTTGGCGCCCCAGCCGTACTGCTTTTGCAGAGGGCGGAAGTACCTCGATATGGCAGCCAGCAGGGCCGGCGACAGCACCTTGCCGGGAATCTCCGACACAAGGTATTCGGTCTGGGCGTTGCCGGCGCCGCGTCCCATGCCGGTGACGGTGCCGTCAATCCAGTTGACGTCGAGCGCCATGGCTGCCAAGGAATTGGTCATCGCCCGTCCCATGTTGTCGTGGGTGTGGATGCCGAGTTCCCCGCTCCAGGCCTGGCGCAGGGCACCAACGACCTCGGCCGTCTTGGCTGCGTCCATGCTGCCGAGACTATCGGCAAAATACAACACATCAAGCGGATAGCTGTTGGCGAGAGAAGCGGCAGCCTCGACCTCTTGCGGCGTACGGTCTGCCGCCTGCATCAGGTTGATGCCGACCTCATAGCCCCGCTCCTTGAGCCAGGCACAGCCCGGCAGCACCGCCTCAAACTCGGCGAAATGACTGGCGATGCGCACCAGGGTGACACGAGAATCCGTCGCCGGCGCGAACAGCCTGTCGAGGGCCGCAGCGACGCCGGCTGGATACTGAACCAGCTCAGCGGCATTGACCATGACACCGAGACGCACCTGCTCGGGGATATCGAAGCGCTCGATGAAGCGATCGGTGGTGTAGGCACAGCCGCCCTTGAAGCCCGTCTCATCGAGGCTGCGAAAGCCTAGTTCGACATAGTCTGCGCGGATCGAAGCCATCGCTGCCAGATAGGCGGTGATCAGCGGTTCGTCGAAGTCCCAATCGTTGTAGTAGCCGCCGTCCCGCAGGGTGCAGTCGAGCAGTTTAACTGCACCAATACTTGAATCCATTAATTTTCATCCTCAACCTGTGTCAGCTTCAAATTTCCACAGCCAGTTCTTGGTTAATGCATCATTTTGGCAAACACACCAAATTAATTAGTCAAGATTTGGTTCGTTATAAACTATTGAAAGTCGAATAATAATGGCCTCCTCCAAGCTAATCACGGCAAACGGAAGCGATACTCAGAAAAGTACTAACCCCAAAAATTCCGGTCAGCAAAGAACGCTTAAGCTGCACAATACGTACTGCGCACGGCTTTTTAGTCGCGAGCAGCGCAGGGGAGATGACAAAGACTTTCGGCAACGACTTAACCAGCTATGGCGACTTCCGGCCCGCAGACACCCGCCGTTGCATTATCGCCTAGCCCTAAAAGAGCAACACAATCGGCGGAGAGGCGATTGCGGCTGAAGATGTGAGCCCGGACTAAATGAAATTGACGTGCGGCACTGTGCCGGCGTACATCTGGAACAAATATCGATTCACTTCATCCATCCTGCAGTTCTTGCGGCAATCCTTGATATCAAGTTCGTGTCGGACAAATTCAAAATTCTGCCGGCGCTGCTCTCCCTCCCAGATTTCCTTGAATGATTGGTGGTTAACGTTGCCGTACTCAAACCGCGGATCTTGAAGATAGGCGCTACAACCATAAACTCGCCCATCTGTCATGATGTGCCCCCAGACAAAGGGGGTCGATAGACACTTCGTGTAGCGATCACGGTCATCGACGTATTTCCGCATCGTATTCGTCCGAAAAATCAGTGAAAACTGGTCTGTCGACATCGGACCGAGGCGATCGGCCATTCCAAGATACACTGTGTAGTCAACCTCCTGCTGATTTAGACTGTACAGATGCTGCGAGTAGGGCTTTACTATCAAGTAGTCGAGTCCCACCTCATCACGGCAAATTTTCGCTAGGGTCTCAACCTCCCCTGCATTTTCCGGGAGAAGAAGAATCTGAGCACCGATTGTGCAACTTAGGCTCTTGGCATTACGGTATGCCACAGCTCGTTTCATATTCTCGATAACTCGCGGGAAGTCGCGGTCGCGTGTCCTGTGTATCTTAGCGTATGTCTCGGGCGTGCCAGCGTTGATCGAAATCTTGATCCAAGACACATGTTGAATCGACCGTTGGACGAATTCCTCATTCATTACCGTGGCATTTGTTTGAAATGCCATATCAATGCCAGATTGCTTGGTAAGTTCGACAATTTCGTTGATTTTCTTGTGCAGGAGCGGCTCGCCCTCACCCGCATACATCACGCTCTTGACGCCTAACCGCCCCATCTCCGGCAAAAGGCGCTGGAGCATTTCCATTTGATACATGATCGGCTTATAGCCAATGTAATCGTAAGCACAGAACGTGCAACGGTGATTGCAGGCACCTACCGGCGACATTTCCATATAAATTGGATAAACACTCTTGGCCAAGCCCCAATCATCGCCGGCCGCCATCACATCTGCCACGCGGCGCGGATGAAACATTATCTTGTGACTATCGATGCCAAATTTGTCGCTCATCAAACCACCCCGCTATGCGTACATTCATCCTACATTCGTAAAGCTTCGTCCAACTTAGTCAACCTGCTTAGCCCGCTTATAAACAAGCAAACTCGTAGTGTAGGCCGATTTACTATCAGTATCGGTGACAGCATTCGCCTCATCACCAAGAGGGCGAATCGCAAAAATCAGATCGAAGCCAGCCTTGGCAAACTGGTAGGTCCAGAACCGTGGATGATGGTCGTGCTCATTGATGACGCACACCACGATATTGCGGGATACCCTGCTCAGTTCCCTCACGATCGGAAAGGACGGGTGTACTGTCTCGATTGTCGCCCCCCAAGTAAATACAACATCGTAGTGGCACGTAGGGGATTCCTTCAACAACTGCTGCCATAAGCCATGGTGTAACGTCGCGACGCGATAGGTATCCGGAAACCGTGTGCGAAACGTCTCGAACGCCGCCCCCATGGCCTCAAACCCATGGAGCCGATCAAAACCAAGTTTTTGAAAGAGATATAAGTGACGGCCGCTATTGCAGCCCACATCTAGAATGCTCTGCGACCTATCACCAATGATTTCGCCGATTAGTCGGATCGTGTCCGTTGTACTTTGGTCGATCTGCACGAAATGGCTCGGGTCCTTACGCGCCCCCTTTGCCCCCTTGACCCACAAGTTCGCCTCAATAATCCGAGGCCAGAACCAAACCACCTTAAGGGCTACGCGCTTCAGGAACGATATTTTTGTTGTGCCCGACATGATACGGGCATAATCAATATCCCTGATAACCCAAGGCCACAAAAATGGTAGCTGACAGAAGGTATTAACGACTTTCCGCCCAAAGACTGTCCAGCTTCCAAAACTGGATAGTGTGCGGTCGCTAATGAGCTTCGCTACTAGCGATCTAACTTCATCTCCTGGCATGATTAGTTCAACAAGTCTCGATGTAGGCGCAGGAAAGCTGCACCGATACGTGAGCGCACTTTGCCACGGAAGTATTTAGTGGGTACAAGCGACCAGAATTGAGCCTGTAGCTCCTCATCTTCCCGTGAAGGAATCCAAGAGCCATTCAGTCGATTATCCAGTTCCATTACTGCTGCAGCGATCTCATCCGGAGTGTTGGGAATTAGTTCGATGCCAGCTTTCTCGTACTCCACCGAGCGTCCGAAGTCAGAAGCCCCCGTGGCAAATATTTCGCAGAAAGTCATGTAGCGATTTTCGGTCTTTAGCCAGTGGAGCTTCGGCAAAAAGATGCTTTGTGAATCAATATCCAGTACGGTTACCACGGGGGCAGTACTGACGAAACACTGCGGGCGCCGAAACGCAAGTGAAGGGCACATGATGCCCGATGCAGTACTCAAGAAAAACGCGCATCGGGAAGATAAATAGATATCCATGAAGTCTGACCGATAGGGACTACCAGCATAGTCGATAACTCCGGGGCGAGTAGGCCCCAGTGACTCTTTGACAGCCGATCCCATCCGTACCGCGACATATCCACGGTCGACCATTTTTTCCATTGCCGGAATCAGGCTAGCAATACTGGAGTCACGGTAATCATGGTAGTGCCAGTTTCCGGGGAATTTTTCTAGATAGGCAGCGTCACGAGAATGAAAACAAATAAATGGCTGCTTTTCCGAAATACCTAAGGCCGTGATAATGCGCCGTCCAGTTTCTTCTTCCTCTGGAGTAAATGTAAGATGAGGGGCCGCACGCTCTAAAACAGCTTGCGTAATCAGTTGATCTCGAAGAGGAATGTGAAAATCTGGGTGTGGAATACAATGGCGCTGCCCTGCGAGCCTCTGCGCCAACCACCGGACGGGGTCCACTATCCATTTTGAGTGGATATGGAGTATCCGCCCCCACATTGTTGCTAGTTGTTGGTTACAAACCGCTTCCGAAAAACACCAAATGTCAAGAAAAGGCCTCTCTGGCCGACCAATCCCCGCATCTAATCCGGAGAGGTACAACTCTGGATGCAACGCAAAATGTCCAATGCGGTCACTGCGGAGTTGCCCAACCCGAACTACGATCCATCGCTGGATCACGACTATAGCCAAAAATAACAGCAATCCTAATGGAAACGAAAGAATTAGTCGAATCTGTCGGAACAACCGCTTGGATAGCCTTTGCGCCTCTCCCCAGTCACCCGCCCTTATGGAAAGTATCCTTCTCTGAAGCCAGCCTATCATCTGCAATTAAGAAAACCTTCGCGGACTCTTGGCCTTAAGGACCAGGTAATTGCCAATCACCAATGCATCCAATCCTGTTCCCGCAAATGTGGAAATGGCGTCCAGTGGCCCTTCGACGATAGGTTGTCCCTTTATATTGAAACTCGTGTTTAAAACAACCGGTAAGCCCGTGATTTTATCGAACTCAGTAATTAGCGCGTGATAGAGAGGGTTTGTGTCTTCATCAACGGTTTGCACTCTCCCGGTCCGATTCACGTGCGTGGTAGCTGGCAATTTTTCAGCCCAGGACTCTCGGACGTCAAATGCCATCGTCATAAATGGAGACGGGTAGTTGAGATCAAAAATATCTCTCGCTCGCTCATTGAGTACAGAGGGAGCAAACGGCCTGAATTCCTCCCGGTACTTTACACGTGCATTGATTTCATCCTTCATGTGAGCTAACCCGGGATGTGCCAAAATGGATCGATGGCCAAGCGCGCGTGGCCCAAACTCGGAACGCCCTTGAAACCACCCAACGATCTTACCCTCAGCAAGCAACTTGGCCGCCGCTTCAGCAGGGCTCGCAACCTCTTCCGCAGCAAAACCTGTTAGTTCAAGCGCAGATATGATTTTGGACTCAGTTTGCGCCGGACCGTAGAATACGTGGCTAATCGGTTGGAGCACTTCGCCCGACTCTTTAGCCACCTGTAGTGCACACCCCAATGGGAGCCCTCGGTCGGAAGCCGCCGGTTGAACGAAGAGTCGATCTATGAAGGGGAGTTTCGATAACACGCGATTTGCACTGCAATTCAGTGCCACCCCCCCAGCAAGACACAAATTTCTCAATCCGGTTTTTTCATGGAGATAAGTAATCAAAGCTATCGCACATACCTCCAAGGCCTCCTGCGTTCCACTAGCAATGTTCCGATGATACTGCGTTATCGGCTCGCCCTTTCGACGCGGTTCCCCAAGTAGCTTGATTAAATTATCGCTATAGAACTGCTCATAAATGGATCCTGGCGGCGGGGATTCCCTGAAGTAACGAGTATCAACGTAATAACCATCCCCACTTGGCTTCGCAAAGAAACTCAAATCCACGGAGCTGTCTCCATAGGGAGCCAAACCCATCACCTTGTATTCATCTTCGCCCGGCATGAAGCCAAGAAACGAAGTCATCGTGGCATAGAACATCCCAAGAGAGTTGTCGTGAGGACGAGTTTCCATAACGGAAACGCCCCCCTCGCGATCAGCCACCCCCATGGCAACGCTTAGTCGATCACCATATGCATCATAAGATAAGCACATGGCGCGATCAAAACCAGAAGGGAAAAATGCCGATGCCAAATGTGCAGTTTGGTGATTGACCTGCCGAATAGCGGGTGATGAACCAAAATGGTGCCGCAAATAGGCTTGAGTACGCCCAGCGAGATCCGAATATGTCTCACCCGGCAGGGCCACACAATCGACGTCACGCATAGACACCCCTGCCTCCTTAAGGCAGGCAGAGATACTCTCAATTGGCAATACGCCCCTTGGAGATTTAACTCGAAGCAACCGCTCCTCTTCTACGAAGCATATTAACTCTCCATCGCGAATAAGAGCCGCACCAGCATCGTGCTGGTTAATTGTCACACCACCATGGATTCCGAGAATAATCATTTTTTACGTCTAGATAAATAACCACCAAATTAAGGCTTAAGATTCTGCGAGTACTCTCCACCATGCGAAGTAACCGCCTCACGGCCAACCAGTAGAGTGAATAGAGAATCAAAATTTGTAGTTACGTTCCTCTTTTTCCTATACAACCTCGGGATAGCGAACATGTCAATTCGATTGCGGACATCAAGCCAATGCACAAGCTCAAACCCTAGCTGCTCAACCAGAACTTGATCATAATTGACGTTATGCCGGCCAGGCTTAAGTTTTGCCGAATCTCGGATATATAGATATCCGCCTTCTTTTAGTACCCGACAGCTTTCGGACAACATATAGATAATTGCCGCTGTATTAAGCTCGTTTAGGACAGTTGTTGCAGTAACTAAGTCTTGGGAAGCGGTAGGTACATCAATGAAATACCACGACGGAATCTGCTTGATAGCAAAGTCCTCAGACGAAATGAGCTTTCTTAATTCATCAATTGGAAGTTCGAGAGATTCCGCTGCTAAAAGATCTAGATATCTTCCCTTGCCCTGAACCAACTGCCGGAAGAACATCCGTTGGATGTTATAGCTCCAAGGATGCGCTTCAATGGCAGTATAGAAGCCATCTAACAAGAATAGGCTATACGTAGCATTACCGCCCAATCCTGCACCAAAGTCTAGGTGTCGAATCTTCTGACAAGGTACAGCATCCTTTCTTTCAACCAAGTCCGGAGCATACTTGCTAAGCATGCAATAGTCTTGAATTCGTGCTAATGCATGACAACTAATGTTTAAGTCGACTTGAGGATCTGACGAATCAAAAAAAGGGAAATAGCTATTATATATTTCCTTGTATTTACCCTCTAGAATCGCATAATCTTTCTCGTAGGAACTGTTTTTTAAAGATTCCGGGGTCAGATACTTTTCATAATAGCCCGAATACCATTGCGCCAAATCGACAACACCGCGGAAGTCAAATGAACTTAACTGTAAGGGCCCATCGACCCACGTAAATGGGTTACCGATTCGGAAATACCTATCGCCAAAAACCCACCCTTGTCTTACCAACGCGCGCTTCAATGATGCTTCCAAATCCCAAGACATTAGCATTCTCCATTAGATCGTTGTGATATCTCATTAACATAACAATTCAACATTTTCTCAATGTGCATCGGTGCATAGCCAAAGTATTGCATAGCAAACGTCGAATTAATACAAAAGGAATGTTTAGTCATTCCACCAATTTCGACAGTGGAAATCGAGCCCAGCTGCTCCCTCAGCTTACGTACGACCTGCCCCACCGTAGAAGAACCGCCTGCTCCTATAGGAAATGCGAAAAACCCCCGCCAAGATTTCTCCTGTATGAGATGCGATATTAAGTTACTCACATCAAGAACATGTGCTGCATTGTTGAACATTGCAGCAGGGTTATATATTGCAACAGTTTCATTGGCAATGAATTTTTCCGCCAACGTGGGAATCCATGCTCGATGAGCTCCGCGACCCAACACTCCTGGAAGCCTGACCGCGATGGCAGGCAACTCTCCGGATGTCTCGCACAGAATACGCTCGGCCAGATACTTTGAGGCACCATAAGAACCCGGGGCTACGATGGGGGTGGCCTCGTCGACATGGGCAACAGTTATCTGACCATAAACGGAAAGAGTCGACGCATAGATAAACTTTTCCGCCTTCGATTTCAAGGCATACAAATGCACATTTCTCGTACCGGTAACATTTATGCTCAACATATCGTCGATTGTTACACCTAACATCGGCGATACCCCAGCAACATGAACCACGGCATCTATGCTGCCCGGTAGTACACCAAAATCCCTCTCGTCGGCGAGATTAAGGCGGATAAGTTCTATTCTCGGTGTCCGGTTTCGTAGCTCAGAAATGGCCGGGGATTCCGTTCGATAGGTGCCGATGACCTGAATGCCGACCCCGGCCAGATGAACAGCAAGGTGGCGTCCAATAAATGACCCAGCCCCCGTCAAGAGTATCTTCATACCCTGCCGTTTAGTTTTCCGACAGATTCAAGCTTGGTGGCAAAATGTATCTACCCGGTGACACGGCCATCCGCTGACTCACTCGGATAGCGGTCTCTGGCAGAAGCGCTAGAAAAACTTCGGCATCTTCAGGAACATCTTCGGGATTCATGATGGGGCGTCTATCTAGAACACTACCCTGGCGTGCAATGTCCTCATCGACAAAAAAGTCGACTTTACCTTGCAGAGCACCATACAGCCACATGCCGGCAATGGATGATCCAAATATTCCAAACGGCCTGCCTAATGAATGGCTCACGTCGGCAACGCTGTTTGCCTTGTCCAAAATCGCATGAAGCCATTGGACTTTTTTCGTGGCATTTTTAACGGACCATGAATCCGCTGCAATCCATTCTCCCGAGGATACAACCCCTGGGAGAGCCACCATGGTGAGTTCCTTAGGGAGAAAGTCGTCTCTTAAATGACGAATTTCCAGCCCTGCACGTCCAGCGGACAAGGCGAGTTGCCGGGGCCCAAAATGAACCAAGTGGTCGACAACCAATAAGTCAAAAGGCGAAATTTCTCCATTTGGAACTTGAACAAGCAGCACGCCATCAGTACCCAGTAGATTCCGCACCTCTGCTAGCGTTTCTGTCGGTGATGAAAAGTGCTCAAGCGAATGGATCATGGTAACCAGATCAAAGCGCCGATTTATCTTGTTCAGTGGCTGGGTAAATAGCGTCTTGAATCCTGGAATCCGAGATAGTACCGGCAAAGCACGTTCGGACAGATCAGCTGCGTATAGACTCCAAGAGGGGAATAGGTTCCCGAAATTTGCTAGGGCGGCACCTGTCCCGCAGCCAATGTCAAGTAATGCTCCCTTTTGCGCGATCGCTATTTGGTTGCGGAGGAAATCAATCAGCAGTTCCGACCTAGGCTTTGGAGCATAATCACTGAGAAAGATTGGTTGCTCGCTACCGTTGGACAAAGGCCAGAGATTGTAGGAGGCATAGATGTCACCGATCTCGGAGAGCCACTTCGTCGTCGGCAATTTTTGTATCGCATCGCACTCCAAACAAATAAACAAACCACCACCCGCCGACCACGGACGAGAATCCGAGGTAACGCGAGGAAGGTCGGAATATCCTTCGATTCCGGTCAGGGCATGCGATCCACATACCCGGCATGACGAACTATCGCTCAACAACTTGGTACGCTCGACAATTATTGGTCAGCCAAGCGGTCGATGACTGAGTCTACCGACATGCCGTGCGCCATAAGTAGTTCATCATGACTACCGTAACAATGGATGAACTCATCCCGCAACGAGAAACAATCTAACGAACATTCACTGCGAGACTCCCATGCAATCTCCCTGACTCTCGACCCGAGACCACCGTGGGGAACATGTTCTTCAATTATAACAACTCGGCTATGCGTCGCCAGAACCTCTTCAACTCCCGGTCGATCAACCGGTTTAATCGTATGGCAAGACAGTACAGACACGGACTTGCCTAACGCTTCCAATCTAAGGGCGACCTCCTTGGCCATTTTTACGGTTGTGCCATAGGAAATCACGGCGACTTCGGTGCCACGCTTGATGTAGCGTAACTTACCCACTTGGAAAGGCTGAATCGCATCAGCAGTCAAATCTGGCTCCCCGGCCTTGCCAAGGCGCATATATACGGGACCAATAGACTCTGTGGCGCACCATTGGGTCATCAACCGCATTTCTTCTGGGTCACAGGGTGCTAAGACGGTCATATTCGGGATTGCACTGGCAACAGCTACATCTTCCATCGAATGATGAGTACCACCAAGCGTGGAATAAACGACGCCAGCGCCCATCCCAATAACCGTAACCGGCAAATTCTGGTAGCACAAGTCCACTCGGATCATTTCGAAGGGCCGATATAGACTGAAAGTCGCTATCGTGTAGCAAAAAGGGCGCATCCCTTTGAGGGCCATTCCTGCAGCAATACCTATCATGGCCTGCTCAGCGACGCCTGTATTGACGAATCGCTCGGGGAATTGCTCCCTGAACTTGACCATAGAACCTGCGGGAGAAATATCCGCCACCAAGGCACAGATTCTCGAGTCCTCTTGCCCAAGCTCAAATATGACGTCAGCGAATGCGTTCCTCATCCCGTCACCTCTGCAAGTTCGGCAATGGCTTGTTGATACTCGGCCGGACTCGGTGACCGGTAGTGCCAGATCGGCTGATTTTCCATGTACGACACACCACGCCCTTTTATGGTGTTACCGATAAGCATGAAGGGCTTGGTACCACAACGACCGGCAACCGCCGAATAGATCGCTTGGCTGTCGTGCCCATTCACTTCAGCAACTTCCCAGCCAAAGGCCTCGACTTTTTCCCGTATCGGATAAAAGGCCGGATGAGTTTCTGATGTCTTACCAAAAGATTGATAACCGTTATGATCTAGGAGAGCAACCAGATTAGTCACTCCGAGATTGGCGGCCATCATCATAGCTTCCCAAGTGGAACCTTCTTGCAACTCGCCATCGCTTATTACTACATAGACGAGCCCATCTTTTTTGAATACTTGCTGTTCCGTAAAAGCCATGCCCGTCGCCAGTGCCATGCCATGCCCAAGCGATCCAGTGGAGGCCTCGATTCCCGGATTGCCGTAGTCGGGATGGCAGCCTAGCCGGCCTGTTGCTTTACAGTACAAATCAAGGTCACGCTTCTCCAAGACCCCAATATTCTCAAGGACCACGTACTGAATCATGCAGCCATGGCCTTTCGACATAAGAAACGTATCTGGAGACTCCAGTCCGGGCTTGCCTCGCATCAGCCCTGCGTAGACACAGTCCACAATCTCTACGGCGGAAAAAGCCCCAGCCGCATGCAACGCGGAAACCTGCTGCGAAATATCCAAGATACGTCGGCGATACCGTAGGCATCGCTGGCGTGCCAGCTCGATATCGAATTGAGATTTTTTAGGCCACATGGTCGTGTTATTCGATAATGGTCCAGTACCAATCCCCAGTGTATCCAGCATCGCCGAATAACTCTATCCAGCCTGGAGGGTAATCGTGATGCATGGCGGTTAATACCCAACTCTCAAAGATTTCTTTTTGTTCGGGTGTGCGGTAGCTATCCACCTGAATGAAACCCTTGCCGGGCGCAAGGCGTTGAAGCTCCCGAACGGCTTGCAAACACCGATCTCTCGGCAGGTTATGAATGGTGTTGATGGAGAAAACAGCTGCAAAACTCTCATCGGGGAAGGGAAGCATTTCGGCGCTCCCGAGATGCAACCGCCCCACAACTTCAGGTTCGCAGTGCATCAGCGCATACGCAGAAACATCGATTCCAAATGCATCTATTCCGAGCGCCAATAGATCCTTTACAAGAAATCCCTTCGCACAGCCGACATCCAAAACACGATCGCCCGGCTTCAGTCCAAAATGGGCAACAATGTCCTTCGCAACCGGCTGCCAACGGCCATCGTAGCGATATCCCCCGTATCCATACTCACGGGGGCCATCGAAATAGACTTGGCCATATTCGCGTGAAATTCGAATATGCTCAGGCGTCTTCGCCGTTCCGCGTGCCTGAACGTTTCTCTTACCCTTGGGCAGCGCCCTAAGAAGGTCAATTTCAGCCATTGGGAAACTCTCGCTGTTGGCTCAAGGCAAGTCCATCGTCCAGAGGCGTATAAACGAAATCCGGAAAAGCCCGCATCGTGGCAGAGCTATCAAACGCGCGATACCCTCGATGCGGCATAAGACCTACACGCGGCACCTCGATCATCGGAACTTGTTGCCTCGAAAGTGCAATTACCTTCCCTGCGATTTCCCTGAACGAAGCAACAACTCCAGTCGCCACGTTCAGTGTTCCAGTGCTTTTCTGCAAAACACAACGGGCAATAATTTCAGCTACGTCATCGACATAAATGTGATCGCGCCGCTCTTCACCAGCACCGAACAGGGAGATCGCGTGTCCTTGATTTGCCAATCTACGGAAGCGATTCGGACCGTATCCATTGTGGGGATCTGCCGCTCCATAGATTAAGGTTGGACGTAGAGTGCACAGTGACGCCCCACATACTTCAGCAAGCATAAGCTCACGAGCAAGATGCATGATGCCGTGAAGCGACGAAGGTTCCGCACACGACTCCTCGGATAGAAGGCCGTCGCTATCTGCATAGACTGCATCCGAACTCACGTACAAGACGTGGGATACCGATCTCGCGGCAATGGCATCGCATACCGCCACCATCATGCGAAGGTTATTGATCAGCATCGAATTGTTCTTTACCGGCGCTTCCGCAGAAATCACCACAAGCGAATCGGAATCTCGTAATTCGCCTGACAACCGCCGTGCCGCATCCGGAGAAAGCAAATCGAGTTCACCGCGAGTCAGGCCAAGAACATTGACGCCTCGCCCCTGTAGATTCGCCATGAGAGCGGCTCCCACGAATCCCCCGGCCCCTAATATCACGACACGGTTAGGAAGCCTCTCCGTTGCATGGTGATGTTTAAGCATGGTTCGTTACCGTACCGACACCCAGTGTCAAGTAACACAGGCCGGCTTCTTCGGCCGACTTCCTACTGATGACTCGGTAGGGATCGATCAACCAGCGCCCCTTCATACGATTCGAAAAATCTGTAGCAGACAACCGCTTAAATTCCGCCCAAGGCGTCATCACACATACGACGTCGGCATTACTAATCGCCTCTTTGGCGTCCTTCGTAGTAGGGAAGGAAACCCTAGCGTCTTGCGGCGAGACCACGGGGTCAAATACCACTACATCCATTCCATTCAGATGCGCCAAGAGCGACAGGGCCGGCGAGTTCTTGGTGCTATCCGTATCTTCTTTGTATGCCAAGCCTAGAACGGCAATCCTGGCGTCAGGCTTTTCGGATAAGACGCGACTTTGCAAGGTACGCCACGCCCATTCCTTTCGATAGCGGCTATTGGCTACCCACGCGGCAACAATTCCAGCGTCTGTCTTGTGTTTTTCAGCAAGAGCAATCACTGTCGCCAAATCCCGTTCTAAGTTTCCTCCGGCAATGCCCAATCCGGGATTCAGGTAGCTATAAGGTCCGATCCGTCGATCGAGCTTGAGAGAAGGCACAATCTCTGCCCAATCTGCGCCAGTCTGTTCGCAAAGCTCGGCCATAGTATTGGCAACACCAACGGATGCGACCAGGCACATATTGATAGATATTTTTGCAAGCTCCGCACTTTCATAACGCATTGCCAATACAGGACAATCGAAGGCGCTGAGGTAGCTCGCGAACTTTGCAGGAAGATTGGACTGCGGGCTGGCACAACCAACAATAAAGCGTTCAGGCCTTAGAGCACGCTCTACGGCATGCCCAAATATCAAAGTCTCGACTTGGTAATACAGACGGTTATGCGCGAGATTTAGCGAACGGGTAAAACCTGGTGGGACCTGACACAGAATAACCAGAATTGTATCGGGGCCCATGCACAACCGAACCTGATCGATCAACTGCCGGATTGGAACAAGGTCACTGGCTCCAGAATTGTCAGTTGGAACATCCGCAGCGATATAAATGATGTCGCACGTTTCCAGCGCAGCAGGATCTGAATCGAACCGGATCCGCTGTTGATGCTGAGCCAGAGTCTCCTCGAGTCCAGGCTCATTGATCGGCAGACGGTGGGCACGCAACGACTCCACAAGCGTACGGTTCGGATGGAATCCTATAACCTGAAATCCCTTGGCAGCCGCTGCAGCAAGGGAATTCAAGCCAAGATGCGTCATGCCCGCAAAGCCTACGATTACTGACTGCGAAGATCCTGCACTATTCTGGAAGGCACTCATATCACGGCTTATTGCATATTTTGGGCTTGCGCTGCAAGTTGCAGCAACGCTTGATTGATACGCAGATCATTTTTTAAATTACCCTCGCCGCCAAACTGGCAGAGTTGCTTGAAGTGGACGTACTCAAGCTCCCAAGTTGGATCTGGCTGAACAAGGGTCACAGACTCTTCGGGAGGGCGACCACTCGGAAGGACTCGGTGTCTATGGGTAAAGGTGCTCGGCCCCCACTTGCATAGCGAATCGATATGCAGACTCCCCAATTCACCATAGACTTCCGCCACAAAATGGTTACGCCAACTCAGCAGGCTCATTTCGAGCTCTACCTGGGGCATACCTACAACTGGCAACCCTCCTAAGAGGATATGATCGAAGGCCTTATTCTCGAAGCAATGAGCGCTCCACACTTTTAATTCCGGCCATCCGCCAAACATATAAAGCAGCGTGTCGAGTAGGTGAGAGCCCAGATCTGGCAACACTCCTGTTCCTGCATCCCGCCAAACAGAATTACGCACATCCCGCGCAGTACCGTTGCCATAGAAGAACCTCACGCGATAGATGCGGCCCAGCCCCCCCCCTGCTAGGGCCTGCTGCATTCTTACAAAATGCGGCTCGAATCGATGGTTATACGCCGTGTAGCAAACGCAGCCACTATCCTTCACTATGGCCGCAAGCGTCGTCAAATCTTCCTGTGTTTCAGCCAGCAACGGCTTCTCAACCAACGCATGCTTGCCGTTTTTCATCAAATAGGTCAACAATTCAACTTTCGGCTGGTCGGGAATGCAAAGCAAGGCCGCATCAAAACTATCAAGCGGCACTTCATACAGGGTCTGATAGTGTGCGTCCGAAACAACAGGATCAACGAGTGCGACCAAGTCGCCACCAGCAACCTTTGCGCGCTTGCGGCCTTGAATTCCAAGGCCCACCACAACAACGCGGAAATCTCTCATTCGTTGTAGCCCGTAAGCTTCTCTACGGCATCGATTTTTGCTAGGACATTGTCTGGCTTGATCGGCACATTGCCATCAATCTCGCACTCACACGCGGCCGCTATAGATCCGATAATGCAAGCGGTAACCTCGCAGTTTGTCTTTAGCATCGCAACGGTCGCGTAAGCCAGCAATGCGTCACCGGCACCAACTGCATCCAAAACGTTTGTAGTAAAGCTATCTATGGAAAAACAATTGGATCCGTTCGCCTCATCGGGTTTCTCCCTAATACAGAAGACGCCACGCTCTCCCAGCTTCATCATCAGGGTTCCGCATTGGGTTTCGTGTACGAGGCCCCCTGCCAGATTGCCGACCGTGGAATCTTGATCGGCAAGGGCAAATCGCGCCTCGCGCTCGTTGGGGGTAATCAAGTCAAACCCCTTGAACTCAGTAATGTTCCCCCAGCGACTGGCCACTTGGCTATCGGCAACACGGAATGTATTTGGCGGAATGGCTGCAACAAGGGATGGAACGGTCAAGCGATTGAAAACACCGTGTCGAAAATCACTGAAGACGACCGCATCTGAAGGGGTCTTGCCAATCTGATCGATCAGCTTCTCCATGATGTTCTCTGAGATGGACCGGTTGTCCAAGGTGTCGATCTTCAACAGACGGTAACCGCCCGCAATAATTGCATTCTTGTTGGTCGTCGGCCGAGTAGGATCGACCACGGCACGAACATCGATCCCTGATGACTGCAGACCGTCGATCACAAAATCTTTGAAGCGGTCATTGCCTAGAACGGTCGAGAATACGACCTTCGCACCCGCAGCACGCAGGTGCTGGGCCACGATGCCGGCCCCCCCAATATAGTCATCGTGACCTTGATACAAAACACTGAAGGTCGGTGTCTTGGTTTGTCCGCCAATCAGGTTTGTTCGTGTATACGAGTCCACGATCGTGTCGCCTACAACGTGCACCGTCTTATTCGTACTCGATGACACAACTTCCCGCAACTTGCTGAAACTGATGGAATGAGTCCTCATCAACAGCAGGAGCTTTTCCAACTGGATTTGCGGCAAAGCCAGATTAATGAACTTCGACGATGAGTACACCACATCGCCGGGGGTAAAGATCATTTCGCCGCCATAGCCCTCTACGACATCAGCTTCTTCCTGAGTGGCACGCGGAAGTCCAGAAGAGGTGTATTCGAAGCCTTTCGCAAAGTAGTCCGGCTTCAGACGACTGAGATTGTTTAATGGCGTCGCATCCTCATCGACAATGACATAGTCAACCATCTCGAAAGCGGCGAGATTTAATGCTCGCAGCCGCTCAGGAATATGGGGGCGATACACACCTTTGGAGATGTGTATATCTGCCGTTATGCTGACAACAAGGGTGCCTGCCTTGGTTTTTGCGTAAGCCAAGTGCCGAACATGCCCAGGATGAACCACATCGAACACCCCATGGCAAAGGATCATTTTTCTCTTTCGAGGAAACTCCCCCACTATTCCCAGCAACTCATCAACCGTCTTGATTTTGTGGCTGTATCTCTCGAAAAACTCCGCACTCATCAAGATACCCTCACGACAGATATTGGAACCACGTTCGCGTAGCCTTTTCGATGGACTCCGGGTCCCATAGTGGTGCGTCGTGCCATTTATCGATCTCTGCGACCATCCTGGCAACGCCCTCCTCAAAAGACACCAGGGGACACCAATCAAGCATGGAGATGATCTTGCCAATATCCGCCCACGTGCAATCTGGCTCACCGGGACGTTTGGGAATATGGGCTACCGGGCCACCGAGTAATTCCACAAGACGGTTAATGGTTTGTGGCTTCCCAGCCCCTAGGTTAAAAACCTCTCCACCAACATGAGTTTCGGCTGCCGCCACAAAAGCGGCCGCGACATCGGTAACGTAAATAAAGTCCCTGCTCTGAGTACCATCGCCGACGAGAGTGAATGGCTTGCCTGCTAGCTTTTGTTTGAAAAAGACACCGAAAACAGCACCGTAAGCTCCCGTTGTGCGAACCCGCGTCCCGTACGCATTGAATATTCGAATCGAATTGACCGGTAGCCCATAAACACGGCCCCAATGAAAAGCCGCCTGTTCGCCTTGATACTTGGAGAGAGCGTACGGATACTGTGGGGCAATGGGATGATCTTCTCGCGTTGGGGTCGCTGCTATGCCATAACATGATGAGGAAGCTGCATAGACGAACTTCTCAACTCCTGCTTGTCGAGCACATTCAAGAACCCTGACGGTCCCTTGAACATTTACGTCCATATACTCAATCGGACGCTCAATGGAGGGAACGATATCGCCTATACCGGCGAGGTGAATAACGAACTTCGCTCCGGCAAATAGCGGAGAGTCTGACTTTAGCGACCGGATATCTACCCGCTCAAGGCTAACGTCGGGATTATTTGAGTGATGAGCGAGGTTATCCTCTCTGCCACCTGCCAGATTGTCGATGACCCGTACGCGATATCCCCGCGAAACGAGCAAATCCACAACATGACTCCCGATGAAACCTGCACCGCCGGTAACTACGACCATCGGACGAATATCGCCCATCCAAATCTCCAGCCGAACTAAAGCTTTATATTATAGGCTGAGGCTTTGGCATCCCGATAAAACATCTCCACCGTCTCCCTTGAATAAGCAGTGAGGTCCTTTCCGAGCGTGGGCAACTTGCCTAAAATGTCCGGCGTAGCAGTAATAATGTGGCACCCAATTTCGTCCGCCTGGATAATATTGAGTAATTCTCTCGGACTCGCCCAAAGAAGCTCCGCATTAGGCATATCGGCCAATATACTTACGCAACGCGACATTACCGGCACCGGATCGACTCCCGTATCGGCAATTCGCCCCGCAAAAACGGAAACGATCGACTTGGTTTTCTTATCCAGGACCCGAGCCACCGCAGCAACTTGCTCGACGGTAAGAATCGCCGTGATATTCAGCGGAATACCATCTGCACTCAATCGTTCGATCAAGGGACAGGCCGACTCGCCTTGAGTATTGGTTACCGGAATCTTGACATATACATTCTTGCCCCACGAGGAAATAACTCGTGCCTGTCGTTCCATAGTTGGGAAGTCGTCGGCAAAAACCTCGAAGGACAAGGGCCTGTCTGGGATTATGCGCAAGACTTCGGCCGCAAAGCGCTCATAGTCATCGACTCCGGCCTTGCGCATTAGCGTTGGATTGGTCGTAAATCCCGAGATATGGGTGTGCTTGCTAAGAGCTTCCATACTCTTGATATCTGCGCCATCGGCAAATAGCTTGATCTTCAATTCGCTAACCACAGCCACCGTGTCATACTCCTATCGTTTAGCCTCTTTGGCATTGATTATGTCAACAGCTCCGGCCAAATCAGGCACCGTCCAATCGGCGGGATGGCAATTGTACGACTCAGCGTAACCATGGTCTATGAATATAGTTCTACATCCGGCGGCATTACCTGCTGCGACGTCACTCCAGCGGTCCCCGATCATGTAGCTGTTAAGCAGGTCAACTCCATATCGACGTGCGGCCTCCAATAACATTCCCGGCCTCGGCTTACGGCATTCGCATCCATCTCGCTGAGCGTGTAGGCAAGCCAAGACGTCATGAATTGGTAACCGCAACTTAAGTTGATGATGCATCGCCTCGACAACTTCTCGCGAAAGAAAACCGTTCCCCACATCTGGCTGATTGGTTACAACAATAAGCCGAAATCCGAGGCTCAAAAGACGCCCAAGTTCAGCTTCGATTCCAGGGAAAATATGAAAATCCGCTAATGCGCGCGGTGCATATGGCTTACCATTCCGCACATCAGCGTGATTCAGAACCCCGTCGCGATCAAGAAATACTGCCCGCAAGTATAGCTCTACTTCGCGTTTCCAAGGGATTCCCACTTACCGCTTGATTGCTTCATGCGGGGGTCAGTGACCATAAGATGCCAAATTACTGCCTGAAACGCTTCCGTCTGAGGTGTTACGGTGCTTTCATCAATAACCGGAACGATAATGCAGGCATCTGCCACCTTGGCAGTGTAGCCACCATCACGCCCGACGATGCCTATTATTTTTGCGCCAGCCGCCCGCGCCTCATCCAAGGCCTCGACAATGTTAAGGCTAACATTGCGCTCCTTGTTCCCCCCTCCAACAGACAAAACAAAAAGGGCATCATTCGAAGAGATGTGGCTGATATGCAACCAAGCTGCAAAGGTCGTTTCCCACCCTTCGTCATTTGTCCGGGCTGTCAGTTCAGCAACATTATCCGTCGGGGCGTAGGACTCGATCCCCGCAATCTTTCTAAAGTCATTGACCGCATGGGAGCAATTTGCCGCACTTCCGCCTACACCCACAAAAAATAGACGGCCGCGACGCTCCCGCACCTCACTGAGAAGGCAGATCGCCTTGTCGATGAGGGCTTGATCAATTTGATTGATGATTTTAATAGAATCGGCAAGAAAGGTCGAAATATAGCCCACGTACAACTCCCAGCAAGTTATTACGGCTTTAGCAAATCCCAAGTCAATGGCATTCCACGAATGGCATCCTTTTTAATCTGCATCCCCAAGACCTGCTCAAGAAACTTGGGCGACATGCCAAGGCCTGGACGAACGGAACGAACGTT
This sequence comes from Candidatus Nitricoxidireducens bremensis, assembly GCA_030247725.1. Classification (GTDB taxonomy): domain Bacteria; phylum Pseudomonadota; class Gammaproteobacteria; order Burkholderiales; family Rhodocyclaceae; genus Nitricoxidireducens; species Nitricoxidireducens bremensis. Next base: position 450,596 of record JAOTRT010000002.1, read on the forward strand.
GTCAACTGACAGTAAGTCTCCGGCTTTCATGTCGGAAACAAGATAGAGAGATCGTCGGTAAACCAAAGAACCGCGTTCGCCCTCGGTTGGGCCATACTTTATCTCACCCATGGCTTGCCACGCACGCTCGGATTCAACGACGAGCGATGTCATTTCATCCGGTTCCATGGAAAAAGATGCATCCACTCCTCCATCGGCGCGACTCAACGTGAAATGTTTTTCGATGACTGTGGCTCCTAACGCAACCGCAGCAATCGCCGCCCCAACTCCCATGGTGTGATCAGAAAGGCCAACCTCACAACTGAATAGCTGTCGCAAGTGAGGAATCGTCCTCAGATTGGTGTTATTTGGTGCTGCCGGATAGTTGCTGGTACACTTCAAAAGTACGACCTCACGACAGCCCGCCCCTCGTACAGCCGACACCATTTCATCTAGCTCGGCTACAGTCGCCATACCGGTGGATATTATGAGCGGCTTACCAGTGGCAGCCACCCTGCGCAATAAGGGAATATCGTTATTCTCAAACGATGCAACTTTGTAGCACGGAACATCCAATGATTCTAAAAAGTCTACCGCCGTCTCGTCAAAGGGCGTCGAGAAGGCTTCCATACCCAATTGGCGAGCCCGCGCAAAAATCGGCTCATGCCATTCCCACGGCGTATACGCCTCTTGGTAGAGTTGGTGAAGCGATTTCCCCGCCCATGGGTTGCTGGCTTGAGGTGAAATCATGAACTCACTACGCTGACAATCAAGCGTAATGGTATCTGCAGTGTAGGTCTGCAGCTTCAGAGCGTGAGCACCAGCCCTGGCTGCCGCATCCACAATGGCGAGGGCACGCTCAAGTGACCGATTGTGATTACCGGACATCTCGGCAATCACCAATGGCGGGTGGCCGGGCCCAATATCACGGTTACCGATTTTCATAAGCTAGTATTTCCGCGTCGCAGGTTGATCAGCAATCCTTGCGACTCAAATTTTCATTGTCCCATATCGACGCCTATGGATTCAAGAGGCTTTCCACGCTTCCAAAGGCCTGCCAACGCTGCTATATGTGAAAGTGATTGTATCCCCGTCAATATGTGCCATGAACCCTAGTCGCTCAAAGACATTGATGGACTTTGGGTTAGCTGTTTTGACTCGCCCTACAAATTCCACAGGGCCCATTTCCTCCATGAGTTCTCTCATGGCATCGCTAAGAAGGCGGGGGGCCAACCCCGCGCCTCTAAACAAAGCATCGATAGAAAAACTAATCACCCAAAGACCGTCCTTGCGTTCAAAGCGGACCTGTCCAATCGGGGTATCACACGCACTCTTAGCTATATAGATTCTGGTATTGGAGCCCTTTTCCAGCCTAGCGGCCAACCAAGCATGGTGTGCCGCATGATCAATTGGGTCCGGGCAAAATGAGTTTCTGCGGACATCAAGATCATTCGCCCACCTGAGCAACAGATCCTCATCCACAAAACCCGCTTTACAAAGTTGCCAAGGAAGAGTTTGCGCCGCGAATATGATCTCTGACACGCGCTGCGCCCCCCACCCATCAACCAATTCCATACAGCGCGACGATACTCCAGCCATTTCCCCGTTTAGCGCACCGCTTAGCGCCCTTGCGATGGCCATCACATCCACATCGTCAGCATTGCCTAACCAACGCGCCAATCTACGTCTATGCAATTCGCGCGCAATAGGTATCTGATTGTCAGCAACGGTAACTACCAATGAGGGTAAGCCAAGACAGCAACGCTCCCACACGGCAGTTCCAGCGGCACCCAAGGCTAGATCGGCTTTAGCCATCAACGGTGCTAACGAACGCAAGCCTATGTGCAAAACAACATTGGAAGACTTTGCTGCGTATTCTGTCAGCTCTTCTCGGTGGGGATTACTAAGCCCTATTGCAACATCGACGCTCAAGTCTGCGCTGTTGATTGTCTCAAGCGCTTTGAGCGCCTGGAGGGTTAGGTTAGCTAAGTCGGCATCGCCAAAGTAGACAAACAGCTGCCGAACCGGTCCGGTCCTAGGCTTAATCTCTTTACGCCAATGAACATAGTCGGGTTGCAGTAAAGCGAAGCGTGGGCCAAGCATCTGCTTGCATACGGGCGGAACTTTACCCAAGTACCGATCATTTCCGTCTCCTACCAAATTTTGATCGAGAAGAAGATCGCATTCATGCTGCCGATCAGCCAAGTCATCAATGGCTAGTATGCTGCGGCAGCTTGGTCGCAGTATTTTTTCCCATGCCATATCCAACGCATAGTGATCGACTACCAACCAATCGAATTGACTCCCATACGTTGCCAAGGCAGCTACCACTTCGCTCGCATCCTCGCCTATTGACAGGCCAAGCCAGCCCTCATAGCCCCTCCCACTCGCGACTTCCAGGCACTTCGTTACCGGACTCAAGCGCAGAACGGAGAAGCCCTGCTTCGCTAGCCAGTCGCAGCGGTCACCTGGCATCTCGCGACATATGAACACAACCTCGGCACCCAGCCGAAGTAGCTCTCTCGCCAAGGTCGTACAACGCACAACATGACCGCTTCCAATCCAGGTGGAAGCATCCGCGCGGATAGCAACTCTCACAAGTCTCCAGTTTCCTTAAGGATACGGTATATCAACTCAGCCCGACACCAATCTTCTTCGGTGTCAATATCTTGAACGCGATATCTCGGTATAAGTACTGGTGCTGAGTATTTAGAGAACAGAAGATCGTCCGCTAACCACGCGGCGGCGGTTCCCCAATAAAATTGCGCCGCGTCATGCAGGGCTTCCGGTAAATCCTGAGAACGCCGATTGAAATTCTCCGGGAAAATCATCCGAACGCCCTGTTCGTCTCTCACCAAGCCCCTGTAGATCGGGTAATCGAAAGTGGTCGCTGAAAAGGAAAACCGCCGCCCATCGCCTTTAACTGCGTCCAATCCGGCCAACAAGTCCGTTACTCTCAATAATGGCGCGGTGGCATATATGCAAGCGACATGCTCGAAATCAAAACCTTGGCTCTGTGCCCAAAGAATTGCGTGGCGAATAACCGGTATCGTTCCGGTGAAATCGTCTGCAAGACTCGCGGGTCTTGGTAACGCGACACAACCTTTCTCTCTTGCCAATCCCAGGATCACCGCATCATCGCTAGAGACAATCACATGAGAAAATGCTTCCGTCTTAGCCGCACATTCGATGGAGTAGTTAAGGATCGGCACTCCGCAAAATGGCTTGAGATTTTTCCGCGGGATGCGTTTGCTGCCTCCGCGTGCGGGAATGATGGCAATACTCAATTCACCCTCCCGTTGACCTGATGATAGATATCTTCAAGCCTGTTGTGCAACCGAAGTCTTGCTGAAAGGTTATCGATGCCGTAGCTATAGTAGTCCTGTCTCATTTCCGCGAACATATCGCTTGGCATGAGAGGGCTCCCTTCAATTAGCTCTGCGACTCGTAGCCTCAACTCTTGATAGGTCTTAACAATTACAGGGTATTGATCGTATCCAAAATGACTTGTCGGGTGATCAATAAAGTCATAAATCAGCGCGGGCTTGCCGACAGCCAACATCTCATCAACTAGCGACGTATGGCAGGCAACGGCAAGGTCAGCCATTGCTGCCATGAGTGATGGAGAATAAGTGCTGAGATCAGTCTCAAATGAGATGTTGGGCATCATGCCTATGACGCTCATAATGTCCTGCATTTGGGAAAGCGTTGTTGCGTTTGTATCCTTTCCCTTTAAAACAATGTGTGCGTGAGGGAAATCAATGGCCAGACGAATCATATCGAGATAAAAACGCTTATTAGTCCGCCAATTGTTGGCCATCGCGCGCGCATTTGCGACTGCTGTAGTTTCAGAGTGGAAATCAAGGGCCAAGATCAGTTTGCGCTCGCGCTTAATTGCTGAATACTTTTCAGGAAATTCAGTCTGACGAGCACTAATATCTTCGGCGCGTACCGGACCAATCGGATCACAATGGCCGAGCCTAGCCAATCGTGGATGGTCACTCAGGAAACGGCATACACGTGGCCCAACAGGCAGGTAATAATCAAATATCAGTCGATAGATTCCTTGAAATGGCGCGAAAAAACGCTCTTGAGTAGCGACTGTGACAATATCGTGTAGAGCTAACGCCACCGAGAGCATTGGCGGAAACAGCACATCGTATCCAACGAGCGCAATTTTGGCCCTCGGAAGGCGCTCTAAGCCGCTGAGGTACAAACGCAGATGGCAATATCGAGCAAAGTAGAAAGCAAAATGGCTAGAAGTTCGCTTTTTCGAGTTAGCCCCCCAGCGGTGACGCCCCCGCCAAATCAGCCTGATGTAATCAAAGGCCCAACGGCGAACAGCCACCGCTCCAAGGGCATGCAAATCAGAGTTGGGAATTTGATGGAGAGCATAGTATTGGTCGGTACGCGCTCGCTCTGCCTTCGGCTCCCCTAGAGAGAGGTGGAGTATTCTTGTCGGATGAAACGGACTGGCAGGATCATTCGAATAGTAGTGATCCTTCAGGAATAAATCTCCGTAGTAGATCCCCTTATGAGGGAAAAATATGATTTCGTTAGAAATCTCCTCCGGGAGGACGCTTGTCTCTGGCGACTGCTGCTGCCCGGCGGTTACATGCCGGCCCTGAAACGCAGCTTTTTTCACCGACAAGTATTTGGCCAAGCCCCGGATCAAGTACCCCCCAAAAGACAGAACGCGCGGCAAACTGACTAACTCGATGTTCTTATTTGATTCTCTTCCCCAGGAAATTACGGTCTGAGATAGCTTGGTGAAGGCCGTGACGATGCGGATAGGACGCCCTGGATCGGCATTCGAAATTTCTGTCGCGAACATGATCAGTTCGCAAAGCTCTGCCAGCTCAGAAGATAAATAGTGTTCATTCGCAAGAGAAAACCGTTCTCGATCCTCGTCGCTCATACACAGACTGTCTGCAATTGCTTGTTCGACAGGAGAATCCCGAAAAATACGCTCATAGGCTTGACGGGAAAGAGCGCTTCTTTGCGTAAAGTATTTCCCGATTCCACCTTGAATTTCCTCGTAGCTTAAGGCACGCACGCCGAATTCCGCCAAGACCATAGCTCGACGATCAGTTGCAAGAAAAGGGGCAAGGCGAAGATAGCGGGTATCGTAGCCCAAGCGGGCAAACGCAATCGCCGCCATAGCACTCGCGAATCCGACTTCGCGAAATAAAAGGACGGTTGCCTTCAACTGGTGCAGCCAGAAACAGCAGTCACCAGACTACGGACTACGTAGTCTTGTTGATCTACGCTAAATGCTGGGAAAATCGGCAAAGATATTGCCTCCTCATAGTACAACTCAGCGTTTGGGCACAGGCCTGGTATGAAACCAAGCTGTCGATAGTAGGGCTGGAGATAAACCGGGATGTAATGTACGTTGACACCGATATCTGCGGTACGTAAGGCATTGAAAACCGCGCGTCTTATCTTCCCTGGAATGCGCACAACATAGAGATGAAACGCAGATTCGCTGATCTGATGCCCCAAGGGAGTGACAATAGAAGTATGTTCTAACAAATCGTTATAGCGGCGGGCCACTGCTCGCCGATCACTAACGAATTGATCTAGGCGCCCCAGTTGGCTGAGCCCCAAGGCAGCATGTATGTCGGTCATACGATAGTTGAACCCCAATACCACTTGTTCGTAATACCACAGGCCATCGGGCTCTTGCACCATCCCGGCAGGCTCCCGAGTTATCCCATGGCTTCGAAGAAGTCGGACACGCCGTGCCAAAGTCTCATCGTTCGTAAGCACCATGCCACCTTCGCCAGTCGTAATCATCTTCACGGGATGGAAGCTTAGTACGACCATGTCGCTATAGAGGCAGTTACCAATCGGCTCACCATTCTGGTAGCTAGCGCCTAGAGCGTGGGAAGCATCTTCGACTATCCGACATCCATAGCGATCGGCAAGACCACGAATTCTCTCCATATCGCAGGGCTGGCCGCACATATGGACAGGAATCAATACTTTGGGTAAGCGGCCTGCTCGTTCCGCCATCTCGAATTTACTGGCCAAATGCTCTGGACAAATATTGAATGTATCGGGGTTAATGTCCACGAAGTCGACTGCGGCGCCACAATACAAAGCACAATTTGCGCTGGCGACAAACGTAATCGGCGACGTCCATACGATATCGCCAAATCCCACACCTAAAGCTAGACAAGCCAAGTGCAAGGCTGAAGTAGCGCTGTTTGTTGCTATTGCATATTTGGTCTTGCAATAATCAGCAACACCCGCCTCAAAAGCGGGAACCGCCGGACCTTGGGTCAGAAAATCCGAGCCCAAAACATCAACAACCGCTTGAATGTCAGCACTGGAGATGTTCTGACGCCCATACGGAATCATCATGTCGCCCTCAAATATTCCCAATTTTCCCGCAATTAGCAGCTATCCATTCCTGAAGAGCCGTTACAGTCATCCAATCAAGATTGTTATCCGATGAGTATGTGAAATCCGAGGAGACCTTCTGCCCTTGACCGATCCGATCTGGATCGCTGCTCCAGTTATGAATCGCCGGAAGAATCTTATAGTGATCAGCATACTCATATGTATGCGCGGCGTCCTCCTCACCAATCATCTGCTCATGTAGTTTTTCTCCGGGGCGGATTCCCACTATCTCGTGGCGCGCTTGGGGTGCAATCGCCCGGGCAATGTCCACTACGCTCATGGATGGAATTTTGCGAACGTAAATTTCGCCGCCGATCATGTCCTGGAAACTATGCCAGACCAACTCAACTGCTTGTTCCAGTGTGATCATGAAGCGCGTCATACGCACATCCGTAATTGGAAGTACTCCAGTCTCCGCAAGACTATTGAAATACGGAATCACAGACCCCCGCGACCCCATGACATTGCCGTATCTAACAACCGAGAACCGCGTATTGTGTGCGCCTGCATAAGCATTCCCTGCAACAAACAACTTGTCTGAAGCGAGCTTGGTGGCACCGTAGAGATTCGCCGGGCTACTTGCCTTATCTGTAGAGAGTGCCACGACACGCTTAACACCCCGGTCGATGCAAGCATCAATCAGATTCATAGCACCAAGTACATTGGTTTTCACGCATTCGAACGGGTTATATTCAGCGGTCGGAACGATCTTAGTTGCTGCGGCGTGAACAACGTACTCGATACCGTCCAAAGCACGCGAAAGACGATCCTTATCTCGAACATCGCCAATGAAGAATCGTACGCGATTGTCTTGCCCATAGAGCTTGGCCATTTCCCACTGCTTCATCTCATCGCGAGAAAAGATAACCAAGCGACGCGGATTAAATCGCGCCAATGTAAGCGGAACAAATGTGTGGCCGAACGAACCGGTTCCACCGGTGATTAATATCGAAGCATTAGTCAACATGACAACCTCCCAAAATTCCAAAGCGATTGCGTCCAGGTCCTGAACCAATCCGGACGACTGAGTGCATATTCGTTACACCATCTAGCACGTGCCTCCTGCACATGAGGCTGCTGCCACCAAACTGACACGTTAGCCGATATCGCATTGATGTGGGCTGCCGCAGCTTCCGCATCTTCGAAGAGGATTCCGGCCCGCCGTAAATCGTCGTAAAGAGTCGCTGCCCTTGAGTGCATCTGGTATAGATCGCGTTGCCAGTACGCCACGGTCGGCACATTCGCCGAAAGCGCCTGGTAAAACATCGTCGATGGATTATCGATCACCGCCATGCAACATTTGGCCAATTCCTCCTCCGGACGCCTGGTTAAAATCCGCAGTGAAGGAAAATGTGCTTGCAAGTAGGGTATTTCATTCATCGTATGGGGATAGAGGTGGGGCCGGTAAAGCACTCGGCCACGCAACCCAGTATGAAGAGCTTCCAGAAACCGAATCTTGTCACGCACATAGCGAATAACGATGTCCTTCCCATATGACCCCTCAATTCGAGGATAAAACAAGGGGATAAGGAGCCCGACGAATAGGATGTCACGGGACGCTTGTCGATGAACAATTTTTTGTAAGTGAGGAGTTGATAGAGGCAGGTAGCGACACGCATACCGAGGATGGTAGGCCCAACCCCACGTGATAAAGGCATCCAAGGCGAACTCCACTATCGCCGTCGGCGGTAGATCCAAATCACCGTAGCCAGAGCCATGCTGACACCCTATAAGAAACTCCCCGCCTTCTCGGGCCAATGCAGCAGATTTCTTTAGTGAATCCGAAGAAACAATTCTGTTACCAAGTATTCTCAACTTTCCAGGCCTAATTCGCCAACCGAGGTCGGGAAGTGAGCGGATTCGTCGAAAGCTGCCCGGTAGGCCCTGATAAATGATGTCCATCATTCTGCCGTCCCCCAGATGACCAAATAGGGGTACCGGTTTTGCGGCCGGACGTACCCCTTCTGGTACGGTTAGCCTCGGAAGCACAACTCTCGAAATAGCCGGTTTGAGACTAAGTAACGCAGAAACCACGATAAGGCGCCAACCACTTAGTGAGTACACGCCAATACATCTTGGAGCAACGAGCACAAGAAGTCTCTGCCACAGTCGCCTCGCCCAATTCCGCCCCCATGTCCTGACATCGCCCATCCGGCTCCTACTATCCATGCGGGGACCATGGGTTTCTTCGTAGCCAACGCACCATCGATTGGGCGCAATCACCTCCAAGAATCGCGATACGGCCCAAACAAAGAAGTCCAGATTATCAACAGTTCCTTCAATAAAGTGCTCAGTGTCGCGGAACTGCTCGCACGCACAGTTTGGGCTGAGTTCTACTGTGAGATCTAAATCCCCATACTGATCAACAAGCCCCTGTGCAGTATGCTGCGCGACGAATAGGATTTGAATATAGGTTATCAGCCAGTAGTCCAGCAGCTCCCGCCAAAAGGATTCCGAGTAATCAAGACCGTTCTCGGCATTCAAGCGATTACGCAACAATGGAAAGAATCTGTCACGATATTCCATGCAGGTCGCAAATGCCGTCAGTGAGGTCTCATGAGATAGATCTGCACGAATATCCGGCACGAAAGCATAGGTGGACCACTGATCAAAGTCAGCCGGGTGGTCAAGAAAGCACCATGGACCCGCGGGAATATCCACGGCGAAGTCAAAATCAGCTGGCACCTTGCCAAGAATTAGCCTCCGGCTACGGTGATTACTCATGGTCATCTGATCTTCGCTCAGGGAAGGCGGGTTATATCGCACTAGAGGTATAGTGCCTAGGCCAGCACGATCTATGCGAGCCGCGTCGGAAATCCCTCTCGCTGGAGTTCTTCCTTCACTTCCTGAGGCGTAATCTTCGTGAAGTGAAACATGCTGGCAGCTGCCACTGCAGCAGCCCCTGAACTGATTGCGCCGACGCAATGGGATGGGAGCCCGGCTCCACCTGAGGCAATTACTGGAATACGAACGGAAGCCGATATCGCCTTGACTAAGTCCAAGTCATAGCCAGACATCGTTCCATCTTTTTCCACGCTGGTAAGAAGAATCTCTCCGGCCCCAAGCGCTTCGCATTTACGCGCCCAGTCGCGCGCATCAAGAGTCGTTGTCTGCCGCGCACCGTCTGTGGCAACCAGATAGCCATCCGAAGTCGAAACAGCATCTATTGACACAACAACGCACTGCGCACCGAACTCCCTCGACAATGCCTTAATGAGCGACGGGTCTGCCAGACCACCGCTATTGATGGCGATTTTGTCTGCTCCGCTCCTCAGCAACGCCTCGGCATGTGCTACCGACTTGACCCCGCCCCCGACGGTAAGCGGCATAAAACACTCGGAGGTTATATCTGACACAATGTCACACGCTGGCATACGTTCTTCTGGGCTTGCCCTGATGTCCAGCAGAATAAGCTCATCGACATTCCGAGCATCGTAAACCCTGGCCACCGCAACTGGATTACCTATCGTACGATATGTCTTGAACTGAATGCTCTTGACAACGTTATATCCAGTGAGAAGTACGACAGGTATGACACGTGTCTTATGCATAGTCCGCGAAGTTCTTTAACAAAGTCAGCCCGTTTTTTTGGCTCTTTTCGGGATGAAACTGGACGCCATATATATTACCGACGTTAAATGTCGCAACGATACGCTGCGTACCGAAATGGGTAACGCTGACGTTTACGTCCGCACCCAAATCCATGACATGGAATCCATGAACAAAATAAAAATTGGGGCCCGTGCCCATTCCCCTCAGCAGTGGATTTCCATCGGTTGACTCCAGATTATTCCAGCCCATGTGCGGCACTGTAGGGCAGAGCGTAGCGTCCAATTTGCGCACACGTCCGCTCACCAGCCCTAACCCACGATGAAATCCATGCTCTTCGCTATCCGAAACCAGCAGTTGCATGCCCAGACAAATGCCAAGTATTGGGGTCTTCCTGAAACCGACTGCCTCGACCAACGGATCAATCAAGCCTCTCATTCGCAAAGCTGTCATACCGGCCTCAAATGCGCCAACCCCGGGTAGCAACAACTTACAGGCACCTGCAACAGCGGCAGGATCATTGGTCAGCACGAAAGGTATTCGCAACACGTTAAGGGCCTTAGCAACACTCCCCGTATTGGCAGTACCCGTATCTATGACCGTAATCATTCCTCAAACCCGTAGTCCAGTTTGATTACATCGCCATGTTCGTTACGAATCAACTGTCCATCGGAACCACGCTTGAACAAATACTTGTTAGTGAATCGATCAAGCGTCGAAAAAAACGATGCCTCGTCGATTGAGACAAAATCCAAAAAATCCTTCAAATACCTCCTAGGTACGCTCCCCTCGTACTGCTTAGCCAACTTAAAGCCCTGGAGTCTTTCCATCCGCCCAAATCGAATATCTATACATGCATTGTCGGTGGCTCTCCCGTAGCCATATTTCAGGAACTTCAAGTAATCATGTAGCCCCCCCACCCATTTGCAATCCAAGTTCTCGTAGTCAGTATAGGTTCCCTCACAAGGACCATCCGGATTTCTATTCCAGCCGAGAGAAACCATGTGCTCCATGTTCCTCCGCCCATCCCACTTCGTGAAGTACCCTAGGTAGAGTCCAGTTACGCCAACCTGGGCTAGCTCCTCATCACTCGGGTAAAGAAACGGATACAAATCCTTTTCGCTAAACCCTTCGTTTAGCAAATCTGAGATTCGATATCCAAGCATCTGAAATTCCTCAAGCCACCCCTTCCTCAGAGTTCTGGACTCTCGTTCAGCCGCCGGGCCACCGTATTCCAACTGTGGATTTTCACCCCAGATAACGAGCGGAATCTTGTAGTTGACTGCAACGCGAATAGGGGCAGTAAATATACCGATGTGCTCGGGCCAGCAACAATCTCCCAATCGCTCAAAACCAATCTTTGACATTCTTCGATAGATTGATCGATTCGACCCAATCTGGAGCAGATCGAACCCCAAATCCCGCAAAAACACCAAATTCTTCTGCCCAACGTCAGTCATCTCGCAAGGAACAAAATTCACGCAAAGCGGATTCATTCCGTACTTAGTTTTCATTGTGTACGCTTGATAGCAACTATCCTTCCCCCCACTTACTGGTACGATGCAGTCGTAGTAGCCATCGGATCTCCGATATCGATCCAGAATTTTCAAAAATTCTGTTTCTCTCGCTTGCCAATCAACTTCGCTTTCTTTTTTCTTGTGAGAAAGACAAGCATCACAAACTCCATTCTCGTCAAAGACGATCTCTGGCCTAGTATCCGGCATAATGCAACTCTTGCAGTAGCGCATTGAAATCTCCAAAAAATACGCGCTTAAAATTTAATTTTATTAGCCAGCTGAAGAACCCTGGTTGTCTAGACCTGCGCCCGATAACCAACTGCAGGGCGAAGCATTCCGGAGTCAACAAGAAACACTCGATCACAGTTCTCGATTGTGCTAACCCGATGCGTTACGATGATAATAGTCTTTGAGCCCATTAGTGCTTGCACGGTTTCCATTACGTATGCTTCGGTCTCAAAATCCAGGGCACTAGTTGCTTCATCGAGGACTAGGACTTTGGGATCATGATATAGCGCTCTTGCGATACCTATCCGTTGCCTCTGCCCCCCGGAAAGTCGAACCCCACGCTCACCAACAACAGTATCCATGCCTGCTGGCAAGGTACTAACAAATTCGGTAAGTTGAGCCGCATTGATCGCCCGACTAACGGCATCCCTATCAATTTGCTCGTCAGGCACACCGAAGGCGACATTGCGCCACAAAGTATCGTCAATTAGATAAATAGATTGTGGAACATAACCGATCTGGCATTGCCAACCCCGCAAATTCGACGTGATATCCACACCATCAACACGCACTACGCCTGCTGACACTGGTAGCAGTCCTAAAATAATGTCCAGCAAAGTGCTCTTCCCAGCTCCGCTCGGCCCCACTAGACCAATGGACTCGCCATGATTGATAACCAAATCAATTCCATTTAGGACTGGCGTCTGGGCATCCGCATACGCATACGCGACCCCTTCGAGCTCGATGGCGTGCCCAAAAGGCAATGATCCGTCTCCACGGTCAATCTTTGCGCTCGTCAGAGCCAACTCCGCATCCAGCTTATCAATGGCCGGTAAGCCAAACCGCAGCGTCTGGATACAATTGACAACGCGCGTAGTCGATGGCATCAATCGAAATGCGGCCACTGCAAAAAGGCCGACCGTTGAGAGAATGATATCGAGCGACTCCCCTCTGGCAATGAGGATGGTAACAAGGCCAACCAACCCCGCTACAGCCAACATCTCTAGCCATAGGCGGGGCAATTGCTGCAAAACAAGTTGGCGTTCAGCGGCGTGCAGCGAAAGAACCGTGTGTTCACGGAATCGGTCCATGAACAGCCTTTCACGCCCCAGTAGGATTACTTCCTTAACGCAACCAAGCCCTTGTTGAAGATGCTGCAAGCGCTTCTCTTGGTTGAACTGAAGAGTCGCCCCCCAATTCGTCACCCGTCGACGGGTAATCCGCAAAAAGAACCACGCCGCGCCAGCCAACACCGTCCCAATCACAACCGCTCCTAATGGCTCCATATAAAGGAGCAGCCCGACTAGGCCGGTTATTACAAACAACTCGGTAATTAGCTGCAGGCCAAAATACATCGCATCGCTGGTGGCAGCAGCAACTGTTGTCACGTTATAGATAAGTTGAGCAGAGTTTCGCTGCAGGTGAAACGAGTAAGGCTGGGTCAGATAGATTTGAAACAAATGCTGCGACAAATACGCTTGCACCCCGTAGACAAATCGGGCCTGACGCCAAGCGAGAAAGGCCAAGAACAAAGTCTTTCCTGCATACATGAGCAGAAAGGCCAATAACGCAGCCATCACGAGCCGTTCGGGAGTGGGATTATCGAAGAATGCAAGTAATGCTCCATACGCTGGTTGCATCGCAATGTCGCTGGAGGCCCCGGACAACATCACAATTAAGGGCACGATCAAACCAACACTAAAGGTCTCCAATACCATGCCAACGACCATCAGCAACAATTGGTGTCTAGCACCTCGCTGCTGTGACGGGGTAAGAAGCCGCCATAGTTGCCAAACTGTTGCAATAGGGTTGGTTGAAGCCATACTTGGGGTCATTGAGAATTTCCCTGGCGCAAGAGAATTTTAGGTGGGAACAACGGCATTACCGCGCTGCAAGGATCATCGTTTGTCTCAAATAGTTCCTGCTAAAGCCGCCCTCTCGTAGTCGTGATCACCAGTAGCCCAACTCCTGAGTACCGTGATCTGTTCCTCGGCAAAGCGTCACTTATTGCTAGTTTCTGAGGGATTACCAGCAAGAACACTGCACGAGCTTGGCACATTCAATCAACCATCCCTACCATTCTGGTGCTTTACAGAACCCCATCATCAATAATTCTTCTCAATCTTGACGCTCTCGCTATGGGCTATGGCTAGCAAGTAGGTATTGGGAACACCGTCATCCGTCCTCTAAAATACCGAAGAAGCCAATCCAACGAAGTGTTGCACGGCAGAACTACGTGCATAAATCGCTGCCACATTTCCATCCTGCATCGGCAAAAAGTTCTTCTTCGCCTGATGCCTGAGCTTACAGTTGAGGATTTCCACGAAATCAAGCAGTTTTACCAGCCAATGGTTACGCATATTGCATATCCGTCCGGGCGCCAAAATTGATGGCTGCTGGATCTCTCCAAGGCGAAATTTGCCTTCGGCGGCCAAGATCACCTGCGCGACCCCTTCGGCAACATTTCGACGTAGGTGACATCCCCGCATCATCTTGTCGTGGTTGAAGACATCGAGGGAACGCCCTTCGAAGAAGGCCTTGGCGAAACCGAAAATAGGCCATGTCGGGCGGCCCCTAGGACGGTAGGCCGTTAAGAAGCGCCGGGGACAGATCGCAATAATCGTTGGGGTTGTCGCCCCCGATAACATCGTCGCCCCGTACAAGCGGGCGCTCGGAGACATGCATCCCTATGAATCCGACTGCGCCGGTGACCAGAACTTTCACTACTGTTTGCCTGCCTGAAAACTGATAATTTTCGCATACTTGACAAAGCTGTTGCCGCAGCCGATCAGTATGTGGACCAACCCCGGCACGCCATCGAGGAAGCCAAACCGGAAAACGTAAAACTTGATGAATCGCAGTAGGGGCGACAGAACGAGCTGGGCGGCCATCGCAGATTTGCCTCGGGCGACCGCATCCCTGGCGGCCAGGGTCGTATAGCGATTCTGTTTGGCGAGATAGCTGTCGAGGGTTTCCGCCGAGTCATGCATCAGGTCGCCCGCCAGGATACCAACCTCGCCGTCGGCGATCACTTTCTCGTGTACCGGATCATCCGACCAGCGGCCATGGCGGCGGTCGAACAGCCTCAGGCTCCAGTCCGGATAGCCTTCGCCGTGCCGTAGGTAGCGGCCCATGAAACGGTTGCAGCGGGGAAAGCGGTAGGCGAGGCACACGGGGGATGCTATGGTGGCCGCTATGCTCGCTTGCAGTTGGGCGGATACGCGCTCGTCGGCATCAATGCAGAGTACCCAGTCATACGCGGCCTGCTCGACGGCAAACTGTTTCTGGGGTCCGAATCCCCGCCACTCCGAAGTCACGACACGGGCTCCGTACTTCTCGGCAAGCACCTGCGTCCCATCCGTACTGCCCGAATCCACCACCACGATCTCGTCGCAGAAGGCAACGGATTTCAAGCAGTCTTCCAGTTGCGAAGCTGCATTGAGCGTGATGATGACGGCGGAGAGCGGCTGCCGGGCGGCGGGCATGGGACGGATATAATTGGCGGCTGGGGTGCCATTGTAAGGTCTGGCGCCGCTCTCCGGCCATGCGCATCCTCCTCGTCAAAACCTCCTCCCTCGGCGACGTCGTCCATAACCTTCCCGTGGTCAGCGATCTGGTCCGGCAGTTTCCGGCCGCCTCCATCGATTGGGTGGTGGAGGAGTCCTTCGCCGAACTGCCGCGACTGCATCCCCGTGTGGGACGGGTCATCCCCGTCGCCGTGCGCCGCTGGCGCAAGCACCTGCTGGCACGGGAGACATGGCGGCAGATCGGCGAGTTCCGCCGGGCCATGGGGACAGAAGCCTACGACGTCGTCCTCGACACCCAGGGACTTCTGAAAAGCGGCCTGATCGCCCGTCAGGCGCCCCTTGCCCCCGCGGGATACCGCTGCGGCTACAGCCAAGGCACGGTTCGCGAACCCGTCGCTGCCCGCTTCTACGACAAGGGTTTCGATGTCCCGAGAAGCTTTCATGCCGTCGAACGCAACCGCATGCTGGCCGCAGCCGCCTTCGGCTATCCCCTGCAGGACCTGCCCCTCGACTACGGCATCGCCGCCGACCGGCTCGCGGTGCCCTGGCTGCCGGCCCGCGAATACGCCGTGCTGCTGACCGGCACTTCCCGCGACGACAAGCTCTGGCCGGAGCCGGACTGGCAGGCCCTCGGCATGGCGCTCGTGGCGACCGGCCTCACCTGCGTGCTCCCGAGCGGCACCGCCACCGAGCGCGAACGCGCCGGTCGCCTGGCGACGGCCATCGGTCGCGCCGTCGTCGCGCCCGCGATGGGCCTGCGCGACATGGCCGCCCTGCTGGCAGGTGCGGCCATCGTCGTCGGCGTGGATACGGGCATCGTGCACCTTGGCGCCGCCCTCGGCCGGCCGACCCTGGCGCTGTTCTGCGGCTCGAATCCGGACCTCACCGGCGTACATGCTGGTCCTCGCGCCATCAATCTCGGTGCCGCCGGTGCACCGCCGTCCGCCGGCACGGCCGTCGCCGCGGCCCTGAAGCTTCTCGACTGATGGCGCGACTGCTCTACACCCTCGCCATCCTGGCCCTGCTGCCCTGGGCCCTGCTGCATCTGGTCTGGCGGGCGCGGCGCCAGCCCGAATACTTGCGCCACTGGAGCGAGCGTTTCGGTTTCTTCGCCCCGGCGCCCGGCGAACCGCTGATCTGGATTCATGCCGTTTCCGTCGGCGAGACCCGCGCCGCCCAACCCCTCGTGGCCGCACTGAAGGAGCGCTATCCCGGCCATCGCATCCTGATGACCCACATGACGCCCACCGGCAGACTCACCTCGGAGGCCGTCTTCGGCAACCAGGTGGAACGCTGCTACCTGCCCTACGACACGCCCTGGGCCGTCACCCGCTTCCTGGCCCATTTCAGGCCGGTCGTCGGCATCATCATGGAAACGGAAATCTGGCCGAATCTCGTCGCCGGCTGCCATGGGCACGCCATCCCCCTCCTGCTGATCAATGCCCGGCTCTCGGCCAAGTCGGCGCGCCGCTACGGCCGCTTCCCGCGCATCACCGCCGAGACCCTAGCGAAGCTTGCCGCTATCACCGCCATCGGCGAGGACGACGCCCGGCGCCTGCGCGAGCTTGGCGCCCCCGAGGTCGCGGTCTGCGGCCACATCAAGTTCGACATCGATCCGCCCGTTGAACAGATCGCCATGGGCGACGAATTCCGCCGACTCTGCGGCGACCGCCCTCTGCTGCTATGTGCCAGCACGCGGGAAGGCGAGGAGCGCCTGATCCTCGACGCCTGGGCGCCGCTGCGGGGCCGGGGCATGCTGCTGGGACTGGTCCCGCGCCACCCCCAGCGCTTCGACGAAGTGGCCCGCCTGGCGGCCGGGGGGGGATTCCAGGTCGCACGGCGTTCAACGAACGCGCCCGTCCCGCCGGATGCGGATATCTGGATCGGCGACAGCATGGGGGAGATGTTCGGCTACTACGCCGCCGCCGACGCCGCCTTCATCGGCGGCAGCCTGCTGGAATACGGCAGCCAGAACCTCATCGAGGCCTGTGCGGTCGGCACGCCGGTACTGATCGGGCCGTCCATCTTCAACTTTCCCGATACCGCCAGGGCGGCGGTCGCCTGCGGCGCGGCGCTGCAAATCGCGGATGCGGAAGAACTGGCCGCCCAGGCCGCCGAACTGCTCGGCAACAAGGCCCGCCTCGCCGCCATGGGCACCGCCGGCAAGGGGTTCGCCGCAAGCCACCGGGGCGCCACGGCGCGCAACCTGACGCTGATAGAGCCGTTTATTCCAGCAGGGCGTTGATCGCCGCCAGGTCGTCCTCGGACAGGCTGCCGGCCGACGCCTTGAGCTTCAACTGGGCGATCAGCGTGTCCAGGCGGGCCTTCGCCAGCTTCTGGCGGGTGTCGTAGAGCTGGCTCTGGGCGTTGAGCACATCGATGTTGATGCGCACGCCCACTTCATAGCCCAGCTTGTTGGATTCCAGAGCGGACTTCGAGGACGTCAGGGCCGCCTCGTAGGCGCGCACCTGCGACAGGCCGGACGTGACGCCGAGATAGGCCTGGCGCGCCTGCAGGGCCGCCGTGCGGCGGGCGTTCTCCAGGTCGGCGAGGGATTTTTCCCGCAGGGCCACGGCTTCCCTGTCCTTGGACACCGTCGCCCCCCCCGAGAAGATCGGAATCGACAGCTGGAGACCGATGCTGTTGGAACTGGTATCGCTGCCCGGCGTGCCCGCGTTGGCGAACACGTTATAGCCGGAGGTCTGGGAATTGCGCCCGCGGCTGGCGACGACATCCAGGGTCGGGTAATGCCCGGCCCGCTGCTTCTCGACTTCCTTCGTCGCCATCTCCAGACCCAGCTGGGCAGTCTGCACCGTCAGGTTGGCGGATTCGGCCGATTCCACCCACTTGTTGATGTCCGCCGGCTGGGGCGCGGCGATCACGGCACCGGACCTCAGGTTCTTGAGGCCCGCTTCCTCCTTGCCGATGATGGCCCGCAGGGTCTGGCGCTTCACCAGCAGGTCGTTCTCGGCCGCCAGCTCCTGGGCCTCGGCCAGGTCGTGGCGGGCCTGGGCTTCATGGGTATCGGTGATGGTGGCGGTGCCCACCTCGAAATTGCGTTTGGCGGATTCGAGTTGTTCGGCGATGGCCACCTTCTGGGCCTTCGTGGTCGCCAAGGCCTCCTGGGCCAGCAGCACGTCGAAATAGGCCTGGGCGACGCGGACCATCAGGTCCTGGCGGGCGATGCCGAACTGGGCCTCGGCCTGGGCCACGGAGATTTCGGCCTGGTTGTAACCGACCCAGTTCTGCCAGCGGAACAGGGGTTGGGACAGGCTCACCGACCAGGCATTGGTGTTGTACTTGTAGGCCGCATCCACCGCCGGATCGCTGCGCCGGTGATAGTCGTACTTGTTCCAGTTGGTGTTGGCCGAGAGGCCGACGGTAGGCAGCAGCCCAGCCCGTCCCTGGGGCAGCTTCTCGCGCCCGGCTTCCAGGCTCGCCCGCGCCGCGGCGAACTGGGCATCGTAGGCAACCGCATCGCGATATACGGAAACCAGATCGGCGCCCCAGGCCGTGCCCGCGGCGAAACCTGCGGCCACCACCAACGAAAGTGCTTTCTTCTTCATTCCCGGTCTCCGGTCAATAGGTGGGCGTCGTCGGATCGACTTGCTGCGCCCAGGCGGCCATGCCGCCGTAGA
Source organism: Candidatus Nitricoxidireducens bremensis (assembly GCA_030247725.1). Taxonomy (GTDB): domain Bacteria; phylum Pseudomonadota; class Gammaproteobacteria; order Burkholderiales; family Rhodocyclaceae; genus Nitricoxidireducens; species Nitricoxidireducens bremensis. The sequence continues at coordinate 469,442 of JAOTRT010000002.1, forward strand.
GGTTGTACACCTTGGTGAAACCCTGATGTTCGAGGAACATCGCCACCTGATAGCTGCGGGCGCCATGATGGCACACCACGACGACTTCCTCGTCCCGCGGCAGTTCCATGTAGCGCGCCGGCACCGAGCGCATGGGCATGGGCTTCGCGCCCGCGATGCGGCAGACGTCGAACTCCCAGGGTTCGCGGACATCCAGCAGCGCCGGCTTGTCGCGCGCCGCATCGTCTAGCCATTCCTTCAATTGCGTCGCCGTGATCTGCTGCACCTGGCCGTTCCTTCAGAAAACAAAACCTTGCTTGGCGGACCCATTGCACAGCAAGGCCGCCTCGGTCTCGAACAATCCGACGCTACGAAAACCGTCCTCGGTCGCACGGGTGGTCACCTGGGCCGTCATCCGGGGCGCCGTGCCGACAATGGCGAACAGCCGGCCGCCGACCTTCAACTGGGCCAGCAACTCCTTGGGTACATCGCTTACGCCTCCGGACACCACGATGACATCGAAGGGCCCGTGGGCCGGCAAGCCGGTCATGCCGTCGCCGGTTTCGACACTGACATTCGCGATGTGCCGGCGTTCCAGGTTCTCCCGGGCCTTGGCGGCGAGCTCGGGGACGATCTCCACGCTCCAGACGTGATCCGCATGGGCCGCCAACAGGGCCGCCATGTAGCCGGAGCCGGTGCCGACTTCCAGTACCTTCTCGTTCTTGCGGACCTTGAGGGCCTGCAGAATCTGGGCCTCCACTTTCGGCGTCAGCATGGCGGCGCCAAACCCCAGGGGCATCTGGATGTCCGCAAAGGCGAAGGCACGACGCTCCGCAGGGACGAACTCCTCCCGCTTGACGAGGGAAAGCAGGCCGAGCACATCCGCGTCCACTACCCGCCAGGGACGAATCTGCTGCTCCAGCATGTTGAATCGGGCTTTCTCGGGGTTCATCGCAACTCCGCAAACATATTAGCACGCTCTAATATACCAAGCATCGGCGTGGGCCGAGGATTTTACTCTTCCTCCACCTTGTACCAGGCCGCATAGAGAGCCGGCAGAAACAGGCAGGTGAGGACGGTGGCAAAGACCAGTCCGCCCATGATGGCCACCGCCATGGGGCCCCAGAACACCTGGCGCGTCAGGGGCATCATCGCCAGGATGGCCGCCGCCGCCGTCAGGACGATGGGACGGAAGCGGCGCACGGTGGAACCGACGATGGCTTCCCAGGTGCTCTTGCCCGCCTTCTCGTCCTGCTCGATCTGGTCCACGAGGATCACCGAGTTACGCAGGATCATGCCCATCAGGGCGATGACCCCCAGGTTGGCGACGAAGCCGAAGGGCGCCTGGAACACCAGCAGCGCAACGGTCACGCCGATGAGTCCCAGGGGAGCGGTCAGCAGCACCATGAAGGTCCGGCTGAGGCTTTGCAACTGCATCATCAGCAGGGTGACCACGGCCACCACCATGAGCGGCATGGCGGCCTTGATGGACTCCTCCCCCTTCGCGGATTCCTCGACGCTGCCGCCGGTCTCGATGCGGAAGCCGGCCGGCAGCCTGGCCCGGATGGGCTCCAGCAGCGGCAGCAGGTCCGCCGTCACCGCCGCCGGCTGGCGGCTGCCGCGCAGATCGGAACGCACGGTGATGGTCGGCAGACGGTCGCGGCGCCAGACGATGCCTTCCTCCAGCACGGGCTTCAGGCGGGCCACCTGGGCCAGGGGAATGTGGCGGCCGTTGGCGGCCACCACGTCCAGGTCGGGCAGACGGTCGAGGGAGTCCCGGTCGGCGCCGGCCGCGCGCCAGACCACGTCGATCAGCTGGTCCCCTTCCCGGTACTGGGTGATGGCGGCGCCTACGAGCCAGCCCTGCAGGGCCTGGGCCACATCCTGGCTGGACACCCCCAGCAGGCGTGCCCGGTCCTGGTCGATCTCGACCTTCACGCTCTTGATCTTCTCGTTCCAGTCGAACTGCACGTCCTGGATGCTGGGATGACCGCGCATGACCGCAGCCACCTCGGCGGCCACGGTACGCAATGCCTCGATGTCCTCGCCCATGACGCGGAACTGGACGGGGAAGCCCACCGGCGGCCCGTTTTCCAGCCGCAGCACCCGGGCTCGCAGATGGGCGAAGCCGCTATCGGGGGCGGCGAAGCGCTCTTCGAGGCGGCGCTTGAGGTCCTCCCGCTGCTCCAGGCCGCGGGTCACGATCACCAACTGGGCGAAGTTGTCGGAAAACAACTGCTGGTCCAGGGAGAGGAAGAAACGCGGCGCGCCGTTGCCGACATAGGTGGCGAAGCTCTCCACCGCAGCGTCGTCCTTCAGCATCCCCTCGACCTTGCGGGCATCCGCATCGGTGGCCTTGAGGGAGGCGCCCTGGGGCAGCCAGAGTTCGATCAGCAGCTCGGGACGGCTGGCGGCGGGAAAGAACTGCTTCTGCACGCCGAACTTGAAGGCGACCATGGAGAGGGCGAACACCCCCACGGTGGCGGCGATCACCAGCCAGCGATGACGCAGGCACCACACCAGCAGGTCGCGGAAGCGCCGATAGAAAGGGGTGTCGTAGATGTCGCCATGATGGTCGGCGCCATACTTCTGCAGCTTGGCGGCATCCAGCAGCCGGTAGCCGAGGTAGGGCGTGAACACCACCGCCACCAGCCACGACACCAGCAGGGCGATGGTGACCACGGCGAAGATGGAGAAGGTGTACTCGCCGGCCGCCGACTTGGCGAAGCCCACGGGCGTGAAACCGGCCGCCGTGATGAGGGTGCCGGTCAGCATCGGGAAGGCTGTCGACGTGTAGGCGAAGGTGGCCGCCTTGACGCGGTCGAAGCCCTGCTCCATTTTCACCACCATCATCTCGACGGCGATGATGGCGTCGTCCACCAGCAGGCCGATGGCGATCACCAGGGCGCCCAGGGAGATGCGGTGCAGGTCGATACCGAAGATGCGCATGGACAGGAAGGTGATCGCCAGCACCAGGGGAATCGAGAGGGCGACCACGGTCCCCGTGCGCAAGCCCAGGCTGAGGAAGGAAACGGCCAGCACGATGGCCATGGCCTCGGCCAGGGAATTGACGAACAGGCTGATGGAATTCTTGACGATGGCGGGCTGGTCGGCCACCACATGGACCTCCAATCCGGCCGGCAGGTCGGCCTTCAGCTGATCCAACCGGGCGCGCAGGTTGCTGCCCAGCCGGATGACATCGCCGCGCCGCGCCATGGACACGGCAATGCCGATGGCCTCGCGACCGGCGACGCGCATCCGCGGGCTGGGCGGCTCGGCGAGGCCGCGCCGGACCTGGGCGATGTCGCCGAGGCGGAAGTGCCGTCCCGCCACCGCCACGTCGGCATCGCGAATCCGCTCGACGGCATCGAAGGGACCGGTCACCCGCAGACGGACGCGATCGCTCTCGGTCTCCACAAAGCCGGCCGGCGCCACCAGGTTCTGCCGCTGCAAGGCGTCGAACAACTGGCCGGGGGTAAGCCCCAGGGCCGCCAGGCGGGACGGCACCGTTTCCACGTAGATCTTCTCTTCCTGGACGCCGATCAGCTCCACCTTCTTGACGTCGGGCACGCGGTAGAGCTCGCGAGCGATGCGGTCGGCCTCGCGGCGCAACTCGGCCAGGCCGAAGCCGTCCCCCGTCAGGGCGAAGATGGAAACGGAGACATCGCCGAACTCGTCGTTGGGGAAGGGACCTTGAACGCCGGCCGGCAGGGTATGGCGGATGTCGTCGAGCTTCTTGCGGGCCTGGCGCCAGACTTCGGGAACCTCGGCCTTCGGCGCGTAATCCTTGAGGATCAGGAACACCAGGGATTCCCCCGGCTTGGAGGCAGAGCGGATGACGTCCACCCAGGGCGTCTCCTGGAGCTTCTTCTCGATGCGGTCCGTCAGCTCCTGCTCAACCTCCCGCGCCGTGGCGCCGGGCCAGAGGGTACGTACCACCATGACCTTGAAGGTGAAATCCGGGTCTTCGGCGCGCCCCAGGTTCAGGTAGGACAGGATGCCGCCCACCATGAGCACCACCATGAGGTACACCACCATGGACGGATGTTCCAGGGCCCAGGCGGAGAGGTTCGGCGTCTTCATGGCTGGGGGCGGACCTTCTGCCCGGCCGTCAGCTTGTGCACGCCGGCGGCCACCACCCGGTCGCCCGGGGCGACGCCCTCGGACACGACGGCGCCGCCGTCGCCGTAGCTGGCAACCACCACCGGCCGCAGCGCGAGCGTATCGTCGGCACCGACGATCCACACCGCATGACCCTGGCCCTGCTGGAAGATCGCCGCCAGCGGCAGTTGGAGACCCGCCGCGCCCGCCGTCCCGAATTCCACCCCGGCCGTCATGCCCAGGACCAGGCCGGCGGTATCGCCGGGCACGGCAACCCTCACCGGATAGGTCCGCGTCGCCGCGTCGGCGGCCGGCGAGACTTCCCGCACCCGGCCCGCAAAACGCTTGCCGCTGGCCCAGAGCGTCACCTCCGCGGGCGCGCCGGGATGCAGGTCAGCGATACGGCTTTCCGGCACGGAAATGGCAACCTCCAGGGCGCCGGCCTCGGCGAGCCGGAAGATGCCCTGCCCCGCCGCGACCACCTGGCCGGGTTCGGCGAGCACCTGGGCGATGACGCCGGCCTTGTCCGCCCTCAGCACCGCATAGGCCTGCTGGTTGCGGGCCAGGGCGGCCTGGGATGCGGCGGCCTGGAAGGCGGTTTCCTTGGCGTCCAGGGCCGCCTGGGCGACAAAGTTCCGGCTGCGCAGGTCCCGGTAGCGCCGCGCATCGGCTTCGGCCAGCACCCGCTGGGCTTCGGCCTGGTGGGCCTGGAGGGCCATGTCGGCAGGGTCTATGCGAGCCAGGACCTGGCCCGGCACGACGACGGCGCCCACATCCACCAGGCGCTCGACGATCTTGCCGCCGACCCGGAAGCCCAGGGTGGTCTCGCGCCGGGCGCGCACCTCGCCGCTGTAGGCATTGCGCCCCCCGGCGGGCGTCTGCCCGGCGGTGAGCACCTTGACCACCGGGGGGACGACGGGAGGCGGCGGCGGCTCGCTGCAGGCCGCAACGGCAATGGCGAGCGCGAGAATCGCGTGACGGGAGTTCATGGCGTGGCATCCTTTGCGGCGTCGGAATTGGCGAGCCCGTGGGTAAGCAGATTCACGGCTTCGCCGAGGTAGCGCTCCGGAGAGGGCAGGTCGTGCATGAAGGTCTTGAAGGCCCGCTGCCAGAGAATGTAGGAGAACATCGGGCCGAAGACGACGCGGGCGGCGAGTTCCGGCTCCACCGGGCGGAACTCGCCCCGCCGGATGCCCAGCTCGATGATGCGGGCCATGGCCCGCTTCGCCCGCAGCATGATGGACTCGTAGAACCACCCGGCCATTTCGGGAAAATTGCCGGCCTCCGCCACCAGCAGCTTCGGCAGGCCGCCGATGGTATTGGTGCCGATCATCTGCCACCAGCCCATGACGAAGCAGCGCAAGAGCTCCGCCGCCGGCCGTTCCGACTCGTCGGCCAGGGCCTCCGCGGCCTCCAGGGCCGGCATCATTGCCGTCTCGACGGCGGACTTGAACAGGGCTTCCTTGTTCTCGAAGTAGAGATAGACCGTACCTTTGGAGACGCCGGCGCGCGCGGCCACGTCCTCCAGGCGAGTGGCGGCAAAGCCTCGTTCAACGAAGAGTTCCAGGGCCGCCGCGGCAAGTTCGCCGGGGCGGGCTTCCTTGCGGCGCCGGGGGATGACAGTATTCATGGGGATAAATTAATGACTGACCGGTCAGTAATTTATCCTGCCACCCGGTTGGTCGTCAACCCGGCAAACACAATCGGGCTGGTCGGTGTTGTTCCCATCCGACCGACAACGACGCAGGGCGCCCAAAGCAGGACGGCGCGGGGGCACGCGGCCTACTGAAATAGGCTCTAAGAGCCTGTTTCGGCAGGCCGTCAGGCCGGCAACCGGATGCGCAGCCCCGCCGCCAACAATACCGGCACGCCATCCCCATCCAGCTCCAGGGCCCTGTCGGGCCCCGTATTGGTCGGCAGACCCCGGCGCTCCAGGAGGGCGAAGCTGCGGGCGTCGTAGCGATAGACGGCGTCGTCGCCCAGCACCCAGAGTTCGCCGCGGCCGGCGTCCAGCTTCATGTCGGCGACGGAACGGCGGCCGGGAACGGACAGGCTTGCCCGCGGCACGGGCCCGTTGCGCAAGTCGAAGACGCGGACGAAACCGTTGCGGCCATCCGCCAGGAACAGCAGCTGCTGCTCCTGCCAGGCGACCTCCCGCTGGCCGCGGGAGTCCGCCCCGCGGCAGCCGGCCACTAAAGCCAGAACCGTCGTGACCCACAAAAGCATGCGCACCATGACCTTCTCCCATGCTTGATCTTGGCCTGACAATAACGGACACTATGAGGACACCATAGATACAATCCACCAGCCGAAACTGACTGCCGTACCGGTCATTCCACCGGTACAGGCCTTGCGGGAGACTCGCCATGCTGGACCTGAGCCTGGACACCGAGGGTGGCGTTCCCCTCGTCGATCAGATCGTCGACGGCCTGCGCCGCCGCATCGACGACCGCCTGCTGCGGCCGGGCGCCCGGCTGCTGCCGATCCGCCGCTTCGCCGAGCACCACGGCGTATCGCGCTTCACGGTGGTGGAGGCCTACGACCGTCTCGTCGCCCTCGGCCACATCAAGTCCCGGCGCGGGGCGGGCTTCTTCGTCGCCGCCCGACCCGCAGTCGCGGAAAGCACCGCGCCGGCCGCCACCGACCGGGCCGTGGACGTGGTCTGGATGCTGCGCCAGGGACTGGAGAGCGCCGACGGCGACCGCCTCAAGGTGGGCTCCGGCTGGCTGCCCGCCGACTGGATGGACCAGGACGGCATCCGCCGCAACCTGCGCACCCTGACGCGCCGCGCCGACGTGCGGCTCACGTCCTACGGCCATCCCCAGGGCTACCTGCCCCTGCGCCAGCAGCTGCAGGTGAAGCTTGGCGAAATGGGCATCGCCGCCGAGCCGCGGCGCATCGTCCTCACCCACGGCGCCACCCAGGCCCTCGACATGGTGGCCCGCTATCTGATCAAACCCGGCGACTGCGTCTTCGTGGACGACCCCGGCTACTGGAGCCTGTTCGGCAACCTGCGCATGCAGGGCGCCCAGCTCGTCGGCGTGCCGCGCACCCCCGACGGCCCGGACACCGAGGCCATGAAGACCCTGCTGGAGCAGCACCGGCCCAAGGTGTTCTTCACCCACACGGTGCTGCACAACCCGACGGCCACCAACATCAGCCCCGCCGCCGCCCACCAGCTGCTCAAGCTGGCCGAGCGCCACAACTTCCTCATCGTCGAGGACGACACCTACAGCGACTTCCAGCCCGGCCCCGCCACGCGCCTGGCGGCCCTGGACCAACTGGAGCGGGTGATCTACATCGGCAGCTTTTCCAAGACCCTCTCCGCCGACCTGCGCGTGGGCTTCCTCGCCTGCCAGGACGACCTGGCCGCCGCCCTGACGGACGTGAAGCTGCTGGCCGCCTTGAGCACCTCGGAATTCAACGAGCGCCTCGTCTATCTGATGCTCATCGAGGGCCACTATCGCAAGTACATCGAACGCATGCACGGCCGGCTGGCCGATGCGACGGGCGCCACGCTGCGCATGCTGGAACGGGTGGGGTTCGCGCCCTATGCGGAGCCGGAGGGCGGGCTGTTCGTCTGGGCCAAGGCGCCGGCCCTGGAAGATGCCGCACCCCTGGCCGGGCGGGCCGCCAAGGCCGGCATCATGCTGGCGCCGGGCAACGTCTTCCGCCCCCAGATGCAGGCGAGTCCCTGGCTGCGCTTCAACGTGGCCGTCGCCGACGATCCGCGGCTGGAACGCTTCCTCGCCGAACAGGCAGGCTGATCAGGCTTCCGGTTCGCCCCAGCGCGGCACCAGTTGGTGGGCGACGCCGAGCTGGTCGAGGATGCGGGCGACGACGAAATCCACCACGCCCTGCACATCCGTCGGCCGGTGGTAAAAGCCGGGGTTGGGCGGCAGGATCACGGCGCCGGCCCGGGACAAGCGCAGCATGTTCTCCAGGTGGATCGCCGAGAAGGGCGTCTCCCGCGGCACCAGGATCAGCTTGCGGCCTTCCTTGAGCACCACGTCCGCCGCCCGCGCCATCAGGTCGTCGGCCATGCCGGCGGCCACCTTGGCCAGCGTCCCCATGGTGCAGGGGCAGATCACGTAGGCGTCGGGCGGATTGGAGCCCGAGGCCAGGGGCGCGTTCCAGTCCTCGCGGCCGTAGACGGCGAGCTGCCCCTCCCTGGCACCGAAGCGTTCCGCCAGCAGTCGCTGGGTTTCCCGGGGCTGGGCCGGCAACACCAGGTCCATTTCCTGTTTGGCGACGATCTGGGCCGCCTGGGAATAGATCAGCTGCACCCGCTCGCCGGCGGCGATCAGGCATTCGACGAGGCGCATGCCGTAGGGCATGCCTGAGGCACCGGTGAAGGCGACGGCGATGGTCTTGCTCATGCTTGCGCGCTTTCCTTGAGAAACTTCGCCGCCGCCAGGCCGTTCACGATGCCGAACAGCAGCGCCGAAGCGGCGAACACCGGCACGAGGTAGAAGACGCCGTCGTGGGGCACCAGCCACAGGCGCGCCAGCAGCACCTGGCCGGCGATGTGGGCGAATGCGGCGAGGATACTCTGGCTCACGGGCCCGAACCAGTCCCGCGGCAGCCGCGCCGCGAAGGCGAGCGTCGCCAGGCTGGCGCAGGTGCCGGCGAGGCTGAGGAAGAAACCCGGCGCCAGGAACTGGCCGATGACCAGGCTGCCGGCGACGACGCGCAGCAGCGACACCCACACCGCCTCGCGCCAGCCATGGCGCAGCAGCACGATGAGGATCACGATGTTGGCGAGCCCCGGCTTCACGCCCGGCAGGAGCGAGGGGATCGCCGCCTCGGCCACCGTCAGGGCGATGGCCGCCGCCGCATAGCGGGCGATGCGGCGGTCGTCTGCCGTGACGGCGAGTTCAGTAGTTGAGGCTGTCATAGCCGCCCGTCGCGCCCACCAGGGCCAGGGTCACGTGATTTGGCGCGCAGATCGCCACGGCATTGGCCTGGGTCAGCCAGCCCTGCTTGACGCAGTACTGGCGCGGCCCCGGATCGGCGGCGACGCGGGCCCGGCCCGGCTGCACCTCGATGACCGACGTGCCCAGCGCGCCCTGGACCTCGATGCGCTTGCTGATGTTGAGGGGCAGCTCCGCCACCACGGCGCCATCGCGCTTGACCACCGCCTTCTCGGCGGGACCGCCGCGCCACAGCAGGGGAAAGGACACGGCCACCGCCGCCAGGGCGGCCCCGGCCACCAGCCAGTCGCCGGGACGCAGCAGGGAAAGCCAGGGTTTCACTGGGCGCCGGCGAGGGTGCGGTGGCGCACCAGCACGCGCACCGTGCCGGCGAACTCCCGCGCCAGGCGTTCGGCGAAATACACCGAGCGGTGCTGGCCGCCGGTGCAGCCCAGGGCCACAGTGAGATAGGAGCGGTTGTCGCGGATGTAGGCCGGCAGCCAGTCGGCGACGAAGCGGTGGATGTCCGCCGCCATGCGGGCCACCTCGGGCTGGGCTTCGAGGAAGGCGATCACCGCGGCGTCGCGGCCCGTCAACGGCCGCAGGGCTGGATCGTAGTGGGGGTTGGGCAGGCAGCGCACGTCGAACACCAGGTCGGCGTCGAGGGGCAGGCCGTGCTTGAAGCCGAAGGACTCGAACAGCAGGATCAGGCCCTCGCCCTCGTCGAGGGTCGCGAAGTCCTTGATCATGGCCCGCAGGGCGTTGGGCCGCAGGTTGCTGGTATCCACGCGGTGGCCCAAGTTGGCCAGGGTCTCCAGGGCGTCGCGCTCGCAGGCGATGGCCTCGGCCAGCGTGGCGTCGCCCGTCGCCAGCGGGTGGCGGCGGCGCGTCTCGGAGAAGCGCTGGATCAGCACGTCGTCGCGGGCGTCGAGGAAGATGAAGCGCAGGTCGATGTCGCCGTCTTCCCGCAGGTCGCGCAACTGCTTGGGCAGGGCCGCGATGCTGGCGCCGCCGCGCATGTCCATGGCCACGGCGGCGCGGGTGTAGCCCTCCTCGCGCAACTGGGCGACGAGTTGGGCCAGCAGGTTGGCCGGCAGGTTGTCCACGCAGTAGTGGCCGGCGTCTTCGAGCACGTTCAAGGCGATGCTCTTGCCGGAGCCGGAAAGACCGCTGATGAGGACGAGTTGCAGACCGGGAGAGGGCATGGGGCGCGGGATTCGACGGGATGGCGGTATGGTAGCATCGGCGCCCCTTCCGGATCATTGCCCCATGGAAAGCGCCGACCGCCGCTGGCAGCCGAAGCCCTACCAGCTCAGGGCACCGACCCACCTGCGCCCCTGGCTGACAGACGAGGGCTCCCTCACCGCCCGCCTCGTCGCCCGCTGCAAGCAGCTGCGCGTGCGCGTGCTGCGCCAGGGCATGGCCCTGCCCAACGAAGACGAACGCACCCTGATCGGCCTGGACCGGCACCGCCACGCCTGGCTGCGGGAAGTGCTGCTGGTGGCGGACGACGCCCCCGTGGTCTTCGCCCACACCGTCCTCGCCCCCGATGATCGGCGCGGCCCCTGGCGGCTCGCCACGGCCATCGGCGGCCGACCCCTGGGCGCCGCCCTGTTCGCCGACCCGCTGATCGTGCGGGGCCGATTGCACACGGCGCGCCTGGATGCCGCCCATCCGCTGCACCGCCGCGCCGCCGCCGCCGTCGGCGTTCCGCTGCCCACCCTCTGGGCGCGGCGCTCCCGCTTCCTGCGGGACGGTCGCCCCCTGCTGGTGACCGAAGTCTTCCTGCCGGGCCTCGACCGGCTCGGCTAATCCGGCGCGCCGCGCTCCGTGGCGCGGGCCTCCGCCACCAGCCAGTCGGCGAAGCGCTCCACTTCGGGCCTCAAGGTTCTGGGCGCCCGCACGAGGAAATAGGCCCGGGCGGCGACGCGCTGGCGCTCCTCGGTCAGGGGTTGCAGGCGCCCCGCCGCGATGGACTGGGCCACCAGGGGCCCGCGGCCAAGGGCGATGCCGCGGCCGTCTTCGGCCGCGCGGATCATCTGGTCGTACTGGTTGAACTGGAGCACCGCCTTGGGCTTGGCCTGGGCGAGCCCGTGGCCCTGGAGCCAGGGCTCCCAGGCGAACCAGGGCGTCCGGGCGCCGTTCTCGAAGGCCAGCAGCGTCAGGCGGCCGATGTCCTCGGGGCCCAGCGCCGCCGGCAGGGTCGCCGCCAGGGCGGGACTCGCCACCGGGAACACCACCTCGTCGAACAGCAGCACCGCCCCCGATGGCGCCGCCTCGGGGGAAACGTAGCGCAGGGCCAGGTCGAAGTCCTCCCGCTCCAGGTCCACCATGCGGTTGTCGGCGGAAAGGCGCACGTCCACGCCGGGTTCGATTTCCTGGAAGGACGCCAGGCGCGGCACCAGCCAGAGGGCGGCGATGCCCACCGAGGACGACACTGTGACCCGGGGCTTGCCCTGCACCGCCTTCAGGCCGGCGCAGACGTCGGCCAGCCGCGCCAGCATTTCGGCCACCGCCCGGTGCAGCATCTCCCCCTCGGGCGTCAGGGACAGCCGCCGCACCTCGCGGCGGAACAGGGCGACGCCGAGCTGCTCCTCCAGGGTCTGGATCTGGCGGCTCACCGCCGACTGGGTGAGAAAAAGCTCGGCGGCGGCCCTGGTGAAGCTCAGGTGGCGCGCCGCGGCGTCGAAGCCCTTCAGGGGGTCCAGGGAAGGGAGCTTGCGCAGGTTTTCATGCATGATGAATCCTCATGCGTCGGATACGGAATTATCGTTTGTCGCACTGCATCAACCGGCCTATCGTCCGATCATGCGCTTCGCTTCGAATGCGCAAACCGCATGAAGGATACGATCATGGCCATCATCACGCAAGAAACCCGCTTCGACCTGGGGAAGCACGAGGCCGTCACCCTCACGGCCGCCCGGGACCATGTCCTGCGCTGCGACGCCGGCGAGTTGTGGATCACCGTGGACGGCGACCGCCGCGATCACATCCTGCACCCCGGCGACAGCCTGCGGGTGGATCGCGATGCCCCGGTGATCGTCTCCGCCCTCCGGGACTCGGTCCTCCTGGCCTGCCACCGCATGCCCTTCGGCGCCCGCGCCATGGGCCGCGCCCGCAGCGTGCTGGTGTCGCTGCTCAACTGGGAATTCCCGCCCCTGGCGAGTTTCCCCAGCACCATGATCCGCTGAGAAGCGCACCATGCCCTATCTCGACATCCGCCTCGGCGCCCCCTGCCTGCCGGAAACGGTGGAACGCTTCGCCACGCACATGACGGAACTGACGGCCGACCTCCTGCACAAGAAGCGGGAACTCACCTCCGTCTCCGTGCAGTGCGTGCCGCCCAATCACTGGTATGTGGGTGGCCAATCCATGGGCGCCGAGGGCGGCAGCACCTTCTTCCTGGAGGTGAACGTCACAGCAGGCACCAACACCAAGGACGAGAAGGCCGCCTTCATCGCCGCCGCCTTCGCCGCTGCGGAGGGCATCCTCGGCAAGCTGGACGCCGCCAGCTACGTCATCGTCCGCGACGTGGCGGCCGACGCCTGGGGCTGGCAGGGCCTGACCCAGGAATTCCGCCGGCAAGCGGCCTCGCCGCCTGCGTAGCGCGCCGACGGTGCCGCGCTACAATAGAAGCCCTTTCCATCGGCATAGGACGCGGCACATGGCAGACGACGGCGCCGGTTGGTGGGCGCGATCCCACAAACCCACGGTCTTCGCAGGCATCGTCCTGCTGCTGAGCGTCATCGTCATCGTCGTCGTTGTCGTGGTCTCGGGCAAGGTGGACCTCTCCTGGCTCACGGCAAAGTCGAAGAACTCCCCCCGCCCGGCCGAGATCCAGCTCCAGCCCTACGCCGCGACCGCGCCCGCCAACCGGCCACCGCCCGCCAACGACTGGCCGACCTCGCCGTCCTACCGGAAGTGGCACTCGGGCAAGTCCATCGCCCCCCTCGGTACACCGTCGCGGAACGCCCAGGGCAACCGAAACGACGAGGCACCCGAGATCCATGAACCGCCGCTGCCCCGGGGCGATTTCATCGCCGCCGCGGAGGCGGGCCAGAAGGTCTATGTGCCCAACCCCAAGGGCCAGTGCAAGCTGACGGGAGTCTCCGGCTCTTCGCTGATCCAGGCCCTGGACGACTGCTTCACATCCCCGGCAAAGTAGGCACGCGGCCTCAGGCCGCCATCGTCGGCACGATGCAGCCGTCTTCCACGGCGATGGCGCCGGCCTTCAGCAGTTCGTCCCGCAGCCAGCAGGACAACACGTCCACCGGCATGCCGAGCACCCGCGCCCCCACCTCGCCGAAGAAGGGCACGCCGGCGATGTAGGCCTCCAGTTCGCCTTCCGGCAGGCGCTGCAGGTCCAGCAGGTTGAAGGTGAAGCAGGCCTTGATGGCGTTGCGGGCCATGCGCGCGGGGTCCTCCTCGAAGGCGGCCAGCCGCTTGTAGGCCCGCTGCAGGGCGCCGTCGAAATCGGCGAAGACCGGGCCGTGGCCGGGGATCACCGTCTCCACCGCCAGGCGGCCGATCATGTCCAGGGTCGCCCGCGTCGCCTTGAGACCCTCGCCCTTGTTGAGGATCTCGGCGAAGACGATGCCGAAACCGTCCTGCCAGAGGGCGTCGCCGGAAATGAGGAGGCGCGCCTCCTCGCAGTGGAACACCAGGGCCTCCATGTCGTGGCCCGGCGCATGGTGGGCGCACCACGTCAGGCCGCCCATGGCGAAGACCTCTCTCGGCCGGATCACGCCGTCGTGGCGGAAGCGGTCGCCGCGCTGGCGCGCCGGCTTCAGCAGCAGGGCCTCCTCGTCCCATTCGGCGATGTGTTCCTCGATGCCGGCGGGAATCAGGATTGCGCAGCCGAAAGCGCGCTGCATGGCGGCGTTGCCGCCGATGTGGTCCGAGTGGGAATGGGTGTTGATGAGGCGCGCGAGCCGGCGGCCTTCCAGCGCATGGCGCACCAGGGCCACACTCTGCTCGGCGTGCCCCACGTAGCCGCTGTCCACCAGCGTCGCCGTGTCGCCTTCGAGGGCGACGACGTTGTTGGATGAGAGCCAGCCCCGTTCGAGGACCCGCAGGGAATCAGGCAGGCGGGGTTTCAGGATTCTTCTCCGGGGGAGAGGGCGTTGCGGCGGGCGGCGGCGGTGTCTCCCGCGCCATGCCCCAGGGCCGGCCGCAGCCGATGCAATAGGCCTCGTCCTCGTCCGCCATGCAGATGCCGACGCAGGGATAGAGTTCGTCCACCTCGCTCACCGGTCGCAATCCCCCCGCAGCTGACCGCCCCAGGGATCGAATTCGGCGCGCCTGCGCTCGACGGCGGCGAGGATCGCGATGCGCTCCGCGTCGGCCGCGCGGCTCCAGGCCGCGATCTCGTCCACCGTGCGGAAGCAGCCCTCGCACAGACCCGTCGCTTCGCTCATGCGGCAGACGTTGATGCAGGGCGAAGCGACGGCGTCTTCCGCGCTCACGCGCAGGCCGCCTTCGCGCGCTTGGCCAGCAGGGCGCGGGCGACCTTCGAACCGGACTCGCGGCCGAGCTGGGCGGCGATCCAGGCGCCGGTGTCGACGAGCTTGTCCAGGTCGATGCCGCTGTCGATGCCGAGGCCCTTCAGCAGCCAGACCACGTCCTCCGTCGCCACGTTGCCCGAGGCGCCGGCCGCATAGGGACAGCCGCCGAGGCCGGCGACGGAAGCGTCGAACACCGCCACGCCCAGTTCCAGCGAAGCGTAGATGTTGGCCACGGCCATGCCGTAGGTGTCGTGGTAGTGGCCGGCGATCTTCTTCAGGGGCACGCGCTTGGCGACCGCCTCGATCATGGCCTTGGTCTTCTCGGGCGTGCCGCTGCCGATGGTGTCGCCGAGGCTGATCTCGTAGCAGCCCATCTCGTAGAGGGCCCAGGCCACCTCGGCCACCGCCAGGGGCGCCACCTCGCCCTGGTAGGGGCAGCCGAGCACGCAGGAGACGTAGCCGCGCACGGCGATGTCGGCCTTCTTCGCCGCCTCCACCACGGGCCGGAAGCGGGCCAGGGACTCGGCGATGCTGCAGTTGATGTTCTTCTGGGAGAAGGCCTCCGAGGCGGCGCCGAACACCGCCACCTCCTTGGCGCCGGCGGCGATGGCCGCCTCCAGGCCCTTCTCGTTGGGCACCAGCACCGGATAGGAGACGCCGGGCAGGCGCGCGATCTTCGCCATCACCTCGGCGTTGTCCGCCATCTGGGGCACCCACTTGGGGGAGACGAAGGCCGTCGCCTCGATGGACTTGAGGCCGGCCTCGCCGAGGCGGCGGATCAACTCCACCTTGGTGTCGGCGGGCACCTGCTGCTTCTCGTTCTGCAGGCCGTCGCGGGGGCCGACGTCGACGATCCTGACGCTGTGGGGAAGACTCATGATTCGCTCGCGGAAAATTCGATTCGAAGGCCCAGCATATCAGGAATTCAACCCTATTCCCCACCGGACCTTTCGCCCGGAGACGCCCGTCCCGCGGCGCTTTCCGGGAGATAACCCAGGCGGCGCCGGAAATATCCCTAGGTGCCGCTAACCAGCTTGGCTATCATGCGCGGCCAGCATCGAAGCCCCTCCCATGATCATCCTCAAGAATGTCACCCTGCGCCGCGGCGCCCGGGTATTGCTCGACAAGGCCTCCGTCACCATCAATCCGGGCGAGAAGGTGGGCCTCGTCGGCCGCAACGGCGCGGGCAAATCCACCCTGTTCGGCCTGCTCAACGGCACCCTGCACGAGGACGGCGGCGACTATTCCATGCCCACCCAATGGCGCATGGCTCAGGTGGCCCAGGACATGCCGGAGACCGAGCAGAGCGCGACCGCCTTCGTCATCGACGGCGACACGCGCCTGCTGGCGGCCCAGGCCGAGGTGGATGCCGCCGAGGCCGCCGACGACGGCATGCGCATGGCCCACGCCTACATGGAACTCCACGACGCCGGCGCCCACGATGCGGAAGCGCGGGCCCAGGCCCTGATCCTCGGCCTCGGCTTCAAGACGGCGGAGCTCGCCAACCCGGTCAACAGCTTCTCCGGCGGCTGGCGCATGCGGTTGCAGCTGGCGCGGGCGCTGATGTGCCCCTCGGACCTGCTGCTGCTCGACGAGCCCACCAACCACCTGGACCTGGATGCCCTGGTGTGGCTGGAAGCCTGGCTCAAGCGCTACGCCGGCACGCTGATCGTCATCAGCCACGACCGCGAGTTCCTCGACGCGATCACCCAGGTGACGCTGCACATCGACAACACCAAGGTGCTGCGCTACGGCGGCAACTACAGCGCCTTCGAGGACATGCGCGCCGAACAGATGCTGCTGCAGCAGGCGGCCATGGCGAAGCAGGCCGACAAGATCGCCCACCTGCAGAAGTTCATCGACCGCTTCAAGGCCAAGGCCAGCAAGGCCAAACAGGCCCAGAGCCGCGTCAAGGCGCTGGAACGCATGGAGAAGATCGCCCCAGTGCTGGCCGACGCCGAATTCAGCTTCGAGTTCAAGGAACCGGCCAACCTGCCCAACCCCATGCTGTCCATGCTCGACGCCAGCTTCGGCTACCCGCCGCCGCCGGAAGCCCCCGCCGGCACGGCGCCCAGCGTCATCGTGCGCCACATCAACCGCTCGGTGCAGGCCGGCCAGCGTATCGGCATCCTCGGCGCCAACGGCCAGGGCAAGTCCACCCTGGTGAAGACCATCGCCCACGCGCTGGCGCCCATCGGCGGCGAGATCAGCGAGGGCAAGGGCCTCAACGTCGGCTACTTCGCCCAGCAGGAACTCGACGTGCTGCGGCCCCAGGACACGCCGCTGGAACACATGACCCGCCTGGCCAAGGAGACCATCGCCGCCGGCCGCAGCGGCTGGGTGCAGGGCCGCGAGCAGGACCTGCGCAACTTCCTCGGCACCTTCAACTTCAGCGGCGACATGGTCAAGCAGGCCGTCGGCACCATGAGCGGCGGCGAGAAGGCGCGGCTGGTACTGTGCATGATCGTCTGGCAGCGCCCCAACCTGCTGCTGCTCGACGAGCCCACCAACCACCTGGACCTGGCCACCCGCGAAGCCCTCGGCGTCGCCCTCAACGAGTTCGAAGGCACGGTGATGCTGGTGAGCCACGACCGCGCCCTGCTGCGTTCCGTCTGCGACGAGTTCTGGCTGGTGGCCCGCGGCGGCGTCGAGCCCTTCGACGGCGACCTGGACGACTACCAGCGCTACCTGCTCGACGAGGCCAAGCGCTCGCGGGAGGAAAGCGCGGCGGCCGAGAAACGGCGCGCGGCATAGGGCCCACCCCGGCGGCGCCCGGGGCAGCCCCGGCCGGTACAATGGCCGCAACCCATCCCCGCGAGGTGCAGACATGCGCGCCAGTTCCCCCCGAACGTCCTTCCGCCTCCTGCTCGCCGCCGCCGGCGCCGTGCTGGCCCTGGCCGGCTGCGCGGGCATGGAGTCCCGCGACACGCCCCGCCTGAACGTGGTGGATCTGGAACCCCTCGAAGGCCAGGGCCTTGAACTGCGCTTCAACCTGAAGCTGCGGCTGCAGAACCCGGGCGAGACCCCCATCGACTACGACGGCATCGCCCTCGAACTGGAACTCAACGGCAAGCCCTTCGCCTCCGGCGTGAGCGCCCAGAAGGGCAGCGTCCCCCGCTTCGGCGAGGCGGTGATCGGCGTCCCGGTCTCCGTGTCGGCCTTCTCGGCCGTGCGCCAGGTGATCGGCCTCGTCGGCGACAAGCCGCCCGAGGCCATCCCCTACGTGCTGCGCGGCAAGCTCGCCGGCGGCGCCCTCGGCGGGACGCGCTTCACCGAGACGGGCACCCTCAACCTGCCGGCCATCGGCCCGGCCAAGAGCCCGGTCGACAGCAAGTGACCCAGCCGGCGCCCGCGGAACTGCCGCCCTACGAGGGCATCCGGCTCGCCGACGTGCATCTCGTCGAATCGGCGGCGGATGCGGCGGCGGCCCGGGCGACCCTGCTGGCCGCCGACGTGCTGGGCTTCGACACCGAATCGAAACCCACCTTCGCCAAGGGCGAGGTGTCCACCGGCCCCCACCTGATCCAACTGGCCACCGACGAAAAGGTTTTTCTCTTCCACGTCGCCGGCAGCCCGGCCTTGGAAGCGGTGAAGACGGTGCTGGAGGCGCCCCAGGTATTGAAGGTGGGCTTCGGCCTCGGCGACGACCTGCGGCGCCTGCAATCCAAACTGGGCATCGCCTGCGCCCCCATCGTGGACCTGTCCATCGCCCTGCGGCGGGAGAAGCATGCGGCGGTCGGGGCCAAGACCGCGGTGGCGATGTTCTTCGGGAAGCGCCTGCAGAAGTCCAAGCGCACCTCAACCACCAACTGGGCCAACCCCCGCCTCACCGAGCGGCAGATGCTCTATGCCGCCGACGATGCCCAGGTGGCGCTGAAGGTTTACCGCGCGTGGCGGCAGGGCGGCGCGGGGTACGCGGCGGTCTCCGTCCGACCCCAAGCCGCCGGTTGAGCTATCCCGTAAGCCGATATCCGGAGCAGAGCAACCGCTTGTAGCGCGGGACTTCATCGAACCCCGCTTAGGCTCAGGTCAGGCGTGCGCCTCGTCGCGGCGCGTGATCGCCAGGCGCAGGCCGGCGGCGTCGAGTACCGCCACCAGCGTTTTCAACGTCGGGTTGCCTTTTGGCGAGAGCGCGCGATAGAGGCTCTCGCGTTGAATGCCGGCGCGCTCGGCAACTTGCGCCATGCCTTGCGCTTCGGCAACGTGCCGCAGCGCCGATAGCAGGGCCTCGCGCCCACCTTCTTCGTCAGCCTGCTCCATCGCCGCTTGCAGGTACTCGTCGGCGAAGGCGGGATCGTTTCGCAGCAGTTCGACAACCGCTTCAGCGTGGGGGCGGGATGCTCGGCTCATTTTCGATTCCTTTTCTGCCAGTCTTTCCAGTAACTCACGGCACTCTCGATGTCGGTCTTCTGCTTGCGCTTGTCGCCGCCAATCAGCAGCACGATCAAACGGTCGCCCACTCGCGCGTAATAGACCCGATAACCTGGCCCATAGTCGATACGCGCTTCCCAGACACCCGCACCCACCGGCTTGCAATCACCGAACGCTCCGGCCTCCATGCGTCCGACGCGCGCCAACGTATAGGCTCGTGCTCGGCGATCCGCCAGCGACGCCAGCCATTCAGCGAAGAGATCGCGACCGTCGCCAGACAGGTAATGCTCGATCTGGTACATGGGAGGATTGTAGCGTTTAGGTTACAACCATTCAAGCGACAGAGCGGTCGCCGGTATCGGCCGGAAAAGCATGCGGCGGTCGGCACCAAGGCCGCGGTGGCGATGTTCTTCGGGAAGCGACTACAGAAGTCCAAGCGCACCTCGACCACCAACTGGGCCAACCCCCGCCTCACCGAACGGCAGATGCTCTATGCCGCCGCCGACGCCCAGGTGGCGCTGAAGGTGTACCGGGCGTGGCGGCAGGGCGGCGCGGGGCACGCGGCGGCTGGATAGGGGTATGCGTGTTTCGGGATTGGTCCCGGCCGGACTCGTAGCAACAGCGCATTTCTACGAGCGCGGACTACTGTACGACTGCCTCCGTCCGGGCGAGTGCTGTCACACAGTGCTGCACGGCTTGAGAGTCATAAGTCGGTGCAAGCTTGGACTCGCAGCGGTCACCTTCCAGTTATTTCCGTTTCTGATAATCCATTTGCTCGGTGTCAGGTCTCAACGGCCACCGGCACAGAAATCTGCGTGGCGACGGCATTGTAGATATCGACGTCGGTTTCCGGTGTGCGGATGGAGACGATTAGGCTGTAGCGTGCAGGTAAATCATAGCGCTCCAGCTTGGGCCGGGTACGCCACCAGCCCATGGCGGGGTAAACAGCAAGGTAGCCGCGGCTGGCCAGGTCGGCGGCGGTGCCGGTCCAGACGTCCTGATGAAGTGAACCCTTGTGGCGTTGTTGGTTGCCCAACCACCAGTTAGGATCTTTAGGGTTGACTGCTTGTTCGTCTTCTTCCAGGGCGGCGGCGGCATTCACGCGGGCCAGGAAGTCAGGCGTCGATTCGAGAGGGCGTCGCACATCGAAACGCAGGCGGTGCGAGGGGTAGTGGAACTTGGATGCCGTGCCCCGTGCGGAAGGATTGGGTTCGATGAAGTAGGACAGAGTAACCCGCATCCGGACCTTGGCTTCGCCCAGCGCTTCGAGTTCGTCCTTGGGCCAGGGCAAGGCGTGCAGGTGCATATCGCGAGTTTTGACGCCACTGCCTTCTTTTTTGTAGGGGTGGAGCGTGTCTTCAACAATAAGAGTCAGTGAGTTGGCGGCGCTCCAGCGGGCTCGTTCCAGATCGGGCACACCCCAGCCACAATGTCGAATCAGGTGGGCGTGGTCGTTCTTGGTGACCGGCGGATACATCTGCCGCATGGCCTCGGTCCATTCGGCTGAATGGACGATCAGCGCCCGGATGGTCTCGGGGCGCAATTGCGGGTAGGCGGCCATCAGTTGCGCGGCCATGCGGCTGCACAGGGCCGAAGCGGCGCTGGTAGCGTTGGTGGTAGTGAAGATGCGTTCGTGGGGTTTGTAATGGGTCGTGAGCAGGTTGAGGCTGGGTTGTGTACCGGCAAAGGCAGCAGTTTTGCTGACATTTCCGCCTTCGAAAACCACATCCGGCTTGAGCGGCCAGGCCTTGTCCCAAGCCGCGGAGGTGGTGGTGAATGGGCTGGGCTCACCCTCTTGCGCTACGGGCAGGAGAGCGGCGTCTTCGGTGTCGACCTTTTCTGTGTATGCGCCCACCGTCAGGGCATTCCATGCCTGGCCTGGGTCGTGAATCAGGTTGGTGGACAGGCTGGCCGGATAGTCCATCCAGGCATGCTGGTCGCGAATGTTCCCGGCGGATTGAACAAACAATCGAGGAAACTCGCCGTTCCCATCTACATCGGCGGCAAGCCGATCCACCTCTGATGACCACGAGGAAGGACGCCCCCTATCCCGGTAGTCGGAGGTGGTAACGGCGGAACTGAATACCCGTGGGCGATGAGGGAAAGTCACCTCGGGTTGGCTGACTGCATCCCCAAAACGGTAGGCATGCAATTCGCTATCGCCAGGGTTCGCGCCCTCCTCGCGAACAAGCTTGACTGACTCAAGCAGGTGGTCGACCTGGATGGAATGGTCCGCGGCAAGTGCACCCGTCAGGTCACCATAGCCGGCAATCCCGGCCAATCCGGTGCCGTGGTTGGCTTCGTCGTGTGCGCCCCAGGCCGGTTCGACACTGTGTAGGTCTGCTTCCGACAACAGAGATTCGAGCAGGGGATGGCCCCGATTCACGCCACTGTCCAACAGGCATACGCGAGGCACATCGTCTCGATGCGGCGGGAAGGTGGTCCGGGCCAGTAGTTCGTCCTTCCATTGCTGCTGCTCTTCGGCGTTCATGCCATCGAACAGCTCTGCGGTCTCCTTGGCCCGGCGCAGTTCCGCGACACAATTCAAGGTCATCACGGACTGGGAAAACCGGCGTTGCGAACCATGCATCAGCATGACTGTCTGCTCGGGAAAGTCCACATGATGCCGGCCAACTTCACAGCCAGCCAGCGCCGCCAGTTTGCAGAAGTCCCCGATAACCAGATCACGCCGTTCTCGCACTGGTAGCCAGACTTCCCACCAGAAGACCTCATCCGGGTCGCTTGGAAGCAATTCTGGGGCATCGGTCCAAAGTTCGCGCAGCTCGGCAGCCCGGATGGATTCGATGGTATTCAGGAGCGGCTTGTTATCCCTGGCCTTGCCGTTCTTATCCTTTTTCTCTTCGAGATAGTCAGTGATTTTCTTCTCGAAGTGATCGAGCATGCCATCCGGTACGAACACGTTGGCATAAGTGTATTCGCCTTCGGTGTGGATGCTGAGCAGCTCGATATGACTGGTTTCGTTGTGCAGTTTCTCGAAGGCCAGTTCGACATCGGGTTGGCTGCGGAACTGGATTTGCAGACCCAGGCCACTAACCAGCCCGATTTCTCGTTGTCTGGCGATCAGATCTTGCGTGGTGGCTTGGATCGCTTGAAGCTGGGCTCGCAGGGCAGCGCCATGCTGCGCGCGATTCAGTTCTGGCGGCGGCTTGGGGCCGCCGCTTTTCGCCGAGTGTGAGGTAAATGCTTTGGTTTGGGATGTGTCTGAAAGAACGAGATGCGGGCGTCTATCGCGTTGGGCCTGATCCGGCATGATTGGTTGGTCTCCCGTTTTCCTTATTGCCTGCCAGTCTGGCGCTCATCTGCTTACGCTCAACCAAAGTCTGGATAAGGTCTGCTTCGGTGATGCTCGATTGCTCATGGATGACTGCATTCTTGATCGCCTCGTCGGCCGCCCTGGCGATGTCCGCATAGCTCAGGCCTAGGGCGTGTTCGGCGGCTCTTTTCCAGGTCGACTTGCTTGTCCTGAAGCCGGCAAGCCGGCCTTTCAGCATGGTCGCGATCCTTCCCTGATCAGGAAGGCCATACTCGACCACGTCGTCGAAACGGCGGAACAAGGCGTAGTCGAGGATCTCGGGATGGTTGGTGGCAGCGATGATCACACTGTTAGAGTGGTCCTGCTCGATCATCTGCAGGAAGCTGTTCAGCACTCGTCGGATTTCACCTACGTCGTTGGCCAACCCTCGCTGCGAACCGATGGCATCGAATTCGTCGAAGAAATAGATGCCACGCACCGAGCCTACGGCATCAAAAACCTGCCGCAACTTGGCGGCGGTTTCCCCCATGAACTTGGTGATCAGAGTGTCTAGGCGAACCAGGAAAAGTGGTATGCCCAATTCTGCGGCCAATACTGCGGCGGTCATAGTCTTACCCGTGCCCGGAGGGCCGACCAACAGGAGCTTGCGCCGGGGCGATAGGCCATGCTCCTGCAAACGGGAGTAAAGGCGTTGCTCCTTCACCGTGCGGTGGAGTTTCTCCGCCACGGCGTCCTCCAGGATCATGTCGGATAGCCGCACCTTGGGATACGAGACCGACAAAAGTCCGGAAAGCTCACCGCGAGGTTTGTTTATTGGAACCAGATTGTCTTGGAAAGCTGTCGACCGCCCATGGTTCTTTGCTGCGTCGATCATGTCACGAAGCTCTTCAGCAAGTTTGCCGTGACCAAGCTTAGCTTCATGCGCAGCAACCTGCATGGCAATTGAGAAAAAGCGACCCTGATCACCTTCAATATGTGACTTCAGTAATGCCTTGAGTTGGTCCGCGCTCGCCATCTGAAACTCCAGTATCTATTGCGTATTGTATGGTCAGACACCCTTTGATTTCTTCAATTATTCAGACTTGGTAGTCTGCGGCAGGGCAACTTCCGACGGCATACCGGCCATACAGAATCGGATATCTCTCGCATGACCGCGGACCGCTCCTGGCCGGACTTGGACGTTGCCGCAATAGCACGGAGCAATGCGGCACCGCATCATTAGAAATCAGTCACGGACCGATAGCCTGAAACAGGCTTCAAGTGCGCAGAGGGTGCATCCAGACCAGCAGGGCCTGCCCCTGGGACTCCGCCAGACGGGCGAGTTCGGCCAGCTCGTCGAGCATGTCAGCGATGGCCTCCTCCTCCCAGCCGGCGTCCTCGAATTCCTCGGTGGCCGTCAGTTCGGCGGCCACGGCGGCGAGGGCTTCCTCGTCCAGTTCGGCCAGCCGCATTGTCACCTCGTCGGCGAGGCGCAGCACCACGGCCCCCTCCGCTTCGGAGACGTAGACCGGCTCATAGCAGGCGGCGGCATCGTCGAAGATGTCGCCGGTCAGCAGGGCGTGCAGGGTGACGATCTTGCCGGTGTCGATGTCGCGCTTCTCGATGCCGCTCCACTCGTCCACGGGGCGCAGCGATTCGCCGACGGCTTCGATTTCGTCGTCTTCGGCGGCGACGATGTTGGTCAGGATTCCCATGGCCCTATTCTACGTCGCCGTCACCTTCAGTCCGCCTCGAAGTCCACCAGCTCGGCGCCGTCCGTCACCTGGTCGCCGACGCCGAAGCGGAATTCCTTCACCGTGCCGGCGGCCGGCGCGGCGATGGTGTGCTCCATCTTCATGGCTTCGAGGATCAGCAGCGGCGCGCCCTTCTCCACCTTGTCGCCGGGCTTGGCGACGAGGGCGATGACCTTGCCGGGCATGGGGGCCGTGAGGCCGCCCTCGGCGCCGCCGCCCTCGCCCGCGTGGAACAGGGGGTCCACAGCGGCGAGGATGAAGGCGCGGCCGTCGAGGAAGACATGGCGCTTCTCGCCCGCGATCACCACCGTGGCGTTGATGCGCCGGCCGGCGAGATCGGCACGCAGCTGGCCGCCCGCCTTGAGTTCGCCGGCGGCCGGCGTCGCCTGGCCGTCGAGTTCGAGGACGAAGCCGCGGCCCGCGTAGGCGACGGCCACCGACTTCTCGCTCTCGCCGGCGCGGAAGGCCAGGGTGCGGCGGGCCGTGGCGTTGACGCGCCAGCCGTCCCGCTGGTGCCAGGGGGAATGGGGGTCTTCGTCGCTGCGGGCGGACACTTCGGCGTTCGCCTGCTCCCGTAGCAGTTCCGCCAGGGCCGCCGCCAGCCAGGCTTCCCGCGGCAGTTCGGCCGCGCCGCCTTCGGGAAAGAGGAAGCCCTTCTCCCGCTCGATGAGGCCCGTGTCCAGGTCGGCCTGGGCGAAGGCCGGGCAGGCCACGAGGCGCGACAGGAAGCCCACGTTGTTTGACACGCCCACCACGCGGTAGCTCGCCAGGGACTGGAGCATGCGGGCGCAGGCGCGCTCGCGGGTTTCGTCCCAGACGATGAGCTTGGCGATCATCGGGTCGTAGTGGGGCGAGATTTCGTCGCCCTGCTCGACGCCCGTGTCCACGCGCACGTGCAGCGATTCCTCCGGCGGCGCCAGATGCACGAGGCGGCCCGTGGAAGGCAGGAAGCCCTTGTCCGGGTCCTCGGCGTAGATGCGCGCTTCCAGGGCGTGGCCGCGGATGGCGAGCTGCTCCTGGGCCAGGGGCAGGGGCTCGCCGGAGGCGACGCGCAGCTGCCATTCGACGAGGTCCAGCCCGGTGATCATCTCGGTGACGGGATGCTCGACCTGGAGCCGGGTGTTCATCTCCATGAAGTAGAAGGTGCCGTCCTGGTTGACGATGAACTCCACCGTGCCGGCGCCCACGTAGCCGACGGCCTTGGCGGCGTCCACCGCGGCCTTGCCCATGGCGGCGCGGCGCTCGGGCGTCATGCCGGGGGCCGGCGCTTCCTCCAGTACCTTCTGGTGACGGCGCTGCACCGAGCAGTCACGCTCGAACAGATAGACGCAGTTGCCGTGGGTGTCGCCGAAGACCTGTATCTCGATGTGGCGCGGGCGCTGCAGGTACTTCTCGATCAGCACGTGTTCGTCGCCGAAGGACGATGCCGCCTCGCGCTTGCAGGAGGCCAGGGCGTCGGTGAATTCCTCGCTCTTGTACACGGCGCGCATGCCCTTGCCGCCGCCGCCGGCGGAGGCCTTGATGAGCACCGGGTAGCCGATGGCGTCGGCCTGCTGCCTGAGGAACTCGGGCGCCTGCTCGTCGCCGTGGTAGCCCGGCGTGAGCGGCACGCCGGCCTTTTCCATGAGCTTCTTGCTCTCGGACTTGAGGCCCATGGCGCGGATCGCCGACACCGGCGGGCCGATGAAGACGATGCCGTTGGCGGCGAGGGCCTCGGCGAACTCCTCGTTCTCGGACAGGAAGCCGTAGCCCGGATGGACGGCCTGGGCGCCTGTCTGCTTGCAGGCGGCGACGATCTTGTCGGCGACGAGGTAGGACTCCCGGGCCGCCGCCGGCCCGATGAGCACCGCCTCGTCGGCCAGGCGCACGTGGCGCGCGCCGGCATCGGCCTCGGAATACACGGCGACGGTGCGGATGCCCATGCGGCGGGCGGTCTTGATGACGCGGCAGGCGATCTCGCCACGGTTTGCGATCAGTATCTTGTCGAACATCATGCCTCCGTAGGGCCGCCCCAAGGGGGCATGCGCCCCCCTGTGGGGGGCAGCGAACGATAGTGAGCGTGGGGGGCCATTGATTAGTTCCCCGCGATCCAGTTGGGTTTGCGCTTCTCCAGGAAGGACGCCATGCCTTCCTGGGCTTCTTCGGTGCCGCGGATACGGGCGATGCGCTGGGCCGTGTCCTCGATGATCTCGGCGGACAGGGGCCGGCCGGCCACGGCGCCGATGAGGGACTTGCAGGCGGCCAGGGCCCTGGGGCCGTTCTTCAGCAGGCTGTCCACGATCACGCCGACCGCGTCGTCCAGGGCTCCTTCGTCGGCCACCATCTCGTGCACCAGGCCGATGCGGTAGGCCTCGGCGGCGGAGAAGCGCTCGGCCGTGAGCATGTAGCGGCGCGCGTAGCGCTCGCCGATGGCGGCGATGACGTGGGGGCTGATGGCCGAGGGGATGATGCCGAGCTTGACCTCGGTCAGCGCGAACTGGGTGTCGAAGGTGGCGATGGCGATGTCGCAGGCCGCCACCACGCCGACGCCGCCGCCGTAGGCCGGCCCCTGGACCCGCGCCACCGTGGGCTTGGAGAGCTGGGCGATGCGCCGCAGCATCTCAGCCAGGTTGCGGGCGTCGCGCAGATTCTCTTCCTCGCCCTGCCCGGCGGCGCGCTTCATCCAGTTGAGGTCGGCGCCGGCGGAGAAGCTCTTGCCGGTGCTGGAGAGCACGACGACGCGCACGTCCGGATTGGCGTCCATGGCGCCCATGACGTCGATGAGCTCGACGATGGTCTGGTCGTCGAAGGCGTTGTGGCGGTCGGCGCGGTTCAGCGTGACGATGCCGACGCCGCGGTCCACTTCGGTGATGAGGTTTCCGTACATGGCCCCTCCTTACATGCGGAACACGCCGAACTTCGTCGGTGCGATGGGCGCGTTGAGCGCGGCGGAAATGCCCAGGCCCAGGGCCCGGCGCGTCTGGGCCGGGTCGAGGACGCCGTCGTCCCACAGGCGGGCCGTGGCGTAGTAGGGATGGCCCTGGGTTTCGTACTGCTCGCGGATCGGCGCCTTGAAGGTTTCCTCCTCCTCCTTGCTCCAGCTGCCGCCCTTGGCTTCGATGCCGTCGCGGCGCACGGTGGAGAGCACGCTGGCAGCCTGCTCGCCGCCCATGACGGAGATGCGCGAGTTGGGCCACATCCACAGCAGGCGCGGCGAGTAGGCGCGGCCGCACATGCCGTAGTTGCCGGCGCCGAAGGAGCCGCCGATGAGCACGGTGAACTTGGGCACGTTGGCGGTGGCCACGGCGGTGACCATCTTGGCGCCGTCCTTGGCGATACCGCCGTTCTCGTACTTGCGGCCCACCATGAAGCCGGTGATGTTCTGCAGGAACAGCAGCGGGATGCCGCGCTGGGCGCACAGTTCGATGAAGTGGGCGCCCTTCTGGGCCGACTCGGAGAACAGGATGCCGTTGTTGGCGACGATGCCCACCGGGTAGCCGTGCAGATGGGCGAAGCCCGTCACCAGCGTGGCGCCGTAGCGCGCCTTGAATTCGTCGAAGCGGGAGCCGTCCACCATGCGGGCGATGACCTCGCGCACGTCGAAGGGCTTGCGGGTGTCGGCGGGGATGATGCCGTAGATCTCCTCGGGGTCGTAGGCCGGCGCCTCGGGGGTGGCGAGGTCGAGGCCGATGGGCTTCCGCCAGTTGAGGTTGCCGACGATGCGCCGCGCGATGGAGAGGGCGTGGTGGTCGTTCTCGGCCAGGTGGTCGCAGACGCCGGAGATGCGCGTATGCACGTCGCCGCCGCCCAGGTCTTCGGCGCTCACCACTTCGCCGGTGGCAGCCTTCACCAGGGGCGGGCCGCCGAGGAAGATGGTGCCCTGGTTCTTGACGATCACCGACTCGTCCGACATGGCCGGCACGTAGGCGCCGCCGGCGGTGCAGGAGCCCATGACCACGGCGATCTGGGGAATGCCCTGGGCCGACAGGTTGGCCTGGTTGAAGAAGATGCGGCCGAAGTGGTCCCGGTCGGGGAAGACGTCGTCCTGCATGGGCAGGAAGGCGCCGCCGGAATCCACCAGGTAGATGCAGGGCAGGCGGTTCTCCATCGCCACCTCCTGGGCCCGCAGGTGTTTCTTCACCGTCAGCGGGTAGTAGGTGCCGCCCTTCACGGTGGCGTCGTTGGCGACGATCATGCACTCGACGCCGTTCACGCGGCCGATGCCGGTGACCACGGAGGCGGACGGCACGTCGCCGCCGTACATGCCGTAGGCGGCCAGGGGCGAGAGTTCGAGGAAGCCACTGCCCGGGTCCAGCAGGCCGTTGACGCGGTCCCGCGCCAGCAGCTTGCCGCGAGCCAGGTGCTTCTGGCGCGCCTCTTCGGAACCGCCGCGGGAGACCTGTTCGGTCTTCTCGCGCAGGTCGTCCACCAGCGTGCGCATGGCCGCCGCGTTGGCCTTGAAGTCCTCGCTGCGGGTGTTGATGCTCGATTTGATGACAGACATCAGAATCCTCCGGTTTCCAGCCACTTCTCGATCTGGGGCAGCCGGTCGGCGCCCCAGAAGGGTTCGTTGTCGATGATGACGTAAGGCGCGCCGAACATGCCCTTGGCCAGCGCGGCGTCGCATTCCTGCTTGAGGCGGTCCTTCACTTCCTGGGTGCCGAGGGCGGCGGCCAGTTCCTCGCCGTTGGCGCCCTGGGCCGCCGCCAGTTCCACCACCACGGCCGGATCGGAGATGTCCCGGTCCTCGGTGAAGGCGGCGCGGAAGGCGGCGTGGGCGTACTTGCGGGCCATGGCGCAGTCCCGGTCGTGGAGCCAGTAGTAGGCCCGCGCCGTGGCCAGCGTCGTCAGGGGAAACTTGGACGGCTGGCGATAGGGGATGCCGAGGAAGCGGGCCGAGCGGGCGAAGTCGCGAATGGCGTAGTCGCCCTTCAGGGGCACCTGGGTCAGGGGCTGGGTGCCGGTGGTCTTGAACAGGGCGCCGAGCATGATGGGCTTCCACTTCACCTTGCGGCCGTGTTTGGCGGCCAGGTCGTCGATCTTCTCGCTGACGAGGTAGGAATAGGGCGAGGTGAAGTCGAACCAGAATTCGATGGGGTCTTTCATAACTGCTTGCCTCCGTGCGCGCCGCGGGCGGCAGGTGGCCGATTCCCTCCATGTCCCCCGGGCCGGGCTGCGCCCAGCCCTCCTCCTTTACTTGCGGGAATCGGCCACCCGCCACCCGCGGCTGGATATATCCGCGGGTTTGAATCGGCGAACAACCAGGGCGCGTCCCGATCGTGACGGCGGGGTGCTCTGCGGAGCGAAGTCAAGGAGGAGGAGTCGGCCGCAGGCCGGCGACGGGGGACATGAGCGCAGCAGAGCACCCCGTCGGCGCGATCACGCACCGATCTCGACACAATGACGAAGCGGCCTTCGCTTTTCATCAAACCAGCGCCCGTCCGATCACCAGCCGCTGGATGTCCGACGCGCCTTCGTAGATCTGGCAGACCCGCACGTCGCGGTAGATGCGCTCCACCGGGAAGTCGGACACGTAACCGTAGCCGCCGTGGATCTGGATGGCGTCGGAGCAGACCTTCTCGGCCATTTCGGAAGCGAACAGCTTGGCCATGCTGGCCTCCTTGAGGCAGGGCTGGCCGGCGTCGCGCAGGGTGGCGGCGTGCCAGACGAGCTGGCGCGCGGCCTCGATCTTCGTCGCCATGTCGGCGAGGCGGAAGCTCACGGCCTGGTGCTGGATGATGGGCACGCCGAAGGCCTCGCGCTCCTGGGCGTACTTCACCGCCGCCTCCAGCGCGGCGCGGGCCATGCCGACGGACTGGGAGGCGATGCCGATGCGGCCGGCCTCCAGGTTCGAGAGGGCGATGCGATAGCCGTCGCCTTCGGTGCCGATCAGGTTGCCGGCGGGAATGCGGCAGTTCTCGAAGAGGATCTGGGCGGTGTCCGAGGCGTGCTGGCCGAGCTTCTCCTCGATGCGGGCGACCACGTAGCCCGGGGTGTCGGTGGGCACCAGGAAGCAGGAGATGCCCTTCTTGCCGGCGGCGGGATCGGTGACGGCGAAGACGATGGCGATCTTGCCGTTCTTGCCGCTGGTGATGAACTGCTTGACGCCGTTGAGCACCCAGGAATCGCCGTCCTTGACGGCGCGGGTCTTGATGGCGGCGGCGTCGGAACCCACGTGGGGTTCGGTGAGGCAGAAGCAGCCGAGCAGCTCGCCCATGGCGGCGCCCTTGAGCCAGCGCTCCTTCTGCTCGTCGGTGCCGTACTTCATGAGGATGCCGCAGATCAGGGAGTTCTGCACCGACAGGATGGTGGACGTGGCGCCGTCGCCGGCGGCGATCTCTTCCAGGGCCACGGCCAGGGTCAGGTAGTCGAGGCCGGCGCCGCCCCACTGCTCGGGCACGGCCATGCCCCAGACGCCGAGGGCCGCCAGCTCTTCGAGGGCCTCGGCCGGGAAGGTGTGGTTGCGGTCCCATTCGGCGGCCTTCGGTGCGAGCTGCTCGCGGGCGAAGTCGCGCAGGGTGTCGCGGATCATCTGCTGGGATTCGTTGAGGATCATCGGGAATTCTCCAAGGCGGGTTGCGGCGGCGTCCGCTGGGTGAGCACGACGCCGGCGAGGACGAGGGCGCCGCCGGCCAGTACCGGCAGGCCGAGCCGCTCGTCGAGCAGCCAGGCGCCCTGCAGTACGGCGGCGACGGGAACGAGGTTGATGAAAATGGAAGCGCGGGCCGCGCCGATGCGGGCCACCGACTGGTTGAACCAGGTGAAGCCCAGGGTCGTACCCAGCAGCGCGAGGAACAGGATGCAGGCCCAGACCAGCGGCGGATAGCCGGGCGCCAGGGCAGCGGGATCGTCGAACAGGGCGGCGAGGAACAGCAGCAGGCAGCCGCCGGCCGTGCTGTAGGCGGTGACGACGAGGGCCGACAGGGTCTTCGTCGCGCGCCGGCCGATGAGGGTGTAGATGGTCCAGAACAGCGCGCAGCCGACGATCAGCAGTTCGCCGAAGCCCACCTGGCCCTGCAGCAGCGCCAGGGGCGAGCCGTGGCCGATGACCGTGAGGCAACCCACCAGGGCGATGGCGCTGCCGGCGACCTTCGCCGGCGTCAGGTGTTCGCCCTGGAGCCAGGCGGCACCGAGCACGGCCATCACCGGGTTGAGGGCCACCACCAGGGCGGCCTGCCCGGCGGCCAGGCGCTGCAGGCCATAGAGGAAGCACAGGTTGTAGAGGAAGATGCCGGTCAGGGACAGGCCGGCGATCAGCTTCCACTCGCGGCGCGTCGGCCGCGGCAGGCCGCCGTTGCGCACGGCGACCAGGGCGAGCAGCGCGCCGCTGGCGATGAGGAAGCGCCAGACGGCGATGCCCAGCGGCGGCGCCGCCTGCACGGCGTAGCGCCCCGCCACCCAGGTGCCTCCCCAAATCACCATGGTCAGTACGAGCTTGAGGTAGGTGCCGGCCAAGGACTGCCTTTAAAGCAGCTCGATGCCCAGGGCCGTCGCCTCGCCGCCGCCGATGCACAGGCTGGCGACGCCGCGCTTCTTGCCGTACTTCTTCAGGGCGCCGATCAGCGTGACGACGATGCGGGCACCGGAGGCGCCGATGGGATGGCCGAGTGCGCAGGCGCCGCCGTGGACGTTCACCTTCTCGTGGGGCAGCTTGAGGTCGTGCATGGCGGCCATGGTCACCACGGCGAAGGCCTCGTTGATCTCGTAGAGGTCCACGCCGTCGGCGGTCCAGCCGGTCTTGGCGAACAGCTTCTGCATGGCGCCGACGGGAGCGGTGGTGAACAGGTTCGGCTCCTGGGCGTGGGTGGCGTGGCCGACGATGCGGGCCAGGGGCGTCACGCCGAGCTTCTCAGCGGTGGAAGCGCGCATCAGCACGAGGGCGGCGGCGCCGTCGGAGATGGACGAGGAGTTGGCGGCGGTGACGGTGCCGTCCTTCTTGAAGGCGGGCTTGAGACCGGCGATCTTCTCGATCTGGGCCTTCGGCGGCTGCTCGTCGTTCTCGATCAGCACGTCGCCCTTGCGGCCGGAAACGGTGACCGGCGCGATCTCCCACTTGAAGGAGCCGTCCTTGATGGCAGCCTGGGCGCGGGTGGTGGAGGCAATGGCGAAGTCATCCTGGGCCTGGCGCGTGAAGCCGTAGGACTCGGCGCATTCCTCGGCGAAGGTGCCCATCAGGCGGCCCTTCTGGTAGGCGTCTTCGAGGCCGTCGAAGAACATGTGGTCGAGCATCTGGCCGTGGCCGAGGCGGTAGCCGCCGCGGGCCTTGGGCAGCAGGTAGGGGGCGTTGGTCATGGACTCCATGCCGCCGGCCACCATGACGGCGTTGCTGCCGGCGACGAGCAGGTCGTGGCTGAACATGGCGGCCTTCATGCCGGAACCGCAGACCTTGTGGATGGTGGTGCAGCCCGCCGACAGAGGCAGGCCCGCACCCAGGGCGGCCTGGCGCGCCGGCGCCTGGCCGACGCCGGCCTGGAGCACGTTGCCCATGATGACTTCCTCCACCAGTTCCGGCTTGATGCCGGCGCGCTCGACGGCGGCCTTGATGGCGACGCTGCCGAGCTGCGGGCCGGTCATGGCGCTGAAATCGCCTTGAAAACCGCCCATCGGCGTACGGGCAACAGAAGCGATAACGATTGGGTCTTGCATGAAATTCTCCTCGAAGAAAGGGATGGGCGGTTTCGGCGCAGGCTAACTTCGCGCAGCGAAGTTAAGCGGCGCAGCCGCGGCCGAAGCCAAAACCGCCCATAGGGGTGCGGGCGACGGAAGCGATGATGATCGGGTCGGACATATTCAGCTCCTTGAGGCTTTGAATGGGGAAATCAGGCGCCGCGGCGGTCGAAGGCCAGCCAGCCAGCGAGAGCGGCGAAGACGGCGCCGAGGGCGCGTCGACCGAGCAGGACCCGCCTGCCGACGCCGAGGGCCGAGGCCACCCGCGCGGCGACGAGGATCAGGACGATATCGGCGGTGGCCACCATGGCCACGTTGATGGCGCCCAGGGTCAGGGTCTGGGCCAGCACATTGCCGCCGGCGTCGATGAACTGGGGCAGGAAGGCAGCGTAGAAGACGGCGACCTTGGGGTTCAGCACGCTGGTGAGCCAGGCCTGGCGCAGCATCACGCGCACGGGCAGCGGCTTCGCGGCCCCCTGGGGCGCATCGGCGGGCGCGCGCATGAGGTCCCAGGCCATCCACAGCAGGTAGGCGGCGCCGATCAGACGGATCGCATGGTAGGCGGCGGGAACCAGGGCCAGCAGGGCCGAGAGGCCCGAGGCCGCCAGCAGCACGTGCACCACCAGCCCGGCCGTGGTGCCGCACCAGGAGGCGAGGCCGGCCGCTCGCCCCTGGGCCACGGTGCGCGACACCAGGTAGAGCCAGTTCGGCCCGGGCGTGAGCGCCAGGGCGAGGGAGGCGGCGAGGAAGAGGCCGAAGGTCCCGCTGTCGTGCATGGTGGGCTTACATGGTCTCGGCGAAGAGTTCGCGGCCGATCAGCATACGACGGATTTCGGAAGTGCCGGCGCCGATCTCGTAGAGCTTGGCGTCGCGCCACAGGCGGCCGACGGGGAACTCGTTGATGTAGCCGTTGCCGCCCAGGGTCTGGATCGCCTCGCCGGCCATCCAGGTGGCCTTCTCGGCCGAGTAGAGGATGGCGCCGGCGGCGTCCTTGCGCAGGGTGCGGCTGTGGTCGCTCTTGTCGCAGGCCTTGCCCACCGCATAGACGTAGGCGCGGCAGGCCTGCCAGGTGGAATACATGTCGGCGATCTTGCCCTGCATGAGCTGGAATTCGCCGATGCTCTGGCCGAACTGCTTGCGGTCGTGGATGTAGGGGATGACGGCGTCCATGCAGGCGGCCATGATGCCCAGGGGGCCGCCGGAGAGCACGGCGCGCTCGTAGTCGAGGCCGGACATCAGCACCTTGGTGCCGTTGCCTTCGCCGCCGAGGACGTTCTCCACCGGCACTTCGCAGTCGTCGAAGAACAGCGGGTAGGTGTTGGAGCCGCGCATGCCGAGCTTGTCCAGGTGGGTGCCCTTGGAGAAGCCCTTCATGCCCTTTTCGACGATGAAGGCCGTCATGCCGCGGGCGCCGGCGGCGGCATCCGTCTTGGCATAGACGACGAGGGTGTCGGCATCGCCGCCGTTGGTGATCCACATCTTGGCGCCGTTGAGCACGTAGCGGTCGCCCTTGAGGTCGGCGCGCAGCTTCATGGACACCACGTCGGAGCCGGCGTTGGGCTCGGACATGGCGAGCGCACCGACGTGCTCGCCGGAGATCAGCTTGGGCAGGTACTTCTGCCGCTGGGCCTCGGTGCCGTTGCGGCGCAGCTGGTTCACGCAGAGGTTGGAGTGGGCGCCGTAGGAAAGGCCCACCGAGGCGGAGGCGCGGGAGATCTCCTCCATGGCGACGATGTGGGCCAGGTAGCCCATGCCGGTACCGCCGTATTCCTCACCGACGGTCATGCCGAGCAGGCCCATGTCGCCGAACTTCTTCCAGAGGTCGGCGGGGAATTCGTTCACCCGGTCGATCTCGGCGGCGCGCGGCGCGATTTCCTTGTCGGCGAAATCCTTCACCGCATCGCGCAGCATGTCGATGGTTTCGCCGAGATCGAAGTTCAGTCCGGTCATCATTGTTTCTTCTCCTCGCTATCAGGTTTGCCGTGCATGGTCATCAGGGTCTGCTGCATCATGGCGCAGTGGATCGGCTTGCCGTGCTTCACCACCCAGGCGTCGCCGCGGGCGATGATCAGGTTCCGGCCGGGCTTCACCACTTCGCCGACGGCGATCATCAGGTCGCCGTCGGCCGGCGCCAGCAGGTTGATCTTGAACTCCACCGTCAGCACCGAGGTGTTCGGCGCCATCAGGGAAAAGCCGGCGTAGCCGCCGGCGCTGTCCACCACCGCCGACGTGATGCCGGCGTGGAAGAAGCCGTGTTGCTGGGAGAGATTCTCCCGGTAGGGCAGGCGGATTTCGCAGCCGCCGGGCCAGACGTCCGCTAGCTCGGCGCCGATCAGACCCATGACGCCCTGGCGGGCGAAGCTGGCGCGCACCTTTTCGTCCCACTGCGGGTCGCGCGGTTCGAAGCGGGCCGCGGGCCGGGGTATGCCGTAGTTCATGGCGAGTCTCCTCCTTTTTGCGGCGATTCTAAGTTGACGTTGACGTTAACGTCAACTTCATGTCCAATGAAGTCAGGTTCGCTTGCGGCGCGACCGGCTCCGGCCGCTGGGCCCGCCTTCGTCGGCGAGGATATCGCGGCACTGGCGCTCGAAGGTCTCGATCTCGGCCAGCACGGCTTCGATGTCCTCGCGCTGCTGCTCCAGCGCCGCCTTGCGCTCGGCCAGCACGCCGATGAGCTTGACGAGCTGGGTGGAGTAGTCGGGGGCCGTGTCGTACATGTCGATCAGGTCCTTGATCTCCGTGAGGGCCAGACCGAGGCGCTTGCCGCGCAGGGTGAGCCGGAGGCGGGTGCGGTCGCGCTTGGAATAGACGCGCTGCTGGCCTTCGCGCTCGGGGAAGAGCAGGCCCTGCTCTTCGTAGTGACGGATGGCGCGCGGCGTGATGTCGAATTCCCGCGCCAGTTCGGTGATGGTGAATGTGGGTTCGGACATGAAAATACCCGGAAGCTTCGGTAGGGCCGATTGTTGCACCGCATCAGGGCTAGCGCATAGAATGAACGATTGCATAGATCCATCGGCGGCCCGCAGTTAAGCAGATTTCGCCGCCCGAATCAAACCGCCTCCATGCGCCTGCACTACACCCACGAAGCCCTTCCCGCCCCCGGTAGCACGACGGAAGTCGCCCCCGGCATCCGCTGGCTGCGCATGCCCCTGCCCTTCGCCCTCGACCACATCAATCTGTGGCTCCTGGCCGACGGCGATGCCTGGACGGCCGTGGATAGCGGCATCGCCCTCGATCCGGTGAAGGACGCCTGGCGCACCATCCTGGCGGCGCATCCGCTGTCGCGCCAGATCGTCACCCATTTCCATCCCGACCACATGGGCCTCGCCGCCTGGCTGGAGCAGGAGACCGGCGCCGGGCTGTGGATCACCCTGGGCGAGTACGCCACCGCCCAGCTGGTGAAGCACCAGATCGCCGGCTACGGCATCCCGGCCATGATCGAGATGTTCCGCTGCCACGGCCTCGACGCCGAACGCATCGCCGCCCTGGAGAAGCGCGGCAACGCCTACGGTCGCGGCGTACCCGAGCTGCCCGCCACCTTCCGCCGCATCTTCGACGGCGAGAAGCTCGCCATCGGCGGCAACACCTGGCAGGTGATTGCCGGCTTCGGCCATGCGGCCGAACATGCCAGCCTCTATTGCGAGGCGCTGGGCGTCCTGATTTCCGGCGACATGCTGCTGCCGCGCATCTCCACCAACGTCAGCGCCTTCGCCGCGGCCCCCGAGGCGGACCCCCTCGGCAGCTTCCTCGCCTCCATCGACCGCTTCCTGGACTTGCCCGAGGACACCCTGGTGCTGCCCTCCCACGGCAAACCCTTCCGCGGCATCCACGACCGCGTCGCCCAGCTGCATGCGCACCACGAGGAACGCTGCGCGGTACTGCGCGCCGCCTGCGCGGAGCAGCCCCGGAGTGCGGCCGAGCTGATGGGCGTACTATTCGAGCGCGACATCACCGATCCGCACCAGACGATGTTCGCCCTCGGCGAATCCATCGCCCACCTGATATACCTAGAACAGGCGCGCTCCATGAAGCGCGTCATCGAGAACGGCATCATCCGCTTCGTCAACATCCATTGACCAGGAGAGTCATATGTCCCAAGAGTCTACGGACAACAAGCCGCAGCTGCCCGATCCTAAAGAGATGGCCAAGACCTACGCCGAAGTGGCGCAGCGCGCTTCCAAGCTCATCAACGAACACATGCAGCGCCAGATGCAGAAGGGCATGGCGGCGCCGGAGGACGAACTGGGCATCGCCCAGGCCTTCATGGACATGATGGCGAAGATGCTGGCCAACCCCTACAAGCTGGCCCAGGCCCAGATGAACCTGGTGTGGGACTACTTCTCCCTCTGGCAGCATTCGATGCTGCGCTTCATGGGCATGAACGCCGCGCCGGTGGCCTCGCCGGCCAAGGGCGACAACCGCTTCCGCAACGAGGAATGGGAACAGCACTTCCTCTTCGACTTCATCAAGCAGAGCTACCTGATCACGGCGCGCCACGTCCATGACACGGTGAGCAACGTGGAAGGCCTGGACGACAACGTGCAGAAGAAGGTGAACTTCTTCACGCGCCAGTTCATCGACGCCCTGTCGCCCTCCAACTTCGCCATGACCAACCCGGAGGTGTTCCGCGAGACGCTGAAGTCCCACGGCCAGAACCTGGTCAAGGGCTTCAACAACCTGCTGCGCGACATCGAGGACGGCGACGGCCAGCTGCGCATCCGCATGACCGACACGTCGGCCTTCGAGATGGGCAAGAACGTCGCCACCACGCCGGGCAAGGTGGTGTTCCAGAACGAGCTGATCCAGCTGCTGCAGTTCAACCCGTCCACCAAGGAACAGTACAAGCGTCCGCTGTTGATCTTCCCGCCCTGGATCAACAAGTACTACATCCTCGACCTGCGCGAGAAGAATTCCTACATCAAGTGGGCCACCGACCAGGGCCACACGGTGTTCGTCATGTCCTGGGTTAACCCGGACGCAAAACTCGCCAAGAAGAGCTTCGAGGACTACCTGACCGATGCCGCCCTGAAGGCCGTCGATGTGGTCTGCGAGCAGACCGGCGAGAAGGAGATCAACGCTGCCGGCTACTGCCTCGGCGGCACCCTGCTCGCCTCGACGCTGGCCTACATGGCGGCGAAGAAGGACAAGCGCATCGCCTCGGCGACCTTCTTCACCACCATGCTCGACTTCTCGATCCCCGGCGAACTGGGCGTCTTCATCGACGAGCAGCAGGTTTCCAGCCTCGAAAAGAAGATGTCCGAGCGCGGCTTCCTGGAAGGCTCGGAGATGGCCGGCACCTTCAACATGCTGCGGTCCAACGACCTGATATGGTCCTTCGTCGTGAACAACTACCTGATGGGCAAGGACCCCTTCCCCTTCGACCTGCTGTTCTGGAACTCCGACTCGACGCGCATGCCGTACGCGATGCACAGCTTCTACCTGCGCAACATGTACATGAAGAACCTGCTCAAGGAGCCGGGCGGCGTCACCCTGGCCGGCGTGCCCATCGATCTTTCCAAGATCAAGGTGCCCTGCTACTTCATCTCCACCCTTGAGGACCACATCGCCCCCTGGAAGAGCACCTATCTCGGCGCCAGGATCATGTCCGGCCCGGTGCGCTTCGTGCTGGGCGGCTCCGGCCATATCGCCGGCGTCGTCAATCCGCCCGCCGCCAACAAGTATGGCTACTGGGTCAATCCCGCCAAGGAACTGGCCGAAACCTCCGACGAGTGGCTCGCCGGCGCCCAGCAGCAGGCGGGTTCCTGGTGGACCGACTGGCAGGCCTGGGTGACCCAGCTGAACGACGCCAAGGTCGCCGCCCGCGATCCCGCCAAGGGCAAACTCAAAGTCATCGAGGACGCGCCGGGTTCCTACGCCAAGTTCCGCCTGGACCAGCAGAAGAAGAAGTGAGGCCCGATCCGGCCGCACAGGAAGCGGGCACCGCGGGGTGCCCGCTTTCTTTTTCTGCCGCGCCATTGCGCGTGGCCTTGGATACGAACGTCCTCGTCTCCCTCTGGATCTTCAGCGACAGCCGTCTGGCACCGCTGCGTAATGCCTTGGAAGACGGCCGCTGGCGGGCGCTGACCAATGCCGCCTGCGCCGGGGAGTTCGCCAGGGTCCTCGCCTATCCGCAGTTCGGCGTGGCGCCGGAACGCCAGCGCAGCGCCCTGGCCGAGTATCGGACCCTCGCCGAGGATGTCACCGCGGCCGGGCCAGAGGCCGATCCCCTGCCGCGCTGCGCCGACCGGGACGATCAGAAGTTCCTCGAACTGGCCCGCGACGGCCGCGCCGACTGGCTGGTGACCGCCGACAAGGCGCTGCTGCGGCTTGCGCGTCGGCAGAAGCTGGCCCACCTGTTCCGCATCGTCACGCCCGACGCGGCGCTGGCAGCCCTTACAGGCTGAGTCCGCGCGGCTTGCGGCCTGCCCGGGCGGCCAGGCGGTCGTAGGCCCAGTTCGGCAGCAGGCGCATCAGCCGGGCGACGATCCCCATCTGCCAGGGCACGACGGCATAGGCGCGGCCGGCATCGATGATCCGCGCCATGCGCCGCACCGCCTCGTCCACCGGCAGCAGGAAGGGCATCGGATAGGGATTGACGGCGGTCATGGGCGTCTCGACATAGCCGGGCGCCAGCGTCACCACCCGCACACCGGAACCGCGCAGTTCCACGCGCAAGCTCTCCAGATAGGTGATCGCCGCGGCCTTGGAGGCACTGTAGGCGCCCGCCCCCGGCAGGCCGCGGATGCCGGCCACGGAGGCAGTGCCGACGAGGCGCCCGCGCCCGGCGGCACGCATCGGTGCAACAAAGGGATGGAAGCTGTTGGCCATGCCGGCCACGTTCACCCGCAATACCCGCTCGAAGGCGGCCAGGTCGTCCGCCTCTTCCGTCAGGGTGCCGGTCGAGACGCCGGCGTTGGCGATGACGATGCCCGGCACGCCGGCCCGCTCGATGAAGTCGCGTCCGGCAGCGGCCAGCGCTTTTGCATCGGTGACGTCGAGGGGATACAGGTGACAGCAGACAGGGAGAGAAGCGGCGAGCACCTCCAGCTCTTCCCGGCGCCGGGCCACGAGTCCCAGAGTCGCCCCGCGAACCGCGTAGTGGCGGGCGAAGGCGGCGCCGATGCCCGAGGAGGCGCCGGTAACAAAAACGGGGAGCGCTGGCTCCCCGTTTCCTCGGCTGTCGGCCGTCGTCATCGGCATGCGACGGGCAATTACTTCTTCCCCTGCTCGGCGCGTACCTTGGCGATCAGCTTGTCCACCACGACGAGCACGTCCTCGTAGCTGCCCGCCGCGCCGGTGGCCGGCATGTACTTGCCCTGCACGATCAGGGCGGGAACGCCGTTGATGCCGTAGCCCTTGGTGAGCTGCAGGGAGCGCTGGACCTTGCCCTGGACGGCGAAGGAGTTGTAGGCGTCCATGAACTTCTGCGCATCGATGCCCTTCTTAGTCAGCCAGGCCGTCAGCACCTTGGGATCGTTGAGGTTGTAGCGATCCACGTGCATGGCGTCGAAGACTTCGCCGTGGAGCTTGTCGAGCTGGCCGGTGGCTTCGAGAGCGTAGTAGATACGGGCACCGGGAGCCCAGCTGCCGTTGGGGAAGATGGCCGGGATGCGGCGGAACACCACGTCCTTGGGCAGGTTCTTCAGCCACTTGTTGAGCAGGGGATCGAAATCGAAGCAGTGGCTGCAGCCGTACCAGAACAGCTCCACCACCTCGATCTTGCCGGGTGCTTCCGTCGCCTGGGGCGTGGCAATCACCGTGTAGTCGCGGCCTTCCTTGAGGTCCTGGGCTGCGGCGAGGGAGGCGAAAATCAGGCTGGCGGCGGCCAGCAGGGCTTTAAGCGTGCGCATTGCGTTCTCCGTTCTGGTTGTGCGTCGTCACTTTGCCTTGACGACCGTCGCTTGGATGCCGTTCTGGGACAATTGGTTCCGGACCCGGTTCATTTCCTCGGTCTTGGTGAAGGGCCCGACCTTCACGCGGTGCATGGTGCCCTTCTCGGGAATCGCCACTTCCTGGACGCTGACATCGACGCCGAGGAGGGAGAGCTTGGCCTTCAGGTTGTCGGCATCGGCGGCCTTCTGGAAGGAGCCGGCCTGGAGGTAGATGGGCTCGGTGGCCTTGGCGGCTTCCACGGCTGCGACAGGCGCGGCAGCTGGGGCCGCGGCGGCAGGCGCCGGCGTGGCTTCCTGGCCTCCCGGCAGGATCTTGTAGAACTCGAAGCGGGGTTTCTCGCCCACCTTGTCGCCGGGCTTGCCGGGCAGCGGCTCGGGGGTCTTCCCCTGGCCCGGCGCGGCAACGGCCGGCTTGTCGGCCCGCGAGGTCTTGTCCTGGAAGGGCAGGGGCGTCTTGTTCAGGTACCAGACGATGCCGAAGGCGATCAGGACGCCGACGACGAGCCCGAGAAACAGGCCCAGCAGCATGCCGCCGCCGCTCTTGCGGGCGGGACGGGGCGGAGGGGATTTCGGGGTCGCAGCGGCTCTTCTCATCTCACATCGCCTCCGGCGTCGATACGCCAAGTATCCTCAATCCGTTGCGCAGCACCTGGCGCACCGCCACGGCCAGGGCCAGGCGCGCAAGCTTGGCCTGTTCGTCCTCGACCAGCAGGCGCTCGGCGTTGTACCAGCCGTGGAAGTCGGCCGCCAGTTCCCGCAGGTAAAAGGCCACGGCGTGGGGCGCATAGTCCCGCGCGGAGGCGGCGATCACTTCGGGGAACTCCGCCAGGCGCGCGCACAGGGCCAGTTCCCGCTCGCTCTGCAGGGAACCCAGGTCCGCCGCCGCCAGGCCGCCGGCCTCGCCGCCCCACTGGCCCAGCACCGAACAGATGCGGGCATGGGCGTACTGGACGTAATAGACCGGATTGTCGCTGCTCTCGCTCTTCGCCAGGGTCAGGTCGAAATCGAGGGCCTGGTCGCTCTTGCGCAGCAGGTAGAAGAAACGGCAGGCGTCGTTGCCCACGTCCTCGCGCAGTTCGCGCAGGGTGACGAATTCGCCGGAGCGGGTGGACATGGAGACCTTGGCGCCGTCGCGGAACAGGCTGACGAACTGCACCAGGGCCACGTCGAGCTTGCCGTCGTCGATGTCGAGCGCCTTGAGGGCGCCCCGGACGCGGGGAATATAGCCGTGGTGGTCGGCACCCCAGATGTCGATGACCTTGTCGAAGCCGCGCTCGAACTTGTTGGCGTGGTAGGCGATGTCGGAGGCGAAATAGGTGTAGAGGCCGTTGTCGCGCTGGACGACCCGGTCCTTCTCGTCGCCGAAGTCGGTGGAACGGAACCACTTGGCGCCGTCCTGGACGTAGATGTGGCCGCGGCGTTCGAGCTCGGCGACGGCTTTTGCCACCATCCCCGTGTCGTAGAGGCTGCGTTCGGAGAACCAGCAGTCGAAATGGACGCCGTAGGCCTCCAGGTCTTCGCGGCAGTCGGCCAGCTGTTCGGTGAGGGCATGCTGGTGGACGTAGGCCCATTCCTCGCCGAGAAGATCCTTCGCCGCCGAGATCAGGCCGTCGAGGTGGCTTTCGAGCTGCTCCTTCTCGTCCTTCGTGTAGGCGCCGTCCTCGCGGCGCGGCGGCGCCGGCGGCGCGCAAGCCAGGATGGCCTCGGCCGAATGCACGTAGCGGTCCTGGTGGGTCGCCTTGACCTGCTCCGCCATCTCGCGCACGTAACCGCCCTGGTAGGCATTGGGCGGGAAGGGCACGTACTCCTCGAACAACTCCAGGTAACGCAGCCAGGTCGAGACGGCCAGGATGTCCATCTGGCGGCCGGCGTCGTTCACATAGTATTCGCGGCAGACCTGATAACCGGCGAAGGCCAGCAGGGAGGCGAGGCTGGCGCCGTAGGCGGCGCCGCGGCCGTGGCCCACGTGCAGCGGCCCCGTCGGATTGGCCGAGACGAACTCCACCTGGACCTTACGGCAGCCTTCCGGCGCCGTGCCGCGACCGAATCCGTCGGCCGCCGTCAGCACGTTCCTGACGATCTGGGTCTTGGCCGCGGGGGCCAGGGTGAAGTTGATGAAGCCGGCTCCCGCGATCTCGGCCTTCTCCAGCCAGGGCGACGCCGGCAGCTCCCGCACCAGGCGCTCGGCGATCTTGCGCGGATTGTCCTTGAGGGCGCGCGCCAGCTGCATCGCCAGGTTGCTGGCGAAGTCGCCGTGGGAGGCCTGCTTGGGCCGCTCCAGATGGATGTCGGCGGGCGTCTCCGGCGCGACGGACTGGAGAGCCGCGTGCAGCAGCTCGGCCAGATGGGCCTTGGGGTCGAAGCTCATGGGAAGGTGAGATAAATCAAAGCCGCGGATTATACGCCCCGCCACCCGACGGCTTTTCCCACCAAGTTGCTTCCGCGCCGCAACAAGGTCTTGACTCCCCCGGTCGCGCTGTTACAATGCGAACCATTCTCATTTGCAACCTTACCGGGAGATTATCAACAATGAACATCAAATCGCGTCTTGCCGCCGGCCTTGCCGTTCTTTCCCTGAGCTTTGCGGCCCAGGCCCTCGAATATCCGATCGGGGCACCCCAGATCCAGGCCGGCATGGAGGTGGCTGCCGTCTATCTGCAGGCCGTCGAAATGGAACCGGACGGCCACATGCGCAAGGCCGCCGAGTCGGACATCCACATCGAGGCCGACATCCACGCCATGGCCAACAACCCCAACGGCTTTCCCGAGGGGTTCTGGATTCCCTACCTGTTCGTCAAGTACGAGCTGACCAAGGTCGGCAGCAACGAGGTCATCAAGGGCGACATGATGCCGATGGTCGCCAACGACGGTCCCCACTACGGCGACAACGTGAAGCTCAAGGGGCCGGGCAAGTACAAGGTCAAGTTCATCGTCTTCCCGCCCAACGCCAAGGAAAACCCCCAGGGCAACCACTTCGGCCGCCATACCGATCGCCTGACCGGCGTGCGTCCCTGGTTCAAGCCCTTCGAGATGGAATGGGAATTCACCTTCGCCGGTGTGGGCAAGAAGGGCGGGTATTGAGATGCGCCTGAAACCCATCGCCCTGGCCCTGGCTCTGGCGGCCTCGCCGGCCTTCGCCGCCGACGACGCAACCGCCCTCATGGCGGAACTCAAGCGTCTCGCCGCCCGCATCGAGGCCCTTGAGAAGCAGAACAAGGAAATGGAAAAGGCCCTCACGACGGAACGCATCAGCGAGAAGGAACCGGAGATCGTCACGCGCCTCAAGGCCGTCGAGATGCAGTCCCTCGGCATGCTGAAGCAGGCCCGCACCGTCGAGGCCCTGGAAGGCATCACCGCCGGCTTCTCCCTCACCACGGTCGCCCAGCAGCCCTCGGCGCCCATGCGCAACCTGGGTTCCGATCTCGACGGCAAGTTCGGCAACAGCCAGCTCAACTACCGCGGCGACGCCTACGTCACCCTGCCGCTGGACAACATCGGCGACACGGAGAGCAAGGTCTTCGCCCACATCCGCTTCGGCCAGGGCTCGGGCCTCAACGACATGTACTCGTTCTCCAAGCCCAACGCCAGCGCCTTCCGCGTCACCTCCACCAACCCGGACGACTCGGTGGCGATCCTCGGCCAGGCCTGGTACCAGGCGACGATCCCGCTGCCTTTCGGCGGCTTCAAGCCCCACTCGAAGGAGAACCTCGAAGTCACCTTCGGCAAGATGGACCCCTTCCTGTTCTTCGACCAGAACGCCGCCGCCAACGACGAAACCAAGCAGTTCGTCAACACGGCCTTCGTGCACAACCCCCTGCTCGACGCCGGCGGCGACATCGGCGTGGACGCCAACGGCTTCACCCCCGGCCTGCGCCTGTCCTACCTGAACTGGATGGACAAGCGCGAACCCTGGCGGCTCTCCCTC
The DNA here is from genome assembly GCA_030247725.1 of Candidatus Nitricoxidireducens bremensis. Lineage (GTDB taxonomy): Bacteria > Pseudomonadota > Gammaproteobacteria > Burkholderiales > Rhodocyclaceae > Nitricoxidireducens > Nitricoxidireducens bremensis. The sequence continues at coordinate 513,780 of JAOTRT010000002.1, forward strand.
GGCATCTTCGGCGCCGGCCGCGGCGCCAACTACTCGCGCTTCTTCTCGGCGCCCCTGGTCATCGCCCAGGCGGAAACCCAGTTGCGCATGATGGGCGGCCTGCTCGGCAACTACCGCGCCTACTACTGGCGCACGGGCCAGGCGACCTCCTATCTCGGCGACACGCCGCAGCGTTCCGGCTGGGGCGTGTCGATGGACCAGCGCGTCGGCGACGCCACCACCCTGTTCGCCCGTTACGGCCAGCACATCGGCAGCAGCGGCGCCCGCTTCGACCGCGCCATCACGGCCGGGGCCGAGATCGCCGGCTCCGACTGGAACCGGGGCGGCGACTCCATCGGCATCGCCGCGGGCCTGCTGCGCACCTCCAAGGGTTTCCGCGCCGACTCCCTCACCGTCGATGCGGACGCCAACGGCACCCCGGACTTCGGCTACAGCGCGAAGAAGTCCGAGCGCCTCATGGAGGTCTATTACCGCTGGCGCTTCAACAAGCAGTTCGAGATGTCGCCGCACCTCCAGCTGATCGCCGACCCCGGCGCCGACGGCGGCGCCAAGACCTACCAGGTGGTCGGCGTGCGCGCCCAGCTCACCTACTAGGAAAGACGCCATGCCGAAGCTCAAGACCCTGCTCGCCCCGCCCCTGCCCGCCATCGTCGCCCTCGGCCTGTTCATGGCCGGGGTGATGCAGGCGGCCCACGCCCAGGGGCTGCCGACCTTCGAGGTCGTCGCCAAGGACGGCCGCCTGACGCCGGCGACCATCGAAGTGCCCGCCGGCAAGCGCATCAAGCTCACGATCAAGAACGAGGGCCGCGGCCCCATCGAGTTCGAGAACCTGGACCTGCGCGTCGAGAAGGTGCTGGCGCCCGGCGCCAGTTCCTTCGTCGTCACGCCGCCCCTGCGTCCCGGCGCCCACACCTTCATCGACGAGTTCCATCCCGAAACCGGCAAGATGCAGTTGATCGCCAAGTAGGCCGCCATGCTCAACGCCCTCGTCATCGTCTGGCGCGAAAGCCTGGAAGCCATGCTCGTCATCGGCGTGCTGCTGTCCTGGATCGGACGCCAGGACAACCCGGCGCCCCTGAAACGCGGCCTGTGGTCCGGCGTGGCGGCCGGCATCGGCCTCGCCGTGGCCCTCGGCTTTGCCACCTTCGCCGCCCAGAGCGAACTGGCCGGCGAATCCCTGGAACTGTTCCAGCTCGCCATGGTGCTCGTCGCCGCCGGCCTGATCCTGCAGATGGTGTTGTGGATGCATCGCCACGGCCGCCACATGAAGCGGGAACTGGAAGGCCAGGCGGAAAAGAGCGCCGGCGCCTTCGGCATCGCTGCCATCACCGCCCTCGCCGTGGCGCGCGAGGGCGCCGAGACCGTGGTCTTCCTCTACGGCCTCGGCATGGAAGGCGAAGGCGGCGCCCTCGCCGGCCTGTTTGGCGCGGCGGCCACCGGCTTCGGCCTGGCGGTCCTCACCGCCTGGCTGGTGGCCCGCGGCGCCCGCTTCCTCAGCTACCGGGTCCTCTTCCGCGCCAGCGAAATCCTGCTGCTGCTGATCGCCAACGCCCTGCTCGCCAACGGCATCGACCGCATGATCGCCCTTGAATGGCTGCCCACCCTGCTGGACCCGGCCTGGGATGTTTCCAGCCTCCTCGCGGACGGCCAGGGCCTGGGGCGCTTCCTCGCCGACTTCGCCGGCTATCGGGCCCGCCCCGCCGGCAGCCTGCTCCTCGCCAGCATCGCCTTCTGGACCTACGCCTTCTGGCGCATGGCCCGGAGCGACCGCGCCGCCCCGGCCAAGGCCTGAAATGAAACACTTCCTCGAATCGACTGTGGTGCGCGCTCGGGTCGGCGGGGTGCCCTGCCCCGCTCCATGTCACCCGTCGCCGGCCTGCGGCCGGCTCCTCCTTCTTTACTTACGCGGCGCAGGGCACCCCACCGACCCGATCCGATGCCGCCGTGGGTGTTTGCCTGTTTCAAACCACCGACGTATCCAGCCAAGGATGGCGGGTATCCGACTCCCGGAAGTCAAGGAGGAGGGCCGGTGCTCTTTCGGCCCGGAGGACATGGAGGGAGTTGGATACCCGCCGTCCTTGGCGTGCTCCGCAATACCCATGTTTCATGCGTCGCGGAAGACGCGCAGCGTCATGGAGCACTGAGATGGACGGCACGACGCAGCCCCTGGTGTTCATGCCGCGCCCTCCCAAGGGGCGCCTCGCGCGCCTCGGCGACTGGATGGCGCGGCATCGCCGCGCCATCCTCGCCGCCCAGTGGGCCATCGTCGTCTTCTACGCCGTGCTGGTGGTGCTGCCGGCCTTCCTGCCCCACCCGAACCCGGAGGCACGCCTCTTCTCCTCCGACCTGGGCGCCGCTTCCTTCGTGGACCCGGAGTACTGCGCCACCGACGGCAGCGCCGCCCCGGCCCAGGACAAGACGCCCTACGCCGCCCCCTGGCGCGAGCGCCTCGTGCTGCTGGCCCAGTACCTGTTCTGGGGCGTCTGGTGGCCCTTCGTCATCCTCTCCATCATGCTCGTGGGCCGCGTCTGGTGCGGCGTGCTGTGCCCGGAAGGCGCCCTGGCCGAATTCGCCAGCCGCCACGGCCGCGGCGGCGCCATCCCGCGCTGGATGCGCTGGGCCGGCTGGCCCTTCGTCGCTTTCGTGCTCACCACCATCTACGGCCAGCTCGTCAGCGTCTACGAATATCCCCAGGCGGCCCTGCTGATCCTCGGCGGCTCCACCGTCGCCGCCGTCGCCATCGGCTGGCTCTACGGCCAGGGCAAGCGCGTCTGGTGCCGCTACCTGTGTCCCGTCTCCGGCGTCTTCGCCCTGCTGGCGCGCATCGCCCCCGTCCATTTCCGCGTGGACCGGGAGGCCTGGAACCGCTACCCGGCGCGCACCGCCGCCGTGGACTGCGCGCCCCTGCTCTCCGTCAGCCACATGCAGAGCATGGCCCAGTGCCACGCCTGCGGTCGCTGCAGCGGCCACCGCGACGCCGTCGAACTGGCGCCCCGCTCGCCCAACGCCGAAATCCTCGCCGCCCGCCGGCCCGCCCTGCCGGAAGTCCTGCTGCTGATCTTCGGCATGCTCGGCGTCGCCGTCGCCGCCTTCCAATGGACCGTCAGCCCCTGGTTCGTACGCGCCAAGCAGGCCGCCGCCGAATGGCTGGTGGAACGGGACATCCTCTGGCCCCTGGAAACCGACGCCCCCTGGTGGCTCCTGACCCACCAGCCCGAAGCCGGCGACCTGTTCTCCTGGCTCGACGGCGCTGCGGTATTGGCTTACATCCTCGTCGTCGCCGCCGGCCTGGGCACCGTCGTCTGGCTGGGCACCGTCGTCGCCGCCCGCCTCGCCCGCGCCGACTGGCGCAGCCTGTCCCTCGCCCTCGTGCCCCTGGCCGGCATCGGCCTGTTCCTCGGCCTCTCGATGATGACCGCCACCCACCTGCGCGCCGAAGGCGCCGCCCTGGGTTGGCTGGCCTACGTCCGAGGCGCCCTGCTCGCCGCCGGCACGACCTGGTCCGGCTGGCTCGGCCTGCAGCTGATCGCCGCCGTCCACCCCGGCATCGTCCGCGGCGGACTGGCCCTGGCCGCCTGGACCGTGCCCCTGGCCGCCGTGACCGGCACCTGGGTGCTGGTGTTCTACGTCTGGTAAGCCCCGAAAATTTATAGGAGAAACGACATGGACGACCCGAACACCCTCAACGACCAGCCCCCCGCCCGCATGGTGGCCGGCGCCCTCGCCCATCTCGCCAAGCACATGGAAACCGGCTGCCAGCGTTCCGCCTACCTCGCCGCCATGCTGCTGGAGCGGGTCGCCGCCGACCCGGAGGCGGACAGCCACCTGCGCGCCCACGCCCGGGAACTGGTGGAAATCCTCGAACGGGACGACGGCCCCAACGAACGCGCCGATCACGCCGACCACACCGGCAGCGGCCAGCCGATGCGCCCCGCGGCACGGGCGACCTGAAGGGAAATCCGCCCATGAACGCCGCCACCGATTCCGCGCCGACCCTCGCCACCGTGCCGGTCGCCGCCCCGCCGCCCGGGCAACTGCCCCTCATCGTCTCGGCAGAACTGTTCCGCCAGGGCACGACCCTGCGCATCGCCCATTCGGGCCAGATCTACCAACTGCGCCTCACCCGCGAAAACCGACTCATCCTGACCAAGTAACCCGCATCCCGCAGCGCGCCTCCGGCGCGCCCGCAAGCCAGCCACCCACGGCCCCCGGGCCCAGGCAGCCAGCCATGCAGAGAAACGACATGGACCTTGCCCGTGGCTACCACCACCGAACCACTTGCCCCTGACGCCCCGCGCTGGCTGTTTCCGCTCGTGGTGGCGCTCCATGCCGCCGGCCTCGCCGCCCTGCTGGCGATAGCGGCACCGAAGGTGGCGCCCGTCGTGCGCGCCCTGGAAATCGCCCTGCTGGCGCCGATGGCCGCCCCCCAACCCGCGCCGCCGAAGCCGCGCAGCGAGCCGCGCCCCGCCCCCCAGCCCGTCGTCGCCACCCGTCCCGAGCCGGCCCCGGCCCCCGTCGTCGTCGCCCCCGCGGCGGCAGCCGTTGCCGCGCCGGCCACCAGCGGCGCCCCGGCGGAAACCAAGCCCGCCCCCCAGGCCGAAGCGCCCGCCGCCGTCGCCCCGCCCCGCTTCGACGCCGCCTACCTCAATAACCCGCGCCCCGCCTACCCGCCCCTGGCCCGCCGCATGGGCGAGGAAGGGCGCACGGTGCTGCGCGTCCTCGTCTCCGCCGAAGGCCTGCCCGAGCAGATCGAACTGCGCCAGAGCGCCGGCAGCCCCCGTCTCGACGCCGCCGCCCAGGAAGCCGTCAAGCGCTGGCGCTTCGTGCCGGCGCGCCAGGGCGACAAGGCCGTCGCCGCCTGGGTCCTCGTCCCCCTCGTTTTCAAACTGGAGAACTGATCATGTCCGACACCCCCGATTTCGGCTTCGCCCACCTGTGGGCGCAAGGCGATGCGCTCACCCACGGCGTGGCCCTGATCCTCGTCGCCATGTCGGTAGCGAGCTGGTACTGGATGCTGGCGCGCCTGTGGGTATGGCGCCGTCTGCGCGGCTCCGCCGCCGCCGTGGAGGCCTTCTGGAACGCCGGCGACCTGGCGGCCGGCCTCGCCGAACTGCACCGGCAGGCGCCCGGCACCCCGGCGGCGCGGCTCGCCGCCGCGGCCGTCGACGCCGTGCGCGATATCGACGAGCACACCGCGCGCCGGCTCGCCGACGGCATGGACCGGGGCGAACTGCTGACCCGCGCCCTGCGCCGCTCCATAACCGCCAGCCGCCGCCACCTGGGCCGCGGCCTCACCCTGCTCGCCTCCATCGGCGCCACGGCCCCCTTCGTCGGCCTGTTCGGCACGGTGTGGGGCATCTACCACGCCCTCGTCGCCATTTCCGCCACCGGCCAGGCCACCCTCGACAAGGTGGCCGGCCCCGTCGGCGAGGCCCTCATCATGACCGCCGCCGGCATAGGTGTCGCCCTGCCGGCGGTGCTCGCCTACAACGCCATCGCCCGCTTCAACCGCGACACCCTCGGCGACCTGGACGCCTTCGCCCACGACCTCCACGTCTGCCTGACCATCGGCACCCAGCCCGGCGCCGAAGTGCGCGCCCTGCGCGTCGCCGCCAAGGGAGCCGCATGATGGCCTTCGGCACCTTCGACGGCGACGCCGACGGCGAACCCATGTCCGACATCAACGTCACGCCCATGGTGGACGTGATGCTGGTGCTGCTCATCATCTTCATCGTCACGGCGCCCATGCTCAGCCATGCCGTGAAGATCGACCTGCCCAAGGCCAGCACCGCCGTCCACGTCGAGAAGCCCGACGCCGTGCGTCTCGCCCTCAACGACAACGGCGACCTCTACTGGAACGACCGCATCGTCGGCGACGCCGAACTGGCCGGCCTGCTGGCCGCAGCCGCCGCCCGCCAGCCCCAGCCCGAGGTGCATCTGCGCGCTGACCGCACCACGCGCTACGAGCGCCTGGCCGAGGTCATGGCCCAGGTGCACAACGCCGGCATCGGCAAGCTCGGCTTCGTCACCCTGCCCAACCCCTGATCTCCGGATTCCCCCATGTCACGCCGCAGCACGCTCCGCGCCCCCGCCACCCTGCTCTCGCTCCTCGCCTTCGCCCTGGCCGGCCCCGCCGACGCCGATACGGCCTTGCCGGACGTGGAGATCAGCGCCGAACGCGACGATTTCGAACGCCGCAAGGACGCCCGCTCCACGCGCCTGGTCTACGGCCGCGAGGAACTCGACCGCATGAACGAACTGACCGTCGGCGACTACCTGCGCCGGCTGCCCGGCGTCACCTTCACCGGCCCCCCGGGCAACCCGGCGGACGTGCGCGTACGCGGCATGGACAAGGGCTACACCCAGATCCTCATCGACGGCGACCCGGTTCCCACCGGCACCAAGGAACGCCAGCTCCAGGTGGACCGCCTGTCCCTGGACATGGTCGAGCGCATCGAGATCATCCGGGCGCCGACCGCCGACATGCCCAACGAGGGCCTCGCCGGCACCATCAACATCGTGCTGCGCGATGTTCCCGAGGCCCCCCTCGCCAATGCCCGCATCGTCGGCGGCCAACTCTTCGGCGAGAAGGCCTCGCCCGAGACCTGGAACGCCTCGGGCCAGTACAGTCCCGGCGGCAAGGGCGATGTGCGCTGGCTGTTCAGCGCCTCGGTGGGCCAGCGGGGCAACGTCAAGAGCAAGAGCAAGAGCGAGGAGACCTTCACCGCCGCCACCGGCGTGCGCAACGCCTGGAAGTTCGAATACGAGGACGAACGGGTCCGGTCCGACGGCATCGACCTTTCGCCCCGGGCCAGCATCAGGCTCTCGCCGGAGGACGAGCTGGTGGTGACTCCCTTCCTCTCCAGCACCATCGACAACAAGACCAAGACGGTCGACAAGTACAAGTACAACACGCCGGCCACCGCCGCCAATTACGTCGGCGACGGCAGCAAGACGGAGGTGGAGGACAAGGAGCGGCGCATCTACCGGCTGCGCAGCGAGTGGAAGCGCAAGCTCGCCGGCGGCGGCAGTTTCTCCCTATTCGGCGTCCTCCAGTCCGGCGGCGAAGACAAGGACAAGACGGCCAGGGAATTCAGCGCCGCCGGTGCCCAGACCAAGATTACGCTGGAGGCGGAAAGAAAGATCGAACGGGACAATTTCGTCGGCTTCCGCTCGACCCTGCCCCACGGCGACCACAAGCCGGGTTTCGGCATGGAGTTCGGCGAGAAGTCGCGCCGCGACCGCAAGGACACTTTCGAGAACGGCGTGCTAAAAGCCACCGGCCGCGGCGACGCCTTCACCATCGGCGAGCGGCGCTGGGTGGCCTACGTCCAGGACGAGATCACCCTGCGCCCGGGCCACTACCTGACCCCCGGCCTGCGCGCCCAGTGGCTCCGGCAGGAATCCACCGACGGCCTCGGCCAATCCCGCGCCGGCAGCGTGCGCGCCGCCACCCCCTCGGCCCACTACCTGTGGCAGGTCGATGGCGCCAACAACCTGCGCGCCAGCGTGACGAAAACCCTGAAGCCGCCCAAGTTCGACGAGCTCTCCACGACCACGGAAACCAAGACCGGCTCGTCCGCGGACCCGGACAAATCGGGCAACCCCGACCTGCGTCCGGAAAGCGCCGTGGGCCTGGAACTGGCCTGGGAACACTTCCTGCCGAGGGGCGGCGGCGTGCTCGGCGCCAACTTCTTCAATCGCCAGATCAAGGACAAGATCGAGGAACGCACCCTGGCCGAAGGGGCCCGCTACGTGACCCGCCCCTACAACGTCGGCGAAGCCCGTGTCTGGGGCGTCGAACTCGACGCCCGGCCGCGCATGGACATCATCGGCATGCCGGAACTCATGCTGCGCTTCAACTACACGCGCCTGTACTCCGAACTGAAGGACGCCGCCACCGGCCTCACGACGCGCATCAAGGACCAGCCCCCCTTCGTCTACAACGTCGGCTTCGACTGGCAACTGCCCTCCTGGGACGGCGCCGTGGGCATGAACTACAACTACACGCCGCGCTTCATCAAGAACCCGGCCGAACCGCTCAAGCCGGACCCCGAAGGCCGGCAGCGGCTGCTCGACCTATACGTGATGAAGCGCCTGTCGCGGGACCTGGCCGTGCGCGTCACCGCATCCAACCTGGTGGACATGCGCAAGGACAAGGACAAGTACGAGTACGACACCCAGTGGCGCATGACGAAGAAGACCCTGGAATCCGAGCGGGGCGGCCGTTCGCTGATGGTGGCCCTGGAAGCGCGATGGTAGCCGGGATGCGCGCCCTGCTCGGCGCGGCCTCCGCCGTCGTCCTGCCGTCCGCCATGGCCCAGGGCACGGAAGTCCTGCTGCCGGAAACCAGCGTCACGGCGCGAGCCGACGCCCAGGAACTGCGGCGCCAGGCCTCGGCGGCGACGATCGTCTTCGGCCGCGAAGACCTGGAGGCGATGGATGCCGACAGCGTCGGCGAGCTGCTGCGCAAGCTGCCGGGCACCGGCCTGTTCGCCGACCTGGAGGGCGGCGCCGGCAAGCGCGGCCGGGGCAAGGGACCCGACCGGCACATGCCGCAGATCCTCGTGGACGGCCAGCCGCTGCCGGGCGGCGACAAGTCGCCGGCCACCGCCCTGCGCCTGCCGGTGGAACTGATCGAGCGCATCGAGATCATCCGCAACGGCACGGCCGAGTTCCCCTCCTCGGGTCCCGGCGGCACCATCAACCTGGTGCTGCGCGACGTGCCGCCCAGCGCCAGTGCCGGCCTGCGCGCCGGCCTCGGCAGCCTGGACGGCCGCACGGTAACGCGCTTCGAGGGCCTGCGCGGCGACCGCAACGAGGATTTCGGCTGGCTCGTGGCGGGCGCCTACGGCAGCCGCCCCAGCGTCGGCCGGCGCGACGGCGACATCCAGCGCTTCACGGCGGGCGCCCGCAGCGCCTGGACCACCGAGGCGGTCACCGAGCGGGGCCGCGACCACCATCTTTCCCTGACGCCGCGCCTGACCCGGACCCTGGCGCCGGGCCAGCAGCTGGTGCTGAGCCCGATGCTGAACCTGACCGAGGACGACCGGGAGAGCCTCACGCGCAAGATGGCCTATGCCGACCCGGCGGCCGGCACCGGCCTGGCCGCCTCCGGCGAGGACGCGGAGCGGGACCGGAGCCGGCGTGCCGGCGGGCGTCTCGGCGTCGAGTGGCGCCATGCCCGGCCCGGCGTCGCCGACCTCTCCCTGCGGCTGATGCTGCAGGCGGAGCGGGAGAACAAGGAACGCGACCGCCGCGAGTACAACGCCGCCGGCGCCCTGGCGGCGACGCGCGCCGAGACGGAGCGGCGCGACGAACGGGAGGCGGGCCTGATGTTCAAGGGCAAGTGGCCGGTCGGCGAGGCCCACCTGCTGACCCTGGGCGCCGAGGCGAAACGCAAGACGGGCACGGACGAGAAGACCGTGGTCGCCAACGGCGTCCTCCAGGCCGCCGGCGCCGACGCCAGCCAGCGCCAGGCGGAGAACCGCCACGTCCTCTGGGCCCAGGACGAATGGCAGCTGACCGACAACCATGTGCTGACGCCGGGACTGCGCTGGCAGGCCCTGGGCGGCCGGATCACCGACGGTCTCGGCGTCACGTCAAACCGCAGCCACAGTTCCATCGATCCGTCCCTGCACGGCCTCTGGCAGGCGACGCCGGCCTGGAACCTGCGCGCCAGCGTCGCCCGCAGCGAAAAGGCGCCGGGCATCAAGGACCTGTCCGGCGTCGTGCGCACCGCCACCGGGGTGAACGCGTCCTCCAATCCGGACAAGGGCGGCAATCCCCAGCTGGCGCCGGAACGCAGCCTCAGCTTCGAGGCCGGCGTCGAGCACTTCCTGCCGGCCCGGGCCGGCAATGCCGGCCTGTCGTTCTACCGGCGCCGCATCGACAACCAGGTGCAGAAGCTCACCCGTCTCGAAGGCGGACGCTGGATCGAACGGCCCTACAACGTGGGCAACGCCGAGCTGACCGGCTTCGTCGCCGACCTCAAGGCGCGCCTGGACGGCCTCGGCCTGCCGGCCCTGACGCTGCGCGGCAACCTGGCCGTGAGCCGCACGCGCATCGTGGACCCGGTGGCGACCCTGGGGGCCGGCGAGGGGCCGCGCCGCAGCGCCAACCTGGGCTTCGACTACGAGTTCGGCGAGCCGCGCATCACCGTCGGCGGCAACTTCAACTGGGCGGACGCCCTGGACCGGGAGAACAGCGCGACCCTGCGCCAGGTGCAGGCGGCCCGGCGCCAACTCGACCTCTACGCGCTCTGGAAACTCGACCGCCAGACCGGCATCCGCGTCTCCGCCCAGAACCTGACGCGGGCGCGCCGCGACGCCGACCTGACGGAGCGCGACGCCGCCGGCCTCGTCAGCCGCCTCGAAACCGACCGGGAATCCAGCGTCCCCAGCCTCATGGTGACGCTGGAGGCCAAATGGTGAAATGCAGTCCCCCCAGGAGAACGACATGAAAATCACATTCAAGGCCCGCGACTGGCACAACTGGATTTCGGTGATCCTGCTGGTGCCCATGCTGCTGGTCGGCATGACGGCCATTTTCATCTCCCACAAGAAGGCCCTCGACCTCGACGATGTGGACCTTTCGCGCTATGTGGCCTGGTTGCCCGGCTACGGCGCGGCGAAGGCCGAGAAGCCGGAGCTGCGGGCGAGCCTCGCCACCGGCGACGGACGGCGCTGGATCGCCGGCAAGGAAGGCCTCTACCGCATTGCCGGCGAAACCGCCGAGCCGGTGGCGGCGTTCGCCGGCACCCAGGTGCGCGGCCTCGCCACCGCCGCCTGGGGCGTGGTCGCCGCCGCCAAGAACGGCGTCTGGCTGGAAAGGGACGGCGTCTGGGAACGGGTGTACAAGGGCGATGCCTGGAGCGCCGTCGCCAACCCGGACGGCAGCGTGACCGTCGCCCTCAAGGACAAGGGCCTGCTCGCCAGCGCCGACGGCAAGCGCTGGAGCGCCGAGTCCTCGCCGGCGGTGGCCGCCGTCCAGGCGGCCATGCCGACGGCCGGCGGCGAGCGCGTCACCCTCGGTAAGCTGGTGATGGACCTGCACACGGGCAAGGCCTTCTTCGGCAAGGAGGCCGAATGGATATGGATCGACCTGCTCGGCTTCGTCTGGGTCTTCCTCGGCTTCACCGGCCTCTACCTGTGGTGGCGCACCCAGACCAAGCGCCGCGATGCGGCACGCAAGCAGTGGGAGATTCTCCATGGCTAAGGTCTTCGGTATCGGCCTGGCGGCCATCGCCTTGATCGGAATCGCAGGAGCGGTCTGGCTCTTCGTCGATGGCTTGCAGGCACGCCGTGAGGCCAACAGCTACAAGCGGCCCTTGCCGGAGCGCAAGCCGAGGCAAACACGGGAGGTTCAGACATGAAGGAAATCGCCCGCCTGCTCGACCAGGCTTTCGACGGTACCGCCCCGGCCTTGCCGCTGCCGCCTTCGTCGCCGCCGGCCGCCGCCGGCCGCCGCCGCAAGAAGCTGTGGGAGCTGCCGACCCGCTGGCATTGCCCCCTCGTCGGCACCTGCCTGCCGGTGGCCGAGATGCGCCGCCTGGCGAAACGGGCCGGCGTGGATGCGGCCGAGATGTCCGACTACACGCTGCACACCGTCGTGGTCGGCCATTGCGGCGAACACGGCGACGTGGCGGGCCGCCTGCAGCGCTTCCTCGACGAACATTTCGCCGCCGCCGTGACGAAGTTCGCCAAGGCGAAGACCGAAGCCGCGGTCCTCGTCCTCTGGCGCGAAGCCCTGGCGACCGGCGACGTGGCCGGCGCCCTGTGGGCCGCCTGGAGCCACCCGGACCTGGGCGAGGAAGGCGGCAAGGACATCTACGGCGACATCCACATGCTGTCCCACCAGGTAGGCGCCAGCGCCCGGGCCGACCTGCGGCGCCTGACGGCCCTGGAACAGGACAACGTCCGCCTGCGGGACGACGCCGCCGCCCTGCGCCTCGGCCTCGGCGAAGCCCAACGCCAGCGGGAGCGGGAGGTGTCGCTGCTGCAGAAGCGGCTGGCGGAAGCCGAGGACCGGGCCGCCCGCCTGGCGCGCAACGAACTGGAACTGGCCGCCGCCCGCCGGTCGGTGGCCGCCTACGACACCCTGAAGGAACGCGCCGAGGCCCTCGCCCGCCGCGCCGAAACCCTGGAAGAACGCAACGCCGCCAACGCCCGCCGGGCGGCGGCCTTCGAGAACGAACTGGCCGAGACCCGCGCCGAACTGGCCGCCACGGCCGGCGCCCTGGAATCCGCCCTCGGCCTGTGCGACGGCGTCGCCGGCACGAGCGGCTGCGGACGCACTTGCCCCGCCGAGTCCCGGCTCGCCGGCCGCTGCGTGGTCTGCATCGGCGGACGCACAGGCCTCGTGGACGGCTACCGCCGCCTGGTGGAAGCCAGCGGCGCCCGTTTCGTCCACCACGACGGCGGCCAGGAGGAAAGCCTCCACCGCATCGACGCCGTGCTTGCCGGCGCCGACGCCGTGGTCTGCCAGGCGGGCTGCGTCTCCCACGCCGCCTACTGGCGCCTCAAGGATGCCTGCAAGAAGCTGGGCAAGCCCTGCGTCTTCCTCAAGTCGCCGGGCGTCACCAGCTTCGCCCGCGGTCTCGCCGAACTGGCCTCCGTAGAACCGCCGGCGCCCCACTAACCGGCCCGACCCGCCGCTCAGCAGGCTTCCACCTCACCCCGGCTCATGCCGGCAAAAAGCCATCCGCAGCTGCCGCAGGGCCGGCCGGCATTCACTCGCCCATGCAAATAATAGTGCATACCTATGGTCGCGGTAGAGCCAATTCATTGGACCTATTGATTGGCGATCCCTAACATCCGCTCCATCGCTTCGCTCAACGCCACTTCCCAAGGAGAAACCCCATGAACACCACCCTCATCAACACCGAAATCCTCCCCTTCAAGGCCACCGCCTTCCACGCCGGCAAGTTCGTCGAAGTCACCAACGCCACCCTCAAGGGCAAGTGGTCCGTGGTCTTCTTCTACCCGGCCGACTTCACTTTCGTCTGCCCCACCGAGCTGGGCGACCTGGCCGACAACTACGCCGAGTTCCAGAAGATGGGCGTCGAGATCTACGGCGTCTCCACCGACACCCACTTCACCCACAAGGCCTGGCACGACACCTCCGAGACCATCGGCAAGATCCAATTCCCGATGATCGGCGACCCCACCGGTGCCATCTCCCGCAATTTCGGCGTAATGATCGAGGAAGCGGGCCTGGCCGAGCGCGGCACCTTCGTCATCGATCCCCAGGGCAAGATCCAGATCATCGAAGTCAACGCCGGCGGCATCGGCCGCGACGCTTCCGAACTGCTGCGCAAGGTGAAGGCTGCCCAGTACGTGGCCGCCCACCCGGGCGAAGTCTGCCCCGCCAAGTGGAAGGAAGGCGAGAAGACCCTGGCCCCGTCCCTGGACCTGGTCGGCAAGATCTAAACCCCACCTTCAACCCCAGCCGTCCGGCCCCGGCGATCCCGGGGCCGGGATTGCAGCGGCAAGGCAGTCCGGAACAGGATTCCGTGCGGGCCTTCCCATTGCAATCCTCACCAGGAGACCACCATGCTCGAATCCGCCATCAAGGCCCAGCTTTCCGGCTATCTCGAAAAACTCCAGCAGCCCATCGAACTCGTCGCGTCGCTGGACGACAGCGCCGCCGCCGGCGAGATGCGCGCCCTGCTCGACGACATCGCTTCCCTGTCGCCGAAGGTGAGCGTACGCCACGACGGCAGCGACGCCCGCAAGCCCTCCTTCTCGGTCGGCCGGCCCGGCGAGGCCCATCGCATCCGCTTCGCCGGCCTGCCCATGGGCCACGAGTTCACTTCCCTGGTGCTGGCCCTGCTCCAGACGGGCGGCCATCCGCCCAGGGTGGAGGCGGCGCTGATCGAGCAGATCAAGGCCATTCCCGGCAAGTTCCGCTTCGAGACCTACATTTCGCTCTCCTGCCACAACTGCCCGGACGTGGTCCAGGCCCTCAACCTGATGGCGGTGCTCAACCCCGGCGTCGAGAGCGTGATGATCGACGGCGCGCTTTTCCAGGCCGAAGTGGACGAGCGCCGCATCATGGCGGTACCCACCGTATTCCTCAACGGCGAGAACTTCGGCCAGGGCCGCATGACCATCGAGGAGATCGTCGCCCGTCTCGACACCGACGCCGCCGCGCGGGAGGCCGGGAAGCTCGAAGTGAAGGACGCCTTCGACGTGCTTGTCGTCGGCGGCGGACCGGCCGGCTCGGCGGCTGCGGTGTATGCGGCCCGCAAGGGCATCCGCACCGGCGTCGTGGCCGAGCGTTTCGGCGGCCAGGTGCTCGATACCCTGTCCATCGAGAACCTCATTTCCGTCAAGCACACCGAGGGCCCGAAGCTCGCCGTCGCCCTGGAGCAGCATGTGAAGGAATACGAGGTAGACATCATGAATCTCCAGCGCGCCGAGGCCCTGGAGCCGGCCGGCGCCGACGGCCTGGCGCGCGTGCGCCTCGCCAGCGGGGCGACCCTGAAGGCGAAGGCCGTGATCCTGGCGACCGGCGCCCGCTGGCGCGAGATGAACGTGCCCGGCGAGAAGGAGTACAAGGCCAAGGGCGTCTGCTTCTGCCCCCACTGCGACGGCCCCCTGTTCAAGGGCAAGCGCGTGGCGGTGATCGGCGGCGGCAACTCGGGTGTCGAGGCGGCCATCGACCTGGCCGGCATCGTCTCCCACGTGACGCTGCTTGAGTTCGACGCCAGACTGCGCGCCGACGCCGTGCTCCAGGCCAAGCTCACCAGCCTGGCCAATGTGACGGTGATCACCAGCGCCCTCTCGACGGAAGTGCTCGGCGACGGCGCCAAGGTGACGGGACTGGCCTATCAGGACCGGACAACCGGGGAGTCGCACCGCATCGAACTGGAGGGCATCTTCGTCCAGATCGGCCTGCTGCCGAACACGGACTGGCTCAAGGGCACGGTGGCCCTGTCGCCCCGCGGCGAAATCGAAGTGGATGCCCGCGGCCAGACCTCGGTGCCCGGCGTCTTCGCCGCCGGCGATGCGACAACGGTGCCCTACAAGCAGATCATCATCGCCATGGGTGAAGGTGCCAAGGCCAGCCTGTCGGCCTTCGACCACCTGATCCGCAGCCCGGCGCCTGCTGCGGCGGTAGCCGCTTGAGAAAGGGAATATCCCGCGCCTGGGCGGGCTAGCAAAAGGGGCGGCGACAGCCGCCCCCTCTGTCGTTCAGGACGCGGAGGATTCGCCCATCTGGGTTTGCAGGTAGTTCTGCAGGCCGACCTTGCCGATCAGTTCGAGCTGGGTCTCCAGATAGTCGATGTGCTCCTCGGTGTCCTCCAGCAGGTCGTCGAGGATCTCCCGCGATACATAGTCGCCGACGCTCTCACAGTGGGCGATGGCGGCCTTGAGATCGGCATGGGCGCCCTGCTCCAGCTTGAGGTCGCCGGCGATGCACTCGGGCACGCTCTCGCCGATCAGGAGTTTGTTGAGGGCCTGGAGATTGGGCAGGCCTTCGAGGAACAGCACGCGCTCGATCAGCTTGTCGGCGTGCTTCATTTCCTCGATGGACTCCTCGTACTCGTGCTTGCCCAGGGCGTTGAAGCCCCAGTTCTTGTACATGCGCGCGTGGAGGAAATACTGGTTGATGGCCGTGAGTTCGTTCACCAACTGCTTGTTGAGCAACTGGATGACCTTCTTGTCGCCTTTCATGGTCTTCTCCGTCAGGCTGCTGCCGTTGCGAAATGGATCTCCTGGGCGGCAGGGACGGGAACGATGGCTTCCTTCATGACGCGGCGCGCACAGGAGGCGCACCGGCCGCAACAGTCGCCGACACCGAGCCGCTCGCGCAACTCTCGCATGGAACGGCATCCTTCGGCAACCGCTTCGCCGATATGGCGTTCGGTGACGGCATTGCAGACGCAGACGTACATGGTTCGGCTCCGGGGATAGTCTCAGCTTATTGCGAATGATTCGCAATAAGCTGAGACTTGTCAACCCCCGAATGCGTTATCGAGGACCATCATGACGGCGAAGCCGAGGGCGACGCCCATGGTGGCGGCCGATTCGTGGCCGCGGCGGTGGGTGCCCGGGATGATCTCGTGGCTGACGACGAAGAGCATGGCGCCCGCCGCCGCCGCAAGCGCCATGGGGTAGAGGGCCGGCACGGCCGACACCACCACGGCGCTGGCGACGGCGCCGATCGGCTCGGCAAGCCCCGTGAGGGCGCCGATGCCTGCGGCCTTGCCGGCGCCGTGACCGACCGAGCGCAGGGCGAGGGCAACCACCAGGCCTTCGGGCAGGTCCTGGATGGCGATGGCGATGGCCACGGGCCAACCCTGGGCGGGCTCGGTGCCGGAGAAGGCGGCACCGATGGCGAGGCCCTCGGGGAAATTGTGGATGAGGATGGCGAACACCATGAGCCAGACGGCGCGCACGCCCAGGCCGCCGGTTGCCGCGCCATCGCTGTGCACATGGGGCACCACCTTCTCCACGGCGAACATGGCGGCGACGCCGGCCGCCAGCGAAACGGCGGCGAGCACAGAGGCCAGGGCGCGGCTGCCGACGATGCCGGTGCCGGCCTCGATGGCCGGGATCACGAGGGAGAAGGCGCTGGCCGCAAGCATGACGCCGGCGCCGAAACCCAGCATGGCGTCCTCGGCCCGGGCCGATACGCCGCGCCGCATGAACAGCACGGGCAAGGCACCGAGCGCCGTTGCCGCACCTGCCACCATGCCGCCGGACAGGGCAGCCGCCAGCACCGCAGAACCGGCCACCGCCTGGGCCAGGTCGGCCATCAGCAGGATGATGCCGACGGCGGCGACACCGACACCGACGACAAAGCGCATCCCGCCCCAGGACCAGGCGGTCGTTCCGGCCGATAAGCTTCTCACCATTGCGCTCATGATCTTTTCCCGATGTTCTTGCGATGGACCGATTCTGGGCCGGCGTCGGCAATTTATCCAATTGATTGCACAAAGCGATTCGATAGCCAATCGCCATTGCCTTTTCCTTGCGCGGGCGTCGCACCGCGCGCAAAATGGCGCCAGCCAGCCAGAAGCCATACAGCCAGCCAATCCTCGCAACGAATCCAGGGAGATTCCAAGATGAAAGGCAACGCCAAAATCGTCGTGCTGCTCAACCGCCTGCTGGCCGGCGAACTCACCGCCGTCGACCAATATTTCATCCATTCGGAGATGTACGCCAACTGGGGCTTCAGCCGCCTCCACGAGCGCGTCCATCACGAGATGGACGACGAGCGCGAGCATTGCCGCAAGCTGATCGCCCGCATCCTCTTCCTCGAAGGCACGCCGAATCTGGCCACCCGGGCGGCCATGACGGTCGGCGCCAACGTCAAACAGATGCTGGAGAACGATCTCGCCATCGAGATCGGCGTGGTCAAGGCCATCCGTGCCGGCATCGCCGAGTGCGAGAAGGCCCAGGACTACGTGACCCGCGAGATGCTGGAGACCCTGCTGGTGGATACCGAAGAGGACCACACCCACTGGCTCGAACAGCAGCTCGGCCTGATCCGCATGGTGGGCCTGGAGAACTACCTCCAGTCCCAGATGGGGTCCGCGGCAGCCACCTGATTGCTGCACCGCAGGATTGAAGGCAGCTATCGGCGGAGTAGGCAAAAGCAATTTCCCCGCAGTCATGGACGGAACTAGCGTGAAGGCATCAGGGCCTGCGGGCCTTGACCTCCCGTCATCCGAAAAGGAGTCCGACCATGTCACTCAAGGGAACCAAGACCGAGGCCAACCTCAAAGCCGCCTTCGCCGGCGAATCCCAGGCCAACCGCCGCTACCTCTACTTCGCCAACAAGGCCGACGTGGAAGGCTATGCCGATGTGGCCGCCCTGTTCCGCTCCACCGCAGAAGGGGAAACCGGCCATGCCCACGGCCATCTGGAATATCTCGAACAATGCGGCGATCCTGCCACGGGCCTGCCCTTCGGCGCCACCGCCGACAACCTGAAGGCCGCCGTCGCCGGTGAAACCCACGAATACACCGACATGTACCCCGGCATGGCCAAGGATGCCCGCGCCGAGGGCTTCGACGAAGTCGCCGACTGGTTCGAGACCCTGGCGAAGGCCGAGCGCTCCCACGCCAACCGCTACCAGAAGGCCCTCAACGAGCTGCACTGAAGGTGCATACCGGCCGGCACCTGGCAGCCGGCCGGTCCCGGCAAAGGGGAACAACATGGCAACCCGCGAAGGCAATCTGGAAGCCCCCACCCGCCATCCCATCGACTGGCGCAATCCGGCCTTCTACGACGAGGAAGCCCTCGGCCGGGAGATGGAGCGGGTCTTCGGTATCTGTCACGGCTGCCGCCGCTGCGTCAGCCTCTGTAACGCCTTTCCCACCCTGTTCGACCTGGTGGACGCCTCCGCCTCCCTGGAGATCGACGGCGTAGCCCGGGACGATTACGGCAAGGTCGTCGAGCATTGCTATCTCTGCGACCTCTGCTACATGACCAAGTGTCCCTACGTGCCGCCTCACGAGTGGAACCTGGATTTCCCCCACCTGATGCTGCGTGCCAAGGCGGTGCGGCATCGGCGCGGCGACACGCCCCTGCGGGACCGGCTGCTCACCAGCACCGACCTGGTCGGCCGCTTCGCCGGCATTCCCATCGTCGCCCAGACCGTGAACGCGGTGAACCGCATCGGTCCGGTGCGCAAGGCCATGGAAGCCATCGCCGACATCCACGCCGACGCCTGGCTGCCCGAGTTCTCCAGCCGGCCCCTGCGCAGCCGGCTGCGGCTGTTGCCCGACGACACGCCCGGCGAGGCGGCGGGACGCACCCGCGGCAAGGTGGCCCTCTTCGCCACCTGCTACATGAACCGCAACGAGCCGGGCCCCGGCGAAGACCTGGTGGCCGTCTTCGAGCATAACGGCATCCCCGTCACCATTGCCGAGAAGGAACGCTGCTGCGGCATGCCCAAGCTGGAGCTGGGCGACTTCAACGCCGTGCGAGCCCTCAAGGAAGCCAATATTCCCATGCTGGCAGGGCTGGTGGACGCCGGCTGGGACCTGACGGCCCTGATCCCCTCCTGCGTA
The DNA here is from genome assembly GCA_030247725.1 of Candidatus Nitricoxidireducens bremensis. Taxonomy (GTDB): domain Bacteria; phylum Pseudomonadota; class Gammaproteobacteria; order Burkholderiales; family Rhodocyclaceae; genus Nitricoxidireducens; species Nitricoxidireducens bremensis. The sequence goes on from JAOTRT010000002.1 coordinate 532,807, forward strand.
CTGATGTTCAAGCAGGAGCTGCCCCTGCTGTTCCCGGACGATCCGGACGTGCTGAAGGTGAAGCAGGCTTTCTTCGATCCTTTCGAGTACCTGATGCTGCGCCACCGGGAGGGGCGCCTGAAGACGGACTTCCCCAACGCCCTCGGCAAGGTGGCCTACCAGGCCTCCTGCCACCAGCGTGTGCAGAACATCGGGCCGAAGACGAAGGAGGTGCTTTCCCTCGTGCCCGGCACCCAGGTGGACATCATCGAACGCTGCTCCGGCCACGACGGCACCTATGCCGTGAAGCGGGAATTCCACGAGTTCGCCATGAAGATCGTCAAGCCGGTGGTCGGGCGCATCAATCAGGCCCAGCCCGACCACTACGGCAGCGACTGCGCCATGGCCGGCCACCACATCGGCCATGCCCGGGCCGACGGCAGTTCGCCCGAGCACCCGATCACCCTGCTGCGCCTGGCCTACGGAATCTGAAAGGAAACGCCATGCTTTCCCATGCCGACCTCTACAGCCTGGAACAGTACGCCCGCATCCGCCCCGGATTCCGCGCCCGCGTCATCGAACACAAGAAGCGGCGGCGCGTCCCTCTGGGCGATCACGCGGCCCTCTATTTCGAGGACGCCCTGACCATGCAGTACCAGGTCCAGGAGATGCTGCACCTGGAGCGCATCTTCGAGCCCGACGGCATCCAGGAGGAGCTCGACGTTTACAACCCGCTGATCCCCGACGGCTGCAACTGGAAGGCGACCTTCATGCTTGAATACCCCGACGAGGCCCAGCGCCGCACCATGCTGGGCCGGCTGGTGAGCATAGAGCGCGCCGTGTGGATTCGCGTGGAGGGTTTTCCGCGGGTAATTCCCGTAGCGAACGAGGATCTGGACCGGGAAACCGAGGACAAGACCGCCTCGGTTCATTTCCTGCGCTTCGAGCTGCCGCCGGCCATGGCGGCGGCAGCGAAGGCCGGCGCCCCGGTCTCCGCCGGCATCGACCATCCGCAGTACTATGCGGTTACTGAACTTGCGGAACAGGTCCGCGCCTCCCTGGCGGCGGACCTGGCATGAAGGATTTCAATCAACCCGAGGAGTTTCACCATGGACATCGGCATCAGCAAGAAGGATCGCGAGAAGATCGCCCAGGGCCTGTCGCGGCTGCTGGCGGACAGCTACACCCTCTATCTTATGACCCACAACTTCCACTGGAACGTGAAGGGTCCCATGTTCAACACCCTGCACCTGATGTTCATGGGCCAATACACCGAGCAGTGGAACGCCCTCGACCTGATCGCCGAGCGCATCCGCTCCCTCGACTTCGCCGCACCCGGCACCTACAAGGAATTCGTCAAGCTGGCCTCGATCAAGGAAGTGGACGGGGTGCCCAAGGCCACGGACATGATCAAGCTGCTGGTGGCTGCCCAGGAAGCCACGGCCCGCACGGCCCGCAGCGTTCTGCCCATCGCCGACAAGGCCAACGACCAGCCCACCATGGACCTGCTGACCCAGCGCCTGGACGTGCACGAGAAGACGGCCTGGATGCTGCGCAGTCTGCTGGAAGAGTAAGGCCGGGCACGCTCCGCTCGGGCGGCCGTCGGCCGACGGCCGCCGGAAGCGGGGCCGTGGACGAAAAAACGCCCCGGCATGCCGGGGCGTTTCCATTGGCGTCGCGATGCTTACTTCTTGGCGAAGGGCTGCGGACGCGGCGTCTTGTCGGTGGAAGGCGGCAGCACCGGCAGGGTGAAGCTGGGCTGGTCGCCCGTCAGGGTCTTCAGGAAGGCGACGACCTTGGCGTTCTCTTCCTTGGTGAACTTCTTGCCCAGTTGCAGGCGGCCCATGGTATCCACCGCTTCGGACAGGGTGTTGGCCGCGCCGTCATGGAAGTAGGGGTAGGTCATTTCCACGTTGCGCAGCGTCGGCACCTTGAAGTTGAAGCGGTCCGCATCCTTGCCCGTCACGGCACTGCGGCCTTCGGCCGGACTGCTCGCCTTGTAGGGCTCGACGACACCCATCTTCTGGAAGGAGTTGCCGCCGACGGCCGGGCCGTTGTGGCAGGCGACGCAGCCGCTGTCCTTGAAGAGCTTGTAGCCGGCCAGCTCCTCCGCGCTCAGGGCGTCCTTCTTGCCCAGCAGCCACTGGTCGAAGCGGGAATTCGGCGTCACCAGGGTCTTCTCGAACTCGGCGATGGCCAGGGTCACCTGGTCGATGTCGATTTTGTCCTTGCCGAAGATCTGCTTGAACTCCCGCACGTAGCCGGGAATGGACTCCAGCACGTCGATGGCCAGGGTATGGGTGAAGGCCATTTCGCCCGGGTTGGCGATGGGGCCGCCGGCCTGGGCCTTGAGGTCCGCCGCCCGGCCGTCCCAGAACTGGGCCACGTTCAGGCTCGAATTCAGTACCGTCGGCGCATTGATCGGGCCTTCCTGCCAGTTGTGGCCGATGGACGTCTTGATGTTGTCCGTCCCGCCCATGGACAGGTTGTGGCAGGAATTGCAGGAGATGAAGCCCGATTTGGACAAGCGCGGGTCGAAATACAGCTTCTTGCCCAGTTCCACCATGCCCAGATTGATGTTGGCGGGCGGCTTGATCGGCTGTATCGGTTCATCCGCCGCGAAGGCCGCGGAAGTGCCGACGAGCATCAGGCTGGTCACGAGAATGCGGATATTCATGTTGAACTCCTATCGTTGGAAAAATCTTGCACCGGGTCGCAAGATACCCCTACAATCCCCATGGATGTTGACGTAAGTCAATGATTTATAATAGTATTTTGCTATGCAACATATAGCTGTTTCCTATAGGTAAGCCATGAAACTCTCTGCCCTGCGCTACCTGGTGGCCTTTGCCGACGAGGGGTCCTTCAGCCGGGCCGCCGAACGCTGCCATGTCAGCCAGCCCACCCTCAGCGTCGCCCTGCAGAACCTGGAAGCCGAACTCGGCGTCCCCCTCATCGAACGCATCAAGGGCCACGTGGCCCTGACCGAACTGGGCCACCAGGTCACCGCCCAGGCCCGCCGGGCCCTGGAGGAAACGCGCCGCGTCGAAGTCATCGCCCAGCGCGGCAAGGACCCGCTGCAGGGCGAGTTCCGCCTCGGCGTGATCCACACCATCGGTCCCTACCTGTTGCCGGAACTCATCGCCTCCATGCGCCGCGCCGCACCCGCCATGACGCTCTACATCGAGGAAAGCATGACGGCCCTGCTGGCCGACTACCTGAAGTACGGCAATGTGGACGCCGCCATCATCGCCCTGCCTTTCGAGGTCCCGGGCATCGAGACCCTGCCCCTCTACGACGAGCCCTTCCGCGTCGTCGTCCCGCGCGGACACGCTTGGGCCGGCCGCAAGCGCATCCCCGCCGACGAGGTGAGGGGCGACAACGTGCTGGTGCTGAAGGCCGGCAACTGCTTCCGCGAGCAGGTGCTGGACGCCTGCCCGGACATCAGCCATGCGGAAGGCTCCCTGCACCAGGGCCATTCCATCGAGACCATCCGCTGCATGGTGGCCTCGGGCTACGGCATCTCCGTCCTGCCGGCCGGCGCCCTCACGGGTCCCTACTGCTCGGACATGGTCCAGGCCATTCCCTTCGAATCGCCGGAGCCGGCGCGGCGGGTGGCCCTCGCCTGGCGCCGCGGCTTTTCGCGCCCCCAGGTGCTCGACGCCATCACCGCGGCAGTCCGCGGCCTCACCAACCCCAGCTACCGCCTGCTGGTCTGAGCAGGCCTTCCACCACCAGCAAAAACGCCCCGGCATGCGGGGCGTTTTTGTTCGGGGCCTTTCCGCCTACTTCCTGGCGAAGGGCTGGGGACGCGGCGTGCCGTCGGCGGACGGCGGCAACACCGGCAGGGTGAAGCTGGGCTGGTCGCCCGTCAGGGTCTTCAGGAAAGCGACGACCTTGGCGTTCTCTTCCTTGGTGAACTTCTTGCCCAATTGGATGCGGGCCATGGTGTCCACCGCCTCGCCCAGGGTGTTGGCCGCGCCGTCATGGAAGTAGGGGTAGGTCATTTCCACGTTGCGCAGCGTCGGCACCTTGAAGTTGAAGCGGTCCGCATCCTTGCCGGTCACGGCGATGCGCCCCTCCACCGGACTGGTGGCCTTGTAGGGCTCCACGCGGCCCATTTTCTCGAAGGTCGCGCCGCCGACGCCCTCGCCGTTGTGGCAGGCGACGCAGCCACTGTCCTTGAAGAGCTTGTAGCCGGCCAGCTCCTCCGCGCTCAGGGCGTCCTTCTTGCCCAGCAGCCATTGGTCGAAGCGGGAGTTCGGCGTCACCAGGGTCTTCTCGAATTCGGCGATGGCCAGGGTCACCTGGTCGATGTCGATCTTCTCCTTGCCGAACACCTGCTTGAATTCCCGCTTGTAGGCGGGGATCGATTCCAGCACGTCGATGGCCAGGGTATGGGTGAAGGCCATTTCGCCCGGGTTGGCGATGGGGCCGCCAGCCTGGGCCTTGAGGTCCGCCGCCCGGCCGTCCCAGAACTGGGCCACGTTCAGGCTCGAATTCAGCACCGTCGGCGCATTGATCGGGCCTTCCTGCCAGTTGTGGCCGATGGACGTCCTGATGTTGTCCGTCCCGCCCATGGACAGGTTGTGGCAGGAATTGCAGGAGATGAAGCCCGATTTGGACAGGCGCGGGTCGAAGTACAGCTTCTTGCCCAGTTCCACCATGCCCAGATTGATGTTGGCGGGCGGGCGGATCGGCTTGATGGGCTCCTCTGCCGCAAAAGCCATGGAAGCTCCAAAAACGGCGAAACCGGCCAGAAGTATGCGGATGCTCATGCTCAACTCCCTTTCTTTGGAAAAGTCCTTTGCGAACAAGACAATATCCATACTGATGAAATGGGTGTTGACATAAATCAATGATTTACAATGGATATATGCAATTAGATATATACGAAAATTCCACATAACTGTCATCAAAATCTCCGTCCATCACCCAGCGACGTCCCTTGTCCATGACCTTTCCCCAAACTGCAGCGCACCATCGGGCCGCCCCATGCAACTTCCCTGCGACAAGCCCGCGCCCTGGTGTATAAAGCCGGCCATGCGCATCTTTCGCCTCCTTAAAATCGTCCGCGTCGGGCTCGCCTACGGCCTCGACGAGCTGATCCTCGAACACGAACCGACCGGCCGCCTGCGCTGGCTGGGACGCCTCGCCGGCATACTGTGCTTCTGGCGCGACCTGTCGGCGCCGCCGGCCCGGCGGTTGCGGCTTGCCCTCGAAGCCCTGGGTCCCATCTTCGTCAAGTTCGGCCAGGTGCTCTCGACCCGGCGCGACCTGATGCCCGCCGACCTGGCCGATGAGCTGGCCCGCCTCCAGGACCAGGTGCCGCCCTTTCCCTCCGAACAGGCCATGGCCGAGCTGGAGCGCGCCTACGGCAAGCCCGTCCACGAGGTCTTCGCCCGTTTCGATCCGGTGCCCGTCGCCTCCGCATCCGTCGCCCAGGTGCACTACGCCGAACTGCCCGACGGCCGCGAAGTAGCGGTGAAAATCCTGCGCCCCGGCATCGCCCCGGTCATCGCCCACGACATCGCCCTGCTGGATGCCCTGGCGGGCCTGCTGGAGTCCCTCTGGTCCGACGGCAAGCGCCTCAAGCCGCGGGAAGTGGTGGCGGAATTCAAGAAGCACCTGGGCGACGAACTGGATCTGATGCGCGAAGCCGCCAACTGCTCCCAGCTGCGCCGCAACTTCAAGGACTCGAAACTGCTGGTGGTGCCCGAGGTCCATTGGGACTGGTGCACGCCGTCGGTGATGGTGATGGAGCACATGCGCGGCATTCCCATCAGCCAGATCGACCGCCTGCGGGAAGCCGGCATCGATCTCGCGGCCCTGTCGCGGGCCGGCGTGGAGATCTTCTTCACCCAGGTGTTCCGCGACGCCTTCTTCCACGCCGACATGCACCCGGGCAACATCCTCGTCTCCACCGAGGGCGAGACCCGGGGCCGCTACATCGCCCTCGACTTCGGCATCATGGGCACCCTCAACGAGGTGGACCAGCGCTACCTGGCCATCAACTTCCTCGCCTTCTTCCGCCGCGACTACAAGCGCGTCGCCGAGGCCCACATCGAGTCCGAGTGGGCGCCGCCGGAAACCCGCGTGGACGAGCTGGAGGCCGCCATCCGCGCCGTCTGCGAACCCATCTTCGACCGCCCCCTGCGGGACATCTCCTTCGGCAAGGTGCTACTGCGCCTGTTCCAGACCTCGCGCCGCTTCAACGTGGAAATCCAGCCCCAGCTCGTGCTGCTGCAAAAGACCCTGCTCAACATCGAGGGCCTGGGCCGCCAGCTCGATCCCGACCTCGATCTCTGGCAGACCGCCAAGCCCTTCCTCGAACGCTGGATGGTCGACCAGGTGGGCTGGCGCGGCATCATCAAGAACGCCAAGCACGAAGCCCCCCTCTGGGCGCGCTACCTGCCGCAACTGCCCCGCCTTGTGCACCAGGCCCTGGCGCGGGATTCCTCGGCGCGCCTCGCCGAGGAAATCGCCCGGCTGCGGGCCACGGAAGCCCGCCGCAACCGCTGGCTCGCCCTCATCTCGGCCCTCCTCGCCGGACTGCTCGCCGCCGTCCTCCTGGCGCCCTGAACCGGGTCCGATCCGACCGCCGGCCCAGCGGCGCGAATCCATCGCAACACCTTGATTCCTAGGGACTCCGGCATCCCGCCGCCGGGGGAAAGCCGCTATACTCCGCGCCTTCGCGACTGGAGACTTGCGGCATGAACACGCTGCTGTGGTTCGTCATCCTCTACCTAATGGTGTCGGTGGGCATCGGCCTCGTCGCCGCCACGCGCGTCCATAACGCCAAGGACTTCGCCGTCGCCGGCCGCAGCCTGCCCCTGCCGGTGGTGACGGCCACGGTGTTCGCCACCTGGTTCGGCGCCGAGGCGGTGTTCGGCGTCTCGGCCACCTTCGTCAAGGACGGCCTTTCCGGCGTGGTGGCGGACCCCTTCGGCTCCTCCATGTGCCTGATCCTCGCCGGCATCCTGTTCTCGCGCTACCTCTACAAGCTCAACATCATCACCCTCGGCGACTTCTACCGCATGCGCTACAACCGCACGGTGGAGGTGCTCACGACGGTCTGCATCGTCGCCTCGTATCTCGGCTGGGTGGCGGCCCAGATCAAGGCCCTGGGCCTGATCTTCTACGTCGTCACCGACGGCGCCGTCAGCCAGGAGGCCGGCATGATCCTCGGCGCCGCCATCGTGCTGACCTACACCACCTTCGGCGGCATGTTCTCCGTGGCCATCCTCGACTTCGTGCAGATGGCCGTCTCCATGGGCGGCCTGCTGTTCATCGCCTGGATCGTCAGCGGCAAGGTGGACGGCGGCACGACGAGCGTCATCAGCCATGCGTCCGCGGCCGGCAAGCTGGAGTTCTTCCCCGAGGCCGACGTCTGGAAGTGGGTCACCTTCCTCGGCGCCTGGGTCACCATGATGCTGGGCTCCATTCCCCAGCAGGACGTGTTCCAGCGCGTCACCTCGGCGAAGAGCGCGAAGATCGCGCTGGGCGGTTCCATCCTCGGCGCCTCCATCTACTTCTGCTTCACCTTCGTGCCCATGTTCATCGCCTACTCGGCGACGCTCATCGACCCGGACCAGTTCAGCAAGCTGCTGGAAACCGACACCCAGCTGATCCTGCCGACCCTGGTGCTCCAGCACACGCCCCTGGTGGCCCAGGTGCTGTTCTTCGGCGCCGTGCTCTCGGCCATCATGAGCTGCTCCTCGGCGACGCTCCTGGCCCCCTCGGTGACCTTCGCCGAGAACGTGATCCGCGGCTTCTATCCCGACATGGGCGACCACCGCTTCCTCTGGGTGATGCGCGGCTGCGTCGTCGTCTTCGCCGTGCTGGTGCTGATCTTCGCCCTCAACTCCGGCTCGTCGATTTTCAAGATGGTCGAAAACGCCTACAAGATCACCCTGGCCGGCGCCTTCGTGCCGCTGCTGGCGGGCATCCTCTGGAAGCGGGCCACCACCCAGGGCGCCCTGGCCGCCACCTTCGGCGGCGTGCTGTCCTGGCTGATGGTGGAAGTGCTGATCGGCGAAGCGAGCCCCGTACCACCTCAGCTCATTGGCCTGGGCATCTCGGCCCTGGGCATGGTCGCCGGTTCCCTGCTGCCCCAGTGGGTCGGCCACCGGCTCCCCGGCCACACCATGCACGAGTTGCTGCACCACCACGCGCCAGCCGAAACCCACCACGTGACCGAGCGCCCGCATCACCATTCCTGACGCCGGCCGGAATCAGCCCCCGGCGGACTGGCCTGAAATGAAACTCGACGTTCGGAGCACTCGGGCCGGTGGGGTGCCCTGCCCCGCTCCATGTCACCCGTCGCCGGCCTGCGGCCGGCTCCTCCTTCTTTACTTGCGCGGAGCAGGGCACCCCACCGGCCCGATCCGTTGCCGCCGTGGGTGTTTGGCCATCTCAAACCGCCGACGTCTCCAGCCAAGGATGGCGGGTATCCGACTCCCGGAAGTCAAGGAGGAGGGCCGGTGCTCCTTCGGCCCGGAGGACATGGAGGGAGTCGGATACCCGCCGTCCTTGGCGCGCACCGCAACACCCACGTTTCATGCGTCGCGGAAGACGCGCAGCGTCATGGAGCAACTAGAATGAGACAAAGGGAAGGAACCCGATAAAAGGGGAGTTGGCAGTCCGTGGCCCTGCTCGAACTCAGGAACATCACCCGGCGCTTCGGCTCGCTCAAAGCCGTGAAGGACGTTTCCCTCGCCGTCGAGGCGGGCGAGTTCTTCACCCTGCTGGGCCCTTCCGGCTGCGGCAAGACCACCATCCTGCGCATGATCGCCGGCTTCGACGCACCGGATGCGGGCGACATCCTGCTCGACGGCAAGTCCATCGCCGACGTGCCGCCGGAGCGGCGTCCCCTCCACACGGTGTTCCAGAGCTACGCCCTGTTCCCCCACATGACCGTGGCGGGCAACGTGGCCTTCCCGCTGGAAATGGCCCGTCTGCCGGATGCGGAAATCCGCCGCCGCGTCGGCGAAACGCTGGACTTGGTGCATCTGGGCGACAAGGCCGCCCAGTATCCCCACGAACTCTCCGGCGGCCAGAAGCAGCGCGTCGCCCTGGCCCGTGGCCTCGTCAACAAACCGCGCCTGCTGCTGCTCGACGAACCCCTGGGCGCCCTGGACGCCAAGCTGCGGGAGGAGATGCAGGTGGACCTGATCGCCCTCCAGCGGGAGGTGGGCATCACCTTCGTCTTCGTCACCCACGCCCAGCAGGAAGCCCTGGCCCTTTCCCACCGCATCGGCGTCATGAAGGACGGCCGCATCGAGCAGTGCGACGAACCGGACAAGCTCTACACCCAGCCCGCCAACCGCTTCGTCGCCGACTTCATCGGCAAGATCAACCTGATCGCCGTGGAAGTGAAGGCATCGAGCAAGGTGTTGCTGCAACTGACGGCACCCGGCCTCGGCGAGATCGCCGCCACCGATCCGCGTCCCATCGCCGTCGGCGAGCACGGCTGGTTCGCCCTGCGGCCCGAACTGGTGCGCGTCTACGGCCACCTGGAAGCCGCCGACCTGAAGAACCGCTTCGCCGGCACGGTGAAGGAACTGCTCTACCTCGGCGACGTGACCCTCTACAAGGTCGACCTGGCCAACGGCTTCGTCGTCGAGGCCCTGATGACCAATGCCGCGCCGGGGCGCGCCAAGTTCCACGAGGTCGGCGACCCGGTGGCCGTCTGCTGGCGCCACGACGCCGGCCTCTACCTGCGGAACTGACCATGGCGGCGGCGCGCACCCAGCCGGCGGGCCTGACGAAATGGGCCGTGACGCTGCCGCCGACGGTCTTCCTGCTGGCCTTCTTCCTGCTGCCGGCGCTGATCGTCGTCGCCGCCTCCTTCCGCGAGCCCGGCGAGTTCGGCGGCCTGGCGCCCTGGCCGGCCCACTCCCTCGACGCCTACCGCTTCCTGTTCGGCGACGTGATCTACCTGGAGATCTTCGCCCGCTCCTTTCTCGTCGCCGCCCTCACCACGACGATCTGCATCGTGCTCGCCTATCCGCTAGCCTGGCTGATCGCCAGGAGTCCCGCCCGGCGCCGGGACCTGCTGGTGCTGCTGGTGATCCTGCCCTTCGCCAGCAACTTCCTCGTGCGCATCTACGCCTGGATCATGCTGCTGGGGCCCGCGAACCTGCTCTACACGCCCTTCGCCGTCATCGTCGGCATGGTCTATGTGCATCTGCCCTTCATGATCCTGCCCCTCTACACCAATCTGGAGAAGCACGACCCGGCCCTGCTGGAGGCGGCCCAGGACCTGGGGGCCTCGGCGTGGACGCGCTTCTGGCGTGTGACCTTTCCCCTCTCCCTGCCCGGCATCTTCTCCGGCTCGGCCCTGGTGTTCATTCCCGTGCTGGGCATGTTCGCGGTGCCGGAACTCCTCGGCGGCACCGGCGACGTGCTGATCGGCAACCTCATCAAGGAGCAGTTCCTCGACAACAGGGACTGGCCCCTCGGCTCGGCGCTTTCGATCATGCTGACGGCCCTGGTCCTCGCCCTGGCCGGCATCACCGCCTGGGCGGCGCGACGCGGGCTCCACGGCACGGAGGCCGTCTCGTGAAGGCCCGGCATTGGCTCTGGGCCGCCGCCCTGGCCACCTACGCCTTCCTCTATATCCCGCTGGCCGTGGTGGTGCTGTTCTCCTTCAACGACTCCCAGCTCAACGCCCAGTGGGTCGGCTTCACCACCCGCTGGTACACGAAACTGCTCGGCGATGCGGAAATGCTGCGGGCCGCGGCCAACTCGGTGGTGATCGCCCTGCTCTCGTCCACCGTCGCCACCGTGCTGGGCGCCATGGCCGGCCTGGCGATGCACCGCTACCGCTTCCGCTTCCTGCCCTTCCTCGTACTCACGCCGGTAGCCATGCCCGAGATCCTGCTCGGCGTCTCGCTGCTGCTGTTCTTTCGCCAGGTACTGGACCTGACCCTGGGTCTGGTCTCCATCCTCGTCGCCCACATCACCTTTTCCATCGGCTTCGTCGCCGTCATCGTGCGGGCGCGCCTGGCCGGCATGGAAGAGAGCATCTTCGAGGCGGCCCGCGACCTCGGCGCCACGCCCTGGGCCACCTTCCGCCGCGTCACCTTCCCCCTGATCCTGCCGGCGCTGGCAGCGGGCTTCCTGATGAGCTTCACGCTCTCCATCGACGATTTCGTCATCACCTTCTTCGTCGCCGGCGTCGGCGTCACCACCCTGCCGCTGCAGATCTACTCGATGATCAAGGTGGCCGTGACGCCGGAGGTGAATGCCGTGTCCACGCTGCTGATGGCGCTCACCCTGAGCCTCATCTTCCTGGCCTCGCGCTTCGCACCGGATGTGTTGAAGACGCAGCGCTAGAAGGGAATTCGACGCCAGGCATTGGCCCTCCGTCACCGCCCGACAAATAACCGCGCACCAAGTAAGTGAATGCTAACAATCCCCGGTACAATCCAATTGGAATTTACTGGAGACATTCCCATGAAGCGATTACCGAAGTCGGCACGGCAATCGCCCGAGCCTTCCGAGCCGACAGCCTCCGCCAAGAAGGCAAGCTCCCGCACCAAGACCCCGCCCCGCCGCTACCTGGTGGGTATCGGCGCCTCTGCCGGCGGCCTCGAAGCCCTTTCCGCACTCATCTCCAAGCTGCCCGTCAAACTCGGTCTGTGCTACGTGGTGGTGCAGCATCTGTCGCCGACCTATCGCAGCATGCTGGTTCAACTGCTCGGCCGCGATACGGCGATGGCGGTCAAGGAAATCGAGGACGGCTGCTCGCCCGAGCCGGACACCATTTTCATCACCCCGGCCAGCAGCAACGTGACCCTGCACGGCGGCCGCTTCCATCTGGTCAAGACCGCCCGCCAGGTCGTGCCCAAGCCCTCGGTCAACGTGTTCCTGACCTCACTCGCCGAACAGTACGGCGAGGACGCCATCGGCGTCATCCTTTCCGGCACCGGCAGCGACGGCTCGCAAGGCATCCGCGAAATCAAGGCCGCCGGCGGCTTCACCTTCGCCCAGGAGCCGACCAGTGCCAAATACAACGGCATGCCGCAGTCGGCCATCGATACCGGCTGCGTCGACTGGACATTGCCGCCGGATATGATCGCCGAGAAGATCGCCTCGATCGCCACCTCGCGCGAACACCTGTCGCCGCCGGAAAAGACCAGCGGCAGCGCGTCGACCCTTAAGCAGCTGCTGATGAAGGTGCGCCAGCGGACCAAGGTCGACTTCAGCGGCTACAAGGAGAACACCGTCTGGCGCCGCATCGAACGGCGCATGGCGGCCAATCATCTGTCCTCGCTGGAAGACTATTTCCAGTACGTCGAATCCGATCCGACGGAACTCGAACGCCTGTGCAAGGATGTGCTGATATCGGTCACCGCCTTCTTCCGCGACAAGCCGGCCTTCGACGCACTGGCGAAGATATTGCTGAAGATCGTCCAGGAAAAGCGGCCCGGCGACGAAATTCGGATCTGGATTCCGGGCTGTGCGACGGGTGAAGAGGTCTATTCCATCGCCATCCAGCTTTGCGAGCAGGCGAGTGCGGTGCTCAATCGTTTCAAGGTGCAGATTTTCGCCACCGACCTCGACCTCAACGCCATGGCGATGGCGCGCAAGGGCAGCTATTCCTCCGCCGCGCTGAGCGAGCTCGATCCCGCCATGGTTGCCAAGTATTTCTCGGCCAAGAACGACAGCTACGAGGTCTCAAAGCTGCTGCGCGAGATGGTGGTGTTCGCGCGCCAGGATCTCGCGCAGGACCCGCCGTTCCTGCGGCTCGACCTGATCAGCTGCCGCAACGTCCTGATCTATTTTCAGACCGACCTGCAGGCCAAGATACTGTCGATGTTCCACTACGCGCTGCGTCCCGAGGGCTACCTGTTCCTCGGCCGGTCAGAGAACATCTTCCAGCAGGAAACGCTGTTCCGGAACCTGGACAAGGAAGCGAAGATCTTCCTGCGCGAGAACGTGCCGAACCGCCCGCCGTTCACCGGCGGCGCCTTCACCCTGCCGCCGCCCGAGAAGGCCGCCGCCAGCACCGCCGCCAGCACCGCCAAGAGCGGCGAATTCCAGTACCTGGACGCCGCCGCGCGCTTCTACTTGCCGCCAGGAGTGCTGATCAACGGCAATTTCGAGATACTTCATCTTTACGGCAGCCCCGGCGAATACCTCAACGTCACCGACGGCAAGCCGAATTTCGACCTGCTGCACATGATACGGGGCGAATTCGGCGCCGACCTGCAGACGCTGACCCACCAGGCGCTGCACAAGAAGTCTTCCGCCTACGGCCGGCCGCGCGCGCTGAAGCTGGGAAGCGGCAAGCGCGTCGTGCGCCTGGCGGTGCATCACCTGGGCCATGGCAATCTCAACGGCCTGTTCCTGGTCTGCTTCGAACCGGCACCGAAATCGCGAACAGAAGTGGTCACCAGCGGGGTCGCCACGGTCAGCGGCTGGAACATCAAGGAACTCGAAGACGAGTTGGTGGCGACGCGCGAGCACTTGCAGGCGGTGATCGAGGAACTCGAAACCTCCAACGAGGAAATGCAGGCGCTCAACGAGGAAGTACAGGCCGCCAACGAGGAATTGCAGTCGTCGAACGAGGAACTCGAAGCCGCCAACGAGGAGCTGCAATCGACCAACGAGGAACTGACGACGGTCAACGAGGAGCTGCAGATCAAGACCGCCGAGGTTTCTGCCATCGCCTACGACATCGAGAACGTCCAGAACTGCATCGGCTTCCCGCTCTTCGTCGTCAATCGCGCCCTCGAAGTGGAGCGCTTCAACCGGCCCGCCGCCGACCTGCTGTCGCTCGATACGACGACGATCGGCCAGAAGCTCAGCCGCATCAAGCGACCGCGCGGCATGGGCGACTTCACCGAGACGGTCCGCCTCGTCATCGCCGACGGCAAGCCGATCGAGACCACGCTGGCTTCGGACAATCGCCATTACAACCTGCACGTCGCACCCAACTTCTCGCCCACCGGCGTGCGCGGTGCCATCGTCTTCATGATCGACAACACGGAGTTGCACGCCGCCGAGGTTGCCGTGCGCAACAGCCAGGAAAAGATGATGGCGATCATGGACAACTCGCACGCGCTGTCCTCGCTCAAGGACACCTCGGGACGCTACATCTTCGTCAATCGCCGGTTTGTGGACACCTTCCGTTTGCCGTCGGCCGATGCGCTCGGCAAGACCGATCGGCAGCTGTTCCCGCGCGCCGTCGCCGACGAATTCCGCCGCAACGACCTCGAAGCGATGAAGGCCAACGACGCCGTCGAGTTCGAAGAGCGCGTCGAGACGCCGGACGGCGAGCGCGTCTTCCTCTCGGTGCGCTTTCCGCTGCACGATGCCGACGGCGTCGTCTATGCCGTCTGTACCCAGTCGAGCGATATCACCGCCCGCAAGGATGCGGAAAATCAACTCCGCCTCGCCGCTCGGGTGTTCGACCACTCGGGCGAGGGCATCGTCATCACCGACCCGAAGGGGCTGATCATGACGGTCAACGAGGCCTTCGTGACGGTGACCGGCTATACCGAGCGCGAGGCGCTCGGCAAGACGACCAACCTGTTGAAGTCCGGCAAGCACTCGGCGGAGTTCTACAACGAAATGTGGCACCAGATCGACAGCAAGGGCTGGTGGCAGGGCGAGGTCTGGAACAAGCGCAAGAACGGCGAGATCTACCCCGAGTGGCTGACCATCAATTCGGTCAAGGATGCCAAGGGCAATCTCCTGCACTACGTCGGCATCTTCAGCGACATTTCCGTCGTCAAGGAATCGCAGAAGCGCATCGAATACCTGGCCACCCACGACGAACTGACCGGCCTGCCCAACCGTGCGCTCTACGTGGACCGCCTCAAGTTGGCGATCGCCAAGGCGACGCGCAGCAAGACGCAGGTCGCGGTGATGTTCGTGGACATCGACAACTTCAAGTTCGTCAATGACTCCATGGGCCACGACGTCGGCGACCTGCTGATCCGCCAGGTCGCCGGACGTATCGCCGATTGCGTGCGCGCCGGCGACACCGTGGCGCGCTTCGGCGGCGACGAATTCACCATCCTGATCGAGAACACGCGCCCGGCCGAAGTCAGCGCCACCGCGCAGCGCATCATCAACGAACTCTCGCTGCCGCACATCCTCGAAGAACGCAAGGTCTACGCCACCGCCAGCATCGGCATTTGCGTATATCCCGAGGACGGCTCCGACGTCCAGGCCTTGCTCAAGAGCGCCGACGTGGCGATGTACCGCGCCAAGGACAGCGGCAAGAACAACTTCCAGTTCTTCACCGAGGAACTGAAGGCGCGCACCAACGAGCGCCTGTTCTACGCCTCGGACCTGCGCACGGCGCTGGAACGCGGGCAACTGTTCCTCGTCTACCAACCGCAGGTCGATATGGAGAGCGGCCGGGCCATCGGCCTGGAGGCGCTGCTGCGCTGGCGGCATCCCGAACGCGGCATGGTGCCGCCCGACCGCTTCATTCCGGTGGCCGAGGAGACCGGCCTCATCGAAGTCGTCGGCGATTGGGTGCTGGAAAGCGTCTGCCAGCAGATCGCAGCGTGGACGTCCGTCGGGCTTGAGCCGCCGCGGATTGCCGTCAATCTGTCGCCGCGGCAGCTGCGCAAGGTCAGCCTGCCGGAACGGATACAGCATCTGCTGGCCAAGTACAGTCTGGAGCCGCAGGCACTGGCACTGGAGTTCACCGAGCATGCCCTGCTGGAGAACGTGGACTACGTGCTGACCATGGTCGACCAGTTGAAGGCGCTCGGACTCCACCTGAGCCTCGACGACTTCGGCACCGGCTATTCATCGTTGAGCTATCTCAAGCGCTACGCGCTCGACGAGATAAAGATCGACCGCAGCTTCGTCGACGGCATCGCCAACGAATCGAACGACCGCGCCATCGCCGTCGCCATCATCGCCATGGCCAGTGCCCTCGACATGCGCGTGGTCGCGGAAGGCGTCGAGACAGAGGAACAGAAGCAGGTGCTCCTTGCCGGCGGCTGCTCCATCGCACAGGGCTACCTGTTCGCGCGGCCACTACCGGTTGGGGAAATCGAGGTCCACTTCGGCGGCGCCCCGCGCAAGGCGAAGCAACCGGCGCCCGCGCGCGGCAACTCGAAGAGCGGCAAGCCGCAACAGATCGGCGGAGTCAGCGCGGATAGTTCATCGGTGCCTTCCTGAGGGGGCGGCGTTGTCCTTGCCGGCCGTTGCCGCGCTTGCTACATTTGCGGCATATCTGAGAGCGTGCCATAAGCTCCGCACGCTCCCTGGCTCCACCGGCGTCGCACAGTCATCCGGGCATCAAGGCTTCTAGCCGCAGGAGCGTATCCAAGGATGCGTACCAGGATAGTGAAGGTGCTTTCGGCCCATTACGCAAGCGATTTTCGGGTAACCCTGCAATCCCGCCGACGCCGGCTTCTGCTCGCGGGCGTCCTGAGCCTGCCCTTTGTAGGGCTGGCCCGCGCCGAGGACGTGCTGCATCTCTACAACTGGAACAACTACATCGGCACGGAAACCCTGGCCCGCTTCGAGGCCGTCTGCGGCTGCCGCATCAAGCAGGACTACTACTCGGACAATGAGGAGATGCTGGCCAAGCTGGAGGCCGGCGCCGTCGGCTACGACCTGCTGGTGCCTACGGGCAACGCCGTCGAATCTCTGGTCCGGCGCGGCGCCCTGCGGCCCATCGAGCGGGCCCGCCTGCCCCATTTCGCCAACCTGAGGCGCGAGTTCCTCGATCCCTGGTTCGATCCGGGCAACCGTTACTCGGTGCCCTACGCCACCTCCATCACCCTCATCGGCTACAACATCGGGAAGATGCGCGAACTGGGCCTGCCCACGGACACCTGGGCGCTGATCTTCGAACCGAAGCATCTGGAGAAGATCCGCGGCAGGGTGACGGTGCTCAACAGCCAGCGGGAACTCATGGCGGCGGCGATGCGCTACCTGGGCCACTCGATGCGATCCACCGCGCCGGCCCAATGGGAGGAAGCCAAGCACCTGATCCTGCGCGCCAAGCCCTACTGGGCCACTTTCTCCAACAGCACCTACATCAAGGACCTGGCGGTGGGCAACATCTGGGTCGCCCACGGCTACTCCAACGACATGTTCCGCGCCCGGGAGGATGCCCGCGCCGCCGGCCGGTCCTTCGCCATCGGTTTCTCGACACCGAAAGAAGGGGCCGTGCTGGCGGTAGACAGCTTCGTGATCCACAAATCGGGAGCACGGCCCAACCTGGCCCACCGCTTCATCGACTTCATGCTCGAAGGGCACAACGCCGCCGACGTTTCCAACCTTATCGGCGCCGGCAACACCAACGCCGCGGCGGCGGCCCACATCCGGCCCGAGATCGCCGCCGAGCCGGCCATCTTCCCGTCGCCGGCCGCCCTGGCAAACCTGGAGATGCTGCGTGACTTCGATCCGACCATGCGCCGACGCCTATCCCGCATGTGGACCGAAATCAAGGTGCGCTGAGGCCGAATTCGCCGCAAAACCCTACAGCACACCGCATATTTATTTGCATCGGCAACCGATTCGGCGCATAGTGCGCGCCAGCGATCTTCAAGCAGTGTCGTTGTTGTCCGGTTCGGTACCCGCGTTCTGCGGCTTTCCCCCCTTCACCACCCCGCATGTCTTGACCTTCGCCCTCACTTTGGGGCAAGTCCCCGTTTTTCAGGATAGACAAGACATGGCAATTGGTACTGTGAAGTGGTTCAACGATTCCAAGGGTTTCGGTTTCATCACGCCGGAAGGCGGCGGTGACGATCTGTTCGCCCATTTTTCCGCCATTCAGAGCCAGGGTTTCAAGACCCTCGCCGAAGGCCAGCGCGTCAGCTTCGACATCACCACCGGCCCCAAGGGTCAGCAGGCGTCGAACATCCGTCCGGCCGACTGAGTTCGGTCGCGCAGGCGGGGCCCGCGGGTCCCGCCCGGTGTTTCTTGCGGAACGCCGGCTTGCCAGATCGCCCGTCCCACGGGGACGGAGGCGACGCGAGCCGGTATTTCCCTTTTGGTATTTCCCCGGAGATATGGCCATGGCCAAAGAAGAACTCCTCGAAATGAACGGCGTCGTGGACGAAGTGCTCCCCGACTCCCGCTATCGCGTCACGCTGGAAAACGGACACGCCCTGGTCGCCTACAGCGCGGGCAAGATGCGCAAGCACCACATCCGCATCCTCGCCGGCGACAAGGTGTCGCTCGAAATGTCCCCCTACGATTTGAGCAAGGGTCGCATCACCTTCCGCCACATCGAAGGTCGTCCGGCCGCCGCCCCCCAGCGTCGTCGTCCCTGATCTCCCGCCGGCGCCGGGCGTTCCTTGCCCGGCCAAGAAGCCCGGCTCCAGCGCCGCCGTAGCCGGCGGCGCCTACAGGGGTCGGCTGCTGCGCTACCGATACGAACCCTCGGCAGGCTGACGAGCGGCATCTCCGAAATGGCTTACCATCGGCGGGTCGTCCCCACGCTGCCGATCCCATGTTCCCAGCCAGATGGTTTCTTGTTCTCGGTGCCCTCAACGCCGCCATTGCCGTGGCCCTGGGCGCCGCCGGCGCCCATGCCCTGAAGGCCCAGCTCGCTGCGATGGACCCGGGCGGCCTGTTTCCCCTGGCCCTGCAATACCACCAGATGAACGCCCTCGGTCTGGTAGCCGCGGGCTTGGCGGCAGCCCGTTTTCCGGCGGTGCGTCCCTTCGCCTGGAGCGGCTGGCTGCTGCTCGCCGGCATTGTCCTCTTCAGCGGCAACCTTTACCTGCGCAGCATCGCCGGCATCCACGTCTTCCATGCCGTGACGCCCGTCGGCGGCATCTGTTTCATCGCCGGCTGGCTGGCCTTCGCCGTCGGTGCCCTGCGCCTGGGGAAGGATGGCGCCTGAGGGCCGCGACTTCCGCCTGATCTTCGCGGCCACGGTCCTCAACGCCGTCGCCGGCACCGTCTCGGGCCTGGCCCTGCCCCTCACCGCCGCGGTCCACTTGGATGCAGGCCCGACCCAGATGGGCCTGCTGGCGGCGGCGGAGTTGCTGCCCTTCGCCCTCTTCAGCCTGCCGGCCGGGCCCTGGATCGACCGTTCCCGCAAGCAGCGCCTGGGCGTGGCCTTCAATCTCCTGGCCGCCGCCGCGGCCCTGGCGATCCCCGTCGCCTTCGCCATCGGCTTCCTTTCGCTGGGCCTGCTTTACACCGTCGGCTTCGTCGTCGGCACCTGCGCCGTCATCGGCGGCTCGGCGACCCAGGTCCAGTTGGTACGCCTCGCCGGGCGGGACGCCCTGCTGGCCGCGAACGCCCGCCTGGCCTCGTTCCAGTCGGCCATCGCCCTCGTCGGCCCGGCCGTCGCCGCCCTGCTGATCGACCGGGTCGGCGCCCCATTCACCCTGACCGTCAATGCCCTGATCTTCGGCGCAGCCGCCCTGGCGGTAGGCGCCATCGGTCACCGGGAAGAGGCGCCCGCCGCCGTCCGGGCGCCCTGGTGGCGGGAGGCGAAGGACGGCCTGCGCCTGATTCGGGGCCATCCTCTGCTGCGGGCCCTGGCCTTCTTCGGCGCCCTCTGGCTCATGCTGCTTGGGGGCTTCAATGCCCAGTTCGTGCTGTTCTCGACGCGGGAGGCCGGTCTCACCGCCGGCCAGCTGGCCCTCGTCACCGGCTGCGGGGCGGCGGGGGCCTTCCTCGCCTCCCTCGCCGCGCGGCGCTTCGAGCGGAATCGAGGCACGCGCTCGGTGCTGCTGGCCGGCTACCTGCTGTCGGCGGTCACCATGGGCCTGTATCCGCTGGCAGCGGCTTTCGGCGGCGCGGCCATGATCATGGCCGCGGCCGTGAAGCTGGCCCTGGATTTCGGCGTCACCCTCTACACGGTGAATTACCTGGCCCTGCGCCAGCGCATCACTCCCGAGGCAATGCTCGGCCGCGTCACCACGACGATGCGGGGCCTTGCCGTATCCGCCGCGCCGGTGGGCGCCCTGGCCTGGGGGCTCGCCGCCGAGGGCATCGGCATCGGCGCCGCCATGCTGGCGATCTCGGCCTGCGGCATCGTGCTCTGGTTCGTCGCCGGCCGCCGGCTGCCCGCGGTGCCGGAAGCCTGAAGACCCCGTCTCCGGCAGGGCGACTCGGGGGCCGCACCGTTGACCTGAGTCAATCCGCCCCCAACTGGGGGCTACTATAGTTGCCCGCTCGCTACGCCTACCCGTCCCGCCATGTCCGCCCCCAACACCATAGAACTCGTCTGCCCCGCCGGCGGCCTGCCCGCCTTGAAAGCCGCCGTCGACAACGGCGCCGACTGCGTCTACACGGGCTTCAAGGACGACACCAACGCCCGCAACTTCAACGGCCTCAACTTCGACGACAACTCGCTGCGCGAAGGCATCCGCTATGCCCACGACCGGGGCGTCAAGACGCTGATCGCGCTGAACACCTACCCCCAGACGGAGAACTGGTCCCGCTGGACAGCCGCCGTGGACAAGGCCGCCACCTTCGGCGTGGACGCCATCATCCTGGCCGACATCGGCCTCATGGACTACGCCCACCGCAGCCATCCGAACCTGCGCCTGCACCTGTCGGTCCAGGGCTCGGCCACCAGCTACGAGGCCATCAACTTCTACCGCGAGCGCTTCGGCATCCAGCGCGCCGTGCTGCCCCGCGTGCTGTCCCTGGCCCAGGTGGAGCAGGTGGTGAAGAACACGCCCGTGGAGATCGAGGTCTTCGGCTTCGGCGGCCTGTGCGTGATGGTGGAAGGCCGCTGCGCCCTCTCGGCCTACGCCACCGGCACCTCGCCCAACTGCAACGGCGCCTGCTCGCCGGGCAAGTCCGTGCGCTGGGAGCAGACGCCCCAGGGCATGGAGACGCGCCTCAACGGCATCCTCATCGACCGCTTCGCCGACGGCGAGCGGGCCGGCTACCCGACCCTGTGCAAGGGCCGCTTCGAGGTGGACGACGAGACCTACTACGCCATCGAGGAACCCACCAGCCTCAACACCCTGGAGCTGCTGCCGGAGTTGATGGCCATGGGCATCCGCGCCATCAAGATCGAAGGCCGCCAGCGCAGCCCCGCCTATGTGTCCCAGGTCACCAAGGTCTGGCGCGAGGCCATCGACCTGTGCAAGAAGGATGCCGCCCATTTCGCCCCCAAGGCCGCGTGGATGGCCGAACTCAACAAGGTTTCCGAAGGCCAGTCCCACACGCTCGGCGCCTACAACCGGCCGTGGAAGTGAACATGAAACTCGCCCTCGGCCCCAACCTGTTCTACTGGACCAAGCAGGCGACGCTGGATTTCTACGCCGAGGTGGCGAAGATGTCCGTCGATATCGTCTACCTCGGCGAGACCGTCTGCTCGCGGCGCCACGAGCTGCGCGCCGAAGACTGGCTGGAGGTAGCGAACCAACTGGCCGATGCCGGCAAGGAAGTGGTGCTCGCCTCCCAGTCGCTGATCGAGTCGGAATCGGATCTCAAGGCCCTGCGCCGCGTCGTGGACAACGGCCGCTTCCTCGTCGAAGCCAACGAGATGGGCGCCGTGCGCCTGCTGGCCGAGCACAAGCTGCCCTTCGTCGCCAGCATGTCCCTCAACGTCTTCAACAGCCACACGCTGCAACTGCTGGCCGACATGGGCGCGACGCGCTGGGTGATGCCGCCGGAGTCGGGCCGCGACACCCTGGCCGGCATCATGAAGGAGCTGCCCGCCGGCATGGAGACCGAGGTCTTCGCCCACGGCCGCCTGCCGCTGGCCTGGTCGGCCCGCTGCTTCACGGCGCGGCGCTTCAACCTGCAGAAGGACACCTGCGAGTTCAAGTGCATCGACTTCCCCGACGGCCTGCTGCTCAAGACCCGCGAACACGAGGACTTCCTCGTCATCAACGGCATCCAGACCATGTCGGCCAAGACCTATAATCTGCTGGGCGAACTACCCGACCTGGCCGCAGCAGGCGTCAACATCGTCCGCATCAGCCCGCAAGCCCAAGGCACCGGTGCGGTAGTCGATCTGTTCCGCAAGGCCCTCGCCGGCGCACTGCCCGCCGCCGAAGCGGCGAAGACGGCCGCTGCCGCGCTGCCTGAAGGCATCTGCAACGGCTTCTGGCACGGCCAGCCGGGACTCGAACTCGTGGAGAAAGCGTGATGGTTTTCAAGCTGCCGATCAAACTGCCCGACCGCATTCCGGACTTCACCCTGCCCGCCGCCGTGGCGCGCATCGGCAGCAAGCTGCCCCAACTGCCGCCCACCCTGGCGCTCGTCAGCGGCCTCAATCTGGCCCTGGGCCGCATGATTCCCCGGGAGCCGCTGGAGCCCCTGATCGGCAAGCGCTTCGCCATCCGCATCCTGGACGCCGGCCTGACGCTGCGCTTCGCCTATTCGTCCCGGGGCTTCCGCCCCATCTTCGATGGCGCCAAGCCGGACCTCACCATCTCCGCCAAGAGCCGCGACTTCATCTCCCTGATGACCCGCGAGGAGGACCCGGACACCCTGTTCTTCAGCCGCCGCCTGCTCATGGAAGGCGACACGGACCTGGGTCTGCTGGTGAAGAACACCCTCGACGGCATCGACCTGCCGCGCTTCGACCCGGCCCGCCTGGCGCCCGCCGAGGTGCTGCGCCGACTGCGCGAGCGCCTCGTGCATCCGGCCTGAGCGCGTCCCCGCCCAAGTTGCGGCAGCCCGCCTCCCCCGCCCTCAGCCGCTACCTCGCCGTCGCCTTCACCCTGCTGGCGGTCTATGCCAGCCTGCACCCGTTGACGGGCTGGCACGACTCGGGCGCCGCCGCCACGGACTTCCTCCTCGCCGGCTGGCCCCGCTACACCACGGCCTTCGATCTCGCCGTCAACTTCGCCGCCTACCTGCCCCTCGGCTTCCTCTGGGTGTCGGCCCTGATGCCGCGCCTCGGGCTTGCCGGCGCCGTGATTCTGGCGACCGTCGGCGGCGGCGCCCTCAGCTTCGGCATGGAGGCCCTGCAGAACTACCTGCCCAGCCGCGTGCCCTCCAACCTGGACCTGGCCTGCAACACCCTCGGTGCCCTCGCCGGTGCCCTCGCCGGCGCCCGCTGGGGCCACCAGCTGCTCGACGGCGGGCGGCTCCACGGACTGCGGGTGCGCCACTTCCTCGCCGGCAACATGGGGGACGCCGGCCTGCTGCTCATGGGACTGTGGCTCCTGAGCCAACTGACGCCCGAAACCCTGCTGTTCGCCAACGGCGACCTCCGCAGCCTGCTGGGCCTGCCGGCTCCCATGCACTACTCGGCCCAGCGCTTCGCCGAAGTGGAAGCCGCCATCGTCTGCGGCCACACCCTGGCCATCGCCCTGCTGGCGACGCGCTTGGGCCGCCACGGCGAGCGCCTGCCGGTGCTGTTCCTGCTGCTGGCGGCCCTGGCGCTGAAGAGCCTGGTGCTGGCCCTCTCCCTTTCCGGCGCCCGCGGCTTCGCCTGGACGACGCCGGGCAGTCTGGTCGGCATGGGTCTCGGCCTGGGCTTCTGGCTCGCCGCGACGCTGCTGGCGGCGCGCCTGCAGCAAGCCCTGGCGGCCCTGGCCCTGCTGTTCGCCACCGTGCTGGTGAATCTGGCGCCGGACAATCCCTATCTCGCCAACACCTGGCAGACCTGGAACCCCGGGCAGTTCCTCAACTTCAACGGCCTCACCAAGCTGGTGGCCTCCGTCTGGCCCTTCCTCGCCTTGCCCTGGCTGATGATGCTGCGCGCCGAAAGGAAAACATGAAAGACGTCACCGACCTCGTCTCCCTGCGGGACACCCTGCGGGACTTCGCCGCCGCCCGCGACTGGAAGCCCTTCCACACGCCGAAGAACCTGGCCATGGCCATGATCGTCGAGGCGGCCGAACTGGTGGAGCACTTCCAGTGGGCGACGCCCGAGGAAAGCCTGGCGCCGCCGCCGGAGAAGCTCGCCGCCATCCGCGACGAGGTGGCCGACACCCTGATCTACCTGGTCGAACTGGCCGACGTGCTCGGCATCGACCTCATCGCCGCGGCCCGCGACAAGATCGCCAAGAACGCGATCAAATATCCCGCACCCGGCGGCTAAAATGCCGGGCCCCACAGGAGCTGCCCCATGAGCCACTTCAAGTATCACGTCTTCTTCTGCACCAACCAGCGCGCCGCCGGCGAGATGTGCTGCAACAACCACGGTGCCGCCGACCTGCGCGACTACATGAAGGCCAAGGTGAAAGCCCTGGGCGAGCGCATCCCCGACAAGGTGCGCATCAACACGGCCGGCTGCCTGGACCGCTGCGACCAGGGGCCGGTGATGGTGGTCTATCCGGAGGCCATCTGGTACACCTACGTGGACCAGGAGGACATCGACGAGATCGTCGAGTCCCACCTGATCGGCGGCAAGCCGGTGGAACGTCTGAAGATCTGATGAGCTATCGGGCTCAGGCCCGCGGCCAGGCGGTGTAGCCCCGCACCCACGCCGGCACGGCTTCCGCCGGCATCGGCCGGGCGATGCCGTAGCCCTGGGCCAGGTGGCAACCCAGTTGCATGAGCCGCGTGCCGTGGGCCGCGGTCTCCACCCCCTCGGCGATGACGGCGCGGCGGAAAACGGTCGCCAGGCCGATGATGCCCTCGACGATGGCCAGGTCCTCCGCGTCCTCCAGCATGTCGCGCACGAAGGATTGGTCCACCTTGAGGATGTCCACCGGCAGGCTCTTCAGGTAGGTGAGGGACGAATAGCCGGTGCCGAAATCGTCCAGGGCCACCCGCAGGCCCAGGCGGCGCACCTGGTCGATGACGCGGCTGGCCAGGGAGACGTCGGCCAGGGCCGCGGTTTCGAGGATTTCCAGTTCCAGATTTTCCGGCGCCACGGCACCGTGGCGCGCCAGGGCCGCGGCGAGGCGTTCGACGAAACCTTCGTGCTGAAGATGGCGCGCCGCCACGTTCACGCTGACCGAGAGGTCCAGTCCCGCCGCCTTCCATTCCGCCATCTGGCGCAGGGCCCGGTCGATAACCCAGTCGCCCAGGGGCACCGCGAGATCGGTCTCGTCCACCAGCGGCAGGAACTCCCCCGGCGGCAGCAGGCCCTTCTGGGGGTGCTGCCAGCGGATCAGGGCCTCCAGGCCCACCACTGTACCGTGCCGCATGTCCACCTTGGGCTGGTAGAACAGCACGAACTCCTCCCGCTCCAGGGCGTGGCCGATGCGGGCGACGGCCTCCTGGTGGAAACGGGTGCGCCGGTCGTGCTCCGGATCGAAGATGTGGAAGCGGTTGCGGCCCGCCTGCTTGGCCATGTACATGGCCAGGTCGGCGTGGCGCAGCAGGGTGTCGGCGTCGGCGCCGTCCATGGGATAAAGGGTGACGCCGATGCTGGCCGAGACCGTGCAGCTGCGCCCGGCCAGGCCGAAGGGCCGGGCCACCGCCTCCAGGAGGCGATGGAGCGCCTTCTCGCACTCCTCGATGGAAATCAGCTCCCCCAGCAGCAGGGCGAACTCGTCGCCGCCCAGGCGCGCCACCGTGTCGCCGGCCCGCACGCAATGACGCATGCGCTCGGCCACTTCCACCAGCATGCGGTCGCCCACCTCGTGGCCCAGGCTGTCGTTGATGGCCTTGAAGCCGTCCAGGTCCATGTAGCAGACGGCCAGCAGGTCCTTGGCCCGGTCGGCGCGGGCCGTCGCCAAGTGCATGCGGTCGGCCAGCAGCACCCGGTTAGGCAGCTGGGTGAGGGCGTCGAAGTGGGCCATGTGCTCCAGCAGTTGCTCCTGGCGCTTGCGGTCCGAGATGTCGAGGAAGATGGTGCCGAAGCCCCGCTCGCCCCAGGGGGCGACGGAAATGGAGAAGTAGCGCTTCAGGGGCGCGAAGTAGGTCTCGAACTGCAGGGGCTTGCCCTCCAGGGCGGTGCGGCTGAACTCCTCCAGATAGGGGACTTCGTCGAGGCCATAGGCCAGGTCGGCCGTCTTGCCCACCACGTCGGCCCGGCGCAGGCCGGTGAGTTCCTCGAAACGGGGATTGGCGCCGACGATGCGATAGTTGATCGGCGCGCCGGCGGCGTCGAACACCAGTTCGTGGAGGGCGACGCCCTCGCTCATGTTGTCGAACAGCAGGCGGAAGCGGTCCATGGCCGCCTTCTCGGCGGTGATGTCCACATCCATGCAGACGAAGCAGGGCTCGTCGCCGGGCAGGGCGAAGATGGTGGCGATGACGGTGCGCGGCGAGCCGTCCTTGTGGCGCGTCGGGTACTCGGCCGGCCCCACGGCCTTGCCGGAAGCCTGGGCGCGGGCGCAAAGCGCCAGGAATTCCCGCGTCTCGCCGGGCGTATGGATCAGCTGGTCCAGGGTTTTTCCCAGGGCCTCGCCCGCCGTGAAACCGTACAGTCCTTCGGAAGCCCGGTTCCAGTAGATCACCCGGCCGGTGGCGTCGTACCACTGGACGGCCACGTTGGGCGTGTTGTCCAGGGTGGCGCGCAGGCGTTCCTCGGAGACCCGCTGGCGCGTCTCGGCTTCCTTCTTCTCAGCCACCAGCCGGTCCAGCAGGCCCAGTTCGAGGGGCCGCAGCAGGTTGCGTTCGTCGACAACGCCGAGGGCCCGGCCCTCCCCGTCCACGACGGCCAGCTGGCGGATGCGCAGGGCGTTCATGCGCCGCGCCGCCTCCTCCAGGGGCGTGTCGGCGCCCACCATCTCCACGGGCCGGGACATGGCCTCCCGCAGCGGCGTGGCGTCCGGCAGGTCCTTGGCAAAGGCGCGCACCATGTCGCGCCGGGTGAAGATCCCCACCGGGACGCCGTCTTCCAGGGCCAGGACGCAGCCGCCATCCTCCATGGCCCGCACGGCCTCGCCGAAGGGAACGTCCGGCGCGAAGGTCGGCACCTGGGTCGTCATGGAGGAGGACACGAGGCGCAGTTCGGCGATCAGGTCCAGGGCCAGGTGGTAGCGGAAGTCGGATTCGGTGACGATGCCCAGGGGCCGGCTGCCGGGCCCCGCCACCACCAGATGGTGGATGCCGCGTCCGATGGCGAACTGGTAGGCGGCGCGCAAACCCATGTCGGCGGGCACCGTGAGCACCGGCGAGGTCATCACGGCGGCAATCGGCGTCTCCCGGGACAAGCCCCGGCGCAGGGAGGCGAGGACATCCTTCTCGGTGACGATGCCCACCAGCTGTTCGGCCTCCACCACCAGCAGGGAGGAGATGCGCGCCGTCGCCATGCGCGAGGCCGCCTCGCCCAGCTCGCAGTCGGGCGCGATGGAATCGGTGTGCAGCGTCATCAGACGCGAAATCGGTGTATCGATCATGGAGGTGCCCGGTCCGGAATCTGCCTGATGATAGAGGGAAATCGATATTCCCCACACCAGGAGAACGGATACTCGCCCGCCCAATTTTTCCGGGCCATGATCCCGGTCAAGCCGGTGTTATCCTCGGAAGGCCATCCCCAGCAGGTGTTCCGCATGTCCGCCCGCCACGAAAAAATCCATGTCGCCTCCGCCGACGCGACCCGCATCGAGGTCTTCGTCGAGGCCCACGAAGCCGCCGCCGGCATCGCCCTCGTCGCCCACCCCCACCCCCTGTTCGGCGGCACCGCCGACAACAAGGTGGTGACCACCCTGGCCAAGGCCTTCCGCGAACTGGGCTGCCATACCCTGCGGCCGAGCTTCCGCGGCGTCGGCGGTTCCGAGGGCGTGCACGACCGCGGCATGGCCGAGACCGACGACCTCCAGGCGGTGCACGACTACGCGCGGGAACGCTTCGGCCGCGAGCTGCCCGTCTATCTGGCGGGCTTCTCCTTCGGCGCCTTCGTCACCACGCGCCTGGCCAAATGCCTTGCCGACGCCGGCATCCCGGCCCGCCGCCTCGTGCTGGTGGGCACGGCCGCCGGCTTCGTCGAGGGCGACCGCCAATACGCCACCGAAGCGGTGACGTCCGACACCATCGTCATCCATGGGTCCGCGGACGAAACCGTGCCCCTGGCCAACGTGTTGAAGTGGGCCGAGCCCCTGGAAGTGGCCGTCAACGTGATCCCCGGCGCCGACCACTTCTTCCACCGCAAGCTCCACATCATCCGGCGCATCATCCACGACGCGTGGAAGCCCTGAAGACGCCCCTTGCCGTCCAGAACCTCCGCAAGTCCTACGGGGACCGGGAGGTGGTGGCCGGCGTCAGCT
Source organism: Candidatus Nitricoxidireducens bremensis (assembly GCA_030247725.1). Classification (GTDB taxonomy): domain Bacteria; phylum Pseudomonadota; class Gammaproteobacteria; order Burkholderiales; family Rhodocyclaceae; genus Nitricoxidireducens; species Nitricoxidireducens bremensis. The sequence continues at coordinate 560,814 of JAOTRT010000002.1, forward strand.
TTGCGCTGCGGCCCGGCGAATGCTTCGGCCTGCTGGGCCCCAACGGCGCCGGCAAGACGACGACCCTGCGCTGCTGCCTCGGCCTCACCGCCCCCGACGCCGGCACCATCGTGCTGGCGGACCGGCCGGTGCCGGCCGAAGCCCGGCCCGCCCGGGAACGGGTCGGCGTGGTGCCCCAGTTCGACAATCTGGACCCCGACTTCACCAGCGCCGAGAACCTGCTGGTCTTCGGCCGCTACTTCGGCTTGGCCGACAGCGCCATACGGGAGCGCATCCCGCAGCTGCTGGAGTTCGCCGGCCTGGCCGGCAAGGCCGAAACGAGCATCCGCACCTTGTCGGGCGGCATGAAGCGGCGCCTGACCCTGGCCCGCGCCCTGGTGAACGACCCGGACCTGCTGATCCTCGACGAGCCCACCACCGGCCTCGACCCCCAAGCGCGCCACCTGATCTGGGAACGCCTCAAGCGCCTGCTCGGCGAAGGCAAGACCATCCTGCTCACCACCCATTTCATGGACGAGGCCGAGCGCCTGTGTCAGCGTATCGCCATCATGGACGCCGGCCGCATCATCGCCCTCGGCTCGCCGCGGGAACTCATCGCCGCCCACATCGAACCCCAGGTGGTGGAGGTCTACGGCGAGGATGCGCCGGGCTGGGCAGCCACCGAGGGCAGCCGCCTTTCCCTGCGCTGCGAGGTCTCCGGCGAAACCGCCTTCTGTTATGTCGCCGACGCGGCGCCGCTGCTGGAACATCTCGCCGGCCGTCCCCAACTGTCGACACTGCACCGGCCGGCCAACCTGGAGGACGTGTTCCTGAAGCTCACTGGCCGGGAGTTGCGGGACTGAAATGAAACATCCACGCATCGGCTGTGGTGCGCACTCGGGCCGGCGGGGTGCCCTGCCCCGCTCCATGTCACCCGTCGCCGGCCTGCGGCCGGCTCCTCCTTCTTTACTTGCGCGGGGCAGGGCACCCCACCAGCCCGAGCGGATTAAGCCATGGAGGTCTGGCGGCCAGGCTGCACCAGCGTATCCAGCCAAGGATGGCGGGTATCCGACTCCCGGAAGTCAAGGAGGAGGGCCGGTGCTCTTTCGGCCCGGAGGACATGGAGGGAGTCGGATACCCGCCGTCCTTGGCGCGCTCCGCAAACCCCGTTTCGCGTCGCGGGTAACGCGCGGCGCTAAAGAACAACTGACATGAACCCGCCCCCCCTGCGCCCCCAACTCTCCCTGCGCGCCTTCGCCGTCTGGCGGCGCAACTTCATGGTCTGGAAGAAGCTCGCGCTCCCCTCGGTGATCGGCCATCTGGCCGACCCGATGATCTACCTGTTCGGCTTCGGCTACGGTCTCGGCAGCCTGCTGCCGGAGGTGGCGGGCGTGTCCTACATCGCCTTCCTCGCCGCCGGCACCGTGTGCGCCTCCACCATGAACGCCGCCTCCTTCGAGGCCCTCTACTCGGGCTTCTCGCGCATGCACGTGCAGAAGACCTGGGAGGCCATCATGAACGCCCCCGTGTCCCTGGACGACGTGGTGGCCGGCGAATGGCTGTGGGCGGCCACCAAGGCCACCCTCTCGGGCACCGCCATCCTGGTGGTCATCACGGCCCTGGGCTTCGTCCATTCGCCCCTGGCCCTGTGGGCGATACCGGCCATTTTCCTGATCGGCCTGTGCTTCGCCGGCCTCGGCCTCATCGTCACGGCCCTGGCGCCGTCCTACGATTTCTTCATGTACTACTTCACGCTGTTCGTGACGCCCATGACCCTGCTCTCCGGCGTCTTCTTCCCGGTGGACCAGTTGCCGCCGGCCGTCCAGTCGGTGGCTGCGATCCTGCCGCTGACCCATGCGGTGCAACTGGTGCGACCGCTGCTGTTCGGCGAGGTGCCGGTGGCGGTATGGCTCCATGTGGCGGTGCTGACGGGCGTGGGCTTGCCGGCCTTCGGCACCGCCCTGGTACTGACGCGGCGGCGGCTACTGACCTAGGCCCTCAGCCGGGCAGCTTCTGGAAGTTGCGATCCAGCTGGAGCCTGGGGACGACGCCGGGACTGTCCTCCGGAATCACCGCCGCCCCGCCACCGAAAGACGGCAGCCTGTCGGCGTACATCAGTCCGATCACCATGCCGACGACCAACGCTGCGGCACCGGCCCGCAAGGGCGGGGCATAGCGGACATGGGCCCAGGCGGCGGCGAGCCGCGCCAGCATGCCGCTACGACGGGCGCGGGCGGCTTCCAGTTCCGCCTGGCGGCGCGCTTCCCGCTCCCGGTCCAGGCTCTCGGCGGCGTCCCGATGCCGCTGGGCCGCTTCGGCCGCTTCGCGCTCCGCCAGCGCGCGGGCTTCGGCATTGCGCCGAACCTCGGCTTCGGCGGTTTCGCGGCGGCGCAACTGCTGGGCCGCTTCGTTCTCGGCCTGGGTGCGGTTGATGGCGGCCAGTTCACGGGCCCGCTCGGCTTCCGCGCGGGCCTCCTCATGGACGGCGAGGGCCCGCTCGGCATTGATGCGTATCTTGGCAAGGGAGGCGGCCTCGTTCTCGGCCAGTTCCAGCAGGCGATGCTGCTCCAGGGCGTGGCGCGCCGCGTCGATGCGCTCGCGCACCAGGCGTTCGGCCTCGGCTTCGGCCTCGGCACGCAGGATGGCGTGCTTGCGCAGGTTGGCCTCGGCGTCGATGCGGCGGCGCGTCGCTTCGAGGGTTTCCGCCTCGCTGCGTACCCGCGCCTTCGCGGCGGTGGCCTGCTCGGCCTCGGTGCGCTCCCGAGCACGCCACTCCTCGGCGACACGGGCGGCCTGCTCGGCGGAAGACGGCTCGGCGACCTTGCGGCGGCGCAGGGCCTCGGCCGCGGCGCGGCTTTCCGCCGCCATGCGGGCGAGTTCCTCGACGTCCTCGTTGCCGGTGCCTGCCTGTACGCGTCCGTTCAATGGAATCTCCCGGATTTTTCGAGGACTATCCCCGATGACACCGATTCTAGGCAGGGGGTGCCGCCTCCAATCCGCCTAATAGGACGGCAAGTCGGCGCCGTCTCCGGGGACCGGAAGGCCCTCGGGTAGAATCGGTCCATGGAAACCCTGCTGGTCCTGACCAACCTGCCGGACGAGGAGTCGGCCCGACGTCTGGCCGCCCATCTGGTCGGCGAGCGGCTGGCCGCTTGCGTGAACATCCTCGCCCCCTGCCGTTCCGTCTATCGCTGGGAAGGTCGCATCGAGGACGCCGCCGAGGTGCCGGTGCTCATCAAGACCGTCCCCGGCCGCTACGCGGACCTGGAAGCGGCGATCCAGTCGCTGCATCCCTACGAACTTCCCGAGATCATCGCGGTCCCAATCGCTCATGGCCTGCCGGGCTACCTGGCCTGGGTCGCCGCCGAAACCGCCGCTTCACCGACCAATCCATGCTGACACGATTCCTCGCCTCCCTGTTCCTGCTGCTGGCCTGGACCGGCGCCCATGCCGCCGGCGAACCCCTGGAACCCGAGAAGGCCTACCGCTTCTCGGCCCGCGCCCTCGACGCGAAGACCGTGGAAGCCCGCTGGCAGATCGCCGACGGCTACTACATGTACCGGGACAAGATCGGCTTCACGGCCGAGCCGGCGACGGTGAAGCTCGGCACACCGAAGTTCCCCTCCGGCAAGGTCAAGGACGACGAGTTCTTCGGCAAGGTGGAAACCTACCGGGGCGATCTGCGCATCGCCATCCCCGTGGAAGCCGGCAGCGGCGAATTCGTCCTCAAGGCCAACTCCCAGGGTTGCTGGGACGAAGGCGTCTGTTACCCGCCCCTGCCCCAGCAGGCGAACGTGAAGCTCGCCGCGGCGGGGGCCGAAGCGCCGGTCCCGGCCTTGTCCCGCGGCGCCTCTCCCGCCATGTCGGTGGCGCCGGCCGCTCCGGCGGCCGAGACGGATGCCGGCGGCAACGAATCCTCGCGCATCGCCACGCTGCTGAAGCACGGCAGCTTCTGGCTGGTGCTGGCGAGCTTCCTCGGCTTCGGCCTGCTGCTCTCCTTCACGCCCTGCGTGTTCCCCATGGTGCCCATCCTGTCGGGCATCATCGTCAATCACGGCCACGCCGTGACCCACACCCGCGCCTTCATGCTCTCCCTGGCCTACGTGCTGGGCATGGCCGTCACCTACGCCGTGGTGGGCGTGGCCGCCGGCTTCTCGGGCACCCTGCTGTCGAACGCCCTGCAGAACGTCTGGGTGCTCTCGGCCTTCGCCCTGGTTTTCGTGGTGCTCTCCCTGTCCATGTTCGGCTTCTACGAACTGCAGCTGCCGAGTGCCCTGCAAAGCCGGCTTTCGGACACCGCCAACCGCCAGGGCGGTTCCCTGTCGGCCATCGCCGTCATGGGCGCCCTCTCGGCCCTGATCGTCGGCCCCTGCGTCGCCGCACCCCTGGCCGGGGCGCTGCTCTACATCGCCCAGACCGGCGACGCGGTGCTGGGCGGCGCGGCCCTGTTCGCCATGGGCTTGGGCATGGGTGTGCCGCTGCTGGTGGTGGGTGTGTTCTCCCGCTCCTTCCTGCCCAAGGCCGGCCCCTGGATGGAGGCGGTGAAGAAGTTCTTCGGCGTCGTCATGCTGGCCACCGCCCTCTGGATGGTGTCTCCCGTCATCCCGGCCTGGAGCCAGATGCTGGGCTGGTCCCTGCTGCTGATCCTGCCGGCCATCTACCTCCACGCCCTCGACCCGCTGCCGCCCAACGCCTCGGGCTGGCGCAAGTTGTGGAAGGGTTTCGGCGTGCTGTTGCTGCTGGCCGGCGCCGCCATGCTGCTGGGCATGCTCGGCGGCGCCCGGGACCCCCTGCAGCCCCTGGGCTTCCTGCGCGGCGGCGCGACCGCATCGTCCGCCGTGGCCCACGGCCCCAGGTTCGACCGCCTGCTGTCCATCGAGGAACTCGACGAGCAACTCAAGTCCGCGAAACAGCCGGTGATGCTGGACTTCTATGCCGACTGGTGCGTCTCCTGCAAGGAGATGGAGAAATTCACCTTCGCCGATCCGACGGTAGCCGCCGAGATGGGCAAGTTCAAACTGCTCCAGGCCGACGTCACCGCCAACAGCGACGATGACAAGGCCCTGCTCAAGCGTTTCGGCCTCTTCGGCCCGCCGGGCATCATCTTCTTCGACGCCCAGGGCCGCGAGATTCCCAACCTGCGCGTCGTCGGCTACATGGCGGCCGAGCAGTTCCTGCCCCTCCTGAAGTCGGCCCAGGCCGGCCGTTCCTGACACCCTATCCGCGGAGAATCCTCCATGTTCACCGGCATCATCACCGCCACCGGCAAGATCACCCAAGTGCAGCCCCTGGAGAAGGGCGTCCGCCTCACCGTCGAGGCGCCGGGCCTGGGACTCGCCAACGTCGCCATCGGCGATTCCGTCGCCCACGGCGGCGTCTGCCTGACGGTGATCGCCAAGAAGCGGAACAGCTACCAGGTAGATGTCTCCCGCGAGACCCTGGACTGCACCGTCGGCCTGGACGCCGCCGGCAACGAGGTGAACCTGGAGAAGGCCATGCGCCTCTCCGACTTCATCGGCGGCCATCTGGTGTCGGGTCATGTGGACGGCGTCGGCGAGGTGCTCAAGTTCGACCGCATCGGCGAGTCCCACGAACTCGTCATCAAGACGCCGAAGGAGCTCGCCAAGTACATCGCCCGCAAGGGCTCGGTGACGGTGGACGGCGTCTCCCTGACCACCAACCGGGTCAAGGGCCGCAAGTTCTCCATCAACCTGATCCCCCATACGGTGGAAGTCACCACCCTGAAGCGCCTGGCGCCCGGCAGCCGGGTCAATCTGGAAGTCGATTTGATCGCGCGATACGTCGAGCGGATGTTGAATCCACAAGCCAAGGCGTAAAATGCGCGACCCCACACCGGACTTACCCCCATCATGAGCATCAGCCCCATCCAGGACATCGTCGCCGACATGCGTGCCGGCAAGATGGTCATCCTCGTGGACGAGGAGGACCGCGAGAACGAGGGCGACCTCGTCCTCGCCGCCGACCACGTGACGCCCGAGGCCATCAACTTCATGGCTAAGTTCGGCCGCGGCCTCATCTGCCTGACGCTCACCGAGGCCCGCTGCCGCCAGCTCGACCTGCCCCTGATGGTGCGCGACAACAAGACGCCCCACGGCACCGCCTTCACCCTTTCCATCGAGGCGGCGGAAGGCGTGACCACCGGCATCTCGGCCGCCGACCGGTCCCGCACCGTGCAGGCGGCCGTAGCGAAGAACGCCAAACCCAGCGACATCATCCAGCCCGGCCACATCTTCCCGCTCATGGCCCAGAACGGCGGCGTGCTGGTGCGCGCCGGCCATACCGAGGCCGGCTGCGACCTCTCCCAGATGGCCGGTTGCGAGCCCGCCGCGGTGATCTGCGAGATCATGAACGACGACGGCACCATGGCGCGCCTGCCGGAGCTCATCGAGTTCGCCAGGGAACACGGCCTCAGGATCGGCACCATCCGCGACCTCATCCACTACCGCAGCGAGAACGAAAAGCTCGTCGAGTGCGTCGCCGACAAGGAGATCGCCTGCGCCCACGGCAGCTTCCGCCTGCGCGCCTACTCGGACAAGACCAGCGGCGAGGTGCACCTGACCCTGACCCGCGGCGAGATCTCGCCCGCCGAGGAAACCCTGGTGCGCGTGCACGAGCCGATCTCGGTGCTGGATTTCCTCGACTGTTCGAGCCGCCGCCACAGCTTCAGCGTCGAGCAGGCCATGAAGGCCATCGCCAAGCAGGGCAAGGGCGTCATCGTGCTGCTGCACCGCAAGGAATCCGGCGGCGACCTGATCGCCATGCTCAACGCCGACGAGCCCGGCGCCCGGCCGGCCGCCAAGTGGGACCCGCGCATCTACGGCATCGGCGCCCAGATCCTGCGGGAAGTGGGCGTCGGCAAGATGCGCCTCCTGGCCAGCCCGCGCAAGATGCCCAGCATGGCCGGCTTCGGCCTCGAAGTCTGCGGCTACCTGTCCCCCGAAGACGCCAATACCTAAGGAAACGCCATGCCCCGCTGCCAGGACATCAAGGAAATCGAACCCAAGCTCGACGGCAGCGGCCTGCGCGTCGGCGTCGTCATGAGCCGCTTCAACCCCAACGTGGGCGACGGCCTGCTGTCGGGCTGCTGCAAGGAACTGGCCCGCCTCGGCGTGGCCGCCGCTGACGTGACCATGGCCACGGTACCCGGCGCCCTGGAACTGCCCCTGGTGCTCCAGACCATGGCCCAGAGCGGGCGCTTTGACGCCCTCGTGGCCCTGGGCGCCGTGATTCGCGGCGAGACCTACCACTTCGAGATCGTCTCCAACGAATCGGCCCGCGGCATCACCGACGTGCAGCTCGCTACCGGCATTCCCATCGCCAATGCCGTGCTGACCACCGAGAACGACGACCAGGCCGAGGTACGCATGGTACAGAAGGGCACCGAAGCCGCCCAGGCCGCCATCGAGATGGCCAACCTGCTGAAGGCGGTGAAATGAACGTCGCCGCCGGCGCCACCCCGAAGTCCCGGGGCGGCAAGCCTTCCAACCCGCGCCGCCGTGCGCGGGAATTCGTCGTCCAGGGGCTCTACCAGCATTTTGTCGGCCAGCAGGACGAAGCGGCCATCGAGGCCCAGGCCGAAGGGGTCGCCGGCTTCGACAAGGCCGACGGCGAGCTCTACCGTTCCCTGCTGCGCGAATCCCTCGCCGAACAGGCCATGCTGCAGGAACTGCTGGCCCCCCACATCGACCGGGCCTGGGATGAAGTCTCCCCCATCGAGCGCAGCATTCTGCTGCTGGGCGCCTGCGAACTCCGGCTGCATCTGGAGACCCCCTACCGGGTGGTCATCAACGAAGCCATCGAGCTGGCCAAGACCTTCGGCGGCACCGACGGCCACAAGTTCGTGAACGGCGTCCTCGACAAGCTGGCGCCCTCCCTGCGCGCGGCCGAGATACAGGCCCGCTGAGTCTCCGGCGGCCCTCCCGCCATGCCTTCGGAATTTGCCCTGATCGACCGCTATTTCCGGCGCCCGGCCCGCAACGCGGTGCTCGGCGTCGGTGACGACGGCGCCATCGTGCGGCCCCGTCCCGGCATGGACATCGTGGTCTCCACCGACATGCTGGTGGCCGGCACCCATTTCCTGCCGAACGCCGATCCCGCCGGCCTGGGCTGGAAGACCCTGGCCGTGAATGTCTCGGACATGGCCGCCATGGGCGCCGAGCCCCGCTGGGCCCTGCTGGCCGCTGCCCTGCCCGCCGCCACCGAAAGCTGGATCGCCGCCTTTGCCGAAGGCTTCTTCGCCTGCGCCGGGGAGTTCGGCGTGGATGTAATCGGCGGCGACACTACCAAAGGCCCGCGCAATTTCTGCGTCACCATTTTCGGCGAAGTGCCCGAGGGCAAGGCTCTGCTGCGTTCCGGTGCCCGCCGCGGCGACGAGGTCTGGGTATCCGGTGCACCGGGCCTGGCCGCCCTGGGCCTCGCCCACCTCCAGGGCCGCACCGTCCTGTGTGAGCCGGCGCTCACATCGTGCCTCGCCGCCCTGCACCGGCCCCAGCCCCGGGTCGCCCTGGGTCTGGCCCTGCGGGGTCTCGCCAACAGCGCCATCGATATTTCCGACGGCCTGCTGGCGGACATCGGCCACATTCTGGAGGAGTCCGGCGTGGCGGCAAGCCTTCATCAGGACCGGATGCCTCCCGACGCCCTTCAAGCCTGTAACGACACCGCTCTGGCCCAAGACTGTCTGCTGGCCGGCGGCGACGACTACGAGCTCGCCTTCACCGTCCCGGCCGAACGCCACGCCGAGGTGGAAGCCCTGGCCAACACCCTCCCGTTAGCGCTCACTTGCATCGGAACCGTGACGGCAGGAGATGCCGGGCAGATCGCGGTTCTCGACGCAAACGGCGCTCCCCTGTCCCTGGAACGTCGCGGCTATGACCACTTCGGGTCCGGCATGGCCTGAAGCCCGGCCCGCACAGAACTCCTTTCGCCCCCGGCACGGCCTGACGGTCGTCCGCCACAGCCTCTTCGTTTTGGGTAAGCTCGCCCCGTGATCAAGAAAAGCACGCCGCCCCCCCTGTCCTTCCTGCTGGCCCACCCGGCCCATTTCATCGCCTGCGGCTGCGGCAGCGGACTGTCGGTCTTCGCCCCCGGCACGGCGGGCACCCTGTTCGCCTGGGCCACCTATCCGCTGCTGCGGCTGGCTTATCCGGAAGACGCCAATTTCGCCCTCTTCCTCGTCTTCATGTTCGCTTTCGGCGTCTGGTGCTGCCATGTGACGGGCCGGCATCTGGGCGTGGTGGACCACGGCTCCATTGTCTGGGACGAGATTGTGCCCTTCTGGGCGACCCTGATGTTCGTGCCCGCCGCTTTCGTGAATTCCCATCACGGGGTTCTCGTCTCCCTGGACGGCATCATCTGGCAGGCGGCGGCCTTCCTCTGGTTCCGCTTCTACGACATCGTGAAGCCGCCGCCGGCCCGCTGGTTCGACACCCGGGTCAAGAACGGCTTCGGCGTCATGATGGACGACGCCGTGGCCGCCGGCTACACGGTGCTGACCCTGGCCCTGTTCAAGGCCATCCTCGACCGTATCTTCTGATGGACGCCGATCTCGCCCGTCTTTCCGAGGATATCGGCACCCGCCTCCGTGAGCGCTCGCTCACTCTTGCGACCGCGGAATCCTGCACCGGCGGCTGGGTGGCCCAGGTCGTGACCCATACGGCCGGTAGCTCGGCCTGGTTCGACCGGGGTTTCGTCACTTATTCCAACGAAGCCAAGATCGCCATGCTCGGCGTCAGTCCCGAAACCCTGGCCGCCCACGGCGCCGTGAGCCTGGAAACCGCCGCCGAAATGGCGGTCGGCGCGCTGAAAAACTCCAATGCATTGATTTCATTGGCTATCACAGGAGTTGCCGGCCCGACGGGTGGCTCACCGGATAAGCCAGTGGGGACCGTATGCTTCGGTTGGTGCCGCAAAGGGGAAGAGCCTGTGACGGACCGCCGGCAATACGTCGGCGACCGGGAGTCGGTGCGACGACAATCCGTCGTCCATGCCCTCCAGCACTTGATTCTCCTTTTGGGCCCGTGACCGGCGCAAGAACTGTGCCATAATCCGAACAGACTTCAGGAAGGAACCACGATGGACGACAACAAAGCGAAGGCCCTCCAGGCCGCCCTGGCCCAGATCGAAAAGCAATTCGGCAAGGGCTCCATCATGAAAATGGGCGAAGGCCAGATCGAGAACGACCTCCAGGTCGTCTCCACCGGCTCCCTCGGCCTCGACATCGCGCTGGGCGTCGGCGGCCTGCCGCGGGGTCGCGTGGTCGAGATTTACGGTCCCGAATCCTCGGGCAAGACGACCCTGTGTCTGCAGGTCGTCGCCGAAATCCAGAAGGCCGGCGGTGTGGCCGCCTACATCGACGCCGAGAATGCCCTCGACCCGGTCTATGCCGGCAAGCTGGGCGTCAATGTGCCCGACCTGCTGATCTCCCAGCCGGACACCGGCGAACAGGGCCTGGAAATCGCCGACATGCTGGTGCGTTCAGGCGGCATCGACCTCATCGTCATCGACTCCGTCGCCGCCCTGGTGCCCCGCGCCGAAATCGAGGGCGAGATGGGCGACCAGCTGCCCGGCCTGCAGGCCCGCCTCATGTCCCAGGCCCTGCGCAAGCTGACCTCCAACATCAAGCGCACCAACACCCTGGTGATCTTCATCAACCAGATCCGCATGAAGATCGGCGTCATGTTCGGCAACCCGGAGACCACCACGGGCGGCAACGCCCTGAAGTTCTACGCCTCGGTGCGCATGGACATCCGCCGCACCGGCGCCATCAAGAGCGGCGACGAGGTGGTCGGCAACGAGACCAAGGTCAAGGTCGTCAAGAACAAGGTGGCGCCGCCCTTCCGCGAGGCCCATTTCGACATCCTCTACGGAGAAGGCATCTCCCGCGAGGGCGAGATCATCGAGCTGGGCGTCGAGCACAAGATCGTCGAGAAGTCCGGCGCCTGGTACTCCTACAACGGCGAGAAGATCGGCCAGGGCAAGGACAAGACCCGCGAGTTCCTGCGCGAGCGTCCCGAGCTGGCCCGCGAGATCGAGAACAAGGTACGTGCCGCCGTGGGCGTCACCGCCGCCTCCGTTCCCGCAGCCGAGGCCGAGTGAATGATCTGAAGGCGCGGGCCATCCGCCTGCTGGCGCGCCGGGAGCATTCCCGCGCCGAGCTGGCCCGCAAACTTGCCGCCGACGGAACCCAGGAAGACATCGAAGCCGTGCTCGCCGAACTCACCGCCTCCGGCCTGCTGTCGGACGCCCGCTACGCCGAGGCCTATCTGCGCGGCAACGCGGCGCGCTTCGGCGCCGCCAAGCTGCGCCAGACCCTGCGCGCCAAGGGCATCGCCGGCGAACTGGTGGAGGAGCAGCTCGCCGCCGCCGACACCCCGGACGAACTTTCCCGCGCCAGGGAAATCTGGGCGCGCAAATTCGGCACGACGCCGGCCGACGCCCGCGAATGGGCGCGCCAGGCCCGCTTCCTCCAGAGCCGCGGCTTTTCCGCGGATGTGATCCGCAAGCTCCTCAAGGACCCTGAAGCTTGAACGCCGCCGTCACCACCCTTTCGGTCACCAACCTGCGCAAGCAGTACAAGTCGCGCGTCGTCGTGCGGGACGTTTCCTTCGAGGTCGGCAGCGGCGAAGTCGTCGGCCTGCTGGGACCCAACGGCGCCGGCAAGACCACCTGCTTCTACATGATCGTCGGCCTCGTTGCCGCCGACGGCGGCGGCATCTACATCGATGCGTCCCAGATCACCCACCTGCCGATCCACCGCCGCGCCCAGATGGGGCTTTCCTACCTGCCCCAGGAGAACTCGGTGTTCCGCAAGCTTTCCGCCGGCGACAACATCCGCGCCGTGCTGGAACTGCAGGACCTGCAAGCCGACGAGGTCGAGAACCGGCTCCAGGAACTGCTGGAGGAACTCCACATCACCCATCTGCGCGACCAGCCGGCCATGGCCCTCTCGGGGGGCGAACGCCGCCGCGTCGAGATCGCCCGGGCGCTGGCCACCAGTCCCCGTTTCATCCTGCTGGACGAACCCTTCGCCGGCGTGGACCCCATCGCCGTCATCGACATCCAGAAGATCATCCGCTTCCTCAAGGAGCGCGGCATCGGCGTCCTCATCACCGACCATAACGTGCGGGAAACCCTGGGCATTTGCGACCGGGCGACCATCATCAACGCCGGCGAAGTGCTGGCGGCTGGACATCCGGAGGAAATCGTCCAGAATGAGAACGTGCGCAAGGTGTATTTAGGCGAGCACTTCAGGATGTAAGAGGGCATCGCCTTCCTTGGCCTTATGAGACAGACACTCCAGCTCAAGCTTTCCCAGCATCTCGCGCTGACCCCGCAGTTGCAGCAGTCCATCCGCCTGTTGCAGCTGTCGACGCTGGAGCTCAATCAGGAAATCGAACAGGCCCTGCAGGAGAACCCGCTGCTCGAACGCGAGGAGCCGGGCGATGCCATGAGCCTGACGACCTACTCCCAGTCCTCCGACGCCATGGCGACGGTGCAGCCGGTCGAGGCCCAGAACGCCAATGGCGATGAGCGGCCCCCGATGGGCGAGGAACTCGGCTGGGGCACGGAAATGCCCGGCGGGCACGGCTCCCGCGACCCCAACGACGAGAGCGACCCCGACACCGGCGAGATCCAGGCCGCCGCCACCAGCCTGCGGGACCATCTCAACGCCCAGTTGGGCCTGACCCAGATCGACGACCGGGGACGGGCCCTGGTGTCCTTCCTGGTGGAAGCCCTCGACGAGGACGGTTACCTGACCCAGAACCTGGAAGAACTGGCCGATGTGCTGCCCGACGGCATCGGCGAGGAACGGGAGGAACTGCTCGAAGAGCTGGCCATCGCCCTGCGCCACCTGCAGAACCTGGACCCGCCGGGCATCGGCGCCCGCAGCCCGCAGGAGTGCCTGTCCCTGCAACTGATCAACGAACCGGCCTCGCCGGTGCGCGACCTGGCCGCCGTCATCGTCCGCAACCACCTGGACCACCTGGCGGCGCGGGACTTCGCCCGCATCAAGAAGGCGCTGGGCTGCGACGACGACGCCCTGCGGGCCGCCCACGCCCTGATCCGCTCCCTCAACCCGCGCCCCGGTGCCCAGTACGCGCCGCTGGACACCCGCTACGTGATCCCGGACGTGACCGTGCGCAAATACCGCGGCAACTGGGTCGCCAGCCTCAACCCGGACGCCATGCCCCGGTTGCGCATCAACCGCCTCTACGCGGACCTGCTGCAGAAGTCCCGCAGCAGCGGCGGCGCGAACCTCTCGGGCCAGCTGCAGGAAGCCAAGTGGCTGATCAAGAACGTGCAGCAGCGCTTCGACACCATCCTGCGCGTCGCCCAGGCCATCGTGGACCGCCAGCGGGCCTTCTTCGACCACGGCGAGGTGGCCATGCGGCCCCTGACCCTGCGGGAGATCGCCGAGACCGTCGAACTGCACGAATCCACCATTTCGCGCGTCACCACCCAGAAGTATCTGGCGAGTCCGCGCGGCATTTTCGAACTCAAGTATTTTTTCGGCAGCCACGTCGCCACCGACACGGGCGGCGCTGCCTCATCCACCGCGATCCGGGCGCTGATCAAGCAGCTGGTAAGTGCCGAGGACGGCCACAAGCCGCTCTCGGACGCCAAGATCGCGGAAATCCTCGGCGAACAGGGAATCGTCGTCGCGCGGCGCACGGTCGCCAAGTATCGCGAATCCCTGAACATTCCGCCGGTTAACCTGAGAAAGACGCTCTAAGGAGACATCATGAACCTGAAAATCACCGGACATCACATCGAAGTCACGCCCGCCCTGCACGATTACGTCACCGCGAAGCTGGACCGCGTGATCCGGCACTTCGACCATGTCACCAGCGTCCATGTGATCCTGTCGGTCGAGAAGCTCAAGCAGAAGGCCGAGGTCACCCTGCACGTCAAGGGCAAGGACATCTTCGCCGACAGCGAGGAAGCCGACCTGTACGCCGCCATCGACACCGTCGCCGACAAGCTCGACCGCCAGGTGGTGAAGCACAAGGAAAAACACAACAACCACCAGCACGACAAGCGCGCCGCCACCGAGTAACGGTTCCGGAGCCGGGGGACGGGGTATATACTCCGCCCCCAATCCGGAGGAGTCCCTCCTCCGGCCAGGAATCCCAGATGAACCACATCGCCAAACTCCTGCCCCGCGAGAACGTCCTCACCGGCCTCGATGCGAGCAGCAAGAAACGGGTTTTCGAACAGGCCGGCCTGCTGTTCGAGAACAACCATGGCATCGGCCGCAGTCAGGTCTACGACGCCCTCTTCGCCCGCGAAAAGCTCGGCTCCACGGGCCTGGGCATGGGTATCGCCATTCCCCACGGCCGCATCAAGGGCCTGAAGGAAGCCAAGGGCGCCTTCCTGCACCTGTCCGCTCCGGTCCAGTTCGACTCCCCCGACGGCAAGCCGGTGGACCTGCTGTTCGTGCTGCTGGTCCCCGAGGCCGCCACCGAGCACCATCTGCAGTTGCTGTCCGAACTGGCCCAGATGTTCTCCGACAAGACTTTCCGCGAACAGCTGGCCGGCACCACGGACGCCGTCGCCACCTACGAACTCTTCCAGCAGTGGCAGTCCGCCAGCTGATCATCGCCCAGCTGTTCGAGCGCAACCGCGCCCGGCTGCAGCTCTCCTGGGTCTGCGGCACCCTCAACCGGGTCGTCTCGGTCACCCATGACGACGTTTCCCCCGCCGATCTGGTCGGCCACCTAAACCTGATCCACCCGGACCGCCTCCAGGTCCTGGGTTCGCCCGAGATCACCTGGACCGGCAAGCACTCGCCGGAGAAGATGCGGCACCATATCCACGAGATCATCTCCGCCAAGCCGCCGGCGCTGATCGTCGCCGACGGCTGCGAGGTCATCGACATCATCCGCGAGGCCTGCGAAGCCAGCGACACCCCGCTGTTCACCACGCCCCAGTCGGCCGCCGCCGTCATCGACGCCCTGCGGCTCTACGTCTCCCGCTATCTGGCCGAGACCATTACGCTCCACGGCGTGTTCATGGATGTGCTCGGCATGGGCGTACTCATCACGGGCGACTCCGGCGTCGGCAAGAGCGAACTGGGCCTGGAACTCATCTCCCGCGGCCACGGCCTGGTGGCCGACGACGTGGTGGAAGTCTCCCGCGTCGCCCCGGACGCCCTCGAAGGCCGCTGCCCCGAACTCCTCAAGGACTTCCTCGAAGTGCGCGGCCTGGGCCTCCTGAACATCCGCACCGTCTTCGGCGAAACCGCCTGCCGGCGCAAGATGAAGCTCAAGCTCATCGTGCACCTGCAGCGCCCCCACCCCGGCGTGCCCGAGATGGCGCGCCTGCCGCTGGATGCCCAGACCGAGACCATCCTCGGCGTGCCGATCCGCAAGGTGGTGTTGCCGGTGGCCGCCGGCCGCAACCTGGCCGTGCTGCTGGAAGCCGCCGTACGCGCCACCATCCTCTACCTGCGCGGCATCGACACCATGCAGGAATTCCTCGACCGCCAGCAGCAGGCGCTGGAAAACGGCGACGAAGGCGTCAACTGAGTCCCGTTCGCCGACGTTATCCTTTCGCAGGACCAACACCATCACGGGAGAACGCCATGAACAAACTGCTCGCCACCGCCATCGTCTCGCTGTTCGCCGCCAACCTGGCCTTCGCCAAGCCGCCCGCCAAGGAAGAGGCGAAGGACACCCCCGCCGCGCCGTCGGCGCCGGCCGCCGCCGCTGCCGGCGGCGATTGCGAAGCCAAGGCCGTCGGCAAGAACGGCAAGCCCCTGGCGGGCGCCGCCAAGAACGCCTTCATGAAGAAATGCACCGGCGAGGCCGGCCCCGTCGGTCAGGCCAAGGGCCAGGACTGCGAAGCCAAAGCCGTGAGCAAGGATGGCAAACCCCTGCACGGCGCCGCCAAGGGCACCTTCATGAAGAAGTGCGAAGCCGACGCCAAAGCCGCCAAGTAAGCCGCACTGCGCACCAACAAAAATGCCGGCCCGGGGCCGGCATTTTCATTTCCGACGCAGGACCTCAGGGCATTGCGTAGCCCATGTCGGTCAGCACGGATTCCAGGGCCGACAGGCACAGGCTCACGTTGCCCGCGTGGCAGGAATGGCCCATGAGACCGAAGCGCCACACCTTGCCGGCCAGCGGCCCGAGGCCGGCGCCGATCTCCAGGTTGAAGTCCTTCAGCAGCCGCTTGCGCACCTCGGCATCGGTCACGCCTTCGGGCACATAGACGGCGTTGAGTTGGGGCAGGCGCGCGTCCTCACGCACCACGAAGTGCAGACCCAAAGCCTCCAATCCCGCCTTGAGGGCCAGATGCTGGTCGCGATGGCGCACCCAGGCCGCCTCCAGACCTTCCTCCCTAAGCATCACCAAAGACTCGTGCAGGGCGTAGAGGCTGTTGACCGGGGCCGTGTGGTGGTAGGTGCGATTCTCGGCGTTCCAGTAGCCGAGCACCAGGTTCAGGTCCATGAACCAGCTCTGGCACTTCTTCTTGCGCGACTTCACCTTTTCCACCGCCCGCGGCGAGAAGGTGACGGGCGAAAGGCCCGGCGCGCAGGACAGGCACTTCTGGCTGCCCGAATAGACGGCGTCCGCCCCCCAGGCATCCACCAGCACCGGCGTCCCGCCGAGGGACGTGACCGTATCGACGATGGACAGGGCCCCCGCCTCCCGCGCCAGGGCGCACAGGGCCGCCGCGTCGGACTGGGCGCCCGTGGAGGTTTCCGCATGGACGAAGGCGACCACCTTGGTATCGGGATTGGCCTTCAGCGCATCGGCCACCTTCTGCGGATCGACGGGCTCGCCCCAGGTGTCCTCCACCACCACGGCAACACCGCCGCAGCGTTCCACATTCTCGATCATGCGCCCGCCGAAGACGCCATTGCGGCAGACGATCACCTTGTCGCCCGGCTCCACCAGATTCACGAAGCAGGTTTCCATGCCCACGGAACCGGGACCGGAGACGGCGAAGGTCAGTGCGTTCTCCGTCTGGAAGGCGTAGCGCAGCAACACCTTCAGCTCGTCCATCATGCCGGCGAAAGCCGGGTCCAGATGGCCGATGACCGGCTGGCCGAGGGCCGCGAGCACGCGCGGATGCATGTCGGACGGGCCGGGGCCCATGAGCGTGCGCCGGGGCGCCTTGAAGGAGGTGATGGCAGCGGGGGCAGGGATGGCGGTCATTGTCGAATCGTCGGTAGCAGTGATCGGGCCGGGAATCATAGCAAATCGGGCCTGTCCGGCTGAACCATCGGAGCGCAAGGCGCCGCCGCCATCATCGGCCACGCTGCCCCCGCCACGCGCGCCCGCTAAGTTGGTCGCATCGCAACCGATGCCTTCGGCGGCGCCTTGTGAGCCAATGAACAACCCCAATGGCATGGTGCTAGGATGGGGCATAGCATCAGCATTCCAAATACACTGAGCAGACTAGTTGCTCCGAGAGGAAATCCGGTGACACTCTTTCTGATTGTGGTCGTCGCCTTTGTCGCAATACCAATGGGGATTTATTTCCTAGGGAAGGCCTGAACAAGTAGCAACAGATGAAGGCGACGAGCGCGATTCCTGCCGAGGGCTTTGAAATGGCGGCGAAATTCGCCCCACGGGGCGCAACTCGCAGGCCGTTTCCGGCCTATGGGC
>JAOTRT010000022.1 GCA_030247725.1 Candidatus Nitricoxidireducens bremensis
ACGCCCTCGACGATCTTGCGGAAGTCGCCCTGGTGGGCGGCGGCGTCGGCGCGGGTGGCGAGCTTGCCGTCCACGGCGGCCTTGGCGAGCAGGTTGGCGTCGGCGATGAGCTTGTTGACGGCGTCGATGGCCTGGTTGAGGTTGTTCTTGATGGTGTTGAAGTCGCCGTTGTAGGAGTCGGTGATCTTGGGCGGGATGTCGCCCTTGGAGATGCGGTCCACGTAGGTGGCGGCGACGTTCAGCGGGCCGATGACGGCGTCGAGGGTGTCGTTCACGCCCTTGACGATGGCCTGGAAGTCGCCCTGGTGCTTGCTCGCGTCGGCGCGCGTGGCGAGTTTGCCTTCGACGGCGGCCTTGGCCAGCATGTTGGCGTCGGCCGTCATGGCCTGCACGGCGGCCTGGACGGAACCGACAGCGCGGATGACCTCGCCCACTTCATCCTTGGCGTCGGACTTGAGTTCGAAGTTGAAGTCGCCGGCGGCCATCTTTTTCGCACCTTCGACGACACGACCGACGGGACCGGTGATGCCGCGGGTGATGATGAAGGCGAGGACCAGGGTGAGCAGGACGGCGACGACGCCGAGGGCAATCATCATGGTGCGGGCTGCCTGGTAGGTGGCGTTCGCTTCCTTGCCGGCCTTGTTCATCAGCTCGGTCTGGTAGGCGATCAGGTCATTGATGCCCTTGAAGTAGGCGTTCTGGGTCGTGCGCATCGTCGTCAGCAGATGGTCAAGAGCTTCCGCCTTCTTGCCCGCCTTGATCAGCTCAATATAGTGCTCCTGCTGGGGCACATAGGTCTTGCGGGACTCGATCATCTTTGCCAGCAGGGCCTTGCCTTCAGGGGTGGTGATGGTCTTTTCCAGCTTATCGAGCCGCTCGCCGAGGATCTTCCGTTGTTCGGGGATGCGCTCCAGTTCCTTCTGCTGGTCCTCGGGCTTGGTGACTAGCGCCGCGTTACGGGCCGACCGGGCAATCGTGTTGAGGGCGTCGACCATGTCGTTGGCCCAGACCGTCTTCGGGAAGCGGTCGTTGACGATCAGGTTCATTTCGTCGTCGAGCTGGGCCAGGCGCGTGATGCCGACGCCGGCGACGAGCACCAGCAGGATGAGCGGGATGGCGAAGCCGATGCCCAGCTTGAGGCTGATTTTCAGGTTGTTCAACATGATTCCTCCGTGAAGCTCGTGGTGAAGTTCTGGAACGGGGTCTAGGTACTGGAGAGCTGCTTCGGTTTCGTGGTGCCGGCCTTGGCGTGCTGCTCCTCAAGGCTCGCGCAGCGCTGCACCAGCGACTGCACGTCGAGGATCAGGGCCACTTCGCCGCTGCCGAGGATGGTGGAGCCGGCGATGCCGCGCACATGGCGGAAGATCGTGCCCAGGGGCTTGATGACCGTCTGGAATTCCCCGAGCAGGTGGTCGACGACGATGCCGGCCTTCTGCCCCTGGAACTGGATGACCACCACGTTTTCGCGCGGCGGGGTTTCGCTTTCGACCTCGAACAGCTCGCGCAGGCGCACGAAGGGCAGGACCTCGCCGCGCAGGTTGAGGTAGTCGCGGTCTTCGCTGATGTTCTTCAGTTCGATGCACTCGACCACCAGGTCGAGGGGGATGACGTAGGATGAGCCGGCGACGCTGGTGAGGAAGCCGTCGATGATGGCCAGGGTCAGGGGCAGGCGGATGATGAACTTGGAGCCCTGTTCCTCGACCGACTGGACCTCGACGGTGCCCCGCAGGGCGGCGATATTCTTCTTCACCACGTCCATGCCGACGCCGCGACCGGACAGGTTGGTGACTTTTTCCGCCGTCGAGAAGCCGGGTTCGAAGATCAGGTTGGCGATCTCCTGGTCCGTCAGCACCTGGGTCGGCTGGATGAGGCCGCGCTCGATGGCCTTGTTGCGGATCTTTTCCTTGGGCAGGCCGCCGCCGTCGTCGGTGACTTCGATGACGATGCTGCCGGAGTCGTGGTAGGCGTTGAGGCCCACATGGCCGGCGGCCGGCTTGCCGCGCTGGAGACGCAGTTCGGTGGAGGCCTCGATGCCGTGGTCCATGGCGTTGCGGACCAGGTGCATGAGGGGGTCGCCGATCTTTTCCACCACGGACTTGTCGAGCTCGGTTTCGGCGCCGGAGATGGACAGTTCGAGCTCCTTGCCGATTTCCTTGGAAACGTCCCGTACCACGCGGTGGAAGCGGGTGAAGGTTTCGCCGATCTGCACCATGCGCAGCTGCAGGGCGGAATCGCGGATGTTTTCCACGAGGCGCGACAGCACCGAGGTCGCTTCGACCAGGGTGGTCTGGCCGCTCTTCTGGGCCAGCAGGTTCGCCGATGCGCCGGCGATCACCAGTTCGCCGACCAGATCGATGAGCTGGTCGAGCTTGTCGGCCTGAACGCGGATCAGGCGGGCCTCGGCGGCCTTCTTGTCGGAAACCTGCTTCTGCTTGACGGCGGCGGCTTCGACGATCTCGGGCTGGACGATCTTCTGTTCGACGAGGATTTCGCCCAGCTGCGGCGCCGGTTCGTCGGCTGCCTTGGCGGCAACGGCCGCCTTCTGCTGGAGGACGAGGCCTTCGTCGAGTTCCTCCTGGGTCAGGGCGCCGGACTTGACGAGGATTTCGCCCAGCCGCATGGTCTCTTCGGGCAGGTGCGAGATGAGTTCGATGTAGTCCACCACCTTGCTGTTGGGCGGCAGGATCTGCAGGTCGCATTCGTCGCGGCAGAACTGGAAGACGTTCTCGATCTGGTCCTTGGTGGCGTGGCTGCGGAAGTTGATCTCGAAGCCCAGGTAGCAGGCTTCCGGGTCCATGGCATCGGCTTCCGGCATGGCGTCGGCCAGGGTCGTCAGATGCACGATCTCGCCGAGGGAGAGCAGGTAGCGCAGGAAGGCCAGGGGGTCCATGCCGTTCTTCAGCACGTCGCGGCCGAAGCGGATGGAGATGTGCCAGCAATCGGTGATGGCATGGTCGCCGCCGCCGTCGCGCTGGACTTCGCCGGCGTGCTCGCCGGGCAGGCCGGATTTCGCCGGGCTCGGCGCGCCGCCCGCGTAGGTGCGCAGTTCGTCGGCGATGGCTTCGCCGGAGGCCTTGAGGTCGTCGTCGGCCTCCATCTGGCCGCTGGCGACCATGTCGAGGAGGGCGCCGATGTGGTCACAGCCCTTGAGCAGGGCGGAGATCAGTTCGCCGCTGACCTGGATCTCGTTGGTGCGCAGCCGGTCGAGGACGTTTTCGAGCACGTGGGTGAATTTCTCCACCACGGTGATCTCGACGACGCCGGAAGCCCCCTTGATGGTATGGGCGGCGCGGAACACGCCGTTGATGGTTTCCGGGTCCCGGTCGCCCTGCTCCAGCTGCAGCAGGCCGGCTTCCATGGCCTCCAGCTGTTCGTGGGCCTCGACGGCGAAGACGCTGAAAATCTCGTCCATCTCAGTTCCTTTCCGCCGCCGTGATGACCAGGGGATCGCCGAAGAAGGCGACCATGTTGTAGAACTCGATCACTTCGCGCACGGCCGGGCTGTGGGCGACGATGCGCAGGGTGCGGCCGAGTTTCTGGCTTTCCCGCTTGGCCAGCACCAGCAACTGAAAGCCGGCGGTGTCCATTTCGCCCACCTGGGCGAGGTCGAGTTCCAGGGTCTGGGCCGTGTGCACGGCGTCGATTAACTGGTTCTTGGCCTCGATGGCGTTGTAGATCGTCAGGTCGGCACTGAGGATCAGTCGGCCGACATCCGTGGTGCTGCTGCTTTCGCTCATCGGTTCCTCCCGATTTTGCAGGACGTTCAGAACAGCTCTACTTTGGGGCCGCTGCTGGCGGTGCCGGCGGCCCGGGTTCCGGTGGCTTGGTGATGGGTGTCGCGCTGGGAGTCCATCACATAGTTGCTGTAGATCTGGTCGAGATGCTCGGACAGGGGCTGCATCGCGAATTCCGGGTTCTCGAAGTCTTCCAGGCGCGTGGCCAGCAGCTGGGCCTGGTGGTCGAGGCGGTTCAGGGCGTCGATGACCTGCTCGATCTGCTGGCGCGTCACGTCCTGGAACTGGACGCTGGCGAGGGCGTTCATGAACATGTCGCCGAGGCGGCGGCTGCTGTCGCCGACGGTGGCCATGACTTCCGCCTCATGGCGCGTGACTTCCTGGTAGCTGGTGCCCAGCTCTTCGAGCTGGGTGGCGAAGCTTTGCAGGGCGCTGCGCTCGGCCTCGATGCTGGTGACGTCGAGCTTGTCCTGGAACTGGGTCTCGATGGAGCCGGCGACCCGCTGGATGCCCTGGTTGATCTGGGTGACGGCCTGATCGGTTGCGGCAGACAGCTTGCGCACCTCGTCGGCGACGACGGCGAAGCCCCGTCCGGCCTCGCCGGCGCGGGCCGCCTCGATGGCGGCGTTGAGGGCCAGCAGGTTGGTCTGGCTGGAGATGCTCTTGATGAGCTGGACCAGGGTGCCGAGGGACTTCGCCTCGTTGACGACCTGGGCGACGCGTTGCTGGTCTTCTTCCACCGCCGACATGCGCTGCTGGATGTACTGGTCGAGGGTGGTGAGGAGGGCCCGGTTCTTCTCGATGCGGGCTTCGGATTCCGCCAGCAGTTCATTGGACTGGGCACTGCTGGTATTGACGAAGTTGCTCAGGTGGGAGACGACCTCGTCGATGGTCTGGAGCTGGGACGAGATGTCGAAGGCCGCCTTCTCGGTTTCCGTGACGACGGTCTCCAATTGCTTGCGCACCACGTTGTTGTAGCTGGGCACATGCTTGAGTTCCCCCGCCACCTGCTCGGCGGCATCGACGAAGGTCGTGGCGCGCAGGCTGTCCTCTTCCTCCCGGCGCGACAGACCGAGCATGGAGTCCTTGTAGAAGGCGAGGGAGACGATGCGCTGGCCGATGTAGGCGGCTGCCACGATCAGCACCGTGCCGACGGCATCGCCCATGGGGGACGAAAGGCCCAGTTTCGGCAGGAAATAGGTGTGGAAGTAATCGTTGAAGAAATAAACGATGGTTCCGGCCGCCAAGCCGACGACCAAAAAGACGAGGGTTGCACGCCGTGCCAGCAGGGCGAAGTCCATGCTTCCGGCTCCTCAGCGCACGACGAGCTTGATGGTGTTGAGCAACTCGTCGGCCGTGGCGGGTTTCACCAGCCAGCCGGAAGCGCCGGCAGCCTTGGCTTCGGCGCGCTTGGATTGTTGGGATTCGGTCGTCAGGAACAGGATGGGCATGAACTTGTAGTTCGGCAGCTTGCGGACTTCCTTGATGAAGTCGATGCCGTTCATGCCGGGCATGTTCAGGTCGGTGATCAGGAGATCGACCTTGACGCCGCCCTTGAATTTGTTGAGGCCGTCGTTGGCGTTGCTCGCCTTTTCGACGGCATAGCCGGCCTTGGTCAGAATGTTGGAGATGGACAGCAGGATCGTTGCCGAATCGTCCACCAGCATAATGGTCTTGCTCATGTGTTCCCGCTCTCCCTAAGGGTTCTTGTCGAGAAATATCGCATCGGAGTCATGGATGCCATGTCTGGGCCACTGTGTCATGCTCAGTGCCGCCGATGTTAGCAGGAAAGTTCGGGAATGCGTTGTAACAAAACCGTGAGTTTCGGGGGAATCGATGAAAGTTATCCGCATTCTGAGTTGGAACATCCAATGGGCTCGGGGTTCAGGCATCTGCTGCCTTGGCCGGCCGACCCGGCGGTGCCGAGCATGCAGCGGGTGGCGCTGGAGGCGGTGCTGCTGGCGCCCGGTGGCGCCCTGCGGGTCATGACCACCCATCTGGAATTCTATTCCCGCCGCCAGCGGGAGGCCCAGGTCGCGGCCCTGCACGCGGAGGGCTGGCACCATGCGCTGCGGCCCCGATCCGGCGCCGAGAGCGATCCGCCCTTTGCCGTCCTGCCGCGGGGCGAGTGGACGGTGCTTTGCGGCGACTTTAATTTCCTGCCCGGATCGCCCGAGTACCTGGACCTGCTGGCGCCCCTTGGCGACGGCGTGCCCTGTCTGCGGGATGCCTGGCGTCTCGTCCATCCCGGCCAGTCCCACGCACCGACGGCCGGGGTTCATGGCGCCAGTTGGCTGGCCGAGCCGGGGTGCTGCGACTTTTTCTTCGTTAGCGAAAACCTCTCGGCAGGGCTGCGGGGCTTGTCGGTCGATGGGAACTGCCAGGCTTCCGATCATCAACCGGTCATGCTGGAGTTGGATACATGAGGTGGTTACTTTGTTTTCAAAATAACATCCAGATGGGAAATAAATGGTTACATTCGCGAGTTTGATCTAGGACAATAGTTAGTCTTTGTCCATGCTCCATCATGCTTTCCTGGGTTTTTGACATGCAGGCACGGTAATTGCGCATGCCTGTTTAATCGGGTCCCAAGGCGACCCGGAAACCGGAGGGGAAAAGACATGGGGAACATGAACGATATCTTTGATCTGGGGCGCAAGACCCTTGGCGACGTCGAACGTCGTCTCGACATGTCGCGTCGCGACTTCCTGCAGTTCTGCGCCACACTGGCGGCGACCATGGGCCTGCCGGCCGGGGCCGAGGCCGCCGTGGCCAAGGCCGTCGAGACGGCCAAGCGTCCGCCGGTGATCTGGCTGCACTTCCAGGAATGCACGGGCTGTACCGAGTCCCTGCTGCGGGCCGAGCACCCGACCCTGGAAAAGCTGATCCTCGACATCATCTCGCTGGAGTACCACGAGACCCTGATGGCCGCCGCCGGCCACCAGGCCGAGAAGGCGCGCTACGACGCCATGAAGAAGTACAAGGGCCAATACATCCTGGTCATCGAGGGCGCCATTCCCACCAAGCAGAACGGCATCTACTGCAAGGTCGGCGGCAAGACGGCGATCGACATCACCAAGGAATGCGCGGCCGACGCCGCGGCGGTGATTGCCATCGGCTCCTGCGCCTCCTGGGGCGGCATGCCCTCGACGATCCCGTCGAATGGCGCCGACTCCAGCCCCACCGGCTCCGCCGGTGTGGCGGAGGTGCTCGGCAAGCCGGTGGTCACCATTCCCGGCTGCCCGCCCAACCCCTACAACTTCCTCGCCACGGCGGTGCATTTCCTCACCTTCGGCAAGCTGCCCGAGGTGGATCACCTGGGCCGGCCCAAGTTCGCCTACTCCCGCCTGATCCACGAGAACTGCGAACGCCGCGCCCACTTCGACGCCGGCCGCTTCGCCATGGAGTTCGGCGACGATGGCCACCGCAAGGGCTACTGCCTCTACAAGCTGGGCTGCAAGGGGCCCGAGACCTACGCCAACTGCTCCACCATCGGCTTCGGCGATGCCGGCGAGAACAACTGGCCCGTCGGTTGCGGCCACCCCTGCATCGGCTGCTCCGAGAAGGGCATCGGCTTCCAGAAGCCCATCCACCAGGTGGCCAAGATGAAGAACGTGGAGCCGCCGCTGCAGTATCCGCGCATCGTCGAGGAGCAGGGCAAGGCGGCTTCCATCGCCTCGGCCGCCGCCGTGGCGGCCATCGCCGGCGCCGCTGCCGGTGCCGCGGTCATGCTGACGCGCAACCTGGGCCTGTCCCACAAGGCCGAGGAGATGGAGCGCGCCGAAGCCGCCAAGGGCGAACAAGGCAAGACCGGAGCCTGACCATGAGCACACGTCGCGATTTCCTCAAGGGAGTCCTGGCGGGTGGTGCGGCAGTCACGGCGGGCGCCGTGACCGAGCCGGCCATCGCCCGGGAAACCAAGAAACGGCCGCCCGACGGCCTGGGCCTGCTCTACGACGCCACCCTCTGCGTCGGCTGCAAGGCCTGCGTCGCCGCCTGCAAGGAGGCCAACCAGAATCCGCCCGAGTTCTCCACGGTGGACAAGCTCTGGGACACACCCCTGGACACTTCCGGCTACACCTTCAACATCATCAAGATGTACCGCAACGGCACGATGGATGCGAAGGACCAGGAGACCAACGGCTACGCCTTCATGAAGGTGTCGTGCATGCATTGCGCCGACCCCTCCTGTGTTTCGGCCTGCCCCGTGTCGGCCATGACCAAGGACCCGGTGACCGGCATCGTCAGCTACAGTGCCGATGCCTGCATCGGCTGCCGCTACTGCGTCGCCGCCTGCCCCTTCGGCATTCCCAAGTACCAGTACGACTCGCCCACGGGCAAGATCGGCAAGTGCGAGCTGTGCCGCCACCGCTACAAGGACGGCCACTACTCGGCCTGCGCCGAGGTTTGCCCGACGGGCGCCACCCTCTACGGCAAGACCTCCGAGCTGCTGGCGGAAGCCAAGCGGCGCCTGGCCATGAAGCCGGGCGAACTCAACCGCTTCCCGCGCGGCAAGGTCGGCGGCCCGGACCAGAGCTACGAGACGCCGGCCGGCAAGTACCTCCAGCACGTCTATGGCGAGAAGGAGTACGGCGGCACCCAGGTGCTCAAGCTCTCCGGCGTCACCTTCGAGAAGGTCGGCATGCCGAACCTGCCCGAGGACGCCGCGGCGGCCCTGTCCGAAACCATCCAGCACACGCTCTACGGCAACCTCATCATGCCGTTCGCCGTGCTGGGCGCGATGACCTACGTGGCGAAGCGCAACGTCAAGCCTGACGACGACGCCCAGTCCGGCAAGGAGGAGGGCTGACCATGGCCGATCATCAACACGCGGCACCCGCCCCCGTCGGCGGCAACCTCCTCAACACCACCACCCTGGTGGCGGGCCTGCTCATCGCCATCATGGTGGCGGTGCTGCTGGTGCGCTTCGTCTTTGGCCTCGGCGCGGTCACCAACCTCAACGACGGCTATCCCTGGGGCATCTGGGTGGTCGTCGATGTGGTCATCGGCTCGGCCTTCGCCTGCGGCGGCTTCTCGGTGGCCATGCTGGTGTACATCTTCAACCGCGGCGAGTACCACCCCCTGGTGCGGCCGGCCCTGCTGGCGAGCCTCTTCGGCTATACGCTGGCCGGTATCGGCGTCATCTTCGACCTGGGCCGCTGGTGGAACTTCTGGCACATCTTCACGCCGGGCTACGCCAACCCCAACTCGGTGATGTTCGAGGTGGCGGTCTGCATCACCCTCTACATCATCGTCATGTGGCTGGAGTTCTCGCCGACCTTCTTCGAGAAGTTCGGCATGACGGACGCCAAGCGCAAGGTGTCGAAGGTGCTGTTCGCCCTCATCGCCCTCGGCACGGTGCTGCCGATGATGCACCAGTCGTCCCTGGGCACCCTGCTGGTGGTCATGGGCGTGCAGATCCACCCGCTCTGGGCGACGCCCCTGCAGCCGCTGCTCTACCTGCTGACGGCCATCACCATGGGCTACGCGGTGGTGCTGTTCGAGTCCTGCCTCGCTTCCTCGGCCTATCGGCGCAAGATCGAGACCCACATGCTGACGCCCATGGCCAAGGTCATGCTCGGCTTCCTGGTGGCCTACCTGGTCGTGCGCCTGGGCGACGTGGTGGTGCGCGGCGCGCTGCCGCGGGCCTTCGCCGTGTCCCTGGAAGCCCTGATGTTCTGGATCGAGACGGCCTGCTTCATCGCGCCCCTGTTCCTCATCGGCAAGGAGTCCGACCGCCGCAACCCGGCCAAGCTGTTCCTCGCCGGTGTGCTGCTGATGCTGGCCGGCGCGCTGCTGCGGCTCAACGGCTTCCTCATCGGCTACGAGACCGGCGACGGCTTCAAGTACTTCCCGGCCCTGCCTGAACTGATGGTCACCGTCGGCATGTTCGCCGTCGAGGTCCTCGGCTACATCGTCATCACCCGTCGCTTCCCGGTCCTGCCCCGGGAAGAGGCCACCCACTGAAGGATGGAGACAAAAAAATGTCCAAACGCGTAACGATCGATCCGATCACCCGTATCGAAGGCCACCTGCGCATCGACGTCGATGTGGACGGCGGTCGCGTCAAGAAGGCATGGTCCTCCGGCCAGATGTGGCGCGGCGTCGAGCTGATCCTGCTCGGCCGCGATCCGCGCGACGCCTGGGCCATCACCCAGCGCATCTGCGGCGTGTGCACCACGGTGCATGCCATCACCTCCGTGCGGGCCGTCGAAAACGCCCTGCAGATGGAAGTGCCGGTGAATGCCCAGTACATCCGCAACATGATCATCCTGGCCCACTCGATCCACGACTTCATCGTGCACTTCTACCACCTGTCGGCCCTCGACTGGGTGGACGTGACGAGCGCCCTCAAGGCCGATCCGGACAAGGCGGCCTCCCTGGGCGAGAGCCTCTCGTCCTGGAGCCTCAACAACAAGCACGAGATGCGCAAGACCCACGAGCGCCTCAAGAACTTCGTGAACGGCGGCCAGCTCGGCATCTTCACCAACGGCTACTGGGGCCACCCGGCCATGAAGCTGTCGCCCGAGGTGAACCTCATGGCGGTGGCCCACTACCTGCAGGCCCTGGAAGTCCAGCGCCACGCCAACAAGATCGTCTCCATCCTCGGCGGCAAGTCGCCCCACATCCAGAACGTGGCGGTGGGCGGCGTCGCCAACCCCCTGGCGACGGATTCCCAGGCCGTGCTGACGGTGGAACGCCTGCTGGCGGTCAAGGAGCACATCGACGCCCTGCAGGACTTCATCCGCAACGTCTATATGGTGGACGTGGCCGCGGTGGGCGCCTTCTACGCCGACTGGACCAAGTACGGCGCCGGCGTCACCAACTACCTGTCGGTGCCGGACATTCCCCTCGACTCCAAGGGCACCCAGTTCGCCTTCCCCGGCGGCTACATCCAGAACAAGGATCTGGCCTCCCACAAGCCCATCAAGAATTTCAACGACGACTACTGGGCCAAGGGCGTCGAGGAGGCCGTCAAGCACTCCTGGTACGACTACGACAAGGGCGGCCCGCTGCACCCCTACAAGGGCGAGACCAAGCCGAACTACACGGACTTCCAGGACAACGGCAAGTATTCCTGGCTCAAGTCGCCGACCTTCTACGGCAAGCCCGCCCAGGTGGGGCCGCTCGCCCGCGTGCTCAACAACCTGGCCGGCGGCCACGAGCCGACCAAGAAGTACGCCACCGGCACCCTCGATCTGGTTTCCAAGCTCGCCAACACCAAGGTCGGCCTCGACGCCATGCACTCCACCATCGGCCGCCACGCCGCCCGCATGATCTGCTGCAACGTCAATGCGGACCTGCTGGCGGAACAATGGAACCTGCTGCTGGCCAACATGGCCAAGGGCGACATGAAGACCTTCAACAAGCCCACTTTCCCGAAGGGCGAGGTCATGGGCGTCGGCTTCCACGAGGCGCCCCGCGGCGCCCTGTCCCACTGGGTGGTCATCGACGACGGCAAGATCAAGAACTACCAGTGCGTCGTGCCCTCCACCTGGAACGCCTGCCCGCGCAACGAGAAGGACGAGCCGGGACCCTACGAGGCTTCCCTCATGGACAACCCGATCGCCGATCCCGAGAAGCCCCTGGAAGTGCTGCGCACCATCCATTCGTTCGACCCGTGCATCGCCTGCGCGATCCACCTGACGGACAAGGAAAGCGACACGGCCATTTCGGTCAAGGCAGTGTAAGCTGGCGGCCCGCCATTTCGGCGGGCCCGGAGTTCTTCATGCGCGCAGTCGTTCTAGGCATAGGCAACACCATCCTCACCGACGAAGGGGTCGGGGTGCGTGCCGTCGAGGCTCTCCAGCAGCGCTATGCGCTGCCGGAGAACGTGGAGCCCGTCGACGGCGGCACTGCGGGAATGGAGCTCATCGAGGCCCTCTCGGGTCTCGATCTGCTCGTCGTCCTCGACACCATCGTCGCCGGCAAGGCGCCGGGCACCGTGATTTCCCTGGCGGGGGACGACATCCCGGTCTTCTTCCGCAAGAAGCTCTCGCCCCACCAGATCGGCCTGTCCGACGTGCTGGCGAGCCTCGAACTGCTGGGAGAACTGCCGAAGGAGACCCTGGTGTTCGGTGTCCAGCCTGTGTCCTTGGAACTGGGCACTGAGCTGACGCCCACCGTGGCCGAAAAAGTGCCGGAGTTGGCTGAGCTTGCCGCCGGTGCCCTGCGTCAGCGCGGCTATGTCCTGGAGCCCCTGGCGGTCGAGGTGGCCTGATGATGGCGGTTGATGTTCGGAGCGCTCGGGCCGGCGGGATGCCCTGCCCCGCTCCATGTCACCCGTCGCCGGCCTGCGGCCGGCTCCTCCTTCTTTACTTGCGCGGAGCAGGGCACCCCACCAACCCGATCCAATGCCGCCGTGGGTGTTTGGCCGGTTCAAACCACCGGCGTATCCAGCCAAGGATGGCGGGTATCCGACTCCCGGAAGTAAAGGAGGAGGGCCGGTGCTTTTTCGGCCCGGAGGACATGGAGGGAGTCGGATACCCGCCGTCCTCGGCGCGCGCCCAATACCCCGTTTCACGCGCCGCAATACCCCGATTCATGCGTTACGAGCCGCAACCCGCGCGGTGGAGCCACTGACATGTGCCTCGCCGCCCCCTCCAAGGTCATCGAAGTCCGCGACGGCATGGCCGTCACCGAGTGCTTCGGCCAGATCCGCGAAGTCAGCCTCATGCTGATGACGGAGGACGTGGCCGTCGGCGACTACGTGCTGATCCAGGCCGGCGGCTTTGCCTTCGAGCGCATCGATGCCGAACGCGCCGCGGAATCCCTGGCGCTGATGGAAGAACTGCTCGACCTTGGCGGCAGCTGCGCCACGCGCCCCCTGGGCGTCGCCTCCTGAAGCCGATGTTCCGCGTCCATCCGGAAAACCCCGCCGACGCGGTCGAGGAGGCCTATTTCCGCATCTATCGCGAGCGCATGGCCGACGTGCCGGTCCACAACGAGGCGCTCTCCGTCGAGGCCGTGGATTTCCAGAAATGGCAGGGCCACTGGCTCGGCGTCGTCGTCACCTCCTGGTGCATGAGCGTCCTGCTGGTGCCGGGCCGGGAGGAGGGCTGGGAGACCCCCGGCGACAACGAGCGCCGCTTCGTGAAGTTCCCCGCCGGCGATTTCGCCTTCCTCGGCAGCGTGGAGCCGGAACTGGGGGAATTCCAGAGCTGTGCCCTGTTCTCGCCCATGGGCCGCTTCGCCAATCAGGCCGAGGCTGTGCTGACGGCGCGCGCTTCCCTGATCGCGCTGCTCACGCCCGCCGTACAATCGGAGCCAGAGAAGAAGCCCCAGAAGTCCGCCGACGAGCCCTCCCAGTCGCGGCGCCGCTTCCTCGCCCTGCGCTGAGCCCCCCACCTGGAGCCGTTGTTCGAACATGCATGAAATGTCCCTCGCCGAAGGCGTGCTGCAACTGATCGAGGACGCCGCCCGCGACCAGGGCTTCACGGCGGTGCGCACCGTCTGGGTCGAGATCGGCCAACTGTCGGGCGTGGAGCCCGAGGCCATGGCCTTCTGCTTCGATGCCGTCTCCCGCGGCACCCTGCTGGAGGGGGCGCGCCTGGAGGTCGTCCATGTGGCCGGCAGCGGCCATTGCTACGAATGCGGCCGGGACACGGAACTGCAGGCGGTATACGATGCCTGCACCCATTGCGGCGCCGTGCCGGTGCACATCACCGGCGGCACCGAGATGCGGGTCAAGGAACTGGAAGTCGATTAGTCAGAGGACGGAGAACGAACATGTGCACCACCTGCGGCTGCGGCCACGGCGAAACCCGCATCGAGGGCGATGCCCTCCATGGCCACGATCACGTGCATGTCCATGCGGACGGCACCGTGCATAGCCACGGGCACGACCACGCCCACGGCGAGCCCCACGATCACGGCTCCCACGAGCACGACCACGGCCACGGCGTCGCCGGCCAGCACGAGCATCCCCATGTGCACGCCGACGGCAGCACCCACAGCCACGCCCACGTGCATCAGGGCGCCCACGCCCACGACCACGCGCCGGGCAGCTTCAAGCCCGTGGAAGGCCACGGCCACCTGCACTACGGCCACGGGCCGGCCCACACCCACGCCCCGGGCATGTCCCAGGGGCGCATGGTGCAGATCGAGCAGGACATCCTCGCCAAGAACAACGCCTACGCGAAGCAGAACCGGGAGCGCCTGGCCGAACGCGGCATCTTCGCCCTGAACCTGGTGTCCAGCCCCGGCTCCGGCAAGACCACGTTGCTGGTGAAGACCATCGAGGCCCTCAAGGGCAAGGCGACGGTCGCCGTCATCGAGGGCGACCAGCAGACTAGCCAGGACGCCGAGCGCATCCGCGCCACCGGCGCCCCGGCGATCCAGATCAACACCGGCAAGGGCTGCCACCTGGACGCCCACATGGTGGGCCACGCCCTGGAGAAGCTGCCCCTGGCGGACGAGTCCCTGCTGATGATCGAGAACGTGGGCAACCTGGTCTGCCCGGCCGCCTTCGACCTGGGCGAGGCCAGCAAGGTGGTGATCCTCTCGGTGACGGAAGGGGAGGACAAGCCCATCAAGTACCCGGACATGTTCCGCGCCGCCCGGCTGATGCTGCTCAACAAGTGCGACCTGTTGCCCCACCTGACGTTCAGCGTGGACAAGGCCATCGAGTTCGCGCGCCGCGTCAATCCGGACATCGAGGTGATCCGGACCTCGTCCACCAGCGGCGAGGGCTTCGACGCCTGGCTGGCCTGGATCGAAGAGGGCGCGGCCCTGGCCCGCAGCCGGCGCGCCGTGAGCGTGGATGTCCTCAAGCGGCGCATCGCCGAACTGGAACAGCAGCTGTCGACGAAGTAGGGCATGGCCGCGCCCGAGTCCATCCTCGTCAGCCTGGTGCGCTCCGGCCCGCCGGCCTTCGCCGCCGGCGCCTGGTTCAAGAACGCCGTCTGCGCCGTGCGCGGCGACCAGGCGGCCGTCTCCGCGGCGGTCGGCGACCTGAACACCCCCGAGGCCTGCCAGGGCCACGATGCGGCGACCAAGGCGTTGCTGGACTGGCTCGGCGAGAAGCCGGCCATCGTCGCCTGCGACCTGCATCCCGACTTCCACAGCAGCCGCGAGGCCGCCCGCCTGGCCCATGAACTGGGCGTGCCCCTGCTGCCCGTGCAGCACCACCACGCCCACATCGCCTCCATCTGCGCCGAGCATGGCGTCGAAGGCCCCGTGCTGGGCCTGGCCCTGGACGGCGTCGGCCTCGGCACCGACGACAAGCCCTGGGGCGGCGAACTGCTGCGGGTGCACGGCGCCCATTTCGAGCGCCTGGGCCACCTGCGGCCCATCGCCCTGCCGGGGGGCGACAAGGCCGCCCGGGAGCCCTGGCGCGTGGCGGCTGCCGTGCTCCATGCCCTCGGCCGCAGCGGGGAGATTGCGGAGCGCTACGCCGACGAAGCCGGCGCCCCCACCATCGTCGCCATGCTGGACAAGGGCCTCAACAGCCCCGAGACCTCCAGCGCCGGTCGCGTCTTCGATGCCGCCGCCGGCCTGCTGGGCATCAACCGGCGCATGGCCTTCGAAGCCCAGGCCGCCATCGACCTGGAGGCGGCGGCCAGGCGGCACATCGACGCCCATGGCTGGCCGACACCCCTGGACTACGTCATCGAGGCCGACAGCCGCCTGGACCTGTTGCCCGCCCTGGGCCGTCTGACGGAAGAAACGGACGCCGACACCGGCGCCGCCCGATTCCACGCCACCCTGGTCGCCGCGATGGCAGAATGGGCGACCCGCGCCGCCGTGCGCACGGGCATCGCCACCGTCGCCTGCGGCGGCGGCTGCTTCCTCAACAAACTGCTCGTCGCCGGCCTGCGCGAAAAGCTGCCGGCCGCCGGGCTGACCATGCTGGAAGCCACGCGCCTGTCCCCCGGCGACGCCGGTCTGGCCCTGGGCCAGGCCTGGATCGCCCAACGGAGTCTTTGAATCTATGTGCCTCGCCATTCCCGCCCGCATCGTCGAAATGCCCGACCCCGAGAACGCCGTCGTGGACCTGGGTGGTGTACGCAAGGAGATTTCCCTCGCCCTGGTGGATGACGTGGCCGTGGGTGACTATGTGATCGTCCATGTGGGCTACGCCCTGAACAAGCTGGACCCGGAAGAGGCCGCGAAGACCCTCGCCCTGTTCGCCGAGATGGGAGCGCCCGCGGCGGCCTGACCCATGAAGTATGTCGACGAGTTCCGCGACGGCAAGCTCGCTCGGGGCCTGGCCGGCGCCATCGCCCGGGAGGCCGATGGCGCGCGCCGCTACAGCTTCATGGAGTTCTGCGGCGGCCACACCCACGCCATTTCCCGCTACGGCCTGATCGACCTGCTGCCGGCCAACGTGCGCATGGTGCACGGCCCCGGCTGCCCCGTCTGCGTGCTGCCCATCGGCCGCGTGGACATGGCCATCGAACTGGCCCTGGAGCACGGCGTCACCCTGTGCACCTACGGCGACACCCTGCGGGTGCCCGCTTCCAAGGGCTTGTCGCTGATGAAGGCCAAGGCCCGCGGCGGCGACATCCGCATGGTCTATTCCAGCGCCGACGCCGTGCGCATCGCCCAGGAGAACCCGGACAAGCCGGTGGTCTTCCTCGCCATCGGCTTCGAGACCACCACGCCGCCCACGGCGGTCGCCATCAAGCAGGCCAAGGCTTTGGGACTCAAGAACTTCAGCGTCCTGTGCTGCCATGTGCTGACGCCCGCCGCCATCAGCAATATCCTGGAATCGCCGGAAGTGCGCCAGTGGGGCACCGTGCCCCTGGACGGCTTCATCGGCCCGGCCCACGTGTCCACGGTCATCGGTAGCCGGCCCTACGAGTTCTTCGCCGAGGAATACCGCAAGCCCGTGGTCATCGCCGGCTTCGAGCCCCTGGACGTGATGCAGGCCATCCTCATGCTGGTGCGCCAGGTGAACGCCGGCACGGCCTACGTCGAGAACGAGTTCTCCCGCGCCGTGAGCCGCGACGGCAACCTGAAGGCCCAGGACCTGGTGGCCGAGCTGTTCGAACTGCGCCGCGAGTTCGAATGGCGCGGCCTCAACGTCGTGCCCTATTCGGCCCTCAAGATCCGCAAGGAGTACGCCGAGTTCGACGCCGAGTGCCGCTTCCCCCTGGCCTACCGCTCCGTGGCCGACAACAAGGCCTGCGAATGCGGCGCCATCCTGCGGGGCGTCAAGCGGCCCCAGGACTGCACCCTGTTCGGCACGGTTTGCACGCCGGAGAACCCCATCGGCTCCTGCATGGTGTCCTCCGAAGGCGCCTGCGCGGCCCACTACACCTACGGCCGCTTCCGCGACGCGGCGGCCTGATGCGAAGAAGGAAAGACGAATGGCAGGCGTGAGACCCGACTACGTGCGGCCCCTGGACCTGAAGCACGGCCGCGTGGACATGACCCACGGTTCGGGCGGACGCGCCATGGCCCAGCTCATCGAGGAGCTGTTCGCGCGCCATTTCGACAACGAGTTCCTGCGCCAGGGCAACGACGGCGCCACCCTGCCCATGCCCACGGGCGGGCGCATGGTGATGTCCTGCGACGGCCACGTGGTCTCGCCCCTGTTCTTCGCCGGCGGCGACATCGGCTGCCTGTGCGTGCACGGCACCATCAACGACGTGGCCGTGATGGGCGCCAAGCCCCTGTGGCTGGCGGCCAGCTTCATCATGGAAGAGGGCTTCCCCCTGGCGGACCTGGCGCGCATCGTCGAGTCCATGGCCAGGGCCGCCAAGGAGGCCGGCGTGCCCGTGGTCACCGGCGACACCAAGGTGGTGGAGCAGGGCAAGGCCGACGGCGTGTTCATCACCACCACCGGCGTCGGCGTCGTGCCCGAGGGCGTGACCCTCTCCGGCGACCGGGCGCGGCCCGGCGACGTCATCCTGCTTTCCGGCACCCTGGGCGACCACGGCATGGCCATCATGGCCCAGCGGGAGAACCTGGGCTTCTCGGCGCCCATCGTCTCCGATACGGCGGCGCTGCACGGCCTCATCGCCGCCATGCTGGAAACGGGCGCCGACATCCGCGTGCTGCGGGACCCGACCCGGGGCGGCCTGGCCACCACCCTCAACGAGATCGCCCGCCAGTCCCGTGCCGGCATGATGCTGGAGGAAGAGGCGATTCCGGTGAATCCCGAAGTGGCGGCGGCCTGCGAATTCCTTGGCCTCGATCCGCTCTATGTGGCGAACGAAGGCAAGCTGGTGGCCATCGTCGCCGAGGCCGACGCCGAGCGCGTGCTGGCCGCCATGCGCGCCCATCCCCTGGGCCGGAAGGCCGCCCGCATCGGCGCCGTGACGGCCGACGATCACCATTTCGTCCAGATGACCACCGGCTTCGGCGGCCGGCGCATTGTGGACTGGCTCACCGGCGAGCAACTGCCGCGCATCTGTTGACCATGCGCATCCTGCTCCTCGCCCACAGCTACAACAGCCTGACCCAGCGCCTCCACGGCGAACTGGCGGCGCGGGGCCACGAGGTCTCCATCGAGTTCGACATCGCCGACAGCGTGGCCGAGGAAGCCGTGGCCCTGTTCCGGCCCGACCTGATCGTCGCGCCCTATCTGCGCCGCGCCATCCCTGAGTCCATCTGGGCGAAGCACACCTGCCTGATCGTCCATCCGGGCATCGTCGGCGACCGGGGCCCCTCGGCCCTGGACTGGGCGATCCAGCAGGGCGAGGCCGAGTGGGGCGTCACCGTCCTGCAGGCCGAGGCGGAGATGGACGCGGGCCCCATCTGGGCCAGCGCCACCTTTCCCATGCGGCGCGGCAAGAAGTCCAGCCTCTACCGCAACGAGGTGACGGACGCCGCCTGCCGCGCTGCGTTGGAAGCGGTGGAGCGCTTCGCCGCCGGCGGCTTCCGGCCCACGCCGCTGGCCGAAGCGAAGGGCCGCGGCCAACTGCGGCCCCTGATGAAGCAGGCCGACCGGACCATCGACTGGCAGGCGGACGACACCGCCACGGTGCTGCGCAAGCTCGACGCCGCCGACGGCTTCCCCGGCGTCGCCGACCAGCTGTTCGGCGAGCCCTGCCATCTCTTCGACGCCTGGCCGGAAGGCCGGCTCACGGGCCAGCCCGGCGAGATCGTCGCGCGCCGCGAAACGGCCCTGCTGCGGGCCACGGCGGACGGCGCTGTCTGGATCGGCCACGCGAAGCGCAAGGACGGCATCAAGCTGCCGGCGACGCTCGCCTTCGCCGCCGAGGCGGCGGCCGTGCCGGAAGCGCCGCTGGACGGCCTCTTCGCCGCCGACCACGCCACATGGCAGGACATTCGCTACGAGGAAGCGGGGGCCGTGGGTTTCCTCCACTTCGAGTTCTACAACGGCGCCATGGGCACGCGCCAGTGCGAGCGCCTGCGGGACGCCTTCGCCTGGGCGCGCACGCGGCCGACCAGGGCTATCGTCCTCATGGGCGGCGCCGACTTCTGGTCCAACGGCATCCACCTCAACCTGATCGAGAACGCCGAGAGCCCGGCCGACGAGTCCTGGGCCAACATCAACGCCATCGACGACCTGGCGGAGGCCATCCTGCGCTGCGACAGCCACCTGACCGTGGCAGCCCTCCAGGGCAACGCCGGCGCCGGCGGCTGCTTCCTCGCCCGGGCTGCCGATCTCGTCTGGGCGCGGCACGGCGCGATCCTGAACCCGCACTACAAGAACATGGGCAACCTCTACGGCTCCGAGTTCTGGACCTACCTGCTGCCGCCGCGGGTGGGCGAGGAGGGCGCCCGCGCCATCATGCAGCACCGCCTGCCCATGACCGCGCAGGAAGCCGTCGCCAGGGGCTTCTACGATGCCTGCCTGGCCGGCGACCCCGCCGCCTTCCGCGTCGATGTGGCGCGGCGCGCCGCCGAGCTGGCCGCGTCAGCCAACTTCGCCGAGCGCCTCGCCGCCAAGGGCGCGGCCCGCGCCCGTGACGAGGCCGCCAAGCCCCTGGCCGCCTACCGCGCCGAGGAACTGGTCCACATGAAGCGCAACTTCTACGGCTTCGACCCCAGCTACCACGTGGCGCGCTGGCATTTCGTGAAGAAGTCCCTCCACTCCTGGACACCGCGCCATCTGGCGAAGCACCGGGATCTCGGCTGGCGGGCTCCCGCGTGAACAGCCAGGCCACCGTGCCGTCCGTGCTCGTCGTCGACGACGAGGTGCGCTCCCAGGAAGCCCTGCGCCGCACCCTGGAGGAGGAGTTCGTCGTCTTCACCGCCGGCAGCGCCGAGGCAGCCATGCAGGTCATGGCCGCCGAGTTCGTCCAGATCATCCTCTGCGACCAGCGCATGCCCGGCATGTCGGGCGTCGAGTTCCTGCGCCAGGTGAGGGCCCAGTGGCCCGACACCGTGCGGCTGATCCTCTCCGGCTACACGGAGACCGAGGACATCATCGCCGGCATCAACGAGGCGGGCATTTGGCAGTACCTGCTCAAGCCCTGGCATCCGGAACAGCTGCTCCTTACGCTCAAGGGCGCCGCGCGCCTGTGGCGCCTGCAGCAGGACAACCAGCGTCTGACGCTGGAGCTGCGCGAGAGCCCGGCCCAGGTGCAGGCCCGCGTCGTCGCCAAGCGCATGGAAGCCCGCGCCCGCGCCGGCCTCGACCGCCTGACGCGATCCGCCGACAGCCCGCTGAACGGCCTGTGCGACCTGGCGGCCAAGGTGGCGCCCCACGACCTCTCCATCCTCGTCACCGGCGAATCGGGCACCGGCAAGGAGCTGCTGGCCCGCGCCATCCATTACGCCAGCGCCCGCTCCGAGCGGGCCTTCGTCGTCGAGAACTGCGGCGCCCTGCCGGACCAGCTGCTGGAGGCCGAGCTGTTCGGCCACAAGCGGGGCGCCTTCACCGGCGCCTACGAGGACCGCATCGGCCTGTTCCAGCAGGCGGACGGCGGCACCATCTTCCTCGACGAGATCGGCGAGACCTCGCCGGCCTTCCAGGTCAAGCTGCTGCGGGCCCTGCAGGAGGGCGAGATCCGTCCCGTCGGTAGCCCGCGCCCCGTCTCGGTGGACGTGCGCGTCATCGCCGCCACCAACCGGGACCTGGAGGCCGACGTGCGCGCCGGCCGCTTCCGCGAGGACCTCTACTACCGCATCGCCGGCATGACGCTGCACATGCCGGCCCTGCGGGACCGGCCCATGGACATCGCCCCCATCGCCGCCAACCTGCTGGAGCGGGGCCAGGCCAACGGCCGCCGCCGCGTCAAGGGCTTCACCGCCGAGGCCCTGGCCTGCATGGCCGCCTATCGTTGGCCAGGCAACGTGCGCGAACTGCAGAACGAAATCCTGCGCATGCTGGCCCTGACGGACGGCGATTGGCTCGAAGCCGGCCTGTTGTCGCCCCGCGTGCTGCATGCCGCCGCCGAGGAGAGCCAGGAGCGGGACATCGCCCTGCTGACCGGTCTCGACGGCAGTCTGAAGGAACGGGTCGAGCAACTGGAGGCGCGCATCATCAAGGAAGTGCTGGTGCGCCACCGCTGGAACAAGACGCGGGCCTCCGCCGAGCTGGGCCTCTCCCGCGTCGGCCTGCGCCAGAAGCTGGCGCGCTACGGCCTGGAGAAAACCTGATGAAGGTGCTTTGGCTCCAGTCCGGCGGCTGCGGCGGCTGCACGCTCTCCTGGCTCGGCAGCGAGATCGCACCCCTGTTCGGCCTGCTGCGGGACGAGGGCATCGAGATGGTCTGGCATCCGAGCTTCTCCGAGGCCTCTGCGGACGCCGCCCTGGCGATCATCGAAGGCTGCGCCGACGGCAGCCTCGCCTTCGACGTGCTCTGCATCGAAGGCTCCCTGCTGCGGGGGCCGCGCAACAGTGGGCGTTATCACATGCTGTCCGGCAGCGGCCGGCCCATGACGGAATGGGTGATGCGGCTGGCGCCGCGGGCGCGCCACGTGGTGGCCGTGGGCAGCTGCGCGGCCTTCGGCGGCGTCACTTCGGCGGGCTCCAACCCGACGGACGCCTGCGGCCTGCAGTACGACGGCGAGGCGCCCGGCGGCTTGCTGGGGCCGGACTTCCGCGATGCCGCCGGCCTGCCGGTGATCGACGTGGCCGGCTGCCCGCCCCATCCCGACTGGATCAGCGAGACCCTCATCGGCCTGGCTCGCGGCCAGCTCAAGCGCGACGACCTGGACGAACTCGGCCGACCGCGCTTCTACGCCGAGCAACTCGTGCACCACGGCTGTCCGCGCAACGAGTATTACGAGTTCAAGGCCAGCGCCGCCAAGCCCTCGGACCAGGGCTGCCTGATGGAGCAACTCGGC
Source organism: Candidatus Nitricoxidireducens bremensis (assembly GCA_030247725.1). GTDB lineage: Bacteria > Pseudomonadota > Gammaproteobacteria > Burkholderiales > Rhodocyclaceae > Nitricoxidireducens > Nitricoxidireducens bremensis. Next base: position 21,944 of record JAOTRT010000022.1, read on the forward strand.
TGCAAGGGCACCCAGGCCCACGCCGACTGCAACCTGCGCCTCTGGAACGGCGGCGGCTCCTGCCTGCGCGGCGGTTATTCCTGCATCCGCTGCACCGAGCCGGGCTTCGAGGAGCCGGGCCATCCCTTCGCCGAGACGCCGAAGATCGCCGGCATTCCCATCGGCCTGCCGGCCGACATGCCCAAGGCCTGGTTCGTCGCCCTGGCGGCCCTGTCCAAGTCCGCCACGCCGTCCCGCGTGCGCGAGAACGCCCGCGCCGACCACATGCTGAAAGCGCCCTCGGTGCGCCGGAGCCGCAAGCCGTGACCCGCCGCATCGTCGGGCCCTTCAACCGCGTCGAAGGCGACCTGGAGGTCGCCCTCGACATCGCCGATGGCCGCGTCGCCGCAGCCTACGTGAATTCGCCGCTGTATCGCGGCTTCGAGCAGATCCTGCAGGGCAAGGTGCCCATGGACGCCCTGGTTTTCGTGCCGCGCATCTGCGGCATCTGCTCCGTGGCCCAGTCGGCCGCCGCGGCCCAGGCCCTGGCCGACGCCTTCGGCTGGCAGGCGCCGCCCAACGGCCGCATCGCCGCCAACCTGGCCCTGGCGACGGAGAACCTGGCCGACCACCTGACCCATTTCTATCTCTATTTCATGCCCGACTTCGCGCGCCAGGAGTATCGCGGCCGCCCCTGGTTCGCCGACGCGGCGGCCCGCTTCACGGCCATGAGCGGCAGTGCGGCATCCCAGGTGCTGCCGGCCCGGGCGGGCTTCATGCGCATCATGGGCACCATCGCCGGCAAGTGGCCCCATACGCTCGCGCTCCAGCCCGGCGGCTCGTCGCGCCCCCTGCAGGTGTCCGAGAAGCTGCGGCTGCGGGCGATCCTGCGGGAGTTCCGCGCCTTCCTCGAAACCACGCTCTACGGCGATGCGCTCGAAAACGTCGCCGGCCTGGACTCGGGCCAGGCGCTTGCGGCCTGGGCGGCGTCCCATGCGGGCAGCGACCTCGGCCGCTTCCTCGCCATCGCCGATGACCTCGGTCTGGAAGCGCTCGGACGCGCCGGCGACCTGTTCATGAGCTACGGCAACTATCCGCAGGAGGCCGGTCGCCTGTTTCCCGCCGGCCTCTGGGACGGCAAGGCAAGGGGGCTCGACGCGGCGGCCATCCGCGAGGATGTCAGCCATGCCTGGTACGCCGAGGCCGAGGCGCCGCAGCCGCCGGCCTCCGGCGCCACGTTGCCCCTGGACGGCAAGGAAGGGGCCTACACCTGGTGCAAGGCGCCGCGCTACGACGGCCGCGTCGTCGAGGTGGGCGCCCTGGCGCGGCAGCTGGTCGCCGGCCATCCGCTGGCGCGGGACCTGGCGGCGACGGGCGGCGGCAACGTGCTGAGCCGTGTCGTCATGCGCCTCGTCGAAATCGCCCGCGTGCTGCCGGAAATGGAGCGTTGGGTGGAGACCCTCAGGCCGGGCGACCCCTACTGCAACGTCGGCGACATGCCCGACGACGCCCAGGGCGTCGGCCTCGTGGAGGCCGCCCGCGGCTCACTGGGCCACTGGATCGCGATACGCCGCGGACGCATCCACAACTACCAGATCGTCGCGCCGACCACCTGGAACTTTTCGCCGCGGGACGCCGCCGGCCGTCCCGGTCCCCTGGAGCAGGCCCTCGCCGGGGTGCCGATGGCGGAGGACGGCACCGTGCCGGCGGTGGTGCAGCACATCGTGCGCAGCTTCGATCCCTGCATGGTGTGTACGGTGCATTAAAGGTGGGGCAGGTGCGCCGGTTTCAAGGGCAATGCCGCTCCATTCGCCAAGAGGCGTTTGTGCATCGGGTCGTTATGCAGATGGGCAGATTTGGCTGCATTTTCCGAGTGTAATCATCGATAATCGGGTCGGTGGCCGGGGTAATCTGCCATTTGGCCCACTTTATTGAAAATGCCATGATCACACGATCCGTTGCTCGTTCTTCTTCATGCCGTTCGGGTAGCCGCACGCTGAAGCTGAGTCTCTTGGTCAGTGCCTTGGTTCTGGCGGGGTGTGCCACCGTCGATCCGATCCCCCTTGAGGAAAAGACGCTCAAGAGCCAGGCGAAACTCGATCGCGATGCGGCACAACGCGATGTGGAGCCTATCGCGGGGCCGATGAGTCTCGAAGAGGCCATTGCCCGCGGCCTCAAATACAACCTGGATCGTCGTGTGAGGATGATGGAAGAAGCCATCGCCCTCAATCAGCTCGATGTCAGCAAGTACGACATGCTGCCGAAGCTGGTGGCGTCGGCCGGTTACCGCAGTCGCAGCGAATATCAGACCAGCCGGTCGATTGATTCCGTCACCGGGCTGCCTTCGCTGGCCAATCCCTCGATCTCCAGCGACAAGAATCACAGTTACGGCGACCTGGGGCTCACCTGGAACCTGCTGGATTTCGGTCTTTCCTATTCCAATGCCAAGCAGAACGCCGACCGCGCCCTGATCGCCGTCGAGCGGCGCCGCAAGGCCATGCACACGCTGGTCCAGGATGTGCGCGCGGCGTTCTGGCGCACCGCCAGCGCACAGAAGCTCCATGACGAGGTCAAGGTCGCCATCGCCGTCGCCGAGTCCGCGCTGGCGGATGCCCGCAAGGCCGAGGACGAACGTCTGCGCTCGCCGCTGGACTCCTTGCGCTATCAACGTCAGCTCCTGGAGAATCTGCGTCTGCTGGAGGCGATCAATCAGGAGCTCTCCACGGCCCGCGTGGAACTGGCCGCCCTGATCAATGTGCCCCTGGCCGCGAACCTGAAGATCGTCGAACCGGCCGAAGCCTTGAGCAATCGCATGCTCGAACTGCCGGCCGAAGCCCTGGAAGATGTTGCCATCGCCCAGAATGCCGATCTCCGCGAACAGTTCTACAACACGCGCATCGTCAGCGAGGAAACCCGCAAGACGATCCTGCGGCTCTTCCCCAGCCTCAGCTTCAACATCAACGCCAAGACCGACAACGACAAGTTCCTGGTGCACAACAGCTGGAACGAAGCCGGCTTCCAACTCTCCTTCAGCCTGCTCAACCTGGTGTCGGCGCCGACGCAGATGCGCCTGGCCGAGGCCGGCATCGCGCTGGCGGATCAGCGGCGGGTTGCCACCCAGATGGCCATCCTCGCCCAGATGCACATTGCGCGCCTGCAGTACGCGAACGCCATCCAGCAGTACCAGCGTTCGGACGCCATCTGGAAGGTCGACGACCGGATCAGCCGCCATACCACGAACCGGGAACAGGCCGAAACCCAGGGCAAGCTGGAAATGGTCGCCAGCAACACCGCAACCATCCTCAGCCAGCTGCGCCGCTATCAGGCCCTTGCCGGGGCGCATGCGGCGGCCAGCCGGCTGCAGGCGACCCTGGGCATGGAGCCCGAGATCGGCAGCGTGCAGGATTTGAGTCTCAAGGACCTGCAGACGGCCGTCGGTGCCGCCATCAGCCAATGGGAAAAAGGCGAGTTGCCGGGACGCGCGAAGCTGGCTGTCGTGGCGGCCGATGGGGTGGCAACTCCTCCCCCGATGCCCCCGGCCGAGACGGTGAAGCCGGCGCCGCTGCCGCCGCCGGCGGCGGCAGCAGAAGCGCCTGCACCGATCGATACCGTGTCCGCGCCGCGGCCCGCCGTCGAGCTTGCCGCCCCGGCCACGACGCCGGATCGCAAGTCTTCTTCGAAGCGGTGGGTGGTGCAACTGGGGGCCTATCACGATGCGGAACTGGCGAACGAGCTTGTCCGGCGCACCAGTTCCGCCGACCTGTCGGTGTTCGTAAGAACGACCGAAGAGGGCGGCGTCAGGTTCACCAAGGTGCAAGCCGGTCCGTTCGCCTCCCGCAAGGAGGCAGACAGGGCGCGGCGCAAGTTGGTCGAAACCGGATTGCATGGTTTCGTAAAGTCGCTGTAGCGTGGCTTTGCGACAGGGACCGGCGCCAGTGTCCAACCGGAATGCCTTGCCGGATAGGTTCGGGCTATCTCCGGCCGCCGGAAGATGCCATCGATGGGGCGGCTTGGGCTGCCTGCTGATTGTCGGCGCCACGTCCCTTGTTCAGGCTGCCGAGCCCCTGCGCGGGCCGGCGGAAGTCGTCGCCCAGGTTCCCGCCAAGTCCGTGGCGACGGCTGCCGTTCCTGCCAAGCCGAGTCTGGAACAGCGCGAAATCCGCGCCCAGTTGGCGCCCCATCGCTATACCACCCTGGCCGCCGAGATCGGGGCCAAGGTCAACCGCCTGCCGGTGAAGGAGGGCGGCGCTTTCAAGGCCGGACAAAGCCTGGTCGGCTTCGATTGCTCGATACAGCTGGCCCAGCTCAACAAGGCGCGCGCTGCGCTTGCCGGTGCGGAGACCACCTACAAGGCCAACAGGCGCCTGACCGAACTCGGTTCCATCGGCAAGGTGGAACTGGAGGTTTCCGAAGCCGAGGTCTTGAAGAATCGCGCCGAGGTTGCCGCTACGAACACCATGCTGAGCAAATGCAGCATCGCCGCGCCTTTTGCCGGGCGCGTGGCCGAGCAGAAGGTCCGCGAGCAGCAATACGTCCAGCCCGGCCAGGCGATCATGGAAATCATCGACGACAGCGTTCTGGAGATCGAATTTCTTGTGCCGAGCAAATGGCTGGCCTGGATCAAGCCCGGTACCCAATTCCGGGTCGGCATCGACGAGACCCGCAAGGACTATCCGGCCCGGGTTCAGCGCATCGGCGCGCGAGTGGACCCGGTCAGCCAGTCGGTCAAACTGGTTGCCGCCATTGATGGCAAATTTCCCGAGTTGATCGCCGGCATGAGCGGGCGCGTCAATTTGGTTCCACCGCCAGGGATGTGACGCTTGCGCCTTTCGCAAAGGGAATCACCGTGAACCGACTTTTCCGCGCTCTCTGGAATGACCTTTCCCCCACCCGCAAGACGGAGGAGACCGAAGCCGGCAATGGCGTTGCCGCCAAGGCCGGTGACGCCGCTTCGTTGCGGCGAGGGATTCGCCGCCCGCGGCCGGCAATGCTGGCGATGGAAGCGCGGCTCATGTTCGATGGCGCTGCGGTCGATACCGCTGTCGCCGCGGCTGCCGATACGGCCGGCAGCAATACTTTGGCCGATCAGCCCGATCCGCTCGCCGTGCCGCCGGCCGTGGATGCAGCGGCTGCCGCATCGCAACGCAACGAGATCGTTTTTGTCGAAAGCAACATTGCCGACTATCAGACGTTGGTCAACAGCGTCAGTCCGGGCGCGTCCGTCTATGTGCTCGATGCCTCGCGGGACGGTTTGACGCAGATCGCGCAGATTCTGGAAGGACGTAGCGGCATCGATGCCATCCACATCCTTTCCCATGGTTCCGAAGCGGCGCTTGGGTTGGGTTCCCTGAGCCTGTCCATGGCCAACCTGCAAGGCCATGCATCCGAACTGGCCGCCATCGGCAGCAGGCTTTCGCCCCAGGGCGACATCTTGCTGTATGGCTGCAATGTGAGTGCAGGTGCCGATGGCGGCGCATTCATCTCGGCAATGGCCAATCTGACCGGGGCCGATGTGGCCGCCTCCACCAACGCGACCGGGGCGGCGGCGAAAAGCGGCGACTGGGTGTTGGAAAGCGCCACCGGCATGATCGAGGCGGCGGCTTTCACGGCTGTCGAGTATGGGGACATATTCACGGACCCGGGCGTTGACAGTCCGACCATCGATGAAGACACCGACTCCGGCCCCATCGCCATCACCCAGAGCGATAACCTGGAGACGCATTACAAGATCACCGGCATCACCGGCGGCACGCTGTACTCGGACGCGGGTTACACCACTCAGATCAACGATGGCGACTTCATCGCCTGCGCCGGGGCGACGACGAACGTCTATTTCCGACCGACGGCGGAGCGCAACACCACCACCGGCGGCAACGGCTCGTTCGTGCTCCAGGCTTCCAGCAGCAATAACCCCGATAACAGCGGTCTGGTCGGTTCGCAGGTCACCTCGACCATCACGCTGACGCCGGTGGCGGACACGCCGAGCGTGGCGAGCCCGACGGTCAACGAGGACACCGACTCGGGCGCCATCGCCATCACGCGGTCGGCGGTCGACGGCGCCGAGACGACCCACTACCAGATCACGGGCATCACCGGCGGCACGCTGTATTCGGACGCGGGCTACACGACGCAGATCAACAACGGCGACTTCATCGCCAGCGGCGGGGCGACGACGAACGTGTATTTCCGTCCGACGGCCAATCGCAACAGCACCACGGGCGGCGACGG
>JAOTRT010000006.1 GCA_030247725.1 Candidatus Nitricoxidireducens bremensis
ACTTCATCACCTTTGCCCAGGGCAATGCCGGACTGAAGTTCACCCCGACCGGCGGCGGCGACGGTTCCTTTACCGCCCAGGCCTCCACCAGCAACGCCGACGGCGGCCTCGGTGGTTCGACCATCAACGCGACCATTGCCGTGGGTACCGCCGTTGCCAGTCCGACGATCAACGAGGATACGGACTCGGGCGCCATCGCCATCAGCCAGGGCGGGGCGGAGACCCATTACAAGATCACGGGCATCACCGGCGGCACGCTGTACTCGGACGCCGGCTACACCACGCAGATCAACGACGGCGACTTCATCGCCTGCGCCGGGGCGACGACGAACGTCTATTTCCGACCGACGGCGGAGCGCAACACCACCACCGGCGGCAATGGCTCGTTCGTGGTTCAGGCCTCCAGCAGCAGCGCCGACGGTGGCTTGTTCGGCGCGCAGATCACCTCGACGATCACGCTGACGCCGGTGGCGGATACGCCGAGCGTGGCGAGCCCGACCATCGACGAGGATGCGGATTCGGGCGCCATTGCCATCACGCGGTCGGCGGTCGACGGTGCCGAGACGACCCACTACCAGATCACCGGCATCACCGGCGGCACGCTGTATTCGGACGCCGGCTACACGACGCAGATCAACAACGGCGACTTCATCGCCAGCGGAGGGGCGACGACGAACGTGTATTTCCGTCCGACGGCCAATCGCAACAGCACCACGGGCGGCGACGGCGCCTTCACGGTGCAGGCCTCGAAGTCCGGTGTCGTGGGCGGCCTGGCCGGCGCGACGGCCACCTCGACGATCACGCTGACGCCGGTGGCGGACACGCCGAGCGTGGCGAGCCCGACCATCGACGAGGATGCGGATTCGGGCGCCATCGCCATCACGCGGGCGGCCGGAGACGGCGCCGAGACGACCCACTACCAGATCACGGGCATCACCGGCGGCACGCTGTACTCGGACGCCGGCTACACGACGCAGATCAACAACGGCGACTTCATTGCCAGCGCGGGGGCGACGACGAACGTGTATTTCCGACCGACGGCCAACCGCAACAGCACCACGGGCGGCGACGGCGCCTTCACGGTGCAGGCCTCGAAGTCAAACGTCGTGGGCGGTCTGGCCGGCTCGACGGCCACCTCGACGATTACGCTGACGCCGGTAGCCGACACGCCGAGCGTGGCGAGCCCGACCATCGACGAGGACACCGACTCGGGCGCCATCGCCATCACGCGGTCGGCGGTCGACGGTGCCGAGACGACCCACTACCAGATCACCGGCATCACCGGCGGCACGCTGTACTCGGACGCCGGCTACACGACGCAGATCAACAACGGCGACTTCATCGCCAGCGGCGGGGCGACGACGAACGTGTATTTCCGTCCGACGGCCAATCGCAACAGCACCACGGGCGGCGACGGCGCCTTCACGGTGCAGGCCTCGAAGTCGAACGTCGTGGGCGGTCTGGCCGGCTCGACGGCCACCTCGACCATCACGCTGACGCCGGTAGCCGACACGCCGAGCGTGGCGAGCCCGACCATCGACGAGGATGCGGATTCGGGCGCCATCGCCATCACGCGGGCGGCCGGAGACGGCGCCGAGACGACGCACTACCAGATCACGGGCATCACCGGCGGCACGCTGTACTCGGACGCCGGCTACACGACGCAGATCAACAACGGCGACTTCATTGCCAGCGGCGGGGCGACGACGAACGTGTATTTCCGTCCGACGGCCAACCGCAACAGCACCACGGGCGGCGACGGCGCCTTCACGGTGCAGGCCTCGAAGTCCAATGTGGTCGGCGGCCTGGCCGGCTCGACGGCCACCTCGACCATCACGCTGACGCCGGTGGCGGACACGCCGAGCGTCACCGACGCCAACACCACGCCGGCGACGCAGACGACCAGCGGACTGGTCCTGAGCCGCAGCGCTGTGGACGGTGCCGAGGTGACCCACTTCAAGATCACCGGCATCACCAACGGCAACCTGTTCCTGGCCGACGGCACCACGGCCGTCAATGACGGCGACTTCATCACCTTTGCCCAGGGCAATGCCGGACTGAAGTTCACCCCGACCGGCGGCGGCGACGGTTCCTTTACCGCCCAGGCCTCCACCAGCAACGCCGACGGCGGCCTCGGTGGTTCGACCATCAATGCGACCATTGCCGTAGGTGTCGCTATCGACAGTCCGACCATCGACGAGGATACGGATTCGGGCGCCATCGCCATTACGCAGGGCGGGGCGGAGACCCATTACAAGATCACGGGCATCACCGGCGGCACGCTGTACTCGGACGCGGGTTTCACGACGCAGATCAACGATGGCGACTTCATTGCCGTCAGCGGCGGTCCCACCACCAGCGTCTACTTCCGCCCGACGGCAAACCGCAACACCACCACCGGCGGCAACGGCTCGTTCGTGGTCCAGGCCTCCAGCAGCAATGCCGACGGCGGACTCTTCGGGTCCCAGTCAACCTCGACCATCACGCTGACGCCGGTAGCCGACACGCCCAGCGTCACCGACGCCAGCACCACGGCAGCGACGCAGACGAGCAGCGGACTGGTCCTGAGCCGCAACGCCGCAGACGGCGCCGAGGTGACCCATTTCAAGATCACCGGCATCACCAACGGCAGCCTGTTCCAGGCCGACGGCGTCACGGCCATCAACGACGGCGACTTCATCACTTACGCCGAAGGCAATGCCGGGCTGAAGTTCACGCCTACCGGCGACGACGATGGCGCTTTTACCGCCCAGGCATCGACCAGCAACGCCGACGGCGGCCTGGGTGGTGCGACCGTCACGGCGAATATCGACATCGTCGCCGCCACTACGACGCCGCCGGCGCCTACGCCGCTGCCGCCCGCGCCGACTCCGTTGCCGCCGTCGACGTCGCCGGAGCCGCTTTCGTCCCCGCTGCAGGTTTTCCTCTCGCCGTCCGGCTCCGGGTCAATGGTTCCGACGGGCTCAACCGGCACGGGCAGCCCGTCCGTCAATCCCCAACCGGCGGGCTCTTTCGGGGCACCAGTAGCCCCCACCTCCCTGAACGGGATTTCCGGAGACCGTCAATTCCTGCAACCCAATTCCCTGTCGTCACCGACGCCGCTGGGATCATTATTGGTCAGTACCGTGCCGGAGCAAATGGTTACTCTGTCGGGTAGTCGGCTCAGTTTCGCACTTCCCGCGGACGCTTTCGTTTCATCCAATCCAGGCGAAAAGCTTGTACTCAGCGCGACTCAGGCGGATGGAAGGCCATTACCCGGCTGGATGAAATTCGATGCCGCCCAGGGAACATTTGAAGGCGAGCCACCGCCGGGGGTGAAAGGAGAAATTGTCATCAAGATCAAGGCCCGGGATTCGGCGGATCGTGAGGCGAATGTCGTGATCCGCGTTCAAATGGGAACCCGGACCCCCGATCGGGGTGCCCTGAACGACCTGGACCTCAACCCGGATCAACTGGCCGACGGCAAGGCGGCCAATCCGGGCAGGGCCAGCTTCAGCGAGCAGGTTCGTCTGGCCAGCCGGCAGCCACTTCCTCGACGGACGGTATAGGCCAGGCCCCTGATGTGCGAATCGTGCTGACCGTTCCCCGCTGAGCTTCGGATGACCGCAGAGATCACCGGCCAGGCCATGGCGACGCTGCTCGATTTGTCGCGCCGCGCCCGGCATGCGGCGGATGCGTCGGTGTTGCAATTCCTCGCCGTGAATGACAGCCATGACCTGGTCCCTTATCGCCAGGCGGCGCTGTGGTTCGCGGATGGCGGCATTCAGGCCGTGTCCGGGGTGGTTCAGCTGGAAGCCAACGCCCCCTATGCGCAGTGGCTGGGTCATGTTTGCCGGCATGTTTCGCAGACTGGTTCGCAGCCCCGTCCGGTCGGCCCCTCCCAACTGCCCGAAGAGCTGGCGGCCGACTGGAACGACTGGCTGCCCGGCTTCGGGCTTTGGCTGCCTTTGACGGCGGACGGCAAGGCCGAAGCTCCTTGGGGCGGCCTGCTGCTGGCGCGGGATACGCCGTGGCAGGAGACGGAAATCGCCCTGCTGGCCGAATGGATGGATGTCTGGTGTCATGTCCGGCAAGCCCTGGTTGCGGCCCGCCCACGGCCCTGGTGGCATGGCGGGTCGGGGGCGCCGGGAAGCCGTCCCTGGTGGAAGTGGCATCGCGTGCGCTGGGCGATCGGCATCATTTTGCTGCTGCAGATTCCCGTCCGCCTCACCGTGCTGGCGCCCGGCGAACTGGTGCCGGCCAACCCGACGGTCATCCGGGCGCCGCTGGAAGGCGTGATCGGCAATTTCCAGGTCAAGCCCAATGAAACCGTGAAGGCCGGCCAGGCCCTGTTCGATTTTGACGATGCGCCGCTCAAGAGCCGGCTGGAGGTGGCGCGCCAGGCGTTGGCCGGCGCGGAAGCGGAATATCGCCAGGCCGCCCAACTCGCCGTGACGGACCCGAAGTACAAGGGCCAGCTTGCGCTGCTGATGGGCAAGGTGGAGGAGCGGCGCGCCGAGGCCGACTACATGCAAGGCCAATTGGAACGCGCCCACGTCGTCGCGCCCCACGACGGCATCGCGCTTTTCGACGACCCCAGCGAATGGGTCGGCAAACCGGTCAGCACCGGCGAACGCATCATGCGGGTGGCTGCGCCCGGCGACGTGGAAGTCGAAGCCTGGCTGGCCCTGGGCGATGCCATCCCGCTGCAGGATGGCGCGCCGGTGAGCCTCTACCTCAATGCCAGCCCCCTGCAGGCGGTGCCGGCGACTATCCGTTACGTCGCCTACGACGCCGTCCAGCGTCCGGATGGCAATTACGCCTACCGGGTGCGGGCCGGCCTGGAAGGCAAGACCGACCATCGCGTCGGGCTGAAAGGCACCGCCAAGCTGTCCGGCCGCTGGGTCACGCTCCTGTACTGGGTCGGGCGCCGTCCTCTGGCGGCGGTGCGCCAGCTGGTGGGGTGGTAATGGAGGTGGTCATGGCCGGCCACTCCCTGGCGCTGCCGGCGCTGCGGGAGGAGCTGGCCCTCTATCCCGGTCCTTCCCTGGCGGACGGCCAGCCCAGCTGGACCTTGCACGATCCGGTACGGAACCAGTTCTTCCGCATCGACTGGCTCAGCTTCGAAATCATCCGCCGCTGGCCGCTGGCCGACTGGCAAGCCATCGTCGATGCCGTCAACGAGGAAACCACCCTGCATTCCGATGCGGCGGACCTGGAGGCGGTCGTCCAGTTCCTCGTGAACAACCAGCTCGTGCAGCCCGGCGGCGGCAAGGCCGGGTCGTTCGCCGAGCGCCGCGCGACCCTGCGCGGCGATTGGAAGCACTGGCTGCTGCACCACTACCTGTTCTTCCGCATTCCCCTGGTCCGTCCCGATGCCTGGCTGGATCGCTGGGTGCACCATGTCGCGCCCCTCTATAGCCGGACCTTCGTCTACCTGACGCTGATGGCGTTGGCCTTGGGCGTCGTCGTGGTCTATCGGGACTGGGAGCGCTTTTCGTCCACCCTGGTCGATACCTTTTCCCTCAACGGCCTGCTGAGCTACGGACTCGCGCTGTTCGGCGTCAAGGTGGTGCACGAACTGGGGCATGCCTTCACGGCCAAGCGCTACGGCTGCCGTGTACCGGCCATGGGGGTGGCGTTCCTGGTCATGTTCCCGGTGGCCTATACCGACACCAACGAGGTCTGGAAGCTTGCCGATCGCCGGCAGCGGCTCGCCGTCGCGGCGGCGGGCGTAGCCACGGAGCTGGTCGTCGCCGTCTGGGCCACGCTGGCCTGGGGCCTGTTGCCGGAAGGCGCGCCCAAGGCCGTGGCGTTCGTGCTGGCGACGACCACATGGATCGCGACGCTGGCGATCAACATCAGTCCCTTCATGCGCTTCGACGGCTACTTCCTGTTGGCCGACTGGCTGGATATGCCCAATCTCCACAGCCGGGCCTTCGCCCTGGCGCGCTGGGATCTGCGCGAGCGCCTGTTCGGCCTGGGTCTGCCGCCGCCGGAATTTCTCTCCCGGCGGCGGCAGTCCGGTCTCGTGCTTTTCGCCTACGCCACGTGGATCTACCGGCTGGTGGTCTTCCTCGGTATCGCCGTACTGGTCTATACGTTCTTCATCAAGGTGGTGGGGATACTGCTGTTCATCGTCGAAATCGGCTGGTTCGTGTTGCGGCCGGTGTGGAGCGAGGTCAAGCTCTGGCCGGGCCTGCTGAAGGGGGGCGGCGATGAAGACGGACGGCTGCTGCGCCGGCGGCAAAGACCGCGGGTCCTGCGCAGCGCCTTGCTGCTCGCGCTGCTCGGCGCGCTCGTCGTACTGCCCTGGCCGACGCGCCAATCGGCCTCCGCCTTGCTGAAACCCCTGGAAGCCTTTCCCATCCACGCGCCCACCGGCGCGCAGGTGGTCGAGTTGCCGTGGGCCGAGGGCAGCCGGGTTGAAGCGGGGCAGACCCTCCTGGTGCTCGCTTCGCCCGAACTGCAATTGCGTTGGCGGCGCGCCCAGGCGCGCATGGAGCGCCAGCGGTGGCAGGCCAGCAACGCCGACGTGGATGCCGAACAACGACAGAACCAGCAAGTCCTGCAGCAGCAGGAAAGCACTGCGGAATCCGAGCTGGCCAGCATCCAGGCCGATATGGAGCTATTCGCCCCGCGCGCCCCGTTCACCGGCATCCTGCTCGACCTGAATCCCGAGCTGAAGCCCGGCGTATGGGTCGGCAGCCGGGAGCGCCTGGGGGTGCTGGTCAAGCCCGACCAGTGGCAGGTCGAAACCTGGCTCGACGAGGATGCGGTACGCCGGATCAAGGTGGGCGACCGGGCCCGGTTCGTCACCGACGCCCTGGAAGGACCGGCCCTGTCCCTCAGGGTAAGCGCCATCGACCTGGATGCGACCCGCGTGCTGCCGAACGCACAGTTGGCCACCCGGTTCGGCGGCTCCATCGTCACGCGGGAAAAGTTCGGCCAGCTCGTCCCCGAGCGGGCCATCTACCGGGTCACCCTGAAGGGCGACGACGAACCGGGCGGCCGGAGCCCGCAAAGCTGGCGCGGAACCGTGGTCATCGACGGGCAATGGGAAGCCCCCGGTCTGACGTTCCTACGCGCCGCGCTGGTTCTGGTCTGGCGGGAATTCGGCTTCTGAAAGGCCGCCCGGATCTCGTCCGGGTTTCGGCTACGGAAGGTCGGCGCGGTCCCAATAAGGCTGGTGGCCGATGTAGGCCGCCAGGAAATCGATGAACACCCTGACCTTGCTCGGCAGGTGCTGTGTCGGCAGATACATGGCGTAGACATGGCGTTCCACGGGGATGTACTCCGACAGCACTGCCTGCAACTGCCCGCTCTGGAGGGCCTTGCCGACGATGAATGTGGGCAGCAGGCCCATCCCCAGTCCCCCCAGCACGGCCTGGGAAAGCGCCTCGTCGTCATCCACGTGCAGGGGACCGTTGACGGGAACCGAGATGTCGCCGTCCGGCCCGGTGAACAGCCAACGCCCCTGTTCGCCCGAGCGGGTGTAGTCGAGGCAGTTGTGGGCCACCAGATCCATGGGCGTCCTGGGAATACCGCGCTGACGGAAATAGGCCGGCGTTGCGCAGAGCTGGCGGCGGACGGGGGCCAGCTTGCGGGCCACCAGGTGTTCCTGGGGCTGCCCCGTGACCTGGATGACGAGATCGTAGCCGTCCTCCGCCAGATCGACCCAGCGATCGGTGATCGTCAGGTCCACCTTCATCTTGGGATATTGCGGAAGAAATTCCGCCAGCGCCGGGGCCACATGAAGGGTGCCGAAGGCCACGGATGCGCTTATCCGCAGTACGCCGCGGGGTTCGGACGCGAGGCTGGCGACCAGATTCTCGGCGTCGGCCGCTTCTTCGAGTATCCGGCTGCCGTGCTCGGCGACGGCGGCGCCGATTTCGGTCAGGCTCAGATGCCGGGTCGTGCGATTGAGCAGGCGGGCACCCAGGGCCAATTCCAGCTTGGCGACGGCCTTGCTGACGGCGGAGCGGGAACTGTTCAGACGCCGCGCCGCCTCGGCAAAGCTGCCTGATTCGGCGACGCGGGCGAACACGGCCAGTAGATTCAGATCGAGCATGATGGACTTGTGTTGGATTGTTTCCCGACAGGATACATTTTGATTCCGATAGGGGGGCTAATCAACCGGCGACTTGTTGGTTAGCATCCGCCACCATGAAACACGATAACGCACATGCCGATGCCTGCCATGGCCTGCCCGCGCGGAGACCGGAGGATCTTGTCGTCTCCATGGCCGATTATGTCCGCTTGCGCGAGCTGGTCTGGGATCATGCCTTGGCGGAAGAGCTGGACCTGGCCATTGTGGTTCCATCGGATCGTATCCCGAAGGACGTGGTCACGATGAACTCCCGCCTGGTCTACCTGGACGAAAGCACGGGTTCGACGCGCGAGGTCGAACTGGTCTTTCCGGAGGAGGCCGACCCGGTGGCCGGCCGGGTATCGGTCCTGGCGCCGGTGGGTTGCGCCCTCCTGGGCCTGAGCGCCGGACAATCCATCGACTGGACTTTGCCGGGCGGCAAGGTCCATCGCCTGCGGGTCGAGCGCGTTCTCTCCCAGCCCCCGCCCGTCGCCACCGACGCTGCCGCCCCCGGAAGCCGATAGCGCAGGCACCGCCATCGGCGGTCCCCGACCGACGCCTCCACGAGCCGTTCCCCCGACAGTCGCACCGGGCCTTGTCCGACATGAATCCGGCAGGGGGGCGCGTTCTGTTTCCATTTGCCGAAAAACGCACAGAAAAGTAGATCGAAGCATGCTTCCCAAGGATCTCGTCGCCCAGATCGAGAAGGGCAACATCGAGAAGATGACCATCAGCAGGCCATCGCCGACCGCCGCCTGGTCCGTGGCCGCTTTCGGCAGGGCCTTGCCGGGCGATGTCATCAACCGGATCGAGCTCAACGTCGACGGCTGCCAACGTTTGTGGGCCGATCTCGATGCGGCCTACGGCTTCATCCGGAAATCCGGCTTCCAGCAGCCGGTCGTGATCGAGGGCTGACCGTCCGGCACCCGGAGGCTGCGGCGGCTACGCGCTCGGCCGCAGCCGCTCCGCCAGCCCGTCGGCCGGTTCCGGCTTGCCGTAGAGATAGCCCTGCAGGTAGTCGCACCGGTGGGTGTCGGTCAGGAAGGCGGCCTGGCCCGGCGTTTCGACGCCCTCGGCCACCACTTCCAGGCCCAGGGCATGGGCCAGCGCCACGGTGGCGCCGCTGATCATGGCGTCGTTGGCGTCGGTCTCGATGTCGCGCACGAAGCTGCGGTCCAGCTTGAGGGTCTGGATGGGCAGGCGCTTGAGATAGGCGAGGGACGAGTAGCCCGTGCCGAAGTCGTCGATGGCGAGCTTGACTCCCAGGTCCCGCAGGGCGGCCAGCTGGCCGATGGCATGTTCGGGGTTCTCCATGGCGGCCGACTCCGTGATCTCCAGTTCCAGTTCTTCGGCTTCGATGCCGTAGCGCGCCATGCAGTCGGCGACGCACTGGACGATCTTCGGCGAGCGCAGCTGGTGGGCCGAGAGGTTCACCGCCATGCAGACATCCTTGACGCCCGCCTGGTGCCAGGCCGCCAGCTGCCGGCAGGCCTCTTCCAGCACCCAGGCGCCTATCGGCTCGATGAGTCCCACTTCCTCGGCCACCGGGATGAAGTTGATGGGCGGGATCAGGCCCCGCTCGGGATGGCGCCAGCGGATCAGCGCCTCGACGCCGCAGACGGTGCCGTCGCGGGCGCGGACCTGGGGCTGGTAGTGCAGTTCGAACTGCCGCTCGGCGATGGCGCGATGCAGGTCCAGCTCGATCTTCAGCCTTTCGGTGGCCGCCTGGGTCATGGCGCCGGTGAAGTACTGGATGTTGTTGCGGCCCTTGTCCTTGGCGTGGTACATGGCGGCGTCGGCATTCTTCAGCAGGGCCGCGACGCTGTCGCCGTCGGTCGGGAAGAGGGCGATGCCGATGCTTGGCGTCGAGTGCAGGATGTTGCCTTCGATCGCATATTCCTCGCCAAGGGATCGCAGCAGCTTGCCCGCCACCGAGGTGGCGTCGTTGGCCGTCTGCAGGCCGTTGAGCACCACGACGAATTCATCGCCGCCCTGCCGTGAGACGATGTCGCTCTCCCGCACGGCGGCCTTCAGGCGCTGCGCCACCGCGATCAGCAACTGGTCGCCGGCGTGGTGGCCGAGGGTGTCGTTGATGGTCTTGAAACGGTCCATGTCGATGAACAGCACGGCGGCCATCTGGCCTTCCCGCTGGGCCGTCAGCAGGCTCTGGGCGAGGCGGCTTTCCAGGCTGAATCGGTTGGGCAGGCCGGTGAGGGCGTCGTGGTGGGCGAGATAGTCGATGCGTTCCTCGGCGGCCTTGCGCTCGCTGATGTCGGTGAAGCTGGCGATGTAGTGGTCCACCTCGCCCGCGGGGGAGCGGATGGCGGAAATGGCCGCCCACTTCGGATAGGTGACGCCGTCCTTGCGCCGGTCCCAGAGTTCGCCCTGCCAGAAGCCGCTTTCCCGCAGCGCGGCCCAGAGCTGCTGGTAGGTCTCCGGCCCCGTGCGGCCTGAGGCCAGCAGCTTCGGGTTCTGGCCGCGCACCTCGTCGACGCCGTAGCCGGTGAGCCGGCTGAAGGCGGCGTTGGCGGCGATGATGCGGTTATCCCGGTCGGTGATGAGGATGGCCTCGCCGCTGTTCTCGAAGATGTTGGCATACAGCTGGAGGGCGCGCTCGGTCTGCTTGCGCTCGGTGATGTCGCGGAAGGTGCAGTGGAGCTGGGGCTTGCCGTCGATCTCGACCAATTGCACGACGACGTGCACGTCGCGGATTTCGCCGTCCTTGCTGCGATGGCGGGTCTCGAAGTTGTCCCAGCCGTGGCGGCGGATCTTCTCGACGTGGGCGGCGGTGTCCTCTGCCGATTCGACGGCCTCGATGTCGAGGAGGCTCAGTCCGGCGAATTCCTCCCGCGTGTAGCCCAGCTGCGTGTGGGCGACGGTGTTGAATTCGACGAAGCGCCGGGTCTGCGGGTCGACCATCAGGATGCCGTCGCGGGATTGCTCGAACAGGGTGCGATAGCGCTTTTCGGCGGCGTCGCGTTCCTCGTCGCGCCGACGCATGTTGCGCGACGCCGCGCCGATCCCGATCAGGCCCAGCAGCCAGATGCCGCCGTAGGAGAGGGCATGCTTGCGGCGCTCGGCGGCGATCTGCTCGTAGTAGGGGGCGAGTGGCAGGTTGATGCCGGTGGCGCCGCGGAAGTCGCCCGTCTTGTAGCCGAGGATGGCGTGGCACTTGTCGCAGCCGGGCTCCATCATCATGGCGCGCAGATAGCGCAGGTGGGGAGCGCCGCCCATGTCCGCCTCGGCCCAGACCTCGCGGCCTTCGCCGCGGGCGAAGGCTTCGAGCTGGTGTCGCTCCCACTCGTCGGGGGCGTTGGCCGGGTTGAGATATTTCAATCCGGTGATGCGCCCGCGGATGCCGTAGTCCTGGGCGAAGCGATCCATCATCTGCCGCAGCATGGTGGCCGGATTGAGCAGCGTGAGGCGGCGACCATCGGTGGTGGTGACGTCGCGGCCGGGCACGTGGTCGAGCCAGGGCACGGACTTCTGGGTCTCGGTGATGGGGACATAGACGCCGCCGTGGGCCGTGCCCCAGCGGCGCAAGGTGATGTCCTTGTTGAGGTTGGCGCGGGCCTCGGCGTAGGCCATGTCCATGATCTGCGTGCCGGTGCTGTAGAGGTCGTGGGCGAGGGCGATGCCCAGCACCACGGTCCAGGCGGCGGCTGCGATCAGGTCGATGCGTGGTCTCATGTAACGCGTTCTCCGGACCCGTGATCAAGGGGTCGAGCAGGTCGGACGGTACGGCGGCCAATCATATCGTGACTGGACGCCCGATGCCTGCCTGTCACAGGGCGGCCGGCGGCGCCCGGCGGAACCGCCATGGCGGCGCAAAACCGTTTATGCTCCACCCCTGTCCGGACTGGAACGGGGGAGGTCGCAACATGCAGCTTGACTGGTGGCACTGGGCCGTGGCCGGCATCGTCCTCGTCCTGCTGGAACTCGCCATCCCCGCCTTCGTCCTTGTCTGGTTCGGTCTCGGCGCCGTGCTGGTGGCCCTTGCCGTCGCCCTGCTGCCGGCCATGGACGTGACGGCCCAGCTCGCCGTCTGGCTGGCGGCATCCCTGCTGCTGGTGGGCCTCTGGTTCAAGGTGTTCAAGCCGGGCTTCCACAAGACGCGGGTCGGCACGGCGACGGCCGACATCGTCGGCGAGGTGGGGCTGCTGGCGAAGCCGGTGGCGCCCTTCGAGAAGGGCGAGGTGCGCTTCCAGAAGCCGCTGCTGGGCAGCGAGGTCTGGCCGTGCATCGCCGATGAAACCATCGCTGCCGGCGAGCGCGTGAAAATCGTCGCCGTCGAGGGCAGTTTGCTCAAGGTTGGAAAATCCTGATGGAGGAAGCCATGGGAGCTGGATTCGTATTCGTCGTCGCGCTGCTGGTCTTCGCGGTCGTCACCCTGCTGAAGGGGGTGCGCATCGTGCCCCAGGGGGAGGAGTGGATCGTCGAGCGGTTGGGGAAGTACCACGGCACGCTGCATCCGGGCCTCAATATCATCATTCCCTATCTGGACCGAACCGCCTACAAGCTGGTGACCAAGGACATCATTCTCGACGTCCAGGAGCAGGAGGTCATCACCAAGGACAACGCCGTCATCCTCACCAACGCCATCGCCTTCATCAAGGTGACCGATCCGATCAAGGCGGTCTACGGCGTGACGGACTTCGCCGAGGCGATCCGCAACATGATCATGACCACGCTGCGCTCCATCATCGGCGAGATGAACCTGGACGAGGCCCTGTCGAACCGGGACAAGATCAAGGCCCGGCTGCGCGAGAGCATCGCCGACGAGGCCATCGACTGGGGGCTGACGGTCAAGTCGGTGGAGATCCAGGACATCAAGCCTTCCGAGTCCATGCAGAAGGCCATGGAAGCCCAGGCGTCCGCCGAGCGGGAGCGCAAGGCCACCGTCACCAAGGCCGAGGGCACCAAGCAGTCGGCCATCCTGCAGGCCGAGGCGCGCCTCGAAGCGGCCAAGCGGGACGCCGAAGCCCAGGTGACCCTGGCCGAGGCGAGCGCCGAGGCCATCCGGCGGGTTACCGCGGCCATCGGCACGGCCGAGACGCCGATGCGTTACATGCTGGGGGAGAAGTACATCGCGGCCATGGGCAAGCTGGCGGAGTCGCAGAACGCCAAGACGATCGTGATTCCGGCGGACATCCAGGAAACCCTGCGGGGCGTGCTGGGGCGGGATCGGGCCTAGCACCGGTTTCAGCAGACCCGGTTCCCATGTCGGGTGCGGGACGGGAAGCGCGCGCGGCGTAACGGCCGGGCGACGGGCTTCCCCGCCGTCGCCGTCCCGGCCTCAGGCCAGGATCAGGCGGAAGCCCGGCGGGGCGCGGAGGATTTCCTCCGTTTCGACGATGAACAGCCCTTCCAGCAGCAGATGGATCTTCGCGATCATCAGGGCCGAGAGGGCGGCACTGTTCTCCAGTTCCAGATCCTGGCGGGTTTTCAGGGCCGACGTCAGCGGGCCGTAGTCGAAGCCGGAAGCGCCATCGTGGCCGATCAATTCGACGATATCGGTATGCGGTGTGCAGTGGTGTCTCATGGCCGTCTCTCCTGGCAGATGAACGAGGCGATGGGTGTCGGCATCACCATGCCGACCGGCCCCAGAGTTCGATGGGTATGCCGATGCTTCGACGCAAGGCCTCCTTGACCTTCGCTGCGGTCACGGGAACCTTGAAGGTGATGGCATGGGCGAAGCGTTGTCCGGCCAGTCGGTAGAACCATGTGCGGCGACGTACGATCATTTCCTTCTCCCTTCGTTTTCGGATGAAACGCTGTTGCTGCCGAATGACACGCATGCGCCATGCCAGGGTGGCCAACACCCTGATCTTCAAGCCTTCCGTGGAGGCGGACTTTGTGATGTGTGAGGAAAGCGGCAATTTTTCCGCGCATATCGGCAGACCTTGCGCGCAAATTGCCGGTCCTGCGGAAGCCTTCCGCTGCCCACGGGAGCGAAGCCTTCGCCGCATGCGCCGCTGGGGGCTAAAATGATCCAAGACCGTTTGCGGCCCCGAATCCCGCCGCGTATTGGGAAACAATGCGCTGCGTTAATCTCTGCGAAGGTGGAACGTCATGTGGAAGATTGCGACCGGCGCTTTTTGGCGCGTGCTGTCTGTGTTGTTGTTTGCCGGCGTCGGCTTGCCGGCATGGGCCGGTAATGGCGACGCCTATACGCTGGCCGTCCTGCCCGGCGCTCCGCCGATCACGATGCACAAGCTGTGGTCGCCGATCGTCGAACGTCTGGCGAAGGAATCCGGCCTTGAGTTTCGCCTCAAGCTGTACGAGAAGATGGCCGATTTCGAGCGTGACATCTGGGCCGGCAACCCCGATTTCATTTACAGCTCACCCATCCAGATCGTCGTCGCCCATCAGTCCTCCGGGTATCTGCCGCTGGTGCGCAGCGCCAAGCCGGTGAGGGTCGGGCTGTTCGTGCGCAAGGATTCGCCCATCCGCAGTGTCGACGAACTGGTGGGCCGCAAGATATCCTTTGTCGGCAACAAGAACCTGTGCAGCGTCGCCATGCAGCATCTGCTGACCACCGGCAAGCTGTCTTTCGAGACCGAATACTCGGGATCGACCCGCAACGTGCTCATCAACATACTGTTGGGCAAGAGCGATGCGGGGTCGATATTCCTGCCGGAGATGGACATGCAGTCCGACGATACGCGCAACCAGTTGCGCGAGATCGTGACGACGCCGGATATCGCCCCGCACCCCCTCAGCGCCCACCCGCGGGTTGCCGCGAAAGTGCGCGACCGGGTGAAAAGGGCCATGATCGCCATCGCGGCAACCGCAAGCGGTGCGGAGCTTCTCAAGCTGTTCAACCTGAGCGACCCGGTGGCTGCCGATTACAGCCGGGATTACCGGCCTTTGGAGGTGATGGACATCAAGGGGATGACCCACTGGGGGCAATGACGTGCCGATCCTGCCGCGCCGCCTGAACTCCCGCATCATCCTGGTGGTGTCGTGCATCCTGCTCGTCACTGGGGCGGTTTCCGGCTGGCTGGCCGCCCGGAAGGAAGCGGAGGAGTTGCTGGAGACGATGCGCCAGACTTCCTCGGTCATCGTCCGCAATCTGGCCGAGAGTTGCACCCGCTTCCTTCTGGTGGAGGACTATGCGGACCTGGAAACCTTCCTGATCAACTCGGCCAAATTGCCCGGCATCCAGCGGCTTCAGGTTGCAGAACCTGACGGCAGGTTGATCTGGACCGTGGAACGTACGCCGGACGGCGACGTGCGGGCTGCGACGGGCATTGCCCGCATCACGCCGCCGGCTTCCCTGGATGCGACCGCGACCGTGGATACGGCCCTGGTCATCTGGCAACCGATCGTCGCCGGAAAGCCGCTCGGCTGGCTCCGGGTGGAATATGGCCTCGATCACATTCGGCAGGCCCAGGAGCGAACCTGGCGTAACACCCTGCTCGTCACGCTGGGATGGGTGGTGTTCAGTTCGCTGCTGATCATCCTTCTGCTGCGCCCCATCGTGCGGTCGATCGCGCGGCTGACGGCCTTTGCCCAGGGGCTCAACGAGCACAAGGGCGAGCAGATCGTCGTCGACGGCCAGGTTCACGAGCTTGCCGAGCTGGGGGCCTCGCTCAACGATGCATCGGCGAAACTGCAGGCCGGGGAACATCAATTGCTGGCCCAGAGCGAATCCCTGCGCAATTTGAACCGGAAGCTGCGCGCCATCAGCCGTTGCAACGAAGCCCTGATTCATGCCGAGGACGAACAGACCCTGCTGGCCGACATCTGCCGCATCGTCTGTGGCGATGCCGGCTACCAGATGGCGTGGGTCGGCTATGCGGAAAATGACGACGCCAGATCCGTGCGCCCCGTGGCCTGGGACGGCGTCGAGGATGGCTACCTGAAGATTGCCGACATCACCTGGGCCGATGGCGAGCGCGGCCGCGGCCCCACGGGGACCGCCATCCGCAGCGGCATCGCCAGCCAGGTGGAGGATTACGCGACCGATCCCCGCGTCGCGCCCTGGCGCAAGGAGGCCCTGCAGCGGGGCTACCACTCCAGCATCTCCCTCCCGCTCAAGGACGACAGGGCGAACACCTTCGGCGCCCTGACGATCTACGCGCGGGAATCGGGCGCCTTCACGCCGGACCAGATGCGCCTGCTGGAGGAACTGGCCGACGACCTGGCCTTCGGCATTACCGTGCTGCGGGCCGGCATCGAGCGGCGGCGGGTGGAGGAGCAGGTCCGCAGGCTCAATATGGAACTCGAGCGCCGGGTCGCTGAACGGACCGCCCAACTCGAAGCCGCCAACGAAGGGCTCAAATCGTTTTCCTATTCCGTTTCCCACGATCTGCGCGCACCCTTGCGCGCCCTCCATGGCTTCGCCCATCTGCTGATGGAAGATGAAGCGGCCAATCTCAGCGCCGAAGGCCGCAACATGCTCGATCGCATCTGGAAAAACGCCGAGAAGATGGGGAAGCTGATCGACGATGTCCTGCAGTTCTCGCGCATCGGCTTTGCGGACATGAACCGCAAGGCGCTGGATATGACGCTGCTGGCGCGCGGTGTCGTCGAGGAGCTGCGCGCCGAGTATCCGACGGCCCAGGTCGTCGTCGGCGAACTGCCGCGGGTCGAAGGGGACGAGGCCATGCTGCGCCAGGTGTGGGTCAATCTGATCGGCAATGCGCTCAAGTTCTCCGCGAAGCGGGAGCGGCCCGAGATCGCGATCAGCAGCGAGCGGCGTAACGACGAGACGGTGTTCTTCATCCGCGACAACGGCGCCGGCTTCGACATGGCCCACGCCGGGAAGCTGTTCGGCGTCTTCCAGCGCATGCACTCGGAATCGGATTTCCCCGGCACCGGTGCCGGCCTATCCATCGTCAAGCGCATCGTCGAGCGCCATGGCGGGCGCATCTGGGCGGAGGCGGAGGTCGACAAGGGCGCCATTTTCCGCTTCACGCTTTCCCGACCCTGATCCACCGCGGTTGTTCCATAATGCGCGGGGCCGGCCGCTGGCCCGCGCGAAACCACCGATGGACGGAGCAGGAACATGGAACGCATCACGATCTCCCTCGACGAGGAACTGGCCCGCGAGTTCGACCGCCTGATCGAGCAGCGCGGCTACAGCAACCGCTCCGAGGCCATCCGCGACCTGCTGCGCCACCACCTGGAGCAGGCGCGCCAGGGCACGGACGAGGCCCGGCATTGCGTCGCCAACCTGTCCTACGTCTACAACCACCACGAGCGGGAGCTGGCCGAGCGCCTGACGGAATTGCAGCACGGCCACCACGACCTCACCGTGGCGACCATGCATGCCCATCTGGATCACGACAACTGCCTCGAATCGGTGATCCTCAAGGGACCGACGGCGGCGGTGCGGGCCTTCGCCGACGCCATGACGGCCGAACGGGGCGTGCGCCACGGCAGCCTCAACGTCGTCTCGGTGGAAGTGGATAACGGCCGCCACGCCCACGGCTACGTGCCCAAGGGCGGCAAGGCCCACGCCCACCTGCACCTGAAGCCCAAGGTCTAGGCCATGGCGGACAAGGCGGCCACCACCATCGACAGCATCGCCGCGGCGGCCGGCGCGGCGGCGGAGGACCGCGTCTGGCTCGACGTCATCAACAAGATGGACGAGGTCTACAACGACCTCCTCAAGTACGAGGTGGCCCTGGAGGAGAAGAACGCGGCCCTGGAGGACTCCCAGCAGTTCATCTCCTCCGTGCTGACCTCCATGTCGGACATCCTCATCGTCTGCAGCCGCGCCGGCATCATCGAGAGCGTGAACCAGTCCCTGCTGACCCTGACGGGCAAGAACGAGGAGGATCTGCGGGGCCGGCCGATCTTCGATCTCTTCGCCGACGAGGCCTCGCGCCAGAACGCCCAGCGCCATTTCACCGGTCATCCCGCCGAGCGGCTCAACGATTGCGAGCTCCAGATCGCCAGCGCCGAAGGGGCGCCGGTGCCCGTTTCCATGAATTGCACGCCGCGCTACAGCGCCATGGGCAAGCTCCTGGGCATGGTGGTCACCGGCCGGCCGGTGGGCGAGCTGCAGCGGGCCTACCAGGCCCTGCACCGGGCCCACGAGGAGCTCAAGCATACCCAGCAGCAGTTGCTTCACTCGGAGAAAATGGCCTCCCTAGGCCGCCTGGTGGCCGGCGTTGCCCACGAGCTCAACAATCCCATCAGCTTCGTGCTCGGCAATACCGTGGTGTTGAAGAAGTACGCCAAGCGCATCGGCGAATTCCTCGAAGCCGCCGCCGGCGACCTGCCGACCGCCGAGCGGGAGCGGCTCAGGAAGGAGTTGCGCATCGACCGCATCCTCGCCGACTTGCCGTCCCTCATCGACGGCACGGTGGAAGGCGCCGAACGCACCCGCGACATCGTGGACGGCCTCAAGCGCTTCTCGGCCGTGGATCGCGACGAGCGGGAGCGCTTCGACCTGGTGCCGGTGATCGAGCGCGCGGTGCACTGGGTCGGCAAGGCCTCGCCGGATCGCTTCAAGGTGGCGATGGAGCTGGGCATACCGATCATGGTGACGGGCTCGCCGGGCCAGTTGCAGCAGGTGGTCATGAACCTGGCCCAGAACGCCGCCGACGCCACCGCCGGTTTGGCGGATGCGCGCCTCGCCATCGCCGCCCGCGCCAGCGACGGCTGGGTGGAGATCGAGTTCCGCGACAACGGCCCGGGCATCGCTGCCGAGAAC
Source organism: Candidatus Nitricoxidireducens bremensis (assembly GCA_030247725.1). GTDB lineage: Bacteria > Pseudomonadota > Gammaproteobacteria > Burkholderiales > Rhodocyclaceae > Nitricoxidireducens > Nitricoxidireducens bremensis. The sequence continues at coordinate 18,738 of JAOTRT010000006.1, forward strand.
CTCGGCCGCATCTTCGATCCCTTCTTCACCACCAAGCCGGTAGGCAAGGGCACAGGCCTGGGGCTTGCCATCAGCTACGGTATCGTTGATCGCCACGGCGGCAAGCTCTCCGCCTACAACCATGCGGACGGCGGGGCGGTGTTCAGTTTGCTGTTGCCGCTGACCTGAATATTTGCTTTGCGTTTCCCTCTGGCATTCTGATGCCTGGGCACGCCAAGGACGGCGGGTATCCGACTCCGTCCATGTCACCCGGACCGGGCTGCGCCCGGTCCTCCTTCTCTACTTCCCGGAGTCGGACACCCGCCATCCTTGGTTGGATGTGTGGTGCGTTCTGAACTCCATAAAAAAAGCCGGCGAGCGACTTTTCGACGAGCCGGGGCGCGGAGTCCTTAGTCGTTGTGTAGCCGTTCTTGCAGCCAGACCTTGATCAGTGACTGATAGGGCACGTCGCGGGCATTGGCAGCGGCCTTGATGGCGTCGAGCAAATGCTGCGGCAGGCGTAGCGAGATGGTCTTGGTGGTGGGCTTTAGATTGGGGAGTACCGCCTTTTCCGCCTTCGACCAATCGAGATAGTTGGTCGAGTCGTGCTTCTCCCAGAACGCTCGTTCCTCGGCTTCATTGGCGAAGTGGGGAAGCTTCTTAGTCGGTTTGGCCATAAATGGTTCGCTCTCTTCGATGCATGTCCCGGATAGAGATCACGCGGATCGGGAACTGTGGTCCGCCCCCAACTATTTTGTAGGCGGGCGACCGCCTACCGAATGGGTGTCCGTGTCGATAGCCAAGTCAGGACACATTCCGCCCCTAACCCACGGCTATCTGCGCGTGACCCATCACACGTGCGGCCAAGGAAAACATGTCCTTGCCTGATATTTGATGTCGCTCCGATAGAGCAAAGATGGTTTCAGATTGCTCTTCTCGACCCGAACCCGGATCGGGGTAGCGGCCTGCCCAAACGAGGTAGTACGTCAGCAACTGCAATGTTGCCTTGTCCTTCTCGTTTAGATCAGGAACGAACTCGGCGAGCCGTACCAAGTCGTGGTGCTTATGCGCCCGTTCGTCAGCAGCGTAGGCGTCGATGCCCTTACGCAGGATCGTCATTCCTTTGAGGCAGATTTCAAGGCTGTACCCCACGAGCATGAGGCCTACTGCAAAGTACTGGCTGTGGCAAACGCCCTTCGTGAAAAGCGGCAGATGCGCCAAGTTCGGCTCACCTCGAATGACATTCAATGCCGCCTCAGACAGCGCATGCGCGTGTGACAGCCAGAGGACGGGAGATTTCAGGTCTCGGCTTGTCGGAGGCTTCTCTGGATCAACGTCAAATCCCGCGACGTTCTGCGCGATGGCCCATCGCGTCCATGCTAGTCCGGCATAGCCGAATGGGTCTGCTTCGAATGCAGATCGATTAGGCGCCAGAAATTCAGCAGGTGATCGCACGATTCGTTCTAACGAAGCTGTGGGAAATTTGATTTCATCGACGCACTCTGACGTGAACAAAATGGAATATCAAGCGGCATGCCAGATATGTCATGAAGGGAGCCGCCTATGGCGCGCTACAAGTTCATCGACACCAGTCCGCAATTCCTCGCTGTCGATCATCGGCGGCAACGACCGCCTAGCCGCTTCGAGCATGAACTGCACCACCCGGTCGACAAAGAAATAGGGGCTGACCGCGACTTCGGCATGAAGTAATCAGCATTGTCTCCGGTGTGGAAATGATGATCGGTTTCCTGGCGTCTACTCACCTGTGTTGAGCATTGGTGCCATTCAGGGCGACACATGGTATGCCCTTATCGTCCAGCCAACACAAGGCTTCCCGACGGGCCGATGGGGTGCTCTGCAGAGCGCAAGTAAAGGGGGAGGAGTCGGCCGAAGGCCGGCGACGGAGGACATGGAGCGGAGTAGAGCACCCCATCGGCTCGGTCGCGTGACGAGCGTTCGTAACTACCGACTCGACTCCCAATCATGTACATGGGTATGCACATGCTCGACGCCGCCGTGCTTGTGGCGGTGGCGATGGGCGAGGCCGGCTTTCTCCAGCAGGCTCACGCCGGAAAGCGCCATGCGCACCGGGCCGTCGAAGAGGATTTCGCCGCGCTGGCCCAGCACGACGCAGCGGTTGCCCAGTTCCGCCGCCATGGAAAGATTGTGGGTGCTGACGACCACCGTGCGTTCGGAATGCACAAGGGTGTCCACCAGCCAACCCACGGTGGCCGGGTCCAGGCTCGCGGAGGGTTCGTCCAGCAGCAGCAGGTCCGGGTCCAGGGCCAACAGGCAGGCGAGGGCGAGCTTCTGCTTCTGGCCGCCGGAGAGCAGGAAGGGCGGTTTGTCGAGCAGGGGCACCAGGCCCAACTCTGCGGCCCAGCGGGCGGCGCGGGCTTCGGCGTCCGGCAGGCCCAGTTGGCGCGGGCCGTAGGCGATCTCGTCGCGCACCGTCGGGTTGAACAGCATGGCCTCCGGGTGCTGGAACAGCAGCACGCAGCGGCGGCGGAAAGCGCGGGCGAAGTCCCGGTCCTTGAGATGCTCCCGCGTCAGGGATGCGCCCTCCCAGGCCAGGGTGCCGTCGTCCGGGAACACCAGGCCGTTCATGAGCTTGAGCAGCGTGGATTTGCCGCAGCCGTTGGCGCCGAGGATCACGAGTTTGTCGCCCGGCGCCACCTTCAACGTGACGTTTTCCAGGCCCGTCTCGGCGTCGGGCCAGCGGTAGGAAACCTTGTCCAGTTCAATCATCGAAGGCTCCGCGGGAGCGCATGGCGAGCGCGGCTTCGGCGCTGGCGGCGAGGGATTTGTCGAGCAGGGTCTGGGCCTGGGCGGCGGCGTGGCGCGTGCGGGCGGCGAGCTTCGGGCGGGCCAGGTTGCGGCTCTCGAAGGCGTGGCGGAAGTCGCGCAGGATGCGTTCGAAGGCGCGGATCTGGCCCAGGGCCAGGGTCGCCAGCAGGGTCGCCAGGGGCCAGCCCCGCAGGGCGGCCAGCACCTCCACCCGGTCGATGAACCAGAAGCCGAGGAAGACCAGCAGCAGCACCCGCAGGTTCACCAGCAGCAGGTAGTGGGCCGAGAACGTGCCCTGCCAAAGGGCCACGGCGGCGTAACCGAGGCTGACGGCCAGGTTGAAGGCCAGCACGGCGAGGACGGCCTTGCGCAGCAGCCGCCAGCGGGCCGGGCCGGCGGCCAGCAGCGCGGCGACCAGCAGCGCCGCCAGGGCCGCGGGCACGTGAATGAAGGTGATGGCGACGACGGTGCCCAGATAGGCGAACAGCCAGCGCCGCGCGTTCATGCTGCCGCCCACTTGCGCGCCTTGGCATAGCGCCACACCAGCACGGTGAGCACGGCCTCGCCGGCACCGATGAAGACGTGGGGGATCAGTACCGCCGGCAGGGTGACCGCGATGCCGAAGGGGAAGAACAGCGGCGTGCCGTCGGGCGCCGCGGCGATCAGGGGCTGGAGGCCCAGCACCAGGGCGACGATGGCCCCCGGCAGGACGACCGAAAACCAGGCGGCGGCGCCCACGGCGACGGTGTCGCCGAAGGGCGCCAGAAGCCGCCGGATCGCGACGGCTGCCGTTGCGCCGACGAGGCCCATGGCCAGGGCATTCACCGGCAGCGCCGTGATGCCGCCGGCGCCGAACAGCAGGGACTGGAGCAGCAGCACGAGGGAATAGGCGACGAAGGCGGCGCGCACGCCGAACAGCAGGGCGAGCATGGCGACCCCTAGGGCATGGCCCGAGGTGCCGCCGGGTAGGGGCACCATGACGAGGCCGAGGCCGTAGGCCAGGGCCGTGAGCATGGCCAGGCGCGGCACCGTGGTCTCGTCGAGGCGGTCCCGCAGGCCCTTCGCCGCCCAGGCCCAGGCGCCGGCCGCCAGCGCCGCCGCGGGCAGGTAGGTCTGGGGCGAAAGGAAGCCGTCCGGGATGTGCATCAGAAGAGCATCGAGGCCGAGAAGATCAGGCGGTACTTTTCCTTGCCCTCGGCGCCCTGCTGCTGGGCGCCTTCGTTGAGCCGCGTCCAGGCGGGGCTCTTGATGCCGAAGGCGAAGCTCATGTTGTCCTTGTAGAGGCGCACGCCGGGCAGCAGGTAGACCATGCGCCCCCCGGTGGCCGCCTGGGGGTTGCCGTTCTCGATGTCGCGGCCCAGGGCCAGGTACTGGGCTTCGAGGGAGAGGTCGGCGCGGAACTTGTTGTCAGGATCGGTGACGGCGCGCCAGGCGAGGCCCAGGTTCACCCGGTCCTCGTTGCCGAAGCGCACCTGGACGCCGTTGGCATTCGAGGTGTCGGGGGCGTAGCGGTGGGTGCGGAAGCGGATCGCCGAGATTTCCGTGTTGAAGGTGAGGCGCGGCGTCAGCACCTTGGTGGCCGTGAAGCCGGCGCTCCAGGAGGACTCGCCGAAACTGGTGGACTTGCCGGGATCGATGTCGCCGGCCCGGTTCTTCAGGTCGGCGTTGCCCGTGGGGATGGAGCCGCCGGCGAAGACGGTGAAGCGCCAGTCCTCCAGGTCGTCGAGACTTTCGTTGGCGGGGATCAGGCGCAGGCCCTTGTCGTACTTGAAGCCCACCTGGCCCATGACGGAGACGTCGGCCCAGCCTTTGGTGTCGAACTTGGGCCGGCCGCCGGGCACTTCGGCCGTGTCGATCTTGCGGTTGTAGGGCGCGAACAGGTAGGCCGAGAACCAGGGTGTGAAGCCGTGGCCGATGCCCGCCATCCAGTATTGGTTGGTGTCCACCTCCGTATCCGTGCCGTCGCCGCGGCGGAATTTCGCGTGGTCCAGCTTGGCGTAGAGCAGGGTCTTGCCGGCCGGCAGCACCGCGGAGCTGGCGGATTCCACCGGTGCGCCCGGCCCTTCGAGGGAGGCGGCGCCGACGCCGGCGACGCCGTGGTGGGCGAGGGCGGGAAGGGCGGGCAGCAGGGCGGCCAGACAGGCGGCGATGCGGAAGGTCATGGTGTTTTCCTCAGACGAAGCTGGTAGAGGCCGAAACCGCCGAGGATCAACCCCAGGCCGAAGACGAGCAGGCTGGCGCGGTTGGGCGTGTCGGGGGGCGGTGCCGCGGCGGTCGTCGGCGCGGCGACGGTTGGGACTTCGATGCGGACATCCACGCCGTGGCCGTCGGCGGAGAAGGCTTTGATGCGCCAGCGAATCGCATTGCCGGGAACGAAGACCGCGCGCCCCTGGGCGTCGGTACGGCCCACCTGGGCGGGGCGCTCGCCGCCTTCGGGCGTGGCCTCGAAGGCCTCGTAGGCGAAGGGCTCGCCGTCGGCGTAGGTCAGCCTCACGGCGACGGCGGTCGTCGTCTCGACGGCGTGGTGTACCTCGTGGGCGGCGGCCTGGCCGGCCCACAGGGCCAGCAGCAATGCGATGGTCTTCATGGGCGTAACTCGAACTGGAGTGCCGTGGCGCGGATCAGCACGTCGGCCTTGCCGTCGGCCAGGGGCGTTTCCGAGCTGGCGGAAATGAGCTGGACGCCGGTGCGGCGCAGGCGGATGGCGATGCGGCCGTCGGGGCCGGTGATGCCGCGGGTATCGCCCTGGTAGGCGACCGGCACGCCGGCCAGGGGCTTGCCGCCGTCGGTGACCAGGACCGTGAGCTTGTCGTCCACGGCGACCCGGAAGGGGTCTTCCGCCGGGGTGATCTCCAGCCCGCTGCCGAAGGGTTGGGCGGCCCCGGCGGTCCAGCGGTCGATGCGCTTGACGGATTCCTCGGACAGCCAGCTCTTGAGGACGTCGGCACTGCCCGCCTTGGGCACGTTGCGGGTTTCCCAGGGTGTCTTGGTCCAGTAGCCGGTGGAAAAGGTCGCCAGCAGCGTCGCGCAGTCGCCGGCGAAGCGGGCCGGATGGCCGCGGCCGGCGGCCAGGGGTCGCGTGGTACCGGCGGTGTCGCGGCAGAGGGCGCCCTTGGCGGCGGCCGGTTCGTAGGGCACCACCTCGGCGCCGCTGTGGGCCGAATGGCGGTGGCCCTGGTAGAGCGCGTAGCCGGCGCCTTCACGCTCCAGCCAGAGGTCGTGGGCGTGGGCAATGGCGGGCAGGGCGGCGAGCAGCATGAGCAGGGAAAGCAGGCGCGGCATGCGACGGTCAGGGGTGGTATGAAGAAAAGTTAAAACATCATATCTTGCTTTGTGGCGATAATCCAGCCGCCATGACTTCGCCAGTCTTCGATCCCGGTTCCCTGCACGTGCGCCTCCAATGGCGCGGCGGCCGCTGCGTCGGCGTCCGCGTCGAGTTGCGGCGGCCGAATGCGGCGGCGGTGCTGCGCGGCAAACCGGCGGCGGAGGCGGTGCGACTGCTGCCGCTGCTCTATTCGATCTGCGGCAAGGCCCAGGGTCTCGCCGCGGCGCTGGCCTTGCGGGCCGCGCGCGGCGAGACGGCGGCGCCGCAGGTGGATGCGGCGGTGCGGGCGGAGGGCGTGAGGGAGCACTTGTGGCGCCTGCTGCTGGACTGGCCGCTGGCCCTGGGCCAGCCGCGGGCCGAGGCGCTGATGGCCGCGGCGGTGCGGCGCATCGGGGCGCCCGACTTTGCGGCCTGGCTGGCGCCAGCCCTGGCGGACCACTGCGGGCAACTCGTCGCCGCCCTGCCGGCGGGCCTCGGCGGCTTGCGGTCGCGGCTGGCCGAGGCGCTGCAAGCGCGGCAGCGGGATTTGCTCGTGGGCGCCGAACTGGGGCAGGGGGAAGGCCTGCCGCTGGCGCCCGGCCGGGGCAGGGCGACGGTGCGGACGGCCCGCGGCGCCCTGGAGCATGAACTGCGGCTGGCCGGCGACGATACCCTGGCGGACCTGGTCATCCGCGCGCCCACGGACCGGCATTTCGCCGACGCCAAGCTGCTGGAGTCCTGGCTGGCCGGCTACGAAGCCGCCACGGTGGCGGACCTGCATGCCGCGGCCCAACTCGTCCTGCTGGCCCTCGATCCCTGCGTGCCCTGGGTGGTCGCTGTCGATGACGATTTATGGCATCGGTGAGCCTGATCGGCGGAACAGTACATTCGATGTTGTAAGGAAGTCGTAAGCCTATTCTTGGCGCCTTTCCCGAACCGGAAGCCGCCATGGCCAACCTGAACGACTGTCCCTGCATCCATTGCATCGGCGACGAAAAGCGCATGACGGAGGAATTCCGCGACGCCGAAGTCTTCCGGGAACGCATCGTGGATCTGAGCGAGAAGGGCGTGACCTTCAACTCCTGCGAGTGCGGGTCGGGTATCTTCCTGATCTGCTACCGGGCGCTCGCCTGCGCCACCGGCATGCTGCCGCGCTACGAAGGACAGGCCATCGACGGCCCCTGAGTTATGACCCCCGCCGGCGCTTGATGGCGTAGGCGGCGGTCGCCAGCGCCGTCAGGGCCACGGCCGGCAGGGCGAAGACGTTGAGCGTCTCCCAGCCCTGGCGCGAGATCAGCAGGCCGGAGGACAGGGAGGTGATGCCCTGCACGGCGAAGACGATGAAGTCGTTGCTGCCCTGGGCCTTGGCCTTCTCCTCGCTGCGGTAGGTTTCCGTCAGCAGCGTGGTGCCGCCGATGTACATGAAGTTCCAGCCTACCCCCAGCAGCAGCAAAGCCCACCAGAAGTGCATGAGGGAAACGCCGGCCAGGGCGATGGCGATGCAACCCGCCATCAGGGCCGTGCCGGTGCCGATGACGGCGAGGACGCCGTAGCGCCGGATCAGGTCGCCCGTGAAGAAGGAGGGGGCGAACATGCCGATGACGTGCCATTCCAGCACGAAGGCCGTATCCGCGTAAGGATGGCGGCAGATGTCCATGGCCAGCGGCGTCGCCGTCATCAGCAGGTTCATGACGCCGTAGCCCGTCGCCGCAGCCAGCACCGCCAGCAGCCAGGCCGGCTGGCGTGCGATCTCGGCCAGGGGCCGGCCGCTTGTGGCCCGCTCGGCGGCCGTCAGGGGCGGAATCCGCAGGCGGCTCACCAGCAGCAGCGCCAGCAGGGCGACCACCGCCAGGGAAAGGTAGGTGCCGAGATAGGCGGGCGCCAGCAGATGGCGCGTCTGGGTGCTGGCCCAGGGGCCGAGCACGCCGCCGAGGATGCCGCCGGCCAGGGTCAGGGAGATGGCGCGGCTTTTCCAGGAGGGCTCCGCCGCATCGGCCGCCGCGAAGCGGTACTGCTGGCCGAAGGCCGTATAGCTGCCGCAGAGGACAGTGCCCAGGCACAGCAGGGTGAAGCTGCGGGCGGCGACCCCGGCGGCGCAGATCAGCGCGCCGATGCAGCCCAGCAGCGTGCCGAGCGAGAAGCCGGCACGGCGTCCGTAACGCCGCATGAAGAAGGCGGCGGGCAGCGTCGTCAGGGCGCCGCCGATCACATAGGTGGTGAGCGGCAGGGTCGCCAGGCCGGCGTCGGGAGCGAGTTCGCGGCCGGCGAGGCCGGTGACGGCGATCATGCTGACGCCGTGGGTCAGCAGGAGGCCCTGGCACATGGCGAGGACCAGTATCTGGCGGATGGGGGAGGAAGGCACGGTCGTGGCGACGGGAAATGGGTTTGGATCGTAGCGGGGTCGCCGGAAGGGGCGTCCTCTCCGGCGAGCCCGCAGTCTGGCGAACAACAAGGCGGAAGACAAGTGAACCCGGGGTGAAGACGTTGCCCGCCGCGCCGCCGGCAGGCATCTCCGCAGGCAGGTCAGCGTCGTCGCGGCGGGGGCTCCTGTGCCCCCGGCCGGGCGAGGTGTCCGATCGACCGGACGATGCGCGGCTTCAGGCCATGGCTGCCGATGGCGTCGGCCAGGGCGAGGGCCTGGTCGAGCCAGGGGCGGGCGCCGTCGAGGTCGCCGCGGGCATGCCGGGCAAGCCCTTTCTGGCGCAGCAGGTCGGGCATGCAGTAGCGGTCGCCGCCGTTCTCGGCGAGGGCGAGGGCACGGCCGACGGTGGCTTCCGCCAGGGTCCATTGACCCAGGGCCTCGAAAATGGAAGCGACGAACCAGAGGGAGGTAACCGGGCTCAGGCGGGAGGCCGCGGCGAACTCGCGATGCATGGAAATCAGCCGGAACGACGAGCGCATGCGCAGGCGCCCTTGGCGCGCCTTCGCCCACATGCCGAACAGGGTGTTGTAGGCATGCCAGAGCGGGAAATGCCGCTGGGCGGCGAGTTCGAGTCCTTCGGCGGCTAGGCGTTCCACGTCCGCGGGGCGGTCCAGCACCAGATGCACGCTCGCCGCCATGGTCAGGGCGAAACACAGTCCGTGGGCACGGCCGTCGCGCCGGGCGTCTGCCAGGGCCCGTGCGGAGGCCGCGCAGGCATCGGCGCCGTCGCCGCTGAAGGCGAGGTTGATTCCCTTGAGGGCGTGGCAGGCGACCACCGGGCTGTCGGCGGAATATCTCAGCCACTCGCGGGCCGGCAGGTCCTCGCCGATGGCGATGGCGGTGTCGAAGTGCTCCAGGGAGGCGGCGAATTCCCCGCGCCAGAAGAGCAGGCTGCCATAGCCGTAGCCCACCATCATGCGATGGGCCGGCGTGGCGGCCATGGCTTCGAGGCGCTGCATGATCGCCAGGGTCTCGCTGCGGCCCTGGGGGATGGCTGCCGCCATGCCGGAAAGGGCGCGGAACAGGGTTTCGGGCGGCAGTTCGGCATCGGTGCGCGCGGCCGTCGGCGCGAAGAAGCGCCGCGCTTCCTTGGCACCATAGCCCTGGGTCATCAGCGCCGCGTAGCCGGCCAGGAGTTCCAGCTCGGCGCGTTCACCGGCCGGCAGCGGTGCGTCGTCCTTCTCGGCCGCGGCCAGGGCCCGCACGGCGGCCTCCTTGGCGTCGCCGGCGAATTCGCCGAGATAGGCGGTCTCGGCGGCCTGGGACCAGAATTTCCGGGCCTCGCGCCAGGCGTGGGCCGCTTCCAGATGCTGGGCGATGTCCGCCGGCGGAGTGCCGGGGCGCTGCGACAGCCACGCGGCGGCGCGTCGATGCCACTCGCGCCGCTGCCGCGGCGGAATGCTCTCGTAGGCGCAATCCCGCAGCAGGGCATGGCGGAAGGCATGGTTGTCCTCGCCGGTGCAGCGGCTGATGGCGAGGGCGGCGGCCTGTTCGAGGGCGGCGCCGATGGCTTGGCCGGGCAACAGTACGCGCAGGGCGGCTTCGCTGAAGCAGGTGCCGAATACCGATGCGGCCTGCAGGACGCACCGTCCGGAGCCCAGGCGGTCGAGCACCCCCTGGAGAATGCCGAACAGGGAGGCGCCCGATACGGGCTGGTCCTGGGCGGTGCGGGCGATGTACTCGGCGTAGAGGGGCAGACCGCCGCTCATGCGGGCCAGCTCGGAGCGGCGGGCCGGGGCGATGCGGCCATCCGCGTCGATGGCGGCGATCAGGGCCTGGGATTCGGCCAGCGCCAGGGGGCGCAGCGTCGTGCGGGGGACGGCGCTCCGCGCCGGTCCCTGGACGCCGCCGGCGGGGCGTCCCGCCAGGATCGCCAGGAGCGGCGACGCCGGTGCCGATTTCATGGCGGCCTGCAACAGTTCCCGCGTCGCCTCGTCGGCCCAGTGGAGGTCGTCGAGGACCAGCAGCACCGGCTGCTCCCGCCGGGAGGGCGCGAACATCAGGGTCAGCAGCACTTCCGCCATGCTGCGGCCGGAGGCGTCGCCGGCCGGGTGGGGATCGCGCGCCAGCAGCGTCTTCAGGGGTGCCCGCAGGGCCAGTCGTCCCGTGGCGGTCGGCAGCTTCGCCAGCCAGGCATCCAGGCGCGCGTCGTCGCCCGCCGCACCGCCCGGGCTGTCGCCGAGCGGACCGATGCGTTCGCGCAGGTTTTCCCGCAGGCCGCCGAGCGATACGTAGCGCAGCTCGGGCCGATGGCGCACCCAGCGGACCTCGCCGCCCCGTTCGCGATGCTCCCGTGCCAGCTCGGCCAGCAGGCGGGACTTCCCCGTTCCCGGCAGTCCGATGAGCTCGACGAAACGGGCGCGGCCTTCGGCACCTGCGGCGGCGAGGGCCTCCCCGAGTTGCCGACGCTCCTCCTCGCGGCCGATGAAGGGAGTGGCGAAAGCGGCCGGGTAGGGCTGGTATTTCGCGCCGGCCAGGCCCGTCAGGCGGCAGGGGGTGTGTTCTCCGGCCAATCCGGTGAAACGGCGCCGGGGCAGGCGGTCGAATGCGGCATCGGACTCGGTGCCGGCCGCCAGGCCCGCGGCGGCGATGATGTCGCCCGGCTCGCCGCACAGCGCCAGGCGCTGGGCCAGTACTGGCAGGGGGCTGGCGGCGATCAACGGACCGGGGTCCGCGCCGATCAGCGCCCGGCCTTCGCAGATGCCGATGCGGGTGCGGCGGAATTCCGGCCGGGCGGCGATCTCCCGCGCAGCTTGCAGCGCGCGCCGGGGGGCCTGTTCGCCGTCCTCCGCCAGGCCGAAGACCGCCCCCAGGGCGAGGCCGGCGGTCGGGTAGCGCTGGCCGTTCCAGCGGGCGAGGGCACCGTCGAAGAGAGCGTCAAGTCCGGGAAGGCGGCCGGGTTCCAGCAGATCGCCCTCGTCGTCCGTCAGGTCCGGCTCCACCTGGAGGACGACGACGCGCCGCACTTCCTGCGGCGGCTCTGTGCTGCCGCCGCCCGCCACGGTCCGCGGCCCGGCGACGGCGGGCTCCTGACCGGCCGTGTCGCCGTTGCGCAGCTTGCCATGGAGGGCGCGGGTGGCCTCCTCCGGCAGTACGCCGACCTCGCGGGCCAGGGAAGTCTCCAGCGCTTCATACTGTTTCAGGGCCGCGGCGAGCTGTCCGCTCGCCGCCAGGATGCGCATCAGGCGGCGTTGCGCCGCCTCGTCCCAGTGGTCCAGTTCCGTGGCGCGGCGGGCGAAGGCCAGGGCCTGTTCCCGTTCGCCGTAACGTTCGTGGCAGTCGGCCAGGCGTCCGCAGAGGGCGACCGCATGGCGGCGCAGCGATTCCCGCTTGCGGTGCAGCCATTCCTCGAATTCCGGGCAGTCGGCGAGGGTGAAGCCGGCCATGAATTCGCCGCTGTAGAGGTGCTCCGCCGCTTCCATCTGTTGTAGGCAGGGAGCGCAGCGCTGCTGCGAGCCGGCTTCGGCGCAGCGTGGCGGCCAGGCCAGGAAGGAGGCCACGTCGAGACGGGCTGCGCATTCCGGCCCGACGGCGATGGCGTCGCGACGCACGAGCAGGCAGGGCGCCGTGGTATCGCCATCCTTCAGCACGGCACGCAAGTTCGCCAGTACCTGGCGCAGGTTGGCCCGGTGGCCGAGGGAATCGGGCCAGAACATGGCGGCCAGCGCATCGCGGGACAGCCAGCGGTTCTCCATGGCCAGGTAGGCGAGCAAGGCACGGCCCTTCTCGTAGGCCGGTGGGCTTGCCGGCAGGCCATCGATGGATAGCCGCCAGCCGCCGAGCAATGCGAGCGCCACTCCGACCGGCGCTGTCGCCGCCTCCATGCTCTTCCTCCCGTTGGTCGGTCTATTGCGATGTTGTGACGCTCTGCTGATTTTATAGCGAGCATTCGTCATTTATTCATTCGAGTTATTCATGGCGCTTAACCTCTACTGGATGCAGGCCGGCGGCTGCGGCGGCGACACCATGTCCTTCCTCGGCACGGAAAGTCCGGACGTGCCGACCCTGCTGCAGACCCTGGACGTCGATCTGCTCTGGCATTCGTCCTTGTCCAACCTGTCGCCGGCCCGCCACGGCGAGCTCCTGGAGGAACTGACGGCGGGAACCCGCCCGCTGGACATCCTCGTGGTCGAAGGCGCCGTGCTGCAAGGGCCGGCAGGCACCGGCATGTTCGACGCCCGGGCGGGACGGCCGCGCAAGGACCTGGTGGCGGCGCTGGCGCGCCGGGCCGGGCATGTGATCGCGCTGGGAACCTGCGCCAGCTTCGGCGGCTTCGGTGCCGGCAGCGAGACCGAGGCGACCGGGCTGCAATTCACCCGGACGCACAAGGGCGGGCTGCTGGGGGCCGATTTCCTCGCCCGTGCCGGCACGCCGGTGTTCAATCTGGCCGGCTGTCCCTGCCACCACGACGTGCTCGGCAACGTGCTGCTGGCGCTGGCGGCCGGGGTGCCGATCGCCCTGGACGAGTTCCAGCGGCCCCTGGACTGGTACGGCACGATGGTGCACCAGGGCTGCACGCGCAACGAGTACCACGAGTACCGCGTCGAGGAAGAGGCCTTCGGCGAGAAGGGTTGCCTGTTCTTCCACATGGGATGCCAGGGACCCCTGACCGGGGGGCCCTGCAACAAGCATCTGTGGAATCAGCGCTCGTCCAAGACGCGCGTCGGCGTTCCCTGCTTCGGCTGCACCAATCCGGACTTCCCCGCCGCGGCGCCGTTCTTCGCCACGGGCAACATCGAGGGCATCCCGACCGCCCTGCCCAAGGGCGTCAGCCGCGCCCACTACATGGCCTACAAGGTCATGGCGGCGGCTGCCGCGCCGGACCGGCTGAAGCAGCGCATCACCGAAGTCTGAGGGGCACATCCATGGCAAGCCGCATCATCCGCGACCTCCCGTTCAACCGCGTCGAAGGGGACCTGGAAGTCAGCATCGAGGTCAGCGACGGCCGCATCACCGACGCCTGGAGCGCCGGCACCCTCTACCGGGGGTTCGAGAACATGATGAAGGGGCGCGGTCCCCTCGACGGCCTGGTGATGACGCCGCGCATCTGCGGCATCTGTTCCACCACCCACCTGACGGCGGCGGCCCGCGCCCTCGACGCCATCGCCGGCCTGACGCCGCCCGACAACGCGGTGCGCGTGCGCAACGTGGCGCTGATGGTCGAGCACATGCAGAGCGATGTGCGCCAGTCGGTGCTGATGTACATGGCGGACTTCGCCCACGAGGCATACCGGGCCCATCCGCTCCACGCGGAAGCCCTGGGGCGCTATGCGCCCGCCGCCGGCAGTTCCGCCATCGACGCGATACGGGAGACCAAGCGGCTCATCGAGGTGATCGGCCTGCTCGGCGGCCAGTGGCCCCATTCCTCCTTCATGGTGCCCGGCGGCATCGCCTTCGCGCCGTCCCTCGCCAATGTGCTGCAATGCCGGCAGATTGTCGGCGCCTTCCGTGCCTGGTACGAACGGCGCGTGCTCGGCTGCTCCATCGAGCGCTGGGCCGCGGTGGGCGACGGCGCTGCCCTCGACGCCTGGCTCGCCGAGCGTTCCGAGCATCGCGACGGCGAAGTGGGCTTTCTGCTCCGCTTCGGCCGCGCGGCCGGGCTGGATGCCATCGGCGGCGGCCCCGGCGCCTTCCTTTCCTACGGCGCCTTCGACCTGCCCCGGGAGACCGCCGTCGCGGCAGCGGGAGGACGGCTGCTGGCGGCCGGGTTCGCAAGCGGCACGACGATCCGCCCCTTCGACGCCGGCCTCGTCGCCGAGGACGTGTCCCACGCCTGGTATCGCGACCACGGCGCCCTGCATCCGGCCGACGGCGAAACGGCGCCCTATGCTTCCGGCCAGGCGGGGCGCGCCTACTCCTGGATCAAGGCGCCGCGCTACGACGGGCAGGTGATCGAGACCGGCCCCCTGGCCGAGGCCGTCGTCGATGGCCGGCCCCTGTTTGTCGACCTGGTCGGCGCCGGCCGCAGCAGCGCCCTCGTGCGCCAGCTCGCCCGCTTGACGCGGCCGGCGCTGTTGCTGCCGGCCGTGGACGCCTGGCTGGGCGAGCTCTTGAGCACCCATGGCGCGCCCATCGTCGCCGGCGAAGGCCATGTCCCCGACGGCGAAGGGGCCGGGCTGGTGGAGGCCGCCCGCGGCGCCCTCGGCCATTGGGTACGGATCGCCGACGGTCGCATCGCCGGCTACCAGATCATCACGCCGACGGCCTGGAACGGCTCGCCGCGGGATGCGCAAGGGCGCCGCGGCGCCTGGGAGGAGGCCATGATCGGCATTGCGGTCGCCGATCCGGAAAACCCGGTGGAGGCCGGCCACGTCATCCGCTCCTTCGATCCCTGCCTCGTCTGCGCGGTGCATGCCGTGCGCCGCCGCAGCTGATGGACGCCTGCATCATCTGCATCGGCAACCGCCGGTCGAAGATGGACGACTTCGGGCCGCGGGTTTACGAGCGCCTGGCGGCGGCTCCCCTTCCCGCCGGCATCCGTCTCGTCGATGGCGGTCTTGCGGGACTCGACCTTCTGCGCTACCTGGAGAGCTGTTCGCGGGCTGTCTTCGTCGATGCCGTCGATGGTTTCGCGGGGCCGGGAGAACTCGTCGTCCTGTCCGCCGCCGAGGTGGCCGACCAGTGCATCGGCGGCTACGACCATGGGGCCGGCCTGCCGTACCTGTTGCGCGTCCTGCCGCGGGTGCTCGACGTGCCGGTGCCGGTCGTCACCCTGGTCGGCCACGAGGGCAGCGCCGACGAACAGGCGGTGCGCATTGCCGCGCGGCTGGCGACGCTCATCGCCGGCAGGGAGGACAAGGATGTCCGCTAACCTGCACCACGGCACCGGCGAGCGCCGCCGACTCGACGAGGTGCTCGCCGAGAACGCACGGCTGCGGCAGGAACTGCGCACCACGCGGGAGGCCGCCGAGATCACCGCAGCGCTGGTGGTGCAGCAATTCGAGAAGAGCGAAACCCTGCTGGCGCGCATCCAGCAGTCCACGGCCGTCAGCGAAACCGCCCTGCGCGAGATCCGCGGCATCATGGACAACGCCTCGGTCGGCATCTGCTTCACGCGCGACCGCAAGATCTGGCGCTACAACCCGTCCTTCGGCGAGTTGTTCGGTTTCGCCGGCGACAGTGCCGTCGGTCTGCCGGGCCGGGTCATCTATGCTTCCGACGAGGTCTACGCCGCCGTGGGACAACGGGCAGCGCCGCTGTTGTCGCGGAACCAGCCGTTCGCCGAGGAGATGTTCATGCGGCGCCAGGACGGCAAGCTCTTCTGGGCCAACCTGAAAGGCTTTGTCGCCGATCCCAAGGACATGGCTGCCGGCACCATCTGGATCATCGAGGACCGCTCCGCCGCCAAGGCCGCCGAGGAGGAGATCGAGAAGTCCCGCCATGCCGCGGAGGCGGCCAACGCCGCCAAGAGCGAATTCCTCGCCAACATGAGCCACGAGATCCGCACGCCGATGAACGCCATCATCGGCATGTCGAACCTGGCCTTGCAGACCGAGCTGACGCCGCGCCAGCGCAACTACCTGGAGAAGGTGGATGCCGCCGCCAAGGGCCTGCTCGGCATCATCAACGACATCCTCGACTTCTCGAAGATCGAAGCCGGCAAGATCAGCTTCGAGCATATCGAGTTCGAGCTGGAGGACGTGCTCGACAACATCTCCGACCTGTCGGTGATCAAGGCACAGGACAAGGGACTGGAGCTGCTGTTCAACATCGGCACCGATGTGCCGACGGCTCTGGTGGGCGATCCGCTGCGTCTCGGCCAGGTGCTGACCAACCTTGTCGGCAATGCCATCAAGTTCACCGAGCGGGGCGAGGTGATCGTGGATATCCGCAAGCTGGCGGAGGATGAGACGTCCGTGACCCTGCGCTTCGCCGTCGCCGATACCGGTGTCGGGCTCACCGAAGAGCAGCGCAGCCGCCTGTTCAGCGCCTTCTCCCAGGCCGACAGCTCGACGACGCGCAAGTACGGCGGCACCGGCCTCGGCCTCACCATCAGCCGGCGCCTGGTGGAACTGATGGACGGCGAGATCAGCGTCGACAGCGTGCCGGGTGTCGGCAGCACCTTCCACTTCACGGCCCGTTTCGGCCGCGGCTCGGGCCTGCGCTCCAACCAGGTGGTGGCCGACCATCTGCAGGGCGTGCGCGTCCTGGTGGTGGACGACAACGCCAGCGCCCGCGACATCTTTCTCGCCATGCTGCACTCCCTCGGTTTCGTCGCACGGGCTGCCGCCAGCGGCGAGGAGGCCCTGGTCGAACTGGAGCGGGCGCGCCGCGAGGAGGTGCCCTACGGTCTGGTGCTGGTGGATTGGCGCATGCCCCACATCGACGGTGTCGAGACCGTGCGGCGCCTGCGCCTGAAGGACGGGCCGGCCGGCACGCCCATGTGCATCATGGTGACGGGCTACAGCCGCGAGGAACTGCTGGCGCAGCTGGAGGAAACCGAGATCCGCGTGGATGCGCTGCTGGTGAAGCCGGTGAGTCCGTCCACCCTCTGCGACAACATCATGAGCCTGTTCGGCAAGGACATCGGCCGGCGCCTGCGCAAGCAGCAGCGGCTGATCGGCCATCTGGAAGCCACCAAGGCGCTGCGCGGCGCCCGCCTGCTGCTGGTGGAGGACAACGACGTGAACCGGGAGCTGGCCATCGAAATCCTCGGCGGCGCCGGCCTGACGGTGGAGGTGGCCGTGAATGGCCGCGAAGCCGTCGATATGGTGGCGGCCCACGAGTACGACGGCGTCCTCATGGACTGCCAGATGCCCGTGATGGACGGTTTCGAGGCGACGCGGCTGATCCGCGCCGACCGCCGCAACGACGGGCTACCGGTGATCGCCATGACGGCCAATGCCATGGCCGGCGACCGGGAGAGCTGCCTCGCCGCCGGCATGAACGACCACATCGCCAAGCCCATCGACGTGGGCCAGATGTTCGCCACGCTGCTGCGCTGGGTGACGGTGGCGACGCCGCCGCCCGCGGTCGATGAGGTGGTAGCCGAAGCCGTGCCGGCCGCGGCGGAGCTTGCGCCGATCGCCGGCTTCGACCTGGAGGGGGCGTTGCTTCGTTTCTGCGGCGACGCCGGCCTGTTGCGCCGGGTGGTCGGGCGCTTCCGCAGCGAACAGGCGGGTGCGGCGGCGGCAATACGCGCGGCCCTTGCGGCGGGAGCGCGCAAGGATGCGGTGCGCGCGGCCCATACCTTGAAAGGGCTGGCCGGCAACATCGGCGCGACCGCCTTGTCCGCTGCCGCCGGACAGCTGGAACAGGCCCTGCTCAAGGGGGCGGGGGAGGACGTGCTGCTGCCGGAAGTGGAAACCCTGCTGGCCGCGGCGATTGCCGCCATCGACCAGGCCGCGGACGGGACGGCAGCCGCCGCGCCGGAAGTGCCGGCGGCGGCGGGCGGGCTGCCGGCGCTGCTGCGCGAACTGGCCGCGCTCCTGGCGGACGACGATGCCGCGGCCACCAAACTCATGGCGCCCCTGGCGCAGCATTGCGCCGGCACGCCCATGGCCGGCGACGTGGGCCGCCTGGCCGGCCTGATCGAGAATTTCGCCTTCGAGGAGGCCCTCGACCTCCTGCGGGGGATTGCCGCCGGACAACAGATGGCGCTGGACGAAGGACCGGAGGAGGGATAAATGGCGGGTTTGCCCGAAGCGCGACTGAAGGGGCGGGCGACGATCCTGGCGGTGGACGACGCGCCGGAGAATCTGGCGCTGATGAACCGCCTGCTGGGGGAGCACTACAAGGTCAAGGTCGCCACCAGCGGCGAGAAGGCCTTGCGCATCGCCGCATCGGAGGAGCCGCCGGACCTGATCCTGCTGGACGTGGTGATGCCCGGCATGGACGGCTACGAGGTGTGCCGCCGCATCATGGCCGAGGAACGCACGCGGCACATCCCGGTGATCTTCCTCACCGCCCGCTCCGAGGCGGACGACGAACGCTTCGGCCTCGAACTGGGGGCCGTGGACTACATCGCCAAGCCGATCAGCCCGCCCATCGTCATGGCGCGGGTCAAGACCCACCTGGCCCAGAAGCTGGCGGCGGAGTTCCTGCGCGACAACAACGCCTTCCTGGAGCAGGAGGTCATGCGGCGCACGCGGGAGCTGCAGGCGATCCAGGACGTGACCATCATGACGATCACCTCCCTGGCGGAGACGCGGGACAACGACACCGGCCACCACATCCGCCGGACCCAGATCTACCTGCGGACCCTGGCGGAGAAGCTCGGTACCCATCCCCGCTTCAGCGACGCCCTGACGGCGTCGATGATCGAGACCCTGTTCAAGTCGGCACCCCTGCACGACGTCGGCAAGGTGGGCATTCCGGATCGCATCCTGTTGAAGCCCGGGCGCTTCGAGCAGGAGGAGTTCGAGATCATGAAGACCCATTGCGCCCTGGGCTACGAAGCCATCGACAAGGCTGAGAAGCAGCTGGGCTTTTCGGTGGACTTCCTGTCCTGCGCCAAGGAGATCGCCTATTTCCACCACGAGAAATGGGACGGCAGCGGTTACCCGACCGGCAGGGCCGGTAGCGACATTCCCCTGTCGGCGCGGCTGATGGCGATTGCGGATGTTTACGACGCCCTGACCTGCCGCCGCGTCTACAAGGCCGCCATGCCCCATGAAAAGGCGGTGGAAGTGATCGTTGCCGGCCGTGGCAGCCATTTCGACCCCGACCTCGTGGATGCCTTCCTGGACATCCACGAGACCTTCCGCGCCGTGGCCCTGCAGTACCAGGACGCCGACGGCGCGGCTTCCTGAACCGGGTACCTATTCCGAGCGCAGCGCTTCGAGCGGGTCGAGCAGGGCGGCACGCCGTGCCGGCAGCACGCCGGCCAGCAGGCCGATGCCGACGGCGCTGATCTCGGCGGCGACGGCGAAGCTCCAGGGCGTATGCACCGGCAGGGCCGGCAGGGCCAGCTTGAGCAGAGCCGCCACCGACCAGCCCAGGGCCAGGCCGGCGATGCCGCCGACGGCCGCCAGCAGGGCCGCCTCGCCGAGGAAGATCAGCAGGATGCGATGCCGCGTGGCGCCGATGGCCCGCAGCAGGCCGATCTCGGCCGTGCGCTCGGAGACGGCGATGGTGAGGATGGTGAGGATGCCGACGCCGCCCACCAGCAGGGAAATGGCGCCGATGGCGGCGACGGCGAAGGTGATGGCGTTGAGCACGGTGCCGAAGACCTCCAGCATCTTCTGCTGGGGCGTCAGGGTGAAGTCCTCGCGGCCGTGGCGCGCCGTCAGGATGCGCTTGAGTCCTTCCTCCACCTCGGCCAGGGGCGCGGTCGGCTCGTAGGTGACGTGGATCTCCATCAGGCTTTCCCGGTTGAACATGTCGAGGGCGCGGCCGACGGGGATGTACACCGTGTCGTCCATGTCGAAGCCGAGGATCTGGCCCTTGGGTTCCATGATGCCGACGATGCGGTAGCGCTCGCCGCCGACGCGGATGCGGGCCCCCAGCGGGTTCTCGCCGCCGAACAGCTCGCTGGCCACCTTGGCGCCGAGGACGACGAAGGCGCGGGCGCTGCGCGGGTCGTCGTCGGGCAGGAATTCGCCGACGGCCACCCGCATGCGCAGCGCGTCGGTGAAGTGGTGGCCGACGCCGTAGAGGGTGACGCGGCGCGAGCGGCCCAGGTGCTCCACGTCGGCGTTGCCCTGGATCAGCGGATCGGTGACCTGCACGTAGGGCGCCCGGCGCAGGGCGATGGCGTCCTCCACCGAGAGGGGGCGCGAGGTGTTGATGGCGCCGAGGGAGCCGCCGTGGGTCTGGGTGCGGCCCGGCGTCACGGTGATGAGGTTGGTGCCGAACTGGGTGAACTCGTCGATGACGAACTGGTGCAGTCCTTCGCCGATGCTGGTGAGCAGGATCACGGCGGCGATGCCGACGGCGATGCCCAGCGAGGTCAGGGCCGTGCGCAGCCGGTGGGCCGTGAGGGATGTCAGCGCGAAGCGCAGGAAGTCGTCGAATCTCATCGGCGCGAGAGGGCCATCACCGGGTCGAGGGCGGCGGCGCGCCGGGCCGGGGCCACCGAGAACAGCACGGCGGTGACGACGGCGGTGAGCGGCGCCGCCACCACCGCCCACCAGGGCGGCGAAAAGGGGATCGTTGGGTAGAGCTGGCCGATGAAGAGCTGGCCCGCCTTGCCGACGGCCAGTCCGACGGCGCCGCCGCCGAGGGCGAGGATCGCTGCCTCGGTGAAGAAGATGGCCTTCACCTGGGCGCTGGTGGCGCCGACGGCCTTGAGCAGGCCGATTTCGGCGCGCCGCTGGGTCACCGAGATCAGCATCACGTTCATGATGAGGATGCCGGCGACGCCGAGGCTGATGGCGGCGATGCCGCCCACCGCCAGGGTGAGGGCGCGCAGGATGCGGTCGAAGGTGGCGAGCACGGCGTCCTGGGTGATGACCGTCACGTCGCGCTCGCCCTCGTGGCGGGCCTTGAGGATTTCCAGCACGTCGTCCTTGGCGTGCTGCACCTGCTCGCGGCTCTTGGCCTCCACCAGCACGCGGAACAGGGCCTCGGTGTTGAACAGGGCCTGGGCGCTGGCGACCGGGACGATGACCACTTCGTCGGTGTCGAAGCCGAGGGACTGGCCCTGGGAGGCGAGGATGCCGACGACGCGGAAGCGGCGGTCGCCGATGCGCAGCCATTCGCCCAGGGCCGCCTGGGCGCCGAACAGTTCGCGGCGCACCTTGGCGCCGATGACGCAGACGGGCTGGGAATGGTGGGGGTCGCCGGGCGGCAGGAAGATGCCCTGGGACAGTTCCATGTGGCGCACTTCCAGCATCTCGGCCGTGGAGCCCAGCACCGGCACCTCGCGGATCTTGGCGTTCCAGCGCACGTCGCCGGTGCCGACGATGAGCGGCGCGATCTTCCGCACCGCGCGGCTGCGGCCCAGGGCGAGGGCGTCGTCGATGGTGATGGCGCGTGGCGTCTTGCCGACGATGAAGCCGGGGGCGCCGCCCGAGGTCTCGGAACGGCCCGGCAGCACGATGAGCAGGTTGGTGCCCAGCGATCCGAACTGGTCGAGCACGTAGCGCCGGGCGCCCTCGCCGAGGGAGCTGACGATCACCACGGCGGCGACGCCGATGCCCATGGCGAGCAGGATCAGGGCGGTGCGCGAGCGGCTGCCGCGCAGCACGGACCAGGCGAAATCGAGCAGGTCGGTGTAGCGCATGGCGGCGGGCGGTCTCAGTCCCGCGCGTCGGCGACGATGGCGCCGTCCACGATGCGGATGCGCCGCCTGGCGCGGTTGCCCAGTTCGGCGTCGTGGGTGACGACGACCAGGGTGCCGCCGCCGGCGTGGAGGGCCTCCAGCAGGGCCATGACCTCCTGGCCGGTGTGGCGGTCCAGGTTGCCCGTCGGCTCGTCGGCGAGGATCACGCCGGGTTCCATGGACATGGCGCGGGCGATGGCGACGCGCTGGCACTGGCCGCCGGAAAGCTGGTCGGGGCGGTGGCGGGCGCGGCTCTCCAGACCGTACTCGGTCAGCAGGCGGTCGAGGCGGCGGCGCCGTTCGAGGGGATCGATGCCGGCCAGCATCATGGGCAGCTCGATGTTCTGCTCGGCGGTCAGGCGCGGCACCAGGTGGAAGAACTGGAAGACGAAGCCGATCTTCTCGCGTCGCACCTGCGCCAACTCGTCGTCCGTCAGGCCGGTGACGTCGCGGCCGTCCAGTTCGTAGCGGCCGGCGTTGGGCCGGTCCAGCAGGCCCAGCACGTTGAGCAGCGACGACTTGCCCGAGCCCGAGGGACCCATGATGGAAAGGTACTCGCCGGCGGCGATGTCCAGGCTGACGCCGCGCAGGGCGTGCACCGTCTCGTCGCCGACGCGGAACTTCCGTTCGATGTCCGTGAGGCGGATCACTTGGCCGGGGCCGCCTCTGGCTTGCTTTCGGCGACGGCGCGGGCGCCGGCCTTGACGCCTTCCCGGTCGAGGGAGGTGACGATGCGCTCGCCGCGGGCGAGGCCGTCCTTCACTTCGGTGTATTCCCAGTTGCTGAGGCCGACGGCGAGCTTGCGCTCCTCCAGCACGCCGGCGGCGCCGAGGACCAGCACCCGGTTGCCCGGCATCAGGGCCGAGGTGGGGATGCGCAGCACGTCCTCGCGGCGCTCGACGACGATCTCCACGTCGGCGCTGTAGCCCACCAGCAGCTGGCGGATCTCGGCGGTGTCGTTGAACTCCACCTCCACCTCGACGGTGCGCGCCTGCTTTTCCAGGGCCAGCACATAGGGGGCGATGCGGCGCACCTTGCCCTGGAAATGCTTGTTACGGTAGGCATCCAGGCTGATGCGGCCGGTCATGCCCAGGCTCACCTGGGCGGCATCCACCTCATCGATGGGCGCCGTGACGTAGAGGCAGGAGTCGTCGATGAGGTCCACCGCCGGCAGGGTGGGAATGCCCGGCGGCGAGGGCGTCAGGTACTCGCCCACCTCGCCGTTGATCTCGGCGACGATGCCGGCGAAGGGGGCGCGCAGCACGGTGCGCTGGGTGTCGGCGCGGGAGGCGGCGATGCGCGCCTGGCCCTCGTTCACCTGGGTGCGCGCCGAGGCGCAGGAGGCCTGGCGCGATTCGGCTTCGGCGTCGGCCCGCGTCACGCGCTCGTCGGAGACGAAATTCTTCTCGCGCAGCTGGCGGGCACGGCGCGCCTCGCTCTTCGCCACGTCGGCGAGCTGGCAGACCTCGACGACGCGGGCGCGGGCGGTTTCCAGCTGCTCGCGGGAGATGCGTTCGCGGGCGGCCAGATCGTCGTTC
This sequence comes from Candidatus Nitricoxidireducens bremensis, assembly GCA_030247725.1. Taxonomy (GTDB): domain Bacteria; phylum Pseudomonadota; class Gammaproteobacteria; order Burkholderiales; family Rhodocyclaceae; genus Nitricoxidireducens; species Nitricoxidireducens bremensis. Next base: position 41,972 of record JAOTRT010000006.1, read on the forward strand.
CAGAGTTCCAGCAGCAGCTCGCCGGCGACGACGCGCTGGCCCTTCTTGACCGGCAGGCGCTCGATGCGCCCGCCGGTGGGCGGCGCCACCTTGGCGCGGCGGCAGGCGGCGACGGAGCCGGCACGGGTGTTGGCGACCGTGGTTTCGACGCGGCCCGGCTCGGCGGCGGCCACGGTCACGGTCACGGGCTTGGGACGGCCGGCGTAGAGGACGGCGCCGGCGATGCCGGCAGCGACCGCGACGGCCAGCAGGAGCTTGAGTTTTCCGCTAGGCATGGATGAATCCGATCAGGGCGTCGAGCAGGGCGTCGGGTTGTTCCGCCATCATGGCGTGGCCGGCCGCCGGCAGATGGACGATGCGGGCATGGGGCAGCATTTCGGCCAGGGCGCGGGTGTTGCGGGCCGGCGTCATGAGGTCGCGGCTGCCGGCGACGATGAGGGACGGGCAGCCGGCGGCGGCGACCGCTGCGGCTGCCGCCTCGCCGTGGGCGTAGTTGTGGCAGGCCGCCAGGTCGTTGTGCAGGGTGCCCGGGTCCTGGCGTTCCATCAGGCGCAGGTTCATGCCGTACATCCACATGCCGGGGGCCGTGTTGCCGCCCATGAGGCCGCGCTGGGAATGGGACCAGGCGTTGATCATGCCCATGGCCTTGGGCTCGTCGTGGCGGGCGGCGCCCAGCAGGGCGTCGGAAACGGGCATGGGCACGGAGGAGCCGATGAGGACGATGCCGGCCGCCCGCTCCGGATGCCGCGCCGCCGTCTCGATGGCCACCAGGGAGCCCATGCTGTGCCCCACCAGGGTGGCCCGCGCGAAGCCGGCGGCGGCGACCAGTGCGGCGATCCAGTCGGCGATGGCCTCCACGCTCGCCAGGGCTTCGCCGGCGCTGCGGCCATGCCCCGGCAGGTCGGGCGCCAGCACCGCATGGCCGTGGTGGGCGAACCAGCGGCTTTGCAGGCCCCAGCAGGAATGGTCCTGCTGGGCGCCGTGAATGAAGACCACGGCCGGCAGCGCCGGATCGGGCGTCTTGCCGCCGGTGTAGACGTAGCAGGGATGTCCGCTGAAAGTGAGTTCCATGGTGGTCTGGCGCCGGGTCGGATGATGACGGTCGGGCAGGGCAATTCTAGCCGACCCGCAGGATGCCCACGGGACGGAAACTTCCCCGGCGCGGCGGTTCCACTTTGGTATTAGAGAATTGTCATTTAATATGCCGCTGTACGGTCGGCGCAGGGGAGCGCCGTGCCGCCTGTTGCAAGGGGAGAAACGATGGGCGAGCGCATCAACGCGATATGGCTGGCGGCGATCCTGGCGGTTTCCGAGCTTGCGGCCGCCCAGGCGCTGGAAGAAGAGGACTTGGCCCTGGCCTACGGCGACAAGGCCACGGTCAGCATCGCCACCGGCGACAAGCAGTCCCTGCGGCGGGCGCCTTCGGTCGCCAGCGTCATCACCGCCGAAGACATCGCCGCCATGGGCGCGACGGACCTGGACGAGGTGATGGAGACGGTGCCGGGCGTGCATGTGGGGCGCATGAGCAACCTCTATGCTCCCTTGTACATCTTCCGCGGCATCTACACGCAATACAACGCCCAGGCCCTGATGCTGGTGAACGGCGTGCCCATGACCACGATGCTGGTCGGCAACCGCGGCAACATCTGGGGCGGCCTGCCGTTGGAGAACGTGGCGCGCATCGAAGTGATCCGCGGTCCGGGTTCCGCCCTTTACGGCGCCGATGCCTTTGCCGGCGTCATCAACATCGTCACCAAGACGGCGACCGATGCGCCCGGCACCCAGGTGGGTGTGCGTGTCGGCTCCTTCAATACCCAGGACGCCTGGGCGCTCCACGGCGGCAAGTGGGGTGAGATGGATGTCTCCGCCTACCTGCGGGTGGGCAAGACGGCGGGAGCACGGGAAACGCTCAATGCCGATAACCAGACACGCTTCAACGCCGCCTTGTCCCTGGCGCCGGGGCCCATCAACGTCGGGCACGATGCCCTGGACGCCACCTTGAACCTCGGCTACGGGAAGTGGCGTCTCAATGTCGGCTACAAGCATCGCGACAACGTCGGTACGGGCGCAGGTATCGCCTCGGCCCTAGACCCGGTCGGCAAGGCCGGCAGCCGGCGCTTCAATGCCGACCTGTCCTGGACCGATCCCAACATCACGCGGGACTGGGGCGGCGGTTTCACGGCCAGCTATCTGCACTATGCCCAGTTGATCCCGGACCACTTCCGCCTGTTTCCGGCCGGGGCCAACGTTGGTGGCGGCGCCTTCGGCAGCGAGGGCGCGGTGGCGGCCCCCTTCACCTGGGAGAACCAGGTGCGCCTGTCTGCCTTCGCCACCTACAGCGGTTTTCAGAACCACAAGCTGCGGTTCGCCGTCGGCCACGAAGACCTGAACCTCTACAAGACTGCCGAGTACCGCAACTTCACTTACAACAACGTCACTGGCGCCCTCATTCCGGCGGGTGCGGTGAACGACTATTCCGATTCCGCCCCCTTCATGCGGCCCCAACGGCGCAAGGTCGATTACGTCTATGTCCAGGACGAGTGGCAGTTCGCCAAGGACTGGACCTTGACGGCAGGCCTGCGGCGGGACCGCTATACGGATGTCGGCAGCACGACCAACCCGCGCTTTGCCCTCGTGTGGGATGCCGCCTACGATCTGACGGTGAAGGCGCTCTATGGCACGGCCTTCCGGGCGCCGGCCTTCGCCGAACTGTACTCGATCAACAATCCGGTCAACAGCGGCAATCCGGGGCTGCGGCCGGAGCGCATCCGCAGCAAGGAAGTGGCGATGTCCTGGCAGGCGCGCAAGGATATGCAGGTGAACCTGAACGTCTTCCATTTCCGTATCACCGATCTTATCCAGGCGGTCAACGGTTCGGCGGCGGGCGCCGTGTCCACCTATCAGAACGTGGGCAACCGCAAGGGCAAGGGTTTCGAACTGGAAACGGTTTGGGATGCGACCCGCAGTCTGCGTCTGACGGCCCATTACGCGCGCCAGCGTTCCATCGACGAGGCCACTTACACCGATTCCGGCTACGCGCCCCACAACCATATCTACGGCCGCGCCGACTGGCGCTTCACCGCCGGCTGGCTGGCAAGCACCCAGGTCAACTGGGTGGCGGACCGCAACCGGCCCTTTGGCGACAAGCGCGCCGAGGTGCCGGACTACACGACCCTGGACCTGACCCTGCGTACCGACCGCGGCAAGGAGGCCTGGGACTTTGCCGGCTCGATCCGCAACCTGTTCAATGCCCGGATCGTGGAACCCAGCCTTGGGCCGGGAACATCCTTGCCCAACGATCTGCCCCAGGCGCGCCGTTCCTTCTACCTGCAGGCGTCCTACAAGCTCTGAGACTCAGTCCCAGCGGCGCGGCGGCGGCCCTCCGTAGGTCACGCCGGCGCAGGGCGTCGCGAAGACCGTCCCCGCCGGCTGCTCGGTCGCTTCCATGATGCAGGGCGGCATGCCCGCCAGGGTCTTGAGGATGTTGAACAGGTGGTATTCCCGCGGCGTGAAGCCCAGGTCCGCGGCGAGGGCCGCCGTGGCGGCGGCGTAGTTCATTTTCAGGAAAGGCTTGTGCTCTTCGACCAGGAGGCGTTCCACCTCGAAGGCGAGCCGGTAGTGGCGACCGCCGTCGAAGCCGAGGGCGGCCACCTTGGCCTGCAGGGCCGGCAGGCGTTCGTCGAGGATGTTGATGGGGCGGCCGTAGCCGTAGATGCGGCGGCTCTCCAGTTCCGCACCGACGAAGTCCCGCAGCGGCATGCCGGCTGCCGTGGCGACGCCGGCGCGGCGGAAGAAGTCGATGGCGCGGATGCCCGGCCCGCCGCCGAAGATGCCCGCCTCGGTGACGGCGACGGCGCCGGACAGGGCGAGTACCGAGGTGCTGCGGGCGCTGCCGGCGAGGGCGGCGACCCGGTTGTTCCAGAGGCGGGCGTCCGGATAGCTGGTGAGCACCCAGATGGCGTGGAGCAGGCGCACGGCCGCGGGCGCGAAGCGCCGCCCGGTGATGCCGAAGACGTAGAGCGCCATCCAGTCCAGGTCCGCCAGCTCGGCGTGGAGGTCGGCGCCGCGGAATACGGCGCGGCTGCCCGGCCAGCAGGCGCCGACGCGGGTGCGGAAAGGGGCCGCCTGGGCGGCCGGGGGCGGCCGGCCGGTCATGGCGTCCTCCGGGCGGGGTCGTCCGTCAGTTCCACCTCCGGAAAGGGGAAGTCCCGGTAGTGGTGGCCGCGCTGCTCCAGGGCGTGGGCGGCGGCGCCCGGCAGGCGCAGCAGCAGGAACAGCATCTCCCCTTCCTCCGGCGCGAAGCCCAGGTCGGCGAGGGCGGCGGCGGCCACGCCGGTCGTCGCCAGGGGCAGGCCGACGGCGGCTTCCATGGCCGGTCGTTGGGCTTGGAGCCAGGCCAGGCGCGGCGTGCCGGCGGCGGCCAGGTGGGCCAGCAGTTGCTTCACCGGCGTCGGCGTGGAGACGCCGCGGGGGTCGAAGCCGGGCACATGTTCCATGGCGGGCCAGACGTCGATCTCGTCGTCCCGGTGCCGGGCCGGAAAGGCCGCCCAGGCGGCGATATCTTCGCCGCATTCCCGCCAGGCCGCCATGGCGTCGTGTACCTCCCGCGCGCCGCCGCAGCGGCCGGCGCCGGCCGCCAGGGCCGCCATCAGGGCGGCGGCGGCGGTGGCGCCGCCGATGCCGCCGCACATGGCCGCATGGACCGAGGCGTCGCGGGGGCCCGGATTCGCCAGGGCCAGCGCCAGGGTCTCCAGCAGGTCCGCCGCGGCGGGCGTCGGCCGCTCGCTGCGGAACAGCAGCCAGAGCATCTCGACCCAGCGGGCCCGGCCCAGCATCTCGCCGAACACGTCGTAGCCGCGGCACCAGGCCGTGCGCGCGGCAAAGGGATTGTCCGGCTCGGCTTCCTCGCGCCAGATACGGGTATGGATGGGGGCGGTCATGGGCGGGGCTAGAGGTCGGTGCCGAGGATGCGCATGCGCAGGTTCATGGGCGGCACCTCTTCGGCATCGATATGCACGTCGATGAGGGTGGGGCCGCGCCGGGCGCAGACCGCGTCCATGTCCAGCGCCGCCAGGTCCCGGGGCGAACGCACGGTGTGACCGGCGGCGCCCATGGCGCGGGCCATGGCGGCGAAGTCCGTGGGCGGCAGTTCGAAGCCGATGGGTTCGGCGCCCGCCAGACGCTGGCCGTGCTTCACCATGCCCAGGGCCCGGTCGTTGAGGACCACGTAGATCACCGTGAGGCCCTCGGCGACGGCGACCGAGATCTCCTGACCGTTCATGAGCAGGCTGCCGTCGCCGGTGATGCAGACCACGGGTTGGTCCGGCGCGCCCAGGGCAGTGCCGACTGCGCCGCCGATGGCCCAGCCCATGGGGGCGAAGTCCATGGTCAGCCGCAGCCAGCCGGCTTCGACGCGGCGGCGGCCGAGGCCCCGCAGGCGTTCGCCGCCGCCCAGGCGCCGTTCGCCGCGGCGCCGGTCGGCCGGGTGCAGGTAATGGATGGACCAGGCCACGCTGTTGCCGGCGTCGGCGAGGAAGCGGGTCCCCGGCGGGAACAGGCGGCCCAGATCGTGCATCAGGCGTTGGGGCTTGATGGGGGCTTCCGGGCCGGCCCATTTCTCCGGCGCGTCGAGCAGAGGATCGCAGACGGCGGCGGCGGGCGGCGCTGTGCCGGCAGTTTCCACCACGCCCAGGGCGGCGCCGCGCACGAGGCGGTCGAAGACGGTGAGGATGCGCCCGCGCACCTGGAGCCGGGCCATGGGCGAGCGGGCCAGATGGTCGGCGGATTCGTCGATGTGCACCAGCTTCTCGTTGAGCAGGGCGTCGCTCCAGCCGCTGCTGGTCCATTCGTTCATGCTGGTGCCGACGGCCAGGACCAGGTCCACCTCCGGGTCCCGCAGCAGGATTTCGGCGCTGCGGTGGCCGGCGAAGCCGAAGACGCCGCGAAACAGCGGGTCCGCCGGGCTGACGAGGCCCTTGCCGTCGGGGGTGGTGACGAAGGGGATGTCCTGCAGGCGGGCGAACTGGAGGACGGCGCCGACCGCCTCGCCGCAGCCGCCGCCGATCAGCAGGCGCACGCGGGCGGCCCGGCGCAGCAGGGCCTGGAGCTCGTCGATGGCGTCCGCATCCACCAGGGAGGCAGGCCGCATCTTCGCGGTGATGTCGTAGGAGGGCAGGCGGACGGGGCTGGCGCTCTTGAGGATGTCCAGCGGCAGGGAGAGATGGACGGGGCCGCGCGGGCAGCGCACGGCGCGCTGCAGGGCCGTCACCAGCTTGGATTCGATCTGCTGCGGATGGGAGACGAGGGAGTTGTAGCGCGTGCAGTGGCGGAACATGCCGAGGGTGTTGACGCCCGTGCAGGCGGATTCCTGGAGGGCGCGGCGGCCGAAGGAGGGCAGGGAGGGCTGGCCGGTGAGCACCAGCAGCGGCACGCCGTTCTCGTAGGCGCAGGCGACGCCGGTGATCAGGTTGGTGGCGCCGGGGCCGGAGGTGGCGCAGCAGACGCCGATGCGCCCCGTTTCCCTGGCGTAGCCGTCGGCCATGAAGGCCGCGCCCGACTCGTGGCGCGCCACCACCGGCCGCGGCCCTCCGCGGCGGGCGCTGCGGGCCAGGGCGTTGTAGAGGGGTTCGATGGCGCCGCCGGGGACGCCGAACACGTATTCGACGCCGAGCTGCTCCAGATAGGCGACGATCAGGTCCGCGATCTGCTGCTCCGGTTCGACGGTCGGGAGGGGCCGAGGCGCCTCGACGATGACGGGCTGGCTGCTTGGGTTCATGGTTCGCTCCGGATACGTTGTCGCGGCAGGCAATTGCAGAAATTTCTTGTCATATGTCTTTGGTATTATAGTGCCGGCATATGTATTTGGATAGAAGCATGCGGGGCTGGGGCGCCTCGTGCCGAGCGGGGCGTTTCTCCCCGCTTCATCCCGTCGGCGCTGGGGGTTTCCGCGGTTGCCTCGGGCTTTCCAAACGAATATCCTTGCCGGGCTCGGGACAATCCGGGCGGCAGGGATGGCGCCGGATTCGCTTCGGATCGCGCACCGGTCGCCGCTAATTGGGAGTCGCTTCGATCTTGCCGTACCTCTCTGCCGACTCATCCAGTCCGTCTGCCAGGTCGAAGGTTCAGATGCCGGCATCCGCATGGCGGCAGGCGCCGGGGGGCGGTCATGGGGCCCGGGGCCCGGTGGCCGGGCTGCGCCGGTGGCGGAACGCGATTTGTCTCGGCGCCGGCCTCGTCATGACCCTGGCGGCCTTCGCCCTCCAGCCCGGACACGGCATCGCCGTGCTGTATCCGGAGATCGGCGAGCCCTACCGCAGCGTTTTCGCCAAGATCATCGAGGGTGTCGAGGAACAGGCCAGGGGACGCGTCACCAGCATCGCCATCGGCCCCGGCACCAACACCCAGGACCTGGCCGCCGACCTGCGTCGCCAGGAGACGCGGGTGGTGATCGCCCTGGGGCGCAACGGTCTCAAGGCGGCGAGCGGTCTCGACCGGGACATGGGGGTCGTTGCCGGCGGCGTCCTGTCGGTGCCGGAAGCCGAGGGCCGCAATATTCCGGTGCACAGCCTGGCGCCCGATCCCGCCCTGTTGTTTGCGCGCCTGCAGGCCTTGGTTCCAAATGTCCGGCGCGTGCTGGTGGTGTACAACCCGGGTCAGAACGGCTGGCTCATCCGAATGGCGCGGGAGGCGGCGGGTGCCCGCGGCCTCGAACTGGTGGCCTACGACGCCCCCGACCTGCGGACGGCCCTGAAGAACTATCAGGACATCTTCGCCGCCATCGATCCGAAGCGGGATGCCCTCTGGCTGCTCCAGGATTCCGTCGCCGCGGAGGAGACGACGGTGCTGCCCCTCGTGCTCCAGGAGACCTGGTCCCGCAATGTGGCGCTGTTTTCGAGCAACGTGGCCCATGTGCGGCGCGGTGCCCTGTTTGCGCTCTATCCGAACAATGCCGAGATCGGCCGCCATCTGGGCAGCGCGGCCCTCGCCTATCTTGCTGCCGGCAGCCATGCGACGCGGGGCGTCACGCCGTTGCGGGCGGTGCTGCTCGCCGTGAATATCCGCACCGCAGGCCATCTCGGTCTCAATCTCCCGGCACGCCAGGGTATCGACCTGGTGTTCCCCGAACAATGACGGCCACGCCATGATCAGCGTTTCCACCTTCCTCCGCGACGCTGCCTTCCGCAAGCAGCTCAACGTCACGGTCACCATCGGCGTGATGTTCTTCGCCCTGGCGTCGTCCCTGCTGACGTCATGGCAGGGCAGCCGGCAGGTGCGCCAGACCCTCCAGGAGCAGGGGCGCCAGATTGCCGAGACCCTGGCGCGCCAGAGCACCCTGGCCCTGGTGTTCGCTTCGCCGGACAACGCCAGCGAGGCCATCCGTACGGCCATGTCCTTCCCCGACGTCACCCGCGTCGAGATCCGGCACCTCAGCGGCCGTTCCCTGGTGGTCCGTGGCCGGCCCGAGGGGGCGGCAACCGACGGGCCGCTGCCGGACGCGGATGCGCGCGAGGCCTACCTGGAAGCCGAGACCGAGGAGTTCTGGCGTTTCGTCGCCCCGGTGCTGAGCCGGGCGGACGATTCCCCCTACGAAATCGTGGAGCGCAAGGAGGAGGTGCTGGGCTTCGTCCGGGTCGAGCAGAGCAAGGCGACGCTGACGCGGGTGCTGGCCTACATCTTCCTGGCCAACCTGGCCATCTCGGTGGTCTTCGCCGTGCTGTTCCTCTATGTGCTCGGCCGTCTGGCGGCACGCCTGACGCGGCCGATCACCGACCTGTCGGTGGTCATGGCCCGCGCCGAAAAGGGCGAGACCAGCGTGCGGGCGAGCCTGACCGGGCCGAAGGACATCCGCGACATGGCCAAGGCCTTCAACAACATGATCGCCGCCCTGGAGGAGCGGGAGCTGGCCCTGCGGGAAAGCCGCGCCAGCTATCGGGAGATCTTCGACAGCGTCAACGAGGTCATCTTCCAAACCAATGCCCGCGGCGAATGGGAGCTCCTCAACCCGGCCTGGCGCCAGGTCACCGGCATCGCCATCGAGGACGCCGTCGGCAAGCCCATGGCGAGCCTGTTCCACGACGAGGAGCGGGCGACGGTGGAGCAGATGTATTCCCTCATGCAGCGGGGCGTCGAGCGGGACTGCCGCTTCGAGGTGCGTTTCACGCGGCGGGACGGCAGCGTCGGCTGGCTCAACGTGGCCCAGCATGTGCGCAACGACGAGAGCGGCGCCTTTGCCGGTACCTCCGGCATCCTCGACGACATCACCGAACGCAAGCTCGCCGCAGAACGCATGGCCAGCCTCAACCTGGAACTGGAGAACCGTGTGCGCCTGCGCACCGCCGAACTGGAGGCCTCCAACCGGGAACTGGAGGCCTTTTCCTATTCCGTCTCCCACGACCTGCGGGCGCCCTTGCGCGCCATCGACGGTTTCTCCCGGCTCATCGAGGAGGACTACGCCGACAAGCTCGACGACACCGGACGCGGCTATTTCGCCCGCGTGCGCAGCGCCACCCAGCGCATGTCCCAGCTCATCGACGACCTCCTGAACCTGGCGCGCATCACCCGGGCGACCATGAACCGACAGCCCACGGACCTCAGCGCCCTGGCGGCCGATGTGCTGAAAGAGCTGACCGAAGGCGAGCCGGGCCGTCGCGTCGAAGCGGAAATCGCGGCCGGACTGGTGGCCAACGTGGACCCGGTGCTGGTGCGGGTGGTGCTCGACAACCTGATCGGCAACGCCTGGAAGTATTCGGCCAAGCGTGACGTCGCCCGCATCGCCGTCGGCATGGAGACGCGGCAGACGGCGCAGGGCAGCGAGCGCGTGTTCTTCGTGCGCGACAACGGCGCCGGTTTCGACATGGCCTATGCGGACAAGTTGTTCCGTCCCTTCAGCCGGCTCCACGGCACCAACGAGTTTGCCGGCACCGGCATCGGCCTGGCGACGGTGCAGCGGGTGATCTATCGCCACGGCGGGCGCATCTGGGCCGATGCCGTGGTGGACGGCGGCGCCAGCTTCTACTTCACGCTGCCGGGTCTGTAGCCTGCGCGGCTTGGGCCGGTGAGGGGGTCTGCGGAAACCTCTCAGGCCTTCAGGGTCGCCGCCAGACCTCGGTTCAGGTCCTCGACGAGGTCGTCCGCGTCTTCCAGTCCGACCGACAGACGGATGGTGCCCGGGTGGATGCCGGCCGCCGCCAGGGCCTCGTCCGACATGCGGAAGTGGGTGGTGGACGCCGGATGGATGACGAGGGACTTGGCGTCGCCGACATTGGCCAGGTGGGAGAAGACCCGCAGGCTCTCGATGAACTTGCGCCCCGCCGGTCGGCCCCCCTTGAGGGTGAAGCTGAACACCGAGCCGCAGCCTTTCGGCAGCAGCTTCTGCGCCAGCGCGTGGTCCGGGTGGTTCTCCAGTTCCGGGTAGCCGACGGCCTCGACGGCGTCGTGGCCGGCCAGGTGGGCCACCAGGCGGCGGGTGTTGGCGATGTGGCGCTCCATGCGCAGGGGCAGGGTTTCCACGCCCTGCAGCAGCTGGAAGGCCGTCAGCGGGCTCATGCAGGCGCCGAAATCCCGCAGGCCCTCGCGGCGGGCCCGCAACAGGAATGCGGCGACGGTGGATTCCTCGCTGAAGTCCATGCCGTGGAAGCCCGCGTAGGGCTCCGTCAGGGTCGGGAATTTGCCCGACTTCTCCCAATCGAAGGCGCCGGAATCCACCAGCACGCCGCCGATGGCGACGCCGTGGCCGCCGAGGAACTTGGTGGCCGAGTGGAACACCAGGTCGGCGCCGTGATCGAAGGGCCGCATCAGCCAGGGCGTCGTGAAAGTGGCGTCCACCAGCAGGGGCAGGCCGTGGTCGTGGGCGAGGGCGGCGACCCTCGGCACGTCCAGCACGTCCAGGCCGGGGTTGCCGAGGGTCTCGCCGAACAGCAGCCGGGTCTCCGGCCGGATGGCGGCGCGCCAGGCGTCGATGTCGCGCGGATCGACGAAGGTGGTCGTGATGCCGAAGCGGGGCAGGGTGTAGTCGAGCAGGTTGTGGCTGCCGCCGTAGAGGGAGCGGCTGGCGACGATGTGGCTGCCGGCGCCCATCAGGGTGGCGATGGCGAGATGCAGGGCGGCCTGGCCCGAGGCGACGGCGATGGCGCCGACGCCACCCTCCAGGGCGGCGATGCGCTCCTCCAGCACCGCGTTGGTGGGGTTGGAAATGCGCGAATAGACGTGGCCCGCCCGCTCCATGTTGAAGAGGGCGGCGGCGTGGTCGGTATCCTTGAAGACGAAGGAGGTCGTCAGGTAGATCGGCTGGGCGCGGGCGCCGAACTGGGCGTCGGGCGCCTGGCCCGCATGCAGGCTCAGGGTGTCGAACTTGTAGGTCATGGGGGCGGCTTCAGGCGGGTTCGTCGGGTTCCAGCATGCGCTCAGTGAGGGCGATGCGGTCCTTGAGCTGGAGCTTGCGCTTCTTCAGGCGACGCAGCACCAGTTCGTCCTCCGGCGGCGCCGCATCCAGGCGGGCGATGGCCGCATCGAGATCGCGGTGCTCCTGCCGGAGTTCCTCCAGCCGGGAGCGCAGTACTTCGGGGTCGTCGACGGGTTCCATGGCGCTATGTTAGGCGGGTTGGCGGGGCCTTGGCAACGGCCTCTTGAAATCCGGCGCGGCGGCGCCAGATAGACAGCAAAGGAGACCTCGCCATGCAAGTCGTCTTCAACCATCCGCTGATGTACGTCATCGACTATCCCGCCGAGAACGCGGTCGAGATGCTGGACAAGCGCATCGGCCGGGTCGGTTTCTTCCGCGGTTCCGCCGCGGAGAGCTTCCGCTCGGATTTCGACGCCTTCCTCGCCGAGGAACGGGACGAGGAACAGCTTGAAGATTTCATCGATGCCCACAGCGCCCAGGTGACACAGTCGATACGAAGCCATTGAGGCATCGAAGTCCCCCAAATTGGGGGATGGGGCAGGTACAATGAAAACATGCCCCAGACCATAGGCCGTTTCGAGATCCGCCGCGAGCTAGGCCGCGGAGCGCAAAGTGTCGTGTACCTCGCGTGGGACCCGCAACTCCAACGCGATGTAGCCATCAAGACCATGCACTTCGGCAGCGCAGACGCGGAATTGAATGCCGCGCTGCTGGCAGAGGCCCGTACGGTCAGCAATCTGCGCCATCCCAATGTGGTGCCCATCTTCGATGCCGGCGAGGCCGACGGCGATCCCTATCTGGTGTTCGAGTACGTCGAGGGCCGCAACCTCGCCGAGGCCCTCAAGGCCGACGGCAAGTTTCCGCCGGCCAAGGCTGCCGACCTCATGCGCCAGGTGGCCGACGCCCTGGCCCAGGCCCACGCGCTGGGCATCGTGCACCGGGACCTGAAGCCCTCCAACATCCTGCTCGACGCCCGCGGTACGCCGCGGGTCATGGACTTCGGCATCGCCTCCCGCGTCACCGGCGATGCCACGGCCACCGAGAAGGGGCTTTCCGGCACGCCGTCCTACATGGCGCCCGAGTACATCACCCAGCAGAAGGTCAGCCACAAGGTGGATGTCTTCGCCGCCGGCCTGATCCTGCTGGAGATGCTCACCGGCGCCAAGCCGGTCCAGGGCACCCGCGTCGAGCAGGTGCTGTTCCGGCTCGCCACCGAACAGATCCAGATTCCCAAGGATGCCGGCATCGACGAGCGTCTCGCCGACATCATCCTCAAGTGCGCCGCCCTGGACCCGGAGGCCCGCTATCCCTCGGCCGCCCAGTTGAAGACGGTACTCGACGCCTACCTCGGTGCGGGTCCCGGCGCCGCCGCCAATTCCGAGGAGAACAAGAAGGCGACGCTGGAGTTCCTGCTGCGGCGCATGCGCCACAAGAGCGACTTTCCGGCCCTGTCGGACTCCGTCTCCGCCATCAACAAGCTCACCGTGTCCGAGAAGGAGAGCATCAACAAGCTCTCCAACACCATCCTCAAGGACTATGCGCTGACCAACAAGATTCTGCGTCTGGTGAACTCGGCTTTCTATCGCCAGGCCGGCGGCGGCAACATCAGCACCGTGTCGCGGGCGGTGATCGTGCTCGGCTTCGACGCCGTGCGCAACATCGCCATCACCGTGCTGCTGTTCGAACACCTGCAGGACAAGGGCAATGCCCGCGAGCTCAAGGAAGCCTTCCTGCGCTCGAATCTGGCCGGCTTGCTGGCGCGGGACACCAGCAAGAACCTGATGCCGCGGGAGACGGAGGAGGCCTTCATCTGCTCCCTGTTCCACGGCCTTGGCCAGCTGCTGGCCCAGTACTATTTCCCTGAGGAAGTGGAAGCCATCCGCAACCTCATGCAGACCAAGAAGATTTCCCAGCGGGCGGCCTCGGCCCAGGTGCTCGGCCTGTCCTTCGAGGACCTGGGCATCGGCATCGCCAAGAACTGGGGTTTCCCGCCCTCCATCATCGGCAGCATGCAGCAGCTCGCCGACGGCCCGGTGCGCAAGCCCGTCACCCGCGAGGACATGCTGCGCGTCGTCGCCGGCTTCTCCAACGAAGTTTGCGACGTGCTTTCCTCCTGCGCTCCCGAGGACCGCAGCAAGATGTTGCGTGCCGTCACCGACCGTTTCGCGGCCAGCATGCAGGTCTCCGACAAGCAGTTGCAGAACGCCGTCGAGCTGGCCTTCGGCGAACTGCGCGACCTGGCCTCGATCCTGCGCGTCAATCTCAAGCAGAGTCCCTTCGCGCGCCAGATCCAGGCCTACACGGGGGCGGTGGAGGCCCACGAGCCCGCAGAGGGCAGCGAAGTGGATACGACGCTGGCCAGCACCGTACTCAGCACCCAGCCGGTCTATGGCGACGAGGCGGGCGCCGCCGGTACCTCCGGCGAGAACACCTCGGACGAGATCCAGTCCATTCTCACGGCGGGCATCCAGGACATCAGCAACTCCCTGGTGGAGGATTTCGCCCTCAACGACATCCTGCGCATCATCCTGGAGACCATGTACCGGGCCATGGGCTTCAAGCGCGTGCTGCTGGCCCTCAAGGACGTCAAGACCGGCATGATGACCGGCCGCTTCGGCTTCGGCCCCGACACCGCCGATCTGGCCAAGCAGTTCCGTTTCCCGCTGGCCTACGAGGCCGATGTGTTCCACCTGGCGACCCACAAGGCGGTGGACATCATCATCACCGACATCGACGATCCCAAGATCGCCGACCGGGTACCCAAGTGGTACCGGGAGAAGATCACGGCGAAGACCTTCGTGCTCTTCCCCCTTACCATCAAGGGCAATCCCATCGCCCTGATCTACTGCGACAAGGACAAGATCGGTTCCATCGTGATTCCCGAGAAGGAACTCACCCTGCTCAAGACCCTGCGCAACCAGGCCATGCTGGCCATCAAGCAGGCCGCCTGAGGCCGGGACCTTACCCGGCGGGAGTTTCCGCCGCCGACGCCCGGATGACGGTGCCGCCACCCAGCACGCAGCAGGCCTTGCCGGCCTTCTTGGCTGCATACATCCGTTCGTCGGCGAGCTTCACGAGCTGGGACCAGTCGCCGGCCTGGTCGCCGATGCGCTCGGCGACGCCGATGCTGGCGGTGAGCGTGCCGCCGTCGGGACGGGCGCCGAACCATTGTTCGACGATGCGCCCGCAGACAATGCGCACGCCGTCCATGCCGGTGTTGGGCAGCAGCAGCACGAATTCCTCGCCGCCCCAGCGGATCACCGCATCCGCCAGGCGCAGCAACTGCGTCAGGGCGGCTGCCGCTTCGCGCAGGGCCTGGTCGCCGGCCTCGTGGCCGCAGCTGTCGTTGATGCTCTTGAAGTTGTCCACGTCGATGAAGGCGATGGCCAGCGGCGCGTTCTGTTCGCAGGCGAGGCGGAAATGGAGATCGACCACCTCGACGCCGCTGCGGCGCGTCAGGGCGCCGGTGAGGGGGTCGCGGCTGGCGCGGTGGAGCAGAGCCATCATGTAGTGGAGCTGGATGGCGCAGGCCAGCAGATAGACGCCCAGCGCCAGGCCCAGCACCCAGAGCGTCGAGAACAGCCGCACCAGGTCCAGGCCGGCGGCGGCGAGCTGCACGGCGGTGGCCACGGCCAGGATGGGCAGCGCGAACAGGAGGCCCTCCGCCGCCACCAGGGGAAAGATCGCCAGGCCCGCCAGCACGATGAAGGGCAGGGCCTCGTAGAGACTGGCGTTGATGGCCGCCAGACCGCTCAGCGGCATGCCGGCAAGGGCCCACTGGGCCACGCAGAAAAGCGTCAGCGGTATCGCCAGCGTCGCCGCCAGCAGCCCGAGGACGCGGCTGCGCGAGCGTTCCCGCTCCTTCATCAGCGCCAGGCCGAGAAAGGCCGCCACCGCCGCCAGGCGGCACAAGGCGAGGGGAATCCATTGGGCGCGGGGCAGCGTCGCCATGTCGAGGGGAATCCAGAGCAGGGTCAGGACCGAGAAGGTCAGCGCCACGAGGCGGATGCGCGACACGACGGCTTCGAGGCGGTGGCGCGTCAGGTAGGGGGCGTGCCCCCGTGCGCTCAGCAGGTCGGCCAGGCGGCCCGCCTGGAGACGGGCGATCATCGTCTGGAGCAGGACAGGCATCTGGGTCCTCCTTTGGTGATAGACCCAGCTTTTACTCCAAAGGCGGGCGGTACGCAAACCCGCCGCCGTCAAGCGGTTCAGGCCGGCGCGGCCTGCAGGCGCGCCAGGGGCCTGTCGTTGATGACGATGTTCAAGCCCATGGCCACCACGCCGAGGGCGATGGAAATGGTCCAGACGAGATCGTAGGAGCCGGTGCGGTCGAACAGCCAGCCGCCCATCCAGGCGCCGAGGAAGCTGCCGATCTGGTGGCTGAAGAAGACGAAGCCCCCCAGCATCGACAGGTACTGGACGCCGAACACCTGGGCGACGATGCCGTTGGTCAGGGGCACCGTGGCGAGCCAGAGGGTGCCGATGGCGGCGGCGAACAGGTAGGCCGACCAGGGCGTCAACGGCGCCGCCAGGAAGGCGATGATGATGACGCTGCGGGTGACGTAGATGAAGGCGAGCAGGTGCTTCTTGCTGCGCCGCTGGCCGAGCCAGCCGGCGCCGTAGGTGCCGATGATGTTGAAGAAGCCGATCAGCGCCAGGCACACCACGCCCACGTTGCCCGGCAGGCCGTGGTCGGCCAGGTAGGCGGGCAGATGCACGCCGATGAACACCACCTGGAAGCCGCAGACGAAATAGCCGAAGGTGAGCAGCCAGAAGCCCCTGTGGCCGGCCGCTTCGCCGATGGCCTCGCGCACCGGCTGGCGCTTGTGGTGGGCGTCGCCGCGATCGGGCTCCGCCAGCACCGCCGACAGGGGCGCCATCAGGGCCGCCACCGCGGCCAGCACCAGCAGGGCATTGAGCCAGCCCGTGCCGGTGATGAGGGCCTGGGTCGCCGGCAGCATGGCGAACTGGCCGAAGGAGCCCGCCGCCCCGGCGATGCCCAGGGCCATGCTGCGTTTCTCGGGCGGGTAGATGCGGCCGAGGACGCCATAGACGATGCTGAAGGTGGTGCCCGACAGACCGAGGCCGATCAGCACGCCCGAGGAAAGGGCCAACTCGGCGCCGGTGGCGGCATAGGCCATCCATACGAGACCGATGACGTAGAGCACGCTACCCGTGAGCAGCACGCGGCCGGCGCCGTAACGGTCGGCGATGAGTCCGGCGAAGGGCGTGGCGACGCCCCAGACGAGGTTCTGCAGGGCCAGGGCGAAGGCGAAGGTCTCGCGCCCCCAGCCGTGGTCGGCCGACATGGGCTGCAGGAAGAGGCCAAAGCCGTGGCGGGCGCCCATGGCCAGGGTCATGATGAGGCCGCCGCATAGCAGCACCAGGCCGGGGGTTCGCCAGTTCTTGTTGTTGTGCATCGCGGGTCTCGCTCGGGGTCGTCCGCGCATCATACAATGGCGACCCCGCAGGAAATCCCATGAGATGAACAAGGCATTCGTCAAGGAAAGCGACGACGACGAGGACGACGCCGTCGCAGAACCGGCCCTGCCGCCGGGCACCCGCAACTACATGACCGTCGCCGGCCACGCCCGCATGCGCGAGGAATTCGAACGCCTCGTCAAGGTGGAGCGGCCGGAGCTCGTGCAGGTGGTCTCCTGGGCTGCCGGCAACGGCGACCGCTCGGAGAACGGCGACTACATCTACGGCAAGAAGCGCCTGCGCGAGATCGACCGCCGCCTTCGCTATCTGACCAAGCGCCTCGACAACGCCGTCGTGGTGGACCCGGCGGCCCAGGGGGACAACGACCAGGTATTCTTCGGCGCCACCGTCACCGTCTGCTTCCTCGGCGACTCCCAGGGCGCCGAGTCCACCTACCAGATTGTCGGCATCGACGAGGCTGATGCGGGCCAGGGCCGCATCAGCTGGATTTCGCCCCTCGCCCGCGCCCTCATGAAGGCCCGCGAAGGCGATACGGTGCGCTTCCAGAGCCCGGTGGGCGTGCGCGAGGTGGAGATCGTCGAGGTCCGCTACGAGTAGGGCGGGGTACGGTCGGTCTTATACTGGCTGGTCGGAAAGGTGAGCTGCTCCCTTGCTACCGCACTTGGTCATTCACTATGGCCAAATCTCCGACGGCCCCTAAAAAGGCTGCAAGCTCGTGTTCCGAAATGCCGACGGCGGTCTTGGGGTCAAGTGCATCGGCGATGGCATCGGCGACGGTCGCGTCGTCACCTTCCTTGCCAAATAGCGCATCCAGAGGAAGTAGCATGTAGTGCGCTATCTCTCCATCCGAAACTAGCGACCGCGGCCGTGCTAGATACAACGCGGTGAGCGCGACAATCGTGTCCTCGGACGTTTCACTTACTTCCTGTGTTGTTGCCAATCGCCGGAGCTTTTTGCCGACCCAGGTCTTTACCGGCGTCGGCCAGGCATACTTCTCCGCGTTGATGCGTAAGGTCAGGTAGCGGCTTAGGTTCAGGTAACGCTTGGCCTCGCGTGGATTGCGCATGTCTGGGCGCGCGGTTGCCACACGTTGCCACTTCTTCAAGGCTTCCCGGTAGTCGTTGGATTCCTCGATGCGATAGGTGTCCTTCGAGCGCCAGAGGAAGAAGAGACCGATGATCACGACGAGCGCGAGGCCGACGTTGTAGGGCCAATCAGGTTGTGGCTCGGGCTGGAGGATCACCGGACCGTCCTTCTCCGCATTCGGAGGGGCGTCCGCACGAACCAGCGGCGCCGTCGCTGAGGTGGCAACCGCTTTGCCGGGCTTTGTGGTCGGCCCTTTTAGTTTCGACCATCTCTGGTCGGTTTTGCGAGTCTCCTCGGCCTGATCCAGCAGTACGATGGTGGCGCCGAGTTTCTCCGTAAATGGCTGATTACGTCCGTTAGCGGCATGGGGGCGCAACTCGTCGAGGCCGTATGCGATCTGCTTCTGCAAATTCTGTATTTGTGCCAGGCGTGCCTTGGCGTGTGCGCCGTCGAGGGTGGTATCCGTCGCGCGCGAAGTCTTGTCATTCTCGGAGAAGCTGAGCCAGGCGCTGTATACGGCAATGTCGTCGGCGCGACGCTGAGTGTCCTTGAGTTGCTGTTGCAAGGTTTCGATGCGCAGTTTGAATTCGGTCTGTTTGATGTCGTTCCATAGCTTGATCTGGGAAATGCTCCAAACAATGAGCCAGATCAGGCAGCAGAACCCGACGGCGGCGAAGGCTAAGCGTGTGAAGCGCATCCACTGGCCCCAGGTTATGTTCCAGCCTGCCGTCTCGATATCCGATTGGGTGAGCAGCTTCGCGAATCCCTCCTTGGAGGGGCGTGGAACGGGAATCTCGATCTGGATCAGCTTGCGCAGGTAGTCGCGGGCATAGTCCTTGCGATCCTGTATGGCCTTGCGTTCCTTGTCGTTGGTCTCTGACTCCCGATGGTTCGCCAGAGAGGCGAATGCCGCATGGGTGACGGCGATATCCTTGAACGCTTCGCCCAATTGCGCTTCGACAATTTCCTTGGCGATGCCCAGCACGACAAAGCACTTGCCGGCGTCGGCCAGGTAATTCACGGCTTCGAGCATTTCCGCACACTTCTTGGCTTCGCAGCGGTCCAGGTCGTCGATGAAGATCGTTAGCGTGTAAGGCTGCGTTGCCTCGCAGAACTCGTGGAAATGCTGGCGGAAGCGTTGGCGGAAGCCAGTTTGCTCTTCCGCCTGTTTCAGGTTGAATTTGTTGCCGATGCTGGCGAGGAGGGTCGACGGACTAGCAGGGAACGGACGGAGGAAATGAAACACCAGCAGCCACAGAGAGACCGCAACGTAGATGAACAGTACCGCGGGCCATGCGGCAAGTGGTTGTTGGACGAAGGCGCCCAGAATTTTGGTGGCGACGAGGCCGAAATTGCCTGCCACCAGGGCATCGGCTCCGGGGGCCGCCATCAGCATGGAAACAATCCAGTCGACTGTCGCAGCCCAGAGTTTTACGGACGGATGAGGGTGTCCCGCCTCGAATGGAGTAAAGGCGGCAAAAACGGTGCCGACGAGCCAAAGGAGCAACGCGAGGAACATGACTAGCGGCCCAAGCCCAAGCCAAGGCTTGGCGACGAAGCGTCTCAGCAATAATTCAAACCGAACGTTGAAGCCATGGGCACTCCACCACGGCGGCATGGCTTGGCGGGCTATCGTCTCCAGTAGTGGCGCGAGCAATACCGGCTCCTGCTGGTGGTGCCAGGCGTTGAACCAGACAGTGGGCACCCCCTGGTCTTGCAGACGGGTATGCAGCATTTGCATCATTGAACTCTTGCCACGTCCCCACTGAGCGGTGACGGCGAAGGTAACCGGCGGTCGCGTTTTCTCGTGCCGCATGAAGGCCACGAGCGCATCAACGACGGGAGTGAAGCCGAGCCGGTCCCGTTCCACATCCGTGATCGGGTTGTCATCTACTGCGGCGCCGAGAATGCGATTCTTGAGTTCCTGGATCGCCGGGTTCTTGAGGCGCCCGAACATCAGCCCGATAGACGCAAGTAGCATGAGTACGCATGAGAGCACAAACCAAGGCGCGGGATAGCGGCGATACTGGCCTTGGACTAGCCAGGTTTGCCCGCTGTCGTGCGTGGATAGGATGGTGCCGTCGTCGCCCACTGCCCAGCCGCGCAGGCCATCGGCGAGGAGGGCGATAGAGGTCAGCGGAGACTTGATGCCCGAAGCCTGGGTCTGCCAGGTTTGCCCGCCGTCGCGTGTGGCGAGGATGGTGCTGTTTTCGCCCACTGCCCAGCCGCGCAGGCCATCGGCGAGGAAGGCGATGGAGAAGAGCCATGACTTGACGCCCGAAGCCTGGGCTTGCCAAGTTTGCCCACCATCGCGTGTGGTGAGGATGGTGCCATTATTGCCCGCTACCCAGCCGCGCAGGCCACTGGCAAGGAAGGTGATGGAGGTTAGCAGAGACTTGATGCCCGAAGCCTGGGTCTGCCAGGTTTGCCCGCCATCGCGTGTGGCGAGGATGGTGCCGTCGTCGCCTACTGCCCAGCCGCGTAGGCCGTCGGCGAGGAAGGTGATAGAGAAGAGCCATGATTTAACGCCCGAAGCCTGGGCCTGCCAGGTTTGCCCGCCGTCGCGTGTGGCGAGGATGGTGCCGTTGTCGCCTACCGTCCAGCCGCGTAGGCCATCAGCGAGAAAGGTGATGGAGATTAGCGGTGACTTGATGCCCGAAGCCTGGGCTTGCCAAGTTCGCCCACCATCGCGTGTGGCGAGGATGGCGCCGTTGTTGCCTACTGCCCAGCCGCGCAGGCCATCGGCGAGGAAGGCGATGGCGGTTAGCGGAGACTTCATGCCGGAAGCCTGGACCTGCCAGGTTTGCCCGCCATCGCGTGTGGAGAGAATGGTGCCGTTATCGCCCACTGCCCACCCGTGCAGGCCATCGGCGAGGAAGGCGATGGAGGTTAGCGGAGACTTGATGCCTGAAGCCTGGACCTGCCAAGTTTGCCCACCATCGCGTGTGGTGAGGATGGCGCCGTTGTTGCCTACTACCCAGCCGCGCAGGCCATCGGCGAGAAAGGCGATGGAGGTCAGCGGAGACTTGATGCCCGAAGCCTGGACCTGCCAGGTTTGCCCGCTGTTGTGCGTGGATAGGATGGTGCCGTCGTCGCCCACTGCCCAGCCGCGCAGGCCATCGGCGAGGAAGGCGATAGAGGTCAGCGGAGATTTGAGGCCCGAAGCCTGGGCCTGCCAGGTTTGCCCGCCATCGCGTGTGGCGAGGATGGTGCTGTTTTCGCCCACTGCCCAGCCGCGCAGGCCATCGGCGAGGAAGGCGATGGAGAAGAGCCATGACTTGACGCCCGAAGCCTGGGCCTGCCAAGTTTGCCCGCCATCGCGTGTAGCGAGGATGGTGCCGTTGTCGCCCACTGCCCAGCCGCGTAGGCCGTCGGTGAGGAAGACGATGGAATTGACAGAAGACTTGATGCCAGAAGTCTGAACCTGCCAAGTTTGCCCGCCATCGCGTGTGGCGAGGATGGTGCCGTTGTCGCCCACCGCCCAGCCGCGCAGGCCATCGGCGAGGAAGACAATGGAGGTTAGTGGAGAGTTGATGCCTGAAGCCTGGACCTGCCAAGTTTGTCCACCATCGCGTGTGGCGAGGATGGTACCGTCGTCGCCCGTTGTCCAGCCGCGCAGGCCGTCGGTGAGGAAGGCGATGGAGCGAAGCCAGGACTTGACGCCCGAAGCTTGGGTTTGCCAGGTTTGTCCACCATTGCGTGTGCTGAGGATGGCGCCGTTGTCGCCCACGGCCCAGCCGCGCAAGCCTTCCGTATGGAAGTGTACCGCGCGGAGCGATGCGTTGATTCGAGGGACCGCCTGCCGGTTGAAGCGGTTGAACTCATAGGGCGATAGCCACCATTCCTTCGAGAACACTGCTGGCGGCGGAGAGTATTGATCGCCCTGTGGCACTTGCCGTGATGCGATTTCGTTTAAGACGAGCAGAAAAGTCGCGGCGATAAGCAGCACGACAAGAACGAACTGGCGCGTGGCGCCTAGCGTGAACCGGGATGGGGATATGCTCCCCGCTCCGGTGTTCTCCGAAGCTGACGCTTCCTGTGCGACGGTGCCATATCTACCGGGATCGCCGGACTCTCTGCTTGCCATACGCTTCAATAGACCTTGAGATCGTTCGGCTCGAACGGACGGGTAGCTTTGCGGAGCTTTGTATTCCTGACCATGATCTCCTCCCGATGACGTCAAAGGAGTGACACCATACCCGCATGGCATCGGAATTGACAAGGGTGGCACGCCGTCGCTGTGACGCAACAGACTTTGATCGGGTATCCTTGCCGCCGTGCTCGCCTACATCCTGCGCCGCCTGCTCTACGCCATCCCGATCCTGGTCGGCGTGAACCTCATCACCTTCGCCCTGTTCTTCGTCGTCAACACGCCCGACGACATGGCGCGCATGCAGCTCGGCGTCAAGCGCGTGACGCCCGAGGCCATCGAGAAATGGAAGGCCGAGCGCGGCTACGACAAGCCCCTGGTCTGGAACGGCGCGGCAGAGGGCCTCGGCAAGGCCACCGAGACCATCTTCTTCAAGAAGTCGGTGCGCATGTTCGCCTTCGATTTCGGCCGCGCCGACGACGGCCGCGACATTGCCCGGGAGATCGCCACGCGCATGGGGCCGTCCCTGGCGGTGGCCCTGCCCACCTTCGTCCTCGGCCTCTTCGCCACCGTCTCCTTCGCCTTGCTGCTGGTGTACTTCCGCGCCACCTACCTGGACTTCGCCGGCGTCGTGCTGTGCGTCGCCATGATGTCCATTTCGGGGCTGTTCTACATCATCGGCGGCCAATGGCTGGTGTCGAAGATATGGCATCTGGTACCCATCTCGGGCTATGCGCCGGGGCTCGACGCCGCGAAGTTCGTCATCCTGCCGGTGATTGTCAGCATCGTCGCCGGCATCGGGTCCTCGGCCCGCTGGTACCGCACCATCTTCCTGGAGGAAAGCGGTCGCGACTACGTGCGCACGGCCCGGGCCAAGGGTCTCTCGGAGCGGGCCGTGCTGTTCGGCCATGTGTTGCGCAACGCCCTCATCCCCATCCTCACGGGCGTCGTCGTGGTGATCCCGACCCTGTTCATGGGCAGCCTGCTGATCGAGGCCTTTTTCGGCATCCCCGGCCTGGGCAGCTACACCATCGACGCCATCAACGCCCAGGACTTCGCCGTGGTGCGGGCCATGGTGTTCATCGGCTCCTGCCTCTACATCGTCGGACTCTTGCTGACCGACATCTCCTACACCTGGGTGGACCCGCGGGTGCGGCTCGGATGACGGACATGCTCGCCTTCAAGCCCGTGCTGCTGTGGTCCGACGCCCTGTTCTTCGCGCTGCTGGCGGTGTGCGCCGGCGGCCTGTGGTGGGCGCGGCGCCAGGACCACCTGCGCCAGGCCTGGCTGCGCGTCGCGGCGAGCCGCAGCGGCATGGCCTCCGCGGCCGTGCTGGCGGCCTTCGTCCTCGTCGCCCTGCTGGATTCCCTCCACTACCGGCCACGCCTGCCGGACGCCAAGGCCGATGCGGGCCAGCGGGCCGCCTATGCCGTCGAGGTGCTCTCCGTGCTGGACCTGGCCCTGCGTCCCCTCAAGGCCAATACGGAGAAGACCTATTCGGCGCCGCTGGCCACCCACCTCTTCGCCAAGGAGACCCTGGAGGGCGGGCGCGATTTTCCCCGCCTCCGCCATGGCGGCGTCCATCTCCGGGACGACCTGGCGCGCCACGAGTCCGACGTGGTCGGCACGGCCCTGCGCGGCGCGGCCCTGGGCCTGGCGGCCTGGTGCGTCTTCCTGCTGGCGGCAGCCGGCCTGCGGCGTCGCCATCCGGCCGTGGCCTGGGATGCGATCCTGGCGGCCCTACTGGGGCTTTGCCTGCTGGCCGGGCCGGCGGCGGCCCTGGCCCAGGGCTACCACGTCCTCGGCACCGACAAGGTAGGCCAGGACGTGCTCTACCTGTCCCTCAAGAGCATACGCACCGGCATCCTCATCGGCACCCTGACCACCCTCATCATGCTGCCGGCGGCGGTGCTGCTGGGCATCCTGGCGGGCTACGTGGGCGGCTGGGTGGACGACTTGATCCAGTACCTCTATACGACGCTGAACTCCATTCCCGGCGTGCTGCTCATCGCGGCGGCGGTGCTCATGATGCAGGTGGTCATCGACACCCATCCGGACTGGTTCGCCACCTCCGCCGAACGGGCCGATGCGCGCCTGCTGGCCCTCTGTGCGATCCTCGGCGTCACCAGCTGGACGGGCCTGTGCCGCCTGCTGCGCGGCGAGACCCTGAAGCTGCGGGAGATGGAATACGTGCAGGCGGCCCAGGCCTTCGGCGTCTCGCGGCTCGCCATCATGCTGCGCCACATCCTGCCCAACGTCATGCACATCGTGCTGATCGCCATCGTCATGGACTTCTCCGGCCTGGTGCTGGCCGAGGCCGTGCTGTCCTACGTGGGCATCGGCGTGGACCCGAGCACGGTGAGCTTCGGCACCATGATCAACACCGCGCGCATGGAGCTGGCGCGGGAGCCCATGGTCTGGTGGTCCCTGGCGGCGGCCTTCTGCTTCATGTTCGTGCTGGTGCTGGCGGCCAACGTCTTCGCCGACGTGGTGAGGGATGCCTTCGATCCGCGGGGGAGCCGATGAGCAGTCTGCTCTCCGTTCGCGATCTCACGGTTGTCATCGGCGCCGGTCGGCCCGTGGACGGCGTTTCCTTCGACATCGCGCCCGGCGAGACCTTCGCCCTGCTGGGCGAATCGGGCTGCGGCAAGTCCATGACGGCCCTGGGCCTGATGCGCCTGTTGCCGGCGGCGGCGCGCATCGCCGGCGGCGCGGTATCCCTCGACGGCCGCGACCTTCTGGCGCTGGCGGAAGCGGAGATGCGCACGGTGCGCGGCGCCGGCCTGGGCATGATCTTCCAGGAGCCGGCCACCAGCCTCAATCCGGTGATGACCGTGGGCCGCCAGATTGGCGAGGCCCTGGCCCTGCGGGGCGGCGGCGGCCGGGCCCGGGCCCTGGAACTGCTGGCGGCCGTGGGCATTCCCGACCCGGCGCGGCGTCTCGACGAATACCCGTTCCAGATGTCCGGCGGCATGAAGCAGCGCGTGATGATCGCCATGGCCCTGGCCGGCGAGCCGGCCCTGCTGATCGCCGACGAGCCGACCACGGCGCTGGACGTTACCATCCAGGCCCAGGTGCTGGACCTGCTTAAGGGCCTGCAGCGGGAGCGCGGCATGGCCATGCTGCTCATCACCCACGACCTGGGCGTCGTCGCCCGCATGGCGGACCGGGTGGGCGTCATGTACGCCGGCCAGCTCGTGGAAGTGGCGAGCCGGGAGCGCTTCTTCGCCGCGCCGGCCCATCCCTATTCGCGCCGCCTGTTCGCTGCCCTGCCGGATGCGGCACGGCGCGGCGGGCGGCTGACCACCATCCCCGGCAGCGTGCCGCGCCTGGACGCCGGCTTCACCGGCTGCCGCTTCGCCGAGCGTTGCGGCGAGGCCATGGCGGTTTGCCGGCGGGAGGCGCCGCCCTGGCGCGAAGCCGGCGGACAGCGCATGCGCTGTCACCTGGACATCGGCGGCGGCGCGCCCCTGGCGCCCGCTGTCCCCGCCGCCGCGCCGGCCGCCGAAGTCGAGGCGGCGGCAGCCCTGCTGGAGATCGACGATCTCGCCGTACATTTCCCCATCCGCCGCGGTTTCCTCAAGCGCGCGGTGGGGCAGGTGCGGGCGGTGGACGGCATCTCCCTGCGCCTGGCGCCTGGGCGCACCCTGGCCCTGGTGGGCGAGTCCGGCTGCGGCAAGACGACGGCCGGCAAGGCGATCCTGCGCCTGGTGGCGCCGACGGGCGGCCAGGTGCGGTTGGCGGGCGCGACGCTCGACGCCACCACCATCGCCGCGGCGCGGGCCTCGGTGCAGATGGTGTTCCAGGACCCCTTCGGCTCCCTGAATCCAAGGTTGCGGATCGGCGCCATCATCGCCGAGGGCATGGAGTCCCTAGGCATTCCCGGCGACCACGGGGCGCGCATTGCCGAACTGCTGGGCCAGGTGGGCCTGGCCGCCGATATGGCGGGGCGCTATCCCCACGAGTTCTCCGGCGGCCAGCGCCAGCGCATCGCCATCGCCCGGGCTCTGGCCGTGGCGCCGAAGCTGCTGGTGCTGGACGAGCCCACCAGTGCCCTGGACGTCTCGGTGCAGGCCCAGATCCTCAACCTGCTGGCCGATTTGCAGAAGGGCCTGGGGCTGGCCTATCTCTTCATCACCCACAACATCGCCGTGGTGGACTACCTGGCGGACGAGGTGGCGGTGATGTACCTGGGGCGCATCGTCGAGCGGGGATCGGCGGAGCAGGTGCTGCGCAAGCCGCACCACCCCTATACCCAGGCCCTGCTGGCTGCCGTGCCGCGGCTGGACGGGCGGGCCGGGGAGCAACTGCTGGTGCCGGGCGACCCGCCCTCGCCGGCGAATCCGCCGGCGGGCTGCCACTTCCATCCGCGCTGTCCGCGGGCCTCGGAAACCTGCCGGGCCGCCTATCCGCAGGCTGCGGAAGCGGCACCGGGCCACGAGGTGCGCTGCTGGCACGCCGGCCCCTGAGGGCCGGCGTCCGGGGCCTGCCGAAACAGGCGCTTAGTAGTCCTTCTTGGAGTTGCCTTCGTTCCAGAGGTCGCGGGTGAAGCGGATCACCCGGTTGCGGCCCGTGTCCTTGGCGTGGTACAGGGCCACGTCGGCGAACTTGACGGCCTGCCAGAAGGTATCGGAGTCGTCCGGGTAGCTGGCGATGCCGATGGAGATGGTCTTCTGCAGCAGGGCGCCGGACACCTGGACCTTGAGGTCCTCGACGGCGGCGCGGATCTTCTCGGCCACATCCACGGCGCCGTCGCCGGTGGTGTCCTGCAGCAGGATGAGGAATTCCTCGCCGCCGTAGCGGATCACGTAGTCCGAGGCGCGCACCGACTGGGTCAGCACCTTGGAGAGGGCCTTGAGCACGGCATCGCCGGCGTCGTGGCCGTAGGTGTCGTTGACCATCTTGAAGTAGTCCAGGTCCAGCATCATGAAGGCCATGGGCGACTTGCGGCGCTGGGCCTGGGCGATCAGGGTGTCCACCGATTCTTCGAGGAAGCGGCGGTTGTGCAGGCCGGTCATCGGGTCGCGCAGGTTGGATTCGCGCAGGGTTTCCATGAGGCGCTTGGCTTCCAGCACCGGCGCCGCTTCCCGCAGGTAGACGCTGATGTAGGGCACCAGGCTGGCGATGCGCTCGTGGTCGGCGGGCGGCACCACCAGCTGCAGCACGCTGCCGACGGTGCCCGACTGGATGATGGGGAAGCAGATGTGGCGGTAGCCCGTCTCGCCGCTGGGCGGGTTGAAGGCGAAGCAGATGTCGGGGGAGGCGATGCCGTCCACGATGTGGCCGGTGCGGCGGGCGCGGCAGGTCTCGTTGCGCACGAGGATCTGCGGGTCGCACCAGCGGCAGGGGCCCTGGGCCTCGCCGTCCACGGTCATGGGCAGCATCTGGTTGCGGGCCGCCAGCACCTCGTAGATGGAATAGCGGGCGACGCCGAAATGCTGCTCGATGGCGCCGGAGAGGCGCTTGTAGATCTCGGCCTTGGTCTCGTCCTCCTCGATGGCCTGCTTGAAATGGGCGGCCTGGGAGAGGGTTTCCACCATCTCGATGGTGGAGTTGAGCAGGTTGCCGTTGCTGCTGCGGGCGTGGTTGGTGAGCTGGGCCACCATGGTGCCGATGCGGTTGAGGCCGTCATTGAGGTAGCTCAGCAGGCGGTTCATGTCGGCGGCGATCTGGCCGATCTCGTCCTTGGTCTTGACCTCCACATGGGAGTCGAAGTCGCCCTCGATGGCCTTGTGCACGGCCTTTTCCACGTCGATGGCGGTGCTGACGATGGGCTTCGTCAGGCGCCGCAGCAGCAGCAGCGTCGCCAGGGAGAACAGGGCCACGGCGCCCACCATCATCGCCAGGGTCCACAGCGCCTTGCGCTTCAGGTGGTCGATGGACATGGTGATGGTGACGGCGCCGAGGGTGGTGCCCTCGGCCACCTGATGGCATTGCAGGCAGTTGGGGTTGCCGCGGTTGGTGGCGACGAAGGGCACGGTGCCGCGGAAGGTGACGCCGTTGTCGTCCTCGATGAGGTCGAAGACCGCCTTGCCCTCGCCGAGCACCTGGCGTTCCAAGTCGTCGGCCGCCTGTTCGAGGGCGAGGCCCTTGCCGAACTGGTGCTCCACCTGGGGGCCGCGCACGACGCGCACCGACTTCAGGCTGGGAACTTCCTCCAGGCGTTTGAGCAGGCTCTCCCGCTTGTCGATGACGCCGTTGATCATCGCCTCGGTGAGATTGACGCGCACGATCTCGGCCGCGGTGCGGATGTGTTCGGTGGCGGTGGCGATGGAGTATTGGCGGAAGGAGAAGAGCCCGATGGCAAGGACGGCTGCGATCAGGCAGACGACCAGAATTCCGAAAAATGCTGCGACCTTGGTCTGTAGATTCATGGCAATAACCACTTTGTCCGGGTGGGATTATTTTAGCTTAGGTTGTAGGAAGAGTCCTACGGGACATCCCTTGCATGGCTGGGAAAAATGCTTCAGCGGGCCTTCTTCTTGGTCTGGGGCGCCGCTGCCTTGCGCTGGCCGCCCTTCGGAGCGGCCTTCGGCGCCGCTTTGGACGCGGGCTTCTTCGCAGCCCCCCTGGATTGGGCAACGGCCTTCTTCTGCGGGCTGCCCCGGCTGCCGGCCTTCTGCTTGCCTTTGGACCCCTTGCCGGGCTTGGCGGCCCGGGGCGGATCGCCGGGCGTCTTCGGCAGGTGGGCGGCGACGGCGTCGATGTTGGCCGCGCTGCCGGTGGGCACCAGGAAGTTCTGTCCCGGGCCGATCTTCATGCGCGGGGTGATGCCGCTGATCTGCTTCAGCCGGGCGACCGTGAGGCCGAAGCGGGCGGCGACCGCATCCAGCTTCTCGCCTTTCTTGAGCTGGTAGGTGCGCCAGGAGGACAGGGGCCTGTCCTGGGCCTCGTAGCGGGCGAGGTTGGCGAGGAAGGTGTCCATCTTCTCCACCGGGATGACGATGGGGCTGGTGCTCTCGCCCGGTATCACGGGCCGGTGGTAGGCGGGATTCAGGGCGATGAATTCGTCGATGGGCGTCTCGGCAAGGCGGGCGGCCGTGGCGATATCCACGGTCTCGTCCAGGCTCACCGTGCCGAAATAGGCCTTGTTGGGGATGGGGTCCAGGTTGAGGCCGAACAGTTCCGGCTGGGCGACGATGTTCTTGATGGCCTGAAGCTTGGGCACGTAGTAGCGGGTTTCGCCCGGCATGGTCAGGGACTGGTAGTCGGTCGGCAGGCCCTTCGCCTGGTTCTTGGCGATGGCGCGGGCGACGGCGTGTTCGCCCCAGTTGTAGGAAGCCAGCGCCAGGTGCCAGTCGCCGTGCATCTCGTAGATGTTCTGCAGGTAGTCCAGCGCCGCCGAGGTGGAGGCGATGATGTCGCGGCGCTCGTCGAGCCACCAGTTCTGCTTGAGTTTGTAGTTCTTGCCCGTGGAGGGGATGAACTGCCACATGCCCAGGGCCCGGGCCGGCGAATAGGCCGTGGGGTTGAAGGAGCTTTCGACGATGGGCAGCAGGGCCAGCTCGGTGGGCATGCCGCGCTTCTCCAGCTCCTCGACGATGTGGTGCAGGTACTTGCGGCTGCGCTCGAAGATGCGCTTGAGCATCTCGGGGCGGTTCAGGTACCAGGCCTGGCGCTCGGCCACCAGGGGGCTGTTGAGGTCCGCCATGCCGAAGCCGTTGCGCATGCGCTGCCAGAGGTCGTCCGCCGGCCTCGTCAGGTCGATGGTGGGCAGGGGCGGCAGGTCGTCGCGGATCTCGTGGGACTTTGCCTCCGGCACCAGCAGGATGTCGGACTCCGGCCGGGACGCGGTGGCGGCGCCGGGCAGGGTCAGGTCGGATGTGATCTGCAGGGGGGGCGAAGCCTGTTCGGCAGCGGCGGTGCCGCTTGCGATTGCCAGCAGTAGCGGCAACAGGAAACGAATCCGGGTCATGAAACGGGGCGCGTGAGAGGAACGCGGGCCGAAGAGAGGGGGGAGAAGCCCGCTACGCATAGGCGCCGGATGTTAGCCGAGGGTGCCGGGGGCGTCAAATGCCCAGGTAGCGGTGCCAGATGCCGTGGTCGGCGTCCAGTTCCGCCGAACTGCCGCGCCAGGCGACGCGGCCCCGTTCGATCAGGGTGTGGTGGTCGGCCAGCCGGATCAGCCGCTCCACATACTTGTCGATGACGAGGATGGTCTGGCCGGCCGACCGCAGCGTATCGAGACAGCGCCAGATCTCCTCGCGGATGAGGGGCGCCAGTCCCTCGGTGGCCTCGTCGAGGATCAGCAGGCGCGGATTGGTGGTCAGGGCCCGGCCGATGGCCAGCATCTGCTGCTCGCCGCCGGAAAGCTGGTTGCCCAGGTTGTCGGCCCGCTCCCGCAACTGGGGAAAGAAGGCGAAGACCTTGTCCGGCGTCCAGGGGTCCCGTGCCCCAGCCCGGTTGGCGGCGAAGGCGACGAGATGCTCGCGCACCGTGAGGTTGGGGAAGACCTGGCGTCCCTCGGGCACCAGGGCGATGCCGCGCCGGGCGACGGCGTCGGGCGGCAGGCCGGCGATGTCTTCGCCGCGGAAGCGGATGCGGCCGGCCTTGGGGCTCGCGCCCCCGAGGCCGCAGACGGCGCGCACCGTCGTGGACTTGCCCATGCCGTTCCTGCCCAGCAGGGTGACCACCTGGCCCTCGGCGATGGTCAGGTCGAGGCCGAACAGGACCTGGCTCTCGCCGTAGGCGGCCTGGAGGCCTTCGATTTCCAGCAGCGCCGTCATAGGGGAACCACCTCGTCGCCCAGGTAGGCGCGCCGCACCTCGGGGTTGTCGCGGACCGCCGCCGGCGCGTCGCTGGCGACGATGCGCCCGGCCACCAGCACGGAGATGCGGTCGGCCAGGCGGAAGACGATGTCCATGTCGTGCTCCACCAGCAGCATGGAGATGTCGCCCTTGAGGGAAGCCACCAGGTCGGCCATGCGTTCCGACTCCTCGTGGCCCATGCCGGCCATGGGCTCGTCCAGCAGCAGCAGGCGCGGCTTCGTCGCCAGGGCCATGGCCAGTTCCAGGGCGCGCTGTTCGCCGTGGGCCAGGTCGGCTGCCGGCGCCGCGCCGCGGCCGGCGAGGCCCACGCGCTCCAGCAGGGAGGCGGCTTCCTCGGTCATGGCCCGGTCGGCGGCGGCCGGCCGCCAGAAGCGGAAGCTGGAGCCCCAGTCGCGGGCGCGGGACTGCACCGCGAGGCGCACGTTCTCCAGGGCCGGCAGGTGGGGGAAGACGCTGGTGATTTGGTAGGAACGCACCAGACCCAGGCCCGCCCGCTCGTGCATGGCGAGGTCGGTGACGGGCTTGCCGTCGAAGGCCACCGCGCCGGCGTCCGGCGCCAGGGCGCCGGAGATCAGGTGGATCAGGGTCGTCTTGCCGGCGCCGTTGGGGCCGATGAGGGCGTGCAGCTCGCCGGCGCCCACGTCCAGGTCCACGCCCGCCGTGGCGTAGATGCCACCGAAATGACGCTCCAGGCCGCGCACCCGCAGGAGCTCGCTCATTCGCGGCTTCCTTTCGGCAACAGGCCGGCGATGCCCCGTGGCGCGAAGCTCACCACGGCCAGCAGGAAGAGGCCGACGCCCAGGTTGGCGTGGTCGGTGACGCCCGCCAGCACCTCTTCGAGGCCGAGCAGGACGACGGCGCCGATGAGGCCGCCGTAGCGGTGGCCGACGCCGCCGAGGATCACCATCACCAGCAGCATGCCCGACTGGGTCCAGTAGAGCAGGTTGGGGCTGGCCATGCCGTGCTGGTTGGCCATCAGGGCGCCCGCGAGTCCGGCCACGGCGCCGCCGATGACGAAGCAGGCGAGCTTCAAGCCGAACACCGGATAGCCGAGGGCCTCCATGCGCGTCTCGTTCTGGCGGATACCGGCGAGCGCGCTGCCGAAGCGCGAGGCGGCCAGGCGCTTCATGGCGAACAGGGCGGCGGCGAGCACCGCCAGCGTAACGAGATAGAAGCCCGTGTCGCTGCCCAGGTCCAGGGGCGCCAGCGTCGAGCGGTTCGCCAGGGGCAGGCCGTCGTCGCCGCCGTAGTTCTTCAGCGACAGCACCAGGTAGTAGAGCATCTGGGCGAAGGCCAGGGTGATCATGATGAAGTACACGCCCCGCGTGCGCAGGGACACCAGGCCCACGCCCAGGGCGGCCAGGGCGGCGAGGGCGACGGCCGCCGGCCAGGCGATCCAGGCGCTGGTGACACCGTGCTGCATGAGGATCGCCACCCCGTAGGCGCCGAGGCCGAAGAAGGCGGCGTGGCCGAAGGCCACCATGCCGCCGTAGCCGACGATGAGGTTGAGGGCCGTGGCGGCCAGGCCGAAGATCATGACGCGCGTCGCCATGCCCGTGTAGAACTCGTTGCCCGTCGCCGCCAGCAGGAAGGGCAGGGCGACGGCGGCGGCGAGCAGCAGAGGTTCGACGAGCTTCTTCATGGTCTAGCCGCGGGCCGGGAACAGGCCCTGGGGCTTCCAGAAAAGGACCGCCGCCATCAGTGCGTAGATCAGGATCGAGGCCAGGGCCGGCCCCAGGTTCGACGCCACCTCGCTGGAGGCCACCGAGCGCAGCAGCGTCGGCAGCAGGGCGCGGCCCAGGGTGTCGCCGACGCCCACCAGCAGGCTGCCGACGAGGGCGCCGCGGATCGAGCCGATGCCGCCGATGACGATGACGACGAAGGCGAGGATCAGGATGTTCTCGCCCATGCCCACCTGTACCGCCAGCAGGGGGCCCAGCAGGGCGCCGGCGATGGCGCACAGGGCCGCGCCCAGGGCGAAGATGGCGGTGAACAGGCGGCGCACGTTCACGCCCATGGCCTCGGTCATTTCCCGGTTGGCGGCGCCGGCCCGCACCCACATGCCGACGCGGGTCTTCGCCACCAGCAGGTAGAGGAAAAGGGCCACTGCCAGGCCGACGCCGATGATGAGCAGCCGGTAGGCCGGATAGAAGAAGCCGAGGATTTCCACCGGACCCGACAGGGCCTCGGGCGGGTTCAGCATCATGGGCTGGGGACCCCAGACCATGCGCACCAGCTCGTTGGCGATGAGGATGAGGGCGAAGGTGGCGAGCACCTGGGACAGGTGGTCGCGCTTGTAGAAGTGGCGCAGCACCGCCAGTTCCAGCAGGGTGCCGACCAGGGCCATGCCGGCTACGGCGGCCAGGATGCCGACGGCGAAGGAACCGGACGCCTGGGCCGCGGCGGCGGCGAAGTAGGCGCCGCCCATGTAGAGGGAGCCGTGGGACAGGTTGATCATGTCCATGATGCCGAAGACGAGCGTCAGCCCGGCCGCCAGCAAAAACAGCATCAAGCCGAATTGCAGGCCGTTCAAGGCCTGTTCGAGGATCAGTTGGGACATGGGGCAGAGCAGGCGGCGGGGGAGCGCCCCGCCGCCGGGGCGTCACTTCATCTTGCACTCGCCGACGTAGGCGTCGGCGTGCTGGGTGAAGATGGTGCCCATGGTCTTGTTGGTGACGCGGCCCTGGCCGTCCTGGCGGATCAGCCGCAGGTAGTAGTCCTGCACGGGATAGTGGTTGCTGTTGAACTTGAAGGCGCCGCGCACGGAGGCGAACTTGGCGGCTTCCAGCGCCTTCTTCACGGCGGCCTTGTCCTCCAGCTTGCCCTTGCTGTCGCGCACGGCGGCGTCGATCAGCAGGGCGGCGTCGTAGCCCTGGGAGGCGTAGAGCGACGGCAGGCGGCCGTATTCCTTCTGGAAGTCGGCGACGAACTTCTTGTTGGCGGCGTTATCCATGTCGTGGGCCCAGTGGCTGGAATTGAACAGGCCCAGCATGGGCGCGCCGACGGCCTTGATGACGTCCTCGTCGGCCGAGAAGCCCGGCGCGAACAGGCGCACGTCCTTGGAGAGGCCGGCGGCGACGAACTGCTTGACGAAGTTGATGCCCATGCCGCCCGGCAGGAAGAAGAACAGGGCGTCGGGCTTGGTCGCGCGCACCTGGGCGAGTTCGGCCGCGTAGTCGAGCTGGCCCATCTTGGTGTAGATCTCCTCGGCCACCTTGCCCTTGTAGAAGCGCTTGAAGCCGCTCATGGCGTCCTTGCCGCCGGGGTAGTTGGGGGCCAGCAGCACCACGTTCTTGAAGCCCTGGTCGTTCACGTACTTGCCGACGGCCTCGTGGAGGTTGTCGTTCTGCCAGGCGACGTTGAAGAAGTAGGGGTTGCAGTCGGCGCCGGCGTACTGGGACGGGCCGGCATTGGCGGAGATGTAGAAGGTGTGGCTGTCGAACACCGGCTTGCCGACGGCGAGCATCAGGTTGGAAAAGACGATGCCGGTCATGAAGTCCACCTTGTCCTTCTTGAGGAACTTCTCGGTGGTCTGCTTGGCGGTGTCCGGGTTCTGGGCGTCGTCGGCGACGATCACCTCGGCCGGCAGGCCGCCCACCTTGCCGCCAAGGGACTTCACGGCGAGCTGGAAGCCGTCGCGGATGTCCACGCCGAGGCCGGCGCCGGGGCCGGAGAGGGTGGACAGGAAACCGATCTTCACCTTGTCGGCGGCGAAGGCGGGTGCGGAAGCGATGGCGGCGGCGAGCAGCGCGGCGCGAAGCGGCTTTGACATCTTGTGTTCTCCGGGGTGGGGTGGAAAGGGACGCATGATACCGGCTGGCAGTGCGGGAAGACTCAGTAGCGGTTCTTCCATTCGCGGATCGCCGCGAAGACTTCGACGGCGTCGGCCGGCGTGCGGCCGAGACGGTCGCGGGCGGCGGCGATCACCGCCGGCGCGTCCCAGCGCAGGAAGGGGTTGGTGTCCAGCTCCGTCGCCAGGGTGGTCGGCAGGCTGGGCCTGCCCTCGGCCCGCAGGGCGGCAGTGCGCTCGATGCGCCGCTGCACGGCGACGCTGTCGGGCTCCACGGCGGCGGCGAAGCGCAGGTTGGACGCCGTGTATTCGTGGGCGCAGTAGATCTTCGTCTCCTGGGGCAGGGCGGCGAGGCGGGCGAGGGAGGCCTGCATCTGGGCCGGCGTGCCCTCGAAGAGGCGCCCGCAGCCGGCGCCGAAGAGAGTGTCGCCACAGAACAGCACGCCTCGGCGATAATAGGCCACGTGTCCGCGCGTGTGGCCGGGAACCTCGACGACTTCGAAATCGACGCCGAGTTCGACCAGCACGACATGGTCGCCGTCCGTGACCGGATGGTCCACGCCGGCGATGTCCTCGCGGCCGGGACCGTAGACGGGAACCGGCTGCCGGGCGATCAGGTCGGCGATGCCGCCGGCGTGGTCGCCGTGATGGTGGGTGACGAGGATCGCGCACAGGCGTGCGCCGCTGCGGTCGAGGAAATCCAGCACCGGGGCCGCATCGCCCGGGTCCACCACCGCGACGGCGTCGCCGCGCTGCAGGGCCCAGATGTAGTTGTCCTCGAAGGCGGGCAGCGGAACGATTTCAAAAGTGTCCATCAGACGATTGTAATGGCGATTCAGGGATTCTCGGATTGGCTGGAAACTCCCCAGGGCAGGTATGTCCTCGACTGGGAGCGGCAGAAGCACGACCAGCTGGTGGCCGACATCTTCGGCTTCAATGCCGTGCAGCTCGGCCTGCCCGACATCGACTACCTGCGCGCCAATCGCATGCCCTTCCGCTTCCGCTGTGACGGCCGCAACGGCATCGCCGAGGTGAGGAGCGACCCCCACCACCTGCCCTTTGCCGCCAACAGCCTGGACCTGGTGGTGCTGCCCCACGTGCTGGAGTTCGACGACAACCCCCACCAGGTGCTGCGGGAGGTGGAGCGCGTGCTGGTGCCCGAGGGCAGCGTCGTCGTCGCCGGCTTCAATCCCTTCAGCCTCTGGGGCGCCAAGCGCAAGCTGTCGCGCCGCAAGGAGCTGCCGCCCTGGCGCGGGCGCTACATCAGCGTGCCGCGCCTCAAGGACTGGTTCGCCCTGCTGGGCCTGGAGCCCCATGCCGGCGCCTTCGGCTGCTACGCGCCGGCGGTGACCCAGGAGAAGTGGCTGCAGCGCTTCCAGTTCCTCGACCTGGCCGGCGACCGCTGGTGGCCCATCGCCGGCGCCGTCTATGTGATCCAGGCCATCAAGCGCGTCCACGGCATGCGCGTCATCATGCCCAAATGGCGGGAGCGCATGGCCGCCGCCCGCGCCCTCATGCCCGTGACCCAGCGCCACACCCAGAAGACCGATTCCCAATGAGCGACACCGACATCATCGACATCTACACCGACGGCGCCTGCAGCGGCAATCCCGGCCCCGGCGGCTGGGGCGCCATCCTGCGCGCCGGCGGCAAGGAGAAGGAACTCTTCGGCGGCGAGGCCCAGACCACCAACAACCGCATGGAGATGATGGCCGTCATCGAAGCCCTGCGCGCCATGAAGCGGCCGGTGGCGGCCCGCGTGTATACCGACTCCCAGTACGTGATGAAAGGCATCACCGAGTGGATACACGGCTGGAAGCGCCGCGGCTGGAAGACCGCCGGCAAGGAGCCGGTGAAGAACGAGGACCTCTGGCGCACCCTGGACGCCCTGGCGGGCCAGCATAAGTTGGAGTGGCACTGGGTGCGCGGCCACAACGGGCATCCCGAGAACGAGCGCGCCGACGAGCTGGCCCGGCGCGGCGTGGAACAGGCGAGAAAGGGATGAGCATGCTGCGGCAGATCGTGCTGGATACGGAAACCACGGGCCTCGATCCGGCCCAGGGCCACCGGGTCATCGAAATCGGCTGCGTCGAGCTGGTGGGGCGCAAGCTCACGGGCCGGCGCTTCCACACCTACATCAACCCCGAGCGCCTCATTGACGACGGCGCCATGCAGGTGCACGGCATCACCAACGAGCGCGTCGCCGGTGAGCCGGTGTTCGCCAAGATCGTGGACGAGCTGGTCGGTTTCATCCGCGGCGGCGAGCTGGTGATCCACAACGCGGCCTTCGACGTGGGCTTCCTCGACGCCGAGTTCGGCCTGCTGGGCCTGGGCAAGGTGGGCGAGCTCTGCGAGAGCGTGGTGGACACCCTCAAGCTCGCCCGCGAGATGCGGCCGGGCAAGCGCAATTCCCTCGACGCCCTCTGCCGCGACTTCGGCGTGGACAACTCGGGGCGCCAGCTCCACGGCGCCCTGCTGGACGCGGAACTGCTGGCCGAGGTCTACCTCGCCATGACCCGCGGTCAGGACAGCCTGATGATGGAGCTGGACGCCCCTGCCGCCGTCGCCGCCGCGCTGCCCGCCGGCGAACGACCGGCCCTCAAGGTCCTGCGGGCGACGGCGGAGGAACTGGCCGACCACGAGCGCGTGCTCGGCGAGATCGGCAAGGAAAGCAAGGGCAAGTGCCTGTGGCTGGCGGAGCAGGCCGGCTGAAGAGCTTGTGGTACCGGTGGTTTCAGTCTAGTATTAACAACTGTTATAACGCTGGAGCCCAGCCATGCAAGCCCTCAAACTCGTGCAGATCGGCAATTCCGTCGGCGTCGTTTTACCCAAGGAGGTCTTGGCGCGCCTGAAAGTTGAGAGGGGCGACACGGTGTTCCTGACCGATACGCCCTATGGTGTGGCCCTCACGCCCCATGACCCTGAGTTCGAGACCCAGATGGATGCTGCCCGCCGCATCATGAAGAAGCGCCGCGCCGTCCTGCGGGAACTCGCCAAGTGAGGCGATGGGTCTGGGTCGAGCGCTCGGTTCTTCTTGCCGTCCATGACGAGCAACTGGCGGAGCATGGTGGCGCCGCTGGACTGAGGGACGAAGGCCTGTTCGACTCCGCCCTGGCCCGCCCCCTCAATCTTGCCGCCTATGACGAACCGGACACCGCCGATCTTGCCGCTTCCTATGCGGTGGGCTTGGCAAAGAATCATCCCTTCGTTGACGGCAACAAACGCACGGCCTTCGTGGCCATGGAGTTATTCCTTGCACTCAATGGGACAGAGCTAACTGCGGGGGATACCGATTGCGTTCTGACCATGCTCGCCGTCGCCGCCGGCGACATGGACGAGAGCGCTTTGGCCGATTGGCTGCGGCGCAATTCCGCGCCGCGCTGAAATAGGCTCTTAGCCCCGGCGCGTGAGCGCCACCCGCAGCATCGATGCTATGAGCCACAGGGCGCCCAAGGCCGCGAGGCCGTAGCTGGGCGCCAGGCCCGCCGCCGCCAGCAGGGCGGCGCCGGGGAACAGCAGGGCCCGCTGGCGGGCGCCCCGGGCCAGGAAGGCGCGGGTCTTGCGGTGCCAGTCGTCCTGCAGGCCCGGCCGCAGCCACACGGGCAGCAGGTGGCCGGCGGCGCCGCTCACCAGGGGCAGCAGGAATCCCACCACGAACAACACGATCGCCGGCCGGCCCTCGGCATGGCCGCCGGCGTGGAAGGCGCCGTGCGCCAATACCAGCAGCAGGCCCAGCAGGGAGGAAAAGAGCAGGGGGATCGTCGATCCGGCGCCGAGGATGGCGGGGCGCCAGGCCTTCCAGGCCGCCGCCGCGAGGCGCAGCACCGGTAACGCATAGGCCGCGGCGCCGGCCAGGGCCAGGGCCGGGGAGAGCGCCGCGCCGAGGGCCAGGGCGAGGGCGCCGCCGGCGCTCCATTTGAGATCGCGCCGCAGGCGCAGCGGCGCTTCCGGGTCGGGCCGGCCCGCCACCGTGGGCAGCAGCACCTGCAGCGTGCCCAGGGCCGTGAGCCCCATGAAGCCGAGGGTGTTGATGTGGAGGTGGAAGCGCCGCAGGGCATCCGGCTGCTCCGACCAGGGCGACAGGGCCACGGCCAGCAGCCCCAGGGCCAGCATGCCCAGGGCCGCCGCGTACCAGGCCAGGCAGGGGTTCGGTTGTCCCAGGCAGCCGCGCCAGCGCCGCGCCAGCCAGAAGGCGAAGCCCGCCACGGCCGCCAGGGCCAGCCAGGGCGCATGGAGCCGCAGGGCCGGCGTGCCGTGGAGGAAGAAACCGACGATACCCAGGCCCGCCGCGATGGCCGCCAGGGGCGCGGCGGCCAGCAGGCGCGGCGCTTCGCCGCTGCGGGTGAGCACGGGCACGAAATAGCCCATAGCCGCCAGGATCATGGGCAGGGCCCCGACGCCGAACACCAGGTGCCACAGGGCGGCGGGCAGCCAGCGCTCCGCCGGCGCGGCCATGGCCGCCGCCGCGCCGAGGGCGGTGGCGGCGGCGTAAACGGGCAACAGGCGCTGGGGAGATTGGCTCATGATGGTGCGGGGGATTTTTGCACAGCTTATCCACCGTCTACTCACAAGTTGTTGTATCGCGTTGTCGGCGAGGGCCGGGTAGACTCCCGCCCTTCATTCGAGGAGATGACATGGCCCAGGTTCGCGCGATCCCCCCCGCCGCGGTAGACCCGCAGGTGGCGGCCCTCCGGCTGCCGCCCCATTCCATCGAGGCCGAGCAGTCCCTCATCGGCGGCCTGCTGCTGGACAACACGGCCTGGGACCGCGTCGGCGACATGGTGGCGGAGGGCGACTTCTACCGCGACGACCATCGCCGCATCTTCAACCACATCCGCAAGCTCGTGGAGACTGGCCGCCCGGCCGACGTCATCACCGTCTACGAGTCCATCGACAAGTCCAACGAGATCGACCAGACCGGCGGCCTCGCCTATCTTTCCGAGATCGCCAACGCCACGCCCTCGGCCGCCAACATCCGCCGCTATGCCGAGATCGTCCACGAGCGCGCCGTGCTCCGGAAGCTCGTCACCGTCGGCGACGACATCGCCGCCAACGCGCTGAACCCGGCCGGCCGCGACGTCAAGCAGCTCCTCGACCAGGCCGAGCAGAAGGTCTTCGAGATCGCCGAGGCCGGCGCCAAGAACGTGCAGGGTTTCGAGTCCATCCAGCCCATCCTCGGCAAGGTGGTCGAGCGCATCGAGGTGCTGTTCAACCGCGACAATCCCTCCGAGATCACCGGCATCCCCACGGGTTTCCACGACCTGGACAAGATGACATCAGGCCTCCAGCCCGGCGACATGATCATCGTCGCCGGCAGACCCTCGATGGGTAAAACGGCCTTCGCTTTGAACATCGCCGAGCACGTGGGCGTCGAGGTGGGCCTGCCGGTCGCCATCTTCTCCCTGGAAATGTCGGGTCCCCAGCTCGCCACCCGTTTCCTTTCCTCCGTCGGCCGCATGAGCCAGAACACCATCCGCACCGGCCGCCTCACCGACGAGGACTGGGACAAGATGACCAACGCGCTCGGCAAGCTGCACGAGGCGCCCATCCACATCGACGAGACCGGCGCCATCAACGCCACCGACCTGCGCGCCCGCGCGCGCCGCCTGCACCGCAAGTGCGGCAAGCTCGGCCTCATCGTCATCGACTACATCCAGTTGATGACCTCCTCGCGGGAGAACGAGAACCGCGCCACCGAAGTTTCCGAGATCAGCCGCTCCATCAAGGCCCTGGCCAAGGAGCTGGAAGTGCCGATCATCGCCCTCTCCCAGCTCTCGCGGAAGGTCGAGGAGCGCAACGACAAGCGCCCCCTCATGTCCGACTTGCGGGAATCCGGCGCCATCGAGCAGGACGCCGACATCATCCTCATGATGTACCGCGAGGAGTACTACAAGCCCGACACCCAGGACAAGGGCATCGCCGAGGTCATCATCGGCAAGCACCGTAACGGCCCCACGGGCACGGTGAAGCTGACGTTCCTTGGGGAGTACACCAAGTTCGAGAATTTCGCTTCGCCTGGATCGTACTGATCGTTCGGTGGAGCGCGCCGGGACGGGGTGGTCGGGGCCTCGTCAGCGGTGGACAGCGCCGAATTCCTCGGCCCCGACCACCCCGCCCCGGCGGGTTTGGCATTGGTGCAACTGAACCAAAGACCAGTCGCGCTTTCATGCGGATGTGCTTGTCCGATGGCGTGCTGGCCTGATAGGCTTTCGGCATTATTTCCCGGTCGAAGTCATCCCTAAATATGGACGGAACTATCCATCTGCGGGCAAAGAATTGCGATGTTTCGGTATTCCGCATTGCCATCAGCACACGTTATGTTGCAACCAACTTATCTCCGCACTCATGGCCAAGAAACTGAGCTTTGAAGCGAAAGAAAAAATTGTTGAACTCGCCGGTGCGTGCTTCTGGTACTGGAACGGCTATTACAGCTTCCTAGACAGCTGTGGTGTTCCGCAATCATTTCAACGTAAGTACCCGCGCGAGGCGTACAACAAGTACACGATGATGCGCGCAATCCTCGAAGATTTGGATCGGGCTGGAAACGTCGAGCTAATCGGGGCAATTGCTTCAGGTTTTTATCGCCTGAAGGGGCCAATTGATCGGGATCAGCTTGATGAGAAGAAGGCCAAGAGGCTGCTTGCAGAGTTCCGAGAAACTATCGGAGACGACCCCATAGAAGCGGAGATCAAGAAGCGCGACCAAGAGCGCGCCAAAGTCGCCTACGAACAATCAATTGCTGACCGCCGCGCGCAGATCA
Organism: Candidatus Nitricoxidireducens bremensis; assembly: GCA_030247725.1. Classification (GTDB taxonomy): domain Bacteria; phylum Pseudomonadota; class Gammaproteobacteria; order Burkholderiales; family Rhodocyclaceae; genus Nitricoxidireducens; species Nitricoxidireducens bremensis. The sequence continues at coordinate 83,309 of JAOTRT010000006.1, forward strand.
AACGCATGGAAGATCTGAACGCCGAGTTTCTGTGTCTTACCACCGCAAAAGACATCACTCCGCAGCAGCGCGGATTCCGTCTAGAAACGTTGTTCTTTCAGTTGCTCCACCTCAGCGAGTTTGAACACACAAAGCCTTTTCGGACGCAAGGAAAGGAGCAGATCGACGGGCATTTCCGCTACGAAAAATTTGATTACCTCGTGGAGGCGAAATGGACGCAGGAGCCAACCAAACAGCCTGATCTTTCGATCTTTGATGGAAAGATTCGTGGCAAGGCGCAGAGCACAAGGGGTTTCTTTGTTTCCGCGAACGGTTTTGACGGTACAGCGGTGCAAAAGTACTCAGGAGACTCCCCTCGCATCATTTTAATGACTGGCGAAGACATTGCTCTTGTACTAAGTGGTCGCGTGCTGTTTGTAGATGCCATGAAGGCAAAAGTGGATGCGATCGTTAGGCTTGGAAATATTTTGTATCCAGTCCGACAGATTGCGACATAACCCTGCATTAAGAAGGCTGCGCCAATTCATGTCCTCCACCATCACCCTCCGCCCCGAAACCCCTGCCGACATCCAGGCCATCACCGACGTCACCGTCGCCGCCTTCAATACCCTTGCCATCAGCGACCACACTGAGCAGTTCATCGTCGCGGCATTGCGGGCGGCGCAGGCGCTGACCGTTTCGCTGGTGGCGGAAATGGAGGGCCGGGTGGTGGGGCATATCGCCTTTTCGCCCGTGACCATCTCGGACGGCACGCCAGGCTGGTACGGGCTTGGGCCGGTGTCGGTGCTGCCGGAGTTTCATCGGCAGGGCATCGGCAAGGCGCTGATCGAGGAGGGGCTGGCGCGCTTGAAGGCGCTTGGCGCCAGGGGCTGCTGTCTGGTGGGGCATCCGGAGTACTACCCGCGGTTCGGATTCCGGAACGTGGTCGGGTTGGTTCACGAAGGCGTACCGCCGGAGGCGTTCTTCGCCCTCTCTTTCGACGGCCGCTTGCCCCAGGGGACGGTGACGTTCCATGAGGGCTTCGGGGCCCATCGGTAGCGGGTCTCCGATTGGAGGCGCCTGTGAATTCGCAAACCATCTCCGTCTTCATCGCCGCGCCGCCGGCGCGGGTGTATGGGTTCGCGTCCGATCCGGCCAATCTGCCGGTGTGGGTGCCGTCGTTTTGCAAGTCCGTGGCGCGGGTGGGCAACGACTGGGTGGTCGATTCGCCGCTGGGGCGCGTGGTGTTCGCGTTTGCGCCGCCCAACGAGTATGGCGTGCTGGACCACACGGTGACGCTGCCCGACGGAACCCGGCTCTTCAATCCGATGCGGGTGATCGCCAACGGGGATGGCAGCGAAGTGCTGTTCACCCTCTTCCAGCATCAGGGCATGAGCGACGAGCAGTTCCGGGCGGATGCGGCATTGGTGCGCAGCGACTTGGAGACCCTGCGGCGTGTTGTCGAGGCTTGCTAGTTTTGCGCTTGTTCCGATGAGGATGGCTTGATACGCTCTTGTCATTGAGTCGGTGGCTCCATGGATTCCCATGGGCGCCGACTTTGTCGAAGCGGAACCACAGGGGAATTCCTATGTTCATGGTTGAAAGGGCTTTGCCCGTTCTCATCTTTTTGCTGGCGGCATTCGTCGGTGCGTCCCCCGTCCAAGCCGGGGAATACGGAAGCTACGATCCCAAACGGATCTTCGTGTCCTCCGGGACGGCGGCGGGCCAGGGCCATTCCCTGGACATGGCCTATCTCGACCGGATGCTCAACGATCTCGGCACCCATGCCCGGAACTATCCGCCCCGTTTCGATACGCCCCAGGACCGCGAGCGCGCTGTCCGGGACGTGAAGATGCTGTCGGGCCTGCTCGACATTTTGCTGGAGGGGCCCAATCCCCATCCGGAGCTGCTGTCGCGGGCCGGGTTTCTCAACGGCATCGGCCACAACCTGGATATCGCCGGTTCGGCACAGAAGTCCGATGCCGCCTTCCGCAAGCTGCTTGCGGCCGTTCCGGATGACCCGCGCGGCAACTACATGTTCGGGACCTTCTTGGCCGGCGCCGGCAAGCAGAAGGAGGCTTTGCCCTATCTGGAGAAGGCCCTGGCCGTCGGGGTGACGGATGCCGCCTACGGATTGGGGATGGTCCATCTGACCCTCGGCGACAAGGGCAAGGCGCTGGAATACCTCCATGCCTACAAGAAACACAATCCCAATGACGGCAGCGTCGATACGCTCATCGAAGCCATCCGCAATGGGAAGGTCGAGGTCAAGAGAAGCCCTGGATGAATTTCATGGCTGGATTTATTGCCATATTCAGATATGGCTTTTTATATTGCCAAGTGCTAGGCTTCCCGAATGGCGCATAGCCGGTTCGATTGGGACCCCCGCAAGGATGCGGAGAACCAGCGAAAGCATGGGGTTTCCTTCGGGCGTGCCCAATACGCCTTCGCGGACCCGCGGCGCGTGATCGCCAGGGATGCCACCCACAGCCAAACTGAAGAGCGGTTCTATTGCTTCGGCGAAGTGGACGGCGGTGTGCTGACGGAGCGGTTCACCTATCGGGACGCAGTTATCAGGATCATCGGCGCCGGTTACTGGCGCAAGGGAAAGACCATCTATGAGCGCGAAAATCAAATACACGGATGAACCTCTCGGCAAGGTTCAGGTGCTTCCCGATTTTCTTCCTTCGCCGGCTGAACTGGCATTCCGCGAAGAAGGCGTGAAGGTCACCTTGGCTTTGAGCAAGAAGAGCATCGAATTCTTCAAGTCCGAGGCCAGCAAACATCACACCCAGTACCAGCGCATGATCCGTCGGCTGCTCGATGCCTATGTGGATGCGCAGGCGCCAGCCTCGCGATCTGGTAGAAGCCGAGCCTAGTGCTAGGGCCGATGCGATGTTCACGAAAGCCACATTCAAATTCCTCGACGAGCTCGCCGCCCACAACACGCGGGAATGGTTCGAGGCCAACAAGCCGCGCTACGAGGAACTGGTGCGGGAGCCGGCCCTGGATTTCATCGCGGCGATGGACGCGCCCCTGGCCAAGTTCGCGCCCAACTTCCGCGCCGAGCCGCGCAAGATGGGCGGTTCCCTGATGCGGGTGTACCGGGACACGCGCTTCTCCTGGGACAAGACGCCCTACAAGACCAACATCGGCATCCAGTTCCGCCACAGCCTGGGCAAGGACGTCCATGCGCCGGGTTTCTACGTGCATATCGCGCCGGAGGGCTGCTTCCTGGGCGTGGGCTGCTGGCGGCCGGAACCCGATGCCCTCGGGCGCATCCGCGATCTCGTCGCCGCCAAGCCAGAGCGCTGGTTCGCGGTGCGGGACGACAAGCGCTTCGCCAAGGTGTGGGCGCTTTCCGGCGACCGCCTGAGCCGGCCGCCCAAGGGCTACGCCGCCGACCACCCGGCCGTCGAAGACCTGAAGTACAAGGATTTCGTCGCCATGGCGGCCCTGGATTTCGACGAGGCCGTCGGCCCCGGCCTGGTGAAGATCGCCACCACGCGCTTCACCGCCGCCGCCCCCTTCATGGGCTTCCTCTGCGACGCCATCGGCGTCCAACTGTAAAGCCACCCACCCAAAGCAGCAGGCCGGGGACCGCCGCGTCGCCGATTTTGGCGACCGCCGCAGCGTCGTGCCACCGGACGGGGCCTTCCGGGCTTGCTGTCCGAAGCCGCAGGCGAGTTTGCAAGACCGGCCGTCCGGCGGCACGGCGCAAGGGAACCCGCAGGGCGGGCGCCCATGAGGCGTCGTGGCAGCCCCCGGCCTGCGGCGGTTCCGCACCGACAGCGATCCCCAGCCTGCGGCCTGACGAACACCGCAGATCAACCCTCTTGAAATCCCGGTTACCGCCCCCATAACGCGCGTTATTCCGTGCGTTTCAAGGAGTTATTCCCCATGTCCGAAACTTCCGCCGCCAATCGCGAAACCCTGGGCTTCCAGACCGAGGTGAAGCAACTGCTGCACCTCATGATCCATTCCCTCTACAGCAACCGCGAGATCTTCCTGCGGGAGCTGGTGTCCAACGCCTCCGACGCCTGCGACAAGCTGCGCTTCGAGGCGCTGCACAACGCGGGGCTGTTCGAGGGCGATTCCGAATTCAAGATCCGCATCGCCTACGACAGGGACGCCAAGACCCTGACGGTGGCCGACAACGGCATCGGCATGAGCCGCGACGACGCCATCGCCAACCTGGGCACCATCGCCAAGTCGGGCACCCGCGAGTTCTTCTCCCAGCTGACGGGCGACCAGAAGAAGGACGCCCACCTGATCGGCCAGTTCGGCGTCGGCTTCTACTCCTCCTTCATCGTCGCCGACAAGGTGACGGTCACCACGCGCCGCGCCGGTCTGCCGGCAGGGCAGGCGGTGCGCTGGGAGTCGGACGGCTCCGGCGAGTTCAGCATCGAGATGGTGGAGAAGGCCGGCCGCGGCACCGAGATCGTGCTGCACCTGAAGGACGGCCAGGAAGATCTGCTCTCCGGCTGGAAGCTGCGCTCCATCGTGCGCAAGTACTCCGACCACATCGTCCAGCCCATCGTGATGAAGAAGGAGGAATGGAAGGAAGGCAAGGAAGAGATCAGCGACGAGGACGAGACCGTCAACCGCGCCTCCGCCCTGTGGGCCCGTTCCAAGAACGACATCACGGAAGAGGAGTACAAGGAGTTCTACAAGCACGTGGGCCACGACTTCGACGACCCGCTGGCCTGGACCCACGCCCGCGTCGAGGGCAAGAGCGAATACACCCAGCTGCTCTACATCCCCGGCCGCGCGCCCTTCGACCTGTGGGACCGCAATGCCCGCCACGGCATCAAGCTCTACGTGCGCCGCGTCTTCATCATGGACGACGCCGAGCAACTGATGCCCATGTACCTGCGTTTCGTGCGCGGCATCGTCGATTCCGCCGACCTGCCGCTCAACGTCTCCCGCGAGATTCTCCAGGAGTCGAAGGACATCGAGGCCATTCGCAAGGGCTGCACGAGCAAGGTGCTCGGCATGCTGGAGAGCATGGCCAACAGCGAGGATGCCGCCGAGAAGGAGAAGTACGCCAAGTTCTGGGGCGAGTTCGGCCGCCTGCTGAAGGAAGGCGTCGGCGAGGACCACGCCAACAAGGACAAGATCGCCGGCCTGCTGCGCTTCGCCTCCACCCAGGCGGACACGGCCGACGAGACCGTGTCGCTCGCCGACTACATCGGCCGCATGAAGGAAGGCCAGGACAAGATCTACTACGTCACCGCCGAAACCTTCAACGCCGCCAAGAACAGCCCCCACCTGGAGATCTTCCGCAAGAAGGGCATCGAGGTGCTGCTGCTCTCCGACCGCGTCGACGAGTGGGTCGTTTCCCACCTCACCGAGTTCGAGGGCAAGCAGATCGTCTCCGTCGCCAAGGGCGGCCTCGACCTGGGGGCGCTGGAAGACGAGGCCGAGAAGAAGGAGCAGGAAACGGCTGCCGGCGAGTTCAAGGAACTCACCGACAAGATCGCCGCTTCCCTGGGCGAGCGGGTCAAGGAAGTGCGCGTGACGCACCGCCTGACGGATTCGCCCGCCTGCCTGGTGGCCGACGAGCACGGCATGAACGCCAACCTGGCGCGCATCCTCAAGGCCGCCGGCCAGAAGGCGCCGGATGCGAAGCCTATCCTGGAGATCAACCCCAAGCATCCGGTGGTGCTGCGCCTCAAGTACGAGAGCGGCAAGTTCGACGACTGGGCGGCGGTGCTGTTCGACCAGGCCCTGCTCGCCGAGGGCGGCCAGCTCGACGATCCGGCCACCTTCGTCAAGCGCGTGAACGACCTCATGCTGGCCATGTCCCTGTCGGGTTCCTGATCCGCCGGTGACGCTGCTCAAGGGCCTGCCGCCGGTCATCGACGGGCAGGCCCGCGTCCTCATCCTCGGCAGCTTTCCCTCGGCAGCGTCGCTGGCCGCCCAGCAGTACTACGCCCACCGCCAGAACCAGTTCTGGCGCGTGCTGGCGGCGGTCATCGGCCAGCCGCTCTCCGACATGGACTATGCCGCCAGGCAGGCGGCGGTGAAGGCGGCGGGGCTCGCCATCTGGGACGTGTATCGCTCTTGCGCCCGCGACGGCAGCCTGGACAGCGCCATCCGCGCGGCGGAGCCCAACGACCTTTCCTCCCTGAAGCGGCTCGCGCCGCAGCTGCGCCGCGTCTGCTTCAACGGCCGCACGGCGGCCCGCCTGCTGCGGCAGGTGGAGGCCCTCGGCTACGAAGTGCGCGTGCTGCCCTCCACGAGCCCCGCCCACGCCGGCATGAGTTTCGCCGCCAAGCTGGAGCTCTGGCGGGCCGGCTTGACGCCGGACTGACGCCCAAAAAAACGCCCGTCGCAGGGACGGGCGTCTTCGGCATGGCGGGCGGGGACTACTTGCCGCCCTTGCCGCCTTTACCCCGCTTGGGGGTGTTTTCCTTCATGCACTGGCGGTGGTCGCGGCCGGTCTTGCCCTTGCAGATTTCCTTCGCCTTCTGGTGATCCTCGCAGCGCAGCGGGTTGCGCGCCTTGCTGCAATCCATGGGGGGCATGGCATCCTGCATGCACTGCTTCTTCTCGGCAGCGCGTTTGTCCTTGCAGACTTCCTTGGCTTTCTGGAGGGCTTCGCAGCGCTCGGGATCGCGGGCCTTGGCGCACTCGCCGGCGGCACGGGAGCCGGGGCCGGGGCCCCCCATGCCTTGCATGCCGGGACCCGGCTGGGCGGCGGCGCCGAAGGATACGAGGGCGGCGGCGATGCCGCCCAACAACAGATTCATTCCATGCTTCATCGTCGAATCTCCTTCGCGGTTTGGAGCGGCCCATGATAACCCAGCGGGAATCGGCTATATTGCGGCTGCCTTCACATTGGAACCGCCCGAACATGGCCCACGCGAACGCTTCCGCCGCGGACAAGGGACACCGGCTCGCCCTGTCCGAAATCGTCGATGCCCTCATGGCCGACGGCCTGGTGCCGCCGGACGAGGCGGCGAAGTTCAAGCAGGAGCGGCGCTACTTCAAGGGCGACATCCATCCCCTGGTGGTGATCGCCGAGCAGCGCTGGAAGTCGCTGCAGCCGCCCCACCGGGTGCTCGACCTGGAGACGCTCACCACCTGGCTCGCCGGCTGGGCCGGTCTCGACTACTTCCACATCGATCCCCTGAAGATCAACTTCACGGCGGTCACCGACGTCATGTCGAACGCCTACGCGACGCGCTTCCGCATCCTGCCGGTGGAAGTGAAGCCCCACGAGGTGGTCGTCGCCACCGCCGAGCCCTTCGACCGGGGCTGGGAGGCGGAGCTCAAGCCCATCCTGCGCAAGGAGATCCGCCGCGTCATCGCCAATCCGGTGGACATCGCCCGCTACCAGGTGGAGTTCTACAACCTGGCGAAGTCGGTGAAGGGGGCCCTGGGCCGCGGCGACGTGGGCGGCACCGGCGTCTCCAACTTCGAGCAGCTCGTCGAACTCGGCAAGGGCAAGAGCTCCCTGGACGCCAACGACCAGCACGTCGTGATGATCGTGGACTGGCTCTGGCAGTATGCCTTCGAACAGCGCGCCTCCGACATCCACATCGAGCCGCGCCGCGACCTGGGCATCGTGCGCTTCCGCATCGACGGCGTGCTGCATCAGGTCTACCAGATTCCCATGGCGGTGCTCAACGCCATGACCAGCCGCATCAAGATCCTCGGCCGCATGGACGTGGTGGAGAAGCGCCGCCCCCAGGACGGCCGCATCAAGACGCGCACCCCCGACGGCCAGGAGGTGGAGCTGCGCCTGTCCACGCTGCCGACGGCCTTCGGCGAGAAGCTGGTGATGCGCATCTTCGACCCGGAGGTGCTGGTGCGCGACTTCACCGATCTGGGTTTCGGCGACGACGACCGGGCGCGCTGGCTGCAGATGACGGGCCAGCCCAACGGCATCATCCTCGTCACCGGCCCCACCGGCTCGGGCAAAACGACGACCCTCTACACGACCTTGAAGCAACTGGCGACGCCGGAGGTGAACGTGTGCACCCTGGAGGACCCCATCGAGATGATCGAGCCCTCCTTCAATCAGGTGCAGATCCATGCCGACATCGGCATGGGCTTCGCCGAGGGCATCCGCTCCCTCATGCGCCAGGACCCGGACATCATCATGGTGGGCGAGATCCGCGACCTGGAGACCGCCGACATGGCGATCCAGGCGGCCCTCACCGGCCACCTGGTGCTGTCCACTCTCCATACCAACGATGCCCCCTCGGCCATCACGCGCCTGCTGGACCTGGGCGTGCCCTCCTACCTGCTGCAGTCCACCCTGCTCGGCGTCATGGCCCAGCGCCTGGTGCGCACCCTGTGCCCCAAGTGCAAGAAGGCCGGCGGCCTGCGGGAGGAGGACGAGGAGGCCTGGAACCTCCTCGTCTCGCCCTGGAAGACCAACAAGCCGGCGACCCTCTATCACCCGGTCGGCTGTCTCGACTGCCGCATGACCGGCTACCAGGGTCGCCTGGGCCTCTACGAGATATTGATGATGACGCCCGACATCAAGCGCCTGGTGACCGACACCACCGACCTGGCGAAGCTCAAGGAGACGGCCCTGCGGGAAGGCATGCGGCCCCTGCGCATCGCCGGGGCGAAGAAGGTGGGGGCCGGCCTCACCACCATCGAGGAAATCCTCAAGGTGGCGCCGCCGGCCTGAGGCGGCGGCTTGCGGGATCAGCCGCTCAGGCGTCCGCCCGGACGGCCGTGCGCTCCACGAAGGCCGTCGGCACCGGCGCCGGCTTGCGCGCCGCATAGTCGAAGAACAGGATGCCGGTCTTGCCGCGCGCCACGGCGCGGCCGTCGCCCTTGGCGGTGGCGCGCCAGACCAGGTCGCAGCCGTACTTGTTGAAGTCGACCGGCGTCATCTCGAACACCAGCACGTCGCCGTGGAAGGCTTCCGCCAGGTATTGCACGGCGGCGTCGGCGACGATGATGCCGAGTCCCTCCACGTCCAGTTCCGTATAGCCGATGGCTTTGAAGAAGCGCACCCGCGCCTCGGAGACGAGGGCGAGCAGGGCGGCGTTGTCCAGATGGTGGCCGTAGTTGATGTGGCCGATGTAGAGGGGAATCTCGGTGGCGAAGACGAAGCGGTCGGGCAGGTCGATCCTGATGCGTGGCATGGGTTTCCTCGGCGCGGATCAGTAGCTGTAGCCCGGCAGGCCCTGGAAGGGCGGCACGCGGCCGACGAGGGCCTCGATCAGGGTCAGCTCGGCGTCCGTGTGGTTGATGACGAGGGCCGGCACCATGGAGGTGGGCATGGCCCGGTCGGCGTTGATGTACATCGGGCGGTCGTGGTGCAGGCTGCGGATGATCTCCCTGGCAGCCGGCGCCGCCGTCGGCGTCACCTCCGCCTCGCCGTAGCAGAGGCAGAAGTAGGTGCGGTGGCCTTCCTCCTCGATGTAGCAGCCGGTGCCGCGGATGCCGATGGTGGCGGTGGAGATGGAAATGCGCTTGGTGTCCTTGATGTCCACGCGGCCGAACACCGAGAGGATGCGTCCGCTGAGGACGCGCAGGAAGTCGGCAGTGACGTCGGCGCCGAAGCGCACCACCGAGGCGTCGCGCTGGAGGAAGGCGTCCTGGCCGACGACATACACGGCCTCGCTGTCCGGGCCGGTGGCGACGGTGTCGCCCGGCATGACGACCTGGCCCTCCTGGGCCGGGCGGCCATTGACGGCCACGTGGCCGCGTACCCGCCGCAGGCCGGCGGGCAGGCCGGCGGCGAGGGCCTGCCGCACCGGGCCGAGGGGGCCGGCGGCAGCGGCGAGGGCAAGCAGGCGCAGGATGTCGCGACGGTCGGTCATGGCGGATTCCTCGGTCGGATGCGGAGCCCCGAGTATAGACGGTCGGGAACCTAGGCCCTGTCGTCCCGGCCCGGCTGGCGTGGCTAGACTTCGATGGTGAGGGGAGCGGCCTCGAAGACGGCGACCCGGTTGCGGCCGTCGTGCTTGGCGAGGTAGAGGGCCAGGTCGGCGCTTTGGATGATCTCGTCGCGGGTGTGGCCGTGGTTCGGGTAGGCGGCGACGCCGAGGGAGATGGTGGCGCGGATGCTCAGGCTGCCGTGGATGAAGCATTGGTCGGCGAAACGGGTGCGCCAGTGTTCGGCCCGCTCGCGTGCCGCATCGAGGGGCATCTGGGGCATGAGGACGAGGAATTCCTCGCCGCCGTAGCGGCAGGGCACGTCCTCGGCGCGGGTGTCCTCGCGCAGCAGGGCGCCGAGGGCCGCCAGCACGTGGTCGCCGGCCTGGTGGCCGTAGGTGTCGTTGAGCGGCTTGAAGTGGTCCACGTCGATCATGACAAGGGCGAGCGGATGGCCTTCGCGCTTGGCGCGGGCGATCTCCCGCTCCAGGGTCTCGTCCAGGTAGCGGCGGTTGTAGAGACCGGTGAGGGAATCGCGGATGGCCTGCTCCTGGAGGGCGGACTGGAGGCGGTGGATTTCGTCGAGACGCTGCTGCAGCTCGGCGTTCGCCTCCAGCAGCCGGTCGGCGATGCGCTTGCGCTCGGTGATGTCGCGGCTGACGCCGAAGTAGCCGACGATTTCGCCGGCGTCGTTGCGCTTCGGCGTCGAGTTCACCTCCACCCAGACCGTGCCGCCTTCCCGGCGCACCTGTTCCAGCTGGAAGGTGAGCGTGCCGGTGCGTTCGCCGCGGCGCTCGGCGGCGAGGCGCGCGTCGTTCATGGCGCGCGCCGTCTCCTGGGAGGCGGGCGTCAGGCTGCGGCCGAAGGGGGTGCCGATCACCTCGCCGCGCGGGAAGCCGCGCAGCTTCTCGTCGGCCTCGTTGATGTAGGTGAAGTTCATGCCGGCATCGGTCTGCCAGACCACGTCGGCGGTGTTCTCGGCGAGGAAGCGATAGCGTTCCTCGCTCTTCTTCAGGGCCTCGTGGGCCAGCACGCGCTCGGTGACGTTCTCGGAGAAGACGGCGACGCGGCGCGCCTCGCCGTCGGCGTCGATGACCGGCACGATGGTGTTGTGCAGGTGCATGCCGCCGCGCTCGTCGTCGATGACGACCGAGCGGCGCTCGCCGATGGCCTGGGCCACGGCCTGGCGGCGCGCGGCGCGGATGTCGGGCGGCGAGATGTCGAAGATGTTGTGGCCGGCCACGGTTTCCGGCGTGCCGTCGAAGCGGGCGGCGCCGGCGGTGTTGATGGAGAGGATGGTGCCGTCGGCGGCGATCAGCATGGTGAGGTTTTCCGTCGAGTCCAGCAGGGCCAGCAGGTTGCGCTGGACGGCCTGCTGGCGCTGCTGGGCGGTTTCCCGTTCGCCGATCTCGGCGGCGAGGCGCCGGCTCAGCAGGCGGAAGCGCCAGGCGATGGCGGCCGCCGCCAGAAGGACGACGAGGGCGGCAAGGACGGCCGGCAGCAGCCAGCGCGGCGCTTCGCGCGGGTTCGGGTCCCAGATCAGGCCGTCGATGGAATAGGGCGCGGCGAGCATGCCCACTTCGACGTAGGTTTCTGCCACGTGCTGCCAGCGGCCGGGCTGGCTGGTGCCGATGTCCACCAGGTCCACCTGCATCAGGCGCGCCATCTCGGCGGCCTCGAACAGCAGGTGCTCGCGGCTGTGCCGCTTGCTGTAGCGGGCGCGGATGAGGTCGGCGATCTCGGCCGGATGCTTCATGGCGTAGTGCCAGCCGCGCAGGGAGGCTTCGCGGAAGGCCTTGACGCGCTCGGCGTCCTTGTCGATCTGGGCCTCGGTGGTGAACAGGGTGTCGCCGTAGAAGTCGATGCCGTTGGAGCGGGGGCTGAAGGCGTCGTAGGCAAAGCGCGCCTGCTGGAGGGGGAAGGGTTCGTCGGTCTGGTAGGCGGAGATGGCGTCGGTGCGGCCCTCGATCAGGTCGTTAACATGGAACGAATGGGGCAGCGGCGTGTAGGCGGTGACGCCCTCGCGCCGCAGGTAGGCGAACAGCTCCGTTTCGTGGGGCATCAGCATGATGCGCCGGCCGGCCAGGTCGTGGATGCTCTGGCTGCTGTTGCCGTTGCGGCGGGCCAGCAGCACCAGGGGCGAATGCTGGAGAATGACGGCGAGCGCCACCACCGGTTCGCCGCGGGCGCGCCGCAGGGCGAGTTCCGAGGCGCCGACGCCGTACTGGGCCTTGCCGCCGATGACGGCGGCGATGGGGTCCTCGTGGCCGTCGGCCTCGACGAGTTTCACCTCGAAGCCGGCCTCCCGGTAGTAGCCCTTTTCCACGGCGGCGTAGTAGCCGGCGAACTGGAACTGGTGCTTCCAGTTGAGCTGCAGCGCGACCTGTTCCAGCGCCGCCGCGGGCAGGGCGAACAGCAGCAGGAGAAGAAGACCGAGGCGCCGCAGGGTGACGGCGGCATTCACCGCCGGCATCGGGTTTGGGGTCGCAAAGTAACTGGCGGAGCCTTGGAAACGCATGGGCAGGGTCTCGGGGGCGCGATGACGAACGGCTGGCTATTATCCCCGAAACCCTGGCCAGCGCGGTGTTTCCCGCACCGGCATCAGCTGCGGCGGCGGATGCAGTCCAGGTAGGCGGCGCCGTCCGGCGGGCTGCGGTCGCGCTGGGCGCGCCAGACGGTTTCGCCGAGGCATTCGAGGATGTCGTGCAGGGCCGCGTGGCGGTCGCCGTACTTGGCGGCGAGGGCATCGCAGGCAGCGCGGATGCCGGGCGGCTGGTCGATCTGGAGCTGCTCGGCGATGGCGAGATGGAGCGAGAGATGGAGGAAGGGATTGGTCTCCCCGTCCTCCGGCGTCCATTCCCGCGCCAGGGCCTCGTCGCCGGCCTCCAGCAGGGTGTGGTATTCGGGATGGAGGGCGACGATGTCGGCCGCCATGGTTTCGAGGGGCGTGGCGGGCAGCTTGTCGCGGCGCTTGCGCCACGCCTCCACGAGGAAACGGCGGGCCTGGTCGCGGCTAGGATTGAACATTCTTCTCGGGAAACTCGCAAAGGTCGGCGATGGCGCAGGCGGCGCAGGCGGGCTTGCGCGCCTTGCAGGTATAGCGGCCGAGGAGGATCAGCCAGTGGTGGGCATGCTGGCGGAACTCCTCCGGCACGGCCTTGAGCAGCTTGTCTTCGACGGCGACCACGTCCTTGCCGGGCGCCAGGCCGGTGCGGTTGGCGACGCGGAAGATGTGGGTATCCACGGCGATGGTCGGTTCGCCGAAGACGATGTTGAGCACCACGTTGGCGGTCTTGCGGCCGACGCCGGGCAGGGCTTCGAGGGCGGCGCGCGCGCGGGGCACTTCGCCGCCGTGCCGCTCCAGCAGCTGGCGGGCGAGGCCGGCCACGTTCTTCGCCTTGGTCTTGTAGAGGCCGATGGTGCGGATGTAGGGGGCGATGCCCTCCTCGCCGAGGGCGGCCAGGGCGGCCGGCGTCGGCGCGGCATGGAAGAGCTCGCGGGTAGCCAGGTTCACGCTCTTGTCCGTGGCCTGGGCGGAGAGCACCACGGCGACGAGCAGTTGGAAGGGACTCGCGTACTCGAGTTCGGTTTCCGGGTGGGGATTGGCCTGCGCCAGGCGGGCGAACAGGCTGCGGATCTGCTTCGGCGTCATGGCGCGAGTGTAGCCGAAGCGGTACAAAAAATTGTCGCCGGCTGCCGGCGTCGGGGCCGGCTCCTGCGCTATGATCGCCAGCTTCCGCGGCCCCTGTGGGCCCGGAGTTGGAGTGATCATGGCTGAAACCCAGAACGCTTCCGGCAGCCTGAACGATCTGCTGGATGGCCTGGAGTCCGCCCTGGCGGACTTTCTTGCCGGCACCAGCGACGTGCTGCCGGCCAGGACAGGCGAACTGCTGCAGGACATCGCGTACCAGGGTGCCCGTGTGCGGCGCGAAGACGTGCGCCAGACGGCCCTCTCCCTGCTGGGATTCCATGGCAGCGCCGCGCCGTTGGGCGCCGGCGACCGGGAACAGGTGGCCCTGCTGATCGAGAACCTGGGGCGCGAAATCCGCGCCGAGGCCGGCCGCAGTGCCGGCATGGGGCGCCTGATCGCTCCCGTTGCCCGCTCGGGGCCGAGCCGCAACAACCAGGTCTGCCTGCTCATCGAGAGCCGCGCCGTGGCCGGCATGCTGGAGGCGGCCCTGGCCGATGCGGGCTATGCGCCGCGCATCATCCACGCCATGGGCGATCTGGCGGACTGTGCGCCCGAGTGCGCGCCGGCGGCCATCGTCGCCGACCTCTCCGCCTGCCGCAGCGATCCGGACACCCTGGCGACCCTGCGGCGCTTTCGGACCGAAGACGCGACGCGGGTGCACCTGTTCTGCCTGTCGGGGGCCGACGATTTCGCCGCCCGCCTCGAAGCCGTGCGGCTCGGCGCCACGCGCTTCCTCAAGAAGCCGCTGGACGTCGGCCGCCTCATCGCCATCCTCAACGGCGTGACGGCGCGCCAGGCCGCCGAGGCCTTCCGCGTCATGCTGGTGGACGACGACCGTTCCCTCACCGACCTGTATGCGGGGGTGCTCGGCGAGGCCGGCTTCGTCACCCAGGCCTGCAACAGCCCCCTCGAAGCGCCCCGGCTGGTGAAGGAATTCCGTCCCGACGTGATCGTTACCGACATCTACATGCCGGGCTGCAACGGCCTGGAGCTGGCGGCCCTGCTGCGCCAGGACGAGAGCCTGGTCGACACCCCCATCCTGTTCGTCTCCAGCGAGAACGACATCTACCGCCAGATGGCGGCCCTCGACCTCGGCGGCGACGATTTCCTCTCCAAACCCGTGCCCATGGATGTGCTGCTGTCGGCGGTGACGGCCCGCTCGCGGCGGGCGCGCATGCTCAGGCGCATCCGCAGCGAGCTGACGGTGGCGAAGGCCGTGGCCGAGAGCGCCAGCGAAGCCAAGTCGGCCTTCCTCGCCAGCATGAGCCACGAGCTGCGCACGCCCCTCAACGGCATCCTCGGCTATGCCCAGTTGCTGGAGCCGGAGCTGGAACTCCATCCGAGCCCCGAGGTGCGCGAGTTTCCCAAGGCCATCATGCGCGCCGGCTGGCACCTGCTGGACATCATCAACGAGATCCTCGACCTCTCGCGCATCGAGGCGGGGCATCTGGAACTGGCGCCGGAGGCCGTCGAGGTGGCGGCCATCGTCGCCGAGGCCTGGCAGACCCTGGCGCCCCTGGCGGCCCGCCGCGGCATCGCGACGGCGATGGCGATCCCCGCCGAGGCCTGCGTGCGCGCCGACCGCAAGCGTTTCCGCCAGGTGCTGCTGAACCTGCTTTCCAATGCGGTGAAATACAACCGGGAGAACGGCCGGGTCGGCGTCGCCGCCCGGGCCGAGGGCGCCCGCTGGCGCATCACCGTCCGGGACACGGGGGCGGGGATAACGGCGGCCTCCCTCGGCGAACTGTTCAAGCCCTTTTCGCGGCTCCATGCCGTGGCCGATGGCATCGAGGGCACGGGCATCGGTCTTGCCCTCGTCAAGCGCCTCGTCGAGGCCATGGGCGGCGAGGTCGGCGTGGCGAGCCAGCCGGGCCTCGGCAGCGAGTTCTGGTTCCTGCTGCCGCGCGCCTGAGGCGCGCTGCCGTCAGGCCGCAGCCTGGGCGGCGGTCTGCCGCAGGCGCTGGCGTGCCCGTTCGTTGGCGCGGGCGTCGAGCCAGTTGCGGCCCGCGATCAGCAGGGCCAGGACGAAGAAGGCCCCTGGCGGCAGGATGGCGACGAGGAAGCCCGGATAGTCTTCCGGCAGGATCTGCCAGGCCTGGGCGCCGGGCACGATCATCTCGATGCCGGCGAACAGGGTGCCGGAGCCGACCACTTCGCGCAGGGCGCCCAGCAGGCCGATCACCCAGACGAAGCCGACGCCCATCATGACGCCGTCCCAGGTGGAGGCGCCGACCGGGTTCTTCGCCGCGTAGGCCTCGACGCGCGCCAGCACGATGCAGTTGGTGACGATCAGCGGGATGAAGATGCCGAGCACCAGGTAGAGGTCGTGCAGCCAGGCGTTGAAGGCCAGGTCCACCACCGTCACCAGCGCCGCGATGATGAGGATGAAGACGGGGATGCGGATTTCGTAGGGGATGAAGGCGCGCAGGGAGGAGATGGCCAGGTTGGCCAGGGCCATGACGAGGATGGTGGCCAGGCCGAGGCTGACGGCGTTGACGACGTTGGTGGATACCGCCAGCAGGGGACACAGGCCCAGCATCTGGGCGAGGATGGCATTCTGCTTCCACAGGCCGTTGACGGCGATTTCGCGGTGGATGCTCATTTGCGGTCCTCCTCGTAGCGGCGGCCGGTCTCCAGGGCGAACAGCCGTTCGCGGTATTCGGCGGCCCAGATCAGGGCGCGTGCCGTGGCATTGGTGACGGCGCGGGCCGAGATGGTGGCGCCCGTCATCTGGTCGATGGCGCCGCCGTCCTTCCTCACCTTCATCCGGCCGCCCAGGGCCACATCGTGGCCGAGGCCATTGAACTGGGTGATCCAGGGGCGCTTCTTGTTCCTGTCCTTCTTCGGATCGATGTAGTCACCCAGCCCCGGAGTCTCCTTGTGGCCGGTGACGCGCACGGCGGCCAGCGTGCCGTCGGCCTTGATCGCCAGGATCAGGGAGATGCGGCCCGAATAGCCGTCGGGTGCCGCGGCTTCCAGGACCAGGGCCACCGGCTTGCCGTCCTTGCGGGCGCGGTAGAGCTTCGTCGCCTCGCCGGTACCGAGGGCGCGCAGGGGCGGCAGTTCGACGGCGTCGGCGAGCAGGTCGTTGTCGTAGGCGCCGGCCGGTAGCACCTCGTTGATGAGGCGCAGCTTCTCGGCCTGGGCGCTGGCGTCGAGCAGGGGCTTGGTGGCCTGGTAGGTGGCCGCCATGAGGGCCGTGAAAATGACGACGAACAGCAGCAGGACGATGGCGGTGCGCGCCGAGACCTGCAGGGCGCCGGGTTCCCGGTGGGCTTCGACGTGGAGTTCTTCGCTCATGCCTGCCCCTTGTCGTCGTGCTTGTGGCCGAACACCGGCGGTTGGGTCCAGGCGTCGATGAGCGGCGCGCAGAGGTTCATCAGCAGCGTGGCGAAGGCGATGCCGTCGGGATAGGCGCCGAAGACGCGGATGATCCAGGTGATCAGCGCGATGCCGGCGGCGAAGATCAGCTTGCCTTTGGGCGTGGTGGTGCCCGAGACCGGGTCGGTGACGATGAAGAAGGCGCCCAGCATGGCGCCGCCCGTGAGCAGGTGGAACATGGGGCCGGCGAAACGGTCGGGGGCGCCGAGACTGAAGGCGAGGGAGATCGCCGCCAGGGTGCCGAGGAAGGCGGCCGGCATGTGCCAGGTGATGATGCGCTGCTGCAGCAGGTAGAGGCCGCCGAGCAGGTAGCCGATGGCGATGATTTCCCAGCCCTTGCCGCCGATGTTGCCGAAGGTGGCGTGGCTGCCGAAGATGCCGGACACCGTGGCGCGGGCTTCGGCCGTGTGCAGCTGGGTACGCATCTGGTCCAGGGGCGTGGCCATGACGATGGCGTCGAGGCTGCGCTCGCCGAAGATGGCCGTCATCTGGCTGGCGAAGTCGGTGAAGCCGGCCTGAGGCCACTGGGACATGAGCTGGGGGTAGGCGACGATGAGGGTGCAGAAGGCCACCATGGCCGGATTGAAGGGGTTCTGGCCGAGGCCGCCGTAGAGATGCTTGGCGACGACGATGGCGATCAGCACGCCGAGCACCGTCAGCCACCAGGGGGCGATGGAGGGCACCGTGAGGGCGACGAGCCAGGCGGTGACGAGGGCGCTGCCGTCGGAGACGAACAGCCAGACGGGCTTGCGGCGCAGGGCCAGCATGGCGGCCTCGGCGGCGAGGCCGGCGACGGTGGCGACGGCGAGCTGGACGAAGACGGCGCCGCCGAAATACCAGGCGTAGAGCGCAATGCCCGGCAGCAGGGCGGCGAGCACCCGCAGCATGACGCTGCGCACGCTGGCCGGTTTGCGGAGGAAGGGGGAGTTGTTCAGCATGTCAGTTGCTCCACCGCGCTGCGCGCCGTCCGCGATGCATGAAACGTGAGTACTACGGTACACGCCCAGGGCGGCGGGTATCCAACTCCCTCCATGTCCCCCGGGCCGAAGAAGCACCGGCCCTCCTCCTTGACTTCCGGGAGTTGGATACCCGCCATCCTGGGCTGGATACGTCCGTGGTTTGAGCCGGCCAAACACCCACGGCGGCATCGGATCGGGCGGGTGGGGTGCCCTGCTCCGCGCAAGTAAAGAAGGAGGAGCCGGCCGCAGGTCGGCGACGGGTGACATGGAGCGGGGCAGGGCACCCCACCTGCCCGAGCGCTCCGAACGTCGAGTTTCATTTCAGTCCTTCCCCTCGGCCTGAAGGGCCTGGGCGCGCCGGGCCTCGGCGTCGGCGATCTGCGCCTTCTGATCGGAGCTCAGGTTGTCGGTGTTCAGCGGCGCCGCTGCCTGTTGCTTGGCCCGCTCCATGGCGGCGGCGATCAGGGCCTTCTTGGCGTCGTCGCTGGCCACTGGTGCGGGGGCCGCGCCCTCCGCGGCTTTGGCAGCCTCCTGCTGGGCGAGCTTGGCCTTGGTCTCGGCGGCCTTGGCGGCCAGCTTGGCGGCTTTTTCGGCCTTCTCGCGCTCCTCGCGGGCGAGACGGAACTCGTAGCGTTCGCGGGCCACGTCGGCGGCTTCCTTCTCCTGTTCCCGCGCCCAGATCTCGCTCTTGGCGAAGCGGTAGTAGTCCACCAGGGGGATGCGCGACGGGCAGACGAAGGCGCAGCAGCCGCATTCGATGCAGTCGAAAAGGTGGTACTCCTGGGCCTTGCCGAAAATCTTGGCGCGCGAGAACCAGTACATCTCGAAGGGCTGCAGGTCGGCGGGACAGGCCTTGGCGCATTCGCCGCAGCGGATGCAGGGCATCTCGGGGGGCGGCGGCGGGAACAGGGCGGGGGAGCCGACGAGGATGCAGTTGGTGGCCTTGACCACCGGCACCTCGTCGCCGGGCATGGCGTAGCCCATCATGGGGCCGCCCATGATGATGCGGTCGGTGTCCGGTTTCGCGCCGGCGAGGGCGACAACGTCCCGCATCGGCGTGCCGAAGCGCACCTCGAAATTGCGCGGCCGTTCCACGTTGCCGGCCACGGTGACGATGCGCGACACCAGGGGCTGGCCCAGTTCCAGGGCCTCGTAGATGGCGTAGATGGTGCCGGTGTTGAAGCACTGCACGCCGTAGTCTGTGGAGCGCTTGCCGTGGGGCACCTCGATGCCGGTGAGCACGCGGATGAGCTGCTTGGCGCCGCCGGCCGGATAGCGCGTCGGGATCGGCACGATCTCGATGCGTTCGGCTCCGACGGTCCGCACGGCGGCCTGCATGGCGGCGATGGCCTCGGGCTTGTTGTCCTCTATGCCGATCAGCACCTGGCCGGCCCGGGTGAGGTCGCGCATGATGGCGGCGCCGCGCACGATGGTCTCGCCGCGCTCGCGCATCTGCAGGTCGTCGCAGGTGATGAAGGGCTCGCACTCGGCGCCGTTGATGACGAGGGTGTCGAGATGGCCCTTCTTACCGGGATTCACCTTCAGGTAGGACGGGAACACGGCGCCGCCGAGGCCGACCACGCCGGCGTCGCGCAGGATGTCGCGCACCTCGTCGGGGGGCAGGCTGCGCCAGGGCACCGGTTTGCGCTCGATCCATTCGTCCTTGCCGTCGGGCTCGATCACCACGCAGAGGGCGGAGAGGCCCGAGGTGTGGGGCATGCGGCGCATCTCTACGGCCTTGACCACGCCGGAAGTGGAGGCATGGACGGCGGAGGAGACGAAACCGTCGGGGCCGCCGATGAGCTGGCCTTTCTTCACGGTTTCGCCCGCCTGCACCAGGGGGCGCGGGACGCCGCCGATGCTCTGGTGCAGCGGGATCACCAGTTCGGCGGGCAGCGGCGCTTGGGCGATCGGCTGGGTCGTGGACGGCTCCTTGTGATAGGCCGGCTTGACGCCGCCGTGGAAGTCGAACAGCTTGCGCAGCAGGCTCATCGGGCCGTCCCCGCGGGTTTGATCTCGAAGACGGGATAGCGCCATTTCCAGGTTTCCACCGATTCGGCGATGGGCACCATGGCGATGCAGTCCACCGGGCAGGGTTCGACGCAGAGCTCGCAGCCGGTGCATTGGGCGGCGACGATGGTGTGCATCTGCTTGGCGGCGCCGACGATGGCGTCCACCGGGCAGGCCTGGATGCAGAGGGTGCAGCCGATGCAGAACTGCTCGTCCACGAAGGCGACGCTCTTGGGCTTCTCGACGCCGTGCTCGCCGGACAGGGGCTTGAACTCGCGGCCCAGCAGGTCGGCGAGCTTGCGGATGCCTTCGTCCCCGCCGGGCGGGCAGCAGTTGATGTCGGCCTCGCCCTTGGCGATGGCCTCGGCGTAGGGCTTGCAGCCGGGATAGCCGCACTGGCCGCATTGGGTCTGGGGCAGGATGGCATCGATCTTCTCCACCAGCGGGTCGCCCTCGACCTTGAATTTGATGGAGGCGTAGCCGAGGGCGGCGCCCAGGACGACGGCGCCCAGCGCCATGACGAGGATGGCGGAAATCATTACCGGTACTTGTCCAGGCCGGCGAAGCCCATGAAGGCCAGGCTCATGATGCCGGCGGTGACCATGCCGATGGCGGTACCGCGGAAGTACACCGGGATGTCGGCGCCTTCGAGGCGCTCGCGTACGCCGGCGAAAAGGATCAGGGCCAGGGTGAAACCGAGGGCCGAGCCGAAGCCGAACAGCATGGACTCGACGAGATCGTGCTTGAGACCCACGTTGAGCAGCGGGATGCCGAGCACGGCGCAGTTGGTGGTGATGAGCGGCAGGTAGATGCCCAGCACCTGGTGCAGCACCGGGCTGGTCTTCTGGATCACCAGTTCCGTCAACTGGACGATGGCGGCGATGGTGACGATGAAGGAGAGGGTGCGCAGGTATTCGAGATCGTTGGGCAGCAGCAGCCAGCTGTCGATGACGTAGCTGGCGCCGCAGGCCATGGTCAGCACGAAGGTCGTGGCGGCGCCCATGCCGAGGGCGGTTTCCAGCTTCTTGGACACCCCCATGAAGGGGCAGAGGCCGAGGATGCGGACCAGGACGACGTTATTGACGAGGACTGCGCCGAGGACGATGAAAATGTAGCTGGTCATTGGGGAGGGGGCGGAAGGCTTGTTCCCTTCTCGTTTCGTAGCCCGGCATTATCCCCCATGGAGCCCCGTGGGACAACCCTTAACGCCGCGTAGGCAATTGAGTTGGCGAAGCTTTCTCGAAGCTTGCAGACGGCGTCGGCGTCAGAAGGCGGGGGTGTAGGGATGCCCCGTATCGGCCGCCAGTCCGGCATGGGTGACCCGGCCCCCATGCACCTGCAGGCCGGCTGCCAGGCCGGCGTCGCGGGCGACGGCTTCCCGCAGGCCCCGGTCGGCGAGGGCGACGGCGTGGGGCAGGGTGGCCAGGGCCAGGGCCTGGGTGGCGGTGCGGGCCACCGCGGACGGCATGTTGGGTACGCAGTAGTGCACCACGCCTTCCGCGGCGAAGAGCGGTTCCGAATGGGAGGTGGGGCGCGAAGTCTCGGCGATGCCGCCCTGGTCGATGCCCACGTCTACGAGCACCGAGCCCGGACGCATGCGCCGCAGGTGGGCGCGGGTGACGAGCCGCGGCGACAGCCGGCCGGGCACGAGGGCGGCGCCGACCACCAGGTCGGCGGCCTCGATTTCCCGCGCCAGGCAGTCCGGGTCGCTGACAGCGGTGCGGATGCGTCCGCGGTAGAGGGCGTCGAGGGATTCGAGGCGCGGGGTGCCGAGGTCGAGCACCGTCACGTCGGCGCCCATGCCGACGGCGATGCGCGTGGCCTCCGTGCCGACGCTGCCGGCGCCGATGACGAGCACCCGGGCCGGCGGCACGCCGGGGACGCCGCCGAGCAGCACGCCGGAGCCGCCGTTCGCCATCTGCAGGGCCCAGGCGCCGGCCTGGGGCGCGAGGCGGCCGGCGATGCGCGACATGGGGGCGAGCAGGGGCAGGTTGCCGTGGGCGTCGGTGATGGTTTCGAAGGCGACGCAGGAGACGCCGCGCTCAAGCAGGCTCCGCAGCAGGTCCGGAGCGGGGGCGAGGTGAAGGTAGCAGTAGAGGATCTGGCCGGGCCGCAGCAGCGGCAGTTCGGGCGGCTGGGGTTCCTTGACCTTGATGACGAGTTCGGCCCGGCCATAGAGGTCGGCCGGCGTGGCGGCGATGCGGGCGCCGGCGGCCAGGTAGTCCGCGTCCGGATAGCCGACGCGGGCGCCGGCCGCGGCCTCGACGAGCACCTCATGGCCGGCGGCGGCGAGGGCGCGGGCACCGGCGGGCGTGAGGCCGACCCGGTATTCGTGGTTCTTGGTTTCCTTGGGGCAGCCGACAATCATCGTGGGGTCAGCCCGCGCGGGTGGCCGCGACGCATTCCTTCACCAGCTCCGGGCCCCGGTAGATGAGGCCCGAATAGACCTGCACCAGGGCGGCGCCGGCGTCGAGCTTGGCCTTGGCCTTGGCGCCATCCACCACGCCGCCGGCCGCGATGACCGGTAGTTCGCCGGCCAGGGCCTGGACGAAGGCGCGCAGCACGGCGGTGGATTTTTCGAACACCGGCAGGCCCGAGAGGCCGCCGGTCTCCTGGCCGTGGGGCAGGTTCTCGACACCGTCGCGGGAGAGCGTGGTGTTGGTGGCGATGAGGGCGTCGAAGCGGTGGCGGCGCACGGCGTCGGCGATGTTGGCGATCTGGGCGTCGTCCAGGTCCGGCGCGATCTTGAGGGTGATGGGCACGTAGCGGCCGTGGCGGTCCGCCAGTTCCGTCTGCTTGGCCTTGAGGGCGCCGAGCAGGGCGTCGAGTTCCGACTCGCCCTGCAATTGCCTCAGGTTCTTGGTGTTGGGGCTGGAAATGTTCACCGTCACGTAGCCGGCGTGGGCATAGACCTTCTCCAGGCCGATCAGGTAGTCGTCTGCCGCTTTTTCGATGGGCGTGTCGAAGTTCTTGCCGATGTTGATGCCGAGGATGCCGCGGTATTTGGCGGCCTTCACGTTCGCCAGTAGGGCGTCCACGCCGTGGTTGTTGAAGCCCATGCGGTTGATGATGCCCTTGGCCGCCGGGAGGCGGAACAGGCGCGGCTTCGGGTTGCCCGGCTGGGGCCGCGGCGTGACGGTGCCGATTTCCAGGGAACCGAAGCCCCAGGCAGCGAGGGCGTCGATGGCTTCGCCGTTCTTGTCGAGGCCGGCCGCGAGGCCGATGCGATTGGGGAAGTCCAGGCCCATGACGGTCACCGGCTTGTCCGCATGGGGCCGGTAGGCGGGTGCGAGGCCGGCGCGGCCGAGGGTGCGCATGCCGGCGATGGCGGTTTCGTGGGCGGTCTCCGGGTCGAGGGCGAAGACGATGGGCTTGAGCAGGCAGTAGGGAATCATGGGCGGGATTCTATCCGAGCGGGGCGTGGTCCCGCCGCGTGGATTCGGCTAGGATTGCGGGCGGCCCATTCCGAATCGCGTCGAAAGGTTCCCTCAACATGGCATTCAACGATCCCGCCACCAAAGCGATGCTGCGCATGGAGGTGCGGCGCTTCGCCTCCCGCTGCGAGGCCGACCAGGCGCTGTTGCAGCGCGCCGACTCGCTGCGCGAAGTAGTGCGGCTGGCGTCCCGTTCCATACCCTCGATGCTCTCGGGCGAGCACGAGGCGCGCGAGGCGCAACGGCGCCTGGTGCAGGCTGCGGACGAGCGGGCGCGGGAACTGGTCCTGGACCATCTCAATGCCTGGGGCAAGGCCCACGACGAACAGCGCGACCGGCTCATGAAGAACCTGGTGGACGACCTGGCGAGTCTCACGGGGCCCCTCGGCCATCTGCGTACCTGGGCCCAGAACAAGCGGACGGCCGCCGAGCAGATGTTCTGAGGTCCTATTCGGCGAGTTCCTGCCACTCGCCGTGGCGCAGCACTTCCTGGGGCTTGAACTTCGCCTTGTAGGACATCTTGCGGCTGTCCCGAATCCAGTAGCCGACGTAGAGATAGGGGAGCCCCAGCCGGCGGCACAGTTCGATCTGCCAGAGGATCGAATAGGTGCCGTAGCTGGCATCGGCTTCGTCCGGGTCGTAGAAGGTATAGACGGACGAGAGCCCGTCGGACAGCACGTCGATGATGCTCACCATGCGCAGCACACCGTTTTCGCGGAACTCGACGAGGCGGCTGTCCACGTGGGTCTGCAGCAGGAAGTGGGCGTACTGGTCGCGGCTGTCCTGGTCCATGCCGCCGCCGCTGTGGCGCGCCGCCTGATAGCGCTGGTAGAGGGCGTAGTGTTCTTCCCGGTAGGTCAGGGGGCGTTCGTGGACCGTCAGGCCGGCGTGCTGCTTGAGGGCGCGGCGCTGGCTGCGGTCGGTGCGGAAGCGGTCGGTGAGGATGCGCATCGGCAGGCATTCGCGGCAGGCGTCGCAATAGGGGCGGTAGGTGAACACGCCGCTGCGGCGGAAGCCGGCGCGCACCAGTTCGCCGTAGGTGGCGCTGTCGATCAGGTGGGTGGGCGTCGCGACCTGGGAACGGGCGATGCGGCCCGGCAGGTAGGAACAGCCGTAGGGCGCCGTGGCGTAGAACTGCAGCAGCGGGAAGGGCGGCAGGTCGCGCAGGTGGGCCATGTCAGTGGCTCCATGACGCTGTGCGTCTTCCGCGTCCAATGAAACTGGGTGTTGCGACGTATGAACCGGGGTATTGGGCGCGCACCACAGCCGATTCGAGGAAGAAAAAACACTTCATCCTAGGGCTTCCGGAAAGCGTCGGCGACGGCATCCGTCCGCCAATGCCCGGGCGCCACGTTCTCGACGACCAGGCGGTCGAGGAGGGCGCGGAACTCCCGGCGCGGGATCGGCCGGGCTCCGAGGGAGGCGAGGTGTCTGGTTTCCATCTGGCAATCTATTATGCCGAAACCGAGGCGCCGCAGTTGTACGCCCAGGTGGGCGAGGGCGATCTTCGAGGCGTCGGTGACGCGGGCGAACATGGATTCGCCGTAGAAGGCGCGGCCGATGGCGATACCGTAGAGGCCGCCGGCGAGGCGGCCGTCGATCCAGGTTTCCACGCTGTGGGCGAAGCCGAGTTCGTGCAGCCGGCGGTAGGCGGCCTGCATTTCCGCCGTGATCCAGGTGCCGGCCTGGCCGTCCCGGGGTGACGTGGCGCAGGCCGTGACCACATCGGCGAAGGCGGTGTCGAGGCGCACCTCGTAGGCCCGGTTGCGCAGCGTTTTCGCCAGGGAGCGGGAGATGGCGATCTCGTCGGGGAACAGCACCATGCGCGGGTCGGGGCTCCACCAGAGGATGGGTTCGCCGGCCGAATACCAGGGGAAGATGCCCCGGGCATAGGCGCTGACGAGTCGCTGGGGCGAAAGGTCGCCGCCGGCGGCCAACAGGCCGTTGGGTTCCTTGAGGGCGGATTCCAGGGGGGGGAAGACGGGTTCGGCCGGTAGCCAGGGAATCATTGCCGGAAGGCGACCACGTGGTCCACATCCAATCGTATGCCGATCCGTTCGCCGATGGCGTGGTTGTGGTGGGAAGGCACGAGGGAGAGCACCTCGGCGCCCGAAGGCAGGCGCAGGGTGTAGAGGAACTCGGCGCCGCGGAAGGCCTTGTGCACGACTTCCGCCACCACCGCCGAGGCGTCGTCGTGGACGATGTCGTCGGGGCGCAGCAGCACGTCCATGCGGCAGTCGCGACCGCAGCCGGCACAGGTTTCGGCGCAGTCGAGGGGCAGGCTGGCTTCCAGCACGCCCAGTTCCACGCGCACGGCCTGGCGGCCGAGGATCTCGCCGGGAACGAAGACGCCCTGGCCGACGAAGTCCGCCACGTAGCGCGTCGCCGGGCGATGGTAGAGGTCGTAGGGCGCGGCCCATTGCTCGATGCGGCCCTGGTGCATGATGCCGACGGCATCGGCGACGACGAAGGCTTCGTGCTGGTCGTGGGTGACGAGGATGGCTGTGGTGCCGGTGGCCTTGAGGATGTCGCGCACTTCGAGGGAGAGGCGCTCCCGCAGTTCCACGTCCAGGTTGGAGAAGGGTTCGTCGAGCAGCAGCAGGCGCGGGCATGGCGCCAGGGCGCGGGCCAGCGCCACGCGCTGCTGCTGGCCGCCCGAGAGTTCGTGGGGGTAGCGGCTGCCGTGGCCGGCGAGGCCCACCAGTTCGAGCAGTTCGGCGACGCGCCTGGCCTTGTCCGTGCTGCCGGCGCCGCGCATGCCGAAGGCGATGTTGGCGGCGATATCGATGTGGGGGAACAGGGCGTAGTCCTGGAAGACCATGCCGATGCGCCGTCGCTCGGGTGCCAGGAAGACGCCGGTAGCGGCGACGGCTTCCCCTTCGATGGCGATACTGCCGGCGGACGGGGCCTCGAAGCCGGCGATGAGGCGCAGCATGGTCGTCTTGCCGCAGCCGGAGGCGCCCAGCAGGCAACCGATTTCCCCCGCGGCGAGGGAAAAGCTCAGGTCGCGCACGACGGCATGGCCGCCGTAGGCGTGGCTGACGCGGTCGACTCGGAGTATGGACATGGTTTCTGCTTGTCGAGAATTGCTCTCAATTATAATGCGCGAGCCCTTCTTCTTCCGGCTCCGACCGTGCGCCAACCCCTTTCCCTCCTGAGTTTCCTGGTGGCCCTGGCGGTCGCGCTGCCCGTACTTTCGGTGGGCGCCAACCTCTTTGCGGGCGGCACCGGCGACACCTGGTCCCACCTGGCGTCCACGGTGCTTGCCGACTACGTCCTGAATTCGCTGCTGCTTTGCCTGGGCGTCGGCCTCGGCGTCGCCGCCCTCGGCACCGGAGCGGCCTGGCTGGTGGCGATTTACGAGTTCCCCGGGCGGCGTCATTTCGAATGGGCCCTGTTGTTGCCCATGGCCATGCCGGCCTACGTCATGGCCTATACCTACACGGACCTGCTGCAATTCGTCGGCCCCGTGCAGACCTGGCTGCGGGAGAGCTTCGGCTGGCAGAAGGGCGACTACTGGTTTCCCGAGGTGCGCAGCCTGGGCGGTGCGGCCGTCATGTTCTGCTGCGTGCTCTATCCCTACGTCTATCTGCTGGCGCGCACGGCTTTCCGGGAACGGGCCGGCGGCATGCTGGAGGCGGCCCGGGTCCTCGGCCTCAGCCATTTCGAGGCCTTCCGCCAGGTTTCCCTGCCCCTGGCGCGGCCGGCCATCGCGGCCGGCGTCGCCCTGGCCCTCATGGAGACCCTGGCGGACTACGGCACCGTCGCCTACTTCGCGGTGCCGACCTTCACCACGGGCATCTACCGGGCCTGGTTCTCCCTCGGCGACCGCATCGCGGCGGCCCAGCTGGCGGCCTGTCTGCTGGGCTTCGTGCTGCTGCTGCTGGCCATGGAGCGCCTGTCGCGGGGGCGTGCCCGCTACCACGACACCACGGTGCGGCGCGGTCAGCACCGGCGTCCGCTCCACGGGCTGCGTGCCTGGCTCGCCGTGCTGGGATGCGGCGTGCCCCTGACCCTGGGTTTCCTGCTGCCCGCCGGCCTGCTGCTGCGGCTGGCCCTCGGCGAAGGCGATGCCGAGTTCGGCAGCCGCTACTGGGTGCTGGCCCGCAACAGCTTCGTGCTGGCCGCCCTGGCGGCGGCCCTGGCCGCCCTGCTGGCGGTGCTGCTGGCCTACGGCGCCCGTGGTGCCCGCAGCGCCCTGCCGCGCTACGCCAATCGGCTGGTGGGGCTGGGCTATGCGGTGCCCGGTTCGGTGATCGCCGTGGGCGTGCTGATTCCCGTGACCCGCCTCGACCACTGGCTGGCGGCGGCCTGGCAGCAGGCGACGGGTGTCCATCCGGGGCTGATCCTGACGGGCGGCATCGCCGCCCTGACCTACGCTTATCTCGCGCGCTTCCTCGCCATCGCCTTGCAGACCGTGGAGGCAGGCCTCGCCAAGGTGACGCCGAGCATGGACGCGGCGGCCCGCAGCCTCGGCTGTGGGCCGGCACAGACCCTCTGGCGCGTGCATCTGCCTCTGTTGTCGGGCAGCGCCCTGGCGGCGGCCCTGCTGGTGTTCGTGGATGTGATGAAGGAACTGCCCGCCACCCTGGTGATGCGGCCCTTCAACTTCGACACGCTGGCGACCCAGACCTATACGCTGGCGGCCGACGAGCGGCTGGCGGAGGCGTCCACCGCGGCGCTGGCAATCGTGGCCGTGGGGCTGGTGCCGATCTTCGTGCTGGCGCGGCAGATCGCGAAGGGACGGGCCGTCAGCGGCTGCTGAGGCCCGGGGGCGGCGGTCCGGGGGGCCGCCACGGCAGGGACTACTTCCAGCCGGCGCGGTCGTAGATCTTCTGGGCCGTGCCGCTGTTCTTCGCCAGGGTGGCGACGGGCAGCGCGTCCGCCTTGAATTTTCCCAGGGATTCCAGGGCCGCGTTCTGGAGCTTCACGCCGGCGACGGCGGGCCACTCGTTGTTGCCTTCGGCGAAATAGCGCTGGGCGTCGTCGGAGGCCAGGTATTCGAGGAACTTGACGGCGGCCTCCTTGTGGGGCGCGGTCTTCAGCATGCCGCCGCCGGAGATGTTGATGTGGGCACCGGCACCCTTCTGGTTCGGCCAGACGATGCCGATCTTTTCCATGGTCTTGCGGTCCTCGGGTTTCTCGGAGCGCAGCAGGCGGACCAGGTAATAGGTGTTGGAGACGGCGACACCGCATTCGCCGGCGGCCACGGCCTTGATCTGGTCCGTGTCGCCGCCCTTGGGCGAGCGGGCGAAGTTGGCGACGACGCCGCGGGCCCATTCCTCGGCCTTCGCCTCGCCGTCATGGGCGATGAGGGCGGACATCAGGGACAGGTTGTAGGGATGGCTGCCGGAGCGGGAGCAGACCTTGCCCTTGAGTTTCGGGGCGGCGAGGTCCTCGTAGTTCTGGACATCCTCGGCCTTCACCAGGTCCTTGTTGTGGATGATGACGCGGGCGCGGGTGGAGAAGGCGAACCAGTCGGTGCTGCGCAGGTGGGCGGGAATGCGCTCCTCCAACAGCTTCGACTTCACGGGGGCGAACAGGCCCAGCTCGTCGGCCTTGGCCAGGCGGGCCGCATCCACGGTGATGAAGACGTCGGCGGGGCTGGCGGCGCCTTCGTTGCGGATGCGCTCCAGGAGTTCGTCCTCCTTGGCTTCGATGCGGTTGATCTTGATGCCCGTCTGCTTGCTGAAGTTGGCGTAGAGGGCCTCGTCCGTCTGGTAGTGGCGGGCGGAATAGAGGTTGAGGACCTGTTCCTGGGCATTGGCGCCGAAGGTGGCGCAGGCGATCAGCAAGGCAGCGGAGAAGCGGTTCATGGCGAATTCCCGAAATGGCGACGAATCCATTCTATTGAGAATGATTCGCAATGGCAAGCTGGTGTGCCGATGCCGGAAGTCGGGATGCCGTGTCGATCCTTTTTTTTGAAGAAAGACCGTGGGGCCGGGCAGCCGTGACCCGGCGGTTGGATGCGGCAGGGGGAGGACAACAACGGGGCGGACTCGGCGCAACGGGGCGCCGGCCGGATCACTCGGCGGCGATACGGCGGGCGCCGTTGAAGCGCTTGCGCCAGTAGGAGTCCGTCATGTCCTCGACGCGGACCTTGCCGCCGGCGCGGGGGGAATGGACGAACTTGTTGTCACCGAGGTAGATGCCGACGTGGGAAAAGGCCTTGCGCATGGTGTTGAAGAACACCAGGTCGCCCGGCTGCAGCTCGGTTTTGGCGACCACTTCGCCGGACTTGGCGATCGCCTTGGCGTTATGGGGCAGGTAGAGCCCCAAGCCTTCCTTGAAGACATGACCGACAAAGCCGGAGCAGTCGAAGCCCGTTTCCGGCGAGGTGCCGCCGCGACGGTAGCGGATGCCGATCAGGTCGAGGGCCTTCTCCAGGGCATTCTCCACCGATGCGACGGAGGCCGACGCCTGGTCGACGACGCGGCCGACGAAATTGCTGGTTTCGTGCTGGGGGGGAACCGCGGCTTCGTCGGCGCGGGCGCCGAAGTTCAGCAGCAGGCCGACGATGAGGGCGGGAAGCGCCTTGCGGAGGGTGGGGCGGAAAAGCATGGGGCCGGACTATAGCCGGCCCGGGAAGGGCTGTAAACCCTCGACGTCAAGGCCATAAGCCCTACTGGGTTGGGTATAATCCGCCTCGATCCCCGTGCCAGCGGGGTTCCCAGAACAATTCGAACGATTTCCGGAGGGGAAGGCCGTGGGCTTCAAGGCGTACATGATCCACCAGGAAGACGGCAAGGTGGCCAGCCGCTTCGTCGACATGGACGAAGCCCAGCTCGATGCCGGCGAAGTGACCATCCGGGTCGCCTACTCCAGTGTGAACTACAAGGATGCCCTGGCCGCCACCGGCGCCGGTCGCATCATCCGGCGCTTTCCCTGCGTCGGCGGCATCGATCTCGCCGGTACGGTGATCGAGAGCCGCGACCCGCGCTTCGCCGCCGGCGACAGCGTCGTCGCCACCAGTTACGACATCGGTGTCGCCCATCACGGCGGCTATGCGGAAGTCGCCCGTGTCCCGGCCGACTGGGTGCTGAAGCTGCCCGCCGGTCTTACGCTGCAGGAGGCCATGTCCCTGGGGACGGCGGGCTTCACCGCCGGCCTGGCCGTCGCCCGCATGGAGCATGACGGCCTCAAGCCCGCCAACGGCCCCGTGGTCGTTTCGGGCGCCACCGGCGGCGTCGGCAGCATCGCCATCCAGATCCTTGCCGGCCTCGGCTATCACGTGGTGGCGCTGACCGGCAAGGAACAGGAAACCGATTACCTCAAGGGATTAGGCGCGAAGGAGGTCATGCTGCGCCAGTCCATCGATCTCGCCAAGATCAAGCCCCTGGGCAGCGAAACCTGGGCGGGTGCGGTGGACAATCTGGGCGGCGACGTGCTGTCCTGGATGGCGAGCACCATGAAGGTCGGCGGCACCCTGGCCAGCATCGGCCTGGCGGCGGGATTCCAGTTCAACACGACGGTGATGCCCTTCATTCTGCGGGGCGTCAGCCTGCTCGGCATCGATTCGGTCAATTGCCCGATGGCCCGGCGCGCCGAGGTCTGGCGTCGCCTCGGCGGCGACATGAAGCCGGCCCACCTGGCCGCCCTCACGCGCATCATCGGCTTCGACGAGCTGCCCGGCGTGTTCGACGATTTCATCCAGGCGAGGATCAAGGGGCGCGTCGTCGTCCGCATCGCCGCATAAATGGCCTGACCCGGGTCACAACAATCGAGAAAGAGGAGTGTCATGAGCACCTACCAGGAGTTTTACAAGCGGTCCATCGAGCAGCCCGACGCCTTCTGGAGCGAGCAGGCGCAACTGATCGACTGGCACAAGCCGCCGCAGAAGGTCTGCGATTACTCGAAGCCGCCTTTCGTCAAATGGTTCTCGGGTGGCGAGACCAACCTCTGCTACAACGCCGTGGATCGCCACGCCGCCAAGCGCCCGAACGATCGCGCGCTGATCTACGTCTCGACCGAGACCAACGAAGAGAAGATCTACAGCTTCGCCGAACTCAAGACCGAAGTCATGCGCATGGCGGCGATCATGCAGTCCCTCGGCGTGACCAAGGGCGACCGCGTCCTGATCTACATGCCGATGATCGCCGAGGCAACCTTCGCCATCCTGGCCTGCGCCCGCATCGGCGCCATCCATTCGGTGGTGTTCGGCGGCTTTGCTTCCGGCTCCCTGGCGACGCGCATCGACGACGCCAAGCCCAAGCTGATCGTTTCCTCCGATGCCGGCATGCGTGGTGGCAAGGGCGTGCATTACAAGCATCTGCTCGACGAAGCCTGCAACCTCGCCGAGTTCCCGCCCGAGAAGGTGCTGATGATCGATCGCGGCATCGACAAGGACTTCGCCAAGGTGGCCGGCCGCGACGTCGATTACGCGACCCTGCGCGCCCAGCACATGAACGCCGACGTGCCCTGCGTCTGGATGGAATCCTCCGAGCCGTCCTACATCCTCTACACCTCCGGCACCACCGGCAAGCCGAAGGGTGTGCAGCGCGACACCGGCGGCTACGCCGTGGCGCTGGCGTCCTCGATGAAGCACATCTTCGTCGGCGGCGTCGGCGAGACGATGTTCTCCACCTCCGACATCGGCTGGGTCGTCGGCCACAGCTACATCATCTACGGTCCGCTGATCGCCGGCATGGCGACGGTCATGTACGAAGGCACGCCGATCCGGCCCGACGCCGGCATCTGGTGGCAACTGGTCGAGAAGTACAAGGTGAACGTCATGTTCTCGGCGCCCACCGCGATCCGCGTGCTGAAGAAGCAGGACCCGACCTATCTCAAGAAGCACGACCTGTCGTCCCTCAAGCATTTGTTCCTCGCCGGCGAGCCGTTGGACCAGCCGACCCACGAGTGGATCATGGATGCGCTGCAGTTGCCGGTGATCGACAACTACTGGCAGACCGAGACCGGCTGGCCGATGCTGTCGACGGTGCGCGGCATCGAGGACACCAAGATCAAGTTCGGCACGCCGAGCTTCCCGGTGTTCGGCTACAACCTGAAAATCTTCCGCGAGGACGGCACCGAGTGCAACGCCAACGAGAAGGGCATCGTCGGCGTCCTGCCGCCGCTGCCGCCGGGTTGCCTGTCCACCGTCTGGGGTCAGGACGACCGTTTCGTCAGCACCTATTTCAGCCTCTTCAAGGAGCCGCTGGTCTATAGCTCCTTCGACTGGGGCATCAAGGACGACGAGGGCTACCACTTCATCCTCGGCCGTACCGACGACGTTATCAACGTCGCCGGCCACCGCCTTGGTACCCGCGAAATCGAGGAGGCCGTGCAGGCCCATGCCGCTATCGCCGAAGTGGCCGTGGTGGGCGTCAACGACCAGCTCAAGGGCCAGGAACCCGTGGCCTTCGCCGTGGTGAAGGATGCGGCGAAGATCGCGACGCCAGAGCTGCGCGAGGCCCTGGAGAAGGAAGTCAAGAAGACGGTGGACGACATCCTCGGCGCCATCGCCCGTCCGAAGCGCGTGCATTTCGTCTCGGGCCTGCCCAAGACGCGCTCCGGCAAGATGCTGCGCCGTTCGATCCAGGCG
Source organism: Candidatus Nitricoxidireducens bremensis (assembly GCA_030247725.1). Classification (GTDB taxonomy): domain Bacteria; phylum Pseudomonadota; class Gammaproteobacteria; order Burkholderiales; family Rhodocyclaceae; genus Nitricoxidireducens; species Nitricoxidireducens bremensis. The sequence continues at coordinate 116,156 of JAOTRT010000006.1, forward strand.
CTCGCCGAAGGCCGCGATCCTGGCGATCTGACGACCATCGACGACCAGTCGACCCTGGAGCAGATCAAGCAGGCGCTGGCGGGTTGAAAAGTGTTGTAACGGGGCGCGGGTTCGTATAGAATTCGCGCCTCTTCGGTTCCGCTGCAACGGTATCAGCGTATCGGAACCGCAGTTTGCAGGCGCGTAGCTCAGCTGGTTAGAGCACCACCTTGACATGGTGGGGGTCGTTGGTTCGAGTCCAATCGCGCCTACCAAATTCCGGAGCGGAATCCCTGCAGTTCCGCTCACGAAAAAGCCGCCCTCGGGCGGTTTTTTCGTTGACCCTTCGGTTCCTCTCTCTCGGGTCGTCAGGTCGTCGTGATGTCGTGGATGCGCACGCCGATCAGCAGCTGGGCGTCGCCGTCGTTGAAGATGCGGTAGGTGTCGCCGTCGATGACGGTGGTACCGCCGCTGGTCCAGTGGCTTTCCGCAAGCTGGACGGCGTCGTTGTCGTCGCCCTGGACGATCATCTGGACATGGCCTGCGCCGGTTTCGGCATTCACCACCTGATCCTGCTGGCCGAGGGCCAGCACGTCCTGGCTGGATATCTTCAGCAGGTCGCTGCCGCCGGTCGAGAGATCGATCTTCGCCATGGCGCCGGGCGGCAGCAGGGCGGGGTCGACGCGGGAGATATCCAGCACCCGATCCGGTCCGGCGCTGATCTGCAGCCAGACGTCGGCAAGGGCGTGCAGGCCGCCGTCGGCGACGCCATAGGCGGATTCGAGGCCGATCCAGTTGCCGTTCTGGCGAATCGAGACATCGTCGGCGGCGAGATCGAGCTGCGTGACGCCGAGATCGGCGAGACGATGGAGTTCGCCGGCCTGGGAGACGCCGTCCTGGTTGGCATCCGTCCATACCTGGAGATCCCGGAAGCGGGCGTCGAGGGCGTCGATGCGGCCATCCCGGTTGTCGTCGAGATCGGCGAGGGCCTGGAAGCCGTCTGCCGCCGTGGCGCCGGTGGCGAGGCGCGTGGCGGAACCGAACAGTTCGGAGCCGTCGTTGATCACGCCGTCCAGATTGCGGTCGAGGACGAGGAAGCCGTCGCTGGGGGCGATCCAGCCCACATGGCTGATGTTGCCCGATGCCGTGAGGTCGAACAGCACGCCATGGTCGATGGCGACCGTCTGCACGCCGTCGCCGTTGAGGTCGAGGACGAGGGGCGTCGCGATGCTGTTGATGGCGGTGAGCTGGGCGGCGCTCAAGGCATCCATCTGCGAGGTGGTGAGGGCATCCGCCTGGGCCATGGAAAGGTTGCTTAGCTGGAAGGTGCTCATGGCCGCCAGGTCTGCCGTCTCCAGAGCCGCCACCTGGGAGGTGGTGAGAGCACCGACCTGGGCCGTGGTCAGGGCCGCGGCCTGGCGGGTCGTGAGGGCGACGATGTCCGCCGTGGTGAAGGCGGCAATGGCGCTGGTCGTCATGACCGCAAGATCGCGGGTTTCGATGGCGGCGACCTGGGCGGTGGTGAGTGCGGCGGCACCGTCGGCCGACAGGGCACGGAACTGGGCCGTCGTCATGGCCACGATGTCGGCCGTCGTGAGGGCGCGGATGTCCTCGCCGGCGAGGGCGGCAATCTGGTCGGTGCGGAGGGCAGCGATCTGAACCGTGGTCATGATCGCGATGTCGCCGGTGGACAAGGCGTCGAACTGGCTGGTGGTAAGAGCCTGTACCTGGATGGTCGTGAGGGCGCGTACCTGCTGGGTGGTGAGGGCATCGATCTGGGCCGTGGTCAGGGTCATGACCTGGACCGCCGTGAGGGCGGCCACGTCGGCGGTATCCAGTGCCGCCACGGCGGCAGTACCCAGGGCTGCGACATCTGAGGTGTCGAGGGCGCTGACCTGGGCGGAGGTCATGGCCCGCACCTGGAGCGTGGTGAGGCTTGCCACCTGAACGGTTTCGAAGGCATGGATCTGATTGGTCGTCAGGGCGGCGACGGCGGCTGTCGCGATGGCGCGGACCTGCGCCGTGGCGAGGAGGGCGATGTCCCTTGTCTCGATGGCGGCGATCTGGATTGCGGTCATGGCTGCCAGATCCGCCGTTTCTAGGGCCTGGATCTGCTGGGTGGTCAGGGCGGCGACCTGGGTTGTCGTCAATGCCTGGACCTGGATGGTGGTGAGAGCGGCTACCTGGGCCGTCGTGAGGGCAGCTACCTGGGCCGTCCCGAAGGCCGCGACGGCTCCGGTGCCGAGGACGGCCACCTGGGCCGTACCGAAGACGGCCAGGTCGCGGGTTTCCAAGGCCTGAGCCTGGGCGGTGGAGAGTGCCGCGGCTTGGGCCGTGCCGAGGGCGGCTGCCTGCGCCGTCCCCAGGGTCTGGATATGGACCGTGGAGAAGGACTGGACCTGTTCCGTCGTCAAGGCCTGGATCTGGGCGCTCGTCAGTACGGCGAATTGGCTTGTGGTCAGTGCCGCGATATCGGCGGTATCCAGCCGGCTGATGGCCGAAGTTGCCAAGGCTGCCAGGTCGACCGTTTCCAGCGCCCGCACCTGGGCGGTGGTGAGTCCGGCGGCCTGGAGGCTACCGAATACCGCCACCTGGGCAGTGCTCAGGGCCTGCAACTGGATCGTGGTCAGGGCCGCGATATCCGCCGAGTCGAGTACGGCGATGGCGGCCGTGGAAAGGGCGGCGAGATCGGCGGTTTCCAGAATACGGATATGTTGGGTGGCAAGTGCCTGGACTTGGGCGGTTGTCAGGCCGGCGATCTGGACCGTGGTCAGGGCAAGGACCTGGGCCGTCGTGAAGGCGGCGATGACAGCGGTGGAAAGGGCCTGTACCTGCCCGGTGGCGAGCAGGGCGATGTCCTGGGTTTTGAGGGTGCGGGCCTGGGCGACAGTCAGAGCGGCGAGATCGGCGGTCTCAAGTGCGAGCACCTGGGCTGAGCCCAGGACTGCGAACTGGGTGGTCGTGATCGCCATCACCTGGGCGGTCGTCAGGCCGGCGATCTGGATCGTCGTCAAGGACTGGAGCTGGCTCGTGGTCAGTCCGGCCAGATCGGCCGTATCCATGCCCGCCATGGCTGCGGTGGCAAGCGCGGCAAGGTCTGCGGAGTCCAGGGCGCGCAGTTGGGTCAGAGACAGGGCCTGCACTTGGGCGGAAGTCAGTGCGGCGGCCTGTGCGGTTGAGAAAGACTGGAGCTGGGAAGAAGCAAGGGCGGAGACGGCGGCGGAGGAAAGGGCGGCGAGCTGAGCGGTGGAGAGGAGGGCGATATCGTCGGTACCGAAAGCGCGGACCTGTGAGGCGGAGAGGGCGGCGAGATCGGCGGTTTCGACGGCCTGTAGCTGAGCGGAAGAGAAGGCGGCGAGCTGGGTGCTGGAGAGGGCGGCGACCTGAGCGGAAGAGAGGGCGGCGACCTGGGCGGAGGAAAGGGCCTGGAGCTGTGTGGAAGTCAGGGCGGCGACATCGGCGGAATCGAGGGCGGCGACGTTGGCAGTGGAGAGGACGGCGAGATCGGCGGAAGAGAGGGCGCGGACCTGGAGGGAAGAAAAGGCTTGGACCTGAGCGGAAGAGAAGGAAGCGGCCTGAGCGGTGGTGAAGGCGGCGACCTGGGCGGTGGTGAAGGCGGTGAAATCGTCGGCGCCGAGGGCGGCGAGCTGAGCGGAAGAGAGGACGGCGAGATCGGCGGGGTCGATGGCGCGGACCTGGGCGGAAGAGAGGGCGGCGAAATCGTCGGTACCGAAGGAGGCGAGCTGAGCGGAAGAGAGGGCGGCGACCTGGGCGGTGGAGAAGACGGCGAGCTGGGCGGTGAACTGGAAGGTATCGAGCTGAGCGGTGGTGAGGGCGGCGATCTGAGCGGTAGAGAGGGCGGCGATACCGGCGGAGCCGAGGATGTAGATGGAAGAAGTGGCGAGGGCGGCGAGATCGGCGGACTCGATGGCGCGGAGTTGGGCGGAAGAGAAGGCGGCGACCTGGACGGTGGAGAGGGAAGCGGCCTGGGAGGAGGAGAGGGCGGCGACCTGGGCGGTGGTGAAGGCGGCGAAATCGTCGGTGCCGAAAGCGGCGAGTTGGGCGGAGGAGAGGGCGGCGAGATCGTCGGTCTGGAAAGCGCGGACCTGGGCGGTGGAAAGGGCGGCGAGATCGGCGGATTCGAGGGCTTGGACCTGTGCGGAGGAGAGGGCGGCGATCTGGGCGGAACCGAGGGCGCGGACCTGTGCGGTGGAGAGGGCGGCGACCTGTGCGGAAGAGAGGGCCTGAATCTGGGCGGTGAGGAGGGCGGCGATATCGGCGGAATCGAGAGCGGCGACGGCGGCGGAGGAAAGGGCGGCGAGATCGTCGGTCTGGAAGGCGCGCAGCTGAGCGGAAGAGAGGGCCTGGGCCTGTGCGGAAGAGAAGGCGGCGGCCTGGGCGGTGGAAAGGGCGACGATTTGCGCCGAAGTGAGGGCGGCGACCTGGCTGGAGACGAGGGCGGCGACCTGAGCGGTGGAGAGGGCGGCGATCTGGGCGGAAGAGAGGCGAGCCAGATCGGCGGCATCCATGCCGACGATGGCGGAAGTGGTGAAGACGGCCAGGTCCTGGGAATCGAGGAAAGTGACCTGGGCGGAGGAGAGGGCCTGGAGCTGGGCGGAAGAGAGTGCGGCGGCCTGTGCGGTGGAGAAAGACTGGAGCTGGGCGGAGGAGAGGGCGGAGACGGCGGCGGTGGAAAGGGCGGCGAGCTGAGCGGTGGAGAGGAGGGCGATATCGTCGGTACCGAAAGCGCGGACCTGTGAGGCGGAGAGGGCGGCGAGATCGGCGGTCTCGACGGCCAGTAGCTGAGCGGAAGAGAAGGCGGCGAGCTGGGTGCTGGAGAGGGCGGCGACCTGAGCGGAAGAGAGGGCGGCGATTTGTGCGGAGGAAAGGGCCTGGAGCTGTGTGGAAGTCAGGGCGGCGACATCGGCGGAATCGAGGGCGGCGACGTTGGCAGTGGAGAGGACGGCGAGATCGGCGGAAGAGAGGGCGCGGACCTGGAGGGAAGAAAAGGCTTGGACCTGAGCGGAAGAGAAGGAAGCGGCCTGAGCGGTGGTGAAGGCGGCGACCTGGGCGGTGGTGAAGGCGGTGAAATCGTCGGCGCCGAGGGCGGCGAGCTGAGCGGAAGAGAGGACGGCGAGATCGGCGGGGTCGATGGCGCGGACCTGGGCGGAAGAGAGGGCGGCGAAATCGTCGGTACCGAAGGAGGCGAGCTGAGCGGAAGAGAGGGCGGCGACCTGGGCGGTGGAGAAGACGGCGAGCTGGGCGGTGAACTGGAAGGTATCGAGCTGAGCGGTGGTGAGGGCGGCGATCTGAGCGGTAGAGAGGGCGGCGATACCGGCGGAGCCGAGGATGTAGATGGAAGAAGTGGCGAGGGCGGCGAGATCGGCGGACTCGATGGCGCGGAGTTGGGCGGAAGAGAAGGCGGCGACCTGGACGGTGGAGAGGGAAGCGGCCTGGGAGGAGGAGAGGGCGGCGACCTGGGCGGTGGTGAAGGCGGCGAAATCGTCGGTGCCGAAAGCGGCGAGTTGGGCGGAGGAGAGGGCGGCGAGATCGTCGGTCTGGAAAGCGCGGACCTGGGCGGTGGAAAGGGCGGCGAGATCGGCGGATTCGAGGGCTTGGACCTGTGCGGAGGAGAGGGCGGCGATCTGGGCGGAACCGAGGGCGCGGACCTGTGCGGTGGAGAGGGCGGCGACCTGTGCGGAAGAGAGGGCCTGAATCTGGGCGGTGAGGAGGGCGGCGATATCGGCGGAATCGAGAGCGGCGACGGCGGCGGAGGAGAGAGCGGCGAGATCGTCGGTCTGGAAGGCGCGCAGCTGAGCGGAAGAGAGGGCCTGGGCCTGTGCGGAAGAGAAGGCGGCGGCCTGGGCGGTGGAAAGGGCCTGGAGTTGGGCGGTGGTGAGGGCGGCGATGTCGGCGGTTTCCAGCGCCCGTATCTGGGCAGTTCCCAAGACGGCGATATCGGCGGTTTCGAGAGCCCGCATCTGGCCCGTCGTCAGGGCCGCAATGTCGGTGGTCTCCAGTGCCCTGACCTGGGCCGTGGTGAGGGCGGCGATCTGGAGACTGGAGAGGGCGGCAATCTGGGCGGTGCCGAGGGCCACAATCTGCTGGGTGCCCAGGGCGGCGACGGCTTGAGGCATCAGGGCCTGTATCTGGGCGGTACCGAGAACGGCGACATCGGCGGCTTCGAGGGCTGTGGCCTGGGCGGTGGACAGGGCACGTAGCTGGGAGGTTTGCAGGACCGTTGCCTGTTCGGTGGTGAGGGCGGCAATCTGGGCGGTCTGCAGGGCACCCCACTGGGAGGTGCTGAGCCGAGTGACGTTTGCCGTACCGAGGGCAGCGACCTGTTCGGTGGTCAGGGCGCCTATCTGGGCAGTACTGAAAATGCGTGTCTGCTGGGTGGTGAGGGCGGCGATGACCGCCTCCTGGAGGCTGGCGAGCGGGGCCGTGCCGAGCGCAGCCAGTTGGCCGGTGCCCAGGGCGCCAATTTGGGCGGACGTGAGGACGGTGGCCTGGGCTGTCGTCAGGGCGGCGATCTCGCCGCTGGCGAGGGTGGCGAATTCGGCGGTGGTGAGGGCTGCGATGTCGGCCGTACCGAGGCCGATCACGGTGATGGCGGTGAGGCCGAGATCGGCCAGGGCGAGGGCCTGGGTACGGCCGTCGAGACGGAGGCTGAAGCCGTCGTAGCTCGTACCGGTGCCGGCGCCCTTGATGTGCAGGTATTCGTTGCTGCCGTCCGAGAAGCAGACGGCGACGTTGCCGAGCGTGGCATCGGCGCGGATGGCATCGATGGTTGCGCTCACCGAGCCGCCGTAGGTGTAGTTGCCCGAGCGCAGCAGGATGCCGCTCATGCCGGAAAGGCTGATGGCGTCGCCGCTCTGGAAATCAGTGATGCGGTCGAGACTGGCGACGGTGGACTGGCTTGCCGCCGTGTAGCCGAAGATGTCGTTGCCGCCGCCGCCCGTGAGGATGTCGGCGCCACCGTTGCCGCGGATCAGGTTGGCGGCGGCGTTGCCGCTGATGGTGTCCGCCGCGCTGCCGCCGTAGACGTTCTCGATGACGACGTTGTCCGCGATGGCGAGGTTGTTGGTGCCGTTGTAGAGGTTGCCCGGCACCGCCGTGCCGCTGAACATGCTGTTGATGGACGCCAGCGACAGGCCGGCGGGTTGGGCGAGCAGCAGTTCGGCTTCGGTGGTGCGGATGCCGATGGAACTATAGGTTCCGGCGGCCAGGCTGATGGTGCAGGAGAGTGTCTGGCTGGAGCAGTCGATGAGGTCGGTGCCGCCGCCATCCCAGATGGTCGAGTAGAAGCAGGCCTTGTCGGCCCAGCTATAGGTGTTGTTGCCGGCGTTGTAGGAAGTGTTGGCGCCGTACATGTACTGGAGGGCACGGATGTCGCCGAGCATCAGGCCGGCCGGTTCCAGGTTGTGGTAGTTGTAGTAGCCGCCGCCTAGGCTGTCGATGATGATGGAGTCGGTGGCGCCGGTGTAGGACATCACCGTGAAGCCGCGGTTCTCCAGGGAGGCGTCCAGGGTGTAGCCGCCCTCGAAGGGATGCTTGAGGCCGATGGCGTGGCCGATCTCGTGGACGATGGTCAGCAGACCCGTGCCGCCGGCCTGGAAGTCGGCGGTGCTCCAGGCACTGCCGTTTTCCGTCGTGCTGATCCAGACGTCCCCGCCCACCGGGCTGGCCGTGACGCTCGTGATGTTGCCGCCGGACGTGCTGTAGCCGAAGTTCGGGTAGTAAGCATAGCCCAGGCTGCCGTCCTGGTAGTTCATCCCGAAGGTGAGGTCGCCGGTGCCGCTGGATGCCTGCTGGAAGGTGATGTTGGCGACCGCCTGAATGCTGCTCATGGCGGACAGGGCCGCCGTCCGCATGGCGTCCGAGAAGGCGGTGAAATTGACGATCGGGTCCGGGTAGCTGGCGCTGTAGCTGGGGACGGCGCCGAGGAAACTGTAGGTGACGCTTACGGCGCTGCCGATGCCGCCGGGACTCGCGGGCGTTGTGCCGATGGCATTGACGTAGTTCCAGCGGGCATCGAGCTCACCGTCTCTGATGGCGAGCAGGCCATCGAGTGCGCTGGTTGTCGTGGTCATGGGCACCCCGGGTGCGTGGAGGATTGCCGAACTCTAAGGCAAAAGCACTGATAAACCAGATATTTGGTACGGGTGAATATGCGGATTTGTTGTTAATTCTCGACAGGCGGAGCGGTGTTCTGCGGTTCCTGTCTGCGGATGATGCCGTCCTTGACCAATTGGGCAACGATACCTTCCTGCATCTGGACGAAGGACATGAAGGCGTCAAGGGGCATCAGGACCCGATGGGTGACCGTGAAGGCCGGGGTATCTCCCTGATTCTTCGGTAGTTCGTCGGCGACGGCCAGGTCGAGGCGGACAAGGGTTCCCGTGACGGCAATATTGGCGACGCGGTCGGCGAAGATGTGCTCCTTCATCGGGCTCCCCATTTCTTGATGATGAGATGTCTGCGGCAAGGCGATGACGAAGTCATCGATGCGGGGCGCCCGCAGCCCCCCTGTGCTCAGGCGGGCTTTTTCGGCTTCTGGCGGTTTGCACCGCCCCCCTTGTTGCCGAAGAACTTCTTCTGTTGTTGCTTGCCGCCGCCACCACCGCCGCCGCCGGGATTGCCACCACCACCACCGCCGCCGCCGCCCCCATGGGGGGAAATGCGGTTGCCGGGGGCCAGCTGAATTTCCAGCTCGACGATTTCGTCCCACTGGGCGTCGGTCCGGTCCCGCTCAGGCACGGAAAGAAGCTCCCGCAGGCGGCGGCGCGGATCGGTGGGTTGGGCGGGTTGCTGGGGCTGCTGGGGCGTCGTCTGGTCGTTCATTGCTCTATGGCCGGGTGCCCGGTTCTGCCGGTGGCCCGAATACGTTGGTTAGCCTACCGATGCCGTCGATGATGACTTCGACGGTATCGCCTTCTTGCATTGCACAGACGCCTACCGAGGTACCGCAGGCGATCACGTCGCCGGGTTCGAGCGTCATGTCCCAGGACAGGCGGCTGACGATCTCCTCCGGGGAAAAGATCATGTCGCTGACCGGATAATTCTGTTTCTCGGCGCCTGAGAGTAGCACACGAACGGCCAGAGTTTGCGGATCGATGCCGGTGGCGATGCAGGGACCGAAGACGCCGAAGGTATCAAATCCCTTGGCCCGGGTCCAATGGACGAAGGCGGGATCGGTCCGCAGCAAGTCGCGGGCCGTGACGTCATTGACGCAGGTGTAGCCGAAGATGGCCTGCCGTGCGTCATCGCGGGAAAGGCGGGCGCAGCGTCTGCCGATGACGATGCCCAGTTCGCCCTCGAAGACGATCATGCCGTCGTAGCCGGCCGGACGCCGGATCGTGTCGCCGGGGCCGGCGAAGCAGTTGGCGCTCTTCAGGAAGTAAAGCGGGTGTTGCGGGAGGTGAAGCTTCTCGGCTTTCGCGCGCTCATGGAAATTGTTCCAGAGGCCGATCATCTTGCCGGGTTGGCAAGGGGCCAGCAGACGGACGGCGTCGAGGGGGTAGTGTCGGCCGGTGGGCGTAGCGCCGGCGAACATGTCGCCTGCGTACTCGGTGATGGTGCCGTCTTCCAGGGTTCCCAGGCGAATCTCTCCCTGGGACGCGAATCTCAACCAGCGTTGGATCATTGGGGAGTCGGGGGCAGGAGAAGGCCTGCCCCCGCAGAGGCATTACTTCTTCTTGGCGGCCTTCTTGCCCGCGACGGCGGCCTTGAAGCCGGCGCCGGCGGTGAATCGCGGCACGGTGGTGGCGGCGATCTTGATTTCCTTGCCGGTCTGCGGGTTGCGGCCGGTGCGCGCAGCGCGCTTGGAGGACTTGAAGGTACCGAAGCCGACGAGGGTGACGGTGTCGCCCTTGGAGACGGCCTTGACGACGGCGGCGATCATGGCGGACAGCGCCTTCTCGGCGGCGGCCTTGCTGATGTCCGCTTCCTTGGCGGCGACTTCGATGAGTTCGGATTTGTTCATGCGGGAATCTCCTGATTGTTTGTTGGATGCGACGGACCGGTGAAGCCAGGCCGATTCTACAGCGGGTTTGCGGCGGTTTGTCACGTCCGACGGGGCTTTGCGGGCTTTGTTTGGACTAGGGTGCGCGGAAAAAGCAACGAACCTCAGCTTTCGCCATTCCGGTCGGGGGCCTCCCGTTGGCGGTGCCGGGTGCTGGCACGTCGGTTGCCCTGCCCTTTGCCGGCAAGCAGTTCCGCCACTACTTCGGCGATACGGTCCGACGGCGTCTCCCGGTGGACGAGGTTCCAGAACTGGTGGATCAGCCTGGCGTCGGCGAGGGCGCGATGGCGGCCGTCCGCCACAAGCCGGTGACGTTCGATGAGGCTGTCGAGATTGTGCTTCGCGTAGGAAGGGTAGAGGCGGCGGGACAGTTTTACGGTACAAAGCACGCGGGTGTTGAATTCCAGGCCCAGGCGCAGGAACTCGGCTTGCAGGAAGCCATAGTCGAAGCCAGCGTTGTGGGCGACGAGAAGCCGGCCGCCCAGCATTTCGGTTACCTCGGCGGCGATCTCGCCGAAGGTGGGCGCGGTGGCGACCATCTCGTTGCTGATACCGGTCAATCGTTCGATGAAGCCGGATATCCGCGCCTGGGGATTGACGAGGCTGGACCAGTGGCGCACTTCGTCGCCGTCGACGAGGACCATGCCGATCTCGGTGATGCGGTCCGTGGCGGCCTTGGCGCCCGTGGTTTCCAGGTCGACAAAGGCGATGGGGATGGTCATGGGAGTGCGCGCTGGATCGCGGGATGGTTGCGCCGAGGCCGCGATTCTAAGCGGTCCCGCGTGCCTGCTGTCAGGCGCATTTGCCGGTACCGGACCGCAAATGCCCTTGCCGCGAATCCCATAACGTGGCATAAGGGCGCCTGCGGTAAAGAAGGCCAGCCATGAACAGCAAATCCGACACCCTCATCGAAATCGACGACCTGCATTTTTCTTTCGCCGCCCACAAGGTGCTGAACGGCATCAACATGCGCGTGCCGCGCGGCAAGGTGGTCGGCATCCTCGGCGTCAGCGGCGCCGGCAAAAGCACGCTGATGCGTCTGATCGGCGGCCAACTGCGGCCCGAGCGGGGCGGCGTGCGCGTCGATGGTACGGTGATCCACGAACTGGATACCCGCGGTCTCTATGCCATGCGCCGCCGCATGGGCATGATGTTCCAGGCGGGAGGGCTCTTCAGCGACATGTCGGTCTTCGACAACATCGCTTTCCCCATGCGTGAACTCACCGATCTGCCCGAGGAACTGATCTACGACCTGGTGCTGATGAAGCTGCATTCGGTCGGCCTGCGCGGCACGACCCACCTGATGCCCAACGAGCTTTCGGGCGGCATGGCGCGGCGTGTGGCCCTGGCCCGGGCCATTGCCCTGGACCCCATGCTCACGATGTACGACGAGCCCTTCGCCGGCCTGGACCCCATCTCCCTCAACGTCATTGCCCAACTGATCCGCCGCCTTAACGACGCTCTCGGCGTGACTTCCATCGTGGTGACCTACGATGTATCGGAGTCCCTGAAGATTGTCGATTACGCCTACCTGATCCATAACGGCCAGGTGGTGGCCGAAGGCACGCCCCAGGAGATGGAGGCCTCCACAGATCCGACGGTCTACCAGTTCATCCATTCACGGCCCGACGGCCCCGTCGCCTTCCATCTCGACAGCGCGCCTTACTCCGAGGATCTCGGGCTGGCGGCCTGAGGCTGCTGCCCGACGTCTGGTACTCAGACGCCCCGGCGGCGCCTCATTTCCTCGTTGTCCTGGCGCCGCTGCCTGTCTTCCTTGGCGTTCCGGCGTTTGTAGAAGAAGGACGAGGTGATGATCAGGCCGCCGTAGAAGAGGGCGAAGGGCAGGATCGTCGCGCCGGCCTTCATGTAGATGGCCACGGGGGAGACGAGGACACAAAGTCCGACCACCATGCCGATGGCCCCGCTGGTGCCCAGGCCGGAGGCCATGCCCAGCAGCAGGCCGGAAATCAGCCAGACCGACCAGTGAAATTCTGCATCCATATCTCAGTCCTCTCGTGATTCCTGTTGGGGGCGGCAGCCGAGTCGTTCGCGACGGGCACGGAAAGCGTGCCCGGGAACGTATGGCCGATTGTAAGGGATGCCAGTCGCCGCCGGGATTCCGGCGCGGAAAAGAGAAAGGGGCTGGATCGTTAGATCCAGCCCCTTCCGATATTGGCGCGCCCGAAGAGATTCGAACTCCTGACCCCTTGGTTCGTAGCCAAGTACTCTATCCAGCTGAGCTACGGGCGCTGAGAGGCGCGAATTATACACGGAGATCGGAAAAGTTGAAGCGGCTCTTCAAGGAATTTTTCCGGGTCAGTGTTTGAGGTCTTCGAGTTCCGCCACGGAATCGTATTCCCGCTGGTTGGCCTCGTGGCGGCGCTTCACCATGTACATGGTGCCGGCAACGAAGAGGCCGAACATCACGATCACCCAATGGATCGACAGGTTCGCCTTGATGAGCGCCGAGTAGACGCCGGTCATGATGAGGATGGACAGGTTTTCGTTGAAATTCTGCACGGCGATGGAGTGGCCGGCTCCCATCAGGATATGGCCGCGGTGCTGGAGCAGTGCGTTCATCGGTACGACGAAGAAGCCGGAAAGAATGCCGACCAGCACCAGCAGGGGCAGGGCGACCCACATATCGCGCACGAAGATCATGACAATCACGCCCAGGCCCATGGCGATGCCGAGCGGAATCACCTTCACGGCCTTGCGCATGGAGATCATCTTGGCGGCGAGCATGGCTCCCAGGGCGACGCCGACGGCGACGACGCCCTGCAGCATGCTGGCTTTGGAAAGGTCCAGGTTGAGGGCCGACTTTGCCCACTCGATGACGATGAACTGGAGCGTCGCGCCGGCCCCCCAGAACAGGGTGGTGACGGCAAGGGAAATCTGGCCGAGCTTGTCGCGCCAGAGCAGCGCCAGGCAGTGGTTGAACTCGTGGAAGAGATAGACCGGGTTCTTCTTCAGGGGCTTGTGGTCCACGCCGGTATTCGGTACGTAGAGATTGAAGACGGCGGCGGTCAGATAGAGGACGGCGATCACGGCGAGATTCATTTCCGCCGTGGTGTCGATGCCGGTATCGATGAGGGGGAAGTCGAAAGCGAGCAGGCTGTGGGCGATGTCGGGCTTGATGAGGGCGCCGCCGAGGACCACGCCGAGGATGATGGCGATTACCGTGAGGCCTTCGATCCAGCCGTTGGCGACGACCAGGAGCCGGTGCGGCAGATACTCGGTGAGAATGCCGTACTTTGCCGGCGAATAGGCGGCGGCGCCGAGGCCGACGACCGCGTAGGCGAGCAGGGGATGGACATCCAGGAACATCAGCCCGCAACCGAAAATCTTGATCCCGTTGCTGATGAACATGACCCGACCCTTGGGCATGGAGTCGGCGAAGGCGCCGACGAAGGCGGCGAGGGCGACGTAGGAGACGGTGAAGAAGGTTTTCAGGAGCGGCTCATAGGCGGTGGGCGCCTGCATATCCCGCAGGATGGCGATGGCCGCGATCAGCAGGGCATTGTCGGCCAGCGCAGAGAAGAACTGCGCCGCCATGATGATGTAGAAGCCGAGACTCATGAGCCGCTGGGTTATACCACGAAAGCCAGAATGGCACGGAGCAGCGCGGTTCTCCACGCGTGCGGAAAGACCTACCCCTTTGGGGTATTAGACTATCTTATATGTGTGATTTACAATTGAATATTAGGTGTAATAAATACGACACGAGAGAGGGGATCATCATGGCTGATCGCAGGCTCCAGGTATTCCACGCCGTAGCGAAGCAGTTGTCCTTCACGAAGGCGGCGGAAGTCCTGTTCATGACCCAGCCGGCCGTGACCTTCCAGATCAAGCAGCTGGAAGAACATTTCAATACCCGTCTTTTCGACCGTGGCCACGGCCGCATCACCCTGACGCCCGCCGGCGAACTGGTCCTGCAGTACGCCGAGAAGATTCTCAACCTGTCCTCCGAGATGGACGTGCGCCTCGGCGAGATGACCGGCGAGATCGGCGGCTCCCTGCTCGTCGGCGCCAGTACCACGATTGCCGAGTTCATGCTGCCGCGCATCCTCGGTGAGTTCAAGTCCCTTCATACCAATGTGCGCCCGCGCCTGATCGTCGCCAATTCGGAGGCCATCGAAACCCGGGTCGCCGAGCATACCCTCGACATCGGCTTCATCGAGTCGCCCTCCCACCAGCCAAACCTGCAGACGGAGATCTGCTGCGACGATGAACTCGTCGTCATCTGTAGCCCGAAGTTCCCGCTGGCGAAGATGAAGGAGATATCCCCCCAGCAACTCCTCGAACAGCCCTTCGTTTCCCGCGAGCCGGGATCGGGGACGCGGGAGTTTACCGACGCCTATCTGAGGAAGTCCGGCGTCCAGCCCGAGGACATGAACATCGTCATGGAGATGGGCAGTCCGGTGGCCCTCAACGGCGTGGTGGAGACGGGTCTCGGCTTTGCCATCGCCTCCCGCGGCTCCGTTGCCAAGGCCCAGCGTCTCGGCGACCTGGTGGCGATTCCCATGAAGCCGCGCCTGATTCGCACCCTGTCGATGGTTTACCCGAAGGAGAAATTCCGCTCCAAGCTGGTGACCACCTTCGTCGAGTTCGCCTCCGTCAAGCTGCGCCAGATGGCGGCCAAGTAGCCGGGCGGTGCCCGGCTTGTCCAGTAGAATCGGGGGCATGCCTGCCCCCGTTTTCCGTCCCGTCCGCGTTCGTATCGACCTGGCCGCCCTGCGCCGCAACCACGCCGTGGCGCGGCGGCATGCGGGCGGCGCCGGGATATGGAGCGTCCTCAAGGCGAATGCCTACGGTCACGGCTTGATGCGTGCCGCACGGGCCCTGGCCGACGATGCCGACGGCTTCGCCCTCGTGGAATTCGAAGGGGCCATGGCGCTGCGCGATGCGGGCCTGCGGCAGCCCATCCTGATGATGGAGGGCTTCTACGGGCCGCAGGAGGTTCCCCTGCATGCCGCCCAGGGGCTGGTGCCCGTCCTCCACCGTCCCGAGCAGGTCCACTGGCTGCTCCATAGCCCCGGCTCCTTCTCGCTACCCGTCTATCTCAAACTCAATACCGGCATGAACCGCCTGGGTTTCGACGAGCCGGAATTTCGTGCGGCCCTCGATGCGCTGGCCAACAGTTCCAGGGTGGCCGGCATCACCCTCATGACCCACTTCGCCGATGCGGACGAATCCTCCGGCATCGGCGATCAGATGGCTCGCCTGGGGGCGATGCGGGGCGATCTGAGCTATCCGCTCTGCCTCGCCAATTCGGCGGCCCTGCTGCGTTTTCCGGAAGCCGTCGGCGACTGGGTGCGGCCCGGCATCATGCTCTACGGCAGTTCTCCCTTTCCCGCCATGGCGAGTGCGGACTCCCTCGGCCTGGCGCCGGTCATGACCCTGGAGGCGGAAGTCATCGCCGTGCGCGACATCGTGGCCGGCGACCGGGTCGGCTACGGCGGCACCTTCGTCGCCGACCGGTCCATGCGCATCGGCATCGTTGCCTGCGGCTACGGCGACGGCTATCCGCGCCATGCGCCGACGGGAACGCCGGTCTTCGTGGATGGCGAGCCGGCGGAAACGGTCGGTCGCGTGTCCATGGACAAGCTCTGCGTCGATCTTTCGGCCTGTCCGGGCGCCACGGTCGGCTCCGTCGTAACCCTGTGGGGGCGCGGGCTGCCGGCCGACACCGTGGCGGCGAGCGCCGGCACCATCAGCTACGAGATATTCTGCGCCCTGGCGGCCCGGGTTCCGGTGGTGGAGGAAGGCCTTGGCTAAGGCGAAGAGCGTTTTTAGCTGCACCGAATGCGGAGCCACTTCGCCCAAGTGGCAGGGCCAGTGTCCCGGCTGCGGGCAATGGAACACCCTGGTGGAAGCGGTGGCCGAGACCGCCCCGGCGGCGGGCAACCGCTATGCGTCCCTGGCGGGTGCCGGCCGCATTCAGAATCTTGCCGAGATACGGCCGCGGGACGAGCCGCGCCAGCCCACCGGCATCGAGGAATTCGACCGGGTGCTGGGCGGCGGCATCGTCTCCGGCGGCGTGGTGCTCATCGGCGGCGACCCCGGCATCGGCAAGAGCACCTTGCTGTTGCAGGCCCTTTCGCGCCTTGCCGAGGCCGGCCAGCCGGTGCTCTACGTTTCCGGCGAGGAATCCGGAGAGCAGGTGGCCTTGCGCGCCCAGCGCCTGCAGCTGGCGCCGGCCGGCCTGCGCCTGCTGCCGGAAATCAACCTCGAAAAGATCGTCGCCACCCTGCAGAAGGAAAGGCCCCTGGTGGCGGTGATCGATTCGATCCAGACCATCTATTCGGAAGCCCTGCAATCGGCGCCCGGCTCCGTGGCCCAGGTACGCGAATGTGCGGCCCAGCTGACGCGCTTGGCCAAACAGAGCGGCACCGCCATCGTCCTCGTCGGCCACGTCACCAAGGAGGGGGCTCTCGCCGGGCCGCGGGTGCTGGAGCACATTGTGGACACGGTGCTCTACTTCGAGGGCGACACCCATTCGAGTTTCCGCCTCATCCGCGCCTTCAAGAACCGCTTCGGCGCCGTCAACGAGCTGGGCGTCTTCGCCATGACGGACAAGGGATTGCGGGGCGTCTCCAACCCTTCGGCCCTGTTCCTCTCCCAGCACGCCCAGGAGGTTTCCGGTTCTTGCGTGATGGTGACCCAGGAAGGCACGCGCCCGCTGCTGGTGGAAATCCAGGCCCTCGTGGACTCGGCCCACAGCCCGAGCCCGCGCCGGCTCACCGTCGGCCTGGAAGGCACCCGGCTCGCCATGCTGCTGGCGGTACTGCACCGGCACGCCGGCATCGTCTGTTTCGACCAGGACGTCTTCGTCAACGCCGTCGGCGGCGTGCGCATCCAGGAACCGGCGGCCGACCTGGCCGTCCTGCTGGCCATCGTCTCCAGCCTGCGCAACAAGCCGCTGCCGGCCAAGATGGCGGTCTTCGGCGAGGTGGGCCTGGTGGGCGAGATACGTCCCGCGCCGCGGGGCCAGGAACGCCTGCGGGAGGCCGCCAAGCTGGGCTTCACGCGGGCCCTGGTGCCCAAGGCGAACGCACCGAAGCAGCAGATTCCCGGTATCGAGGTCATCGCCCTCGACCGCGTGGAGCAGGTGGTGGAAGTCCTGCGCTCCCTGTGAACAGCATGCGCCTGATGCTGCGCATGCTGGTGCGCGACCTGCGCGCCGGCGAGCTCACGGTGCTGGGCGTCGCCCTGGTGCTGGCCGTGGCCGCCATGACCAGCGTCTCCTTCCTGGCCGACCGGGTCCAGCAGGGGCTGACGCGGGAGTCGCACCAGCTGCTGGGCGGCGACCTGCTGCTGATCGCCGACCATCCCTGGCACGAGACCTATCGGGTCGAGGCCGCCCGGCGCGGCCTGCTGCTGGCCGAAAGCGCCACCTTCCCGAGCATGGTGACGTCCGCGGGGGGGGCTCAACTGGCGGAGATCAAGGCCGTGTCGGCAGGCTATCCGCTGCGGGGTGCCCTGCGCATCGCGCCGGGGCTCAATCTTGAGGATGCGGAGACTCGCACGGTGCCCTCATCGGGCGAGGTCTGGCCCGACGAGCGACTCGCCGGCAGTCTCGATACCGCCGCCGGGGGCGGCGTCCGCGTCGGCAGCCTGGAGTTGGTGCCGGCGGCCGTCTTGACTCTCGATCCTGATCGCGGCATCAACTTCTTCACCCTGGCGCCCCGACTGCTGATGAATCTCGCCGACCTGCCGGCCAGCGGATTGATCCAGCCGGGCAGCCGCATCAGCTACCGCCTTCACCTGGCCGGCGAGGACAAGGCCGTGGCGGCTTACCGGCGCTGGGCCGAAGAGCAGCTGGGACGCGGCGAGCGTCTCGAAAGCATGGACAACGCCCGGCCCGAGGTCCGCAACATGCTGGAGCGCGCCCAGCGCTACCTGCGTCTGGCGGCGCTGCTGGCGGTGATTCTCGCCGCCGTGGCCATGGGTCTGGCGGCAGACCGCTACGTGCGCCGCCATCTCGACAGCTGTGCCGTGTTGCGTTGTCTCGGCGCCCGGGAGGCCCAGATCTTCGCCATCCACGGTGGAGAGTTCCTGCTCTTCGGCATGGTGGCGACGGCGGTCGGCTGTGTTGCCGGCTTCGCCATCCAGTTGGGGCTCCAGACCCTGCTGGCCGGTCTCATCTCCCAGAGCCTGCCGCCGCCGGGCCTGCTGCCCTGGGTCCAGGGCCTGGCCGTCGGCATGCTGCTGGTGGCCGGTTTCATTCTGCCGCCCCTGCTGCGTCTGCAGCGGGTGTCCACGGTGCGCGTATTGCGCCGCGAATGGGCAGCCGCCGAGCCCGCCTCCCTGGCGGCCTATCTCGTCGGCACACTGTTGCTGGCGGGCATGATGTTCTGGATCGCCCAGGATGCGACGCTGGGGGCCGTGGTGCTGGTCGGCTTTGCCGTCGCCGTGCTGTTCTACGTCGTTGTGGCGCGCCTGCTGCTGGCCGCCAGTCGCGGCGTGCGGGCCGGCGGCGGCTGGCGCTACGGCTTCGCCAGCCTGCGGCGGCGCCTGCGGGCGACGGTGGTGCAGACCGTCGCCCTTGGGCTCGGCATGACGACGCTGCTGCTGCTGACGGTGGGACGCGGCGATTTGCTGGAGACATGGAAGAACAAGGTGCCTGCCGATGCGCCGAACCGTTTTCTCATCAACGTCCAGCCCGAGCAGCGGCAGCCGGTGGCGGATTTCCTCGCCGCCGCGGGCGTTGCACGGCCCCGGCTCGAACCCATGGTGCGGGGGCGGCTGGTGGCGGTGAACGGCAAGCCCATCGGCCCAGCCGACTACGCGGACGAGCGGGCCCAGCGGCTCGTGGACCGGGAGTTCAATCTTTCCTGGGCGGCATTGCTCCCCGACGGCAACCGGGTCACGGCGGGCCGCTGGCATGGTGCCACGGGCGATTCCGGTTTCTCGGTGGAACATGGCCTCGCCGAAACCCTGCAGCTGGCCCTCGGCGACGAGCTGACCTACGAGGTGGCGGGCGTGCGCCTGGCGGCCCCCATCACGAGCCTGCGCAAGCTCGACTGGGATTCCATGCGCGTGAATTTCTTCGTCATCGCGCCGCCCGGCGTGCTGGAATCCTTTCCCACCAGCTACATCACCAGCTTCCATTTGCCGGCGGAACGCCACGGGGTGGTCCAGGATCTGGTGCGCCGCTTTCCCAACCTGACGGTCATCGACGTGGATACGCTGGTGCGCCAGATGTATGCCACCCTCGACCAGGTGACCAGGGCAGTGCAGGCCGTCTTCGGCTTCGCCCTGCTGGCGGGCATTGCCGTGCTGGTGGCGGCGCTCCAGTCCGGCCAGGATGAACGGGCCGCCGATCTGGCCCTGATGCGCGCCCTCGGTGCCCGCAGCCATCAGATCCGCGCCGCCGTGCTGGCGGAGTTCGCCGCCCTCGGCGGCATCGCCGGCCTGCTCGGCGGGCTGGGGGCGGCAGCCATCGCCTGGGCGCTGGGGCGCCTGGTGTTTCGTCTGGACTTCCTGCCGTCCCTTTCCCTGCCGCTCCTCGGGGCGGTGCTCGGCCTGGCCGGGGTCTCCTTGCTCGGATGGGCCGGGGCAGCGGGTGTATTGCGGCGGCCGGCGGCAAACGCCCTGCGGGGAGGTTGACGGATGGTGTTGTCGAATAGGTATAACTTCTGATATACGGAACACATGGACGAGGCCAGCAACTCCCCTGCATCCGGAAAAGCAAGCCGTTCCGCCCTATATCATTCGGCGGTGGTCGCGATTTACGTCGGGGCCGCGGTGCTGGCGGGCGCGGCCTTCATCTGGGAGGCCGCCAAGGTCGATACCAGCATGGCGACGGTGGCGCGGGAGCGGGGCGCTGTCCTCTTCAAGCTGATCGAACTGACACGGGACTGGAACGCCCAGCACGGCGGCGTGTATGTACCGGTCACGGAGAAGACGCAGCCCAACACCTATCTCAAGCATCCCCGGCGGGATGTCGTCACCGCCGACGGTACCCATCTGACGCTGGTTAACCCAGCCTTCATGACGCGTCAGATCGCCGAGATCGCCGAGCGTGCCGACGGAGCGAAATTCCATATCACCAGCCTCAAGCCCATCCGTCCGGCCAACGTGGCGGACAGTTGGGAGACCGAGTCCCTGCTGCTGTTCGAGCAGCAGAAGTGGCGCGAGCGCCTGAGCTTCTTCGCCGATGGCGGCGGCGTCATGGACGGTCCGGTGCATCGCTACATGGCGCCGCTGGTCGTCAAGCAGGCCTGCATGAAATGCCACGAGGTGCAGGGCTACAAGGTGGGCGACATCCGCGGCGGCATCTCGGTGTCCATGCCGGCGGCGAAGCTGATGGAGATCGGGCGCGACCAGAAGAAGCGTCTGGCCGGCGTCTACCTCTTCGCCTTCCTCGTCGTCGCCGGCCTCGGCCATTTCGTCGCCTGGCGCACGCGGCGCCACATGCTGGTGCTCGAAGACATCAACCGGGGCCAGGAGGCGACTATCGCCCTGCGCACCGGGGAGCTGTCGGCGGCCAACGAAGCGCTGCAGCGGGAGATCGTCGAAGTCGAGGCGGCCCAGCGGGGACTGGCGGAAAGCCAGGCGAAGTATCGCGCTGTGGTGGAGAGCAGCCAGGACGGCATCGTCGTCGTCAGCGAAGGCCGTATCGTGTTCGCCAACGAGCGCATGGCAACCATCGTCGGTTACAGCCGCACCGAACTGGAGGCGGGCGGACTGTTCGCCGTGATTGCCCCCGAGGACCAGGAATGGGTGCGCGAGCACCACCGGCGCCGCCTAGCCGGCGAGAAGGTCCCCAACTCCTATCGCATCCGGCTGCTGCACAAGGACGGCGCGACACGCAAGACGGTGGATGTGCTGGCGGTACCCCATCGGGAGGCCAACGGGGTCGCCCATATCGTTGTCAGCTTCAAGGACGTGACGGAAAAGCTGGCGGCCGAGCAGGAACTGCAGATCGCTGCAGCCGTGTTCGAGCGGGCCGCCGAGGGCATCCTGGTCACCGACCAGCAGAACCGCATCATCCAGGTCAATCCCGCCTTCGAGGCCATCACCGGCTATTCGGAGGCGGAGGTGCTCGGCAAGGACCCCAGCATATTCAAGTCGGGACGCCACGACGCGGCCTTCTACGAGGAGATGTGGCGCCACCTGAAGGTGGTCGGCCGCTGGGAAGGCGAGATATGGAACCGGCGCAAGAACGGCGAAATCTACGTGGAATGGCTTGCCATCACCACGGTGCCCGGCAGCCTCGGCGCCGGCCGGCATGTGGCCACCTTCTCCGACATCACCAAACGCAAGCAGGCCGAGGAGATCATCCTCCACAAGGCCAATTACGATGCCCTCACAGACCTGCCCAACCGGCACTTGTTCGAGGACCGGCTCGCCAGTGCCCTCGCCATCGCGCGCCGTCACCACAGCAGCTTCGCCCTGGCCTACATCGACCTGGATTTCTTCAAGAACGTGAACGACAGCTTCGGCCATGCCGCCGGCGATGCCGTCCTCGCTGAGGCCGCCAAGCGCATGGCCCGCTGCGTGCGCGCCGTGGACACGGTGGCGCGCCTGGGGGGCGACGAGTTCACCTTGATCGTCACCGATCTGGATGCGGTCGATGAGGTGGAGGAAGTGGTCCGCCGCCTGCTCGATGCCCTGCAGCAGCCCTACATTCTGCCCGAGGGCGTGGCCCGCATCAGCGGCAGTGTCGGCATCGCCGTCTACCCCCAGAACGGCAGCGACGACCTGATGCTACGCAAGAGCGCCGACGAGGCACTGTACGAAGCCAAGGCTGCCGGGCGCAATACCTACCGGCTTGCGGCCAGATCGGTGCCCTAGCCGGGGATTGCCATCATCTGCCCGCGTTTTCCAGCGCGGCGAGTTCCTCGGGAGTGTTGATGTTGGCGAAGGCGTCGGCGTCAGCAAAGGCCACCGGGACGGTGCCGATCTGCTCCAGCCAGCCATGGACGCTGCGACCCCCGCCGGCCAGGTAGCGCCCCAGGCCGGCGAGGACTTCGCGGCGGCAGAGCAGGAAGGTCGGTTGCAGGCGTCCATCGGTACTGGCGGCGGCGGCGGGGGCGTCCGACGCGGCCAGGGCGGCGGAAAGCCGGTCGATCAGATCGGTGGGCAGCAAGGGCGCGTCACAGGGGGCCGTCGCCAGCAAGGGCGTCCGGCAGGCTTGTAGCCCGGCCTGGAGTCCCGCCAGCGGACCCGGAAATCCCTCCAGGAGGTCGGCGACGACAGGCGGGCCGAAGGCCGCATAGTCTTCCCGGCGACGGTTGGCGTTGATGAGGACCGCAGCTACCTGGGGTTCCAGTCGTTCCAGCACATGGCGGATCAGGGGACGGCCGCGCAGGGACAGCAGGCCCTTCTCGCGGCCTTCCATGCGGCGTGCCAAGCCGCCGGCGAAGATCAGGCCGGTGACGTCGGAGGCGGGAATGGATGGCATGGAGGCAGGGAACAGCGGGCTGGAGGATCAGCCGCCGATGTAGGACATCTCGATCTTCCGGGCCGCTGCAGTCGCGGCGGTGCGGATTTCCGAATAGCGGTCGCCGCGGGCGCTCCAGAGCGTCCCGATGGCGGCGGCGATCTCCTCATCCGTGCGGTCTTCCCGCAGCAGTTGGCGCAGGTCGTGCCCCTCCTGGGCGAACAGGCAGGTGTAGAGCTTGCCTTCCGTTGACAGGCGGATGCGTGTGCAGCTCGAACAGAAGGCCTGGGTCACGGAGGAAATCACGCCGACCTCGCCGCCGCCGTCAACATAGCGCCAGCGTTCGGCCACCTCGCCCGGGTAGTTGGGGTCTATCGGCTCCAGCGGAAAGACCTCGCCGATGCGGCGGACCACCTCGCCGGAAGGCACCACATCCTCCATGCGCCAGCCGTTGGAGCTGCCCACGTCCATGTACTCGATGAAGCGCAGGACGTGGCCGCTGCCGCGGAAATGGCGCGCCAGGGGCAGGATCTGGTTCTCGTTGACGCTGCGCTTGAGTACGGTGTTCACCTTCACCGGCGTCAGGCCGGCGGCTTCGGCGGCGGCGATGCCGGCAAGCACCTGGGCGACGGGGAAGTCTACGTCGTTCATGCGTTTGAAGACATCGTCGTCGAGGGCGTCCAGGCTCACGGTGACGCGCTGGAGGCCGGCGTCGCGCAGGGAACGCGCGCGCTGGGGCAGCAGGGAGCCGTTGGTGGTCAGCGTCAGTTCGAGGCCGGGAATGGCCGCCAGCAGGCCGATCAGGCGCTCGATGTCCCGGCGCAGCAGGGGTTCGCCGCCGGTGAGGCGGATCTTGCGCACGCCCTGGGCGACGAACAGCCGTGCGATACGGGCGATCTCTTCGAAGCTGAGGAGTTCGGCCCGTTGCAGGAACGGGTAATCGCGGCCGAAGACGGTCTTCGGCATGCAATACACGCAGCGGAAATTGCAGCGGTCGGTGACCGAGATGCGCAGGTCGCGCACCTGGCGCCCCAGCCTGTCGACGAGGGTTGCTGTCATGGGCGCAGTATATACGGCGGCTTGCCGGCGGACTCCCGACAAGTCCAATTCCATCGCGATTTCAATTGGAACTAGAGGGGAATTTGCCCCCATTATTCCCCTTAAGGCACGGGCATCCGAGGCGCAGGATGGCAACCGCAGCTTGTTCAGGAGGTTGTCGTGATCATCCAGTCAGTCGAACTCGTCGCCTTGCCCGGCGCTCCCGTCTATCAGGAGAAGATCTACCGGGTGCATACGGATACCGGCGAGGACATAGACCTTTTCCAGCAGCACTGGGATGTCTATCTGCCGCCGGAGTCCCTGGTCGGTCTCACCATCGAAGAGGCCTGGCGCAAGCGGACGGAGAAGATGCTGGCGGCTGCCCAGGGCCATCACCACTGACCGTTTCCGGCCCGCGCCGAAGACAAAAAAAGGCCCGCATGCAGCGGGCCTCTTTCTTGATGCCGGCGAGCGGCTTACTTCTTCTTGGCGGCCTTCTTGCCGGCAACGGCGGCCTTGAAGCCGGCGCCCGCGGAGAACTTCGGCACGGTGGTGGCCGGGATCTTGATGGTGTCGCCGGTCTTCGGGTTCTTGCCGGTACGGGCAGCGCGCTTCGCAGACTTGAAGGTGCCGAAGCCGACGAGGGTGACGGAGTCGCCCTTGGAAACGGCCTTGACCACGGCGGCCATCATGGCGGACAGCGCCTTCTCGGCGGCAGCCTTGCTGATGGCGGCTTCCTTGGCGGCGACTTCGATCAGTTCGGACTTGTTCATGTGTTACCTCCCGTTGATTAGTAGGGTCTGATAGGCTTGAAGCGTTTGCATTCTACGACAACAACGGCGTCATGGCACAAGCCCAAAATCAGCATCCACTCTCGGAAAATGAGCTTAACCGGCTCGAAGATCTGCTCGCCGCAGGGGTTTTCAAGGACCAGGCCATGCGCCTCGACGAACTGCAGGGGACGTTCTGTGCCCTGGTGAGCGGACCCGGGCCGGTGGCACCGTCGGTCTGGCTGCCCGCCGTTCTCGGTAGCGATGAGGTCGCGGATTCGGATTCCACGGTGGCGGAAACCATCGATCTGCTGCTGCGCTTCTACAACGAAACCGCGGCGGCCCTGGCGGACGGCGAAGCACCGCAACTGCTGTTCTATCCGCTTGCCGAGGACGCCGACGACCTGGATTACGCCGCCTGGGCGGACGGCTATCTCTACGGCACCGAGCTCGGCGACGTGGAGTGGGATGTCGCCGCGGGTGAGCATGTCGACGATCTGGCGGATCTCATGGAAGCCTTCTACTTTCTCGCCGGCGCTGCCGACGACGGGCCGATGAATGCGTCAGACCTGAGGGCGCGGGACCGGGCGGTCGAAGACATTCCGGACATGCTGGTGGCGATTCACAATTTCTGGCGCACGAAGCTGACGCCGGTGCCGACGCTGCGCCGCGATGCGCCCAAGGTCGGTCGTAACGATCCCTGTCCCTGCGGCAGCGGCAAGAAGTTCAAACAGTGCTGCGGCGATCCGACGGGCATGCATTGACGCAATCCGCGGCGGGGATCACTCGCCGCCGTCCCGCTTCAGCAGGGATTTCAGGTCGGCGAAAGGCGAGTGGGTCGCGGTTGCTCCAGGCCGGCTGCCGCTGCCGCCGTTGCCTGCCGCCGCTTCGGAATGCCGTTGGTGCTCGTTGTCGTGGCAGTAGAGGCAGAGCAGTTCCCAGTTGCTGCCGTCGGCGGGATTGTTGTCGTGGTTGTGGTCCCGGTGGTGGACCGTGAGCTCCCGCAGATTGGCCCGGGTGAACTCACGGGTACAGCGCCCGCATACCCACGGATAGATCTTGAGGGCCTGTTCCCGGTAGGACTGTTCCCGCTGCTCCCGCGCGCGGCGCGCTTCCGCGACGACACGGTCGAGACGGTCGTTCGGCTTGCCGTTCATCGGCGGGCTCCGCCCAGGACGGGCGCCGGGGCGTAATGGACGGCGAGCCAGACGCTGGGTTCCGTGCCGGAGGTGGCATCCACGCGATGCCGGCGGTGGGGCGGAATATGCACGTAGTCTCCCGGCGCCAGTCGTCGCGGTGCCGCCTCGTCGGCGAAGCGCAGGTCGGCACTGCCCGAGAGCAGGACGACCCATTCGCCTTCCGGCTGGTCGTACCAGAAATCCGGCGGACTGGCCTGGCCGGTGGAGACGATGCGGGCGATGCGCAGGCCGGGGCAGGCAAGCAGTTCGGTGAAGACCTCGTCGGCGGAGCTTGCGGGCAGGTCGGAAAAGAGGTTGTCCATGGGGATGCATTTTCCGTCGAAACGCATCGTTCCGCACGGGGTCGCGCGATAATTCCGCATCAGGAGTCGAGATGCCTTCAGCTTTTCCCATCCGATATGTGGACCCGGTCTATCGCCCGCCGAGCGAGGCCGAGTCGCTGATTCTGCCGGTGACGGACGGCTGCTCGTGGAATCGCTGCACCTTCTGCGAAATGTACACGGCACCCCAGAAGCGCTTTCGCGCTCGCCGTCCGGAGGAGGTGCTGGAGACGCTGCGCCGCTGCGGCGAAAGATTCGGTGCCGGCGTCCGGCGCGTGTTCCTCGCCGACGGCGACGCCCTGGCCCTGCCGACGCGCAGTCTGCTGGAGACGCTGGAAGCGATCCGCGTTCATCTGCCTGCCGTGAGGCGCGTTTCCAGCTACTGCCTGCCGCGCAACCTGCGGCGCAAATCCGTGTCCGAGCTGCGGGAACTGGCGGCGGCGGGATTGAGCCTGGCTTACGTCGGCGCCGAGTCCGGCGACGACGAGGTGCTGGCAAAGGTCCAAAAAGGCGAGACGCGGCAGACGACGCTGGAGGCGCTGCGCAAGCTCGGCGATGCGGGCATCGGACGCTCGGTGATGATCCTCAACGGACTCGGCGGCAAGGCTTTTTCTTCGGCTCATGCGGCCAATTCGGCCCGCCTGCTCAACGAGGCCCAGCCGGAGTTCCTCGCTACGCTGGTGGTGAGCTTTCCGATGGGGGAGGAACGCTTCCGCGCCGGATTCCCCGGCTGGGAACCCCTGGACTGGATCGGACTGTTCTGCGAGATGGAGCGTTTCATCGACGAACTGGACCTGGAGCGCACGGTGTTCCGCAGCGATCATGCTTCCAACTGGCTGGTGCTCAAGGGTACCCTCGGCAAGGACAAGGCACGCCTGTTGGAGCAGGTGCGGGAGGCCATCGCCGATCCCGCGGGCACACAACTGCGGCCCGACTGGGCGCGGGGGCTTTAAGAGCCTACGAAATAGGCCCTAAGTCCGGCCGGGTTGGTCCACGTCGCCATCGACGTAGTACCAACGGCCCTTTTCCCTCACAAAGCGGCTGAGTTCGTGGATGCGGTGGGCACGGCCGCCGACCTTGTAGCGCGCCACGAATTCGACCGTCGCATGGTCTGGGTCGAGGGCCACATGGCGTTTCACCTCCAGGCCGAGCCAATTGACCGGCATGCCGTCGGCGAGATCGAGGGATTCCGGCCGCGTGGAACGGTGCCAGGTGGCGAGCAGATAGGGCTCCAGCCGCAGCACGTAGGCGCTGTAGCGGGAGCGCATCAGCATCTCGGCGTCGGCTGCCGCCTCGCCGCCATGGAGACGTCCGCAGCAACTCTCGTAGAGGCGTCGATGGCCGCAGGGACAGGGAGACGAAATCGTCGATGGCATCGGGTAGGCGGAGCTGCGGCGGGAGAGGGGAGTCGTCAGTATAGGCGCCAGGCGCCGGAGGAAAAGGAATACTTGCGCACCCTCCATCAAGGTTCTTCGCGCTGGGCCGTAAATCTCCCAACAGTCCATGGCTTGGGAGGGCGACATGAATTTCGACGTGATCTTCAAGGGCGTCCGCTTCTTTTCCGGGAACCTGGATGCCGTCACGGGGTTTCTGGCGAAGCAGTGGGGGTCTTCCGAAACCGCCAGCGAACTCGGCGTCAAGCTCGTGCCCGTGCTGGTGCGCGGCAGCCGCCGGCGCTGACGGGAGCCCGCCGTGACCGACAGTACGCTTCCCGCCGGTCCCGAGGGGCATCCCCCGGGGCGGCTGGCAGCGCTCGCGCTGCGGGCGCTGGACGGTATTCTTCATGGCGTGCAGGGGCTGCGCAACCGCATCGCCCCGCCGGTGGAGGAAGAGGATCGGCGCGAGCGCACCGGCCGGCTGCCGGCCCATCGGCAGGAAGAGCCCCCTGCCGTCGAGGCGGCGCCCGTCCATTCCGGCCATCTCCATGCCATCCTGGTTTTTGTCCTTGCCATGGCGATCGGTGCGGTGGGCGGCATGCTGTTCTCCTACAAGGGTTTGTCGCGCATCGTCGAGACCCAGGAGTTGATGATCGACGACCTGCGGGACCAGATCACGCAACTGGAAAAGGAAGAGGCTCGCGGTTTGTCGACGCGACTCCGCTACCAGAAGGAAGCCAACGAGCTTGAGAAGGAGCTCCGCGCCGCCCGCGAGGAGATCCAGGAATACCGGGAGCGCATCGAGGAGATGGAAGCCCGGCTGGCGGCCCTCAGGCCGCCGGAGCGCCCCGTGGCGTCGCGGGGCGGTTTCGCGCGGCCGGCCCCCCAGAAGACGGGTACCTGCGCCATGGACAGCGCCAATCCGGCGGCCCTGGCCGACTGCATCGAGCGCTACAACCGCAAGTAAGGACCGATGTCGCTAGGCCTGCGGGCGTCAGGCGGGTTTCAGTTCGCCGCCGAGGGCCGTCGTCAGGTCGGCCAGCAGGCGTGCCAGCTCGCCGCTCATCAAGGCGAAATCCACATCGAACTGCTCGTCGGCGGTTTCCGCCGACTGTTCCGCTTCTTCCTTCAGGATGTCCAGGAAGGCGAGGCGCTTGATCTGCAGCTTCTCGCTGAGGACGAAGGAAACCTTGTCGTTCCAGGTCAGCCCGAGCTTGGCGGCGATCTTGCCGGCGGCGATGTGGGCGCGGATTTCGTCGCCTTCGAGGGCGTGGTGCACATAGCGGATCGCCGACTGGCCTTCGCTCGCCGAGCGCAACTCCAGGTCCCGGTCGATGGTGAAGCCGGCCGGCGGATCGCCGGCGGCGATCCAGTCCGTCATGGCGGTGGTGGGGGAGACCTGGGTCTGCAGGGGGCGCAGGGCGATGCCCTCCAGCGTCTGTTGGAGCACTTCGAGGAATTCGTCGGCGCGCGCATCGGAGCCGGCATCGATGATCAGCCAGCCGTTTACGGGGTCGATCCAGCACCAGGTTGTACGCCGCCGCGTGAAGGCGCGGGGCAGCAGTTCCTCGGTCACCCGCTCCCGCAGGTCGCGTAGTTCCTTGCGGCCCACTTTGCGGTCCTGCTCCGCCTCGATCTTTGCCGCCCGCTCCTGGGCTTCCTGCCGCACCACGGTGGTGGGCAGCAGTTTCTGTTCGACGCCGAGGGCCAGCAGCCACTGGCGATTCACCGTGTGGACGAAGGCGCCTTCCTGGCGCGGATAGACCCAGCCGCGGCTGAACATGTCCATGCTGCCGCAGCGGGCGAGGGGATGGCGGGCCAGGGCGGCTTCCAGGGTGTCGAGCGTCATGTCCCAGCCAGCGGGCAAACGATAGATGCGAAGACTGCGGAACCACATGGGATGTCACCTGAGAAAGCGGGAAGGAAGGCGGCCGGTCAGCCTGTCGCGCACACGGGGCCGGCCTGCCGCAAGGGCAGGGCGCGATTCTACCCGATGGCCGGTCGTTGCCCTGACCGGGATGGGCATGCTTGAATAGGGGGCAAGGACATCCACTCGAATCCACTCGCCATGACACCCATGCAGACATTCCCCGCCGCCCGTTTCCTCCTGATCAAGCTTGTCTGCCTGCTGGCGTTGGGGTGCGGCGGCTCTGCCCTTGCGACCGAACCGTCGTCGGACAGCGTCGGTCAGCCCTTCGCCAAGGTCTGGCGTATTCGCGGCGAGGTTTTCGCCTCGGGGCCGGAACCGGGCCGTACCCGCCGCCTCCAGGAGGGTTCTGCCATCAACGTCGGCGACCGCATCCGGGCCTTGGGTAGCGGCGAGGCCGTGCTGAAGACCGCCGATGCCGGCATTGTCGCCGTGCGTCCGGGAACCGAGTTTGTCGCCGAGAACTTTGTTGCCGCCGGCAAGCCGACCGACACATCCGTGCTGCGCGTTTTTTCCGGCTCCCTGCGGGTGCTCACCGGCTGGATCGGTCAGCTCAATCGCAGCGGCCACAAGGTCCATACGCCGACGGCCACCATCGGTATCCGCGGCACCGACCACGAGCCCTATGTGATGTCGGCCGAGATGGCAGCCAAGACGTCCTACAAGGAAGGTACCTACAACAAGGTGAACCGAGGACGCACGGCCCTGGAGGTCGGCGAACACAGCCTCGATATCGAGGCCGGCCGCGTCGGCTTTGCCCAGGCGCCGAAGTTCAAGAAGCGGGCGCTGCTGACGGTACTGATGCCGGTGCTGCTCGACAAGATTCCGGACTTCTATGTGCCGGGCGAGTTCGATGCGGAGTTGGATCGGCATTCGGCAACCATGGATGCCGAAAGCCGTCGCGAGTTGGAGAAGATCGGTGGTTCCGTGCCCCAGGAAGCGGCGGCGCCGGTTGTGGCTGTTGCGCCGCCGGTCCAGGCGGCGGTGGCGGCAACCCCTGTGCCGACGGTATCCGGGGTTCCTCTGCCGGCTGGTTGCGATCCGGCAGCGACGGGCAGGGCGTGGGTCGAGGCCTTGGACGGCGCCATCACCCGGCTCGATGCCGACGCCATCGTGGCGGCCTTCGCGCCCGACGTGGTGGTGCGGGCCTCGGT
This sequence comes from Candidatus Nitricoxidireducens bremensis, assembly GCA_030247725.1. Classification (GTDB taxonomy): domain Bacteria; phylum Pseudomonadota; class Gammaproteobacteria; order Burkholderiales; family Rhodocyclaceae; genus Nitricoxidireducens; species Nitricoxidireducens bremensis. The sequence goes on from JAOTRT010000006.1 coordinate 146,334, forward strand.
ACGCAACAAGGAGGGGGCCCTGACGACCGTGGAGCTCGGTCGCGACGAACTCGCCCGCAGTACGCTCTCGGCGGTGAAGAGCCTGGAAGACTATCGCCACCGGCGCGTGTCGATGGAGTCCGTACTCGTTGGTGGAGCCTGTGATCGCATCGCCGTCAAATCCGTGGTGATCGAGCAGGGCCGCCAGTCGGGCAAGTCCTTCCGCTTCGAGTCGCTGGAGGAGTACCTGATCGAGAAACGCGACGGCAAGTGGCTTGCCGTGAAGGCCGAGACGACCCAGCGCTAGTTCCGTCCGGCCCCGGCCGCCGTGGGGCCGGCCTGACTCAGGCCTTCTTGACGAACTCGGACTTCAACTGCATCGCGCCGATGCCGTCGATCTTGCAGTCGATGTCGTGGTCGCCGTCCACGAGGCGGATGTTTTTGACCTTTGTGCCGACCTTGACGACCAGGGACGAGCCCTTGACCTTCAGGTCCTTGATGACGGTGACGGCATCGCCGTCCTGCAGCAGATTGCCCACTGCGTCACGCACCTGCTTCGTCTGTTCCGGTGTTTCCGCCGCGGCGGCAATGGGCCATTCATGGGCACATTCGGGGCAGATATAGAGGGTGCCGTCTTCATAGGTGAATTCGGAACCGCACCGGGGACATGGGGGCAGGGCGCTCATGGGGGACTTCCAGGGGTCAATGCTTGTTGAACTTCTCGGCGAGCTTGAGCAGCTTTTCCTGGTGTTGCTTGGCTGCCAGTTCCGCCTTGTGCTGTTCCGCCTTCTTCCGGAAACGCTCGCGCAGGGTGTCCAGCGCTTGCTGCTTCTGCTCCGCCGTCACTTCCCCGGCGGGAGCGCCGTCCAGGTCGAAGCGGGCATCGGCCTGGGACAGGAGCTTGAGGTAGCGCGTGGAGGCCGTATGCATGCGCATGGCCGAGCGCAACTGCTGCATGTCGAGCTCGGGCATGCGCTCCTTGATGACCTTGTGGATGCCGAGCGCCAAGGGCTGGCAATCGCGGATCACCTTGAAGGATGAGGCCAGGGTGTCAAGGACCGGATTGCGGGAACGGGGAGGCTTCTGCTCGGCGGTAGACATCGTCGACGGACTCGTGGCGGTAAAAACGGGCGTGCTGCCTTCAGCGGCTGGGTTTCCGGCCGGGAGATGCCGCCGGCACGTAGCCGGAGATGCGGCAGAGCATGCCCTCGATCGCCTTGCCGTTGTCGAAGCGCGTCACGCTGCAGCGGGAAATCTCGCCCCGCGCCGACAGGTCGGACAGGGACAGCCGCACTTTGGACAGCGGGATGCCGGTGGCTGCCGCAATCTCGGAATCGAGGAGTTGGCCATGCTTCTTCAGCTGCTGCAGGATGGGAGATGTATTCATGGGAGCTTTCCTGAAACCGTCGTCGAAAGGTAGCGGACCTGCACAGACTTCCGAAAAGGAAAAAGGGAAAGGGGTTGGCTGATTTCTCGGCCAACCCCTCGCTTATCTGGCGGCGGGATTCTATCAGATCCGGCGGTCCGGTGCGGGGTCATTTTCATCGTGTCCTGTGGCGAGGCCCGGGCGGGATATGCATGGCAGGAACCTTCAGCGTACAGCCTGCAGGCTTGAACCGCCCCGTCTAGGCAGCCGTCTTCCGTTCCGGATTCAGGGCGGCCTTCATCCGTGCGCGTTGCTCCGACGAGTTGATGGCGGTCACCTGTTTGCCGAAGGCGTCCCTCTCGGCCACCCCTCGCCGGGTCGCCATGATCGACTTGATGCAGCGCCAACGCGATCCGCCTTTGGTGTGGATCTGGCGCATTTCCGTCTTCGGATGATGTTTGCCGCAGTGATAGCAATAGGCCGTGTCGGACATGGTTAATCGATCTTTCTATAGACCTGCGTGAATCGGTGGTGCTCGGCGATGCCGAAATCTCCCGCCCCATATTGCAGCAGCCAGTCTCCGGCCTTTCCCTGCAGCAGATCGCCGCCGGCCGACCGGGCGGCCGTAAAGGGCTGGGACATGCGCTTGGCGAGAACCGGCAGCGGCCTGGCTTTGTAGCGGCCGTCCGCGCCGGCCGCGGTGGGCGGTTCCGCCTCGTACTTGGCATCGAAACGGCTGCGGGCAACGGCCCAACGGCTGCCGGTGGAGCCGGTAATCAGCGCATCGCCGACCTGATAGCGGTTGAGGCCTTCCAGGCTGAGCAGCTCGCCATCCCGGCCGGCGAAGGCCACGGTGACGACTTCCGTCTTGACGTAGCGCTCGGCCGCCGGGTCGGATGTCAGGTCGATGTCCGTTAGCTTGATCATGTCCGGTCTGTGTTCCGGCCTCGCGCGGGCCCGTATGTCGATCGCCGAAAAAGCAAAAGCCCAATCGCTGGGATTGGGCTTTTGCAGGAACTGCGGAATTCTTTGGCTCCCCGACCTGGGCTCGAACCAGGGACCTACGGATTAACAGTCCGGCGCTCTACCGACTGAGCTATCGGGGAATTGAAGCGGCGCGAATTATAACTTTGATGTCGCGCCGCCGCAAACTTTTTTGCGACTTTTTTACGCCTTGATCACCGCGGCGATGGCCTTGGCCACGTAGTCGATGTTCTTGGTGTTCAGCGCGGCGACGCAGATGCGGCCGGTGCCGACGGCGTAGATGGCGTACTCGGCGCGCATCTTCTCCACCTGGGCGGCGGTGAGGCCGGTATAGGAAAACATGCCGCGCTGGACGTTGATGAAATCGAAGTTTGCGGCGCCTTCGGCCTTGAGCTTGGCCACCAGGCTGGTGCGCATGGCGCGAATGCGGTCGCGCATGCCGGCGAGCTCGTCTTCCCACATCTGGCGCAGTTCGGGGCTGGAGAGCACGGCCGCGACGACGGCGCCGCCGTGGGTGGGCGGGTTGGAGTAGTTGGTACGGATGACGCGCTTCACCTGGGACAGCACGCGGGCCGACTCGTCCTTGCCGGCGGTGACGACGGTCAGGGCACCGACGCGCTCGCCGTAGAGCGAGAAGGACTTGGAGAAGGAGCTGGAGATGAAGAACTGCAGGCCGGAGGCGGCGAACAGGTCGAGGGCGACGGCGTCCTGCTTGATGCCGTCGGCGAAGCCCTGGTAGGCCATGTCGATGAAGGCGACGAGGTTCTTTTCCTTGACGGCGGCGACCACTTCCTTCCACTGGTCGGCGCTGAGATCGGCGCCGGTGGGGTTGTGGCAGCAGGCGTGCAGCACGACGACGGACTTGGGCGCCATGGCGGCCAGCGCGGCCTTCATGCCGGCGAAATCGACGCCGCGGGTGGCGGCATCGTAGTAGGCGTAGTCCTCGACCGTGAAGCCGGCGGACTCGAACAGGGCGCGGTGGTTCTCCCAGCTCGGGTTGCTGATATAGACCTTGGATTCGGGCAGCAGGCGCTTCAGGTAGTCGGCGCCGACCTTGAGGGCGCCGGTGCCGCCGAGGCACTGGCAGGTGATGGCGCGGCCGGCGGCCAGCAGTTCGGAGTCCTTGCCGAACAGCAGGTTCTGCACGGCGCCGTTGTAGGCGGGCGTGCCTTCGATGGGCTGGTAGCCGCGCGGCGGCTGGGTTTCGAGGCGGGCCTTTTCGGCGGCCTTGACGGCGGCCAGCAGCGGGATCTTGCCGTCGTCGCCGAAATACACGCCGACGCCGAGGTTCACCTTGGCGGGGTTCGTTTCGGCGTTGAAGGCTTCGTTGAGGCCAAGAATCGGGTCGCGCGGCGCCATTTCAACGGCGGCGAAGAGGGAAGCGGTCATGTCAGCTCCAGTGGGGTTTGGTCGGTGCGGCGGGGTTCGCTTTGTGCCGCAAAGCGCGCAATAATACCTGATTGACCGGCTTCATTTCCACGCCGGTTTTTATCGGGCAATCAACGACTTTTCGATGGGCGAGATCATCCAGTTTCCGGCGGGCACGGTGGCGACCTTCGCGGGCAGCCCCTATCGTCTGCACCAGCCTTTTGCACCGGCGGGCGACCAGCCGGAGGCGATCCGTTTGCTGGTGGAGGGTATCGAGGACGGCCTCAGCTTCCAGACCCTGCTGGGCGTCACGGGCTCGGGCAAGACCTATACGATGGCCAACGTCATCGCCCGCATGGGTCGGCCGGCCCTGGTGTTGGCGCCCAACAAGACCCTGGCTGCCCAGCTCTATTCGGAGTTCCGCGAGTTTTTCCCGGAGAATGCGGTTGAGTACTTCGTCTCCTATTACGACTACTACCAGCCCGAGGCCTACGTGCCGGCACGGGACCTTTTCATCGAGAAGGACTCGTCGATCAACGAGCACATCGAGCAGATGCGCCTGTCGGCCACCAAGAGCCTGCTGGAGCGGCGCGACGTGGTGATCGTGTGCACCGTGTCGGCCATCTACGGTATCGGCGACCCCGTCGATTACCACAGCATGATTCTGCACCTGCGCCAGGGTGAGAAGATGGGCCAGCGGGACGTCATCCGCCGGCTCACCGAAATGCAGTACGAGCGCAACGACGTGGACTTCCATCGCGGCACCTACCGGGTGCGCGGCGACGTGATCGACGTCTTCCCGGCGGAAAACGCCGAGAGCGCCGTGCGCATCGAACTCTTCGACGACGAGATCGAGGGCCTGACCCTGTTCGATCCCCTCACGGGCCATTCCAAGCAGAAGCTGGGCCGCTTTACGGTCTTCCCGTCCAGTCACTACGTGACGCCCCGGGCCACGGTGCTGCAGGCCATCGAGAAGATCAAGAAGGAATTGCGGGAGCGCATCGAGTTCTACCAGCGCGAGCAGAAGCTGGTGGAATGCCAGCGCATCGAGCAGCGCACGCGCTTCGACCTGGAGATGCTCGACCAGCTTGGTTTCTGCAAGGGCATCGAGAACTACTCGCGCCATTTGTCGGGACGCAAGCCGGGCGAGCCGCCGCCGACCCTGATCGACTACCTGCCGCCGGATTCGCTGATGTTCATCGACGAGTCCCATGTGGCGATTCCTCAGGTGGGCGGCATGTACAAGGGCGACCGCTCGCGCAAGGAAAACCTCGTCAATTACGGCTTCCGCCTGCCCTCGGCCCTGGACAACCGGCCCCTCAAGTTCGATGAATTCGAGCGGCTGATGCCCCAGACCGTCTTCGTCTCGGCGACGCCTGCCGATTACGAGAAGGAGCACCAGGGGCAGGTGGTGGAGCAGGTGGTGCGGCCCACGGGCCTGGTGGACCCGGAAGTGATCGTGCGACCCGCGACGACCCAGGTGGACGACCTGCTGGCGGAGATCAAGCGCCGCATCGCCAAGGAGGAGAGGGTACTGGTGACGACGCTGACCAAGCGTCTTGCCGAGCAGCTTACCGAGTACTTGGGCGACAACGGCATCAAGGTGCGCTACCTGCACTCGGACATCGATACGGTGGAGCGGGTGGAAATCATCCGCGACCTGCGCCTCGGCGAGTTCGACGTGCTGGTGGGCATCAACCTGCTGCGTGAGGGTCTCGACATTCCCGAGGTTTCCCTGGTGGCCATCCTCGACGCCGACAAGGAGGGCTTCCTGCGTTCCGAGCGCTCCCTGATCCAGACCATGGGGCGGGCGGCGCGCCACCTCAACGGCACGGCGATCCTCTATGCCGACCGCATCACCGATTCCATGCGCCGCGCCATGGCCGAGACCGAACGCCGCCGTACCAAGCAGATGGCCTTCAACGCCGAGCACGGCATCACACCCGTGGGCGTGAAGAAGCGCATCAAGGACATCATCGACGGCGTTTACGACAGCGATGCGGCCGGCCGCGAACTCAAGGCCGCCGAGGAGTCGGCCCGCTACGAGGCCATGAGCGAGAAGGCTTTGGCTAAGGAGATCAAGCGTCTGGAAAAGACCATGCAGGAGCATGCCAAGAACCTGGAGTTCGAGCAGGCGGCGGCAGCCCGAGATGAACTCTTCCGCATCAAGAAGCTGGCTTTCGGCGCCGACCTGCACGATCACGACCAGGCTGGGTAGGGACGAAAAAAAACCGCAGCCTGCGCTGCGGTTCTTCGGTCACGCGGTGAAACCCAAATTACATGGGCTTGATCGCGGAGGCCTGCTTGCCCTTCGGGCCCATCTTGACTTCGAAGCTGACCTTCTGGCCTTCCTGCAGGGACTTGAAGCCCTGGGCCTGGATTTCGGAGAAATGGGCGAACAGATCGTCGCCGCCATCGTCCGGGGTGATGAAGCCGAAGCCCTTAGCGTCGTTGAACCACTTAACGGTACCAGTTGCCATGTAACTTTTCCTTGAAGAAATGAAATGTCGGGCAGATGCCCTTGTGCAAGCGAAATCAAGAAAGGTGGTTGGCAGCGGAGAAACGGCGCCGGAAAGGGCGGGCTACTACAGAACAGCAACACAACTTGAATCGAATGCCCGGCCACCATACGGGAAGCCAGTGCCGATGGCAAGGAATATTTTCGCTGTGACGGCATGGGTATTGGCGGCGTCGCAGATTTGGTACTGGCAATATGCGATCATAGGTCGGGGATCATCGTCAGGGATCGCAGAATGATTGCTAAGGTTGGCGTGCTCATGGTTTGCATGGGCAATATTTGTCGTTCACCGACGGCGGAAGGTGTCTTGCGTGCTTTCCTGGAGCGGGAGGGGATGGCCCAGTGGGTGGATGTGGATTCGGCCGGTACCCATGCTTATCACATCGGCAAGGCGCCGGACCCGCGTACGCTCCAGGCGGCGGCCCGGCGCGGCTATGACCTAACCTCATTGCGGGCGCGTCAGGTCAACGATTTCGACTTTGTCCGTTTCGATCACATCCTGGCCATGGATCGCGACAACCTGGCGCTCCTGATGCGCGCCTGCCCCGTTCAGCATAGCCATAAGCTAAGGTTGTTCCTGGATTATGCCTCTGCGTGCGACGAGGACGAAGTGCCCGATCCTTACTATGGCGATGCGGATGGTTTCGAGCAGGTACTCGATCTCGTCGAAGCCGCTGCCGCCGGACTCATCGCCAGCTTGCGGCACAAATAAAAAGGGCACGCGCTGCACAGCGCGTGCCCTTGCCTGCCGACTTGCGTCGGGCAGTACTACTCCTTCCGCGTTTCGACCATCTGCAGCGGTTCCGCGGCGATGACTGCCGCAGCCTTGGGCTTGCGGCCCAGCGGCGGTTGCGGCACGACGATCTGCTGCACCGGGGCGGAGGCGGCCGTTTCGATCATCACGAGGCCGACCTGCTCCAGGTTGGTGGCGATATCTACCGGCGGCTGTTCGACCATCGGCGCGGGAGTCGCCGCCACCATCGGCTGAATCGGCTCGGGAGCGGTGACTGCCACAGATGCAGGGGCCGGGACGGGCTCCGGAGCCGGCAGGGGCGCCGGTGCGGGAACCACGGCAACGGCTTCCACGGCTGGAGCGGTGATCTGCTCCTCGGCGATCACAATGGGCTGGGCGGCAACCGCCGCCACTGTGGTTTCATCGATTACCGGCTGCGGTTCGGCGGCGGCTTCCAGCGGAACCGGCGTGGGCCAGGGCGTCGGCAGGGGCTCGGTGCCGGCGGGCTCCGCCTGCTGTGCCACGGCGGCGTTCTCGACAACGTTGCTGCCTTCCTCGGTACGGCGTTCGCCACGCCCGCGACCGCCACGACGACCACGGCGGCGGCCTTCGCCCTGCTGCTGGCCTTCGCCTTGCGGCAGATCGGTTTGCGGAAGGGCGGTGGTGTCAGTCGTCATCTCCTGGGCGACTGCGGCATCGGCACGCGGTGCCCGGGGTTGGCGCTCGCCGCGTTCACCACGCTCGCCACGTTCCTGGCGACCTTCCTGACGCTCACCGCGCTGACGGCGACCTTCCCGCTGGCCTTCCTGCGGCTGTTCGTCGCGTTTCGGCTGCTGCTGGCGTTGCTGATCGCCGCGGGGTTCCTTGCGCTCACCGCGCTCGCCGCGACCCTGGCGTTCTTCCCTGTCCTCGCGGCCTTCACGGCCTTCGCGGCGGTTGCGGCCACCACGGCCATTGCGTTCGCCTCGTTCGCCGCGCTCGCCCCGTTCACGACGGGCGGGCTTGTCGGTTTTTTTCTCGGCGGCCGGTTCGGCTTCCTTCTTGTTGCCCTTGAACCAGGAGAAGATCTTGGAAATGATGCCGGCTTCTTCCTTCGGTGCCGGGGCGGCTGCCGCGGGCTTCGCCTCGACGATGGGGGCCGGCTGGTCGGGGGTGATGCCGCGGACGGCGGCCTGGGGCTTCTGGACCTTGGGCTCGTTCTGGGCGGACGGCGGCTGGTAGGTTTCCTCGGCCGGCTTCTCGGCCATCTGGTAGCTCGGCAGGGCGATGCCTTCCTGATTCAGTTGGTCGTGACGCAGGCGGATGATCTCGTGCTGCGGCGTTTCCAGATGACGGTTCGGCACGATGACGAGATTGACGCGGTGGCGCACCTCGATGCGGGCGATGTCGACGCGCTTCTCGTTGAGCAGGAAGGTGCCGACATCCACCGGGACCTGGCAGTGGATCGCGCCGGTGTTCTCCTTCATCGCTTCCTCTTCGAGGATGCGCAGGATGTGCAGGGCGGCGGATTCGGTGCTGCGGATGTGGCCGGTGCCGGTGCAGCGCGGGCAGGTGATGTAGCTGGTTTCGGCCAGGGCCGGGCGCAGGCGCTGGCGCGAAAGTTCGAGCAGGCCGAAGCGGCTGATCTTGCCCGTCTGCACGCGGGCGCGGTCGAAGTGCAGGGCGTCGCGCAGGCGGTTCTCGACTTCGCGCTGGTTCTTCGTCGACTCCATGTCGATGAAGTCGATGACGATGAGGCCGCCCAAGTCGCGCAGGCGCAGCTGGCGGGCGATTTCGTCGGCGGCTTCGCAGTTGGTGCGGAAGGCGGTTTCCTCGATGTCGCTGCCCTTGGTGGCACGGCCAGAGTTTACGTCGACGGAAACCAGGGCTTCGGTATGGTCGATGACGATGGCGCCGCCGGAAGGGAGGTTGACCTGGCGCGAGTAGGCCGACTCGATCTGGTGCTCGATCTGGAAGCGCGAGAACAGCGGCACGTCGTCGTGGTAGCGCTTGATACGGGAGACGTTGGACGGCATCACCGTGGCCATGAAGTGCTGGGCCTGCTCGAAGATGTCGTCGGTGTCGATGAGGATTTCACCGATGTCGGCGTGGAAGTAGTCGCGGATGGCGCGGATCACCAGGCTCGACTCGAGGTAGATCAGGAAGGCACCCGACTGCGACTTCGCGGCGCCTTCGATGGCGAGCCAGAGTTGCATCAGGTAGTTCATGTCCCACTCGAGCTCTTCCTTGCTGCGGCCGATGCCGGCGGTGCGGGCGATCAGGCTCATGCCCTGGGGCACGTCGAGCTGGTCCATGATCTCGCGCAGTTCCTGGCGGTCCTCGCCCTCGACGCGGCGCGAGACGCCGCCGCCGCGCGGGTTGTTCGGCATCAGCACGAGGTAGCGGCCGGCCAGGGAGATGAAGGTGGTGAGGGCGGCGCCCTTGTTGCCGCGCTCGTCCTTCTCGACCTGGACGATGATTTCCTGGCCGACCTTGAGGGCGTCCTGGATGCGGGCGCGGCTCGGTTCCACGTCGCCGTTGAAATAGGAGCGGGAGACTTCCTTGAAAGGCAGGAAGCCGTGGCGCTCGGCGCCGTAATCGACGAAGGCGGCTTCGAGGCTGGGCTCGATGCGGGTGATGACCGCCTTGTAGATATTGCTCTTGCGTTGTTCCTTGGCGGCCGATTCGATGTCGAGGTCGATCAGTTTCTGACCATCAACGATCGCGACGCGGAGTTCCTCGGCCTGCGTCGCATTGAACAGCATGCGTTTCATGTGTGCTCCCGCGCGCATGGCAGGGCACGGCACGCCGTCAGATACGATGTATCTGGCGGCAGACTAGGTTTGCAGGGGTTGCAACTGGATCATGGGTTAAAGCAAACGGTTGTCTTCGAATTCTTCTTGTCCTAGCCTGACCCTCGTTTTCTGGGTCGGCTGTCAAGCGTTCTGTGCCGGTGAAGCCGGGTGCGCGCAAATCAAGTAGTATCGCTGCTTCGGGCCAGCGAAGTGCCCTGGGTGGGGATGCTGCGAACGGGGATTTCTTCCGGGCCGAGCGTCCGGCAACCGGGGGTCCCGCACCAAAGTCCCGCCGTCGTACCGGGTTGGCCGGAGGGCGGAACAACGTTCCGGGACCATCGCCGCCGACGCCGCTTCGGGCCGTCGGGCGCGCCGTCGCGGAACGGCAAACCGAGGCGCATTGTATTTCAGATGAAGGATTTATGCAAAGATGCGGTGACGCTTCTCGAAGTCGGCGAGGAAGCGGAAGGCCAGCGCATCGACAACTACCTCCTGAGGCTGGCCAAGGGAGTTCCCAAGAGCCATATCTACCGCATCCTGCGTAGCGGCGAGGTGCGGGTCAACAAGGGGCGGGTAGGCCCCGAATACAAGCTTGCGTCCGGCGACCTGATCCGCGTGCCGCCGATCCGGGTGGCGACCGTATCGACAACTGCGTCGGCAGTGCCCGCACGGGATTTCGAGGCGGTCTTCGAGGACGAGGCCATGATCGTGCTGGACAAGCCCGCAGGCGTGGCTGTCCATGGCGGCAGCGGCGTGAGTTTCGGCGTCATCGAGCAATTGCGTCGCGCCCGTCCGCAGGCGAAGTTGCTGGAACTCGCTCATCGGCTGGATCGGGAGACATCGGGGCTATTGGTCGTGGCCAAGAAGCGTTCGGCATTGACCAGGCTGCATGACCTTTTTCGCGAAGGGGGTATCAGCAAGCGCTATCTCGCCTTGGTTAAGGGACGTTGGATCAACCGGCTCCAGCACGTCCGTCTGCCCCTGCAGAAGTATCTGACGCCTGAGGGCGAGCGACGCGTCGCCGTGGCTGAGGAGGGCAAGGAAGCCCATTCCATTGTGCGACTGGTGGCGAGGTGGCAGAACTTCAGTCTTGTGGAGGTGGAATTGAAGACTGGCCGCACCCATCAGATACGGGTCCATTTGTCCCATCTCGGGTTTCCGCTGGCAGGCGACGACAAATACGGCGATTTTTCCCTCAACAAGGACTTGCAAAAGGCGGGATTGAAACGCATGTTCCTCCATGCGGCGAAGCTGGCCTTGCCCCATCCGCTGAGCGGGGAGTCCTTGGTGTTCGAGGCCCCGCTACCGATGGAGTTAAAGCGGTTTCTTGAACGTCTGGATGCCAACGAAAAACGGGATTGCGGGGAATACTGAGTGGCAAAGAGATTCGAACTGATCGTTTTCGACTGGGACGGCACGCTGATGGATTCGGCGGCTCTCATCGTGGACAGCGTCCAGGCAGCCGCCCGGGACATTGGTCTGGAGCCGCCGAGCGAAGAGCGGGCTCGCCACATCATCGGTCTCGGACTGGCGGACGCCATGCGCTATGCCCTGCCGGATCTGGAACCCGAACACTATGATCAACTGGTGGACCGCTACCGGCACCATTACCTTTCCCGCGATCACCAACTGGTGCTTTTCGAAGGTATCCGGGAGCTGATCGATGAATTGGCGGCTGGGGATCACATCCTGGGCGTGGCCACAGGCAAGTCGCGCCGGGGGCTGGACCGGGCCTTGGACGGCAGCGGCCTGCGCCCCCATTTTCATGCCACCCGCTGTGCCGACGAATGTCATTCCAAGCCCCATCCCCAGATGCTGGAGGAACTCATGGCGGAGTTCGGGGTTGCCCCGGATGCCACTCTGATGATCGGCGACACGACCCACGATCTGCAGATGGCGCGCAATGCCGGCACGGCAGCGTTGGCCGTCAGCTATGGCGCCCATCCGCGGGCGGCACTGGAGGCGGAGGTACCGCTGCATTGCTCCGCCAGCGTCGAGGACATGTGCGTTTGGCTGCGCGCGAACGCCTGATCTGCCGCAGCGAGGACCTGGCGGAGCGCGGCGACGGCTTACGCTTTGAAGTGGACTGGATGGGTAAGCGTGAGCCGGCCTTCGCCGTGCGCTATCGCGGTCGCGTCCATGCCTATCTGAACCGCTGCAGCCATGTGCCGATGGAACTCGACTGGCAGGAGGGGAGGTTCTTCGATGTTGCCGGTTTATACTTGGTCTGCGGTACCCATGGCGCGCTTTACGCGCCGGAATCCGGCGCCTGTGTCGGTGGCCGCTGCAGTGGCAAGGGTTTGCGGCCGCTGGCGATGCAAGAGCGAGATGGTTGTGTCTACCTGATTGAAGGCGAATGAAGTGTCCGAGAATGGTTCCGACGATCCCCGCTGGGAACGCAAGATCATCGAAAAGCTGGCCCTGGAAGCTCTGGCCGAGCAGCGGCGGCGGCGGCGGTGGGGGATATTCTTTCGCCTGCTGGGCTTCGCCTATGTGACCGTATTTCTGGTGCTTGCCGTGGATTGGGGCGATGGCAGCACTTTGGGCGACGGACAAAAGCATACGGCTCTGGTCCAGTTGAACGGCGTCATCCGCGAGCGCGGCGATGCCAATGCCGAGCATCTGGTAGCAGCCCTTCAAGCGGCTTTCGCCGACAAGGGGACGGCAGGCGTCATCCTGCGCATCAACAGTCCCGGCGGTAGCCCGGTGCAGGCCGGCATCATCAACGACGAGATTCGTCGTCTGCGCAGCAAGCATGCCGATGTGCCCATTTATGCCGTCGTCGAGGATGTCTGCGCCTCGGGCGGCTACTACGTGGCGGCAGCGACGGACAAGATATTCGTAGACAAGGCCAGTCTTGTCGGTTCCATCGGGGTATTGATGGACGGCTTCGGCTTTACCGGGACCATGGAGAAGCTCGGCGTCGAGCGGCGTCTGCTGACGGCCGGAGAGCACAAAGGCTTCCTCGACCCCTTCTCGCCGCAGGATACTGGGCATAAGGAGCACGCCAAGAAGATGCTCGGCGAGATCCATGAGCAGTTCATCGATGTGGTGCGCAAGGGGCGCGGCCAGCGGCTCAAGGAAACACCGGACATGTTCTCCGGCCTTCTGTGGACCGGGGCCCGCAGTATCGAACTTGGTCTGGCCGATGCCCTGGGGAGCGTCGAGTCCGTGGCGCGGGATGTTATTAAGGCCGAGGATATCCGCGACTACACGGTCAAGCCGAATTTCGCCGAGAAGTTCGCCAAGCAGTTCGGTGCGGACATGGCGGAGGGTGCCGTCGCCACCTTGGCCCGCTTCGGCGCTAGCCTGCGCTGAGCAGCAAGAACACCGTCGGTCGCTTTTCCAATGTCGGTGGTGGAAGGCGTCGCCATGCGGCAATCCGTCGCGTAGCGACTGCCTCGTCTGGCTGGGTAAGGTGGCTGGCCACGCAAAGCAGGGTTTCGGGTCGGCAAGTTGCCAGCAGTGCTTGGAACAGGGCTCCATTCCGGTAAGGAGTCTCGATGAACAGCTGGGTTTGCCGATGCTGCAGGGATGCCTTCTCCAATTCGGCGATTCGGCGACTGCGTTCCGGTTCCTTCTGGGGTAGGTAGCCATGGAAGGCGAAGCGTTGGCCGTCCAGGCCCGATGCCATCAGGGCGAGCAGGAGGGACGAGGGCCCGACTAGGGGCTTGACGCGGATTTCCCGTTCATGGGCCCGGCGGGCCAGCAGGGCGCCCGGGTCGGCCACGCCGGGACAGCCGGCTTCCGACATCAGGCCGAGGTCATGGCCTTCCGTCAGGGGCGTCAGCAGGCGGTCAATATCACCTAGCGTGAGCCGCTCGGGCAACTGCTCGATGGCGATTTCCCGCAAGGGCGTCGGGTGATCAAGGCGCTTGATCTCGGCACGGGCGGTTTTTGCGTTTTCGGCGATGAAGTGGGTCAGGCGGCAGGCGGTATCCCTGGTTTCCTGCGGCAGATAGGTCTGCCACGCCACGTCGCCGAGGGCTGACGGCAGCAGGAATAGCGTGCCGGTGCTCAAGGAAGTTCGAGGCCTTCCGCCCGCAGCATGTCGCACAGGGCAATGAGCGGCAGGCCGACGAGGGCGTTGGGATCATCGCCGCGCATGGATTCGAGAAGGGAGATGCCCAGTCCTTCGGAGCGGGCACTGCCGGCACAGTTGAGCGCATTCTCCTTATCCTGATAGCGCAGGATTTCGGCATCCGACAGTTCGCGGAAGTGAACTTCGGTGGGGATGCCGCGTACATGGGTACGGCCGGTGGTTGCGTTGAACAGACAGAGGCCGGTATGGAAAACGATGGTCTGGCCGCTCATTGCGCGCAACTGGGCAATGGCATTTTCCCGGGAGCCGGGTTTGCCGAAGCGGATGTCGCCCATATGGGCGACCTGATCGCTGCCGATGATGAGGGCGTCGGGGAAGCGGTCGGCCACGGCCATGGCCTTGGCGACCGAGAGGCGCTCGGCCGTGGCGGCCGGGGCTTCGCCCGGCAAGGGGGTTTCGTCCGTTGCGGGTGCTGCCGTCTCGAAGGATATCTGCAGGCGAGCCAGAAGTTCCCGCCGATAGGGCGAGGTGGAGGCGAGTACGAGTCGGGTCACGGCGGGTTTTTCCCTGCTTTTTCTTTGACTTGAGGAGGGGCGGCATGATAGCATTCGCCGTTTATGTCGTGCCAAGACAAGTCGGCAATTTGCCGGGCAGTCATCGATAGCCTGGAGTTCGCCCGCACAGGCGGCCATCTGGCCGGCGGCGTGGCGGTGGCAGATCTTGGCAGGTTGGCGGATGCGCTTGCCGATGGTTCTGGCGAGTTGGATTGTTCGCTTGATGGCGGCAGGGACGAAGACGGCAAGCCGTATTTGCACCTGCGGGTCAGCGGGGTTTTGCATCTGGCCTGTCAGCGCTGTCTGTCGGCATTGCCGTTCGGTGTCGATGTCGATAGTCGTTTGTTGCCGATGGCGCCCGGGCAGGAGTGGCCCGACGAGGAGTTGAGCGACGACGCGAGCGACATGGTCGCGGCAGATGCCGCATTGTCGGTGTTGTCTTTGATCGAAGACGAGGTGTTGTTGGCCTTGCCGATTGCGCCGAGACATGAGGATTGCCGGCTGCCGAGCGCGGTCGGTGGGGATAGCAAGCCATCGCCGTTCGCGGCGTTGGCTGATTTGAAGAAACATTGAGCAAGGAGTCGCAACATGGCCGTTCAGCAGAACAAGAAGTCGCCGTCCAAGCGTGGTATGCATCGTTCCCACGATTTTCTGACCACTCCGCCCCTGGCGGTTGAGGCCACCACGGGCGAAGCGCACCTGCGCCACCACATCTCCCCCTCGGGTGTGTACCGTGGCAAGAAGGTCCTGAAGACCAAGGGCGAATAATTCGTCCAGCCGAATACGGCCGGGTGCGCTGGCGCATCCGGCCGTTTTCATGATGGCAATCACCATTGCTGTCGACTGTATGGGTGGCGATCACGGTCCCGTGGTCACCTTGCCTGCAGTCTTCGACTTCCTCCGATGCGACAAAGATTGCGCCACCATCCTGGTTGGCCGCGAGGATGAGCTGCGTCCGCTTCTCGGGACGGCGGTCGCCGAGTTCGGAGAGCGCTTGCGTGTCCATAACGCCAGCGAAGTCGTGGAAATGGACGAGCCCGTTGCCAGCGCTTTGCGCAACAAGAAGGATTCGTCCATGCGCGTGGCTGCCAACCTGGTCAAGGAAGGCACGGCCGACGCCGCCATCTCCGCCGGCAACACCGGGGCACTGATGGCCATCTCCCGCTTCGTCCTCAAGACACTGCCGGGAATCGACCGGCCGGCCATCGCCAGCATCCTGCCGACCGTGAAGGGTTATACCTATGTCCTCGATCTCGGTGCCAACGTCGATTGCCAGCCCGAGCACCTGCTTCAGTTCGGCATCATGGGGGCCATGCTGGCTTCCGCTCTCGACCACAAGGAACGCCCCAGCGTCGGTTTGCTGAACATCGGCGAGGAAGAGATCAAGGGTAACGAGGTCGTCAAGCGCGCTGCCGAACTGCTGCGGGACAGCGGCCTCAACTTTTACGGCAACGTCGAGGGCAACGACATCTTCAAGGGCACGACGGACGTGGTGGTCTGCGACGGCTTCGTCGGCAATGTCGTCCTCAAGGCCTCGGAAGGATTGGCCCAGATGATCACCAACAGCCTCAAGGAAGAGTTCTCCCGCAACTTCCTTACCAAGTTGGGGGCCTTGATGGCGCTGCCGGCGCTGCGCGCGTTCAAACGCCGCTACGACCATCGTCGCTACAATGGCGCCAGCCTGCTGGGCCTGAATGGCATCGTGGTGAAGAGCCACGGTTCCGCCGATGCCTTGGCTTTCCGCACTGCTTTGGAGCGTGCCGCCGAAGCGGCGCGTCAGCGTCTTCCCGAAAAAATTGCTTCCCGCATGGCCAACACCATGCCCGCCGCCGCATGAGCCAATTGCCAAAGTATGCCCGTATCACCGGTACCGGCAGTTTCCTGCCCGGCAGCCCCATCGGCAACGCCGAGCTGATCGCCGCCCATCGGCTTGAGTCGTCGGACGACTGGATCGTCGAACGAACGGGCATCCGGGCCCGCCACCTGGCAGCTAGCGGCGTGACGGCGAGCGAACTGGCGTTGCCGGCCTGCCGCAGCGCCCTTGAGGCCGCCGGGCGCAAGCCGAGCGACGTGGATCTGGTCATTGTCGCGACATCGACGCCCGACTTCATTTTTCCCAGTACGGCGGCGCTGCTGCAGGCGAAGCTGGGCATTGCGAGCGGCGGCGCAGCCTTCGATCTGCAGGCCGTCTGCAGCGGTTTCACTTATGCGCTGTCGGTGGCGGAGAAGTTCATCCGCTCGGGCTCCCACCGTTGCGCCCTGGTGGTTGGCGCCGAGGTTTTTTCCCGCATCCTCGACTGGAGCGACCGCGGCACCTGCGTACTGTTCGGCGACGGTGCCGGCGCCGTGGTGCTGGAGGCCGCCGACGAGCCCGGCATCCTGGCCACGGCGATCCACGCCGACGGCAGCCATCACGGCATTCTTTCCGTTCCCGGCCAGATCTGCGGCGGGCAACCCACGGGCGATCCCTTCCTGCGCATGGACGGTCAGGCCGTCTTCAAATTTGCCGTCAAGGTGCTGGCGGATGTCGCCAACGAGGTGCTGGCTGCGGCGGGGATGTCGTCGGATGAACTCGACTGGCTGATTCCCCACCAAGCGAATCTGCGCATTCTTTCCGCGACCGCCAAGAAGCTGCATGTGCCAACAGAGAAGTGCATCGCCACGGTGGATCGGCACGGCAATACCTCCGCCGCCTCGATTCCGTTGGCGCTGGACGAGTCCGTGCGCGGCGGCAAGATCAAGCGCGGCGATACCGTGCTCCTGGAAGGCGTCGGCGGCGGTTTCACCTGGGGTGCCGCACTCCTGAAATTCTGAGTACGAGGGATGAAATGAAATTTGCACTGGTGTTTCCCGGCCAAGGTTCCCAGTCCCTGGGCATGATGGCTGCCTACGGCGACAGCCCGGCGATCCGGACAAGCTTCGACGAGGCTTCCAAGGCCCTCGGCCGTGACTTGTGGCAACTTGTTGTCGATGGTCCTGCCGAGGCGTTGAATCAGACCGTCAATACCCAGCCGTTGATGCTGACTGCGGGCATCGCCGTGTATCGGCTCTGGCAGGAGAAGGGCGGCCCGATGCCGACGATGGTCGCCGGCCACAGCCTGGGAGAGTATGCGGCACTGGTGGCGGCCGGCGTGCTCGAATTGAGGGATGCCGTACCCCTGGTCGAGCTGCGTGCCAAGGCCATGCAGGAAGCCGTGCCGGCGGGCGAGGGCGCCATGGCGGCCATCCTCGGTCTCGATGCGGAGACGGTGAAGGCGGCTTGCGCCGAAGCGGCGCAAGCTCAGGTCGCCCAGGCGGTGAACTTCAATGCGCCGGAACAGACGGTCATCGCCGGCCACAAGGCTGCCATCGAGCGCGCCGCCGAAGCCTGCAAGGCCAGGGGGGCGAAGCGGGCCGTGATGCTGCCGGTATCGGCACCATTCCATTGCTCGCTGATGCAGCCGGCGGCCGAGAAGCTGAAGGCACGCCTGGCCGAACTCGTGCTGGCAGTACCGAAGATCGCGGTGGTGAACAACGTCGACGTGGCGACACCGACCGATCCTGCAGCCATCAAGGATGCCCTCGGCCGGCAGGCTGCGGCCCCCGTACGCTGGGTGGAAACCATGCGCGCCATGCAGGCGGCGGGCGTCACCCACGTGTATGAATGCGGCCCCGGCAAGGTGTTGGCAGGTCTGGTCAAGCGTTGTGCCGACGGCTTGGTCGGCGGTGCCATGGCGGACCTGGCTGGTGTTGAAGCGGCTCTGGCCGCAGTGAAGGCTTGAGGAAGCGTTATGGATAATCTGAACGGACAGGTCGCTCTCGTCACGGGCGCTTCGCGCGGCATTGGGCGCGCCATCGCGCTGGAACTCGGTCAGCAGGGGGCCATCGTCATCGGTACCGCCACCTCCGAGACGGGGGCCGCCGACATCCAGAAGGGTCTCGATGCGGCCGGTATCGCCGGTTGGGGCGCGGTGCTCAACGTCACCGATGCAGCGGCTTGTGAAGCCGTCATCGGCGAGATCGAAAAGAAGTTCGGTCCCGTCTCCGTCCTCGTCAACAATGCCGGCATCACCAAGGACAACCTGGCGATGCGCATGAAGGATGACGAATGGGATGCGGTGATGGACACCAATTTGAAGGCCGTCTTCCGTCTTTCCAAGCTGGTCATGCGCGGCATGATGAAGGCCCGCTGGGGCCGTATCATCAACATCACCTCGGTGGTCGGTGCCGCCGGCAACCCGGGCCAGGCCAACTATGCGGCCGCCAAGGCCGGCGTCGCCGGCATGACGCGCGCCCTTGCCCAGGAGCTCGGCAGCCGCAATATCACGGTGAATTGCGTCGCCCCGGGTTTTATCGATACCGACATGACCAAGGCCCTGCCGGACGCCCAGCGCGATGCCCTGCTGCAGAAAATCCCCCTCAACCGGCTCGGTCAGGCGGATGAGATCGCCGCCGCCGTCGCCTTCCTGGCGGGACCGAAGGCCGGCTACGTCAGCGGCACCACGCTGCACGTCAACGGCGGCATGTACATGGTCTGACGGCTGCAACTGGGTCGTCACCTATTTTTGGTAAAATGCGCAGGTTTAGTTGCGGCATGAGGCGTCGTCTGTACCGCATCTAGCCTGCTCTGACACTATAGTTTTCACACCACACCCGATTAAACAGGGAAGGAGCTATTGATGGACAACATCGAACAACGCGTCAAGAAGATCGTCGCCGAGCAACTGGGCGTCAACGAGGCCGACATCAAGACGGAGTCCTCGTTCGTGGACGATCTCGGCGCGGATTCGCTGGACACGGTCGAACTGGTGATGGCCCTCGAAGAAGAATTCGAGTGCGAGATTCCGGACGAAGAGGCCGAGAAGATCACCAACGTGCAGCAGGCCATCGACTACATCAACAACAACCTCAAGAAGTAAGCGGAACGCTCCGCTTCGCCAATCCCGTCATCGCTGGAGATCACCTTGTCGCGTCGTAGAGTCGTCGTGACCGGCTTAGGGCTTGTCTCGCCGGTCGGCAATACCGTTCCCGAAGCTTGGGAAAACATCGTCGCCGGCAAGAGCGGCATCGGTCCCATCACCCGCTTCGATGCGTCGGCCTTCAAGTCGCGCATCGCCGGCGAGGTGAAGGGCTTCGATGTCGCCGCCTATCTGTCGCCCAAGGAGGCGCGCCGCATGGATACCTTCATCCATTACGGCATGGCTGCGGGCATCCAGGCGATTCGCGATTCGGGGTTGGCCGTGACACCGGAGAATGCCGACCGCTTCGGCGTCAACATCGGTTCCGGCATCGGCGGGTTGCAGATGATCGAGGGAACGCACGACGATTACCTCGGCGGCGGCCCGCGCAAGATTTCGCCGTTCTTCATTCCCGGTACGATCATCAACATGATCTCCGGCAATCTTTCCATCATGTTTGGCCTCAAGGGGCCCAACATTGCCGTGGTGACGGCCTGTACGACGGGCCTGCATGCCATCGGCACCAGCATGCGCATGATCCAGTACGGCGAAGCGGACGCCATGGTCTGCGGCGGCGCCGAATCCACGGTCACCCCTCTTGCCATCGGCGGCTTCGCTTCCGCCCAGGCGCTGTCCACGCGCAACGACGATCCGGCCACGGCCAGCCGTCCCTGGGACAAGGGGCGTGACGGCTTCGTGCTGGGCGAGGGTGCCGGCGTCATGGTGATCGAGGAGTACGAGCACGCCAAGCAACGCGGCGCGAAGATATATGCCGAGCTCGCCGGCTTCGGCATGAGCGGCGACGCCTATCACATGACGGCGCCGGATACCGACGGTCCCCGCCGCAGCATGGTCAATGCGCTGAAGGATGCCGGCCTCAATGCCGATGAGGTCCAGTACGTCAATGCCCACGGGACGTCGACGCCGCTGGGCGACAAGAACGAAACCGAGGCCATCAAGCTGGCCTTCGGCGCGGCAGCGAGGAAACTCGTCGTCAGTTCCACCAAGTCCATGACCGGGCACTTGCTCGGTGGTGCCGGTGGCCTGGAGTCCGTCCTGACGGCGCTCGCCGTGCATCATCAGATCGCGCCGCCGACCATCAACATCTTCGAGCAGGACCCGGAGTGCGACCTCGACTACTGCGCCAATACGGCGCGGCCCATGAAGATCGACGTCGCCATGAAGAACAACTTCGGTTTCGGCGGTACCAACGGCACGCTGGCCTTCCGCCGCGTATAGGACAGGCGGCCGGCCGTGCAACTGCCGGTCACGCTGCGGTCGAAAGCCTCCCCCCTCCTGAGCGGCGCCTTGAGCGCCGCTCATCTTTTGGTGTTTGCGGGGCTGCTCGCCTGCGGTCTGTCCGTGGCATCGATGCTGGGGATCGGATCGCTGCTGGCAATCTCGCTGGTCTTTACGTTGCGGACCCAACGGGCGCATCCGGCCTGGTCGGCCATGACACTACTGGCGGATGGGCAGCTGGAAATGGAGCGGGGCGATGGTGGGCGCCATGGGGCCGAGCTTCTCGCCGGAAGTACGGCTTTTCCCTGGCTGGTGATTTTGCGGTTGCAGGTCGAAGGCAGGCACTTATCGCTTACCCTGCTGCCGGATGGGCTGGAGGGGGATGGCCACCGCCTGCTGCGCCTGTGGTTGCGCTGGCGCGCCATGTCTGTCTGACGCCGGGGCGGCGGCAGACCCGTTCTAACGCCCCGGCCGCAGCACCGTGTCCTTTGCCCTGCCAAGCATTTCCGGGTAGTCGCGGCTGTAGTGGAGACCGCGGCTCTCCTTGCGCTGCTGGGCGCTGCGGACGATCAGGTGGGCCGTGAGGACCAGATTGCGCAATTCGATAAGATCGTTGCTGATACGGAAATTGGCGTAGTACTCGTCGATTTCCCGTTCCAATAGGCGGATGCGGTGCATCGCCCGTTCGAGGCGCTTGTTGGTGCGCACGATGCCCACGTAATCCCACATGAAGCGGCGCAATTCGTCCCAGTTGTGGGAAATGACGATTTCCTCGTCGGCATCGGTGACGCGGCTTTCGTCCCAGGCCGGCAGCTTGGGCAGCTTGGGGGCCTTCTCGGCCAGGATGTCCTGGACAGCGGCCTCGGCAAAAACGACGCACTCGAGCAGGGAATTGCTGGCAAGGCGGTTGGCGCCGTGGAGGCCGCTGCAGGCGGCTTCGCCGACGGCATAGAGGCCCGGCAGGTCGGTACGGGCCGCCAGGTCGGCAACAATGCCGCCGCAGGTGTAGTGGGCGGCCGGCACCACCGGGATGGGCTGGCGCGAAATATCGATGCCGAGCTTCTGGCAGCGGGCGTAGATGTTCGGGAAATGGCTGGCGAGGAATACCGGCGACTTGTGGGTGACGTCGAGGAACACGCAATCGAGGCCGTGCTTCTTCATCTCGAAGTCGATGGCGCGGGCGACGATGTCCCGCGGCGCAAGTTCGGCGCGCTCGTCGTGTTCCGGCATGAAGCGGGTGCCGTCGGGCAGGCGCAGGATGCCGCCTTCGCCGCGCATCGCCTCGGTGATGAGGAAGGACTTGGCGTGGGGATGGTAGAGGCAGGTCGGATGGAATTGGACGAATTCCATGTTCGCCACCCGGCAACCGGCACGCCAGGCCATGGCGATGCCGTCGCCCGTCGCCGTATCCGGATTGGTCGTGTAGAGATACACCTTGCCGGCGCCGCCGGTGGCCAGGATCGTGTGCTGGGCGCCAAGGGTGAGAATGCGCTCGTTGTCGATGTCCAGCACGTAGGCACCCCAGCAGCGCTGGGTCTTCAGGCCGAGCTTCTCGCCGGTGATGAGGTCCACCGTGATGTGGCGTTCCAGCACCGTGATGTTCGGGTGGTTGCGCACTTTTTCGGTAAGCGTCTCCTGGACCGCCGCGCCGGTGGCGTCGGCGGCGTGGATGATGCGCCGATGGCTGTGGCCGCCCTCGCGGGTGAGGTGGAAACCGAAGGGGGAGTTGTCCCGCGTGAAGGGGACTCCCTGGGTGATGAGCCACTCGATGGCGGCCCGGCCGTGCTCGACGACGAAGCGGGTGGCCATCGGGTCGCACAGGCCGGCGCCGGCGGTGAAGGTGTCCTGGATGTGGGCTTCCACCGAGTCGGCCGCATCGAGCACCGCGGCGATGCCACCCTGAGCCCAGGCGGTGGCAGTGTCTTCGAGGGTGCGCTTGGTGATCAGCGCCACACGGCGGGTGTCAGCCAAACGCAGCGCCGCAGCTTGGCCGGCCAGGCCGCTACCGATGACGAGGGCGTCGTATTGACGGAGATAGTCGCGTGCCATGGTGGGGCGAATATAGCACGCGTTTCCTCCCCATATCGGCCCTTGCCGGCATGGAACTATTCGTCGGCGGGCCGGTCTTCAATGCAGCGGAAAGACGCTGTGGTGCGGAAATCCCGGGTATCCCCTTCGGGTATACTTGCGGCCTCTGCCGGATGGCATGCACATCGACAGGACTCATGGGAGACCGCGAAGCGGATCAGGCGCTCGTCGAGCGCGTACAGGCTGGTGATCAGGAGGCTTACGGGCTGCTGGTCAGCAAGTATCAGCGCAAGCTGATGCGATTGATTTCCCGCCTGGTACGCGATCCGGCGGAAGTAGAGGACGTGGCCCAGGAGACCTTCATCAAGGCCTATCGGGCCTTGCCGAACTTCCGCGGCGACAGTGCCTTCTATACGTGGCTGTACCGCATCGGCATCAATACCGCGAAGAACTGGCTGGTGGCCAACGGTCGCCGCGCCCCGACGTCCACCGAAGTGGATAGCGAGGAGGCGGAGTCCTACGAGGAAGGCGATCTGCTGCGCGACGTGGATACCCCGGAGCGCCTGATGATGTCGCGGCAGATTGCCGACACGGTCAATGCGGCGGTGGACAAGTTGCCCGAGGATCTGCGCACGGCGATTACGCTGCGGGAGATCGAAGGGTTGTCGTACGAGGAGATCGCCCAGATGATGGGCTGTCCGATTGGAACGGTGCGGTCCCGGATATTCCGGGCACGCGAGGCGATAGCGGAAAAACTGCGGCCCCTGCTGGACACCGGGCCGGATCGCAGATGGTGAGAGGTGACGGACCGATGAAGACGAGACTTTCCGGATTGATGGATGGCGAACTCGATGGGGCCGACGCGACCACGGTCCTCGATGCGCTGAAACGGGAGACGCCTCTATGCCGTTGTTGGGGCGAATACCAGCTGATCGGCGATGCGCTTCGTGGCGAGAAGGCCCTGGAGCGGGACATTGCGGCTCGCGTGATGGCCGGCGTGCGGGAGGAACCGGTGGTCGTCGCGCCGCGCCGCGCGGAACGGCGGGACTGGCGCAGGCCCGTCCTTGCCCTGGCGGCAACCGTCGCGGGTGTCGGCGTCGTCGGCTGGATCGCCCTCGGCCCCCAGCCCGACCGGCTGGCGCCGGCGGCCCACCTGGCGATGCAGCAGCGGCTGAAGGCGGAAGTCCTGCCCGTCAAGCAGGCATCGCGCAACATGCAGGAATATCTGGTCGCCCACCAGACCCAGACCGCTTCCGTGCAGTTCCGCGGCGGCACGCAGCAGATCCGTACGGTGGCGGCGCTCGGAGGTGGTCCGGCAAAATGAGGCGGCTGATTGCAGGTTGTATTGTCGGACTGTCCCTTACCGCGCCGGCCCATGCCGATGCGCCCCTGGATGCCCTGCAGTGGCTGCAGCGGGTGACGGCGGCGGCGCAGAAGCTGACCTATACGGGTACCTTCGTTTATCAGAGCGGGGCCCAGACCGAGACTTCGCGCATCACCCATCTCTACGATGCCGGCAACGAACTGGAGCGGATCGAAGTGCTCGACGGCAGTCCGCGGGAGGTTTTGCGCCGCAACGATGAGGTCAAGTGCTACCTGCCGGAAAGCCGGCTGATGATCGTCGAGAAACGTGGTGCCCGACAGTCCTTTCCGGCCTTGCTGCCGGCGAGCATGGCGGGGCTGATGGATCATTACTCGATCCGCAAGGGCAGTACGGGGAGGGTGGCCGGCCTGGAGAGCCAGTCCATCCTCATCGAGCCCAAGGACGAGTTCCGCTACGGCCACCAGCTGTGGATAGACACCCAGTCGGGGCTTTTGCTCAAGTCCGGCCTGGTGAACGAACGCGGCGAAATCCTTGAGAGCTTTGCCTTCACCGAATTGCGTATCGGTATTCCCGTGGATCGGGATTCCCTCAAGCCGAGGAGTTCCCCCGACGACTGGAAAGTCCATAACGTCCGCGCCAGCGAGGCGAAGGGCGATGGCGGGCAATGGCAGTTCCGTACCCAATTGCCGGGGTTCCGCAAGATGTCCGGCATGCGGCGCGAGGCCCAGGGCGACATGCCGGGGATGGCCCACGTGATCTTCTCGGACGGCCTCGCCGCGATTTCCGTATTCATCGAGCCCATGGCCGGACGCAAGGACAAAGCCGAGGTCGGCCACTTCGCCATGGGGGCGATCAATGTCTATAAGCGCATCGTCGGCGACCATCTTCTGGTCGCCATGGGCGACGTTCCCCAGGCTGCACTGAAGCGGTTGGTCGACGGCGTTGAGCCGAAACGGAAATGAACGAAAGTCCCGCTGTCGTCAGGGCGCTGGACGGCGACTTTGCGGTCGTGGAGGTCGCGGCAGCCAGTTCCGCCTGCGGTCGCTGCCAGGAGCGGGACGCTTGTGCGACCTCCGTATTGGACTTCGGTGCGCCGCCGCGCCGCTACTCGATACGCAACACCGTCGGTGCCCGGCCCGGCGATGAGGTTCTGGTCACGGTGGCCGATGGCGGCGTGTTCAAGGCGGCATTGCTGTCTTACCTGATGCCCGTCGCGGCGGCGCTTGTCGGCGGTGCCGCCGGCAGCACGCTCTGGGGCGGCGACCTTGCTTCCGCCATCGGTGTCGGCAGCGGCCTGGCGGCCGGGTTCGTCCTGCTGCGTTTCTGGAACGGCCGCATCGCCGTCGGACGGGAACCCTTGCTGGCCATGAAGCTCAAACGTCAGGTTATTTCATTCGTGAAGGAAGACAAGGAATGATTCGACAATTGTCCGTTGCGCTGATGTTTTTCCTCTCTGCGTCCATGGCGTTTGCCCAGGCGAAGGAATTGCCCGATTTCACCGACCTGGTGGAAAAGCAGGGTCCGGCGGTGGTGAACATCAGCACCACCCAGGTCGTCAAGCACGGCCGCATGATGCAGCAGTTCCCCTTCGACGAGGACGATCCGGCCTTCGAGATGTTCAAGCGCTTCATGCCGCGCCAGTTCCCGGGCGTGCCGCGGGAGTTCAAGAACGAGTCCCTCGGCTCCGGTTTCATCATCAGCGCCGACGGCCACATCCTCACCAATGCCCACGTCGTCGACGGCGCGGACGAGGTGCTGGTGCGCCTTTCCGACAAGCGGGAATTCAAGGCCAAGGTTCTCGGCGTCGACAAGCGTACCGACGTGGCGCTGCTGAAGGTCGCCGCCACGGGCCTGCCGACGGTGAAGCTCGGCGATCCCTCCCGGCTCAAGGTCGGCGAATGGGTGGTGGCGATCGGCTCCCCCTTCGGCTTCGAGGCCAGCGTGACGGCCGGCATCGTCAGTGCCAAGGGCCGTTCCTTGCCCCAGGAGAACTTCGTACCCTTCATCCAGACCGACGTGGCGATCAATCCGGGAAATTCGGGCGGACCGCTGTTCAACATGCGCGGCGAGGTGGTGGGCGTCAACTCGCAGATCTACAGCCGTTCCGGCGGCTACCAGGGCATCGCCTTCGCCATTCCCATCGATGTGGCGATGGATGTCCAATCCCAACTCAAGGCCGGCGGCAAGGTCACCCGCGGCCGCATCGGCGTGGTGATCCAGGAAGTGACCCGGGATCTGGCGGATTCCTTCGGCCTCGCCAAGCCCCAGGGCGCCCTGGTGACGACGGTGGAGAAGGGCGGTCCGGCGGACAAGGCCGGCATCGAAGCGGGAGACATCATCCTCCAGTTCGACGGCAAGAGCGTCGGCAGTTCCGCCGACCTGCCGCGCATCGTCGGCGGTACCAAGCCCGGCACCCGCTCCACCCTGCAGGTCTGGCGCAAGGGCGCCACCAAGGAGATTGCCCTCACCATCGCGGAACTCCAGGAGGAGAAGGCCGCCGGCAAGGCCTCGCGCAGCGGCAAGCTGGCCGAGCCGGCGGCGGCGAACAAGCTCGGTCTGGTGCTTTCCGAGCCGTCCGCCGAGCAGAAGCGACAACTGGGCATCCAGAACGGTCTGGTGGTCGAAGACGTGCGCAACGGTGGCAGCCGTACCGAACTGCGCCCCGGCGACGTGATCCTCGCCCTTATCAACAAGGGCGTTCAGACGGACGTGAAGAGCGTCGACCAGTTCAACGGGCTGCTGGCGAAGTTCGACAAGAGCTCGACCATCACCTTGCTGGTCCGGCGCGGCGAAGCCCAGACCTTCATCATCATCAAGGGTGTCGGTGACAAGTAAGCTCACCCTCTACAGCCGGGTGTATTGCCACCTGTGCCACGACATGCTCGCCGCGCTGGAAGCCATGCGCGGCGAGTTCGACTTCGAGGTGCAGGTGCTGGACGTGGATGCCGATCCGGCGCTGGAAGCAAAGTACAACGAACTGGTGCCTGTACTGGAGGCCGAAGGCCGGGAGCTCTGCCACTATTTCCTGGATGTGGCGCGGGTCAGGCGTTACCTGAGCGAAGGGACGATATGAGATGCACCGCGGGACGGCGGATTCCCGCTGGGGCATTGAAAATGCTGCGCTGCATGATATGCTAGCTTTCGTTATAGAGCGGCCGATTCGAAAGGACTTTTTCCATGGACCAGAAGCCTGTTGAGAAGACGGAGAAAAGTATTGCCTCTGCCGGCGAAGAACGCCGGGCACGGCACTGCGAAGCCTGCTGGATGGGCGAGTACAAGGAAACCGGCTATCGCTACTGCATGAACCCGAAATGTCCCCAGAAGCCGGGGGCAAGGAAGTAAGAAGCTTTTTCTAGCCGTCCCGGGCGGCGACCAGGCGGATCGAGTGGCTTCGTTCCGCCAACCAGCCGAGCCCGAGGGCGGGGAGGGCGGCGCGGAGTTGTTCCGGCCTGGCGCTGGCGAGCAATTCCAGTTGCGCTTTTCCCTTGCCGGCCGGGCCCGCCACCCGCATCACCTGGCGGGCCACCGCCTCCGCCACATCCACCAGTTCCGCCCTGCCGGCCACAAGCGGCGCCAGTATCGGCACCAGGAACGCGTAGTGGGTGCATCCCAGTACCAATCTGTCCGTACCGTCCGCCAACAGGGGGGCAATCCGCTCCCTGACTTCCGCGATGAAGGCGTCGTCGTCCAGTTGCAGGGTTTCCACCCGTGTCGCCCAGCCCGGACAGGGGACGACCTGCACCCGGGTATGGGCGGCATGGTCGCGGACCAGGCGCGCCAGACGTTCGCTGCGGGCCGTGGACTCCGTCGCCAGCACGGCGATGCGGCGGCTCAGGCTCGATTGGGCGGCCGGCTTGACGCCGGGTTCGACGCCGACGACGGGCACCCCATGCAATGCGTGGCGCAGTTCCTGTACCGCGGCAGCCGTTGCCGTATTGCAGGCGACAACGACGAGCTTGCAGCCCCGCTCGACCAGGTGGCGGCCGATGGCGAGCACGCGGGCCCGGATGAAGCCGTCCTCCTTGTTGCCGTAGGGGACGTGGGCGGTATCGGCGAAATAGGCGAGATCCGCCTGCGGCAGCGCGCGGGCAATGGCGGCCAGCACCGACAGGCCGCCGAGACCCGAGTCGAAGACGCCGATCAAGGCGTCTTTCTCCAGCGGATTTCCGCGGCGGTGCCGGCGCCGATCAGGGTCTGATCGAGACTTTCGGGAATATCCGCCTGGGCCGGCGACCGCGGGATGCGGCCGGCCATGATTTCGGCGAACTCCTGGGGATGGCGCGGATTCCTCTCGGGCTCGGCGTAACCGAGGGGATAGCTCGGCAGATTGGTGGCGGGATCGTACTTGTCGGTGGCGCCGAGGGTATGCAGCAGTTCGTGGGCGATGACCACATTGTTGGAACCGGCCATCGCATCGGTTGCGAAGGCGTTGACGACGCCGATCATGCCCCGGTCCAGGCCGACCGAATGGGGCAGGCGCGGATTGCGTTCGGCGTCGAAGAAGAGCACATACATGCGGACCTGGGGTTTGCCGTCGCCGCTGCTGTTGCGCCAGGCCCACCAGCGCATCTGCAGGCTCCAGAGGATGGCGTCGAGGGCGGAGGCGGCCTTCGGCGGCGGGGGCGGCAGGACGGCAATCGGCGGCGCCAGCGTCAGTCGCAGGGGACGATGGATGTCCAGGCCATGGCGACGGCTTTCCTCGGCGAAGAAACGCTCGATGGGCTCGAAGGTCTCCAGGCGGAGCTGCCGCAGATAGTCCGCCGCAGCCTGGCTGCCATCGCCGTTGAGGGGATAGATCGAGACGCGCAACGGGTCGTTCCAGGTGGTGGCGCGGGAACGCGCGAGCCAGGCTTCCTGGGCCACCGTCGCCAGGATCAGCAGCAGCAACGCGATGCGTATGGCGCGTCCCATCGCGTTGCCGCTCCCCTTGTCAGTGCTTGGCGACGGGAATCTTGCCGATCTTCACGGCCCATTCATGGGGACCAGTCTGGTGCACCGAGGTGCCGTTGGCGTCCACCGCCACGGTGACGGGCATGTCCTTCACGTCAAACTCGTAGATCGCCTCCATGCCCAGGTCGGCGAAGCCCACGACCTTGGCCGCCTTGATGGCCTTGGCCACCAGATAGGCGGCGCCGCCGACGGCCATCAGGTAGGCCGACTTGTGCTTCTTGATGGCCTCGATGGCGACGGGGCCGCGCTCGGCCTTGCCCACCATGGAGATGAGGCCGGTCTGGGCCAGCATCATCTCGGTGAACTTGTCCATGCGCGTGGCCGTGGTCGGGCCGGCGGGGCCCACGACTTCGTCGCGCACCGGGTCCACCGGGCCCACGTAGTAGATGACGCGGTTGGTGAAATCGACGGGCAGCTTCTCGCCCTTCGCCAGCATGTCCTGGATGCGCTTGTGGGCGGCGTCGCGGCCGGTGAGCATCCTGCCGTTGAGCAGCAGCACCTGGCCGGGTTTCCACGACGCCACTTCGGCGGGCGTCAGGGTGTCCAGGTTCACGCGGGTGGCGACGTTGGTGTCGGCCTGCCAGGTGACCTGGGGCCAGTCCTCCAGCTTCGGCGGTTCCAGCCTGGCCGGGCCCGAGCCGTCCAGGTGGAAATGGACGTGGCGAGTGGCCGCGCAGTTGGGGATCATGGCCACGGGCAGGGAGGCCGCATGGGTCGGATAGTCCATGATCTTGACGTCGAGGACGGTGGTGAGGCCGCCGAGACCCTGGGCGCCGATGCCCAGGGCATTGACCTTCTCGTAGAGCTCCAGGCGCAGTTCCTCAACGCGGCTCGAAGGGCCGCGGGCGATGAGTTCCTGGATGTCCACCGGCGCCATCAGGGACTCCTTGGCCAGCAGCATGGCCTTTTCCGGCGTGCCGCCGATGCCGATGCCGAGGATGCCCGGCGGGCACCAGCCGGCGCCCATGGTCGGCACGGTCTTCAGCACCCAGTCCACGATGGAGTCGGAGGGGTTCAGCATGACCATCTTCGACTTGTTCTCCGAGCCGCCGCCCTTGGCCGCGCAGATGACTTCCACGTGGTCGCCGGGGACGATCTCGTAATGCACGACGGCGGGGGTGTTGTCCTTGCTGTTTCGGCGGGCGCCGGCGGGATCGAGCAGCACCGAGGCGCGCAGCTTGTTGTCCGGATGGTTGTAGGCGCGGCGCACGCCCTCGTTGACCATGTCCTGCACCGACATGGTCGCGTCCCAGCGGGCGTTCATGCCGATCTTGAGGAAGACCACGGCGATGCCCGTGTCCTGGCAGATGGGGCGGTGGCCCTCGGCGCACATGCGCGAGTTGGTGAGGATCTGGGCGATGGCGTCCTTCGCCGCCGGCGACTGCTCGCGCTCGTAGGCCTTGCCGAGGGCCTGGATGTAGTCGAGTGGATGGTAGTAGCTGATGAACTGGAAAGCGTCGGCGACGGACTGGATGAAGTCGTCCTGCTTGATGGCGGCCATGGGAACGTTCCTTGGTGGGTCAGTGTTTGGCGTGGCTGGAGAGGGACAGGGTCTGCATCATGATCTTGTCCGTGTAGGCGATGGCGATGGCCGAGATCAGGAAGGAGGCGTGGATGGCGACCTGGGTGATGACGACCCGGTCCTCCACCTGGGCGGCGTTGATGAAGGTGCGCAGCAGGTGAATGGACGAAATGCTGATGAGGGCCACGGCCAGCTTGACCTTGAGCACGCCGGCGTTGACGTGGGAGAGCCACTCGGGCTGGTCGGGATGCCCTTCGAGGTCGAGGCGGGAGACGAAAGTCTCATAGCCGCCGATGATGACCATGATCAGCAGGTTGGCGATCATGACCACGTCGATGAGGCCCAGCACGATGAGCATGACCTCGTTTTCGTTGAGGCTGCCGGCCTTGGTGATCAGATGCAGCAGTTCGTGCATGAACTGGTAGACATAGACGCCCTGGGCGGCGATCAGGCCGATGTAGAGGGGGGCCTGGAGCCAGCGGCTCCAGAAGATGAAGCCTTCGAGTGCCTGGATGGATTTGTTCATGAATAGCCCTTGCAGGGTGGCTAAGGAGGCGGAATTCTAGCATCGGCCCCCGGCGGTGCTGCGCCGCGTCAATACCGGTGTAAGTGGCGCGTAAGGTACTTTTTATCTAATTCAGCCTAAAATCAAAAGTTCTGAATCCGGCTATTGCTAAATTTGCTGGCGACGGCGCCGGACAGAGTCGTGCGTATCTGCGGTATTTCGGGATACTCAATGTTTCACGCTAGAGGAGAGTTGTAGATGTCATCATCGATCGAGTCGGTTCTCCAAGAAAACCGCGTATTCAATCCGTCTGAAGAAACCGTCAAGCGGGCCACCATTTCCGGCATGGTCGCCTATGAGGCCCTGTGCAAGGAAGCCGAGCAGGATTACGCCGGCTACTGGGCGCGCCTGGCCAGGGAGAATCTGGTCTGGAAGCAGCCCTTCACCAAGTCCCTGGACGAGTCCGAGGCCCCGTTCTACAAGTGGTTCCCGGACGGCAAGCTGAACGTTTCCTACAACTGCCTCGACAAGAACGTCGAAGCCGGCCTCGGCGACAAGGTCGCCATCATCTTCGAAGCGGATGACGGCAAGGTCACCAAGGTCACCTACAAGGAACTGCTGGATCAGACCGCCCGCTTCGCCAATGCGCTGAAGGCCCAGGGCATCAAGAAGGGCGACCGCGTCCTCATCTATCTGCCGATGTCCGTCGAGGGCATCGTCGCCATGCAGGCCTGCGCCCGCATCGGCGCCATCCACTCCGTCGTCTTCGGCGGCTTCTCCGCCAAGTCGGTCCAGGAGCGCATCCAGGACGCCGGCGCCGTCGCCGTCATCACGGCCGACGAGCAGGCCCGCGGCGGCAAGCACATCCCGCTCAAGCCCGCCGTCGACGAAGGCATCGCCATGGGCGGCTGCGAGTCCATCAAGTCCGTCATCGTCTATAAGCGCACCGGCGGCGCCTGCAACATGGTCGCCGGCCGCGACGTCTGGTGGCACGACATCGCCGCCAGCCAGTCGACGACCTGCGAGCCCGAGTGGGTCGATGCCGAGCATCCCCTGTTCCTGCTCTACACCTCGGGTTCCACCGGCAAGCCGAAGGGCGTCCAGCACTCGTCGGGCGGCTACCTGCTGCATGCCATCCTGACCATGAAGTGGACCTTCGACATCAAGCCGGAAGACGTCTTCTGGTGTACGGCCGACATCGGCTGGGTCACGGGCCACACCTACATCACCTACGGCCCGCTCGCCTGCGGCGCCACCGAGATCGTCTTCGAAGGCGTGCCGACCTATCCGGACGCCGGCCGCTTCTGGAAGACCATCCAGGACCACAAGGTCAATATCTTCTACACGGCGCCGACCGCGATCCGCTCGCTGATCAAGGCTTCCGAGGGAACGCCGTCCACGCACCCGAAGAACTACAACCTGTCCAGCCTGCGCATCCTCGGTTCCGTCGGCGAGCCGATCAACCCGGAAGCCTGGATGTGGTACTACAACAACGTTGGTGGCGGCCGTTGCCCGATCGTGGACACCTTCTGGCAGACGGAGACCGGCGGCCACATGATCACCCCGCTGCCGGGCGCCACGCCCCTGGTGCCGGGTTCGTGCACGCTGCCCTTCCCGGGCATCCAGGCCGCCATCGTCGACGAGACCGGCCATGACGTCGAGTGGGGCAAGGGCGGCTTCCTGGTCGTCAAGAAGCCCTGGCCGTCCATGATCCGCACCATCTGGGGCGATCCCGAGCGCTTCAAGAAGTCCTACTTCCCGGTGGACTTCGGCGGCAAGCTCTACCTGGCCGGCGACGGCGCGGTGCGCGACGCCAAGACCGGCTACTTCACCATCATGGGCCGCATCGACGACGTGCTCAACGTCTCCGGCCACCGCATGGGCACGATGGAAATCGAGTCCGCGCTGGTGTCCAACCCGATCGTCGCCGAAGCCGCCGTGGTGGGCCGTCCCGACGACCTGACCGGTGAGGCCATCTGCGCCTTCGTCGTGCTCAAGCAGTCGCGTCCGACCGGCGAGGAAGCCAAGAAGATCGCCAACGAGCTGCGCAACTGGGTCGGCAAGGAGATCGGTCCCATCGCCAAGCCCAAGGACATCCGCTTCGGCGAGAACCTGCCGAAGACGCGCTCCGGCAAGATCATGCGTCGTCTGCTGCGTTCCCTGGCCAAGGGCGAGGAAATCACCCAGGACGTTTCCACCCTGGAAAACCCCGGCATCCTGGACCAGCTCAAGCAGACCATCTGAGCGAATCCGGATCGCACCGGCAAAGGGCGCCTGCGGGCGCCCTTTTTCATGTGCTCAGCCGGAACGCATATCCGGCCCATAGCGCCTACAATCGCGCGTAGAGGAGGGGAATCGCATGAACCACTCACGCCTGACCGCCCAGCGCCTGGCGGCCCTGTTCCTGCTGGGCTGCGCGCTGTTCAACTACCCGCTGCTGGCCCTGTTCAACCGGGCCGCCGAAATCTTCGGCATCCCGCTGCTGTACGCCTTCCTGTTCGGCAGCTGGCTGGTATTGATCCTGCTCATGGCCCTCGCCATCGAGCGGCGCGAGGACTGAGCCATGCTGCAGCAGGGCTGGGTCATCGTCCTCGTTTCCTTCGCCTACCTGGGCGTGCTGTTCGCCATCGCCTACCAGGCCGACCGCCGCGCCGACAGCGGCCGTTCCCTGATCGCCCATCCGACCGTCTATGCCCTGTCCCTGGCGGTGTATTGCACCACCTGGACCTTCTACGGCAGCGTCGGCCGCGCCGCCGCCACCGGCATCGGCTTCCTGCCCATCTATCTCGGGCCGACCCTGATGCTGGCCCTGGGCTGGTTCGTCCTGCACAAGATCGTGCGCGTCGCCAAGGCCAACCGCATCACCTCCATCGCCGACTTCGTCGCCTCGCGCTACGGCAAGAGCCAGCTCCTCGGCGGCCTCGTCACCGTCATCGCCGTCGTCGGCGTCGTACCCTACATCGCCCTCCAGCTCAAGGCGGTGTCCAGCAGCTTCGCCATCCTCACGGGCTATCCGGAGATCGTCATGCCGGCGCGGGCGGGGGCGGCGCCCCTGCTGCAGGACAGCGCCCTCTACGTCGCCATCATCCTCGCCGCCTTCACCATCCTCTTCGGCACGCGCCACCTGGATGCCACGGAGCGCCACGAGGGCATGGTGGCGGCCATCGCCTTCGAGTCCGTCGTCAAGCTGGTGGCCTTCTTCGCCGTCGGCCTCTACGTCACCTACGGCATCTACGACGGCTTCGGCGACATCTTCGACCGGGCCCAGGAGGTACCGAAGCTGGCAAAACTCATGGTCACCGCCGATACCGCCGCTAGCTACGGCAGCTGGGCGGCGCTCACCTTCCTCTCCATGCTCTCGGTGCTGCTGCTGCCGCGCCAGTTCCAGATCGCCGTGGTCGAGAACGTCAACGAGGCCCACGTGCGGCGCGCCGTCTGGCTATTTCCGCTGTATCTCTTCCTCATCAACATCTTCGTCCTGCCCATTGCCATCGGCGGCCTGCTGCACTTCCAGGGCGGCGGCGTGGACGCCGACACCTTCGTCCTGACGCTGCCCATGGCTCATCAGCAGGAGGCCCTGACGCTGCTGGTGTTCATCGGCGGCCTCTCCGCCGCCACCGGCATGGTCATCGTCGAGACCATCGCCCTGTCCACCATGGTCTGCAACGACCTGGTGATGCCGGTGCTGCTGCGCTGGCGCGCCTTGCGCCTGCATGAGCGCCAGGATCTCTCGGGCCTGCTGCTGGAGATCCGCCGCTGGGCCATCGCCGTCATCCTGATGCTCGGCTACCTCTATTTCCGGCTTGCCGGCGAAGCCTACGCCCTCGTCAGCATCGGCCTCATCTCCTTCGCCGCCGTCGCCCAGTTCGCCCCTGCCGTCATTGGCGGCCTCTACTGGAAGGGCGGCACGCGGGAGGGGGCCCTGGCCGGCCTCCTGGGCGGTTTCCTGGTCTGGTGCTACACGCTGCTGCTGCCGTCCTTCGCCAAGTCGGGCTGGCTGCCGGAGCAGTTCATGACCCAGGGCCTGTTCGGCGTCGAGTTGCTGCGGCCCCAGCAGCTCTTCGGCCTCACCGGCCTTGACGAGATCAGCCATTGCCTGTTCTGGAGCCTGTTCGTCAATCTGGCGGCTTATCTCGGCGTCTCCCTGCTGCGGGCGCCGGATGCCCGCGAGGCGCGCCAGGCCTCGCTCTTCGTCGATGCGCCGCGGCAGCGCGGCGAACTGGCCGGCTGGCGCGGCGGCGTGCGCGTCGCCGACCTGCTGCCCATGGCCGGCCGCTTCCTCGGCCCCGAGCGGGCGCGGGAAGCCTTCGAACGCCATGCCCGCAGCCGCGGTTTTGCGGGCCTCGACGCCCTGCCGGCCGACGCCGAGCTGGTGCATTTCGCCGAGAGCCTGCTGGCCGGCGCCATCGGCTCGGCCTCGGCCCGCGTCATGGTGGCTTCGGTGGTGCAGGAGGAACCCCTCGGTCTCGACGAAGTGATGAACATCCTCGACGAAGCCTCCCAGATACGGGCCTACAGCCGCGAAGTCGAGCAGAAGTCGCGGGAGCTGGAACGCGCCACCGCCGAGCTGCGGGAGGCCAACGAGCGGCTGCGGGAGCTGGATCGCATGAAGGACGACTTCATCTCCACCGTCACCCACGAACTGCGTACGCCGCTGACCTCGATCCGCGCCTTCTCCGAGATGCTGCACGAGGACCCGAAGATCGAGCTGGCCGAGCGCAGCCGCTTCCTCGGCATCATCGTCGGCGAGACCGAGCGCCTGTCGCGCCTCATCAACCAGATACTGGACCTGGCCAAGCTCGAATCGGGGCGGGCCGAATGGACCAGCACCGAAGTGGACCTCGCCGAGGTGGTGCGCGAGTCGGCCGCCTCCATGACCCAGGTGTTCCGGGACAAGGGGGTGACCCTCGACCTCGACCTGCCGCCCGGCGCGGTGGTGGTTCTGGCCGACCGGGACCGCCTCGTCCAGGTGGTCATCAATCTGCTGTCGAATGCGGTGAAGTTCGCCCCCGCCGGCCGCGGCCGGGTCGCCGCCGCCGTCGCGGTGGACCGGGGGCTGGCGCAGGTGACGGTCGCCGACAACGGCCCGGGCATCCATGCGTCCGAGCATGAGCGCATTTTCGAGAAATTCCGCCAGGGCGGGCAGGATGTGCTGACGGACAAGCCCCAGGGCACCGGCCTCGGGCTGCCGATCAGCCGCCAGATCGTCGAATATTTCGGCGGCCGGCTCTGGGTCGAGAGCGAGGCGGGCAAGGGCGCGCGGTTCAAGTTCACCCTGCCGCTGCAGGACACGAGATAATTGCAAAAAAATACCGGGAGGAGACCCCATGGCAAGAAAAATTCTCATCGTCGACGATGAGCCGAACATCGTTATTTCGCTGGAGTTCCTGATGAAGAAGGAAGGCTTCGTGGTCGCCGTCGCCGGCGACGGCGACGCGGCGCTCGAACAGGCGGCCGCCTTTCGTCCGGATCTCGTCCTGCTGGACGTCATGATGCCGAAGAAATCCGGCTACGAAGTCTGCGAACAGCTGCGCGGCGACCCGTCCCAGGGCGATCTCAAGATCGTCATGCTGACGGCCAAGGGCCGGGAGTCGGAAGTCGCCAAGGGCATCGCCATCGGGGCCGATGCCTACGTCACCAAGCCCTTCTCGACCAAGGAACTGGTGGCCAGGGTCAGGACCCTGCTGGGCATGGCATGAACGCGCGCACCCGCTTTCTCATCGCTGCGGCGGTGCTGGGCCTGCTGATGACGGGACCCTTCCTGCTGACGGTCGCCATCCTCTTCGGCGACCTCCAGGAGGCCGAACGCACCGCCATCGTGGACATCCTGCTGCCGCGGCTGCCCATCGGCACCCTGATGACCCTCATGGGCTTCATCCTCGGCCTCCAGGTGCTGCGCGGTCTTTTCAAGCATTACGTGCGCGGACTGCTGCGCATGGCCGAGACCCTGCGCCTGATGCTCGGCGCCAACCGCAACTTCCGCGTCACGCCGGAAGGCCCGCCGGAAGTCTGCGAACTGGCGCGCGCCGCCAACGACCTGGCCCAGCAGCGGGACGAACTGCTCACCGACGTGGAGGCCCAGATCGCCAGGGCCAAGGCCTCGGTGGAAGAGGAGAAGAACCGGCTCGCCGCCCTCATGTCGGAGCTCTCGATGGGCGTCGTCGTCTGCAACCTGGACGGCCGCATCCTGCTCTACAACAACCGCGCCCGCCTGCAGTTCAAGGCCCTCTCCCAGGGGCCCACCTCCATGAGCGGCGGCGCCCTCATCGGTCTCGGCCGCTCGATCTTCTCCATCCTCGAACGGGGACAGATCACCCATGCCCTGGAGAACATCCAGGAGCGCCTGCGCAAGGGCAGCGCCGAGCCCAGCGCCAACTTCATCACCTCCACGCGCTCCGGCCAGCTGCTGCGGGCCCAGATGGCGCCCGTGCTTCGCACCGTGGTGCTCGACGAGGGGGAGGAGGACTGCGGCGAGGACGGCGCCCAGGAGATCACCGGCTACGTCCTCACCATCGAGAACATCACGCGCAGCTTCGAGCGGGACGCCCAGCGCGATCAGGTCATGCAGTCGCTGACGGACGGCAGCCGCGCCTCCCTGGGTTCGGTGCGTGCCGCCGTCGAGACCCTGGCCGACAATCCGGACATGGAGCCGGAATTGCGCGAGCGCTTCGTCGGCATCATCCGTGACGAGGCGACGCGCATGAGCGAGCGCCTCGAAAGCACCACCGCCGAGTTCGCC
This sequence comes from Candidatus Nitricoxidireducens bremensis, assembly GCA_030247725.1. GTDB lineage: Bacteria > Pseudomonadota > Gammaproteobacteria > Burkholderiales > Rhodocyclaceae > Nitricoxidireducens > Nitricoxidireducens bremensis. The sequence continues at coordinate 183,896 of JAOTRT010000006.1, forward strand.
GATTCCCTGAAGACGCGCTGGCCCCTGGAGGACATGCTCGGCATCGACCTCGTCACCGCCGCCCAGCGGCGCATCGAGGACCGGCTCAAGCTGATGACCAAGCAGGAGGACCTGGACGACAGCCTCTGGATCAGGGCCGACAGCTTCTCCCTGATCCAGGCCATGACCTTCCTCGCCGCCCGCCTGCTCGATCACTACGAGATACGGGAACTGCGCTTTCGCCTGTCCGCCGAGGGCAAGATGGCCTTCGTGGACCTGATCTGGTCCGGCACGCCGGTCTCCTCCGAGACCCTCTACACATGGGAGCTGGAGAACATGACGGTGGCGGGCGAGGCCAGCCCGCTCACCCTGCGCGACGTCATCGACCGCCACGGCGGCGAAATCTGGTACCAGCGCGACAAGGCCGCCCACCGCGCCTACTTCCGCATCGTCCTGCCGGTCGCCGCCATGCCGGCTGTCGAGGCGCAGCCCCAGCAACTGCGCGGCGGCAGCCGGCCCGAGTACTACGACTTCGACCTCTTCGCCGCCCGCGACGCCTCCATCGACCTGGACCGCAAGCTCTCCGAGCTGGCCTACTCGGTGTTCGACACCGAGACCACCGGTCTGGAACCCTCGGCCGGCGACGAGATCATCCAGATCGGCGCCGTGCGCGCCGTGAACGGCCGCCTGCTGCGCCAGGAGATCTTCGACCAGCTCATCGATCCGCGCATCCCCCTGAAACCCGAGGGCATCCCCATCCACGGCATCACCGAAGACATGGTGCGCGGCCAGCCGACCCTCGACGTGGTGCTGCCGGCCTTCCACGAATTCTGCAGCGAAACGGTGCTGGTGGCCCACAACGCCGCCTTCGACATGCGCTTCCTGCAGCTCAAGGAGGAGAGCATCGGCGTGCGCTTCTCCCAGCCGGTGCTGGACACGCTGCTGCTGTCGGCCGTCATCCATCCGAACCAGGAGTCCCACAAGCTGGAAAGCATCGCCGAACGCCTCGGCATCAACGTCATCGGCCGCCATACGGCGCTGGGCGACGCCTTCGTCACCGGCGAGGTGTTCCTCAAGATGGTGCCGCTGCTGGCCGACATGGGCATCCTCACCCTGCGCCAGGCCCTCGAAGCCGCCGAGAAGACCTACTACGCGAGGGTCAAGTATTGAGCTGTCGCGCTGCCCTGCCAGACTTGCCGGCGGACCTCGCCGGCCGCATCGCCGCCGCCGCCGACGTGAACGCCCTGGCGGCCCTGGCGCCGCAGCTGCGGCAGGCCGCCCTGGCCGCGTTGGCGGACGATGCCGGGCCGGCGCAGGTGACGCGCCTGATCTCGGCCCTCAACGACCTTCTTTCCGGGCGTATCGTCGCCCTGGCCGCCGCCCGCCATCGCCTGCCGGCTGCCTCCTGGTGCTGGCTCTCCCTCGGCTCGGAGGGGCGCGGCGAGCAGACCCTGGCGACGGACCAGGACAACGGCCTCCTCTTCAGCGCCAGCAGCGGCGCCGAAGCGCGGGAGTTGCGCCGTCTTTTCCTGCCTTTCGCCGCGGCGGTGAATGCCGACCTCGACGCCTGCGGCATCCCCCTGTGCACCGGCAAGATCATGGCCGGCAATCCGGACTGGTGCCTCTCCCTCGACGAATGGCGCGAGCGCTTCTTCGGCTGGATACGCACGCCGGACCCGAAGGCCCTGCTCAACGCCACGATCTTCTTCGACTTCCGCGCCCTGTGCGGCGCCGATGATCTCGCCGCGACGCTGCGCGCCTACCTGACGGAGCTGGCGGCCGGCAACGATGTCTTCCTGCGCATGCTGGCCGCCAACGCCCTCGATGTGGCGCCGCCCCTGGGCCTGCTGGGCGACGTGGTGGGGGAAGACGCCGCCGGCGGCCGTGTCGACCTGAAGAAGTTCGGCAGCCGCCTCTTCGTCGATGCGGCCCGCGTCCTGGCGCTGGCGGCCGGCGTACCTGCGGTCAACACCCTGGCGCGCCTGCGCGGGCTTGCCGGACAGCCGCGCATGCCCCTGGCGGCCGAGGCCGAGGCCGCCGTCCAGGCCTGCCTTGCGGTGCTGCGACTGCGCCTCGAAGGTCAGCGCAACGCCCTGGCGCAAGGTATGGCCGCCGACAATTTGGTCGATCCCGCCGGCCTCAACGACTTCGACCGCCGCCTGCTGCGGGAAGCCCTGCACCAGGCCCGGCGCCTGCAGACCCATCTGCGCCTTGGCTTCGGCATCGGCAACTGATTTCCACAACCCCTCCCTGGATACTGCGATGAGCGCCATTTCCAACGCCCGCCTCACCCTCCACAGCCAGCTTGCCGCCCTGATCCGCCGCAAGCCGGTGGTGGCCATGCCCGAGACTTCCCTCAAGGAGGCGGTGCAGGCCATGGCCGAGAATCGCGTCGGCTCCATCGTCGTTGTCGAGCCCGAGAGCGGTCGGCCCATCGGCATCTTCACCCTGCGCGACCTGCTCTACCGGGTGGCGGCGGTGTCCTGCGACCTGGACCAGATGCTGATGTCGGTGATGAGCGACAGCGGGCTGCTGATGCTCAACTGGCGCTCCACCGTCTACCAGGCGGCCCTGCTGATGGCGCGCCACGGCGTGCACCACGTGCTGGTGGTGGACGCCTCCGGCAAGCTGGCCGGCGTGGTCTCCCAGGACGACATCTACGAACTCCAGAGCGGTGGCGGCAAGGCCATCAGCGGCGCCATCCGCAATGCCCGCGAGATGGACGGCCTGGTGGCGGCGGCCGAAGACATCCGTCGCCTCGCCGAGCGCATGCTGGCCGAAGGCACGGCGGCCGAGCCCCTGACCCAGCTCATCTCCTCCCTCAACGACCACCTGACGGTGCGCATCATCGAACTCACCAAGGTCGAGTTCGCGCTGCCGAAGACCGAGTGGTGCTGGCTCTCCTTCGGTTCGGAAGGGCGCTTCGAGCAGACCCTGTCCACCGACCAGGACAACGGCATCGCCTTCACGGCGCCGGCCGACGGGGCCGAGGCCATGCGCCAGGCCTTCCTGCCCTTCGCCCGTGCCGTCAACGAGCGCCTGGCCGCCTGCGGCTTCCCCCTCTGCAAGGGCAACATCATGGCCAGCAATCCGGAGCTGTGCCTGTCGGTGGCCGAGTGGCAGAAGAAGTTCCAGGCCTGGGTCCAGGCCGGCAATCCCCAGGCCCTGCTCAACGGCACCATCTTCTTCGACTTCCGCCCCCTCTACGGCGACGAAGCCATCACCGACGAGCTGCGCGCCTGGCTGCTCGGCATTACCGCCAACGCCTCCCTGTTCCTGCGCCAGATGGCGGCCAATGCCCTGCGCGTCGAGGCGCCCATCGGCGTCATCCGCGACTTCAGCTTCGACAAGAACGAGGAGTTCCCCCACACCATCGACCTCAAGGCCTCGGGCTCGCGCCTCTTCGTCGATGTGGCGCGCATCCTCTCCCTCGCCAACGGCATCGGCGAGACGAACACCGCCGAGCGCCTGCGCGCTCTCGCCGAGCGGGGCAAGCTGGGACGCGACGACATCGGCGCCGTCATCGACGGCTTCTATTTCATCCAGCAGATGCGCCTGCGCCAGCAGCAGGGCGGCACGCCGGCCGGCATCGCCAACCGGGTGGACCCGGATGAACTCAACGAGCTCGACCGCCTGATCCTCAAGGAAGCCTTCAAGCAGGCCAAGAAGCTCCAGGGGCGTTTGCAGCTCGAATACCGCATCTAGCGCCGGCTTCTGTCCATGCCCTTTTCCGGCCACCGTCCCCAGTATCGCCGCCTGAAGCGGCTTTACGCCTGGTACACCTTCGGCTTCGCCGTCTTCATCGGCGCGCTGGCGGTGGCCGAGCGCATGGGCCTGTCGCCGCGCATGATCGGCTACCTGTTCCTGTTCGCCACCATCGCCATCTACGCCAGCATCGGCGTCCTCAGCCGCACGGCGGACGTGAACGAGTACTACGTGGCGGGGCGGCGCGTGCCGGCCTTCTTCAACGGCATGGCGACGGGCGGCGACTGGCTGTCGGCGGCCTCCTTCATCGGCATGGCCGGCACCCTCTACTTCAGCGGCTACCAGGGCCTGGCCTTCGTCATGGGCTGGACCGGCGGCTACGTGCTGGTGGCGCTGCTGCTGGCGCCCTACCTGCGCAAGTTCGGCCAGTTCACGATTCCCGACTTCCTCGGCGCCCGCTACGGCGGCGACCTGGCGCGCTTCGTCGGCATCGTGGCGACGATCATCGCCTCCTTCACCTACGTCGTCGCCCAGATCTACGGCGTCGGCCTCATCACCAGCCACTTCGTCGGCATCGAGTTCGAGATCGGCGTCTTCGTCGGCCTCGCCGGCATCCTGGTGTGTTCCTTCCTCGGCGGCATGCGGGCCGTCACCTGGACCCAGGTCGCCCAGTACGTCATCCTCATCTTCGCCTACCTGGCGCCGGTGGTCATGATGTCCCAGAAGGTCACCGGCATTCCCGTGCCCCAGGTGACCTTCGGCAGCGTGCTGGAGCGTCTCGGCAGCGTGGAGAAGCGGATCTTCGAGGCACCGAAGGAGAAGGAGGTGCGCGCCGCCTACCGCGTCAGGGCGGAACGCCTGCAGGAGCGCATCAAGGGCCTGCCCGACTCGCTGGAGCGGGAACGCCGCGAACTGGCGCGGCAGCTCGAAGCCCTGCGTACCGGCAACGCCCCGGTGCGGGAATTCCACCGCGCCCAGCGCGCCCTGCGCGAACTGCCGGCCAACGAGAGCGAGGCCCGCAGCCGCTGGCAGGCGGAGCGCCGGGTGCTGCTGGAGAAGGCCGAGCCGCCCGTGCCCCATGCGGAGGCCTATCCCGGCGACGACGCCGAGCGCGAGACGGCGCGGCTCAATTTCATCGCCCTCGTCATCTGCCTCACGGTGGGCACGGCGGCGCTGCCCCACGTGCTGATGCGCTACTACACGACGCCCTCGGTGCGCCAGGCGCGGGAGTCGGTGTTCTGGTCCCTGTTCTTCATTTTCATCTTCTACGTCACGGCGCCGGCCTATGCGGTGTTCGTGAAGTGGGTCATCTACAACGACCTCGTCGGCTCCAGCCTGGCCCGCTTGCCGGCCTGGATCGCCTCCTGGGGCAAGATCGGCATGGTCGCCATCGAGGACGTGAACCGGGACGGCATCCTCCAGCTTGCCGAGTTGACCCTCAACCCGGACGTGATCGTGCTGGCGACGCCGGAAATCGCCGGACTGCCCTACGTGGTCTCGGGCCTCGTCGCCGCCGGCGGCCTCGCCGCCGCCCTGTCCACCGCCGACGGCCTGTTGCTGACCATCGCCAACGCCCTGTCCCACGACCTCTACTACAAGATGATCGCCCCCGATGCCTCCGCCCAGCGGCGCCTGGTCATGACCAAGGGCCTGCTGCTGGTGGCGGCCATGATCGCGGCCTGGGTGGCCTCCCTCAAGCCCGACGGCATCCTCTTCATGGTCGGGCTGGCCTTCTCCATCGCCGCCGCCGCCTTCTTCCCGGCCCTGGTGCTGGGTATCTTCTGGAAGCGGGCCAACAAGTGGGGCGCTATCGCCGGCATGATCGGCGGCCTCGGTATCACCCTCTACTATGCCGCCCAGACCCATATCTTTTTCGGCGGCTCCATGGCCGCTGCCTGGTTCGGCATCCAGCCCATCGCCTGCGGCGTGTTCGGCCTGCCGCTGGGCTTCGTCCTCATCGTCGTCGTCAGCCTGCTGACGCCGGCGCCGCCGCGCCAGGTGCAGGAACTGGTGGAGGACGTGCGCTATCCCTACCTGGACCCCGAGGAAGCATGAGCGGGGAAGGGCGCCAGCGCATCGACAAATGGCTCTGGGTCGCGCGTTTCTTCAAGACGCGCAGCCTCGCCGCGGCGGCCATCGACGGCGGCAAGGTGCACATCGGCGGCCACCCCGTGAAGCCGGCGCGGGAGACCCGGCCCGGCGACGAGATCGACATCACCGCCGGCGAAGTCCATTGGACGGTGGTGGTGCGTGGCTTGAACGAACAGCGGCGGCCCGCCCCCGAGGCGCGGCTGCTCTACGAGGAAACGGCGGAGAGCCGCGCCCGCCGCGAGCGCGACGCGGAACTGCGGCGCCTCGCGCCGGCGCCGGGTGCCGACCTGCGCGGCCGGCCCACCAAGAAGGCGGGGCGCCAGATCCGGCGTTTTGGCGAGGGGTGAACGCTCAGTTTGGTATAGGAAGACGCTACATGAAATTCCGCTGGATTATGTCGGACATTGATCTTGACGTTCGGAGCGCTCGGACCGGTGGCGTGCCCTGCCCCGCTCCATGTCACCCGTCGCCGGCCTGGGGCCGGCTCCTCCTTCTTGACTTGCGCGGAGCAGGGCACCCCACCGGCCCGAGTCGATGCCGCGGTGGGTGTTTACCCGTCGCAAGGCACCGGCGTATCCAGCCGAGGATGGCGGGTATCCGACTCCCGGAAGTCAAGGAGGAGGGCCGGGGTTCCTTCGGCCCGGAGGACATGGAGGGAGTTGGATACCCGCCGTCCTTGGCGCGCACCGCAACACCGACGTTTCATGCGTCGCAGAAGACGCGCAGCGTCATGGAGCAACTAGGATGAACGGAATGGAATCCCTGCTGGCCCTGGTGGCCGGACTCGTCATCGGCGGCGGCCTCGTCGCCTTCGCCTTTTCCGGCCGCGTGCGCGACGCCCGCGCCGCCGTGGACGCGCAGCAGCGCGAGCTGGCGGAACTGCGGGCCCGCGCCGAGGCGCTGCACGCCGACCTGGAGCGGGAGCGGGCCGTCGGCCGCGAAAAGCTTGCTGCCCTGGAGGAGGCGCGCGCCACCTTCGGCGACGCCTTCCGCGCCCTGTCGGCCGAGGCGCTCCAGCGCAACAACCAGTCCTTCCTCGAACTCGCCAAGGCCACCCTGGAGAAGCACCAGGAGACCGCCAAGGGGGAACTGGAGAAGCGCCAGCAGGCCATCGGCGAGATGGTGGTGCCGGTCAAGGCGACCCTGGAGAAATTCGAGCAGCACATCGCCGGCATCGAGAAGTCCCGCGTGGATGCCTATGCCACGCTGACCGAGCAGGTGCGCTCGCTCCTCGAAGCCCAGGGCCAGCTCAAGTCCGAGACCGCCAACCTCGTGAAGGCGCTGCGGGCTCCCCAGACGCGGGGCCGCTGGGGCGAGCTGCAGTTGAAGCGCGTCGTCGAGATGGCCGGCATGCTCGACCACTGCGACTTCCACGAGCAGGAGAGCACCGACACGGAGGAGGGGCGCCTGCGGCCCGACCTGGTGGTGCGCCTGCCCGGCGGCAAGAACATCGTCGTGGACGCCAAGGCGCCCCTCGCCGCCTACCTCGAAGCCCTGGAGGCGCAGGACGACGAGGCACGCCGGCGCAAGCTCGCCGACCACGCGCGCCAGGTCAAGGACCACCTCGCCAAGCTGGGCCGCAAGTCCTACTGGGAGCAGTTCCAGCCCTCGCCGGATTTCGTCGTCCTCTTCCTGCCCGGCGAAACCTTCTATAGCGCGGCCCTCGAAGCGGACCCCAGCCTCATCGAATACGGCGTCGAGCAGCGCGTCATCCTCGCCACGCCGACGACCCTGATCGCCCTGCTGCGCGCCGTTGCCTACGGCTGGAAGCAGGAGGCCCTCACCGAGAACGCGCAGCAGATCAGCGCCCTCGGCAAGGAACTCTACGAACGCATCGCCACCCTTGCCGACCACTGGTCCGGCGTCGGCCGGAACCTCAACGAGGCCGTCGCCGCCTACAACAAGGCGGTGGGCTCCCTGGAGACCCGGGTGCTCGTCAGCGCGCGCAAGTTCCGCGACCTCCGGGCCGCGCCGGAAGACAAGGACATCCGCGACCTCGCCCCGGTGGACTCCGCGCCGCGCGCCTTGCAGGCTCAGGAGATGCAGGTCCTGCCGAAGGAATAGCCGCCGGGCCCCGCGCCGTGCCGTGGGGCAGGTGCCGGCGGCATCTGCGTTTCAGGCGCTTCATGCGCTTGCGGTCTCCTTCGGCGTGGTGGCGACGTCGATCTGGCGCACGATGCCGGCGCCGCTATGCTCGCCCAGCCACACGCTGCTGGCGCGCACCTGGCCGACGGCTTCGCCGTCCTCCTTCAGCGTGAACGGCGTTTCCGCGCTCAAGGTCGCCAGGGCGCCGATCTCCGCATCCTCCAGGCTTTCGTAGCTGCTCTGGCCGTCGTCGGAGAAGTGCCACAACATCAGGTCGTCGTAGGCGGCATCCCCTTCGTCGATCCAGCCGTTGCCGTCGCTGTCGAGCTTCGCCAGTTCGCCGAAGCCGTTGCCGGTCGCCGGGCCGAACAGCTCGCTGCCGTTGTCGGCGATGCCGTTGCCGTTGATGTCGTGGAACAGCACGGCGGAATTGCCGGCTGGCATGCGCATGCTCTCGACCTGCCCGTCGCTGTCGAGGTCGAAGTCCACGCTGTGTTCATTGAGGCGCGTGCCCGGTTCGCCGAAATCCAGCACCAGCGGATCGCGGAAGCTGCCGGTGGTCAGGCGCGTGGACTCCTCGCTGCGCTCCATGTGGTAACCGACATCGAATTGCCGGGTGCTGCCGTCGGCGAGGCAAATATTGCCGCTGGCGGAGAAGGTGCAGCTCTCCGTCTCGCTGGTATGGAGCAGTTCCATGACGCGCATGCCCGGGAGGGCTGCGCGCATCCTGCCGCCCTCGGAGACGTTGCCGGCGGACGTTTCATCGCTCACGGCATCGGCATCCGCCGAGGCCGGCAGGCCGAACAGCATCTGCATGATGGTGTCGAAGGGGTCCTTGTCTTTCTTGACGCTCTGGACCTCGCCCTGGGCCGTTTCGGGCGTCTCGACGGTCAGTATCTGGGGCGGGGCGGCATTGAGCGCGGCGTCCAGCCGCTTGGCGAAGGAGGCCTCGCCGCGGGGCTGCTCCATGAACCTGAGGAGCCGCGACGATGTGCTTTCCAGTTCGTGCTTACTCGATAGCTCCAGGTTTGATTGGGTGATATGCATGGCAATTCCTTCCCTTTTCCGTTGTTAGGAAGCCGGCATAACGCAAGTTACGGGCCTGGTCACCGATGTCGTCCCGAGTCGGGAAAGAAAGCCGTGGGAAGGAAGGCGTCTCGCCTTGATGGCCTTCCTGTGTGTTTGTACAATGTGCAAACATCCTGTCGGGGGTCGATATGCCTACCACTGCTGCTGCCGCCAATAAGCCGCGCGAGTCGTCCTCCTCGCGAACGGGGCGCCTCGGCCTGCGCGCCGCGCCGAACCAGGAGGCGCTGTTGCGCCGTGCCGCCGAAGCATCGAACAAGACGCTGACGGAGTTCATCCTCGACAGCGCCTGTGCCGTAGCCGAGCAGACGCTGCTCGACCAGCGGTATTTCCTTGTCGAGCAGGCACAGTGGGATGCCTTCAACGCTGCCCTCGACCGGCCGGCGAAACCGGACCCGAAGCTCAAGGGCCTGCTGCAACACAAGGCGCCTTGGGAAAAGTGATTTCCGGGCCGACCCGTCTGTCGGCGGAGCATAGGACGGATCGCTTCGACAGCGGCGTCCCGCATCTCGACGATTGGCTCAGGCGCCATGCGCTTGCCGCCCAGCAGGCCGAAACGGCACGTACGTTCGTCGCGTGCGACGGGGCCTGGGTGGTCGGTTTCTACGCCCTGGCCGTGGGGGCGGTGGACCATGCGGCAGCGCCGCGCCGCGTCACCCGGGGCGTGGGCTGCCATCCGATCCCCGTCATGCTGCTGGCACGCCTGGCGGTGGACCGCCGCTACGCCGGGGCGGGCGTCGGCAAGGGATTGCTCAAGGACGCCATCTTGCGTACGACTGCTGCCGCCGACTTCGCCGGCATTCGCGCCCTCCTGGTGCAGGCCAAGGACGAAACGGCCAGGATGTTCTATGAGAAGCACGGCTTCGAGCCGTCGCCGCTCGATCCCCTGCAGTTGATGTTGCTGATGAAGGACGCGCGCAGGGCACTGCGCCGGCGTACTTGAATGGGACGGCCTTCCAGCAATGGGGTGTCCATATGCGCGCGTGTGGCGGAAGAGCGATTGGCGATGAGCCGGGAGCCGAACGGTGCCGGAGCGGTGCCCCGCGGAATTTTATAGGCTCACGCCATGAGCCTGCACCCCGTCAGAATGGCCTCCACGACATTCATGGAGGCTACACATGGCGACCGACAACCCCGACTATCTGGTGTTCTGGATGACGACCGTGCTGGGAATTCTCGCTTGGCTGCTGTGACCCTTTCCCTGGCGGACGCCTGCGGCGATCTCGTCGTGCTCTGCGCCAGCGCGCGTCTGGCGCGCCACCTGCGCACGGCCCACGGCCGGGCCCAGGCCGCCCGCGGCCTCGACCGCTGGCCGGCCCTGGCGACGGCGACGGTGTCCCAGTGGCTGGGGCGCATCGTGAGCGATGCCGTGCTGGCCGGCGAGATTCCCCTGGACGCGGCGCGCCGCGTCGCCCTCAACCCTGCCCAGGAACGGCTGCTATGGGAGCGGGCCATCGGGGCCGCCGACAGCGGCGCCCCCGAGGAGGCCCTGTTCGACCGGGAGGGCCTGGCCCAGGCGGCGGCCGAGGCCAACGAGCTCGCGGCGGGCTGGGGCCTCCGCCCCGAGGCGGCGCCCCAGGGGGAGGAGACCCGCGCCTTTCTGCACTGGCGCGAAGCCTTCCGTGCCCTGCTCGATGCCGGCGGCTGGCTGGAACCCGTGCGCCACCTGGAATGGCAGATCGGCTGCATCGCCCGTGGCGCCGGCCGCCTGCCGGCCCGCATCGCCTTCGCCGGTTTCGACCGCATCCATCCCCAGGAGGCGCGGCTGATGGAGGCCCTGGCGACCCGCGGCGTCGAGGTGCTCGAACTGGCCCTGACCCGCGACGCCCCGGCCGCGGCGGTGGCCGTCGCCTTTCCCGACGTCCGCGCCGAATGCCGCGCGGCGGCGGCCTGGGCGGCGCGGCGGCTGGCGGCCGATCCGCAGGCCCGCCTCGCCATCGTCGCCCCCGACCTGGGCTCCTTGCGGCCCCTGCTGGCGGCGGCCCTGGACGAGGCCCTTCATCCGGCGGCCTTCGATCCGGCCCGGGCCGAAATGCCGCGCCGCTACGACTTCTCCCTCGGCACGCCCCTGGCGCGCGCGCCCCTCGCGGAAACCGCCCTGGCCCTGCTGGCCCTGGCAGGGCGGCCCCGGCGCGTCGAGCTGGCGCGCCTGGGGGAACTGCTGCACCGTCCCTACTGGGCGACGGAGGAGGAGGCGGACGCCCGCGACCGCCTCGACGCCCGGCTGCGCGAGACCCTGGCGCCCGAAACCACCCTGGAGCGCGTCCTGCGGCTGGCCCGCCGCCTGGCGGCCAGGGGGTTGGCCCTGCCGCGCACCCTCACCGTCCTCGACGGGCTCGTGCAGGCGGCTGCCGCCCAGCCGGCGAAACAGCTGCCCTCCCAGTGGGCCCGCGCCTTCGCCGCCCTGGCCGCGGCGGCGGGCTGGCCCGGCGACCGGGGCCTGTCGAGCGTCGAATGGCAGGCGCGCCACGCCTTCGCCGAAACCCTGGACGCCCTGGCCCAGTTCGACGGGCTGTTGGGCCGCATTGCCTACGGCGAGGCCCTGGGGCGGCTCCAGCGCCTGTGCGCCGAGCGCATCTTCCAGCCCGAGGCCGAGGGCGAGCCTGCCGTGCTGGTCATGGGCCTGCTGGAGGCCGCCGCCGAGCCCCTGGATGCCGTCTGGGTCCTGGGCATGAACGACCAGGCCTGGCCGCCGCCGGCCCGGCCCAATCCGCTGCTGCCTGCGGAATTGCAGCGCCGCGTGGGGGCCCCCAACGCCTCGGCCGAGGTGCAGGCCGAGTTCGCGGCGACCCTCCAGCGCCGCCTGCTGCATAGCGCACCCACGGCCGTGTTTTCCTGGGCGCGGACGGAGGGCGGGCGCGAGTTGCGGCCCAGCCCCCTGATCGCCGGCCTGCCGCCGGCCGCCGAAGGAGAGTTCGCCGCACCGGCGGGGCTCGCCGAGGGCCTGGCCGGCAGCGGGGAACTGGTGCGCCTCGACGACAACCGGGCGCCGCCGGTGGCGCCCGGCGAGCGCGTGCGCGGCGGCACCGGCCTGCTCAGGGCCCAGGCCCTGTGCCCGGCCTGGGCCTTCTACCAGTACCGCCTCGGCGCCCGCGCCCTGGGCGAGCCGGTGACGGGCCTCGACCCGGCCGCCCGCGGCACGCTGCTCCACGGCGTGCTGGAGCATTTCTGGCGTGGCCGCGGTTCCGCGGACCTGGCCGCCTTCGACGAGGCGGCCCTGGCCGACGCCCTCGGTGCCGCGGCCGACGCCGCCATCGCCGCTTTCGACCGCTCCCGCGAGGAGGCCATGGCGCCGCGCTTCGCGGCCCTGGAGAAGGAACGGCTGCTGCGGCTCGCTGCCCTCTGGCTGGGCTTCGAGCGCGGGCGGCCGGTGCCCTTCCGCGTCGTCGCCTGCGAGCAGGCGGTGGACATCGAGATCGAGGGCATCGCGGTGCACCTGGTGGTGGACCGCATCGACGAACTGGCGGACGGCCGCCACCTCGTCATCGACTACAAGACCGCGGCGGCGGTGAGCGCGAAGAGCTGGGCCGACTCCCGCATCGCCGAGCCGCAGCTGCCCGTTTATGCGGGCCTCGCCGCGGCGGGCGAGACCGCCGGCGTCGCCTTCGCCCAGGTGCGCAGCGAGAAGTGCGCCTTCGTCGGCATCGCCGCGGAGGGCGGCCTGCTGCCCGGCGTGGCGGGCATCGGCGACGACAAGGCGCGCAAGTTGTTCCCCGCCATCGCGGGCTGGGACGCGCTGCTCGACCACTGGCGCTGCAGCATCGCCGAGATCGCCCGCGAAGTGCGCGACGGCGTGGCGGCGGCCATCGTGAACGACGAAAAGGATCTCGCCTGGTGCGAGGTGACGCCGCTGCTGCGGCTGGCGGAAGCCCGCGCCCAGCGGGAGGAAACGGCACCATGAGCGGCGACGACCTGCTGCGGGAAGATGCGGCGAGCCGCGAACGCGCCCTCGAACTCGGCTCTTTCATCGTCGAGGCGCCGGCCGGCGCCGGCAAGACGGAACTGCTGACCCAGCGGGTGCTGCGCCTGCTGGCCGTGGTGGAGGAGCCGGAAGAGGTCGTCGCCATCACCTTCACCAACAAGGCGGCGGCCGAGATGAAGGCCCGCATCCTCGCCAGCCTGGCGCGGGCGGCGGTCGGCGACCGGCCCGCCGAGCCGCACCGGCGCATCACCTTCGATCTGGCCTGCGCCGCCCTGGCGGCCGGTGCGGCGCGGGGCTGGCGCCTGCTGGAGAACCCGGGCCGCCTGAGGATCACCACCATCGACGCCCTCTGCGCCGGCCTGGCGCGCCAGATGCCCTTGCTCTCGCGCTTCGGCGCCCAGCCGCGCCTGGCCGACAAGCCGCGCCGCCATTACGAGGAGGCCACGCGCCGTACCCTCGCCCAGGTGGAGGATGAGGACGCCGCCGGTGCCGCCGTGGCCGACGCCCTGCGGCATCTCGACAACGATGCCGGCCGGCTGGCGGGCCTGTTGGCCGACATGCTGGCGCGGCGCGACCAGTGGCTGCCCCACACCCTGGGCGAGCGCCTGCGGGAGGAGGCGGAAGCCGCCGTGGCCACCCTGATCGCCGCGGACCTGGAGGCGGCAGCCGCGGCCCTGGGCGGCGCCCTGCAGGCGCGGCTGATGCCGCTCGCCCACTTTGCCGCCGGCAACGTGGACGCCGCGTCGCCGCTGGCCGCGCTGCTCGACTGGACCCTGCCCCTGGCCGGTACGCCGGAGGAACTGCCCCAATGGCGCGCCCTGTGCCGGCTGCTGCTGACGGAGGACGATGCGCCGCGCAAGCAGGTGAACAAGAACCAGGGTTTCCCCCCTGGCAAGGAGGCCGCCCCCCTCAAGGAGGCCATGACGGCCGCCCTCGGCGAGCTCACAGTGGGCGCCGCCGCGGCCCTGGCCCGCGTCCGGGAGCTGCCCGAGCCGCGCTATGGCGAGGAGGACTGGCGTACCGTCGAGGCCTTGTCGCGCCTGCTGCGCATCGCGGCGGCCCAGCTGTGGACCGTGTTCCACGAAGCGGGCGAGGCCGACTTCGTCGAGGTGGCCCAGCGGGCCCTGCTGGCCCTGGGCAGCGCCGAGGCGCCGACCGACCTGGCGCTGGTCCTCGACTACCGGGTGCGCCACCTGCTCGTGGACGAATTCCAGGACACCAGCCCCACCCAGGTGGAACTGCTGCGCCGTCTCACCGCCGGCTGGGCGCCAGGGGACGGCCGCACCCTGTTCGCCGTGGGCGACCCCATGCAGTCCATCTACCGCTTCCGCAAGGCCGACGTGGGCCTGTTCCTCAGCGTGGCCGAGCGGGGCATCGGCGGCCTGGAGCTGGAACGCTTGCGCCTGACGCGCAACAACCGCTCCTGTCCGGCGGTGGTGGATTGGGTGAACGCGAGCTTCGCCGGCATCTTCCCCGCCGCCGACGGCGTCGCCGCCGGCGCCATCCGCTACCGGGAGTTCGCGGCGACGCGGGCGCCATTGGCGGGCGAGGGCGTCGTGGTCCACCCCATCGTGGTGGCGCGGGACGAGGAGGGCGATGCCGCCGACCTCATCGAAGCGCGGCAGGTGCTGGAGATCGTGGATGCCGTGCGCCGCGACGATCCGGGCCGCAGCATCGCCGTCCTGGTGCGGGCGCGCAGCCATCTCGACGCCCTGGTGGCGGCGATCCGCCGCTCCCGCGCCGGCCTGCGCTTCCAGGCCGTGGAGATCGAAGGCCTGGCGGCGCGGCAGTCGGTGCAGGACCTGCTGTCCCTGACGCGGGCGTTGCACCACCGGGCCGACCGGGTCCATTGGCTCGCCATCCTGCGGGCCCCCTGGTGCGGCCTCACCCTGGCCGACCTGTTCGTCCTCGCCGGCGACGCCCACGAAACGACCCTGTGGCAGCTCATGCACGAGGAGGAGCGGTTGGCCCGCCTCTCGGCCGACGGCCGCGGGCGCCTGCTGCATCTGCGCCGGGTGGTCGGCGCGGCCTTCGCCCATCGCGGCCGTCAGCGGCCCCGCCGCTGGGTGGAAGGCGTCTGGCTGGGCCTGGGGGGCGCCGCCTGTCTAGCCGGGGCGGCGGACGCGGCCGATGCCGCCGCCTTCCTCGATCTTGTCGATGCCCTGGATGCCGGGGGTCGTTTCTCCATCGAGGAGCTGGAGCGCGAGATGGCCGACCTCTACGCGGCTCCCGATCCGGAAGCCGGCGCCGGTCTCCAGCTCATGACCATCCACAAGTCCAAGGGCCTGGAGTTCGACACCGTGATCCTGCCCGGCCTGCACCGGGGCACGGGCAACGGCGACGCGCCCCTGATGCTGTGGGAGGAGGTGATCGCCGACGGCCGGGGCGAGAGCCTCGTCGCCGCCCCCCTGCGCCGGCGCGGCGAGGACGACGGCGCTCCCTCCCTCTACAAGTACCTGCGCCGACTGGAGGCCGAGCGCGCCGCCAACGAGGATGCCCGCGTACTCTACGTGGCGGCGACGCGGGCGATCCGCGCCCTGCATCTGGTGGGCGTGGCCACGCCGCGGGCCGACGGCAGCCTGGCTCCCCGCGCCGGCACCTTCCTGCGCCTGCTTTGGGAGGCCGCCGCGGCCCGTTTCGCGGCGGCGGAGCAGGGGGCGGCGGCGGGTGCCGACCTGCCGTCGGAGCCCTTCGTGCCGCAACTGGTGCGCCTGGCTGTCCCGGCGACGCCGGCCATTCTCGCCGCGGGCGGCCTGCCCCAGCGTCCTGCGCCCGAGACGGAGGAGGCCGCCGAGCCGGGGACCGGCGACCCGCTGGCGGCCCATGTAGGCACCCTGGTCCATGCCTACCTGGAAATGATCGCCCGCAGCGGCGCCGAGGCCTGGCCGGCGGAACGCATCCGCAGCCTGCGGCCGGCCATGAAGGGCTGGCTGCGCCAGCAGGGCCACACGGAATCCGACGCGGATGCCGGTGCCGGCCGCTGCATGGCGGCCCTGCTGGCGACCCTCGCCAGCGAGGCCGGCCGCTGGGTGCTGGCGGCGCGGCCCGAGGCGGCGGCGGAACTGGCGGTGGCGACGCGGGAGGGCGAGCGCATCGCCACCCAGGTGGTGGACCGGACCTTTGTCGAGGCCGGCGCGCGCTGGATCGTCGATTACAAGACCGCGCCCATCGAGGGCGACGCCGCGGCCCTGGCGGCCCACGCCGAGCGCTACCGGCCCCAGTTGGAGCGCTACGGCGCCCTGTTCGCGGACGAGGGGCGGCCCCTGCGGCTGGCCATCCTCTACGCCGCGAGCGGGCGTCTGATAGAGTTGCGGCCCCCAGCCTGAGAACCGCCATGCCCGTCAGCCTCCAAGGAAAACTCGTCGTCGCCTTGTCGTCCCGCGCCCTCTTCGATTTCGAGGAGGAGAACAAGGTCTTCGAGGACAGTAACGACTCCGCCTACATGGCCCTGCAACTGGAGCGCATGGAGCAGGCCGCCCGGCGCGGCGCCGCCTTCCCGCTGGTGAAGAAGCTGCTGGCCTTCAACGCCGACGGCCAACATCGCGTGGAAGTGGTGATCCTGTCGCGCAACGATCCGGTGTCGGGCCTGCGCGTGTTCCGCTCCGCCGAGGCGGCCGGGTTGTCCCTGGAGCGGGGCGTGTTCACCCGCGGCCGGCCGCCGTTCCACTATCTGGAGCCCCTGGGGGCCCACCTCTTTCTCTCGGTGCTGGAGTCCGACGTGCGCGGCGCCCTGGAGGCGGGCTTTCCGGCCGCCCGCGTCTATCCCCAGTCCTTCGTCGATGCCGACCGCCATCCCGAGGAAGTGCGCATCGCCTTCGACGGCGACGCCGTGCTGTTCTCCGACGAGGCCGAGCGCATCTACAAGGCCGAAGGCCTGCCGGCCTTCCAGGCCCACGAGATCTCCCATGCCGGCCGGCCCCTGCCGGCGGGACCGTTCAAGCCCCTGCTGGAGGCCCTGCACCGCCTGCAGGCGGCGAGCCGCGAACTGCCCATGCGCATCCGCACCGCGCTGGTCACCGCCCGCAGCGCGCCGGCCCACGAGCGCGCCGTGCGCACGCTGATGGACTGGAACATCGCGGTAGACGAGGCCATGTTCCTCGGCGGCCTGGAGAAGGGCCCCTTCCTCAAGGAGTTCCAGCCCGACTTCTTCTTCGACGACCAGCCGGCCCATTGCGAGTCCGGCGCCAAGGCCGGCCCCACGGGCCACGTGGTCAGCGGCATCGCCAACGCGTGAAGCATCGTTTCGTCGAGGCCGGCGGCCATCGGCTGGAAGTGCTGGAGTATCCGGCCGGCCGGGAAGGCCGGCCGCCCCTGGTCTTCCTGCACGAGGGGCTGGGCAGCGTCTCCCTGTGGCGCGACTTTCCGGCTCGCATCGCCGAGGCGACCGGTTGTCGCACTATCGTCTATTCCCGTTACGGCTACGGCCGTTCGGACGTGCTGGCGGCGCCGCGGCGGCCGGACTACATGTATGGGGAAGCCCTGGAGACCCTGCCGGCCCTGCTGGACCTGCTGGCGGTGGACAGGCCCGTGCTGGTCGGCCATTCCGACGGCGGCTCCATCGCCCTCATCCATGCGGGCGGCAGCGGCCGGGTATGTGCGGGCGTGGCCGTGCTGGCGCCCCACCTGTTCGTCGAAGCGCGTTCGGTGGAAGGGATTGCCGCGACCGTGGCGGACTTCGAGAACACGGACCTGGCGCAGAAACTCGCACGCCATCACCGGGACGCGCGGAGAACTTTCTACGGCTGGGCCGACATCTGGCGCAGTGCGGAATTCCGGGACTGGAACATCGAGGCGTATCTGCCGGGCCTGGGCTGTCCGGTGCTGGCGATCCAGGGGGAGGACGACGAATACGCCGGCATGGCCCACATCGACCGCATTGCCGAGCTGGCGGTACATGCGCCGGACGTGGAACTGCTCAAACTGAAGGACTGCGGACATTCGCCCCATCGCGACCAGGCGGCGGCGGTGGGCGCCGCCATCGCGGCTTTCGTCGACCGGGTCGGGGCGGCGGCGGCCTGAGCGCCTTGCTTCAGGCGGCTGCGCGCTCCCGCAGGAAGCGGGCGTAGTCCTTGTCGTGCTCCATGATGTGCTCCATGAGCCACACGGTGACGAACAGGTTGAGCTTGAGGGGCGTTGTGTTGGTCTTGTGGGCGACGATTTCGTCGAGGAGCTTGACGACTTCGGCTTCCAGTTCCGCGTGCTGCCGGCGATGGGCATCCATGTGGGGATAGCCCCGGGCCTCGATGAAGATCTCTTCGCTGCGGAAATGCTCGCGCGTGTATTCGAGCAGTTGGCCGAGGGCGTGCTTGGCGGCGCTGAGGCCCTGGCCGTCGATGAGATGGCCGGAGGCGGTCCGGCGGAATTCCTCGATCAGGTGTATCCAATAGGCATGCTGGGCATCCATTTCCTCGATGCCGATGCGGTACTTCCCTTCGATGGGGTATGACTTCATTCCTCTTGCCTCCCATGCCGCCGGTTCGGGGGAGCAGCGTGCCGGAATCGACGGGGCAGGGTCGGGTCCGGCGGTATGTCCTAGGTCATAATACCCGATCTTTTTTGTCGGGAATGAAAACCGGGGCGATTTATTACGAAAGGCTGAAGACTATCCTGCTGGCAGGGTCTTGTCGATAGAACCGGCACAGCTGCTCGTAAACGGCGGGATATTCGCCCTTCAGCAGGGCCGGCGTCTCGAAGAAGGCCTCGCTCATGACGGCGAAGAATTCGCCGGGATGTTCGGCGGCATAGGGGTCCAGCGCCGTGTGCTCGCCGGCATCGACGCGGCGGCAAAAGTCCTCGTAGGCCGGTTCGAAGGCGGCGATCCAGTCCCGACGCGACATGTCGGCGTGCAGCGCCGGCAGGCCGTCCACCTCGCCGTTGCTCATGTCCAGCTTGTGGGCGAACTCGTGGATGACCATGCTGGCGCCGCCGGCATCGGCCGGGTCGTCGAACCAGGACACCAGCACCGGTCCGCCTTCCCAGGCTTCGCCGAGGACATCGTCGTCGTACTCGTGCACGACGCCGGCCTCGTCCATCTCCCGGCGCGGGATGATGAAGTCCCCGGCATAGACGACGACGCCGACCCAGCCCCGGTACCAGTCGAGGCCCAGGTTCAGGACCGGCAGGCAGGCCTGGAGGGCGATGGAGAGCTGGATGTCGGGCGTCAGCGCCAGCTCGCCGGCGCCGCTCCATTCCTTGATGGCGATGAATTCGCGCGCCATCTCCCGCAGCCGATGACGGTCGTTCTCGACGAGGAAGTCGAGGCAGGGCAGACGGGCCTCCACGTGCCGCCACTGGTCGGGGGCGACGGCGATGGCGGCGACGGCGCGGCGGCGGCGCCACTTTTCGAACAGGCCGATCATGCCTTCCTGCGGGTGTTGAGCCAGATGCCGGTGAAGATGAGGACGATGCCGACGAAGTGGTAGCCCGCGGGCCGTTCGTCGAGGAAGACGAAGGAAAGCACGATGCCGAAGGCCGGCATCAGGTGCAGGAACAGGCCGGCGCGGGCCGGGTCCGTCTCGGCGACGCCGCGGTTCCAGAAGACGTAGCCGAGGAAGGCCGGAAAGATGCCCGTGTAGGCGATGCCGGCCAGGGCGGCCGGTGTCGGGTGGATGAGACGGCCGGAAGCGATTTCCCATGCGTAGGCTGGCGTCAGAGCCAGCAGGCCGATGACGGCAATGGCCGTAAGGAAGGACATGGCATGGATTTCCGGCCGGTGCGGCAGCATCAGGGTATAGACGGCCCAAGCCACCACCGAGACGAGAATCCAGATGTCGCCGGCATTGAGCTGCAGGCCGGCCAGCACCGCCGGGTCGCCGCGCATGACGATGGCGACGACGCCGAGGAAGGAGGCGAACACGCCGAGGGCTTCAATCGGTCGCAGGCGCTTGCCGAGGAAGGCCCAGCCGAGGAAGACGATGGCGATGGGAATGAAGGAGTTGAGCAGCAAGCCGTTGATGACCGTGGTGTATTGCAGGCCCACGTAGCACAGGGCGTTGTAGCAGGCCGTGCTGAGGACGCCGAATGGGAGCATCCAGCGCCAGGCGGCCTTGATGCGGGGCCAGTCGCGGCGCAGGTAGGGCCAGGCCAGGGGCAGGATGAAGGCCAGGGCGATCATCCAGCGCCAGAACGACAGGGCCACCGGCGGCACGGCATCGCGGAAGGCGCGGCCGACGATCCAGTTGCCCGCCCAGAACAGGTTCGCCAGGGACAGCAGCAGATAGGGGGAAACCTGGAGCTTCACTTTACGGGCCTTCCGGGCGGCGGGTGCTGCAAGTAGAAACGGGGGCCGCAGCCCCCGTTTTGCGTTTCGGTGCCGATGCGGCTTATTCGATCTTGGCCTTGGCGCGCAGTTCCATGACGTGCTTCTCGATCATCTGCTGCTGCATGCGCTGGGAAATCTGGGGCTTCACCTCGTCGAGGGGCGGCGCCTTGAGGTCGCGGACGTCGTCGAGCTGGATCACGTGCCAGCCGAAGTCGCTCTTCACCGGGGCTTCGGTGTACTTGCCCTTTTCGAGCTTGGCCATGGCTTCGGCGAAGGGCTTCACATAGCTGCCGGGGGTGGCCCAGCCGAGGTCGCCGCCGCGCTCCTTGGAGCCCGGGTCCTTGGACTGCTTGGCCAGCTCCTCGAACTTTTCGCCCTTCTTGAGCTTCTCGACGATGGCCTTGGCTTCGTCCTCCTTCTCGACGAGGACGTGGCGGGCGCGGTATTCCTTGTCGCCGAGGGCGGCACGGATGTTCTCGTATTCCTTCTTGATCGCCTCGTCGGACACCGGGTGGGTGCGGACGAAGTCGTTCAGATAGGCGCCGATCAGCACGCCCTGGCGGGTGAGGTCGAGTTGGGCGACCACTTCGGACTTCTTGTCGAGTCCCTTGCGGACGGCTTCCTGGACCAGGATCTCGCGGCGGATCAACTCCTCGCGGACGGCATTGCGCAACTCTTCCGAATCGGGTTGGCCCTGGGCCATCTGGCCGGTGAGCAGGACCTCGGCACGATTCGCCGGGATGGTCTTGCCATTGACGACGGCGACGCCCTTGTCGGCGCCCGGCTTCTTGTCCTTGGCCATGGCAGGTGCGGCGGAGAGGGCGATGGCGAAAGCGGCAACGGAGGCCTTGAGCAGGGAGCGTTTCATCGATAGTCCTTGGGGTTCAGTTTTCTTCCGGGGTTCTGGCGGTAATGCTTAATGCATGGATTTCGCGCTTCATCAGCGCGCCGAGAGCATCATACACCATACGATGTCGCGCCATGGTGCCCTGGCCGGCGAAGCGCGGCGAGACGATGCTGAGGACGTAATGGCCGCCGCCGCTGCGGGCGCCGGCATGGCCGGCATGGCGCGCCGAGTCGTCGCGGATGTCGATGGAAACGGGGTCGAGGGCCGTCAGGCGCTCGCGCATCGTCTCGATGACGCCCGTCACTTCGGGAATACCTGCTTGAAGGGCTTGACGGCGACGCGGGCATAGACGCCGGCGGCGACGTAGGGGTCCGCATCGGCCCAGGCCTGGGCGGCGGCGAGGGACTCGAACTCGGCGACGATGACGCTGCCGGAGAAGCCCGCCGGACCCGGATCGGGAGAGTCGATGGCCGGGCAGGGGCCGGCCAGGATCATGCGGCCTTCGGCCTGGAGCTGTTCGAGGCGGGCGAGATGGTCGGGGCGGGCGGCCAGCCGTTTTTCCAGGCTGCCCGGCACGTCCTCGCCGATGATGGCGTAAAGCATGGTGCTCAGTCCTTTTGCGGCGATGCGGGTTCGTCTTCCACGTACTTCGCCAGCCACAGGCCCTGGAGGACGATGAAGCCGAGCATCAGCCCCATGCCGCCGAAGAGCTTGAAGCTGACCCAGGTTTCGGTCTCGAAGTTGAAGGCGACGAACAGGTTGATCACGCCCATGACGGCGAAGAAGGCCACCCAGGCCAGGTTCAGCCTGCCCCACAGCCCTTCGGGCAGGGTGACCTGTTCCTCCAGCATGCGGCGGATCAGGTTCTTGCGGAAGGCGGTGGCGGAGATCAGCAGCACGGCGGCGAAGAGCCAGTAGAGCACCGTGGGCTTCCACTTGATGAAGGTCTCGTCCCGCAGCAGCAGGGTGGCGCCGCCGAAGACGACGATGAGGCCCAGGCTGGTCCACAACATGGCGTCCACCTTGCGGTGCTTCCACCAGACCCAGCCGATCTGGGCGAAGGTGGCGGCGATGGCGACGGCCGTGGCGACGTAGATGCCTTCGAGCTTGAAGGCGGCGAAAAAGAGGATGACCGGGAACAGGTCGAAGAGGAATTTCATGGGCGTCGATTATATCGGGAGGTTCCCGACGGTTTTCATCGGCTATTTCTTTTCCAGCTTCAGGGACGCGGAATTGATGCAATAGCGCAACCCCGTCGGACGCGGGCCGTCGGGAAAGACGTGGCCCAGGTGGGCGCCGCAGCGGGCGCAGGTGACTTCGGTACGCACCATGCCGTGGCTGCGGTCCTCGTGTTCGGCCACCATGGCGGCGTCGACGGGGGCGGTGAAGCTCGGCCAGCCGCAGCCGGAATCGAACTTGGCGACAGCCTCGAACAGGGGCTCGCCGCAACAGATGCAACGGTAGGTGCCGTCGGCGTGGCAGTCCCAGTACTCGCCGGTGTAGGGTCTCTCGGTCCCCTTCTCCCGCGTCACGTGGTATTGCTGGGGCGTCAGCAGGGCGCGCCATTCGGCGTCGGTCTTGGCGGTCTTGTCCATGGCGGCTCCGTATAATCGCGGTTTTTTGATTCGGAGCGATTCTCCCATGCGCAAGTTCCTTGCAGCCGCATGTCTTCTGCTGGCGGCCCAGTTCGCCGCGGCGGACGACCTTCCCGTCATCGCCGGACTCAAGGCCTTCCGTGCCCCCATGGAGCGCATCGTCGCCGAAGGCGCGAAGGGCCGCGATGCCGACCTGGCGGCGATCTCCGCGGCCTATGCCGATGCCGACAAGGCCTGGAAGCTGGCGACCGGCGAGCCCATGGACATGGAGGCCTACGGCATTCCCGCCGAGCGGCAGGAAGAGGCCTGGCGCGAGGTGCGCATGATGGGCATGCTCGTCGGCTATCTCGACGAAGCCGTCAAACGCGGCGACCGGACCCTCATGCTGCGTGCCGCCGGCCTGCTGCAGCCCGCCTACGACAAGCTCGCCGCCCGCCTGGGCATCCGCTGACATGCGCGTGGCCGTCCTCGGTGCGGGCCTCCTCGGCGTCGCTTCGGCGTGGTATCTCGCCGAGGACGGCCACGAAGTGACGGTCATCGACCGGGAGCCGGGGGCGGCCCTGGAAACCAGCTTCGCCAACGGCGGCCAGATTTCCACCAGCCACGCCGAGCCCTGGGCCAATCCCGGCGCTCCCTGGAAGGCCCTCAAATGGATGGGACGTGAGGATTCGCCGCTGCTGTGGCGTCTACGCGCCGACCCCGCCCAGTGGGCCTGGGGCCTGCGCTTCCTCGCCGAATGCGCGCCGGCGCGCACGCGGCAGAACATCGTCGCCATCCTCGGTCTCGCCCTCTACAGCCGCGACCGCCTCAAGGCCCTGCGGGCCGAACTGGGGCTGGACTACGACCAGCTCACCCGCGGCATCCTGCACTACTACACCGACCCGGCCGAGTTCGAGCACGCGCTGCCCCAGGCGGCCCTGATGCGCGAATACGGCTGCGAGCGGGTGCCGAAGACGGCCGCGGAATGCCTGGAGATCGAGCCGGCCCTGGCCGGTGCCCGGGTTCCCGTGGTGGGGGGGACGTATACGGCGGACGACGAATCGGGCGACGCCCGCAAGTTCGCCCAGGGCCTGGCCCGGCGCTGCGCGGAGCGCGGCGTGGAATTCCGCTACGGCATGGCCGTCGCCGGTCTGGCGGCGGAAGGGCGGCGCATCGCCGGTGTGCGCCTGGCCGACGGCTCGACGCTGACGGCCGATGCCTACGTGGTGGCGCTGGGCAGTTGGTCGCCGCTGCTGCTGGCGCCCTTGGGCGTTGCCGCTCCGGTCTATCCGGCCAAGGGCTATTCGGTGACCATCCCGCTGGCTCCGGGCAGCCCGGCACCCACGGTGAGCCTGACGGACGACGGCCACAAGATCGTCTTTTCGCGCCTCGGCGACCGGCTGCGGGTGGCGGGCACGGCGGAATTCAACGGCTACGACACCTCCATCAACGCCACGCGCTGCGAGGCCATCCTCAAGCGCGTGTTCGCCATGTTCCCCGCCCTGGAGCGGCGCGACGGCATCGAGACCTGGGCGGGCCTGCGTCCCGCCACGCCGGGGAACGTGCCCCTGGTGGGCATGGCCGGCTACGGCAATCTGTACCTCAATACCGGCCACGGCACCCTGGGCTGGACCATGGCCTGTGGCTCCGGCAAGCTGCTGGCCGACCTGGTGGCCGGCCGCAAGCCGGACATCGACCCCGCTCCCTACCGGATCGCCTGACCATGGAACATCTGCTCCTCTACCTGGCCGTGGGCCTCGGCGCCGTCGTGCTCGCCATCGTGCCCTTCCTCATGTACGAGCGCTGGAAGCAGCGGCGCGACAAGCGCAGCCCCCTGGCGATCCGGGAATTCAACGAGGCGCTGGAAAAGCGGCGCCGCGCCGAGGCGGAACAAAAAGCGGCCCGCAAGAAGGGCCGCAAGGGGAAACGCTGACGCGCCGCCCGGACCGGTCCCGGCCCGGGTGTTCAGGTCAGTGCAGGTGGCGCGGCGCGCTTTCCGCCTGCTCCTCGGGCAGCTCGGCATGCACCGGCTCGCCGTCCGGATTCGGGTAGAGCGGGGCGCCGCAGTCGTCGCAGTATTCGAGGGGGAAGCGTTCGTCCAGGGCCACGATGGTATGCAGGCCGGCCTCCCGCAGCACGAGCTCGATCTGGGCCGGGGCGTCGGAGGCTTCGTCCTCGCTCTCCAGCATGGGCCAGACGACGCCATGGACCACGTCGGTGGACTGGGCAAGGGTGAAGCCGATGCGGTATTCCTCGATCTGGCGGTCGTAGAAGGGGGCGATGACGGCGCGCAGGTCGCTGGCGGCCACGTTGAGCGTCGTCTGCAGGAAGGCGACGGCGGCGCGCAGGGAATAGGGGCGCGAAGCCCGGTCGGCCTCGCGGGCCGCGGCATGGTAGGGCTGGGGCAGCAGGGGCTCGGTGGCGCAGGCCGGCAGCAGCGGGCGCAGGGCCTCGCCGCCCTGGAGGCGCCATTGCTTGGTGGCCTCGGTGCGGGAGCCGTCCTCCTCCTGCCAGCGGAACATCGGCATGCCGCGCGGCACGGCGATGGCGCCGAGGACGTAGCGGGTGTCGGAGAGGAAATTCACCGTTTCCGGCATCTGGTCCGGGTCCAGCTTCAGGTCCCGGTCGTGGAGGGCGGCCTTGGCGAGCTTCTCGGTGAGGGCCGCGGTTTCGGCGTAGCTCTGGGGCAACTGGTCGGGGCTGAAGAAGTAGTTGGCCAGCCCGAGCTTGGCGTCCTTGGCCAGCACATGGGCCTGCAACTGCACACGCAGGTTGGCGATGGCCTCGATGCCGATGGGGCCGGAGGGAATGGTGTAGCGGGACCAGGCCAGCACCGGCGCGGCGACGAGCTGGATGTCGACGGCACGGGCACCTTCCGTCGTCTCGGTGCGCTGGCTTTCGCAGCAGGATTCGATGGTATCCGCCAGTTCGTCGTAGGCCCGGCCGCCGACGCCGTAGAGGTGGTCGAGGGCCGCCGTCAGGGCGCTTTCGTCGCCGTCCGCCAGCAGGCGGTCGATCAGGGCGGCAAGGCGGGATTCCCAGAATTCGTCCTCGATGCGGCTGCTCGACTGGGAAAGGCTGGTCGCCAGGCGGATGACGTGCTCCGTGTCGGGCGTTTGCTTGTTGCGGCGGGAAAAACGGGGGCGTTTCATGGCGGGAGCGTCCGGCGGAGACGTTGATGGAAGGCCCTGGAAGGCCTTTATGGCCGGCCTCGAAAATCGGCGGAACCGCGAATGGTATCAGGTTCGACGGACGGGCGGGCGGGGAAGAAGCTGCTAGAATCCGCGGCGTTTCGTTACCCCGATACCGCCTTCTATGTTTGCAAAACTGATGCCCCAGGAGGGCAAGTTTTTCGACCTGTTCAATGCCCATGCCGAACTGGTCGTGAAAGGCGCGCTGCAGCTTTCCATCCTCGTTTCCGACATGGGCGACGGCGCCGATACCCTCGCCGGCCACGCCCAGGCCATCGATGAAATCGAGAAAAGCGCCGACAAGATCACCCACGACACCCTGGCGCTGCTGCATACCACCTTCAACACGCCGCTCGACCGCGAGGAGATCCATCAGCTGATCACCCGCATGGACGACATCCTCGACCTGATCCAGGACGTGGCCGAATCCATGGTGCTCTACGACGTGCGCCGTCTCACCCAGGAAGCCCGCCAGCTCGCCGATGTCAGCGTCTCCTGCTGCGAGCGCGTGCGTTCCGCCATCGCGCTGCTGTCCAACATGGACAACGCGCCGACGATGCTCAAGCTCTGCCACGAGATCGACCAGCTCGAATCCGATGCCGACCGCGTCATGCGCACCGGCATCATCAAGCTGTTCCGCGAGGAGGCCGATGTGCGCGAGCTCATCAAGCAGAAGGGTATCTACGAACTGCTCGAAGCCGTCACGGATCGCTGCGAGGATGTGGCGAACATCATCGAAGGCATCATCCTCGAGAATTCCTGAGCGGCCGGAACCGCCAATATGCAGGGCATAGAAATCAGCCTGTCCGTCATCGTGGTGCTGGTCGCGCTTGCGCTGGCCTTCGACTTCATGAACGGATTCCACGACGCCGCCAACTCGATCGCTACGATCGTGTCGACGCGCGTGCTGAAGCCCCATCAGGCGGTCATCTGGGCGGCGGCGTTCAACGTCATCGCTTATTTCATCTTCGAACTGAAGGTGGCCAGCACCATCGGCAAGGGCACCATCACGCCGCAGATCGTCGACCACTACATCATTTTCGGCGCGCTGATCGGCGCCATCCTCTGGAACATCGTCACCTGGTACTACGGCATCCCGTCGAGTTCCTCCCACGCCCTGGTCGGCGGCCTCGTCGGTGCCGCGCTCGCCAAGGGCGGCCCGTCGGCCCTGATGTGGGCGGGCGTCGGCAAGATTATCGCCTTCATCTTCATCGCGCCGCTGCTGGGCTTCCTGCTCGGCGGCTTCCTCATGGTTGCCGTATCGTGGCTATGCAACCGATCGGCGCCGCGCAAGGTGGACCGGGTCTTCCGCCGCCTGCAGTTGCTGTCCGCGGCGGCCTACAGCCTCGGCCACGGCGGTAACGACGCCCAGAAAACCATCGGCATCATCTGGATGCTGTTGATCGCCGCCAATATCTCCCATAGCGGCGACCCGGTGCCCGGCTGGGTGGTGGCCTCCTGCTATGCCGCCATGGGCTTCGGCACCATGTTCGGCGGCTGGCGCATCGTCCGCACCATGGGCCAGAAGATCACCAAGCTCAACCAGCCGCGCGGCTTCGCCGCCAACTCGGCCGGCGCGGCGACGCTGTTCCTCGCCACGGCGCTGGGCATTCCGGTTTCCACCACCCACACCATTACCGGCGCCATCATGGGCGTCGGCGCCACCGGCGGCATCAAGAAGGTGCGCTGGACGGTGGCCGGCGGCATCGTCTGGGCCTGGATACTCACCATTCCGGCGAGCGCCCTCATGGCCGCCATCGCCTGGTACGTCGGCCGTCTCGTCCTCTAGCTTGCCGGCGGTCGCCGTGACGAACCCCTGCCAGTCCTGCGGCGCCTGTTGTGCCACATTCCGGGTGTCCTTCTACTGCGGCGAACTCGACGACGTGCCGGGCGGCTGGGTGCCCGGCGGCCTGGTGGATCGCGTCACCCCCGTCATGGCCTGCATGCTCGGCACCGAGCGCCAGCCGCCCCGCTGCGTGGCCCTGCGCGGCGAGGTCGGCCAGTCCGTCTCCTGCGCCATCTACGAATTCCGCCCGAGCCCCTGCCGCGATTTCGCTCCCCTCGCCGCGGCCGGCAGCGGCGACGACGCCTGCAACGAGGCACGCCGGCGCCACGGTCTGCCGCCCCTGTGAGCGGGGGCGCTGTGCTGGCCCCCGGGGAACTCGCCGTGGCGGTGTTCTGAGGGCGGTCGCCGGGTTTCTTGTCTCCCGTCAATGGCGGGGGGCGGTATCCCGCATAGGATCGCCAATTTTCCGAGGCGGGCCGCCATGACTGCTCATACCGAATTCCCCGATTTCTACGCCCAGGCGCCCGTCGTCGCCATGCGCGACCCCCTGGCCGACTTCCTCGGCGCGGCCCGCGGCGGCGTCATCGAATACCGCTACGAGGACGCCGTGCGCCTTGCCGGCCATTCCTGCCCCACGGTGGCCTCCGCCTTCCTGATGACGCGGGCCGCCCTCAAGGCCCTCTATGGCGTCGACCTGCCCGAGCGCGGCGGCATCCGCGTCGACGTGCGGGAGACGAAGGACGCGGGCGTCGCCGGCGTCATGGCCGCCGTCGCCACCCTCGTCACCGGGGCGGCGGACGAGGGCGGCTTCAAGGGTCTGGGCGGCCAGTTCGTGCGCCGGCGGCGGCTGTTCTTCGCCCAGGACATCGGCGGCACCCTGCGCTTCACCCGCCTCGACACCGGCGCCGCGGTGGATGCCTCGGCCCGCCTCGACGGCATTCCCGCCGACCCGCGCATGATGGACCTGCTGCCGCGCTGCCTCACCGGGGCGGCCAGCCCGGACGAGGCGGCCCTGTTCGGCGAGCTATGGCAGGACCGGGTGCGCCGGCTGCTGCTGGAACATGGCGACGATCCCATGGTCATCGGCAGCGTACCCGTGTAGCATTCTTCTCCGGCGGACCGGGCGGCGGGTGCGCCGCATTCCATCGGCTGGCCGCAAGGGAACGAACATGAATCTGGCCACCTTCCTGGCCCACGCGGTGAAACTGGAATACGAGGCCATGCACATGTCGGAGCGCCTCGCCAATATCGTCGAGTTGCGCGGCGAGCGGGACGTGGAAGCCTTCTACCGCGAGATGGTCGAAAACTCCCGCAAGCACCTCCAGGACGCCCTCGACCGGGCCGGCTACGCGGGCGTCGCCGACCTGCCGGCGGGCGATTACCTCTGGCCCGACGGTTTTTCCGCCGAATGTTCGCGCTGGTCCGACGTGAAGGACATCACCGACCTGGACCGGGCCATGGAACTCTCCCTCGACGCCGAGCGCCGCGCCATGGGCTTCTACCGCCAGGTGGCCGTCGCCGCCCGCGACCCCAACGTGCAGGACCTGGCCGCCGCCTTCGCCGCCGAGGAAGTGGAGCACGTGGAAGCCCTCGAACGCTTCATGGGCCTGCGTCCTTACTGAGGTTTTCTTTGCCGCTTGCTTTTTTCCGAATGCTGTACAAAAATACAGTATCCGAAGGAGGCAAGCCATGTCAGACGGTCTCACCCCGCGCCAGCGCGAAATTCTCGACTTCATCCGCAACACCCTCGAAGTGCTCGGCGCGCCGCCGACCCGCGCCGAGATCGCCGGCGCCTTCGGCTTCGCCTCGCCCAACGCCGCCGAGCAGCACCTGAAGGCCCTGGCCAAGAAGGGCGCCATCATCCTCGATCCCCGTTCGGCCCGCGGCATCCGCCTCGTCGAACAGTTGGGCCTGCCCCTGGTGGGCTCGGTGGCCGCCGGCAGCCCCATCCTGGCGGTGGAAAACCAGCTCGGCCGCATCCAGCTCGACTCGGCCCTGTTCTCGCCCAAGGCCGACTACCTGCTCAAGGTGCGCGGCAACAGCATGACCGGCGCCGGCATCCTGGACGGCGACCTGCTGGCCGTGCACAAGACCAGCGAGGCCAGGAACGGCCAGATCGTCGTCGCCCGCCTCGGTGACGAAGTCACCGTCAAGCGCCTGCACAGGAAAGGCAGCCGCGTCGAACTCATCGCCGAGAACCCCGACTACGCGCCCATCGTCGTCGAAGGTACCCTCGACATCGAAGGCCTGGCCGTCGGCCTCATCCGCAACGGGAGCGCGCTGTAATGGGTGCCCTGGCCGAAGTCCTCGCCCGGCCCGATATTTGGCGCGGCGACCGTTTCGCGGCGGCGCCCCTGCCGGCGGTGCCCAGCGGCCATCCCGCCCTCGATGCCCAGCTGCCGGGCGGCGGCTGGCCCCGGGGCGCCCTTACCGAACTGCTGACGGACGGCGCCGGCCTCGGCGAGCTGAGCCTGCTGATGCCCGCCCTGCGGGCCGTTCGGGAAGCGGGCGGCTGGTCCCTGGTGATCGGCGCCCCCCATCCCCTCCATGCGCCGGCCTGGGCCGCCGCCGGCGTGGATTTGTCCCGCCTCGTGGTCGTCTCGCCCGCCGCCGAATGCGACGCCCTCTGGGCCGCCGAGCAGGCCCTCGCCAGCGGCGCCCCCGACGCCGTGCTCTGCTGGACGGCCCAGGCCGACGCCCGCGCCGTGCGCCGGCTCCAGGTGGCCGCCGCGGCCGGCGGTGCCGCCGCCTTCCTGTTCCGCCCCCTGCGGGCCGCCGCCGAAGCCTCCGTCGCGCCCCTGCGCCTCGCCCTGGCGGCGGACCGGGCCGGCCGCCTCGCCGTCTCCGTCCTCAAGCGGCGCGGCCCGCCGCCCGCCGCCCCCATCGTCCTCGAACCGCCGCGCCCGGCGCAGCTCCATGAATCCGCTCTGGCTGGCGCTCGACCTGCCCCGGCTGCCCCTCGAAGCCCACACCAGGCTGCCTGGGCCTGAGGCCGGCACCGACAGCGCGCTACCGGGCGGGGAAGGGGGGCGGGCCGTCGCCGCCGCCGCCCGCATCGTCGCCTGCGACGATGCCGCCCTTGCGGCCGGCATCGCGCCGGGCATGGGTGTTGCCGTCGCTCGTGCCGTCGCACCGCAACTTGCCGTCCTGCCGCGCAATGCGGCGCGGGAAGCCGCGGCCCTGGAAACCCTCGCCTGCTGGGCCGGCGGCTTCACGCCGCGGGTCTCCCTCGCCCCGCCCCGGGCCCTGCTGCTGGAGATCGGCGGCTGCCTGCGCTACTTCGGCGGTGCCGAGCGCCTCGTCGCCGCGGTGGCGGCGGGCGCGGCGGGCCAGGGCTTCGGCGCCCGCACGGCCATCGCCCCCACGCCCCGGGGCGCCCTCTGGCTGGCCCGGGCGGAAGCCGCCGCCATCTGCCTCGACCTACCCATGCTGGCGGCGACCCTCGACGGGGTGCCGCCGGAAGTCGTCGACCTGCCGGCCGGGGTGCCCGAGCGCCTGGCCGGTTTCGGCGCCGCTACCCTCGGCGCCGCCCGCCGCCTGCCCCGGGCCGGCCTGGCCCAGCGCATCGGCGCCGCCGGCATCGCCCTCCTGGCACAGGCCTACGGCGAATTGCCCGACCCACGGCCCGACTTCGTCTTTCCCGAGCGCTTCGCCCAGTCCCTGGAGCTGCCCGCCCCCGTGGAAAACGCCGCGGCCCTGCTGTTCGCCGCCCGGCGCCTTACCGCCGCCCTGGCCGGCTGGCTCGCGGCCCGCCGGGCGGGCATCGCCGAATGCGTCCTCCACCTGGACCACCGGGGCCGGGTGCCCACCGCCGTCGTGCTGCGCTTCGCCGCCGCCACGCGGGACGCGGAACGTCTGGAGCGTGTGCTGCGGGAACGGCTGGAACGCCTGGCCCTGGCCGCACCGGCCGAAGGCCTGCGCCTCGCCGCCGACGGCGTCCTCGACCTGCCGGGCCACAGCGGCGTTCTTTTCGGGAGCGGCGAACGGGGCGACGGCATGGCCGCCCTCATCGAGCGCCTGCGGGCCCGCCTCGGCGACGCCTATGTGCACGGCATCGCCGCTGCGCCGGACCATCGTCCCGAAGGAGCGACCCGCATCCTGGCGGAAGGCGATGCGGGCACGGCGGTCGCTGCCGGGCCGCGCCCCTTCTGGTTGCTGGCGCGGCCCGAGACCTTGCGCGAACGGGACGGCCGCCCCTGGCGCAATGGCCCCTTGCGCCTGCTGGCGGGGCCCGAGCGCATCGAGTCGGGCTGGTGGGGCGGCGCCAAGCTCGGCGACGCCCGCCGCGACTACTTCGTTGCCCTCACCGCCGACGCCCGCTGGGCCTGGATCTTCCGCGAACTACGGCCGCCCGGCGGGTGGTTCCTCCACGGCTGGTTCGCCTGAGCCGCGGTAGTGCGCCGGGGCCGCCGGCCGGGCCGGGGAAATCCCGCCGCCTCTCACGCCAGCAGGGCCGCGAGCTTCCTGTCCTTCGGCAAACGCTTCAGCGCCAGCTCGGCCCGGGTGGCCGCAGCCCTGTTGCCGACCAGCCGGGACCCGAGCAGCCGGCGCGGCGGATGGGCGCGCGTATAGCGGGCGCCCTTGCCGTCCACATGCTCCTGGTAGCGCCGGGCCACGTCCGTCGCGATGCCGGCGTAGTAGCTGCCGTCGGCACACTCGATCAGATAGAGATGCCAGACGGGAGCATCGGCGATGGCCTGCTGGGTCATGACGCGGATGCGTACACGGCGCTGCCGCGCCGTCGCCGACCGGCGCCGGCATCGCCGTGGTCCATCAGCGGGAGCGGCCGTCCAGATGCATCACCGGCAGCGAAGCCAGATCGACGCCTTCGAGGCAGCGGGCATTGACCGCCGCCCGGCGGTTCCCCGCCGGATCGGTGCCTTCGCCGAAGGGATGGATGCCGCATTTGGGGCAGAAGTGGTGTTTGATGGCGTGCTTGCCGAAGCTGTAGGTGGCCAGCCTGCTCTCGGGCGTCAGAAGGTGCAACTGGTCCCGGGCGACGAACCAGTGGAGCGATCCCATCCGCGAGCAGATCGAGCAATTGCAATCCGCGACCTGGGTCAATTCTCCTTCCACCTCGAAGGCGATCTCTCCACAGTGACAACTACCTTCTTGGTTACGCATGAGGCTCAGCCTGTGAGCCAGTAGGGGTAGCAAACTGGCATCGCTTGATTTCATGAGGAGATAAGCGATGTCGAGGAACAAAGTGCAGTTTCAGAAAGGCATGAGTTTGAGCGATTTCCTGGCCTTGTACGGAACCGAGGCTCAATGCGAGCAGGCCTTGTTTGCCTGGCGCTGGCCGCAGGGTTTCGTCTGTCCCGAGTGTGGGCACGAGGGTCATTGCGTGCTGGAGCGCGGGCTCTACCAATGCCACCGCTGTCGTCGGCAGACTTCGCTGACGGCAGGGACGCTGTTTGCCGGCACCAAGCTGCCGCTGACCAAGTGGCTGTTGGGGATCTATCTGCTGACGCAGTCGAAGAACGGAATCTCGGCCCTGGAGATGTCCCGGCAATTGGGTATCTGCTACAACAGCGCCTGGCTTATGAAGCACAAGCTCATGCAGGCCATGTTGGAGCGGGAGCAAAGCCGTTCGCTGGATGGCGTCATTCAGATGGACGATGCCTACTGGGGCGGCCGGCGCCGTGGTTACAAGCGTGGGCGCGGTACGCGGGGCAAGACGCCCTTTGTGGCCGCCGTGGCGACCGATCCGGCGAGCGGCAAGCCCCTGACGATGCGCATGGATCGCGTCAAAGGGTCTTTCGCAGCCGGGAGATCGGTCGCTGGAGTCGCAAGCACTTGAAGTCCGGCGCCCATGTTCGCTCCGATGGCTTGGCGTGCTTTAACGCTGTCCAGCAAGCAGGCTGTACCCACGAAGCGCTCGTGACGAGCGGGCCGAAGGGGCGGCAGCACCGCAAAGCGTTCATCTGGATTGATACGATGCTGGGCAACATCAAGAACGCCATGCATGGCACCTACCGGGCGATCCGTGCCGAGCATCTGCCGCGCTACCTCGCAGAATTCACGTACCGCTTCAACCGGCGCTTCGATTTGGTCGGCATGGTCGGTCGCCTGGGCACCGCCGCAGCGCTCACCCCGCCTATGCCGTACCGATTCGTAAAGTTGGCTGAGGCTCATTGGTAACCAAGACTGCCTTTGTAGCACATGGTGCTGCTCCTTTTGTGCCGGGGGGAAGATGAACCTGACCTGCCGGAAGGCCCAACTGTCGGGTAATTACGAAACCAGAACAGGTTGCCGTGGTTCTGCGATCATAAATACTGAAAAGGAGAACGCAGTCGGCAATATGGCCAGGGGAAACTTGCGGATCTCGATGATCTTCATGTTATGGCGAATTGTCTGTGCCAACCATCTCCAATCGAAGCCTTTATGGCCCGTATCATGCGGTGGCAACTTGTCGAGTTGGTATAGGCCTGCCCAGAATGTTTCACGCCAACCATATTCGGTATGGCGCATATAGCCGCAAATAAGAGACCCAATATTCTTGAGCCAAATGGCTGGGCCGATCTCTACAGGAACTGAACACACGAAGAGTCTTGGTTTCATAACGGCGACAGCTTCGACAATTCGCACTACGTCATGCTCCGGTATATGTTCAAACGTTTCTAAAGCAACAACAATGTCGACGTGTTTCAAGTTCTGCAACGCGTTTGCGGCGGAATCGTGAATCACGCGAAAATTCAAATTGTGAGCGTATCTTGAGCGCGCCGTCTCGACAAAGCCAGAATCAATTTCGATACCCGTATAGTTGATATCAAACCGCTCATTAAGTATCGAAAATAGCTTGGCATGGGCGCAACCAATATCGACGACATTGATTGGCTTTCCTTTTGCATCTCCTGTGACAGATTTAAATAAAGTCAGGATATTTCTATACCGAAAAGAATGGAGGTATGACACCAATAAGTTGAACCGCTGATTCTTCTCATATTCCGTTTCCGTATCGTGCGGAGTTGCGTTGTTAGTCATTATGAATACATTCCAGATGTGTGAGTGCAAACTATGTTGATGCTCAACATGGGGGAGATGAGCTTCCCTCTGTTATTCGTCTTCCAACCCGACGGAATTATGCCGCTAACGCAGCACGAGTTACATCAGATTCACTCACACGACTCTCCGATAAAGATGGCTAGCTACTAGCGCTACGGCATATTCGGCTAAGAAGCCTTAACAAAAAGAGGTCAAGGCCGACATCAAGGCCGGTTATCGCATCGCCGTCGATCTCGACCTGGCGAAGTTCTTCGACAACGTCGACCACGACATCCTGATGGCCCGCGTGGCCCGACGGATTAGCGACAAGCGGTTGCTGGCCCTCATCGGTCGCTACCTGCGGGCGGGCGTATTGATTCATGACGAGATTCAACCCAGCGAGCTGGGGACGCCGCAAGGCGGTCCTCTCTCGCCACTGCTGGCCAACATCCTGCTGGACGATCTGGATCGGGAACTGGAAGGGAGGGGGCACCGCTTCGTGCGATACGCCGACGACCTGATGGTACTGGTCAAGAGCGAACGGGCAGGCCAGCGTGTCAAAGCCAATCTGACCACCTACCTTGGCCGGCAGTTGAAATTGCCGGTCAACGAGAAGAAGAGCCAAGTGGCGAAAATCGACCAATGCGAGTTCCTCGGTTTCACCTTCAGGAGGGGCAAGCTACGCTGGTCGGATGCCGCATTCGCTGATTTCAAGCACCGCATCCGGGAATTGACGGGGCGGAGTTGGGGAGTCTCGATGCACCACCGGTTCGACAAGCTCGGGCAGTATCTGCGTGGCTGGATGGGCTATTTCGGCATCTCCGAGTATTACCGTCCGATTCCCGAACTGGACGAATGGCTTCGTCGGCGGGTGCGTATGTGCTACTGGAAACAGTGGCGCCTGACGCGCACGAAGATCGGCCACCTTCTGGCGCTGGGCGTCGGCAAGCGCACGGCGATCCTGACGGGGGTCAGCAGCAAGAGCTACTGGCATCTGTCGCGGTCAAAGGCGACGCAAGTGGGGATGACGAAAGATTGGTTGAAGGCGCAGGGGCTGGTGAGTATCCGTGACCTGTGGATGAAGGCTCATGGCTACGCATGAGGGAAATCGTGTGCGCCCTGTTGATGAACCGCCCGGTGCGGACCCGCATGCCGGGTGGTGTGGGGAGGGCCGGTTAGAAACCGGCCCTTACCCGATTAGGTTTCATTTGCCCTCGCTTCCACCATTTACACCGGTGGTCTTCTCGAACTTTGCGAGATATTGGTACATCGCATCAACGAGCGATTTGTCACCAAACGCCTTAGATACGATGGTGATGGAAATTAGCCCGCGATAGTAATAGTTCAATGCGTCGTTGGCGTACTCGGCCATGCGTGGCGTTCCGAGCATTCCATCGATGTGAAAAAGTGGCGGATCGCCACCGCACATATCCATGATTTGAGGTGACGAGGCATGAACATAGCCGGAGTAGACGCTGCTGATTGATTCGTCATTGTCAGCCAGGCGAGATGGGTTAGGGTCGGTTGAAAGTACGCGATTGACATAGGCGCGGATCTTCTTTCTCGGGACCATGTTTGGTTTCTTGTGACGAGCCGCCAGATTATTGGGGTCGGGGAACTCTTCGGCGAAGAACTCTTTAAGAAATTGACGATGTCGATCTGTCACTTGATCGTTCGTGATTGCCGCGGCCAAGAAGAAAATGTCTTCACGAATTTCGTCGAGGGTGCGCTGTAAGACGGCCTGTTCTTGGAGAAACCCGTGCAGTAGCAGCACGTCAATCGCGTGTAGGGCGCTTATTGATCGAGCGACCTTCTGGAGTAGCGCTTGCTCAATCAACTCCTCCTTGTGCCGAAAAACAAAACTGTCGCGCCATGGAACTGCTTGTGGAGGCGGAACTTGGGCCTCCAATCGCCGGAAAGCGTTGTTCATCACGGTCAGCGACTGATGAAAGATACGGCGCATGTCAGATGAAACCTAACGTCTGAATTGAGGGACCGTCCGCGGCTTTATGCGGACGGTCCCTCTCGAATGATGGGTTCGGCGTCTTGCCGGCCCGAAGAAAGGAGAAGTGAGAAATGCTGAACACCGACGACCTGCGGCACTACACCGGCATTGGCACCGGGTACTCGCCGGAAATGATGATGCAGCGCGCTGCCGATGAAATTGACGGCCTGCGCGGCAGGATGATTGAACTGCTTGAGATTCTGCGGCAGTGGGAGCCTGACCACGCAAGCGCCGAGGAAAGGCGGACGATTGTTCAGGCGATGTACCAACTCGGGATTCTGACCGCCCCCACGGAGACGCTGCGCAACATGACCGAGGCGGACTTCGTGAGAGCGCACGGATGAAGACGCCGAACGTTTAGCTTGAGGGGCGCGGAGACAGCAAGCGAAGCTTGCTGGCGGAGCGTCCCTCTCGAAGCGATTGTTAGGTTTCATGGGAAACCTCGACAATCAACTCAACATCACCTTGTGCATTGCTCTCTTGCGCTAGCTCGTCCTTCCGTCGCTTCTGCATCAGTTTGCGAGCGGCTTTAATCTGTGAGCGAGATAACGGAGACGTAAACTGATTTCGCTTTTTGGGTAGCGTGATGTTCCAGATTGCTTCAAAGCTCTTGCGATGCGGGTCTGGAATGTTCAATGTGGCAAGGCGATCTTGAAATACTTGAGATTGAAACATCATATTTCGAAGCGGCATGAAATCGGGGGCAATTAGCGCCTGATAGAACAGGTACTTGATTTCATACGCCGTGAGCTGCGAAGCGAGAACTCGCCAGTAGGTTTCTTTTCTGTCTGAGGGAGTGCACTCATCTTCTATGAGCACGAGAATGCTCGACAGTGTCTCAACGTACCGAGTCTGTCGAACAAAAACGGACTGGATGGTTGAAGCGAGTATATAGAGATACTCGTTGCGCTCGTTTTCGTCGGCCGGAAACTTGTGAAGTTTGTGCTTGCCCCATGCCTTTTCAAACTTCGTAATTAGGAAGTGCAGTGCCTCAATTCCGAAAATTCTGTGCGAATCACCGTCATGCGGTCGTATAGATAACTCGCGCAGGTTTTCTTTGTAGAGCGCCAGCATTTGATAAAACGCATCTTCAAAGCGCTGGCGATGGAAGGTCTGGCTCTGCAACTGAATTTCTCTTCGTGTCTCCTCCAACTCTCGGCGATTCAGTTTCAATTCTTCGCGCTGGAGGAAAACTGTTGCAAGCAGGCCTGCGAAACCAAGACCAGTAAAGAGGGATGTCAAGACGCCAAAGCTGTCGCCAAATGTTCCGGCCTTCGCGATCGAAAGCTCGGAGATTGGCCATGTAGTCCCTATCAATACAGCCGTATAGGTACCGAATACGAGGATGACGCCGACGGATGTCCAGCGGAGAAACTTTGTAACGCTGAATTCGGTAGCCATTCGGTATGAAACCTAACGAAGCTGTAGGAAATTATCTTTCATCGCGGCACTCTGCCGTGAACCAAATGGAATATCAAGCGTCCTACCGGTTCCGAAATGAAGGAGCCGCCCATGGCGCGCTACAAGCCCATCGACACC
>JAOTRT010000023.1 GCA_030247725.1 Candidatus Nitricoxidireducens bremensis
TGTTGTACCGGTCAAAGCCACCTGCCGAGAGCGTCAGTTGTTTCATCGTTTTCATCCGTGTGTGCGAGGTCGTTCGTCTGACATGACTCCGATGAAATCGTTCACACCTTATTCAGACCTTCCCTAGCTGTAAAACTCACCGCCCCAAAGGAAGCAAACATTGCGGTGAAATCGGCGTTGGGAAACTCGAATGGTCTGGTTGCACTTTCCCTCCTTCTCATCGGGCTATTGCTGGTAGTTTTGAAATGTTGAACTGCGCCACCTTTGTCCATTAGCCGGATATTTGTTCGCCATGCATACAGGTTCCTGCCTCTGCGGCACCATCCAGTACGAGATCGACGGGCCCCTCGGTCCCATCATCTACTGCCACTGCTCCCGCTGCCGCAAGGCCAACGGGGCGGCGTTCTCGGCGGTATCTCAGGTGGCCACCGCCGACCTGCGCATCGTGAAGGGGGAGGAAGCCCTGCGGGGTTTCGACAATGGCAAGGGCGTCCATCGCATGTTCTGCGGCCATTGCGGCTCGCCCTTGTTCAGCAAGCGGGACGCCATGCCGGACATTCGCCGGCTGCGCATCGGCACGCTGGACACGCCCATCAAGGGCAAGGTGTCGGCCCACATCTTCGTGGACTCGAAGGCCGAATGGGACGAGATTTGCGGCGATGCGCCGCGGTACGCTGAATTTCCCTAAAACCCGATCAAATTCCGCCTCCGGTGCGCGAACGGGACGGCGGGGTGCTCTGCTCCGCTCATGTCCCCCGGACCGGGCTACGCCCAGTCCTCCGCCTTTACTTCGCTACGCAGAGCACCCCACCATCCCGTCGGGAATCACCGTACCAGCTTTTGCGTTCCGCACGCGCAGCGCTTCGAGCCAAGGGTGGCGGATAGCCGACGCAGCGAGGTAGAGGAGGAGGATCGGGCGCAGCCCGATCCGGGGGACACGAGCGGCGTCGGCTACCCGCCACCCTTGGCGCTCCCCACGATCAGAAGTCGATCTTCACCACGCTCTCCTGCGGAGCGAATTCCTCGCGATCAAAAGCCAAGTCGCCTTCGGGATCGGGCACCCCAGTCACTTTCAAATTCGCGAAGTCGAACAACTTCCCATCCAGCAAATGCGAAGGCACCACATGGGCCAGACTGCGGAACATGGTTTCGATGCGGCCGGGGAAGCGCTTGTCCCAGTCGAGCAGCATCTGCTTGACTTGCTGGCGCTGGAGGTTGGGCTGGGAGCCGCAGAGGTTGCAGGGGATGATGGGGAACTGCCGCACCTCCGCCCACTTCTCCAGGTCCTTCTCGCGGCAGTAGGCCAGGGGGCGAATCACCATGTGGCGGCCGTCGTCGGAGACCAGCTTGGGCGGCATAGACTTGAGCTTGCCGCCGAAGAACATATTGAGGAACAGGGTGGCGAGGATGTCATCGCGGTGGTGGCCGAGGGCGATCTTGGTGGCGCCCAGCTCGTCGGCGACGCGGTAGAGGATGCCGCGCCGCAGCCGCGAGCAAAGGGAGCAGGTGGTCTTGCCCTCGGGAATCACGCGCTTGACGATGGAGTAGGTGTCCTCTTCCTCGATGTGGAAGGGGATGCCCAGGCCCTTGAGGTAATCGGGCAGCACGTGCTCGGGAAAGCCGGGCTGCTTCTGGTCCAGGTTCACCGCCACCACGTCGAAGTGGATCGGCGCCTTCTCGCGCAGGAACAGCAGGACATCCAAAAGGCCGAAGGAATCCTTGCCGCCCGAGAGACAGACCATGACCTTGTCGCCCTCCTCGATCATGTTGAAGTCGGCGATGGCCTGGCCCACCTCGCGCCGCAGGCGCTTGGCGAGCTTGTTGGATTCGAAGGCGGCCTTCTCGGCCTGGCGGGCGGTGGTGGTCATGGTCGACGCAGATCCAGTTCGATGGTTTTCGCGGCGCGGGCGCCCTGGGCAAGGGCGGCGACGACGTTGGGGAAAGCGGGGTTGCAGACGTCGCCAGCCGCATAGATGCCGGGCACGGCGGTCCGGCCGGCAGCGTCGGTTTTCAGGTAGCCGTCGGCGTCGAACTCGAACGCCGCAGCGGGAACGAAAATCTCGCGCAGGAACGCCGTGTTGGGCTCGTAGCCGGCAAGCACGTGGATGCGGTCGACCGTCAGGACGACGGGGCCCGCGGCGGTCCGCAGGGTCGCCCGGATGGCGCCGCCATCCGCTTCGACGGCGGCAAGGACGGCGGACGGATGTAGACGGACCTTGCCGGCGACGGCGTCCCGCAGGACCTGCTGGGCACGGGGCGGCGAGCGCAGCGCCATGTCGATGGACCGGGCCTCGCCCAGCAGCAGACGCGCGTTCTCGAAGGCGTTGTCGCCGCCGCCTACGATCAGCAGGCGCTGGCCGCAACAGGCCTCCATGGCGGAAAAGGCATAGGGGCCGTAGACGATCCGGTCGGCCGGCAGCGTTCCGATGCCGGCGACGCCGACGAGCAACTCGGCACCACGATAGCGTGTGCCCGTGGCAACGAGCAGCGCGATGCAACGCTCCGCACGGGTTTCGCCGCTGCCGTTCGCCAGGACCACGGAAAACCCGCCGTCGTCGCGCGCGATGCGGCGGGGCCCGAAACCCTGCAGCAGCGGGATGCCCAGACCCCGCACATGATCGGCGTGGCGGGCGGCCAGCTCTGGCCCGGTGTAGCCGACCTGGCCGAGGACCCAGTCGTTGGCGAGGAAATTCAGGTTCTGCATGCCGCCGGAGCGGTCGGCCGGGTCTGCCACCCAGGGCGAAAAGCCGAGATTCTTCAGCCAAAGGGCGGCGGAGAGGCCCGCCGGGCCGCCGCCTAGGATGCCGATCGGCCTTGGGGCGTTTGTGTCCATGCTTCGGGGTTCAGTGTGATGGGCGCGAAACCGGGATTTTCACACACCGGGACGGTTCGCCAGCAGCCGCGCCAGCAGGCGGGCGGCGGCGGCGAAGCCGAAGGGGGCGGTGACGCAGACCGTGGAGCCATAACCGGCGCAGTTGAGGCCGTGCAGGCCGGCCTCGTCCACCTCGCAGGCGGCGCCCTGGGGGCGGCGAATGGGTTCGACGGAATAGACGCACTCGACGCCGAACTTCTTCTTCGGGTCCCGGGGGAAACCGTACTCCTTGCGCAGGCGGGCGCGCACCTTGGAGGCGAGGGCGTCCTGCACGGTGCGCGACAGGTCGTCCACGCGCAGTTGGGTCGGATCGCTGCGTCCGCCGGCGCCGCCGGTGGTCACCAGCGGAATGCGGGCCCGACGGCAGTGGGCGATGAGGGCGGCCTTGGCGCGTACCTGGTCGATGGCGTCCACGATGCCGTCGCAGGCCGGCAGCAGGGTGGCGGCGTTGTCGGGGGTGACGAACTCCTCGATGCAGTCCACCACGCAGGCCGGGTGGATGGCCGCCACCCGGTCGCGCATGGCCTGCACCTTGGCCTGGCCGAGGGTGCCGTCGAGGGCGTGGACCTGGCGGTTGATGTTGGACTCGGCCACGTGATCGAGATCCACCAGCGTCAGCCGGCCGACGCCGGAGCGGGCCAGGGCCTCGACGGCCCAGGAACCGACGCCGCCAATGCCGACGACGCAGACGTGGAGCCGCCCCAGGCGCGCAGCGGCCTCCGCGCCGTAGAGTCGCGCCAGGCCGCCGAAGCGGCGTTGGAAATCGGGGGTGTCTTCAGCCATGGCGGCGGATGATGGCACAATGCCCGCCCCTATGGATACTTCACTGCCCACGCCCTCCCCGGACGCCCAGGCCGCCAGCCGCGCCCTGTGCGCCCGCATCGCCGCCGAGATCGCCGATGCAGGCGGCTGGATTCCGCTTGCGCGCTACATGGAACTGGCCCTCTACACGCCCGGCCTCGGCTACTACGCCGGCGGCTCCCACAAGTTCGGCGCCGAGGGCGATTTCGTCACGGCCCCGGAACTGACGCCCCTGTTCGGCCGCAGCCTGGCCAACCAGGTGGCTCAGGTCATGGACGCCTCGGCCCCGGTGGTGCTGGAGGCCGGCGCCGGCAGCGGACGCCTGGCCGCCGACCTGCTCAACGGCCTGGCCGCCCT
Source organism: Candidatus Nitricoxidireducens bremensis (assembly GCA_030247725.1). Lineage (GTDB taxonomy): Bacteria > Pseudomonadota > Gammaproteobacteria > Burkholderiales > Rhodocyclaceae > Nitricoxidireducens > Nitricoxidireducens bremensis. The sequence goes on from JAOTRT010000023.1 coordinate 4,031, forward strand.
GGAGCGGGCGCCGACGCGCTACCTGATCCTGGAACTCTCGGGCGAACTGCGCGCACGCCAGCGGGAGACCATCGGTCGGGAGGCGCCGGACCTGCTGGGCCGCGTCGAGTGGCTCGACGCCATGCCCGAGGCCTTCGTCGGCTGCGTGGTCGCCAACGAATTGCTCGATGCGATTCCGGTCCATGCTGTGGCCTGGCGCGAGAACGGCGGCATCGCGGAACGCGGCGTGAGTTGCGATACCGACGGGAATTTCGTCTGGTCCGAGCACCCGGCCGGCGCCGCGCTGGCGGCGGCAGCGAAGGAACTGCCTGTCGCCGGCCCCTACGTCAGCGAGATCGGCCTCGCCGCCCGGGCCTGGACGGCGGAGTGGGGACGCCGGCTGGCCCGCGGCGCCCTGATCCTCATCGACTACGGCCTGCCGCGCCACGAGTACTACCACCCCCAGCGCCATGGCGGCACCCTGCGCTGCCACTATCGCCACCGCGCCCACGACAACCCATTCTGGTGGCCGGGACTGTCGGACATCACCACCCACGTGGATTTCACCGCCATCGCCGAGGCGGCCCACGGCGCCGGCCTCGATGTGCTCGGCTACACGAACCAGGCGACCTTCCTGATGAACTGCGGCATCGGCGGCCTGCTGTCGGAGCGCCAGGCGGCGGGCGGCGAGCAGGCCGCCCGGGCCATGGGGGCCGCCCAGGTGCTGCTGGCGCCCGGCGAGATGGGCGAGCTGTTCAAGGTGATCGCCGTCGGCCGCGGCATCGATGCGCCCCTGCTGGGTTTCCTGCGCGGCGACCGGCTCCACTCCCTCTGAACGGATCGCGCCAATGAAAAACCCGGCCAGTGGCCGGGTTTTTCATGTCGTGGATGCGGGGCGTCCTGCGCACCGCCGCGGCGGCACGCCCGGGATGTCCAGGCAAGCTATTCCTGGCTGCGGTACATGCGGTCGAGCAGGGCGTCGTCGACGACTTCGTGCGTCACGGCAGCGGCGTGCACTTCCTGCAGCCCCAGTTGCAGTTCGGGCAGCGGCGGCAGCCACTCGGCGTTGAGCACCTCGTCCTCGAAACGGCCGAACTCGTCCTCGATGATTTTTCCGGTAGTCATGTCCATCACCACGATCATGTCCGACTCCTTTCCCATAAAGACAGCGGACGTACCCAGTATAACGACGGGGTCCGCAAAAGGTTGAACGACAGCGGTGCAGAACTTTCGGCGTTGTTGCGCGGCTGCAAATCAGGCGACGCGGCGGAACATTTTTTCGAAGCGGCTTTCCTCGCCCATGATGAGCTTGGCCAGTTCCTCGTGGGCCTCGTGGCTCAGGGCCTCGTGGGGCAGACGGTACTCGGCGGCGCCGAAGCGCAGGATGTTGCGCACCAGCAGGCGGATGTCGCCGGCCTTGTAGTCGGCGGCGAAGGCGAGGCCCGCCTTCACCTCGCAGGGGAAGCTGAAGACCACGCGCAGCACATGGCCTCTCTCGTTGCGGACCTCCTCGGCCTTGAAGGGGATGTTGAGTTCCGTCAGGGTCTTCTGGAAGGTCTCGTGGGCCGGATTCTCGCGCTCTATGGTCAACTGCCCGCCGGAGCCGAGGCGATAGCGCAGGGTCACCTGGTCCAGCAGGCGGTCTTCCTTGGCTTCGGGCACCAGACGGTAGTCGGCCCGGCCCTCCTGCCAGGCGAGCCCCTCCAGGCTGGCGATGCCGAGGAGGTTGTAGCTGTGGGGGTAGGCGGGCTTGAGGATGTTGAGCTGGTCGCAGAACTCCCGCAGGTACTGGAAGGTGTCCATCAGGGCGTCGCTGATGAAGCGGGCCTGCTGCACCTGGAGGGAGAAACGCTGGCTCTCCGTCATCTGCTTGGTCTGGGCCTCGCGCTTGAGCTTTTCCAGCAGGCTGCCGGCGGGGGGCGCCGCCGGTGCCGGGGCAGCGGCGGGCGGCGTACTCGCGGCAGCCTGGGGTGCTGCAGCAACGGTGGGGGCCGCCTTGGGCGGCGCGGCCTGGGGCTTCGCCTTGGCTTGCGCCTCCACGGCGCCGAGATCCAGCTTGCTGCGGGAGAACTGCTCGATGTCTTCCAGCAGCTTGGCTTGGGTGTTCTTCCAGTTTTCGCTGTCGCTCATCGCGTCATGCCATACGGTTCGGTTCCGGAGTCGGCAATGATAGCGCGTCAGTTCCCGTCCGTTCGCCACGGCGCCACCCGCAGCAGGAGCAGCATGCCCGGCAGGGCGAGGATGAAGCAGAAGAGGAAGAAGACCGTCCAGCCCAGTTCGCCCACCAGCCAGCCGGCCGTGGCGTTGATGAAGGTGCGCGGCACGGCCATGAGACTCGTGAACAGGGCGATCTGGGTCGCCGTGTAGGCCGGATGGCTGGCCCGGGCGATGAAGGCGACGAAAGCCGCCGTGCCGAGCCCCACGCCGAGGGCCTCGACGCCGATGACGAGGGCCAGCTGCAGGCGCGCTGCCGCGTCGATTTCGGGCCGCGGGCCGAGCCAGGCCAGCCAGGCGAAGCCGAGGATGGCGATGGCCTGCACCACGCCGAACACCCAGAGGGCCCGGTTGATGCCCAGCTTCACCATCCACAGGCCGCCCAGCAGGCCGCCGATCACCGAGGGCCAGAGGCCGGCATTCTTCGCGACGAGACCGATGTCGGTTTTCGAGAAGCCCATCTCCAGGTAGAAGGGCGTCGCCAGGGACGTGCACAGGGAATCGCCGAGCTTGTAGAAAAAGATGAAGGCCAGAGTCAGCAGGGCGCCTTGCCAGCCGGCACGGCCGATGAACTCGCGGAAGGGTTCCACCACCGCCTCCCGCAGGGTGCGCGGCGCCGCCGCCGCAGCCTTCGGTTCGGCAATGACGAGGGCCAGGACGATGCCCGGCACCATGAATCCCGACGTGATCCAGAACACCTGGTTCCATGGCATCAGGTCAGCCAGCAGCAGGGAAAGGGAGCCGGGCACCAGACCCGCCACCTTGTAGGCGTTCACGTGGATGGCGTTGCCCAGGCCCAGTTCCGTCTCGCCGAGCAGTTCGCGCCGGTAGGCGTCGAGGACGATGTCGAGGGTCGCCGAAAGGAAGGCCAGGGCCACCGAGAGAACGATCACCATGCCCAGCTCCTCCCGCGGCGAACGCTCTCCCAGGAGGCCGATGGCCAGGAGCACGCCGATGGCCGTCGCCAGCATCCAGCCGCGCCGCCGGCCGAGGACCGGCAGGGCGTAGCGGTCGAGGAAGGGCGACCAGAGGAACTTCCAGGTGTAGGGAATCTGGATCAGGGCGAAGGCGCCGATCACCCGCAGGTCCAGGCCCTCGGTCTTGAGCCAGGCCGGCAGCAGGTTGAAGATCAGGAACAGCGGCAGTCCCGAAGTGAAGCCGGTGACGATGCAGATGAGCATCCTGCGCGTGAGCAGGACCGAGAGCCAGGCGGGCATGGACATGGCGGGATGTTAGCAGCCGGCTGCCGCGGCCAAGGGCGGAAAAGGGCGGGATTCGCGGCCGTCCGCCGCCGGCGCTCAGCGCCGGATGCGATAGACGGCGAGGCTGCCGAGGAAATTCTGTTCCTCGGCGATCTGGCGCCCCTTGTCGTCGAGGACCATGCGTTCGCGCACGGTGACGCCCATCTCGACGCAGAGGGCGTCGAAGTCGTCGATGGTGAAGAAGCGCACATTGGGCGTGTCGTACCACTGGAAGGGCAGGTCCTCGGAGACCGGCATGCGGCCCGCCATCACGGCCATGCGGTTCTTCCAGTAGGCGAAGTTGGGGAAGGACACCACGGCGTCGCGGCCGACGCGCAGCATCTCGGCCAGGATGCCCTGGGTGTGGCGCACGGTCTGCAGGGTGCGCGAAAGGACCACGTGGTCGAAGGCGCCGTCCTCGAAACCGGCCAGGCCGCCTTCCAGGTTGCTCTGGATCACATTGACGCCGTTGGCGACGGCGGCCAGCACGTTGGCCGGATCGATCTCGATGCCCCAGCCGCGCACGCCGCGCTCGGCGGCCAGCAGCTTGAGCAGGGCGCCGTCGCCGCAGCCCAGGTCGAGCACCGTCTCGCCGGGCTGCACCCAGCCGGCGATGACGTCGAAATCGGCACGGCCGAGGGTATTGGTCATGTCTTCACCCCCTTCAGGTAGGCCGCCACGACGGCATGGTAGTGGGCGTCCTCCATGAGGAAGGAGTCGTGGCCGTGCTGGCTCTCGATCTCGGCGTAGGCGACGTCCTGGCGGTTTTTCACCAGGGCGTTCACGATCTCGCGGGAGCGCGCCGGCGAGAAGCGCCAGTCGGTGGAGAACGAGGCGACGAAGAACTTCGCCTTCGCCTGCGCCAGGGCGGCGGCCAGGTCGCCGCCGCAAGCCGCCGCCGGATCGAAGTAGTCGAGGGCCTTGGTCATGCGCAGGTAGGTGTCGGCGTCGAACCAGCCGGCGAACTTGTCGCCCTGGTAGCGCAGGTAGGACTCCACCTCGAACTCCACGTCGAAGCCGTAGCGGAACTCGCCGTGGCGCAGCCGGCGGCCGAACTTGTCGGCCATCTGGTCGTCCGACAGGTAGGTGATGTGGCCGAGCATGCGGGCCAGGCGCAGGCCCCGCACGGGACGCCGGCCGGCCTCGTAATCGGGGTCCGACAGGATGGCCTGGCGCGCCACTTCGTTGAAGGCGATGTTCTCGGCCGAAAGCCGGGGCGCGGCGGCGATCACCAGGGCGTGGCGCACCCGCTCGGGATACTGGATCGTCCATTGCATCGCCTGCATGCCGCCCAGGCTGCCGCCGATGGTGGCGGCCCATTGGTCGATGCCGAGACGGTCGGCGAGCCGGGCCTGGGCGTCGATCCAGTCCTCGACGGTGACGATGGGGAAGTCCCGGCCCCAGGGCTTGCCGGTGGCCGGATTGACGGACGCGGGACCGGTGGAGCCGTGGCAGCCGCCCAGGTTGTTCAGGCCGACGATGAAAAAGCGGTCGGTGTCCAGGGGACGGCCGGGGCCGACGATGTTGTCCCACCAGCCGACGTTCTTCGGGTTGTCCGCATAATGGCCTGCCACATGGTGATGGCCGGAAAGGGCATGGCAGACCAGGATGGCGTTGGACCCGGCGGCATTGAGGGTGCCGTAGGTTTCATAGGCGAGCTCGAAGCCGGCGAGTTCGACGCCGGACCGCAGGCGCAGGGATTCGTCGAAGCGCTCGCGCTTCGCTTCCACCGCACCGATACCGCTGACTTTCGTCATGCCGTTTCCCAAAAACAAAAACCCGGTCGGCGACTCGCTCGGACCGGGTTCTCCACCGTCCTCGCTTTAGCCGTATTTTTTACGCGCCCGCAAGCTGAGTTCAAATCGGCGCCGTGGGCGAATTAAAGCCGAGCTGCCGGCTCGTGTCAATCGGCTGGACAGGGCTGGATGGCGGGGGAATCGCCCCTACCGGTCAAATGGACTATTGACGGGCCCCAGGGCCATGACGGGATAATGCCGGCCCGTTGAATCAAGTCCGGACAAGACCATGGTCGAGTCGCCGACCCATGACCAGCCCACTCCCTGGAAGATGCTTTTCCTCGGCGTGGATGCGAAAGAGGGAGCCTTCGCAGCCCTCGCCGAACTGAAGTTCCGTCACCGCGGCTACCGCGCGGTGCAGGCGGAAACCCTGTCACGCGCCCGCGAGCTGCTGGCGGCTGCCGACTTTGCCGTCATCGTCGTCGCCTCGGCGCAGGCGGTCGACGCCGCCCGCCTGCTGCGCGAGGAATTCGCCAACTGGGAGACATCCCTGGTGCTGATGGACGGCGTCGCCACCGGGCCGGAGGAGTTGGAGCAGCTCCTCGCCTACAATCTCGGTCCCGTCGTCACGCCCCGCTTCGACGCGGCGGAGATGGCGCGGGCTCTGGCGATCGCCACCAGCCACTATGAGACGCGGGTGGCCGGTCGGCGCATCGCCGACGCCGTGGACGAGCTGCTTTCCGCACCACGCCTTGCCGATTTCGCAACGCGCGCCCTGGTGGCGGCAGGCCATGTGCCCGGCGTGCCGGCCCACCGCCTGTTCTGCATCGCCGACGAGGCACAAAAGCTGGAGTTCGCCGTTGCCGGCACCGGGCGCCACGCCCACGTCACGGCCGGCCCCGCCATCGAGACGGTGACGGCCGCCGTCCACCAGCGTCTCCTTGCCGCCGGAGACGGCGCCGCGGCGGCGTCCGGCCGCCCTTGGGACGTCTGGCGCATTCCGGCCGACGACGAAACCCTCCTGTTCTATTTCGAGTCCGACGACGGCGCCCCGCTCCACATAGACCGGGGCCTGCAGGCCCTGTTCTGCAAGCAGGTCATGGCCAGCCACGATCACATCGCCGCCCTCGGACACATCACCCGCGCCCACAAGGCCGTGGTGACGGCCCTCTCGGACCTGGCGGAGTACAAGGACAACGAGACCGGCGAACATGTGCTGCGCGTCGCCCGCATGACCGACGAGATCGCCTGGGTGCTGCAGGAGACGGGCCAGTACCCTGAGCTTCTCACCGATGACTTCCTGGAACAGGTGGGCACCGCCAGCATCCTGCACGACGTCGGCAAGGTGGCGGTGCCGGACCGCATCCTGCTCAAGCCCGGCGGTCTGGACGCGGATGAGCGGCGGGCCATGGAAACCCATGCCGCCAAGGGCGGCGCCATCCTCGCCAAGGCCGCCCGCCTCGCCCAGGAAACCCACTACCTGACCCTGGCCGCCCAGCTTGCCGAATGCCACCACGAGCAGTTCGACGGCTCCGGCTACCCGCGCGGCCTCAGCGGGCAGGACATTCCGCTGGGGGCCCGCATCGTCGCCGTCGTGGACGTCTTCGACGCCCTCACCAACAAGCGCCCCTACAAGGAACCCTGGCCCGAGGAAAAAGCCGTCGCCTATATCCGGGACCGGGCCGGCACCCAGTTCGATCCCGTGGTCGTGGACGCCTTCGCCACGGTGATGAAACGCCGCTCCAGCGTGCAGCTGGTGGAATGGACCGCAGCCATGAGCGTCGGCGAAACGGTCCTCGACGAGGACCATGTGCGCCTCATCGGCCTGCTCAACCAACTGGCGACCGCCCTCGTGCTCGGCAACCGCAACATCGTCGAGTACGTTCTCGACGAACTGCTGTTCTATGTGCGCTTCCACTTCGAGCGGGAGGAGACCCACATGCAGGCCATCGGTTTCCCCGGCACGGAGGAGCACCGACAACTGCACAAGCGCTTCGCCGACAAGGTGGCCCAGGTGCGCTGGCAGTACCACCGGGGCCTGCGGGCGGAACTCAGCGCCGATCTGCTGGGGTTCCTGACGGACTGGCTCTTCAGCCACATCATGGGCGCCGACAAGGCCTACCAACGCTTCCAGGAAGGCCTGGCCGGCCAGACCCTGGCCGACCCGTCTCAGGCGGAGGCCCCCGACAGCCAGAGCACCGCCGCATAGCGGGCGCCCTTGCCCACCGCCATCCACAGGACGCAGGGCCAGGCCGCCAGCCGCAGCCAGCCGGCCGCCGCACAGAGGACATCGCCCACCAAGGGCGCCCAGGCCAGGACGAGCACCGGCGCCCCCCAGCGGCGTACCTGATCGAGCCGGGCCGGCGTCAGGCGGGCCAGGGCCTTTTCGGGCAGTGCCCGCGCCATGGCATAGGTGACCATGCCGCCCAGGGTATTGCCGACGGTCGCCAGCAACAGGGCCATCGTCGCCTCGCCCGGATAGCGGTGGGCGACGGCGAACATCACCGCCTCGGAGCCGCCCGGCAGCAGGGTGGCGGAAAGGAAGCTGGCGAGGAAAAGCCCGGCCAGACCGGTATCGGCGTCGAAGCTCATGAGGCCATCCATCGGGGCCGTTCGTCCTTGTACAAGTGTCGGCGGGTGCGGGTCCGCGGCAATGGCGTAGGTCTGCGCAATTTCATTTCGGCGCGATTCTTAGTCCAACTGAATTATTGCCGGAGTACCCGCAGCCCCCTAACATCCCGGATGCGGCTGTGGCTGTCGGCACACAGATCGGCGATGGCCGCAGCGATTTTGCCGCACCGTTGGTCCCACTCTCGATTCTCCTCCCTCAAAGGGATTCCGGCGCCTCGTGCGCCGATTTTTTTGCCGGCGACCTGCCTGCAACTTAGACAGCTATGGGCAGCGAACCGAAAGCATGCAAGAATCACCCTGATGAAAATTCTAGTCGTTGACGATCATTCCCTGTTCCGCGAAGGCCTGCACCTGCTGCTGGCGCGGCTCGGTTCCGAGATCGAGATTTTCGACGCCGGCAGCGCCGATGCCGGGCTTGCCTTCGCCGGCCAATGCGGCGACATCGACCTGATCCTCCTCGACGTCAATCTGCCGGGCCTGCGGGGCCTCGATTCCCTGCGCCTGTTCCGCCAGAGTTTCCCCGACAGCCGCATCATCCTGCTGTCCGGCGTGGACGCCTCGCCCCTGATTCGCGAGGCGCTCGCCAAGGGCGCCCAGGGCTTCATCCACAAGTCGGTGACGGCGGACGAGATGTTGACCGCCATCCGGAGCGTTCTCGACGGCGGCTCCTGCTGCGCCATGTCCCAGAACTCCCTCGGCACGACGGCCATGGACCCGCTGACCTCGATGCCGCGGTCGACGCCCCTGACGCCGCGGCAGATGGAAGTCCTCGCCATGCTCTGCGACGGCATGTCGAACAAGGAAATCGGCCGCGAACTTTCCATGAGCGGCAACACCGTGCGGGTGCATCTGGTGGGCATCTTCCGCTCCCTGGGCGCCCGCTCGCGCACCGAGGCGGCCATGATCGCCCGGCGCTGCGGCCTGATCGCCTGACGCCGACTTTCCGCTGCACGCCCGACGGCCCGCGCCTTGCCCGGGCTGGTGGCGCCTGCTAACCTTGCGGCCGACACTTTCGAGGCCCCCATGCAGCCACACGCCGATTACCTGGAAAAAATCCTCAACGCCCGCGTCTACGACGTCGCCATCGAGTCTCCCCTCGAGTTCGCCGCCAATCTCTCGGCCCGTACCGCCAACCGCGTGCTGCTCAAGCGCGAGGACATGCAGCCGGTGTTCTCCTTCAAGCTGCGCGGCGCCTACAACAAGATGGCCAGCCTGACGCCGGCCCAGCGCAAGCGCGGCGTCATCACCGCCTCCGCCGGCAACCATGCCCAGGGCGTGGCCCTGTCGGCCCACAGGATGGGCTGCCGCGCCGTCATCGTGGTGCCGACGACGACGCCCCAGATCAAGATCGACGCCATCAAGAAGCACGGCGGCGCCATGGTGGAAGTGGTGCTCGCCGGCGATTCCTACGACGGCGCCTACGCCGCCGCCCTGGAGATGGAGCAGAAGCGCAAACTCAACTTCGTCCATCCCTACGACGATCCGGAAGTCATCGCCGGCCAGGGCACCATCGGCATGGAGATCCTGCGCCAGCATCCCGAACCCATCGACGCCGTATTCTGCTGCGTCGGCGGCGGCGGCCTGATTTCGGGCGTGGCCGCCTACATCAAGCGCCTGCGGCCCCAGACGAAGATCATCGGCGTCGAGGCCGCCGACGCCGATGCCATGGACCGCTCGTTGCGGGCAGGCAAGCGCGTGCGCCTCGAATCGGTGGGCCTGTTCGCCGACGGTGCCGCCGTGAAGTACGTGGGCCAGGAGACCTTCCGCCTCTGCAAGGAATACGTGGACGAGATGGTGCTCGTGGATACCGACGCCATCTGCGCCGCCATCAAGGACGTCTTCGAGGACACCCGCTCCATCCTCGAACCGGCCGGCGCCCTGGCCGTGGCCGGCGCCAAGGAATGGGCCAAGCGCCACAAGCTCAAGGACAAGACCCTGGTGGCCGTGGCCTCCGGCGCCAACATGAACTTCGACCGCCTGCGCTTCGTCGCCGAGCGCGCCGAGGTGGGCGAGCAGCGCGAGGCCGTGCTCGCCGTGACGCTGCCGGAGAAGCCCGGCGCCTACAAGAAGTTCGTGTCGCTCATCGGCAGCCGCAACATCACCGAGTTCAACTACCGCTACCACGACGCCCGGGAAGCCCACGTCTTCGTCGGCGTGCAGGTGCCCAACCGGGCCGAGTCCCTCAAGCTGATCGACCAGTTGCGGAAGAACGGCTACGCCACCCTGGACCTTACCGACGACGAGATGGCCAAGCTGCACATCCGCCATCTGGTCGGCGGCCACGCGCCCCAGGCGGACCACGAACTGCTCTACCGCTTCGAGTTCCCCGAGCGCCCCGGCGCCCTGATGAACTTCCTCACCAAGATGAGCGCCGGCTGGAACATCAGCCTGTTCCACTACCGCAACCACGGCGCCGACTACGGCCGCGTGCTGGTGGGCATGCAGGTGCCGCCCAAGGAGATGAAGGAATTCCGCGCCTTCCTCAAGAACCTCGGCTACCGCTGCTGGGACGAATCGAAGAACCCCGCCTGCAAGCTCTTCCTCGGCTGAGGCGGTTTCCCGCCGCGGTCTTCAGGCCCGGCGGAACAGGGTGTGCAGGGCCAGCGCCAGCAGGGCGCTGAAAGCCAGCAGGGACCACTCGGCGATGGATAGGCCGAGCATCTTCCAGGCCGGGTCCGAGCACAGCCCGTTGGGCTGGAACAGCAGGGGCGCCTGCTCGCCGGCCCAGTTCACGAAGCGCTCCCACCAGGGCTCGTCCCCCGTGCAGGAGACGCCGCGGGCGAAGCGCTGTATCCAGACCTGGTAACCGGCGACGAAGGCGCCGGTGCCCGCCGTCGCCGCCATGCCCAGCGCCGCCCAGCGGCGCCCGGACGGCGATCCCGCCAGCCACCCCAATCCCGCCACCAATGCCAGCAGCAGGTAGAGCATGCGCTGGATGATGCACAGGGGGCAGGCCGCCAGCCGCAGCAGCTCGGCCATGGCGACGCCGCCGCAGAACAGCCCGAGGCAGACGATGCAGGTGGCGACGAAGGGAGCGCGGGGAGAGGCGAGGCGTTGCGGCAGGGGCATGGCGTCTTCTGGGGAACGGGAAACACGGTCGGCCGGGATGATAAACCACCATGTGCCGATAAACGGATTGGATGAGCCCTATGGGACAGCGCCCCGTGACGCCGGGTCCGAGGAAGGATGCGGCCGAATGCTTATTCCAAAACACGATAAGCAACTAACCATATATTCGTTTGTTAAATAAAGCAGGCCTCCTAGACTCGGTTCCGTCCCCAGTACAAGGAGAGCCCCATGTCCCGCAGCACCCTCTTCGCCGCCCTCGCGGCGAGCCACTTCCTGGCCGCCGGCGCCCTCGCCGACACGACCCTGCTCAACGTCTCCTACGACCCGACGCGGGAGCTGTACCAGGAATTCAACGCCGCCTTCGCCAAGCACTGGAAGGCCAAGACCGGCGAAACCGTCACCGTCCGGCAATCCCACGGCGGCGCCGGCAAGCAGGCCCGCGCGGTCATCGACGGCCTGGAAGCCGACGTCGTCACCCTGGCGCTGGCCTACGACATCGATGCCATCGCCGAAAAGGCCAAGCTGTTCCCCGCCGACTGGCAGAAGCGCCTGCCCCACAACGCCTCGCCCTATACCTCGACCATCGTCTTCCTGGTGCGCAAGGGCAACCCGAAGAACATCAAGGACTGGAACGACCTCGTCAAACCGGGCATCGGCGTCATCACGCCGAATCCGAAGACCTCCGGCGGCGCGCGCTGGAACTACCTGGCCGCCTGGGCCTACGCCCTCAAGCAGCCGGGCGGCAGCGACGCCACCGCCAAGGACTTCGTCGCCCGGCTGTTCGCCAACGTGCCGGTGCTGGATTCCGGCGCCCGCGGCTCCACCACCACCTTCGTCGAACGCGGCATCGGCGACGTGCTGCTGGCCTGGGAGAACGAAGCCTATCTGGCGGTCAAGGAACTCGGCCCGGACAAGGTGGAGATCGTCGTGCCGTCCCTCTCCATCCTCGCCGAGCCGCCGGTGACCCTGGTGGACAAGAACGCCGACAAGCACGGCACCCGCAAGGTGGCCGAGGCCTACCTGAACCACCTCTACAGCGAGGAAGGCCAGGACATCGCCGGCAAGCACTACTACCGTCCCATCGACAAGAAGGTGGCGGCCAAGTACGCCAAGACCTTCGCCCCCGTGAAGCTCATCACCATCGACGAAGTGTTCGGCGGCTGGCAGAAGGCCCAGCAGGCCCACTTCGCGGACGGCGGCAGCTTCGACCAGATCTACAAGCCGGGCGGCAAGTGACATGACCCCTGCCGCGCTCAACCGCGCCCTTACCGAGATCCGCCGCGCCGTACCGGCGGTGTCCGGCCTGCAGGTCGGCGAGCGCGGCCAGGTGGTCGGCCGCTACTACGGGGCCAACATCACCTCGGCCTTCCAGCCCTGGCGCGCGCCGGCTGGCGGGGAGGTCGTCGCCATCGAGGCCTACGCCCGCTCCCACTCCAAACAGGGCGACGGTCTCTCGCCCTGGCACCTGTTCGCCGACAACGCCGTCGACAGCGACCTGGTGACCCTGGACCGCCTCTGCCGCACCGTGCACACCCTCAACTACCTGGCCGTCGCCGACGGCGACCGGCCGCTGGTGCTCAACGTGGACGCCCGCCTGCTCGACGCGGTGCCGGAGCGGCACGGCGAGTTCTTCGGTAAGATCCTGCACCTGCTGGGCATCCCGGCCGGCCGCATCGTCATCGAGATCCGCACCGTCCACCAGTTCGACCTCTCGCGCCTGCGCCGCATCCTGGCGAGCTACCGCAAGAACGGCTTCGCCGTGGCGGTGAACGCCGAGAACACCCTCCACGCCCGCTCCCTGGCCGAGCTGCTGGCCCCCGACATCCTGATGCTCGACGCCCGTGGCTACGCGCCGGACGACCTGCGCCGCCAGGCCGGTGCCCTCGCCGGCCGGGGCCCGAAGCTCGCCGTCAAGCGGGTGGAAACCACTGCCGCCGCCGAGGCCGTCGCCGCAACGGGCGCCGACTGGGTGCAGGGCTTCTTCTTCGACCACCCCTCCGCCCTGTCGGCCGCAGCCCCGCTCGCCGCCGAGGCCATCGCACCATGACATCCTCCCGCCGCTTCCACGTGCTGCCCGGCTTCGGCCTGTCGCTGGGCTTCACCCTCGCCTACCTTTCGCTGATCGTCCTGATTCCCCTGTCGGCGGTCTTCCTCAAATCGGCGACACTGACGGCCACTCAGTTCATCGAGGTCATCACCGCGCCACGGGTGGTGGCCTCGTTCAAGCTGTCGTTCGGCGCCTCCCTGGCCGCCGCCGCCATCAACGCCGTGTTCGGCCTGATGCTGGCCTGGTGCCTGGTGCGCTACCGCTTCCCCGGCAAGCGCCTGATCGACGCCCTGGTGGATCTGCCCTTCGCCCTGCCCACCGCCGTCGCCGGCATCGCCCTCACCGCCCTCTACGCACCGAACGGCTGGATCGGCGCACGCCTGGCGGAGTACGGCATCAAGGTCGCGTTCACACCCACCGGCATCCTGATCGCGCTGATCTTCATCGGCCTGCCCTTCATCGTACGCACCGTGCAGCCGATCCTCGATGACCTGGAGCCGGAACTGGAGGAGGCCGCCGCCAGCCTCGGCGCCCACCGCTGGCAGACCGTGCGCCAGGTGGTGCTGCCGCTGCTGGCGCCGGCCCTGCTGACCGGCTTCGCCCTCGCCTTCGCCCGCGCCGTCGGCGAATACGGCTCGGTGATCTTCATCGCCGGCAACATGCCCCTGGTGTCGGAGATCGCGCCGCTGATGATCGTCACCCGCCTCGAACAGTACGACTACGCCGGCGCCACGGCCATCGCCGCGGCCATGCTGGTGATCTCCTTCCTCCTGCTGCTGGCCATCAACGTCCTGCAGGGCTGGTCCAAGAAAGGAAAACGCTGATGTCCGCCGCTGCCGCCGGCGCGCTGCACGCTCCCCTGCGCACGCGCCACGACCACCAGGCGAGTCCCGCCACCCGCGAGGCCCGCTGGGTGCGCATCACGCTGCTGACGGTGTCGCTGGGCTTCTTCGCCCTGTTCCTGCTGCTGCCGCTGGTCGCCGTATTCGCCGAGGCCTTGCGCAAGGGTTGGGGCGTGTATTTCGCCGCACTGGTGGAGCCGGATGCGCTGTCCGCGATCAAGCTGACCCTGTTCGCCGCCGCCGTCAGCGTGCCCCTGAACCTGCTGTTCGGCATCAGCGCCGCCTGGGCTATCGCCAAGTTCCAGTTCCCCGGCAAGCAATTCCTCATCACCCTGATCGACCTGCCGTTCTCGGTATCCCCCGTGGTCGCCGGACTGGTCTATGTGCTGGTGTTCGGCACCCAGGGCTGGCTGGGGCCCTGGCTGCAGGAGCACGACCTGCGGATCGTCTTCGCCGTGCCCGGCATCGTGCTGGCGACCGTCTTCGTCACCTTCCCCTTCGTCGCGCGGGAACTGATCCCGCTGATGGAGGCCCAGGGCCGCGAGGAGGAGGAGGCCGCCATCGTCCTCGGTGCCACGGGCTGGCAGGCGTTCTGGCGCGTCACCCTGCCCAATGTGAAGTGGGGCCTGCTCTACGGCGTCATCCTCTGCAACGCCCGCGCCATGGGCGAGTTCGGCGCCGTGTCGGTGGTCTCGGGCCATATCCGCGGCATGACCAACACCCTGCCGCTGCATGTCGAAATCCTCTACAACGAATACAACTTCGCCGCCGCCTTCGCCGTCGCGTCCCTGCTGGCCCTGCTGGCCCTGGTGACGCTGGCGCTGAAGACCTGGGTGGAACTGAAATCCGGAGAACACGCATCGTGAGCATCGAAGTCCGCAACATCCGCAAAGCCTTCGGCAACTTCGTCGCCCTCGACGACGTCTCGCTGGAGTTTCCGTCCGGCGAACTGGTGGCCCTGCTCGGCCCTTCGGGCTGCGGCAAGACCACCTTGCTGCGCATCGTCGCCGGCCTCGAATACGCCGACGGCGGCCAGGTGCTGCTCGAAGGCGAGGACGCCTCGGCCATCCACGTGCGCGAGCGCCAGGTGGGTTTCGTCTTCCAGCACTACGCCCTGTTCCGCCACATGAGCGTATTCGAGAACGTGGCCTTCGGCCTGCGCGTCAAGCCGCGCAAGCTGCGGCCGGCCGAGGCCGAGATCCGCCGCAAGGTGCACGAACTGCTTGAACTGGTGCAGCTCGACTACCTGGCGGACCGCTATCCGTCCCAGCTCTCCGGCGGCCAGCGCCAGCGCATCGCCCTGGCCCGCGCCCTGGCCGTGGAGCCCCGCGTGCTGCTGCTGGACGAGCCCTTCGGCGCCCTCGACGCCAAGGTGCGCAAGGAACTCCGCCGCTGGCTGCGGCGCCTGCACGACGAGTTGCACATCACCAGCATCTTCGTCACCCACGACCAGGAGGAAGCGCTGGAGGTGGCCGACCGGGTGGTGCTGATGAACCACGGCAAAGTCGAGCAGGTGGCGACGCCCCGGGAACTGGTGGAACGGCCGGGAACCGCCTTCGTCGAGGAGTTCCTCGACCTGGACGACCACGGGCCGGAATGGCTGCTCAAGGCCAAGCTCGCCCGCCGCGACAACCGCCACCCGGCCGCAGGCCCCAAACTGGCTGCCGCCTGAGGAGACACCATGAACTTCCAGCAACTGAAGATCGTCCGCGAGACCGTGCGCCGCGGCTACAACCTCACGGCGGTGGCCGACGCCATCTACACCTCCCAGCCCGGCGTCAGCAAGAACATCAAGGACCTGGAGGATGAGCTCGGCGTCGAACTCTTCGTCCGCCGCGGCAAGCGCCTGCTGGGCCTCACCGAGCCCGGCAAGGAACTCATCGAGACGGTGGAGCGCATCCTGCGGGACGCCCAGAACCTGCGCAACATCGCCGACCAGTTCGCCAGCCGCGAGCAGGGCAGCCTGACGGTGGCCACCACCCATACCCAGGCCCGCTACGCCCTGCCCGACGTCATCAAGCAGTTCAAGGAGCGCTATCCGCAGGTGCACCTGGCCCTGCACCAGTGCAGCCCGCGGGAGATCGTCGAGATGCTTGTCTCCGGCGAGGCCGACATCGGCATCGCCACCGAGGCGCTGGAAGGCGTGCCGGAACTGGTCAGCTTCCCCTGCTACGCCTGGCACCACGCCGTCATCGTGCCCCAGGACCATCCGCTGACGCAGCTGCCGGTACTCACCCTGGAGGCCATCGCCGAGTGGCCCATCGTCACCTACCACGAGGGATTCACCGGCCGCTCCCAGATCGACAAGGTCTTTGCCGCCGCCAACCTCGACGTGGATATCGTCCTTTCCGCCATCGACGCCGATGTCATCAAAACCTATGTGGAAGTGGGGCTGGGCATCGGCATCATCGCGCCGATGGCCTTCAACGCCGCCAAGGACACCGGTCTGGCGCTACTGCCCGGAGACCACCTGTTCCCGGTCAGCACAACGCGACTGGCCGTCCACCGCGGCGTCTTCCTGCGGGACTATGCGCGCCACTTCGTGGCCGCCATGGCACCGGACGCGGAACTGGCGGAGACCCTCGGAATCCCCTGATGACGACTGGCTGAATCCAGGCGAAACGGCTGGCCTGTAGATCGATTCATCAGATATGATTATGCTGCCGTGCAGCATACTTATCCCTTCTCCATAGGCCCCCCTCCGCCATGAAAATCCAGACCAAGACCAAGTTGCTGGTGCTCGTTGCCCTGTTCGGTACCGCCCTCAGCATCGCCTCGGGACTCCTTTCCCTACGCGAAAACCTGCTCGAAGACCGCAAGATCAAGACGCGCAACGTGGTGGAAACGGTGCACGGCATGCTCGACTACTACCACGCGGAGGAAAAGGCCGGACGCCTGGAGAAGGCTGCCGCCCAGCAGGCCGCCATGGCGGCGGTCAAGGGCTTGCGCTACGACGCCAACGAATACTTCTGGCTCAACGACAGCCGAAACCGGATGCTCATGCACCCGATCCGGCCGGAATTGGACGGCAAGGACCTGTCGGACTTCAAGGACGCCAACGGCAAGCTGTTCTTCAACGAGTTCATCCGCATCGTCGAAAAGGACGGCGCGGGCTTCCTCGACTACTACTGGGCGAAGCCCGGTTCCGACAAACCCGTCGAGAAGATTTCCTACGTCAAGGGCTTCCAGCCCTGGGGCTGGATCATCGGCACGGGCATCTACATCGAGGACGTGGACCAGGAGCTGGCGATCCAGGCGCGCAAGCAGCTGCTGATCGCCCTGGGCATCTTCCTCATCATGATCCCCTTCTCCATATCCGTCGTACGGGACCTGGGCCGTTCCATCCGCACCGTCGTCGAAGCCACCGACAAGCTGGCCGTGGGGGATTTCGATCACGCCTCGGATACCGTTCTCAAGAACGAGATGGGGGCCATCCTCGAAGCGACGCAGCACGTTCAGAAAAGCCTGCAGGCCATGCGCACCGAAGCGCAGAATCTCACTGCGGCTGCCGTCGCCGGTAGGCTGGAAACCCGCGCCGATGCAAGCCAGCATCACGGCGGCTTCCAGGAGGTGATCGGCGGCTTCAATGCCACCCTCGACGCCGTGATCGGCCCGCTGAACGTCGCCGCCAACTACGTGGACCGCATCTCCAAGGGCGACATCCCGCCCAAGATCACCGACTCCTACAACGGCGATTTCAACACCATCAAGAACAACCTCAACCAGGCCATCGATGCCGTCAACAAGCTCATCGCCGACGCCAACCTGCTCGCCAAGGCCGCCGTGGACGGCAAGCTCGCCACCCGCGCCGACGCCGCCGCCCACCAGGGCGACTTCCGCAAGATCGTCGAGGGCGTGAACA
>JAOTRT010000025.1 GCA_030247725.1 Candidatus Nitricoxidireducens bremensis
CGTTCGTCGTCGCCCCGCCGCTGGCGATGAAGTCGCCGTTGTTGATCTGCGTCGTGTAGCCGGCGTCCGAGTACAGCGTGCCGCCGGTGATGCCCGTGATCTGGTAGTGGGTCGTCTCGGCGCCGTCGACCGCCGACCGCATGATGGCGATGGCGCCCGAGTCGGTGTCCTCGTCGATGGTCGGGCTCGCCACGCTCGGCGTGTCCGCCACCGGCGTCAGCGTGATCGTCGAGGTGGCCGTCGAGCCGGCCAGGCCGCCCACGACGTTTGACTTCGAGGCCTGCACCGTGAAGGCGCCGTCGCCGCCCGTGGTGCTGTTGCGGTTGGCCGTCGGTCGGAAATACACGTTCGTCGTCGCCCCCGCGCTGGCGATGAAGTCGCCGTTGTTGATCTGCGTCGTGTAGCCGGCGTCCGAGTACAGCGTGCCGCCGGTGATGCCCGTGATCTGGTAGTGGGTCGTCTCGGCGCCGTCTCCGGCCGCCCGCGTGATGGCGATGGCGCCCGAATCCGCATCCTCGTCGATGGTCGGGCTCGCCACGCTCGGCGTGTCCGCCACCGGCGTCAGCGTGATGGTCGAGGTGGCCGTCGAGCCGGCCAGGCCGCCCACGACACCGGACTTCGAGGCCTGCACCGTGAAGGCGCCGTCGCCGCCCGTGGTGCTGTTGCGATTGGCCGTCGGACGGAAATACACGTTCGTCGTCGCCCCACCGCTGGCGATGAAGTCGCCGTTGTTGATCTGCGTCGTGTAGCCGGCGTCCGAGTACAGCGTGCCGCCGGTGATGCCCGTGATCTGGTAGTGGGTCGTCTCGGCGCCGTCGACCGCCGACCGCGTGATGGCAATGGCGCCCGAATCCGTATCCTCGTCGATGGTCGGGCTCGCCACGCTCGGCGTATCCGCCACCGGCGTCAGCGTGATCGTCGAGGTGATCTGCGCGCCGAACAAGCCACCGTCGGCGCTGCTGCTGGAGGTCTGAACCACGAACGAGCCATTGCCGCCGGTGGTGGTGTTGCGCTCCGCCGTCGGTCGGAAATAGACGTTCGTCGTCGCCCCGGCGCAGGCGATGAAGTCGCCGTCGTTGATCTGCGTGGTGTAGCCAGCGTCCGAGTACAGCGTGCCGCCGGTGATGCCCGTGATCTTGTAATGGGTCTCCGCCCCGCCCTGGCTGATGGCGATGGCGCCCGAGTCCGCGTCTTCGTTGATCGTGGGGCTCGCCACGGCAGCCCCGACCGTAATGGTCGCCGTGACGGTCGAACCGCCCAGGCCGCCGTCGGCACCGGTGGTGGAGGCCTGCGCCGTGAAGGCGCCGTTGCCGCCTCCCGTGGGCGTGAACTTCAGTCCGGCATTACCCTGGGCGAAGGTGATGAAATCGCCGTCGTTGACGGCCGTGGTGCCGTCGGCCAGGAACAGGTTGCCGTTGGTGATGCCGGTGATCTTGAAGTGGGTCACCTCGACACCGTCCACCGCGCTGCGGCTCAGGACCAATCCGCTCGCAGTCTGTATTCCCGACGTGGTGTTGGCGTCGGTGACGCTGGGCGTGTCCGCCACCGGCGTCAGCGTGATGGTCGAGGTGGCCGTCGAGCCGGCCAGACCGCCCACGAGGTTCGACTTCGAGGCCTGCACCGTGAAGGCGCCGTCGCCGCCCGTGGTGCTGTTGCGATTGGCCGTCGGACGGAAATACACGTTCGTCGTCGCCCCGCCGCTGGCAATGAAGTCGCCGTTGTTGATCTGCGTCGTGTAGCCCGCATCCGAGTACAGCGTGCCGCCGGTGATGCCCGTGATCTGGTAGTGGGTCGTCTCGGCGCCGTCGACCGCCGACCGCGTGATGGCGATGGCGCCCGAGTCGGTGTCCTCGTTGACCGTCGGGCTCGCCACGCTCGGCGTGTCCGCCACCGGCGTCAGCGTGATCGTCGAGGTGGCCGTCGAGCCGGCCAGGCCGCCCACGACACCGGACTTCGAGGCCTGCACCGTGAAGGCACCGTCGCCGCCCGTGGTGCTGTTGCGATTGGCCGTCGGACGGAAATACACGTTCGTCGTCGCCCCGCCGCTGGCGATGAAGTCGCCGTTGTTGATCTGCGTCGTGTAGCCCGCGTCCGAATACAGCG
>JAOTRT010000007.1 GCA_030247725.1 Candidatus Nitricoxidireducens bremensis
CTGGTGCTGAAGATCGGCAACCCTGCGGACCCAATGGGGGGCGACCAGATCACGATCGAGAATTGGGAGTGGTCTGGCTGGACCTATTACCGGATAGAACGAGTGGAGTTTGCTGATGGGACGGTCTGGACATCGTCTGATCTGACGAATATGGCGATGGTGGGAACGGATAACGGTGAGACGATCAACCTCTGGAAGGATGGCACGTGGGTAGATGGTAAGGGGGGTAATGACACCATTGTTTCCGGAGCGACGAGCGCGACGGTCTACGGTGGTTCTGGCAACGACACGATCACAGACAGCGATGGTAGCGACACGATTGATGGTGGTGCCGGGGATGACACGATCACCGATTCTGGGACGGGGACCAACGTTCTGAGAGGTGGTGATGGGAATGATCGGATCACCTTCAGCTATCAGGCAAACAACACTATCGAAGGTGGAGCTGGGGACGACCTGATGCAGATCGATGGGCTCTACTACACGGCAACCCCGTCTTATGCGAACACGTTTGCCGGGGGTGCGGGGAACGACCGGATCAATGGTGGTAGCAGTGCTGACACGTACTTGTTCAACCGTGGCGATGGTCAGGACACCATTAACGACTATGGCAACGGCTACAACAAGACGGATCGGATCATCTTGGGGGCCGGGATCGGCGTTGGTGATGTCACGGTCAGCCGAAGTGAAGGGAATCTGGTGCTGAAGATCGGCAACCCTGCGGACCCAATGGGGGGCGACCAGATCACGATCGAGAATTGGGAGTGGTCTGGCTGGACCTATTACCGGATAGAACGAGTGGAGTTTGCTGATGGGACGGTCTTGAGCGGTGATCAAGTATCACGGATGGCGGATGGGATACGCGGAACAGGTGCGGAGGATATATTGCTTGGCACAGCCGCTGATGACGTGATCTATGGTGATGAAGGTGGCGACGTCCTTGATGGCGGTGATGGTGCTGATATCCTTTTCGGTGGTACGGGAGACGACAACTACGTTGTCGATAATGCCGGAGATATGTCGATTGAGAAGGCTGGAGAGGGAGTTGATTCAGTCCAAGCGTCGGTCAACTATTTACTCTCAGAAAACGTCGAAAACCTACTTCTTATTGGAGAACTCGCCATTGATGGAGAAGGCAATCCGCTCGCCAATACTTTGACGGGGAACTCGGCGAACAACGTGCTAGCGGGGGGAGGCGGCGATGACACGCTCGACGGTAGGGAGGGGACCGATACCCTGATCGGTGGAATTGGAGACGACACCTACTTTGTCGATAACGGCGGCGATATCGTGATCGAGAACGCCGACGAAGGAGCCGATACAGTTCATGCATCCATCAGCTACGCGCTGAGTGCCGATATCGAAAACCTTGTTCTGACGGGGACTGCAACAATCGACGGCATAGGAAATGACCTCGACAATGTGCTGACGGGGAATGCGGCGGCCAATGTTCTCGATGGCGGCATTGGTGCCGACGTGATGAACGGCGGTGCCGGTGCAGACACCTACTACGTGGATAACGCCGGCGACGTTGTCGTGGATTACAACGACGGTAGCTGGGATGTCGTGTATGCCTCGGTTTCCTACACGCTGCAGAACTACACCAACGAACTGCGCTTGACGGGCCCGGGGAACATCAATGGTACCGGCGACGGTGGGCATAACTATCTGTATGGGAACGCCGGAAACAACGTCCTGGCTGGCAATGCCGGGAATGACCATCTTTATGGTGGAGATGGGGCCGATACCCTGAATGGCGGGGCCGGTACGGATGTCATGGTCGGTGGCTTTGGCAACGACATCTATTACGTGGACAACGTTGACGATGTCGTGACGGAACTGACGGGGGAAGGTATCGACCGGGTTGTCTCCAGCATCAGTTACACGCTGGGGGCCGACGTGGAGAACCTGACCTTGAGCGGAGTGGCGGCTGTCAATGGCACCGGCAATGCCCTCGACAATTCCATGACCGGCAACGCTGCCGACAACCTGCTCGACGGCGGCGCTGGCAACGACAACCTCAACGGTGCCGATGGCAACGATACCCTGCTGGGCGGGGACGGGGGCGACACCCTGAATGGAGCGGACGGTGCCGACGCCATGTATGGAGGTACCGGCGACGACATCTACTACGTGGACAACACCGCTGATGTCGTTGTCGAGTTGGTGGGAGAAGGATCGGATACGGTGCAGTCGAGCATTTCTACGACGCTGGCAGCGAACGTGGAGAATCTCGTCTTGACAGGCGCTGCAGCGATCCATGGCACGGGAAATGATCTCGACAATGTACTGACGGGGAATGAGGCGGCCAATGTTCTGGACGGCGGCATCGGTGCCGACGTGATGAACGGCGGTGCCGGTGCAGATACCTACTATGTGGATAACGCCGGCGACGTTGTCGTGGATGACAACGACGGTAGCTGGGATGTCGTGTATGCCTCGATCTCCTACACGCTGCAGAACTACACCAACGAACTGCGCTTGACGGGACTAGGCGACATCAATGGTACCGGCGATGGTGGGCACAACTATCTGTATGGGAATGCCGGAAACAACGTCCTGGCTGGCAATGCCGGGAATGACCATCTTTATGGTGGAGATGGGGCCGATACCCTGAATGGCGGGGCCGGTACGGATGTCATGGTCGGTGGCTTTGGCAACGACATCTATTACGTGGACAACGTTGACGATGTCGTGACGGAACTGACGGGGGAAGGTACCGACCGGGTCGTTTCCAGCATCAGTTACACGCTGGGGGCCGACGTGGAGAACCTGACCCTGAGCGGGGTGGCGGCTATCAATGGCACCGGCAACGCCATCGACAATTCCATGGCCGGCAACGGCGCCGACAACCTGCTCAACGGCGGCGACGGCAACGACAGCATGAACGGCGCCGCGGGGCAGGACTTCCTCGAAGGCATGGACGGCAACGACACCCTGACCGACACCGCCGGCAGCGGCTACTTCAGCGGCGGCGCCGGGGCCGACCGGCTCACCGGCAGCGCCGGGGCGGACTTCTTCGTCGGCGGGACGGGCAACGACATCCTCGCCACCGGGGGCGGCAAGGACCTCATCGCCTTCAACCGCGGCGACGGCTACGACACCGTGAGTTTCGGGGCCGCGGCCCAGGCCACCGTCTCCCTGGGCGGCGGCATCGCCTACGAGGACATCCGCCTGAAGAAGAGCGGCAACGACCTGGTGCTGGATGCCGGCAACGGCGAAGGCATGGTGTTCAAGAACTGGTATGCCGCCACGCCCGTGCGCGGCGTCGCCAACCTCCAGGTCATGGCGGAGGCCATGGCCGGGTTCGACGAGACTTCGGCCGACCCGCTGCTGAACGCCAAGGTCCAGGACTTCGACTTCCAGGGGCTGGCCGACGCCTTCGATGCCGCCCGCGCGACAACGCCGGGGCTGACCAGTTGGGCCCTTTCCAGCGCCCTGATCCAGTTCCACCTGTCCTCGTCGGACAACGTGGCGCTGGGGGGAGACCTAGCCTATCAGTATGGCCGCAACGGCAGCCTGGCCGGCCTGGGCCTGATGGCGGCCCAGGAAGTCATGGGCGACGCCGCCTTCGGCAACCAGGCCCAGGCCCTGCGGCCCCTGGCCGGCCTGCAGGAAGGGGCCGTGCGCCTGTCTTGATCGGCACCGGGGCGGGAGCGCGGCTCCCGCCCCTTTAGCGACTGGAATCCCTCATGAAATTCCCCAGCCTCAATCCGCCCGATCCCGATCCTTTGGCATTCGCGCCGCCGCTGCTGCGCCTGCAGGAGGCGATGCCCAATCCCCTGGGGCGGACCGTCCTGAAGGCCCTGGCATTCCTGCTCGGGTTACTCGTCCTGTGGGCGCTCATCGGCAAGCTCGACATCGTGGCGGTCGCCGAAGGCAAGCTCGTGCCCCACAGCTATCTCAAGATCGTGCAGCCGGCCGAGTCGGGCATCGTCAAGGAAATCCTCGTGCGGGAAGGCGAGGTGGTGGCGGCCGGGCAGGTGCTCATGCGCATGGATGCGCTGGTCGCCGATGCGGACGCCAAGTCCCTCGACGCCGAATACCAGCGCAAGCGCCTCACCCTGCGGCGCATCGACGCCGAACTCGACCAGCGGCCGTTCCGCGTCGAGGCGGCTGATCCGCCGGCCATGGCGCGGGAAATCGAAGCCCAGTACCGGGCCAACCGGGCCGCGTTGGAAGCGGCCCTGGCCGAGGAGAAGAGCCGGCTCGTCAAGGCGCGGCACGACCTGTCGTCGGCCGAGCAGGTCAAGGCCAAGCTGACCGAGACGCTGCCCCACTACCGCCAGCAGGACCAGGCCTACGAAAAGCTCGTCAAGGACGGCTTCGCCGGCAGCCTCATGGCCAGCGACAAGCGGCGCGAGCGCATCGAGAAGGAGCAGGAACTCAAGACCCAGGAATACCTGATCGAATCCAGCCGCGCCGGCATCCAGCAGTCCGAGAAGCGGCTGGCCCAGATCGATTCGGACAATCGGCGCCAACTCCATGCCGAGCGCAACGAAACCCAGAACGCGGTGGACAAGCTGGCCCAGGAACGGGCGAAGCAGGCCCACAAGCAGGCCCTGCTGGAACTGAAGGCGCCCCATGCCGGAACGGTGAAGGACCTGGCGACCCATACCGCCGGCACCGTGGTCCAGCCGGGGACGGTGCTACTGACCCTGGTGCCGAAGGACGAGATCCTGCGGGCCGAGGTGTGGGTGTCGAACGAGGACATCGGCTTCGTGCGCGAGGGCCAGTCGGTGAAGGTGAAGCTGGCGGCCTTCCCCTTCCAGAAGTACGGCATGGTGGAAGGGACCGTGGAGCACGTGAGCGCGGACGCGGCCGACGGCAACACGGGCAACGGCAACACGCCGGCGGCCGACAAGTCCGGCCGCACGCCGCCGGTCTACAAGGCCCTGGTGGCGCTGAAGGCCATGCAGCTCAGCATGGACGGCGAGCGCTTCGCCCTCGGCGCCGGCATGCAGGCCAGCGCCGAAATCCTGCTGGGGACCCGCACGGTGATGGAATACCTGCTCTCGCCGGTGAAGAAGGCCTGGCACGAGGCGGCGCGGGAGCGGTAGGGCGAGGGCATCGGTTTTGCGGTCATGCGCATATAATGCGCATTGGAGGTTCCCATGAAAGTCACCTACGACATCGATGCCAGGAAGCGGCCGGTCAATCTGACCTTGAACGAGGACTTGGTCGTCCAGGCCCGGGCCCTGACGGAAAATCTTTCGGGGGTGGTCGAAGCCTTGCTGGCCGGCTATGTTCAGCAGGAGCACCAGGCACGCTTGGCCAAGGCAAAGGCCGTCGACACCACGGTCGACATGTGGAACGACTTCAATGCCAAGCATGGTTCGTTCGCCGACGAATATTCGACGCTCTGACCGGGCGCCGTGATGGCTCAATTCGACGTTCATCGCAATCCGGGCAAGCACAGGGACGACATTCCCTATGTCGTGCTTGTCCAGTCTTCCCTGTACGACAACTACCGCCGCCGGGTCGTCGTGCCCCTCGTGCGGAAATCCGTCCTCGGCAAGATCGCCAACCCCCGCTTCAATCCTTCCTTCCGGATCGAGAACATTACCGTGGTCCTGCATCCGCTGGAGATCGTATCGGTCCCCAGGGAAGCCTTCGGCGAACGGGTGACATCCCTGCGCAACGAGGGCAGCCGCATCATCGATGCCCTGGACGACTTGCTGACCCGGGCCTGGGAATAGGGAAACTCAGAACTTCATCAGCAGCAGCAACTGGGGATGGCTCTCGTTGAGGCCGTCGGTGCCGAACTTGTTGCGCCAGTATTGGTATTCGATGCCCGCATAGATCTTGCCCGGCGTACCCATGGGCTTGCCGATGTCCACTCGCAGCTGGGGCTGGGCCAGCACCTGGCGCGCGGTGCCGGCGCCGCGGGAGCCGATGAAGTCGGCGAAGCCGGCGAACTCGGCGTCGATGCCTCCTACGGAGAAGGGAATCGACCAGGAGGGCGTGATCTGCTGGGTGCCGCGGTAGTTGGGGCAGGACGAGATGCCCGCGAGGCAGGAGTGGTCCCGGTAGGCCAGCACGTCGATGTTGAAGAAGCCCCTGGGCACGGCGAAGTCGAGCGTCACGCCGGCCAGGTAGGCCAGGGGCCGGGAGCGCAGCTGGCTGTTCTTGTGGCCGGCGTTGATGCCGGCGGTGAGACCGAAGTCCTTGAAGGGGCCGAAGCCGAGACCGGTGCCGGACAGCTTCGACAGGGACAGCGTCGTGTAGGCCTCGCCGTAGAACTCGGTGGGGGATTCCGGCTGGCCCGAGAGATTGCGTTCCCGGTTGTCCGATTTCAGCATGTCCACGAAGGCGAAGTTGCGGCCCAGGGAATAGCCGCTGGCGTGCTGCAGCGTCACTGTCGTCTTGGCGACACGGTTCGGATTGCCCGGCTCCCGGAAGCGGTTGCTGTGGAGCAGCTGGACTTCGTTGGCGGTCCAGTCGAGGGCGAGGGCGGGAGCGGCGGCAAGGGTGAGGGCCGCGGCGGCGGCAAGGGGCCGCAGGGCTTTGGAGGCCGGGATCATTGGCAGGATTTCCAGGATTCGGGGAGGCGCCATTCTACGCGGCGGGGCGCCGGCCGCCGTCCTCAGAGCGTACCGATGCCGACCTCGTAGGCGCCGCCGATGACCAGGTATTCGTCCTCGCCCTTCAAGAGGCCGGGCAGCAGTCCGCAATGGAAGAACACCTTCGCCGGCGGCACCCGGGCTTCGAGGATGTAGTCGCCGAACTCGCCGGCCCGCTCGCGGGAACGGGTGAAGGAGGTCAGGTTGTTGAACAGCACCACCTGGCGCCGGCCTTCGTCGCTGAGCACCTCGTGTTCGGCGATGCGGTTGATGCCGCGGTAGAGCGGTAGCGAGTCCCTCGTGCCGGCCCGGGCGAACTCGTATTGGCAGTAGGCGTAGAGCAGGTCGAGCTGGCCTTCGAGGGCGTTGGTGCCGTAGAGGCCGGCGGCGCGCATCTCCTGGTAGCGGCGCCAGGCCGGGCCGGTGAAATCCCGCAGGGGTTCGGCGTGGAAGCGCGGCAGCAGGCCGAAGCGGGATTCCACCCAGCCCTTGAGCACGGCGCCTTCGCGGCCGTCGGCGTCGAAGCTCCAGCCCCGCAGCAGGCGCAACCAGTTGGCCTTGGCGCGCTTCTCCGCCCCCTCCGTCAGACCCGCCTCCTCCAGATGCTCCAGGCGGAAATGCACGGTCATGTAGTCGCGGAAGGCCTGGGCGCGCTCCCTGTGGGCGGGCAGGGCATCGAGGCGGCGGAAAAGGTCGGCATGCAGTTCGGCCACCCCGTCGATGAACAGCGCCGCCGGATGGCGCTGGAAGGTCAGGCTGCCGAGGATGACGGCGGGCAGATTGCAGCGGTTGATGGGCAGGCGGGCCCAGGGCGGCAGGCTGGGCGGCGGTGTCGAAACGCTGGTGCCGGGATTGTCGACAGTCCGACAATGGCTCCGGGGCTTGTCGTCTTTGGCAGTCGGGCAGGGGAGCGGGGCGGGAGCTTGCATCTCCGTCATTTCAGATACTTACCGTCGATTTTGCGGCTTGGCATGGCCTTTGCGATACGAAGAACGGGAACACGGGAATTGTCCTTACACCCGATCGAATTTCAGTCAAAGGAGATTGCATCATGGCAAAACTGCGTCAAGCCGCCATCTACGGTAAGGGTGGTATCGGCAAGTCTACCACCACCCAAAACCTCGTCTCGGCGCTGGCCGAGGCGGGCAAGAAGGTGATGATCGTCGGCTGCGACCCGAAGGCCGACTCCACCCGCCTGATCCTGCACAGCAAGGCCCAGACCACCGTGATGCACCTGGCCGCCGAGGCCGGTTCCGTCGAGGACCTGGAACTCGAAGACGTCATGTCCATCGGCTACGGCGGCGTCAAGTGCGTCGAATCCGGCGGCCCGGAGCCCGGAGTCGGCTGCGCCGGCCGCGGCGTCATCACCGCCATCAACTTCCTGGAAGAGGAAGGCGCCTACGACGAGGACCTGGACTTCGTGTTCTACGACGTGCTCGGCGACGTGGTCTGCGGCGGCTTCGCAATGCCGATCCGCGAGAACAAGGCCCAGGAGATCTATATCGTCTGCTCGGGCGAGATGATGGCCATGTATGCCGCCAACAACATCTGCAAGGGCATCGTCAAGTACGCCAACTCCGGCGGCGTGCGTCTGGCCGGCCTGATCTGCAACAGCCGCAACACCGACCGCGAAGACGAACTGATCGAGGCCCTGGCCGCCAAGCTGGGCACCCAGATGATCCACTTCGTGCCGCGCGACAACGTGGTGCAGCACGCCGAGATCCGCCGCATGACCGTCATCGAGTACGACCCGAAGGCCAAGCAGGCCGACGAGTACCGCGCCCTCGCCAGGAAGATCGTGGACAACAAGATGTTCGTCATCCCCAAGCCCCTGGAGATGGAAGAGCTGGAAGAGCTGCTGATGGAGTTCGGCATCATGGAAGTCGAGGACGAGTCCATCGTCGGCAAGACCGCCGCCGAGCTGGCCGCCGAAGCCGCTGCCGCCGCCTGATCGCACGCAACATCCCAACCACTTTGGGCGCCGTGCCCGGATAGAGGCCGGCGCCGACAAGGAGAAGCAACATGGCTGCGCTAACCCGCGAAGAAACCCAGGCCCTCGTCCAGGAGGTGCTGGAGGTTTATCCCGAAAAGGCGAAGAAAGACCGCGCCAAGCACATCATGGTCAACGACAAGAGTCTTGAGTCGTCCAAGAAGTGCATCACCTCCAACCGCAAGTCCCTGCCGGGCGTGATGACCATGCGCGGCTGCGCCTACGCCGGCTCCAAGGGCGTGGTGTGGGGGCCGATCAAGGACATGATCTCCATCTCCCACGGTCCCATCGGCTGCGGCCAGTACGCCCGCGGCGGCCGTCGCAACTACTACGTCGGCACCACCGGCGTGGACACCTTCTGCGAGATCAACTTCACCTCCGACTTCCAGGAGAAGGACATCGTCTTCGGTGGCGACAAGAAGCTGACCAAGCTGATCGACGAGATCGAAATGCTGTTCCCGCTCAACAAGGGCATCTCCGTCCAGTCCGAATGTCCCATCGGCCTCATCGGCGACGACATCGAGGCGGTGTCGAAAAAGGCCGCCGCCCAGATCGGCAAGCCCGTGGTGCCGGTGCGCTGCGAGGGCTTCCGCGGGGTGTCCCAGTCCCTCGGCCACCACATCGCCAACGACTCGGTGCGCGACTGGATTCTCTCCAACCGCGACGGCCAGGCCTTCGAGAAGACGCCCTACGACGTGGCCATCCTCGGCGACTACAACATCGGCGGCGACGCCTGGGCCTCCCGCATCCTGCTCGAAGAGATGGGCCTGCGCGTGGTGGCCCAGTGGTCCGGCGACGGCACCCTGGCCGAGATGGAGAACACCCCCAACGTCAAGCTGAACCTCCTCCACTGCTACCGCTCGATGAACTACATCAGCCGCCACATGGAAGAGAAGTACGGCATCCCGTGGCTGGAGTACAACTTCTTCGGCCCCACCAAGATCGCCGAGAGCCTGCGCGCCATCGCCGCCCATTTCGACGACAAGATCAAGGAAGGCGCCGAGCGCGTGATCGAGAAGTACACCGCGCCGATGAACGAAGTGATCGCCAAGTACAAGCCGCGCCTGCAGGGCAAGAAAGTCATGCTCTACGTCGGCGGCCTGCGTCCGCGCCATGTGGTCGGCGCCTACGAGGACCTGGGCATGGAAGTGGTCGGCACGGGCTACGAGTTCGCCCACAACGACGACTACGACCGCACCATGAAGGACATGGGCGACGCCACCCTGATCTACGACGACGCCACCGGCCACGAGCTCGACGAGTTCGTCAAGGCGATGAAGCCCGACCTGATCGGCTCGGGCATCAAGGAGAAGTACGTCTTCCACAAGATGGGCTTCCCCTTCCGCCAGATGCACTCCTGGGACTACTCGGGCCCCTACCACGGCTACGACGGCTTCGCGATCTTCGCCAAGGACATGGACCTGACGCTCAACAACCCGTGCTGGAAGATGCTCAAGGCCCCCTGGGACAAGAGCGAACCGGCCGCCGAGCAGAAGGCCGCCTGAGGCAGCCGAGGCAGAGAACACCTTTCGATCAACCTTGAGCCCGCGTCCACGGATAGGTGGCCGGGCGAAGGAGATAAAGATGCAAACCGCAGAAAAGATCAAGCCGTGCTTCCCCCTGTTCCGGGACGACGACTACAAGGGCATGATCGCCCGCAAGCGCGAGAAGTTCGAGGAAGCGCCGGCCAAGGACAAGGTGGCCGAGACCTTCGAATGGACCACGTCGAAGGAATACCAGGACCTCAACTTCAAGCGCGAGGCCCTCACCATCAACCCGGCCAAGGCCTGCCAGCCCCTCGGCTCGGCTCTTTGCGGCCTCGGCTTCCACAAGTCGCTGGTCTACATCCACGGTTCCCAGGGTTGCGTGGCCTACTTCCGCACCTACTTCAACCGCCACTTCAAGGAGCCCATCGCCTTCATCGCCGACTCGATGACGGAAGACGCGGCCGTGTTCGGCGGCCAGAAGAACATCCATGAAGGTCTCGCCAACGCCAAGGCCCTCTACGGCGCCGAGATGATCGCGGTCTCCACCACCTGCATCGCCGAGGTGATCGGCGACGACTTGAACGCCTTCATCAACAACGCCAAGAAGGAAGGCAACGTCCCCGAGGACTTCCCGATCCCCTTCGCCCATACGCCGTCCTTCGTCGGCAGCCACGTCACCGGCTGGGACAACATGGAAGAGGGCATCCTGCGCTACTTCACCCTCAACGAGATGGAGGGCAAGACGCCGGGTTCCAACGGCAAGATCAACATCGTGCCGGGCTTCGAAACCTACCTGGGCAACTATCGCGTCATCAAGCGCTACATGAAGGAGATGGGCGTCGACTACACGATGCTCTGCGATCCGGAAGAAGTGCTCGACACCCCGGCCGACGGCGAGTTCCGCATGTACGCGGGCGGCACCACGATCCCCGAGATCAAGGACGCCCCCAACGC
The DNA here is from genome assembly GCA_030247725.1 of Candidatus Nitricoxidireducens bremensis. GTDB lineage: Bacteria > Pseudomonadota > Gammaproteobacteria > Burkholderiales > Rhodocyclaceae > Nitricoxidireducens > Nitricoxidireducens bremensis. The sequence goes on from JAOTRT010000007.1 coordinate 10,995, forward strand.
CCACACCACCTTCCTGATCCAGCCCCTGGGCCTCGACAAGACCCGCAAGTTCGCCGAGACCACCTGGAACCATGACGTGCCCAAGCTCAACATCCCCATGGGCGTCGAGTGGACCGACGAGTTCCTCATGAAGGTGTCGGAAGTCACCGGCAAGCCGATCCCGGCCTCCCTCAAGCTGGAGCGCGGCCGTCTGGTGGACATGATGACCGACTCCCACGCCTGGCTCCACGGCAAGAAGATGGCGGTTTACGGCGATCCCGACTTCACCATGGGCATGGTCAAGCTGATGATGGAATTCGGCATCGAGCCCACCCACGTCGTCTGCAACAACGGCAGCAAGAAGTGGGCGAAGGCCATGGAGAAGCTGTTGGCGTCCAGCCCCTACGGCGCCTCCGGCAAGGCCTATCCGGGCGCCGACCTCTGGCACCTGCGCAGCCTGTGCTTCACCGACAAGCCGGACTTCATCGTCGGCAGCAGCTACGGCAAGTACATCCAGCGCGACACGCTGCACAAGGGCAAGGAGTTCGAGGTGCCGCTGATCCGCATCGGCTTCCCGATCTTCGATCGTCATCACCTGCACCGCATGACGACCCTGGGCTACGAAGGCGCCATGTACGTCCTGACGACCCTGACCAATGCCGTGCTGGATCGTCTCGACGACCAGACGCGCGGGATGGGAACGACGGACTACAACCACGACCTGGTCCGCTAACCGAAACACCGGCGGGGCTCCGGCCCCGCCGGCCATCGGAGGAAACCCAATGGCCAACATCATGATCCGCAGGGGCGACGAAGGCTACGTGTTCTACATGCCCAAGCGCGACATCGAGGACAAGATCGTCTCGATGGAGTTCGACACCCCGGAGAAGTGGGGCGGCGAGCTCAAGCTCAAGAACGGCGGCCTGTATTTCATCGAGCCCCAGGCCGCCCCGGCGCGCCTGCCGTACTCGGTGCGCGCCAAGCGGCTCGACGGTGTCGAGTGAATGAGCAACTGAAAGGAGAACCATCATGGCAATGAAGATCGTACAAGCGGAATGCACGTCCTGCGGCGACTGCGTGCCGGTCTGTCCGACCAAGTCGATTACCGACAAGGGCGGCATCTACAAGATCAACAAGGAAACCTGCAACGAGTGCGAAGGCGAGGCCGATTCCCCGAAGTGCGTGGACGCCTGCCCTGCGGGCGACACTTGCATCGTGTATCTCTGATACACGATGCAAAACCTTTGACGCCCGCCCCCTCCCAACCTCCCCCTCGCGGGGGAGGTGACTGACTAGCTCGCTGCGCTCGAAAGGAGTACCGCCATGACCCAATCCATGACCCGCGAGGCGGCCTTGCGCATCGGTCTTGCGGCCCGCGAACTCGACGGCCTCAAGCCCGCGGCCCTCGTGCTGGCCCTGGCGGACAAGCTGGGCCTGCCGCTCACGGAAACCAAGCTCGCCGCCATCACCGTCGAGGACCTGCGCGAGATCCTCGCGGCCGGCCACGCGGAAGAGTCCTGCGTCGTCGGCGTCGAGGGCGACAAGCTCAAGGCGGCCGTGCGGCTGCTGTGGGGCGAGGGCGTCACCGGCAGCGAGCTGCCGCCCCTCGATGCCTATGCCGACGGCGATATGCCCGGCTCGATCCGCGTCGCCTGCGCCTCCAACAACGGCGAGGAACTCGACGGCCACTTCGGTTCCTGCGAGCGCTTCCTGATCTACCAGGTGTCCCCCCAGGCGATGCGCCTGGTCGCGGTGCGTCCGACCCTGGAGGCCGATGAGGCCGAGGACCGCAACGTCGCCCGCGCCGCCCTCATCGGCGACTGCCAGGTGGTCTATGTCCAGTCCATCGGCGGGCCGGCCGCCGCCAAAGTGGTGCGCGCCGGCGTCCATCCGGTGAAGATTCCCCGCGCCGCCGGTTCCCGCCAGACCCTGGAACGCCTGCAGGAGGCGCTCCTCACGCCGCCGCCCTGGCTGGCCCGCATCATGGGCGTGCCGGCGGCCTCCCTGGAAAAGTACGCCGCCGCCCTGGAGGCCCCATGATCGATGCGGCCCTGCTCGACCGCGTGCTGGCCGAGGTGGCGCCCCGCGTGGCGCTGCACGACGATGCCCTGGTGGGGCATCTGCGCGGCACCTTCCCCGGCGTCCATTTCTCGGTGTGCAGCGACGACGACATCCCGCCACGGCTTTCCGCCGCGGCCGGCAACGGCGTCTGCCGCCTCTACTACGTGGATTCCTGCGACCACTGCCTCAAGCTCACCACCGACGGCGAGGCCGCGACGGGCCTCGTGGTGGCCCTGTGCGATGACGACGACTGAGCCTTGCCGGCCGCCAATGACTTCCTCCCGGAGTGGAAATGAATAGCAGCGTATCGACCGAATCGAAATGGAATGCCGTCACCCACGCCATCGCCGAGCTGTGCGTGCGCCTGCCCGTCGCCGTCGGCCCGGCCGGCCTCTGCAAGGAACTGGCCCTCATCGCGCCGCGCCTCGGCTTCCGCGAGGTGCTGGCCCGGGGCGGCTGGTATCGCCTTGGCGGCGTCGTCGATGCCGCCGGCGTCCATGTGGCCGACGACATCGAGAAGTGGGCCGAATCCGAACTGGCGGCCCACGGCGACGACCTGGCCGCCCTGGCCGACGATTACGTCGACAGCGAACTGCGGGCGACGCGCCTGAACGGCAAGACCCATTACCTGGTGGCCGCCACCGGCCCCGGCGCTGCGGACTTCCTCCAGGTGGAGATCGAGGAACTGCAGGAGACGGTCTGTCCCTTCCTCTTCGGCAGCGATGCTACGCCGGGCAGCCTGGATGAACTCCTCGATCCGCCCCGGGACGATTGCCGCAAGTCCAATGCCCCCCTCGGTTCAGCCTTCTTCGCCCTGCGCCGGGTGACCGACGTGGCGGACTTCCTCGCCCGCATGCGCGCCCAGAAACCCGAGCCCCAGCCCGTGCATCGCTTCGTCGAAGCCTGGGAGGCCAGCAGCGCCGGCCACGCCACCCAGCTTTCCAACCACTGGGTGATGGCCGTGCGGGAACACCTGGACCGCTACCGGCAACCGATCCTCAATGCCACGCCGGTGGCGGCGGTGACCGGCATGCCGCCCCGCTTCGAGGGGGCCTTCGGCGCCCAGGGGCTGGCGCTGAACGAGGCCCTGCAGCGCTTCGACCGCCAGGCCGGCTATCCCATGGCCTGGTTCTTCCACATGCTGACCACCAAGACCGTGCCCCATGCCCTGGCCAACGCCGTCATCGACGACGTGCAGGCCGGCTTCGGCTATCTGCCCGAGCGGGACGTGAAGGTGGTGAAGGACTGGCTGCACCGTCCCTACGGCTTCTGACGATGGTCAAGCGCGAATCGGGTTGCCCCCTCTGCGGCGCCCGGCTGGATGCGGCGGCGCTGCTGGATGCCTGCAGCGGTCTGCTCGATGCCGGCCTGGGCGTGCTGGCGGCCCGCTGTCCGGCCTGCCAGGGCTACCTGGAAGTGCGGCCGGTCGAAGGACGCCTCGATCTCGGCTATCTGGGCGGTGCCGGATCGGCCGGGCGCTTCGAGGTCGCCCTTTCGCTGCTGGCGGAAGGGCTGGCCGTGGAGCGTCACGACGACACCCTGCGTGTTGCCCTGGCCGGCCGCCACTGGGCGTTCAGCGAATAGCGGCTCACTCGCCGCCGGCGAGTTCCTCGGTCAGGCAGCCGATGGGCAGGCCCAGGGTCCGCTCCGGACCGGTCTCGAAGCGCACCAGGTAGATCTCCTCGCGCGGCATCTCGGCCACGTGGCCCACGTTCACCACCACGCCGCGGGTGCCGGCGGCGGCCAGCAGGGCGTTGGGCGCCGTGTCGGGCAGCAGGCTGCTGCCGTCTTCCGCCAGTTCGTCGTTGAAAAGGTCGGTGGCGGCGAAGACCATCTCGCCCATGTCGAATCTGCTCATGTCGTCGTTCCCGTCAAAGGGCCTTGCGCAACACCTTCATCGCCGAGGGCTCGAAGCCGAGCCGTTCGTAGAAGGCCAGCGCCGGGGCGTTGTCCTTGTCCGCCAGCAGGGTGACGCGGCCCATGCCCTGGCCGCGCGCCCAATCCAGCACATGCTCGACGAGGGCGCTGCCGTGACCACCGCCGCGGAACGTCTTGCCGACGATGACGTCCTCCAGCAGCAGCACCGGCGCGCCCCGCGCCGTGCTCACGGTGATGAGAGCATTTGCCATGCCAGCGACACGAGCGTCGACGCGCAGGACGAACAGCCTGCCCAGGGCCGGGTTGTCGAGGATCAGCCGCAGGCCGGCGATCTGCTTCTCCCGCTCGGGGAGGAAGTCGGATTCGAGGGTGAACAATTCATGCAGCAGGTCGGCCATGGCCGGGATGTCGGCTGCGGTGGCGAAGTCGATGGTGGTGGTCATGTTGGGAATCCCACAAGGATTGTCGGAGGTCAGCCGATGAGGGCCACGGCCTTGATCTGTACCCAGACGGGCAGGCCGGGCGCCAGGGCGAGAGCGGCGGCCGAACGGCGCGTCAGCCGCGCCAGCAGGGAGGCGCCGCCGGCATCCAGCTTCACCAGGGCCAGGGCCGGGTGGCTCTCGGCGCCAATCTCTCGTACCGTCGCCGGCAGGGTGTTGAGGATGCTGCTGTACACGTGCTTTTCCAGGGCAATGCTGACGTCGCGGGCGAGGATGCGCACGCGCACGCGGCTGCCGATCTCGTGGCCCGTGTCCCGCACCCAGAGCCGGCCGCCGGGGAAATCCACGCCGGCGAGGCTCCATTCGGCGTCCCGCTCGGCGACGACGGCATCGAGAACCACACCGGCATCCTCGCCGAGGCGGATGGGCAGGTCCGTACGGGCCAGGGTTTCGGCCAGGGGGCCCTGGGCGACGACGCGGCCGGCATCCAGCGCCACCAGGTGGTCGGCGAGCCGGGCCACTTCGTCGGGGGAGTGGCTCACGTAGAGCACGGGAATCTCCAGGGTGTCGTGCAGACGTTCCAGGTAGGGCAGGATTTCGTTCTTGCGGGCGAGATCGAGGGCGGCCAGGGGTTCGTCCATCAGCAGCAGTTCCGGCCCGGTCAGCAGGGCCCGGGCGATGGCGACGCGCTGGCGCTCGCCGCCGGACAAATGGCCGGGCTTGCGGTCGAGGAGGGTGCCGATGCCCAGCAGGTCGACGATGCGTTCCAGGCTGACGCGGCTCGCCGCGGCGCCGGCCCGCTTGGCGCCGAAATCCAGGTTGGCCGCCACCGTGAGATGGGGGAACAGGCTCGCCTCCTGGAAGACATAGCCCAGCGGCCGGCGATGGGTGGGCACGAAGCGCGAGTCGTCCTGCCACACTTCCCCGTTGACGGCGAGCCGGCCGGGCCAACGTTCCAAGCCGGCGATGGCGCGCAGCAGCGTGGTCTTGCCCGAGCCCGAGGGGCCGAACAGGGCGGTGATGCCTCCGCCCGGCAGATCCAGGTCCGCTTCGCAGGCGAAGCCCGGATAGGCGATGGAGAAGCGCGCGGCGATGCTCACGGCGAGCGCCTCCACTGGCGCCCGTACAACGCCAGCAGCACGAGGAAGGAGAAGGCCAGCATACCGCCCGCCAGCCAGTGGGCCTGGGCGTATTCGAGGGCTTCGACGTGGTTGTAGATGGCCATCGACAGGACCTGGGTCTTGCCGGGGATGTTGCCGCCGATCATCAGCACGACGCCGAATTCACCCACCGTATGGGCGAAGCCGAGGACGGCGGCGGTGAAGAAGCCGGGCAGGGCCAGGGGCAGGGCGATGCTGAAGAAGGCATCCAAAGGGGAGGCCCGCAGGGTGGCCGCCGCTTCCAGGGGCCGTTCGCCGATGGCTTCGAAAGCCTGCTGGAGCGGCTGCACGACGAAGGGCATCGAGTAGATCACCGAGGCGACGACGAGCCCCGGGAAGGTGAAGGGCAGCAGCCCGAGGCCGAGGGACTGGGTCAGGCGGCCCACGGGGCCTTCGGGGCCCATGAGGACCAGCAGATAGAAGCCGAGGACGGCGGGCGGCAGCACCAGGGGCAGGGTGACGACGGCGCTGACAGGCCCCTTCAGCCAGTGGCGTGTGCGGGACAGCCACCAGGCGACGGGGGTGCCGACGAGCAGCAGCAGTAGGGTCGTAAGGCCGGCCAGCTTGATGGTGAGCCAGACGGCGGCGAGGTCGGATGGGTTCAGCATGGGACGAAGCTTACCGCCACGTCCTGCGGCGGTGCGTGGTAAGGGGAGGAAGTGACGAGCAGGTCGGCACCGGCGGCTGCATAGGCGGCGGCGTTGTCGGCGCGAATGCCGCCGGCGGCGGCGAGCAACGGGCCCTGGCCGCGGGGCAGGGCGGCGCGGCACGTGGCGACCACCGCGGGGGTAAGCTTCTCCAATTGCAGGACATCGGCGCCTGCCGCGGCCCAGATCAGGGCCGAGCCCACGTCCTGCACTTCGACGACGATCTTCTTCTCCGGCTCCCGCGCCCGCAGGTGGGCCACGGTTCCCGCCGCATCTTCGGCAAGAAACACGCGGTGTTCCGGGAAGACCAGCAGGGTTTCGGAAAGCCCGAGCCGATGCATGGTGGCGCCACCGGCCCGTACGGCCTTGGCGGACATCGCCTTGGTGCCCGGAACGTTCTTGCGCGTGCAGGCCACCGGTACGCCGCCGGCAGCGGCGACGATGTCGGCTGCAGCACTGGCGATGCCGCTGGCCCATTCGATGAGCACCTGGGCAGCCTTCCAGGCCTGGTGCAGGGCGGCGGCATCGCCATGGCCGACGAGGATCAGCTGTCCGGCCGCGAGCGTCTCGCCGGATACGGCGCCCAGGCTGGGGCGCACGCCGGCCAGCATGCACAGGCGCGAAGCTTCCTCCACGCCGCAGACGCGCATGCCCTGGCGGGCCCGGAACTCCATGCGCCCGGCACAGCCGCCGATGCCGAGGGCGCCGGTAGTCAGGTCGCCGCAGGGTACGTCGTCGTCCAGCAGCGCCCGCAGGGTAGCGTCGGAAAGTATGTTCATGGGCGATGTAGGTGGAACGCCAGGTCGGGGAACAGGGTGTGCGCCCGCCTTGGGGCGGGCACACTAGCCGTCAGAACTCGTAGCCGTAGGCCTTGATGACTGCGCGGGCCTTGTCGTCCTGCAGGTATTTCATCAGCGCCTCCGCCGCCGGTTTGCCCTTGCCCTTGGCGAGGATCACGGCATCCTGGCGGATCGGCGTATAGAAGTTCCGGGGCACGACCCAGGCGGAGCCCTCGGCGATCTTGCCGTCCTTGAGCACCTGGGACAGGGCGACGAAGCCGAGTTCCGCGTTGCCCGTGGCGACGAACTGGTAGGCCTGGGTGATGTTCTCGGCGGTGACGAACTTGGCCTGGACGGCGTCGAGCATGCCGAGAGCCTTCAGCGTTTCGACACCGGCGGCACCATAGGGAGCGAGCTTCGGGTTTGCCAGGGACAGATGCTGGAAGTCGTTCTTCTTCAGCACCTCGCCCTTGTCGTCCACGTAGCCGTCCTTCTTGCTCCACAGCACGAGCTTGCCGATGGCGTAGGTGAAGCGGCTGCCGGAAACGCCGTCGCCTTCCTTCTCCAGCTTGGCCGGCGTTTCGTCGTCGGCGGCGAGCAGGATTTCGAAGGGCGCGCCGCCCTTGATCTGTGCATAGAACTTGCCGGTGGACCCAAAGGAGGGCACGAGCTTGTGGCCCGTGTCCTTCTCGAAATCCACGGCGATCTGCTTGATCGGCGCCGTGAAGTTGGCGGCGACGGCGATGGGCAATTCGTCGGCCCGCGCAAGGGCGGAAACCAGCAGGGCGGCGATGGCGATGGTCTTCAGTTTCATGGTGTCGCTCCTCAGGCGCTGACGGCCAGGATGATGTGGGAGGCCTTGATCATGGCGCAGGCGCGCACGCCCACCTTCAAGCCCAGGCTTTCGATGCTGTCGTTGGTGATGATGGCGGCGACGGATTTGCCGCCGGGCAGGTCGATGACCACTTCGCCATTCACGGCACCCTCGACACAGCGGGACACGACGCCGCACAGGCGGTTGCGGGCGCTGGTCTTCATGCCTTCGTCGGTGGTGACGATGACCCAGGGCGCCTTGATGAGGGCATAGGCCTCGACGCCCGGCGCCAGGGCCAGGTTGTCGACGCTCTCGTTGGTGATGATGGCGGCCAGGCTGTCGCCGCCGCCGATGTCGAGAATCACCTCGGCGTTCACCGCGCCTTTGGTGAGCTTGGCGACCTTGCCGAAGAACTGGTTGCGGGCGCTGGTCTTCATGTTCCATCTCCTCATGAGTTGAAAGTAGCGGTAGAAGCGATCAAAGCGGCGGCGTCCGCCGCCCATGGCCGCCAGGAATTCCTGGAATTCGCCTTCCATGTCCTTCAGCAGGGCCATGACCTTCTCGCCGTGTTCCGTGAGGCGGGTACCGCCGCCGCCGCTGCCGCCCACGGTGCGCTCGACGACGGGCGCTTCGGAAAGGTTGTTCAGGGCCTCGATGGTTTCCCAGGCCGTCTTGTAGGAGATGCCCGCGGCCTTGGCGGCGGCCGTGATGGAGCCCAGTTCGGCGACCTTTTCAAGGAGGGTGACCCGATCCACCTTGCGGGCGCCGGCAAGGGAGCGGGGCGTTGCGGAGCGAAGGGGCTTGGACATCGTTATCACCATAAACTACATAACGGTGGATATGCTAAGAGGACGGATTGAATTAAGCAATACCCGGACCAGATTGGGGTGACCAGCCGTCCATGGGGGATTGTTCGCCGAAGGAGAAGAACGGGCGTCCGCGGGCGTCCTCGCCGCAAACCTTGCGCCACGCCAGCCAGCGACCGTCCCGGAGCCGCCATGCCACCAGGTCTTCGCGATAGACGACGACCTGGTAATACTCCTCGTCGTCGTCGCTGCGTGCCTCGTGGATGGCGTAGCTGTGGGCGTAGTAGCAGGGCTCGCCGTCCCCATCCCGGCCGACCGTGCGGTCCGCCGCCACTTCGTAGTCCCGGAAGGTGTCGAAGACTTCGGGCGCCACCGCCAGGTCCCGCCAGTCCGGCGGCAGCAGCTCGTCCCACGGTACGTCGGCGCGCCCCCGCTGGGAGCGCCGGGGCCTGAGTTCGCTGTATTGATTACTACATAACGCTGTCGACATTGTTGTAACTCCTTCAATCCGTTGTCGTGGGGATGATCTAGCTTTCGGGACCGAAGCAGGCTGCGTAGTCGCAGCACTCGCGGCAGTGGGGTGCCTTGCAGATGGGCACGCCGGCCCGTTCGCAAAGTTGGCGGTAGAAGAACTTCTTCCACTTCATGTTGGCGCTGTTGAGGGCATGGAGCTGCGGGAAATGCTCGCCGATCAAGGCGGAGAGCAGGTTCCGGCTTTCCAGCCCCATGTCCTGCCATAGGTGGTTCTCGCCCATGGCGGCCGTGGCCATGGCGAAGGCCAGCCAGGCCAGTGCTTCCGATGGCTCGGCCCGGTGGTCCAGCAAGAGGGTCACCAGGTCGTCGAACTCGTCGCTTCCGGTCGGCCGCAGGCCGGGGTTTCCTTCGCCGTTGGTCAGCTCGCAGCCGGGAAAGAACTCGTTCATGAGCTTCTGGAAGCGGGCCTCGGACAACTGGCGGATCAGGGGTCTGCGGCCCGCCGCCAAGCCAGACCCAATCACGCCGGTCAGGGCAGCCGACAAGGTGCCGGGTTGGCGGACGTGGGTCAGGAGATCTTGGATGTTGCGGGGCTTCATACCGGACCTTCGAGCAAGAAGCTTTCCAGTTCGTCGCGGCATGCAATTTGCGTAGCGATGGGGATGCCCCGCCAAGATGCCGCAAAAAGGGGCGTTGGTCGCACCGTTCCGGTGATTACAAAAGCATGAGCACACCGCCGTGGTGCATCGCAACTTGTTGATTCACCTGGAGGAGGTAGCCATGTCCCGCTACAAGAACATCGAACTGGACAATCACCTGGTCGGCGTGATCCGCCACATGAACGCGGTGGAGGAATACCGCGAAGTGTTGCAAAACCTACAAACGGTTTGGGACAACCTGACATTGCTGGGCCAACTCTCCGGCACCGGCACCGATATGAGCGGTACGCGCCAGGCCTTCAACCAGCTCACCGGGGCGCTGCTCAACCAGCTCGGTTCCGAAACCCTGAAGAAATGCGTGCTGGAAATGACGGCCAAGGCCCAGGTGGCCATCGACATCCTGGTGCGCAACCTGTTCGAACGCACGGCCGACATCGGCTTCCTCGCCACCGACGACGACATCCGCCAGTTCCTCATGCGGGCGGCCGAAGGCGGCAGCAACGTGCGGGCAGGGCGGGAACTGAGGCCCATGCGGGAGGAACTCACGGCCCGCTTTGCCGAGTACGTGGCCAAGTACTCGGTGTATTCCGACATCGTCCTGCTGGACACGGAAGGCAACGTGCTGGCGCGCCTGGATGAGGCCGCGGACGTGTGCCAAACCGCCGATCCCCTGCTGCGCGCGGCCCTGGAGACCGATGGCGCCTATGTGGAAACCTACGGCCCCTGCGATCTCCTGCCGGATCGGGAGCGGGCATTGATCTACTCCTTCCGCGTCACCGATGCGGAAGGCAATGCCATCGGCGTCCTGTGCCTGTGCTTCCGCTTCGAGAACGAAATGGAGCGCATCTTCGCCAACCTGGCGACACCGGAGGACTGGTCGGTGATCCTGCTGCTAGACGCCGAAGGCACGGTGATCGCCAGTTCCGACGGCTTCCACATTCCGCTCGGCGCCCGTGTGGAGCCCGTCCTCGACGAGGAGTACCGCATCGTGCGCTTCGCCGGGCGGGAATACCTGGCCGCCACCTGCGCCACCCACGGCTACCAGGGCTACCGGGGACCGGGCTGGGTCGGCCATGTGATGCTGCCCGTCCAGCATGCCTTCAACAAGGACGCCTCCGAGATGCTGCGGGGCGTGGATGCCGAGGTGCTGCAGACGGTGATGGACAGCCCGTCCCTCTTCGGCGATGCCCTGCGCAACGTGCCGTTCCAGGCCGACCACATCCAGCGGGACCTCAACCGTTCCGTCTGGAACGGCAACGTGCGCCAGAGTTCCGCCAAGCGTGCCCTGAATCCGTCCTTCTCCAAGATATTGCTCTGGGAGATCAGCAACACCGGCAGCCGCACCAAGGACGTGTTCGCGCGCTCCATCGCCAACCTGCACGAGACGGTGGTCTCGGCCATCCTGCAGGACAGCCGCTTCCTGGCGTCGCTGGCCATCGACATCATGGACCGCAACCTGTACGAGCGGGCCAACGACTGCCGCTGGTGGGCCCTGACCTCGGCCTTCCGCGACATTCTCGCCGCGCCGCAGATGCCGCCCGGCGGCGCCGACTGCATGACTGCCATTCTGCAGACCATCAACGGCCTCTACACCGTCTATAGCAACCTGATGGTCTTCGACGCCGACGGCCGTGTGCTGGCTGTCTCCCAGCCCGGCGAGGCGGCCCTGGTCGGCAAGGTGCTCCAGGAGGACTGGGTCCGCCACGTGCTCGCCCTGCCGGACTCCCAGGGCTATGCGGTGTCGCCCTTTGCGGCGACGCCTCTTTACGGCGGACGCCACGCCTACGTCTATGGGGCGGCGATTTGCGCGCCGGAGGGCGACCGGGTCGTGGGCGGCGTCGGCATCGTCTTCGACGGCGAACCCCAGTTTGCGGCCATGCTCCAGGACGCCCTGCCGCGCAACGAGGCCGGCGAAGTCCCGGCCGGCTGCTTCGGCGCCTTCGTGGACAAGAGCGGTCGCGTCATCGCCAGCACCCATGAGGCCTATCGTCCCGGCAGCCGGCTGCCCCTGGAGGCCGGCTTCCTGGCCGGCCTCGGCCGGACTGCCGGCAGCGCCGCCATCGTGCGCCTGGAGGGCAGCTACTACGCGCTGGGCGCCCGCCTGTCTTCCGGCTACCGGGAGTACAAGAGCGCCCAGGACGCCTACCGCAACGACGTGGCGGCCCTGGTCTTTATTCCCCTCTGCGAGGCCGTGGCCCGCGAACAGGTGGCGGAAATGCCGCGCCTCAACGTGCGCTCCGACCGTTCCGTCGAAGGGGAGACCGTGGAAATAGCCACCTTCCACGTGGGCCAGACCTGGTTCGGCCTGCGCTCCGCCCAGGTGGTGGAAGCCGTGGACCACGCCGGCATGACCGCCGTGCCGGGGGCCGGCAGCGACTTCGCCGGCTACCTGATGTACCAGGGCGTGCCGATCCCCGTCTTCGACATCCGCAGCATGGCCAACGCCGGCCCAGCGCGGGAGAACGTGGAGCGCACCGTCATTGTGCTGCGCAAGGGCGAGACCGCCCACTTCGGCATCCTCGCCGACGGCCTCGGGGAGATTCCCGAAGTCCTCGTCTCCCGCCTCCAGCCCATGCCGGGCCTGCTGGCCGGCGGCAACGTGCTGGCCGAGGCCATCGTCAGCACCGAATCCGCCCGCAAGGAAAACCTGCTCGTCGTCCTCAGCGTGGACCGCATCGCCGCCCGGCTCGTGGCTGCCGCCGGCGAACTGGTCGCCGCCATTCCCCTCAATCCCCGCCGCGAGTCCGCGGCAACAACCGTTCTTGCCGAACAGAAAGCTGTCTGATGCACTCACTGACCCACTCGATCAAAGGCCTGTTGCTGATTCTCGTCGTCGTCTGCGTCTCCGGATTCAGCGTGCTGTTCCTGGAGGGGCAGTTCGCCCTGCGCAGCGTGGAGCGCGCCGCCGGGCAGATGGGCGACGGCAAGGACATCGTCGCCGACATCCTGCCGCCGCCGCTCTACATCATCGAAACCCATCTCACAGCCTACCGGCTGCTGGATGCGCCGCTGGCCGAGCGGCCGGCCCTGGCCCAGTCCTTCACCCAGTTGAAGAACGATTACGGCGACCGCAACACCTATTGGCGCCAGCGGGGCGCCGAGGTGGACGGCCCGGTGGCCGCCTCTCTGCTGGGCCTGCAGCGTGAGAAGGGCGAGGCCTACTGGGTCCGGCTGGAAAAGGACTTCCTGCCGGCGGTCCTGGCCGGCCGCGACGACGAGGCGCGCCAGGCCTTCGCGGACCTGAAGTCCCTCTACGAAGCCCATCGCAGCGGCGTGGACGCCACCGTGAAGCTCGCCGCCGCCTGGGCCGACGCCGGCCTGCGGGACCTGTCGGCGACGGCCGGCCAGACCCTCTGGATACTCACGGCCGTGGCCACCCTGTGCGTGGTGGTCGCCATTGCCCTCAACCTGATGGTGGCGCGGCGCATCCGCAGCCTACTGGGGGCCGAGCCGGAGGAACTGCGCGCCGAGATGGGCCGGCTGGCGGCCGGCGACCTGCGGCCGGGCCACGCCCCCGCCGTGGAAGGCAGCGTGCTGGCGGCCCTGCGCGATGCCCAGGAGAAGATACGCACCCTGGTGGATCAGACGGGGCGCGAATCCCGCACCGTGGACCAGCAGGTGGATCAGGTGCGCACCACCCTCGATCAACTGGAAGACAACGCCCGCCAACTGGCCGATGCCACCATGTCCACCAGCGCCGCCATGGAGCAGATCTCCGCCAGCATGGACATGATCCTGGACCAGGCCCACAGCGTCGAGGCGGCGGTCGCCGAGGCCGGCCATGAGACCGCCCACGGCGAGCGGGCGCGGGAGGAGAACTTGTCCAGCGTCGAGCGCATCGCCCTGGCGAGCCGCCAGGCCCAGGAGTCGGTCTCCCTGCTGGGGGAGCATTCCCAGGAAGTCACGGGCATCGTCCAGACCATCCGCTCCATCGCCGAGCAGACCAACCTGCTGGCCCTGAACGCCGCCATCGAGGCGGCCCGGGCGGGCGAGCAGGGCAGGGGATTCGCGGTGGTGGCCGACGAGGTGCGCAAGCTCGCCGAGCGCACCACCCAGGCCACCGAGGAGATCGCCAAGCTCATCGGCACCATCCAGCAGGGCATCGACCAGGCCGTCACCACCATCAACGCCGGCGTCGGCGACATCGAGTCGGGCAAGCGCAGCGCCGAGGAGTCCGGCGCAGCCCTTACCGCCATCCGTCAGCGCATCGAGGCGGCGATGGCGGCGGTCTCGGACATTGTGAACGCCACCCGGGAAGTGAATGCGGCGACGCGCCAGATCAACGAGAACATGTCAACTGTCAGTTTCCTGGCGGAAGCGGGCAGCGCCACGGCCCAGAAAACCGCCGAGGCGGGCAAGACTCTCGGCGAGGTCTCGGTGCGCATGAACCGGTCCCTTGAGGCATTTTCTGTTTGAGGGAGGTTTGCGTTGTCGGGTTTGCAACATCGATTCAGTTCCATTCAATCAAGAGCTTATCGTTGGCACGGCGATTGCGTTTGCGAAATAAAACGGAGACCACCATGAAAGCCTCGCAAATCGCCGAACTCCTCAACGAACCCGCCTGCGCCCACAACACGAAGGAGAAGTCGGGCTGCGCCCGGCCCAAGCCCGGGGCCACGGCGGGCGGCTGCTCCTTCGACGGGGCACAGATCGCCCTGCTGCCCATCGCCGACGTGGCCCATATCGTCCATGGCCCCATCGCCTGCGCCGGGTCGTCCTGGGATAACCGGGGCACCCGCACGACCGGGCCGACCCTCTATCGCATCGGTATGACCACGGACCTGACGGAGCAGGACGTCATCATGGGGCGCGGCGAGAAGCGCCTGTTCCATGCCATCAAGCAGGCCATCGACAGCTATGCGCCGGCGGCGGTGTTCGTCTACGCCACCTGTGTCACGGCCCTGATCGGCGACGACATGGAGGCCGTCTGCAAGGCGGCTTCGGAACGCTGGGGTGTGCCCGTGGTGCCGGTGGATTGCGCCGGCTTCTACGGCACCAAGAACCTGGGCAACCGCATCGCCGGGGAATCCATGCTCAAGTACGTGATCGGCACCCGTGAGCCGGACCCGGTACCGGCCGCGGCCCTGGCCGACTTCCGGCAGCGGGCGCCGGGTGGCCGCGTCCATGATGTGACCCTGATCGGCGAGTACAACATCGCCGGCGAGTTCTTCCCTGTGGCACCCCTGTTCGACGAACTGGGCCTGCGCATCGTCGGCACGCTCTCGGGCGACGCCCGCTACCGGGAGGTGCAGACCCTGCACCGGGCCGAGGCCAGCATGGTGGTCTGCGCCAAGGCCCTGCTCAACGTGGCGCGCAAGCTGGAGGAGGGCTGGGGCGTGCCCTTCTTCGAGGGCAGTTTCTACGGTGTGGCCGATACCTCCCAGGCCTTCCGCGACTTCGCCCGCCTGCTGGGCGATGACGACCTCGCCGCCCGCACCGAGGCCATGATCGCGCGGGAGGAGGCGAATATCCACGCCGCCCTGGAACCCTGGCGTGCCCGCCTGAAGGGGCGACGCGTGCTGCTCTATACGGGCGGCGTGAAGTCCTGGTCGGTGGTCTCGGCCCTGCAGGACCTGGGCATGGAGGTGGTGGCCACGGGCACCAAGAAGTCCACCGAGGAAGACAAGGCCCGCATCCGCGAATTGATGGGGCCCGAGGCGAAGATGATCGACGACGGCAGCCCCAAGGCCCTGTTGTCCGCCTACAAGGACTACGGCGCCGATATCCTCATCGCCGGCGGACGCAACCTCTACACAGCCTTGAAGGCGCGTATTCCCTTCCTCGACATCAACCAGGAGCGGGAATTCGGCTATGCGGGCTACACCGGCATGATCGAACTGGCGCGTCAGCTGGCCCTATCCATCGAAAGCCCCGTGTGGGAGGCCGTGCGCCGGCCCGCCCCCTGGGCCAGGACCAAGGCGGCGGGCAATCCCGTCGGCGCTTAGAACATAGGGCGCACCGGCGGGAACGGCGACGGCTTATCATCCCCACCGGCGGCCCCGGCGGGGCCGCGTTTTCCGGAACCCTGCCATGCGCCATCCCCTGATTCCCGCAATCCTCCGCCTGACGGTTCTGGCGGTAGTCCTCTGGTCACTGCCGGCATCGGCGGCCGAGCCCAAGGCCAATGCGGCTGTGGAAGTGGTCAGCACCGAGTTCGGCATCTTCGACGACAGCGTCAAGGACGAACTGGCCTTCGAGGCGACGGCCGTCGTGCCCCATCGGGTGGGCCAGCGCTACGGCTGGGTCATCGGCCTGCGCACGAAGAAGCGCTCGGTGTCCGTGCGGGAGGAGTATCTGCTGCCGTCGGCGGCCACGGCCGGCGCCTCGGGCGATATCGTGACCATTCCCCTCGACCGCCGCAGCCAGGTGAGCCAGCGTCAACTCGTGCCCGTGGGCGGCAAGATCTACGGCCTGTGGTCCGTAGGGCCCCAGGAGCCGGCCGGTCATCGGCGGCTCGATGTGGTCATCGAGGGTCAGGTGGCGGCGAGTTTCGAGTACGAAGTGAAGTAGGGGAGGTGCATCCCGTGCGGCCCCGAACTTCGCGGCGGGGATGTCGGGCGTCCGCCAAGCCGGACGGGTTTGTCGCGTTTGCGACAGGCGGGAAGGAAGGCAAGCCGCTGAATCCTTGAGGTTCTTTCGCTGGCACAGGGCTTGCGAAAGCTAAGGCAGCTAACTTCATTGTGCTGCCCTCGACATGGCCGAAATCCTCAAGCGTGCGAAACCCCTGGCGGTGAATCCCCTCAAGGCGAGCCAGCCGGTGGGAGCGGCCCTGGCCTTCCTCGGCCTGCGCAACGCACTCCCCATGCTCCACGGTTCCCAGGGCTGCACGGCCTTCGGCAAGGTGTTCTTCGTGCGCCACTTCCGGGAGCCGATTCCCCTCCAGACCACAGCCATGGACCAGATTTCCACGGTCATGAGCTCGGACGAGAACGTCATCGAGGGCCTGAAGACGATCTGCGAGAAAAGCCGGCCCGAGGTCATCGGCCTGCCGACCACGGGGCTATCTGAAACCCAGGGATCGGATGTCCGCCGCCTGGTGCGGGAGTTCCGCGCCAAGCATCCCCAATTCGACGGCATCGCCGTGGTGCCGGTCAATACGCCCGACTATGCCGGTTGCCTGGAGACCGGCTTCGCCCTGGCCCTGGAGGCCATCATCGATACCCTGGTGCCCGAGACCCGCGTCGCCGGACGTCGGCGCAAGCAGGTCAATGTGCTGGCATCGGCCATGCTGACGCCCGGCGACATCGAGGTGGTGAAGGACTGGATCGAAGGTTTCGGGCTGCGCCCGGTGGTGCTGCCGGATATCGGCGATTCTCTCGATGGCCATCTGGTGGATGCCGAAACGACGCCCCTGACGCTGGGCGGCACGCCCCGCGGCGAGATCGCCGCCATGGGCGAGTCCGTCGCCACCCTGGTCGTCGGCCGTTCCATTGGCGGTGCCGCCGACCGGCTGAAGGCACGCACCGGCGTACCGGACTACCGTTTCGATCATCTGATGGGGCTTGCGGCCTGCGACGCCTTCACCCAGACCCTGGCCGAGATTTCCGGCCAGCCGGTGCCGGACCGCGTCGAGCGCCACCGCGCCCAGTTGCAGGACGCCATGGTGGACACCCATTTCATGACGGGTTTCACGCGCTTCGCCCTGGCCCTCGATCCCGATCTGCTGCTGGCTTTTTCCCAGTTTCTGGCCGGCGTCGGCGGCGAGGTGGCGGCGGCCGTGTCGCCGGTGCGGGCCGATGTCCTGTCGGACATGCCCTGCGCCGTGGTCCAGGTGGGCGACCTGGAGGACCTGGAGCTGGCGGCCCGGGAGTCCGGTGCCCGCATCGTGATCTCCAATTCCCATGCCGTGCAGACGGCCGGGCGTCTCGGCCTGCCGATTTTGCGCGCCGGCTTTCCCCAGTACGACTTCGTCGGCGGCTATGCACGCGCCTGGGTGGGCTACCGCGGCGCGCGGCAGGCCCTGTTCGATATCGCCAACCTTTTCCTGGGGCAGCACCATGACATCCCCGCCTACCGTTCCGCCTTCCGCACCGAGCCCGTCGGCGCGCAAGCTGGCGCTGGCATGGTCCGCCACTGACCGGGTGCCCGCCATGCTCAAGGTTGCTTTCGCCACCGATGACCGGATTGCGGTGAACCAGCATTTCGGCGCCGCCGTCGGCTTCACCATCTACGCCCTCGATGCCGAGGCGGCAAAGCTCGTTCAGGTGGTGGAGTTCGCCGTCGAGGCCATGGACGGTAACGAGGACAAGCTGGGTGCCAAGATCGAGGCCCTGGGGGGCTGCGCCGCCGTGTATTGCCTGGCGGTCGGCGCTTCGGCCGTGCGCCAGTTGCTGGCCGGCGGCATCCAGCCCATGCGGCTGGACGACGAGACCGCCATCGAACCCCTGTTGGGCCAGCTGCGTGCCGCCATCCGCGACGGCGGCGTGCCCTGGATAGACAAGCTGGTCCGGCGCGACGCCAGCCGCTTCGACCGCATGGCGGAGGAGGGCTGGCAGGAATGAGCCATCGCCTGGAGCGCAGCGGCAGGGTGATCGGTTTCGCCGATGGCGACGCCATGGTCAGCGTCGAGCGGGCGTCCGCCTGCGGCGCCTGCGGCAGTCGGGGCACCTGCGCCTCGGGCGGCGCGGCGCCCCAGGTGATCCGCATTCCGGCGCCGCCGGGCTTGCAGGCCGGCGACCGTATCAGCCTGTCCATGCCGTCCTCCACCGTGGCCCTGGGGGCCGTGATCGGCTACCTGCTGCCGCCGGTCTGTCTGCTGGCCGGCGCGGTGATCGCTGGGGCCGGCGGAGCAGGGGACGGCATCGCCGTCGCCGGGGCCGGCATCGGGCTGGCCGCCGGCCTGCTGCTGGCCCGTCTGATATCCCGTTTTGCCTTCCGCCGCGGTTTCGCTGCGACGGTTTGCGGTTCCAATTTCCTACACGGAGAACAGCCATGAGTGCAGTCGCAGTGCCGGTCGCCGCCGGCGATCCGATCTTCGAAACCGATTTCATCAAGGAAATGGTGCGCCAGATGCGCGCCCTCGACAGCTACGGCGAATACGACGGCCAGCCGCCCGAGAAGCTGCTGGCGCCTTTCGTCCTCACCAAGGAGCGCACGGCCCAGATTCCCCTCGTCGGCGATCCGGACGAGGTCACGGTGGCCCGCGTCAAGGCCTTCTACAACGCCATCGCCGTGCTGATCGAAAAGGAATGCGGCCTCATGGCAACGCCCCTGATCCACCTGACCCACGAGGGCTTCGGCCGCGGCCTCATCACCGTCGGCAAGCTCGTGGTGCTGGACCGCACCCTGCGGGACGTCCATCGCTTCGGCTTCGAGAGCCTGTCGAAGCTCAAGAACGAGGCCGACAAATACCTCGCCGTGGCCCTGGAAATCGTCGGCCGCTATCCGGAGGTCGCCGGCCTGTGAGGCAGCCATGAGCGAAGACGAACTCAAGGATCTCGACAAGGAAGTCCGCAAGCTCAAGCGCATCGCCGGCGAGTGGGCCGCGAAGATGCACGACCTCGTGGAGGAACGCCTGCCGGCTTCCTACGAGGAGATTCCGGAACTGGCCCAGGCGACCTACGACGCCTGCAAGGCCTGGGCGGAAGCGAATACCCGTTTGACCACTTTGCAGAAAGGATAGGACCATGTCCGCAGCAACTGCAGTAACCCGGGGCGGCACGCCCTGGACCCCGGAGTATGTCGAAGCCATCAACCCCAAGGTCTGCATCGGCTGCGGCCGTTGCTTCAAGGTCTGCCCGCGCGACGTGCTGACCCTGGTGGACCGGGGCGAGGACGAGGATATGGACGAGGACGACTGGGACGACGAGGACGCCAAGGCCCTGATGACGGTCAAGAACGCCATGGACTGCATCGGCTGCGGCGCCTGCGGCCGTACCTGCCCGAAGAACTGCTTCACCTTCGTTGCGGCCTGATCGACCATGCCGAGACCGGAAAGGCACGTTTTCGTCTGCGCCCAGAGCCGGCCGCCGGGCCATCCCCGCGGTTCCTGCGGCACCCGGGGCTGCCAGGAGGTGGTGGATGAATTCCTCTACCAGTTCCAGCAGCGCCAGTGCTTCGACAAGGTGGCCGTGACGCCCTGCGGCTGCCTGGGGCCCTGCGGGCAGGGGCCCAATGTCCTCGTCTATCCGGAAGGCGTGTTCTACGCCAATGTCGGCAAGGAGGATGTGGCCGCCATCTTCGACGAGCATCTGCTCGGCGGCAAGCCGGTGGAGCGCCTGCTGGCAGCTGCCGATGTCTGGTGAGACGCGGCGCGCTTCTCGGCCATGAGCGGCGCGCCGGTTTCCCGTTTCATCTGTTTCCACAAACAGAAGACCAGCGCCCGTACGCGCTTCCTGCGCATGGGCGACAGCGTGCATTGAACTGGCCCTGCTGCGCCAGGCCTGCGAGACCATCCTGAGGGTCGGCCGGGAATCATGAAAAATTCCCCGAAAACTGCCTACTCTTCTGAATTAAAAAGAGAGTTTTGACTGTCAACACTATTCTTCTTTGTGTTGATGCTCTTCGCCGGTGGCACCTGTAAAGCCGCGAGCTTTTCAAAGATTTTCTCTTGGCTGACGACAACGGCTTTGGCCACCATCAGTTCTGATTCCAGCCGCTGCCCCGTTTCCACTGTCTGCTGTAACTTGCCGATGTTCTCTTGGTTTTCCTTGCCCAGATCTGCCACTCTGGCATTGGCTTGCGCCAATTGCTCCGATAGCTGCTGGTTTTTCACCTCGGCGACGGCCAACTGCTCTTTGGCCGGACGCAGTGATCGTACTTCGCCCTCTTGTCGGTGAAGTTCACTGCGTGCGTGGGTCAGTTCGCTCGATAGCCGGGCATTGTCCTCATAGCTGCGAATGAGTTCCTGCTGCTTAGTATTCATCGTGTCCTTGGCAGTGCGCAATTCGCCCTGCAAGAATTGAATTTGCTGGTCGAATTGGCGCTGATCCTGCTCTCGTTGCTCCTTGGCCGCAGCACGGAAATGCTCCAGCGCTTCGCGGGCGTGCCGATGCTTCTCTTCCAGCGAGCCACGGTACGTTTCTTCCTTCGCCAATTGCCCTTCCATGTCCATAATGCGTTGGGCCATTTGCGCCCGAGCGATCCGTTCATCCTGAAGAGTCGCCAGAGTGTCGGCATGGGCTGCTTTCTCTGTGGCCAGCTCGATAGTCTGGCGCTCAGCCTGCCCACGGAACAATTCACTTTCGTTACGTAATGCAGCCATAGCATCATTCAGCGCTGCAATTTCCGCCTTGTGCTTGTCGGTCAGTGCTGCCAGGCGCTGATCGGCTTCCTGATGCAGGCGCTCGGCCAGTCTGGCAGCCAGGTCCTGGATGGCTTCGCTGACCGCAACCTGAGCACCGGTATTCCCGCCTTCCTCTTCCTCGATTTCCTTGAGGTAGCGGTGAATCGTGCCTTTTGAGCCGGTGTTGCCCAACTCGCCACGGATGGCATCGATCGACGGGTAGCGCCCCATCGCCAACAGGTTGTCTCGCGCTCTCACTACTTCTGACTTGTAGATTCCGGCTCTGGCCATGGCATCCTCGAATTTCGTACCGTATTACGTAATATTATATTACATACTAATTTGACGAAATTCAAGGCTAACAAAATCGTAATTCTAAGACGTGATAATGATTGATTATTTGTTGTGATGGGCGGCTAAGTGGGAAACTCATGTGGGAATGGTACGAAATCGACGGTTTGCCTCCTGACAATTTGCCCTCAAAGGTTTTCAAAAACGTAATGCTGGACACGCCAAATGGCGGGATGGTCACGGGGCAGATCGATCAGAGTGATGACACATGACGCATGTTGCTGCCGAGAATACGGGTGCGAGATTCCTGCAGAACATCTGCCCCGCCGATTCGACCAGTGCTATCGCGCCGACAGTTCGCGACAGCGGGCTACGAAAAGCTCGGGACTCGGACTGGCCATTACGCGATCAATTGTTCTTGCGCATGGCGGCGAAGTCGATGTTTGTTCGGCCAAAGGATTGACCCGCTTTACGCTGTTGCCACCCACTTCTCCTTCGCGGTGACTTGGCTGGACACCGGACGCGTTATTGGTGACGTTTGTTGCGTGTTTGCAACCGCCCCGTGAGGCGTTTCGCGTAGGGTCGCTTCTTCTGAGCTTTCGTGAGATATCGATTGAGAAGCCAGAAACCGGCGAACACCACGAGGATCATCGATCAAACCAGAAGTAAGTCGGTCAGCGTGTATGGTCCGGATGGCAAGTGTTTGAGTTGGGGCATGGCAGTTTTTTCAGAGCTATGGCTCAGCAACTGGCAGGCAATGCGTTGTAGACGAATGGTCTGAGTGCGTTGTCATCACAATGGACAGGATACCTCGGCCATCCAGATGAAATCTCGGTAGCCGAGGCGTCGCAGTTGCTTTACTTCAGAACGAATCGCGCCGTTACCGCAGGTCCGTCCAGGCTCACTTGCGCTACTGCCTTGGCACCCGGAGTGATGGCAAATGTTCCCTTGGCGAGGAAGCGTTCTCCGTCGGGAAGCAAATTGATCTCTTGCTTCTGGTTACCGGACAGTACGGTGAGTTTTGCTGACCCCTTCGAGATGTCGGCAGGCTTGCCGTGGTCTCGCACAAACAACTGGATCTGTTCCGGCTTGGCGACCAGTTCGTAGTCCATGTCCTTGACCTCGGTGATGATGCCGCCATGCAACGGCTTATGCTCGTGGCCATGGTCGTGCCCACCTGCTGCAAAGGCGAGTCCGGAGAGTCCCAGGGTAATGGCGGCAATCAAATGAATAGGTTTCATGGGTTTTCCTTTCGTTGAAAAATAATCAAAGCGCGCCGGCATCGCGGTCGGCCATCAGGCGTTCCACATCCTTGCGGCCAAACAGCCAGAACATGGCGGGTGTCAGGAAGGTGTCGAGCAGCGTTGAACTGATCAGCCCCGAGAAAATGACCACCGCCACCGGATGCAGGACTTCCGTACCCGGCCGTTCGGCCTCGAACAGCAGCGGCGCCAGCGCGAAGGCGGTGACCAACGCCGTCATCAAAACGGGCGCGAGACGCTCCAGCGAGCCGCGCAAAATCATTTTCTGATCGAAGCTCTCGCCTTCCATGCGCATCAGGTTGATGTAATGGCTGACCTTGAGAATGCCGTTACGCACCGAGATGCCGGCCAGTGTGATGAAGCCGACCAGCGCGGCGACCGATAGCGGCTGCCCGGAAAGCCACAAGCCGAGCACCGCGCCGACCAGCGCCAGCGGAATATTGGCCATGATCAGGGCCGACAGGACGACCGACTTGTAGCGGCTGAACAGCACCACAAACATCAGGACCAGCGAGACGATGGAGAGCAGGCCAACCAGCCGCGAAGCCTCTTCTTGCGCCTGGAACTGTCCACCCAGGGTGATGAAGTAGCCCTCGGGCAGTTTGCTTGCGCCGACCACCTGGCGGATGTCCTCGACGATCTCGGACAGCGCCCGCCCTTGGGCGTTGGCCGAAAGCACGATGCGCCGCTTGCCGTCGTCGCGGCTGACCTGGTTCGGCCCATCGCTGTCCTCGATGGTGGCGATTTTTGACAGGGGAATCGGGCCGCCGGGCGTCTCCAGCAAGATCTGCCCCAGCCCTTGCAAGGAGCGGGACGACTCGGGCAGGCGCACGACCAGCGCAAAGCGCCGACCGCCTTCGACCACTTGAGTGACCTTTTCGCCCTCAACCAAGCTTTGCAGTGTCGCCAGAATCTGTGGCGTCGGTACGCCGTATTGCGCCGCCGCCGCATAGTCGACGCTGACCTTGATCTGCGGGGCCAGAACCTGTTTCTCGATTTCCAGATCGGCGATGCCGGGAATGCTGGCCAGCCTGCCGCGCAGCGCATCGGCCTGACCGCGCAGCGTGTCGAGGTCATCGCCAAAAATCTTGATGGCGATCTGCGAACGTACGCCCGACAGCATGTGGTCGATGCGGTGCGAGATGGGCTGGCCGATGGCAATCGCTGCCGGCAGGTTGATCAGGCGGGCGCGAATATCGGCCGAAATCTCGGCCATTGAGCGCGTCATTTCAGATGCCGGCTTGAGGCCGACATCCAGTTCGCTAACGTGAACACCTTCCGCATGCTCATCCAGTTCCGCTCGGCCGCTGCGTCGCCCGACGTGCACGACTTCCGGCACCGCTTTGACCAGCACCTCGGCCTGTTGCGCCAAGGCCGACGATTCGGCCAGTGTGACGCCGGGGTTCAGGCGCATTCCGATCAACAACGTTCCCTCATTGAAGGGCGGCAGGAAAGTCTTGGGGAAGAATGGCACCGCAGCCGCAGCCACCAAAATGGCGATGGCACCGGCCGCCAACGCCGCTTTCGGGCGGTTCAACACCGTCTGCAAACTGCGGCCATAGCTGGCTTTCAGCCAGGCCAGCAGTTTCGTGTCGCCATGGTCGAGCGACTTCATGCGGGGCAGCAGGTAAAACGAGAGCACAGGCGTCACCGTCACCGAGACCACCAGCGAGGCCAGCGTCGACACGATGAAGGCGATACCGAGCGGCACGAACAAGCGCCCTTCCATACCGGGCAGCGCGAACAGCGGCAGGAAAACCAGCACGATGATGATCGTTGCGTAGAGGATGGCCGAACGCACCTCCATCGTCGCATGGGCGACCAATTCAATCGGGTGCATCCGGTGATCGTGGTGCTTGGCCCGGTCTTCCTTCAGCCGGCGCAGCACGTTCTCGACGCCGACCACGGCGTCATCGACCAAGCCGCCGATGGCGATGGCCAGACCACCCAGCGTCATGGTGTTGATCGACAGACCGTAATGGTCGAAGACCAGCGCCGTCATAAAAATCGACACCGGGATCGCTGTCAGCGCGATCACCGTCGGGCGCAGGGTACCCAGGAAGAAAAACAGAATGACGGCGACGAAGACCGATGCCCCGATCAGCTTGCCTTGCAGCGTGCTGATCGACGATTCGATGAAACTCGCCTGGCGGAAGGTCACCTTGGGCGCCTCCATGCCGGCCGGCAGCGATTTCTTCAGATCCTCCACGGCGGACTCGATGCTCCGGGTCAAATGGATGGTGTCCGCCGTTGGCTGCTTCTGGATGCCGAGAATGACTGCCGGTTTGCCCTCGAAACCGGCGTCGCCCCGCTTGATGGCCGGCGCGAAGGTTACGTCGGCAATTTGGCGCAATAAAACGGGTTGACCGTGGCGGGCGGCTAGAGCGAGACTCTTCAGGTCGTCGAGGCGCGACGTGCGGCCGAGATGGCGAATCAGGTATTCACGGCCGTTGAGTTCGAGGAAGCCGCCGGAGGTGTTGGCCGAGTAGCCCTTGAGCGCCCCGGTCAACTGCTCGTGTGTGATACCCAGTTCCGCCATCCGGGTCGTGTTCGGCTGCACCTGGAACTGGCGCACTTCGCCGCCGATGGGGATGACCTGCGCGACGCCGGCGATGGCCATCAAACGCGGCCTCAGCACCCAGTCCGCGTATTCGCGCACCTGCATCGGCGAAATCTTCGCCGTGTCGATGGGAATGGCGATCTGCATGATTTCGCCCATGATCGAACTGATCGGCCCCATGCGCGGCGTGACGCCTGTCGGCAGCCCTTCCTCCATCGAAGAAAGACGTTCCGACACCATCTGCCTGGCCCGGAAAATCTCCGTTTTCCAGTTAAAGGTGACATAGATGAAAGATAGGCCGGCGCTGGATACTGAACGCACGCTTTCCACCCCGGGCAGACCGTTCATGGTCGTTTCCAGCGGGAAGGTGATCAGTTGTTCAACTTCTTCGGCAGCCATGCCGCCGGATTCGGTCATGATGGTGACCGTCGGTTTGTTGAGGTCGGGAAACACATCCACCGGCGTGCGCGAGAGCGTGAACGCCCCATAAGCCATCAGCACCAGGCTGGCGATGATGACCAGTAGGCGGTTGGCCAGGCTGTTATCGAGTAGCCACTTGAACATGGTTTAGCTCTCCCGCCGTGGGCAGTAATCCGCTTGCTGCTGAATCGGCGGACATGGCACGTCGCCATAACTGCAAAAGACGCAGCAGTCCCCCGGCTTGGGTCGGAGCAAGGTTTTGCAAGCGGAACATTCATGGAAGAACAAGCAGGCATCGGTAGGCATGCGCAGTTTTTCCGAGCGTCCGCAATTCGGACAGGTCAGGGTGGAGTCGAGAATAGGTTCCATCGTCATCCCTTTAGCGGACCTGGTTGATCAGGGTCGCCGCGCGGACGGCAACCCGATCCCCGGCTTTCAGACCGCTGGTCACCGCCACTTGGGTGCCGTCCAGCGGCTCGGCGGTTACCGTGCGCGGCTCAAAGCGTTCCGGCGCCGTCTTGACCCAGACGATGCTCTGGTTGGCCGGGTTCTTCATCAGCGCCGCTGCCGGCACGCGGATTCCCGGCACCGTGCTGCGTGTCTGTACGAAGACCCGGACCGGCTGGCCGACGGCCAACGCCGCCAAAGCGCCTCCCTCACCCCGGAAGGTCATTGGCAGGGCCTGCTCACGCAGGCTGCGGGCAACGCCGACCAGGCGCAGCGGCAGCTTCTGCTCACCAACGGCAACAAAGGCCCCGGCCACATCGTTGGCGATGACCATATCGAAAGCCAGTGCCTCGATCAGCATGCGTTCCGGATTGACGATCTCGAACAGGGTTTCGCGGGCTTCGAGCACCTGGCCGGAGACGACGTTGGCCGAGGCGATAACACCGCTGACTGGTGCCACCAGCTGTTCGTTGGCAACTGCGGCTTCAGCTTCCTCGATGGCCTTACGCGGCACGGTGTCGGACAGTTCGCGCAGGCGGCGCAGGCGACTTTCAGCCAGAGAGCGGCTGTTGCCGCCGACTTCCGGCGTCACGTAAGCCAGCACCTCGCCTTTCTTGACCTGCTGACCGGGCAGCGGCAGACCGCGTGGCCCCGGTGTGACACGGCCGGCGACCATCGCCTGCACTTTGCCGCCGGCATTCGGGTCCATGACCACCTTGCCGGCCAGTTCATGAGTGCGGGGCAGTTCGCCGGGCTCAACCAGCAGGGTACGAACACCGATCTGGCGTTGTGCCGGTTTGGGTAGGAAGACGCTGCCGTCCGGCTGGCGTTTGGGGCCGTTGCCGCTGGCAGCGGGCGGGGCGTCGCCGTGGTCATGGCCGTCGCCGGCCAAAACCAGCATGGGGGAGAACAGGAAGGAAAGACACAAGGTGCTTAATAACAGACGGGGCTTCATGCGGCACCTTCGAAACGTGGGTTGCGGGAAGCGCGCAGACGGCGCAACAGAGTGGCAAGGAGCAGCAGTGCCGCGCCGGCGGCTCCTGCCCACAAGGCGTACTCCTTCCAGCCATGGGTGTGGGCGGTCGTTTCGGCATGCGAATCCTCATGGATGTCGAGCTCACCGGCCAGTAAATCGGTTTCTTCACCGGCCATGACGGTCACCGCCACCGGCACAACCCCCGGCTTGAGTTCCTGCACCAGCGTTGCCTCGAACTCGCCCTCGGCATGTTGTTCGACGGGGACTTTGACGCCGCCCAGTTCCAGTTCGAGTTTTGCATCCTTGACCGGGCTGCCGTCGGCATAGCGGTCGAGGTAAAGCGTCAGTTGCTTGCCATTGACGACGCCGACCAGTTCAAAGGTTTCGGACGTTGCGGCAAAACGCGGCGAGGCGGGACCAGCGGATAATGCAGGTGCTTCACCATGGTCGTGCCCGTCACCGGCCCAGGCCAGTGGTGCCGCCAAGGCGATCCAGGCGACCCACCCCAGAGTGGCCAGCGTGTTTGTTGTTCTCATGTTCGGGTTCCTTATTTTTGTTCGGGGAGCAGGCCCAAGGCCTGACGCAGCGCAGAGATGGCGGCGGCCAGATCAATCCGGGCGCGAGCGTTTTGCCGTTCGGCTTCGACAGTTTCGAGTTCGATGCGCAGGCGGGTCGGCAGGTCGCTTTCGCCCAGGCGGAAGGACTTGTCGAAGAAACCCCGCGACTCACGCGCCAGTTGGGCGCGTTTTTCTGCGGCCGCCAGTTGCGTACGGCTGGATTCGACGCGCACTTTTGCGGCTTCCAGATCGGAGGCCAAGCGCTCACGTTCGAGGCGGAGTTGGCCCTCAGTTTCAAGGGCTTCCGCGCGGGCCAGACCGAGCTTGGCGCGGTTGCGGCCCTCCGAACCAAATGGGATGCGTACGCCGAAAGTGACGGTCTGTTGATAGCTGTCGCCGAAAGCACCTCGCTCGCGGGTTGTGGCCAGCAACAGTTCGGGATTGTTCCTTGTCTGCACGCTGGCCAGATCGGCACTGCGGCGGGCGACCTCAGCGCGGTCGAACAGTTCGACGACTGCTGGGTGAGTCGCATCCAACGCAGTGAAGTCGGCAGGCACCGCTGGCGGTGTTTCCGGTCCGTCGGCTACGTTTTCTTCCGGCAGCTTGCCGATCAAGGCGCGCAGATGTTGAGTGCTTGCAGCCAGCAGGCTGCCGCTTTCCGCCAGCGCCACCTCGGCGCTTGCCGCCGCACCATCAGCCTGATGCTGGTCCGAGCGGGCAAGGTCGCCGGCCTTGGCCCGGCGGCGGACATCATCTGCCAGTTTTTGCATGCTGACCAAGCGCTCGCGGGCCAGCGAATGTTCGCCACGTGTCCGTTGCCAGTTCCACCAGGCATCACGCACAGCGGCGGCAGTGCGCAGTTGGGCGGCCGTCACCCGGCTATCCAGGGCTTTCGATTCGGCGTCGGCCAAGGCGCCCTGACGGGAGCGTTCGCCCGGCAACCACAGGGGCAATGCGACGCCGGCTGCGTATTCTCTGCTGCCTTGATTCTTGCTCAGTTGGTCGGTTTTGCCGGACAGATCCAGCGAAGGCGGCTGGGCCGTCCAACTGCTGGCGACTTGCCGACGTGCCTCGGCCGCATCGCGCCGCAGATCGAGGGATTGCGCCTCAGGTTGTCGCGCCCAAGCAGCAGCAAAGGCTTGCGGCAAGGTAATCGCGGCGCCAACGGGGGCTGGCGTCGATTGCGCCCAGAGGTCGCCGGTCGCCAGCGCGGCGAGCGAGCACAGCCCGGCAAGCACTAGGCGGGCCGGTATAAAGGTAGTTCGTGAAACCGATTTGCTTCGAAACATCCGATTCTCCAGTGATGAAAAGACACACGGGGAATCGGCGAGGTGCAACGCGGGAAGCGTCGCAATGCGTCAGGGCGGATCAGTCCACCGTAGCCGCAAGGGAGAAGCGTAGAAAGTGCTATCCACCCCGCCGATCAGGCGAGGACGGACCAGTTGGGGCGTTCGGGGTGCGCGAGAGGCGGCGCGGTCTGCTTCCCCGGTAACCAGGGAATTGCAAAGGACGCGCTGCTTGAAGCCGGCAAGGAGGCCACGCTGAAAATCGCCGCAGCACAACTCGCATGGCAGGCGACGCAATCGCCGTCGATGCCGCCACCCAAGGTTTTGGCATCGGGCGCGCCCTCTTGATCGTCGGCCTGATGCTGGTGGTCGTGATGACCGAAGTGCTGCGCAGCCGCCCCGGTCTCGTGCTGGCAATAGCCGGCCACCGCCGCCCAAGTAAACTGGAACGGCAGGAAAACGAGAAGGAGGATGGTCAGCCAGCGGCGCATGGGCGGGATTGTATCAGCGATCGTCTTTATCGGAAGTCCACCGCAGGATGCGCGCACCGTTACCCGCCGCCAGTAGACTCACGCCCATGTCGGCGAACACTCCATCCACAGGGTCGCATTGCCAAAGTTCACCAAACCGCACTTTTGGAAATCGGCGCTATTCGACCGAGTAGAGGCGCGACGACTCACCCGCTTGGGGCAAGGTATACACTTTGAGCGTGCCCTCAACATGCGGCCCCATGCCCGGAGCATTGGCCGGCATGCCCGGAATGGTCAGGCCCATTACCGATGGCTTTTCGGTCAGCATTTTCTTGACGGCGGAGGCGGGCACATGGCCTTCCACGGTGTAGCCACCGACTTTCGCCGTATGGCAGCTAGCCAAATGCGGAGGTACCCCAAACCGTTGCCGCTCCACGTCCATGGCTCGGGTATTGACTTGCTTGACCTTGAAGCCGGACTCTTGCATGTGCTTGACCCACTCGCTGCAGCATCCGCAATCGGGATCCTTATAGACGGTCACTTCAGGCAGTTGTGCCGCAATAGCGCCCTGTAGTGCGGTGGTCGCTAACAGACTGGCAATGAGCTTTCGCAACATGGCAATAGAACCTTTCAAGAGATGGCTGGTGGGCTAAACGCTGGTAATCGGAAAATGTGATAGCCGGCGTTAATCGAATTTCAAGTCAACGGTTTTCTCGATCGGCGGATAACAGATGCCGAGTTTCTCATTGCATCCCTGATAAGACGCATAAAGAGTTAACGCTTTGCCCTTGGGTGCGCGTTCCAGGACGATTTCCGCGACTACGGGCGACTTATAGACTTCAATCAACCCAAAATAGGGATCGTTCTTCATCTCGCCGGAAGGCAGCTTGACCTCCTTGATCAGGACGCCGCTGGCGTTCTTCAAAGCGAAGCGGACCTTGTTCTTGTAGAGGTAGTGCTTCTTGGCGGGAATGATTTCAGCTACCACCGTATCGGTACCCTTCAGGGACGCCTTGAACCGAAAGGCCTGATCAGGGGGCAAGGGTTCCTCGGCTGCCGAAGTGCAATGGGCTACGCTCAAGAGCACCAAGGCAGACAGCGTACGACGGTCGAACAGGGAGAAGGGTCGTTGAGCCAATTTGTATTCCTCGTTTCGATTTGTGGCCAGGGGTTGCATTGAGATTTCCTGTGGTCTTGCTAAAGGGGGGCCTTGCTTTGAGTTGACGACTGCAAGGTCCCCCAAAGAAGAATCAAGACGCTCAGACAAAGTGCCGTATCGGCGAGATTGAAGGCTGGCCAATGCCAGCCGCCGGCATGGAAGTCCAGATAATCCACGACCGCCCCCTGGACGAGGCGATCCACCAGGTTGCCGACGGCGCCGCCCAGGAGCAGGCTATACCCCCAGCCTTCCCATCGGTTCGCCACGCCTTTGAGCAACATGACGGTCAGCCCCACCGAGACGGCCAAGGCGAGGGCAATGAAGGCATAACGTTGCCAACCGCCGGCCTCCGCGAGAAAACTGAAGGCGGCGCCAGTGTTCAGGACGTGGACCAGGTTGAAAAACGGCGACACCGCTTCGCCTGCCCCCAAAGGGAAAGTGGCCGCGATCCAGCGCTTGGCCCCTTGGTCCGCCAAGGCCACAATGAGTGCCAATCCCAACCAGCGGTACCGGCCCATCCTGGGCTTTTCCGGGATCATTTGCGCAGCAACCGCAGGCCGTTGAAGACCACCAGCAGGCTCGCCCCCATGTCGGCGAATACCGCCATCCACATGGTTGCATTGCCAAAAACGGCGAGCCCGAGAAAGATCGCCTTGATGCCTAGGGCCAGCCCGATGTTTTGCCAAAGTACCGCATGGGTGCGCCGTGACAGGCGAATGGTCTCGGGAATGCGGCGCAGGTCGTCGTTCATGATGACTACGTCGGCCGCCTCCATCGCCGTGTCGGTGCCTGCTGCACCCATCGCCACGCCGATGTCGGCACGGGCCAAGGCAGGTGCGTCGTTGATGCCGTCGCCGGTCATCGCGGTCGGGCCATAACGATGCTGTAAATCTTCGATGGCGGCCAGTTTGTCCTCAGGGAGAAGATTGCCCCGGGCGTCGTCGATGCCTGCTTCCTTGGCGATGCTGGCAGCCGTTGCCACATTGTCGCCGGTCAGCATGACCGAGACGACCCCGAGACGGTGCAGGTCGGTCACTGCCTCCCGTGAGCTTTCCTTGATGGTGTCCGCCACCGCGAAAATCGCCAGCACCTGCTGTTCTGTCGCCAACATGGTCACCGTCCGGCCTTGCGTCTCGTGCACCTGAAGGCGAGCCTCGATCTCGGCGCTGCACAGAGCGCGTTCCTCGATCAGACGATGGTTGCCGAGGATCAGCGTTTGGCCGTCGGCCCGCGCTTCAATGCCGCGTCCGGCAAGGGCGAGAAAATCGGTCAAGCCGTTTTCTGGAAGGTTGAGACCGGTTGCTATCGCTTTTGACACCGGATGATCCGAATGACCGGCCAAGCTGGCTGCCCAAGCGAGCACCTGTGATTCAGGGACTGTCGAGGGAAGCATTTCTGTGGCGACCAGACGGGGTTTGCCTTCGGTGATGGTGCCGGTCTTGTCGAGGGCAATGACCCGCAGTTTGCGGGCCTCCTCAAGATAGACACCGCCCTTGATCAGGATACCGCGGCGGGCCGCTGCGGCCAGTCCGCTGACGACTGTTACCGGCGTGGCGATCACCAGCGCGCAGGGGCAAGCGATGACCAGTAGCACCAAGGCCTTGTAGAGCGCCTGCGTCCAGGTCCAGCCGAGGAGCCAGGGGGTCAGAATCGCTACGGCAACCGCGATGCCGAACACGGTCGGCGTGTAGATTGCGGCAAAGCGATCCACGAAGCGTTGCGTCGGCGCTTGTGTTCCCTGCGCCTGTTCGACTGCGTGAATGATGCGGGCTAGTGTGGTGTCATCGGCAGCGGCCGTCACACGGAACTCCAGGATGCCGGTTTCGTTGATTGTGCCGGCGAACACAGGGTCGCCAGCCGCCTTGTCAATCGGAATGCTTTCGCCAGTGACTGGCGCCTGATTGACGGCGCTGAATCCTGCCGTCACCTGACCATCGAGCGGTATTCTGGCGCCGGGTTTGACCCGAACGCAGGACTCCAGCTTTACCGCGACGGCCGGTGCTTCCAGCCACGTTCCATCAGCCTGCCTGACTTCCGCCGTCTGCGGTGTCAGGTCGAGCAGGCCCTTGATGGCGTTACGCGCCCGATCCACGGAACGGGCTTCAATCAGTTCGGCAATGGCATACAAGGCCATGACCATCGCCGCCTCCGGCCACTGGCCGATCAGGAAGGCACCGGTCACGGCTACACCCATCAGCGCGTTCATGTTCAACTGCCCGCGCCGTAATGCCGCCACGCCTTTGCTATAGGTGGAAATGCCGGACAGCCAGATGGCGACGACGGCCAATGCCATACCGAAGCCCTTGAACGGCAATGTGTCGGGCGCAAAGAAATCCAGCGCTTCCGCTCCGACGGCCAGCCCCAGCGCCAGAATGGCTCGCCATAGTTCACTGATGCCGACGTTTTCCGTTGCCGTCGGATCTGCCGATACCGCTTTAGGGCTGAACCCCGCCTTGCGGATAGCGGCCAAGGCTGCATCGAGGGCTTCCGTCGTCGCATCGATCGAAACCGTGCGTGCCGACAGTTGAAAACGCAGGGATCGGATACCCTCGATACCGGCGACCGCACGACGGATGTCATTCTCCTCGTTCGGGCAGTCCATGGTCGGAATCACGAAGACGGACACGCCTTCGCTTGGCGCGAGATCGGAGGCTGCCGGGATTTCTGCGGCGGCAGTTGCCGCTGCCGAGCAGCCGCCGGCGCATCCGCAGCGGGCGGTTATTTCAAGCGGCTTCGGGGTGGCTTCAAGACTCATGTGTTCTCCTTGGTTTATTGCATTAGAAACCCTTGAGTGGCTACAGAGTCAAGGGCTTACAATAAAGGAAAATGGTCGGAGCGAAAGAGATGCTTGAGTTCGTCAAAGTTCTGGGATTGTTCGCCATCACCGCGCTGGCCGAGATTCTCGGCTGCTATCTGCCGTGGCTGGTGCTGACTCAGCAGCGTTCGCCTTGGCTGTTGATCCCCGCCGCCGTTTCCTTGGGGCTGTTTGCCTGGCTACTGACCCTGCATCCCGGTGCCGCCGGGCGCATCTACGCCGCCTACGGGGGAGTCTACGTGGCGATTGCGCTGATCTGGCTATGGCGGATCGATGGCGTTGCCCCAACTCGATGGGATCTTGTCGGCAGTGCAGTCTCACTGGCCGGTATGGCGATCATCATGCTCCAACCGACTCGGTCTGTTTGAACGTCAGGAGACGAAGATGAAAATCGGCGAACTGGCCCGCCTTGCCGGGGCAAATGTGGAAATGATTCGCTATTACGAGCGTGATGGGCTGCTGCCAGTGCCGGCCCGTAGCGAAGGCAACTACCGCATCTATGGGGAAGCCCACGTCCAGCGGCTGTTCTTTATTCGGCGTTGTCGCAGTTTGGACATGACGCTGGATGAGATCCGGGTCTTGCTGCACTACAAGGAGTCACCACAGGATAATTGCGCGGGTGTGAATCGACTGCTTGACCGACACATTGGACACGTCGCTCAACGGATGCAAGAACTCCAGGAACTGGAGAGGCAACTAAAAGACCTGCGTGAGCGGTGTGGCGAGGCGCGAGATGCTGCCCACTGCGGCATTCTTGACAGCTTGTCTCAAGCGATTTTGCCTGGCGGCAAAACGGCATCTCACGTTCAGGGAACGCATCGGCATGCTGCAAACCGCAGCTTGGCGAAGGGTGATCAAGGCAAACAAGAATGATGGCATTGGATTAGCGTACGATTTATTCCGTTTTCTGTGATTTCCCCAATAAGGCACCTCAAGGAACAGAAATGAGCCAGGTCGATCTCTACCTCGACGCGGCCGAGCGGACCAACACCCGACGCAGCTATGCATCAGCCATCCAGCACTTCGAGATCGAGTGGGGAGGCTTGTTGCCGGCGACCATCGATTCGATTGCCCGCTACCTGGCTGCGTACGCCGAATCCCTGTCGCAGAATACGCTGAAGCACCGCCTTGCGGCGCTGTCGCGCTGGCACCAGGATCATGGCTTTCCGGACCCGACCAAAGCCCCGAAGATCCGGCAACTATTGAAAGGTATCCGAACCCTGCATCCGGCCAAGGAAAAACGGGCCAAGCCGCTGGAGCTTGAAATCCTGCGCAACGTTACCGACTGGCTGACGTCGGCCACGGCTGCTGCAATCAGCCGGGGGGATTCGGCCAATGCCCTGCGACACACGCGGGATCGAGCCCTGGTTCTCCTCGGGTTCTGGCGCGGGTTCCGCTCGGACGAACTAGCTAACCTTCGCATCGAATTCATTGAGATCAAGCCCGGCGAGGGGCTGACCTGTTTTTTGCCCCGCAGCAAGGGGGATCGCAACCTAGAAGGTCGAAGCTACTCTTGCCCTGCGCTTTCCCGGCTGTGCCCGGTCGAGGCAGTCGAAGACTGGCTGGCCTTGTCTAAACTGACGACGGGACCGCTATTCCGCAAGATCGATCGCTGGGGGCATCTGTCCGAAACTGAACTAACCCCGAGCAGCATCATTCCTATGCTCCGAAAGTTGCTGAGCCAGGCAGGCGTAGCCGATGCCGATGCCTTCAGCAGTCACTCGCTACGTCGTGGGTTTGCCCAGTGGGCGGGCATGAGTGGCTGGGATATCCGGGAGCTGATGACCTACGTCGGCTGGCGCGACGTGAAGGCTGCCATGCGCTATCTGGATGGGATCAGCACCGACCAGATAGCGCGTTTCGAGCAAGGCCTGGATCGGGCTCTGCCGGAAAAATTGCCCGTTTCGACTCCGCAACTGCCGAGTCTGGCCGAGGTCACACTCACAATGATCGAGGTTTCCATCGATCTATCTGCCTTCAACGGCGGCCGACGCGGCGTCGCCAATGCCTTGCGGGATATGGCAAGTACCTGTCTTGCCCGATTTCAAGCACGATCTCTGGACAAGGACGGCCGTCGATATCAAATTTCCGTCCCAACGCCCTCGACCGATCTCCTGGACGATCACCTCTACGCATTGCTCGACGAACTCCATCGTATTGCCGATGCCCGTGAGTGCTTCCTGGAGGCGGTCTGCCGCGACCCGGCCAGTGGCAGGCACTGGGACTGATTCTGCATGACCCAACTTCACGAGACCGCGTATCCCCGCCTGAA
The DNA here is from genome assembly GCA_030247725.1 of Candidatus Nitricoxidireducens bremensis. GTDB lineage: Bacteria > Pseudomonadota > Gammaproteobacteria > Burkholderiales > Rhodocyclaceae > Nitricoxidireducens > Nitricoxidireducens bremensis. Next base: position 46,431 of record JAOTRT010000007.1, read on the forward strand.
GGCAGACCCGTCGGCGCAGGATCTCGTTGAGGTCTATACCCTGACGCCCGATGAAATTGCTTTCATCGACAAGACCGTCAAACGGCCGACAGCGCGTACCGCAGCCTTTCTCTACCTGAAGCTTTTTCAGCGCCTAGGTTACTTCATCCGCCTCAAGGATGTACCGACCACCATCCGTCAGCATATTGTCGCCCAAACGGGATTCGCCCGTCCTCCGAGGCTGGACGAGTTGTTGCAGTTCGATCGATCAACCGGACGCGAGCGGTTGGTCGAATCGCTGCGCCGCTACCTGAACGTCCGCCCGCTAATTCAGGAGGGCCGGGCCTGGTTACAGCATATTGCCGAGACGGCCGCCGACAATCGCCATGTCGTGGCCGACATCATCAACGTGATGCTGGAGGAACTGGTCCATCATCGCTATGAATTGCCCGGCTTTACGGTCCTGGATCGATTGGCCATCCAAGCCCGCGAAAAGATTCACGAGGTGCATTTCGCGGGTATCACCAACCAACTCGACACCAAGGTCAAAGAACGGATCGACAGCCTGTTCAAGGTCAGTAAGGATGAATCCAGCACAACCTGGAACATGCTGAAGCGGGAACCGAAGAAACCAACCAACAAGGAAACCCGCTCCTACCTCCAACACATCCGGCGCTTGCAATTACTGGTTGAACAACTGCCCCAACCGGACATTCCAGTCCCCAAACTCAAGCAATATCGCTATATCGCCCGCTCCCTGAATGCCAGCGAGATGGCGGAACTGAAACCGCAGAAGCGTTACGCGCTGGCGGTCATTTATATCCGCTCGCAATTTGCGCAGACCCTCGACGATGCGGCCGATCTGTTCGTCCGCATGCTCCAGAACCTGGACAATCAGGCCCGTACCAAGTTGGGGGAATACCAACAAGAACATCTGCAGCGTACGGATCGTCTGATCGGGCAATTGAAGGAGGTATTACTGGCTTATCAGATCAACGGCACCGACCATCAGCGAGTGGAAGCCATCGGCTCCAGCCTGATCGCCGATGTAGATGATTTGGTGGCCATCTGCGACGAACACATGGCTTACGCCGGCCGCAATCATCTGCCATTCCTCGTTCAACCCTACAAGGCCGTGCGCGCCCAACTGCTCAACTGCATCGAAATCATCAATCCGCAGAGCAGCAGCGAGGACGACACCTTGATCCGGATGATGAAAGCATTGCAGGAGCTACGCAGCACGCGGCACGAGGTAGTGCCGATTTCCCTGGTCAAACTGGATGCTGAACGAGATCTCCAATGGCTGCCCGCCGCTTGGCGCAAGCTGATTGTTACGGAGCGCGCCGATGGACGAATCGCCACCATCAATCGCCGCTACTTTGAACTGGCAGTCATGTACGCCATTCGCGATGAGCTAAAGTCAGGCGATCTTTTCATTCCGCATGGCGAACGCTACGACGATTATCGCGAACAGTTGGTTGACGATGAAACCCTGAATCGCGAACTGATTGAATATGGCCAGGTGACGGGCGTCGAAACCGATCCCAAGGCCTTTACCCAAGCATTGAAGTCTACCCTGCTGGAAACCGCTGAAGCGGTCGATGCCGCATTCCCAGAAAATGCCTACGCCGAGATCGTCGATGGCCGGCTGATCCTGAAAAAACCACCGACCAGCGAACTGCAGCCTGGCATCCGCCAGATCGATCATCTGATCACGGAGCACATGGAGAACGTCAGCATCGTCGACGTACTGATCGATACTGAACGCTGGCTGCAACTGCACAAGCTGTTCCGACCCTTGATGGGAACCGAAAGCCGAATCGAAGAATTACGCCCAAGGGTGATCAGCACCTTGTTTTGTTACGGCTGCAACCTTGGGCCGACCCAGACGGCCCGTTCGATTCGCGGAATGAGCCGCAAGCAAGTCGCTTGGCTCAACATCAAGTACGTCACAGAAGAAGCGCTGGAAAAAGCCATCGTCAAGGTCATCAATGCCTACAACAAGTTCGAGTTGCCCAGCTACTGGGGCTCGGGAAAACACGCCTCGGCCGATGGCACCAAGTGGAATCTCTACGAGCAGAACCTGATTTCCGAGCACCACATCCGTTACGGTGGCTATGGCGGTATCGGTTATTACCATGTCTCCGACAAGTTCATCGCCTTGTTCAGCCACTTCATTTCCTGCGGCACCTACGAGGGAACCCATATCCTTGATGGGCTGATGACCAACACCTCGGATATTCGGCCAGACACCATCCACGGCGATACACAAGCCCAGAGCTACACGGTCTTTGCCTTGTCGCATTTACTGGGAATCAAGCTGATGCCCCGTATCCGGGGTATCAAGGATCTGGTGTTCCATCGTCCGGAGAGCGACAAGAAGTTTGCGCACATCGACCGCCTATTCACGGACGATATCAACTGGCAAATGATCGAAACCCATTTGCCAGACATGCTGCGCGTGGCCATCTCCATCAAGCTTGGCAAAATCTCAGCATCGGCCATCCTGCGCCGACTGGGTACCTACAGCCGCAAGAACAAACTGTATTTCGCCTTCAAGGAACTGGGCAAGGTGGTCCGAACCATGTTCTTGCTGAAATACGTGGGCGACGTTGAACTGCGCGGGCTCATCCATGCGGAAACCAACAAATCTGAACAGTTCAATGGTTTCGCGAAGAAGTTGTTCTTCGGCGGAGAAGGGGAGATCGCCGAGAATCTTCGTTATGAGCAACGCAAGGTCATCAAGTACAACCATCTCGTTGCCAACATGGTCATCCTGCACAACGTGGTGGGAATGAGCCGGGTGTTGAAGCAACTCCAGACTGAGGGTGTGCTGATCAACCAAGAAGTCCTGGCTGGCTTGGCCCCATACCGTATGGAACACATCAATCGCTTTGGTGATTATGTGCTGGATTTCCGGCGAAAGGTTGAGGTGTTAGCGGATGGTTTTCGGATTCTCGAAGCTGAATCAGCGGTTTAGAGAAAAAACGGGGAATTTTTCATGATTCCCGGCCGACCCTCGAATAGGGATGCCTGTGCGACAACGTGGCCAAGGAACCCCTGGCCATTTTTGTCCAGCCTTTACTTTACATAATATACATTATTCGACATTTTGAATGGCAAGACGGAGGGGCGAGCACCGTGCAGAGAAGCTACTCCTCCGCCCCGGAAGTCCTTAGAAATTCGGCAATTGCCTTATGACCGCGCTTGTCTGCAAGCTTTAGTGCGGATACGTGCTCGTAGTCCTCAATATCCATGTCGGCATCGGCATCGATCAGGAGCCTCACAACTTCCAGATGTCCCGCTCCGGCTGCCAGCATGAGTGCGGTTTGTCCGTTCGGAGCGCGGGCGTCCAGATCTGCTTTGCGGAGAATCAGTGCCTTCACGATCTCGCCATGCCCGCCGTAGGCAGCGTAATGCAGAGCGTTCCAGCCGCTGCCGGAAATTTCGGCGCCGGCATCCAGCAGCCTGCGGAGAATCTCAAGATGCCCGCCGTAGGCGGCGAACATCAATGCGGAATCGCCGACCCGGTTCCGCTTCGAGACGTTGGCCCGGCTCTTGAGTAGATACTCCACGAGTTCCTGGTTTCCGTTTCTGGCCGCCAGCATCAGCAGGGTATTCCCGGAGGGATCAGCGGTATTGACGTCCATGCCCCGCTGAAGAAGGCTCATCACCTGCGCGTTGTCCCCGCTCGTCACCGCGGCCAGCATGTCATCGTATATGCCGGCATGGGTCAGGGACGGTGCCAGTCCACCGAGAAGGCTTATCAGTAGAAGAAAATAGCGAACTTGTTTCATTTCAGCGGGTTGCAGAGGAGAATAAACGAAAGAAATTGTCCGTGGTGGCGGTCGCCACTTGCTCATAGCTGAGCGATTTCACGCTGGCGATTTCAGTGGCGACATGGCGGACGTAGGACGGTTCATTGAGTTTGCCTCGGAAGGGCACTGGGGCCAGATAGGGGGCATCGGTTTCCACCAGGAGGCGATCAAGCGGCACCATACGAGCTATCTCCCGGAGAGCAGCGGCATTCTTGAATGTCACGATGCCGGAAAAGGAGACCAGGAAGCCCATGTCCAGGGCCTGGCGAGCCGTGGCCTCGTCTTCGGTGAAGCAGTGGAAAACACCCCCTGCCTCCTCCGCCCTTTCCTCCCGCATGATGCGCAGGGTATCGGCTGCCGCAGCGCGCGTATGGATAATCAATGGCTTATGCGATCTACGGGCAGCCTCGATGTGTGTCCGGAATCGTTTTCTCTGCCACTCCATATCTCCTTCCAGACGGTAGTAGTCCAGCCCCGTCTCGCCGATGGCCACCACATTCTCGTCGTCGGCCAGTGCCACCAAGCGATCCACGTCGGGGTCTTCGCCTTCCTGGATATCCGGGTGAACGCCAACCGAGGCGAAAATGTTGGCGTGACTTCTGGCGATGTCCAGAATGGCCCCATGCCGTTCGAGCGTGACACCGGCACAGAGCGCCCAACCCACCCGGTTTTCGGCCATGCGGGCCGTAAGCTCGGGCATGCGTCCGGCGAACTCCGGGAAGTCCAGATGGCAGTGGGAATCGACGAGAAGTTCGCTCATGACTGGGATGGCGCGATGGCACGAAGATAACGGGCAGCCACGTCTTCTAGAAACAACTTGGGGTTCAGCGGGTGACCGGCGAGCCCTCTGATTCTCAGCAACTCATTGTAATATTTGAGTATGGCGTCGATGTTGGTTTTTGCGACAAGACCTTCGGCCTGGCGCTCCCGGCCGGAAAAATACCTCAGGCGACCGGTGGTCTTGAAATTGGCGAGGTCGAAGATCCACTTCTGTATCGTGGCGATCAGTTCCTCCATGCGAAGGCCGCCATCCTTTTTGACCATTGACTCCCATCGGCCGGCGAGTGCCATGAAGTCCGCCGAGTTGTCGAACAGGCTCAATGCGACCCCCTCGAAGGCCTCGATGCGCCCTCTTTCGTATTCCTCCAGGGCAACGATAGGGGCGCCGGCCATCAAGCCGAGCAGGGACAATGCTTTCTTTCCACCCTCCTGGCGGGTCAGCCAGGCCTCTGCATCCGCGGGGTCGGGGCGCCCGAAGCTCAAAGTGCGGCAACGGCTTTTGATCGTCGGTAGCAAGCTTCTCTGTCTATTAGAAACCAATATAAAATAAACACCTGACGGTGGTTCTTCAAGTATTTTAAGAAGTGAATTGGCGGCCGGAACATTCATGGCTTCCGCGGGTTCTATGAGGATCACCCGACGATTGCTCCGGTGCCCGCCGATATAGACGAAGTCTTCCAATGCCCGAATCTGTGCGATCAGAATCTGATTGGACTTCTTCTTGTCGGACGAGTCCGAGGACGCATCGGCTTCGCCCTCCTCGATGTCGGCCTCGGGAATCACGTGCCGGAAGTCCGGGTGATTGCCGGACTGGAACAGACGGCAGGAGGGGCAATCCCCGCATGCATCGGCGAGTCTTGAGGCCGGGTGTTCGCAGAGCAGCCGCTGGGCCATGGCCATGGCAAAGAGGCTCTTGCCCACCCCTTTTACGCCGACGAGCAGCATGGCATGGGGCGGCCCAGCCTCGGGTTCCCAGAGGCGGCTCCACTGGGATTTGTGCCAATCTAGTCTTTTATTCACAGAGTGTTATGGTTATTTCTTCAAGTTCTTTCTGTATTTCGGCTATGGTCCGTCGCCCATCGATGACCCGTACCCGGGCCGGATTCTGACGGGCTCGGTCCAGATAGGCGCTGCGCACGCGGTCGAAGAATTCTTTCTTCTCCTGCTCGAATCTGTCGAGTTCCCGATTCATCTGTTGCACACGCCCGAGGGCGATGTCGGTCTCCACATCGAACAGCAGGGTCAGGTCGGGGTCCAGGTCGCCCTGGACCCAACGTTCAAGGGTTGCCAGCTTGGACAAGGCGAGTCCCCGCCCTCCTCCCTGGTAGGCAAAGCTTGCGTCGGTAAAACGGTCGCAGACCACCCAGTCCCCCCGTTCCAGCGCCGGCACGATGACCTGGGCCAGATGCTCGCGACGGGCAGCGAACATCAGCAAAGCCTCCGTCTCCAGATGCATGGGTTCGGACAGAAGCAGGGTGCGGAGTTTCTCCCCGAGCGGCGTACCGCCGGGTTCCCGCGTCTGCACGACGGTCTTCCCCTGCTTCCGCAGCCTATCCACCAGATGGATCAGATGCGTACTTTTTCCGGCGCCATCAAGACCTTCCAACGTGATAAATCTTCCACGCACCTCAGCTCCCCCTTCGTTTCTGGTACCGCGCAACTGCCCGATTGTGGTCTTCCAGGTTGCGCGAAAATTCACTGGAACCGTCGCCGCGTGCCACGAAATAGAGCAGGTCGGTGGCGGGCGGACGCAAGGCTGCCTGGAGGGATGCCAGGCCGGGCATGGCAATCGGCGTAGGCGGCAGCCCGGAGCGCGTATAGGTATTGTAAGCGGTGTCCGTCGTCAGATCCTGCTTGCGGATGTTGCCGTCGAAGCGTTCCCCCATGCCGTAGATCACGGTGGGATCTGTCTGGAGCAGCATGCCGCGACGCAGGCGGTTTACGAAGACGGAGGCGACCTTGGGCCGGTCCGCTCCCGTCCCGGTCTCCTTTTCCACGATGGACGCCATGATCAGGGCTTCGTAGGGCGTCCGGTACGGCAGGGATGGTGCACGCCCTTCCCATTCCACGGCAAGGCGGGACTGCATGGCCCGATAGGCACGGCGCAAAACATTGAGATCGCTCGACTGCTTGGCAAAGAGGTAGGTATCGGGGAAGAAGAGTCCTTCCGGATGGAGCTCCATCGCGCCTATCCTGGCGAGAATCTCCTGATCCGTCAGGGACATGGTGTCGTGTTTCAGATCCGGATGGGCGTCGAGGATCGCCCGCATCTGGCGGAAAGTCCGGCCTTCCACGAAGACGACCTCCGTCTGGGTGACATCGCCCCGGGTCAGCTTTTCCAGCAATTGGAGGGGCGTTATGCCTTCAGTCACCTCGTAGCTGCCGGCCTTGATCTCGGCCGCCTTGCCGAGAGCCCGGCCCAGGAGGGTGAATCTCCATGGGGCGAAGCCGATGCCGGACGCCGCCATCTGGGCCGCTGCGGATTTCAGCGTGGCCCCTTGGCGGATGCTGAAGTCCAGCGGACTGCCGGCAAGAGGCAGGGGTGAGGAAGCGAACCAGGCGAGCCATCCGCCGAAGCCGATACCGGTAAGGATGAGGACGGCAATGAGGCGCGTAAGAAGACGCATCGGGGAATAACGAAAAGGCGAACGCTATAATAGCCCAACCCCAACGGAATTAGCCGGAGTCACCCATGAGACAGGACTGGAGCGATTTTCTCACCCGCCAGGGCGCCGGCGCCGGCCAGGCGGATTTCGGCCACACGGCGGACGAGCTTGCTGCGGCACGGGATGGTACCGTGGTGGCCCCCCTGTCCGAGTTCGGCTTGATCCGCATCACCGGCGAGGAGGCTGCCCCCTTTCTCCACAATCTGGTCACCAACGACATCAAGGGACTCGCACCGGATGGCGTTCGGTCTGCCGGACTATGTACCGCCAAGGGGCGTCTGATCGCCCTCTTCCACGTCTGGCACGACCGCAACGACGATCTGCTCCTGATGCTTTCGGCGGATATCCTGCCCGGCATCCTGAAAAAGCTGTCCATGTACGTCCTCCGGTCGAAGGCCAAGTTGAGCGACGCCACCGATGAACGCATCCTCATCGGACTGGCCGGTTCCCAGGCCGAGGCCGTCGTTCAGGAACTGGGGGCCGCCATCCCCTTCCCCCTGCAGGCCACCCCTTTCGACGCCGGACAGGTTCTTCGCCTGGACGAGCGCCGTTTCGTCCTGGCTGTCGAACCGGCCCAGGCGGAAGCAGTCTGGGCCCGGCTTGCCGCCAAGGCCCGCCCGGTGGGCGCCACTGCCTGGCGTTGGATCGAGATCGCCTCCGGCCAGCCCCGCATCGTTGCCGGCACCCAGGAAGCCTTCATTCCCCAGATGGTGAATCTGGAAACTCCCGCCGTGGGCGGGGTGAGCTTCACCAAAGGCTGCTATCCGGGACAGGAAATCGTCGCCCGGACCCAGTATCTCGGCAAGGTCAAGCGCCGCATGTTCCGCGCTCGCCTGGAAACTCCCGTCGATCCGGGCACCCATGTCTATGCGCCCGAAACCGGCGACCAGCACTGTGGCGGCATCGTCACCCTGGCCGCTTCTCCCGAGGGCGGTTTCGAGTGCCTCGTCGTGGCCCAGGAATCCTGCGTCGATGCCGGCGAGGTCCATGTCGGCGCCCCTGGGGGAGCACGCCTGGTCTTCCTCGCCCTCCCCTACGCCCTGGGCTGATGTGCCTGATTCTCCTGGCCTGGCGGTGCCACGGGCAATTCCCCCTCGTGGTGGCCGCCAACCGGGACGAGTTCTTTAGGCGCCCAACCGCCGCTGCCGGTTTCTGGCCGGATGGGCCCGAAGTCCTCGGCGGCAGGGATCTCCAGGCCGGCGGTAGCTGGATGGGCATCACCCGGCAGGGACGTTTTGCCGCCCTGACCAATTTCCGCGCTCCCGAGTCCCACCGGGACACGGCCCGGTCCCGTGGACGTCTGGTCGAAGATTTCCTGCGCACACGCCAGTCCGTTCCCGACTATCTGGCATCCATTGCCCCCGAAGCCCACGAATACAACGGCTTCAACCTACTGGTGGCCGAAGGTGAAACCCTTGCCTGGTACAGCAACGTGGGCGGGGCACCGCGCTATCTGGAACCCGGCATCTACGGGGTCAGCAACCACCTGCTGGATACGCCCTGGCCGAAGGTGGCTGCCGCCAAGTCCGCCCTTGCCGACGCGCTGGCGGCCCTGCCCGACGACGGCGCCCTTTTCAGGCTGCTGCGGGACGACAAGGTCTATCCGGACGACGCTCTGCCGCGCACCGGCGTAAGCCTGGACTGGGAACGGCTGCTGTCGGCGGCTTTCGTGCGCTCACCCGGCTACGGAACCCGCAGTTCCACGGTACTCATGAGCGCTGTCGACGGCATGACGGTCTTCGACGAACAGACCTGGCGGGAGGACGGCAGCCCGGGCAGCCGGGTCCGCTATCGCTACTCGACGATATCCACCGGCGTGTAGCAGGGCACGAGATCGAAGAGCTCCAGGATGTCGGCGTTGCGCATGCGCACGCAGCCGATGGAACCCGGCGTCCCCATTTCCACCGTGTCCGGGCTGCCGTGGATATAGACGTAGCGACGCATGGTATCCACCTCGCCGAGGCGGTTGAAGCCTGGCTCCTGACCGGAAAGCCAGAGGATGCGGGTCAATATCCAGTCGCGATCCGGATTGGCCGCGCCGAACTCGGGAGACCACACTTCCCCGGTCGGGCGGCGCCGGACGAATACCGTATTTGGCGCCTGCCCGGCGCCTATCTTGGCGCGGACGATGTGCCGTCCCCGGGGTGTCTGGAAACTCCCGCGTTGCTCCCCTGCTCCGTTCTTCGCCGTCGAAACAGCGTAGCGGCGCAGCAATTCGCCGTCGTCGTCGAACACTTCCATGGACTGGGTCGGGATGCTGATCCGAATCTGCATCAGACCACCGCCGTCTTGGCGCGCCTGGCGGCGAAGAAGCTCGACAACAAGGCTCCGCATTCCTCTGCCCTGACCCCCCCCTGGATGTCGGCGTGATGATTGAGCCTGTCCTCGGCGAACAGGTCCACCACGCTGCCGGCGGCTCCGGTCTTGGGGTCCCGCGCACCGAACACGACCCGGGCGACGCGGGCATGCATGATGGCGCCGGCACACATGATGCAGGGTTCCAGGGTGACATAAAGGCTCGCGCCGGGCAGGCGGTAATTGCCGATCCTGGCCGCAGCGTCCCGCAGAGCCATGACCTCGGCGTGGGCAGTCGGGTCCGCCCGGCCGATGGGTTGGTTGTAGCCGCGGCCGACGATCTCGCCATCGAGGACCACGACGGCACCGACGGGAACCTCCCCTGCCGCGCCAGCTGCTCGGGCAAGCTCGATGGCTGCGGCCATGAAATCCTGATCGGCGTCCGTGTTCGAGTTCATGGACGGATTCTAACCGGGCGTAGCGGCTTCAACGGGCCGTCTGGCGGCGGGTCGAGGGTTCCATCAGGATGCGGGTCTTCTGCCGCTCGGGCGCTGCCCGTTCGGCACTGATTTCGAGGACAGCCGCCGGCGGCGGCGCATCCCGCTTGAGACTTTCCCGCGCATATTTGGCCCGCAGCGCAGCGATGCGGCGATCCATCTTGTCCAGTTGCAGGCCGCGGGAAGCCAGGGTTTCGCGGATCGAGACCAGTTCGGCCAAGTCCTTGGGCATGGGCGCCGAACGACGCACTTCGCCCCAGTCGGTCTTGGGCCGGCTGGCGACGGCACGGAATTCCTCCTGGGTGCTGACCATGCGGGCGATGTTCGTATGATTGAACTTCATGGCCCAGTCCAGGGCCCCGTCGCCGTTCTCGTTGCGGATGCGGGTGTCAGCACCGCGGGCCAGCAGCCAGCGGGCCAAATCCTCCTTGGCCTCGTAAACCGCCATCATCAGGACGCTGGACCCGTTGGGGCTGCGCGCGTTGATATCGGCGCCGCGGTCGAGCAGCAGTTCGGCGATCTCGCTGTGGCCGGCGAAAACCGCGTAATGGAGGGCCGTCCATTGCAGTGTCGGCCGCTCGACCCGTGCACCACGGGCGAGCAGCCATTTGACGGCTTCCCGGTGCCCTTTCCAGGCAGCATGCATGAGCGCCGTCTCGCCAAGACCGTTGACCTGGTTGATGTCCGCGCCGCGCTGAAGGAAGACTTCCATCAGGGGGATGTTCCCCTCCCAGGCACCGATCATGAGACCGGTACCGATCCGGTCTCCCTGATAGTCCGGTGGCAACCCGGCGTCCAGCCACTCCTTCGCCTGGTCGATCAGACCGTACTCCATCTGCTGGCGAAAGCGGACCGGGTCCGGGTGGGAAACCGCTGGGCGTCCCGTATTCGACGCCTGGGCGACGGCCCAGGGAACGGCGGCGGGAAAAAGAAAAAAGCCTGCGAGCAGGGCCACAAGTCTGAGGCGATGTTGCGGGTGGTACATTAGCGTGCTTCCATGTTCGAATCGCGTAATCCTACCGCTTTCCCGGTGTTCGCCTACGTCCGGCTTGCCGGGGCTACCGTGCTTTCCCTGCTACTACATGCCATCCTGCTCGGTGCGGGAGGCTGGTTGTTGGACCGGCAGCCACGGGATGCCGCAGAACTGCCGCCCCTGGAAGTCAGTCTGACGCCTCCGGAAGCCCCCCCACCTGCCCTATTGGCGCCGGAAGCCCCGGCTCCGGAGGCGGTGCCGGAAACGGCTCCCGTTGCCATGGCACCGGAACTCCGCCCTGCCCCCCCCCAGGCGCCAGCGGCTGTGGCCCCCGCTGCTGCAGGTACGGTCGCTGCCATCACCCAGGCGGCCACCCGGCAGATCGCCCAGTACCTCTTCTATCCGCCCGAAGCCATCGCGCAAGGTCTACAGGGACAGGCTCTGGTCAGGCTCTACCTGGATGAAAAAGGGGATGCGATCGCAGCCCGGCTGGAGCGCAGCAGCGGCTATCCCCTACTCGACGATGCGGCCGTCCGTGCAGCTGCCGCTGTTCGGTCCATGCCGGAGGGCGGTGCGCGGGAAATCCTCCTGCCGGTCAGGTTCCGGCTTCACTAGACCAGCCGCGCTTCCAGGGCCTCCCATCGTTCCAGGTGGCCCATTAGTTCCTCGTCGATAGCGGCCAGCCGTGCCGCCAGTTGCTGGGCTTCCTGGGGTTGGTTCTGGTACAGGAGCGGGTTTTCCAGTTTTTGTGCCAGGGTCTTCTGCTCGGACTCTAAGGCCGCGATCCTTTCAGGCAGTGCTTCCAGTTCCCGCTGTTCCTTCCAGCTGAGCTTGGTGCCGGCAGGCCGTTCGGTGCGGGATTTGGAAATTTCGGCAACCGCAGGCTTGTCTTCGTCGGCTTTCGTTGCGGCCTGGCTTTGGCGGGCACGCCAGTCCGCCCAATCGGAATATCCGCCCGCGTATTCGCGCCATGTCCCGCCGCCGTCGGCGGCGATGGTCTGGGTCACTACGTTATCCAGGAAAACCCGGTCATGGCTGACCAGGAATACCGTGCCGCCATAGTCCTGCAACAGTTCTTCCAGCAATTCCAGGGTTTCGATGTCCAGGTCGTTGGTCGGTTCGTCCAGGACCAGTACGTTCGCCGGCTTGGCGAAAAGGCGTGCCAGCAACAGGCGGTTGCGTTCTCCGCCGGAAAGGGATTTGACGGGAGAACGGGCCCGCTCGGGGGCGAACAGGAATTCGCCGAGATAGCCGATGACGTGCTTGCGGATGCCACCGACCTCCACGTACTCCGAACCTGGGGAAATAACATCTGCCAGCATCGCCTCCGGGTCCAGTTGAGTCCGGAACTGGTCGAAATAGGCGATTTCCAGCTTGGTGCCGCGCCTGACCGTACCGGCATCGGGCTCCAGTTCTCCCAGAATGAGCCGCAGTAGGGTCGTTTTGCCGGCGCCGTTGGGACCGATAAGGCCGATCTTGTCGCCCCGCTGGATACGGCAGGAAAAATCCCGCACGATCGTCTTGTCGCCGAAGCGTTTGGTGACGCCGACGAGTTCGGCCACCAGCTGGCCGCTCTTGTCGCCGGCATCGATCTGCATCTTCACGCTGCCGAGGCGGTCGCGCCGGGCCTTCCGCTCGGCCCGCAGGCGGTCCAGCCGCTGGACGCGGAACACGGCCCGCGTGCGGCGCGCCTCGACGCCCTTGCGTATCCAGACTTCCTCTTCTTTCAACAACTTGTCGGCGCGGGCATTGGCCAGGGCTTCTTCGTGCAGCATGGCCTCCTTGCGCTGCTGGTAAGCCGAGAAGCTGCCGGGGAAGCTCGCCAAATGCCCCCGGTCCAGTTCGACGATTCGCGTTGCCACCCGGTCGAGGAAGCGGCGGTCGTGGGTAATGAACAACAGGGTCGTCCGGCTCTCGATCAGCAGGGATTCCAGCCATTCGATGGCGGCGATATCCAAGTGGTTGGTCGGCTCGTCGAGCAGCAGGACGTCGGGCGTGACGGCCAGAGCCTGGGCCAGGGCCAGCCGCTTCTTCTGGCCCCCGGAAAGAGTGCCCACCCTGGCGTCGGCATCGAGGGAAAACCGGGCGATCGCCTGCTCCGCCTGGGATTCGCAGGACCAGGCACCGCGGGACTCCAGATCGTGCTGGAGCGCCTGCATGCGGGCGAGGAGCTTGTCGTGGTCGGCACCCGGCTCGGCAAGATGCGACGAGATCTCGTGGTATTCGGCCAACAGCCGCGAGTTCTCGCCCATGCCGCCCACTACGGCCTGGAAGACCGTCAGTTCCGCATCGAAGGGCGGCTCCTGGGGAACATAGGCGACCCGGATGCCCGGCTGGGTCCAGACGTCACCGTCGTCGAGCTTGCCCAGACCGGCGAGGATGGCAAGCAACGATGACTTTCCCGTCCCGTTGCGCCCGATGAGGGCGACACGCTCCCCGGGGTCTATCTGGAAATCCGCTTCGTCTAGGAGAGGAACGTGGCCGTAGGCAAGACAGGCCCGGTTGAGTTTCAGGTAAGGCATGTGGCAAGTGTACGCGGAAATGCAACGGCAAAAGCCAAAGAAAAAGGGCCTGGAGTTTCCAGGCCCCATTCACGTCGAGCTTCCAGGACTTTAGACGCAACCGGTCGGCTTGGGCATGCCGGCATAGCGGGCAGCCTGTTTCGCCGGGCCATAAGGGAAGAGATCGAAGAGATACTTCTTCTCGGCCTTTTCCTCACCGAGTTCTTCCTTCAGGAGCTTTTGCAGGACGCGCAGGTTGGGAGCCGTGCCGTTCTCCGCATAGTAGTTGCGCATGAAGTTGATGATCTCCCAATGGGGAGCATCCAGATGTAGCCGGTCCTGCTCCGAAAGATAGCTGGCCACTTCTTCGGACCAGTCGTCCAGGTTGGCCAGATAGCCTTCCGGGTCGGTGGCGATTTCCTTGCCGTTGATGACGATCATGTTTTTCTCCTGTTTGGGGTTGGGGGTGTTTAATAATTTCCTACTATTTTTATCAAGTATAACCCCAAAGTCAAGAGGCCGGGGGAAACCCGGCCTCTTGAATACGGCAGAAAGAACGATCAGCTGGTCGTCGTCGCCAACTGCCCTGCGTCCTGCTTGAGCTTGGCTTGCGCCGCCGCCAGACGGGCGATCGGTACGCGCGGCCCCGAGCACGAAACGTAGGTCAGACCGATGCTGTGGCAGAACTCGATGGAGGCCGGATGGCCGCCATGCTCGCCGCAGATGCCGATCTTGAGATCGGGACGGGCGGCACGACCCCGTTCGACGGCGATCTTCATCACTTCGCCGACGCCCTTGACGTCCAGTACCTCGAAGGGATTGTCCTCAAGGATGCCAGCCTCGGTGTACGCAGGCAGGAACTTGTTCTCCGCATCCTCGCGGGAAAAGGAGAACGTGGCCTGGGTCAGGTCGTTGGTACCGAAGGAGAAGAACTCCGCGGTTTCCGCCATACGGCCGGCGCGCATGCAGGCACGCACCACCTCGAGCATCGAACCGAACTTGAACTGCACATCGATGCCATGGGTGAGTTGGACGATCTTGTGGATACGCTCGACATAGCTGTGGATGCGCTTGAGTTCCTCGACGGTAGCCACCTGGGGCACCATGATTTCCGGATGCACCTCGATGCCTTCCTTGGCGCACTGGGCCGCGGCTTCCAGGACGGCCTGGATCTGCATCGAATAGATCTCGGGAAAGGTGATGCCCAGACGCACGCCCCGGTGGCCCAACATGGGGTTCACTTCGGCGAGGGCACGCACCTTGCGCAGGGTCTTTTCCTTCTTGAGGATGACGTCCTCGTCGAGATGGTTCTCCTTGAAGGTGTCGAGACCTTCCGTCAGGCGGCCAAGACCGTCGGCGTACTTCTGGTGCAGCGCCGGGTTCAGCAGCTTGAGGGTCTCCGGCAGTTCTTCCAGACCCTTGATCGTGTCCTTCAGGTGGCGCAGGTGGGTGATTTCCAGTTCCAGCTGAGCCGCCGTCGGCAGGAATTCGTGCATGGGTGGGTCCAGCAGGCGCACCGTGACCGGCAGGCCCTTCATGGCCTTGAAGATACCCTTGAAGTCGTTGCGCTGGATCGGCAGCAGGCGGTCGAGGGCGGCCTGGCGTTCTTCCAGCGACTCGGCCAGGATCATCTCCTGGACGATGGGCAGACGGTCGGTGCTGTTGAACATGCGCTCGGTGCGACACAGACCGATGCCCATGGCGCCGAACTCACGGGCACGGGCGGCGTCGTTGGGCGTATCGGCATTGGCACGAACTTCCAGGCGGGCGACCTCGTCGGCCCATTCGAGCAGCGTGTTCAGCTCGGGGGAGAACTCGGGTTCGACGGTCGGGACTTCGCCGGCATAAACGTGGCCGGTGCCGCCGTCGATGGTGACGACGTCACCTTCATGCAACGTCATGTCGCCGATCTGGGCCTTGCGGGCGAAGTCGTCGATGTGGATGGCTTCACAGCCCGAAACACAGGGCTTGCCCATGCCGCGGGCCACCACGGCCGCGTGGGAAGTCTTGCCACCGCGGCTGGTGAGAATGCCCTGGGCCTGGAAGAAGCCGTGGATGTCTTCGGGCTTGGTCTCTTCGCGCACAAGGATGATCTTCTCGCCCGCGCGACCGCGTGCTTCGGCGGTATCGGCGTCGAAGACGATCTTGCCGGAGGCGGCACCGGGGGATGCCGGCAGGCCCTGGGCCAGGGACTTGCCTTTGAAGGCGGGCGACAGCTGGGGGACCAGCAACTGTTCGAGAATGGCGGGTTCGACGCGCAGCAGCGCACGCTCGCGGCTGATGATGCCTTCGTTGGCCATTTCGACCGAACTGCGCACCATGCCCAGGGCATTCATCTTGCCGTTGCGCGTCTGCAGGCAATAGAGCTTGCCCTTCTCGATGGTGAACTCGAAGTCCTGGACTTCCTTGTAGTGGGTCTCCAGGCGGTTGTGCAGCTCCATGAGCTGGCCGTAGATTTCTGGCATCTCCTTGGCCATCTCGGCGATAGGCTTGGGCGTACGGATGCCGGCCACCACGTCCTCGCCCTGGGCGTTGGTCAGGTATTCGCCGTAGATCAGGTTCTCGCCGGTGCCGGGGTTGCGGGTGAAGCCCACGCCGGTGCCGGAATCGTTGCCCATGTTGCCGAAGACCATGGTGCAGACGTTCACCGCCGTGCCGTTGG
Source organism: Candidatus Nitricoxidireducens bremensis (assembly GCA_030247725.1). Classification (GTDB taxonomy): domain Bacteria; phylum Pseudomonadota; class Gammaproteobacteria; order Burkholderiales; family Rhodocyclaceae; genus Nitricoxidireducens; species Nitricoxidireducens bremensis. The sequence goes on from JAOTRT010000007.1 coordinate 62,602, forward strand.
CCATGGCCGGCGTGATCTTGAACTGCTTGCGGTAGTCGATGGCGCGCTTGCCGTTCCAGGAACGGAACACGGCCTTGATGGCGATGTCGAGCTGCTCGAAGGGGTCCTGCGGGAAGGGCTTGCCCGTATGGCGCTGGTAGATGGCGAGGAATTCGGTGGTGAGTTCCTTCAGGTGCTCGGCCTTGAGGTCCACGTCCTGCTTGGCCTTGTACTTGGTCTTGATCTCGGCCATCTTTTCGTCGAAATGCTCGTCGGCGATACCCAGGGCGATCTTGCCGAAGAGCTGGATGAAACGACGATAGGCATCGTAGGCGAAGCGCTCGTTCTTGGTCTGCTTGATGAGGCCCTTGAGGGAGTTGTCGTTGAGACCCAGGTTGAGAACGGTGTCCATCATGCCCGGCATGGACATCGACGAACCCGAGCGCACCGACACCAGCAACGGATTGTCGGAGGAGCCGAAGCCCTTGCCGGTCTTCTTTTCCAGGTCGGCCATGTAGGTCTTGATGGTTTCCCACAGCCCGTCCGGGAACTGGTTCTTCTCAAGATAGGCAAGGCAAGCCTCAGTGCTGACCGTAAAGCCAGGCGGGACGTTGAGGCCGATCTGCGTCATCTCGCAGAGATTGGCTCCCTTCCCTCCCAGCAGCATTTTGTTCTTGCCGTCGCCTTCTTCGAAGGCGAACACGAATTTGCGTTGCGCCATAACACTCCCCTGTAATAAATATGGTTAATACCAAGTCGCGGGACGATAACAAATCCGTACGCCTTGCGGGATAAGTTATCTACACCCAGCCATCAGCCTTGTTTTGCGTTGCAGCAATCAATCCCGGAAGACGGTGATCTGTATTCCGCAGCTGGATTGCCGCCCGCGCTTTGCCGACTATTCCCACTCGATTGTGCCGGGAGGCTTGCCCGTCACATCGTAGACCACACGATTGATTCCGCGTACCTCGTTGACGATCCGGTTGGCCACACGGGACAGCAAATCGTAAGGTAGTTGAGCCCAGCGGGCGGTCATGAAGTCCTGGGTCTCGACGGCGCGCAACGCGACGACGTAGTCGTAGGTGCGGCCGTCACCCATGACACCGACGGACTTCACCGGCAGGAAGACCGCAAAGGCCTGACTGGTCTTGTCGTACCAGTCGGCGCCGCGCAGCTCGTCGATGAAAATGGCGTCGGCACGCCGCAGCAGATCCGCGTATTCGCGCTTCACTTCGCCGAGGATGCGCACTCCCAGGCCGGGGCCGGGGAAGGGATGCCGATAGACCATCTCGTGGGGCAAGCCCAGGGCGATGCCCAGCTCCCTTACCTCGTCCTTGAACAGCTCGCGCAAAGGCTCGCAGAGCTTGAGATTCAGGGTTTCCGGCAGGCCGCCCACGTTGTGATGGCTCTTGATGGTATGAGCTTTCTTGGTCTTGGCGCCGGCCGACTCGATTACGTCGGGATAGATGGTGCCCTGAGCCAGCCAGCGCGCCTTAGGCAGCTTCTTCGCCTCGGCCTGGAACACCTCGACGAATTCGCGGCCGATGATCTTGCGCTTCTGCTCCGGGTCGCTGACGCCGGCCAGATGGCCCATGAACTGTTCGCTGGCATCCACGTGGATGACCTTAACGCCGAGGTTGCGCGCGAAGAGATCCATTACCTGTTTGCCCTCGTTGAGGCGCAACAGGCCGTTGTCCACGAAAACGCAGGTCAACTGATCGCCGATGGCCCTGTGCAGCAGGGCCGCGACGACCGAGGAGTCGACGCCGCCCGAGAGGCCCAGAATCACCTCGTCCTTGCCCACCTGCTCGCGCACCTTGGCAATGGCCTCGGTGACGTAGTCGGGCATGTTCCAGTCACCGCGACAGCCGCAGATGTCACGTACGAAACGGGCGATGATCTCGCGGCCCTTGATGGTGTGGGTCACTTCCGGGTGGAACTGGACGCCGTAGAAACGCCGCGCCTCGTCCGCCATCGCCGCGATGGGGGTGGCCTCATTGGCAGCCATGATCTTGAAGCCCGCCGGCATCTCGGTGACCTTGTCGCCGTGGCTCATCCAGACGTCGAGCAGGCCGTGGCCCTCGGCGTTCATGTTGTCCTGGATGTCCTTCAGCAGGGCCGTATGGCCGTGGGCGCGCACCTCGGCGTAGCCAAACTCCCGCTTCTTGGCGCTTTCCACCTTGCCACCGAGCTGGGCTGCCATGGTCTGCATGCCGTAGCAGATGCCCAGCACCGGCACGCCCAACTGGAATACCACATCGGGTGCCCGCGGGGTCTCGTCCTCATAGACCGAATTGGGTCCGCCGGAAAGAATCACCCCCTGGGGATTGAATTCCCGGATGAAGGCTTCGGAGACATCGTTCGGATGCAGTTCGCAATAGACCTGTTGCTCGCGCACCCGCCGGGCAATCAGCTGGGTGTACTGGGAACCGAAATCGAGGATGAGGATTTTCTGATGGGCCATGGCTTCGTCGCTGAAAAGAGAAAGGCGGCATCAAGCCGCCTTTCAGGGTCTTCCACGCTCACTCCACGTGGTAGTTCGGTGCTTCCTTGGTGATTTGCACGTCGTGTACGTGGGACTCGCGGATGCCGGCAGAAGTGATCTCGACGAATTCCGCCTTGGTGCGCAATTCCTCGATGGTGCTGCAGCCGACATAGCCCATGGACGAGCGCAGTCCGCCCATCAACTGGTGAATGACGGCAGTGACCATGCCCTTGTAGGGCACGCGGCCTTCGATACCCTCCGGCACAAGCTTCTCGACGTTCGCTTCGTTGTCCTGAAAGTAGCGATCCGAGGAGCCCTGCTGCATGGCCCCGAGGGAACCCATGCCGCGATAGGACTTGTAGGAACGCCCCTGGTAGAGGACCGTCTCGCCCGGTGCCTCCTCGGTACCGGCGAACAGGCCGCCGAGCATTACGGCATGGGCGCCCGCCGCCAGGGCCTTGGAGATGTCGCCGGAATAGCGGATGCCGCCATCGGCAATCAGCGGCACGTTCGTGCTGGCCAGGGCGTTGGCGACATTCTCCACCGCGGTGATCTGGGGTACGCCGACACCGGCAACGATACGCGTGGTGCAGATCGAGCCCGGGCCGATGCCCACCTTGACGCCGTCGGCGCCATGGTCGACCAGCGCCTTGGCGGCGGCGCCGGTGGCGATGTTGCCGCCGATGACCTGCACGTTCGGGAAATTCTTCTTCACCCACTCGACGCGCTTGAGGACGCCTTCCGAATGGCCATGGGCAGTATCGACGACGAGGACGTCGACGCCGGCCTCGGCCAGCAGAGTCGCCCGCTCCTCGGTGCCTTCACCGACGCCGATGGCGGCGCCGACACGCAGGCGGCCCATTTCATCCTTGCAGGCGAGAGGATGTTCGGAGGACTTGAGGATGTCCTTGACGGTCATGAGACCGCGCAGCTCGAAGGCATCGCTGACCACCAGGACGCGTTCGAGCCGGTTCTTGTGCATCAGAGCCTTGGCCTCGTCGACGGTGGCGCCTTCACGTACCGTGATGAGGCGCTCCTTCGGCGTCATGATCGCCCGCACCGGCTGGTCCAGATTCGTTTCGAAACGCAGGTCCCGGTTGGTGACGATGCCGACGACCTTGCCGTTCTCGACGACAGGCAGCCCGGAAATCCGGTGGCTGCGCGTCAAGATCATCACTTCGCGAACCGACATGGTCGGCGGGATGGTGATCGGGTCTTTCAGAACGCCGGATTCGAAACGCTTGACCTTGGCGACCTCCGCCGCCTGACCTTTCGGGTTCAGGTTCTTGTGGACGATACCGATACCGCCTTCCTGGGCCAGTGCGATGGCCAGACGGGCTTCGGTGACGGTATCCATGGCCGCCGAAACCAGGGGCAAATTCAGGGTGATGGTGCGGGTCAGGCGGGTTGCGAGGGAAACATCGCGGGGCAGGATCGCCGAATGGGCGGGAACCAGGAGGACGTCGTCGAACGTCAGCGCCTTCTGGAGGAGTCTCATGCTTTTATCCTCAGTGCCAAAAACGTATTATACGCGGGCCGCCCGATGCGGGCAAACATGGGTTCCCGAACGATGCGCTTCGCTGCCTTGTTCCTGATGGTTTTCCATTCGCTCCTGGCCTCTGCCCAGATGTATTCGTGGAAGGACGCCAAGGGGAAGATCCATTATTCCGACGAGCCGCCACCGGACCAGCTGCCCGTCCGCAAGGTCGCACCGCCACCACCGCCGGCGGCCGATCCGGCCGCTCTGCAGAGGACACTGGCGGAAAGGGAAAACGAGAGTCGCAAACGTCAGAAATCCGCGCAGGAGGCCGCGGCCAAAGCCGACAAGGAGAGGGCGGACGGCGAGGAGCGCCGGGCCAATTGCGAAAAGGCTCAAGGCAACCTGAAGTCCATTGAATCCGGACAGGTGCGCTTCACGATCGACAGCAAGGGAGAGCGCGTCGCCCTGGACGGGGCGGTTCGCGAAGCGGAACTGGCCAACGCGAAAAGGTCGGTCGATACGTGGTGCAAGTAAGACGGTAGCGACAAGGACCGCTACCTTTTACTCCTCGGCCGGACCGCCACCCTTTTTCATCACCTTGCCTTCGGCAGCCCGCTGCTTGCGAACTTCCTTCGGGTCGGCAATCAGCGGGCGATAGATCTCCACCCTGTCCTTGTCCCGCAAGGCCGTATCCAGGCGTGCCAGCTTGCCGAAGATTCCCACTTTCGCCTTTGCCAGTTCGATCTCCGGACAGCGGGCCAGCAATCCCGAGGCCTCCACCGCCTGTTGGATCGTGCTGCCCTGCGGCAGCTTCAGCCTGACGAGTTCCTGCCGCTCCGCCTTGGCGTAGACGACTTCCACCTGGATTGATTCACCCATAGACTTGATGTGCCCGCTTGACGAAGGAGTCGACGAAGGTCCCGACGATGTGATGGAAAACCGGACCAAGCGCCTTCTCCAGAATTTTGCTGGAAAACTCGTAGTTCAAATGAAATGCAACCTTGCAGCCTGCGTCGCCGAGCGTGGTGAAGCGCCATCCGCCGTCCAGGCGGCGAAACGGGCCCTCACGCAGATGGATGTCCATCCGATTGGGCGCCACCTTCGGATTCTCGGTGGCGAAATGGGCCTTGATGCCGCGGAAGTTGATGTGAATCCTGGCGGCAGTGACCGCCTCCGTCCGAGCCAGGAGCTCCGTCCCGCCGCACCAGGGTAGAAACTCCGGATAGTCCTCGACCCGATCCACCAGATCGAACATCTGCTGCGCGGTACGCGCGATCAAGACGGATTTCTCGACGACAGCCATTGCCGCTCGCTACGTTAGAATGCGCGATTCTACCGTGCCCCGCCGCCATGAGCATCGTCGACAACAAGAAAGCCTTCCACGACTACTTCATCGAAGAGCGCCTTGAGGCGGGGCTCGTCCTGGAAGGATGGGAAGTCAAGGCAATCCGGGCCGGACGCGCGCAGATCAAGGAATCCTACGTCGTATTGAAGAACGGCGAAATCTTCCTGATCGGCGCCCATATCAGTCCATTGCCGACAGCATCGACCCACATCCATCCGGACCCGGTCAGGACGCGCAAGCTGCTGCTGCACGAGCAGGAGATCAGCAAGCTGATCGGCAAGGTCGAACGGGCCGGCTATGCGCTCGTTCCCATCGACTTGCATTACAGCAAGGGGCGGGTCAAGGCTTTGATCGGACTGGCCAAGGGCAAGAAACAGCACGATAAGCGCGAGACGGAAAAGAAGAAGGACTGGGAGCGGGAAAAGAACCGCCTGATGAAGGAAACCCGCGCGTAAAGAGGTACCAAGCCCGACGTCCCCCTGCATCGGCTTGCGACGATCTCACTGACCGCCAGTCTCTGCCTGTTTGTCGCCGCGCATCCGGTGCGCAGGCATCGGAACGCCGCCGCTGCTACCGACTGAAGATGGCCGCCGCTGCTCTCAGACCTTGAATCGCCCCACCAGATTGTGCAACTTGTCGGCAAGGGAACGCAGCAGTTGCACATCGTCGGCGGTTTCGCCCGCCGCCAGCTTGTTTTCCTCCGCCATCTGGGCGACGCGCTCGACATTGCGCGCGATCTCCATCCCGGCGACGCTTTCCTCCTGGGTTGCCCGCGCGATGTCGTCCACGCGGGAACGGGTCTGCTCGGCGCCTGAACTGATTTCCGACAAGGTACCCGCCGCCTCGGAAGTCAGTGCCACCACGTCCTCCAGACGTTTGCCGCTCGCATGCATGCCTTCCACTGCGCCATCCGTGTCCCGCTGGATCGTTTCGATCATGTTGGAGATATCCACCGTCGCGACGCCGGTACGTTCGGCAAGCTTGCGCACTTCGTCCGCCACGACGGCAAATCCCCGTCCCTGCTCGCCGGCACGGGCTGCCTCGATAGCCGCATTCAGCGCCAGCAGGTTGGTCTGGTCGGCAATCTCGCGGATCACATGGACGATGCCACCGATCTCGCGCGAGCGTTCACCCAGGCCTTCGACGCGCTGGGAACTTTCTGCCACGGCACCGGCCAGTTCCTTGATCCGGTCGGCGACGGTATGAACCATGCGTGCGCCCTCCTCCGCCAATTCGCCGGCATGCTGGGAGTCGGCCAGCGTCTCACGCGCCCGCTCGGCAACCTGACCGATACTGGCCGTGATCTCCTCCACCGCGGCGGCAGTGGTCAGCGACATTTCGCTCTGGGTGCTGGAGCTGGCCGTCACCTTGCCGCTTGCCGCGGACAGCTTGGCCGCCGCATCCGTGAGCTGTTGCACCACCAAGCGGGTCTCGGTGATGATCTCCTGCAGTTTTTCCGCAAAGCGGTTGAATGCCGCCGAAGTCTGGCCGATCTCGTCCCGTGTGTCCGCCGTCAGCCTGCAGGTCAGATCGCCCTGGCCGCTGGCAAATGCGGCCATCGAGTCTCTCAGGTTGTCCAGATGACGCAGCTTGTTGAACAGAAGGGAGATGGTCACGAGGGAGGCCGCGATCATGGCCAGGAAGAGACCGATGTAGCCGAGCATCTGGATGAACTTGATTTGCGCGTTCCGCTCCGCCTCGTCGTTACCCACCTTTGAATAGGTTTCCGAGACTTTCAGTATCGCATTGATCGCCGTGGTGGACTTTTCTATCCACTCGCCGCTCGTCATGCTGTAGTGGCGTCCCTCAACCGCCGGTGTCCTGCTCTCCGCCTCGGCATAGACCTGTTTGCGCACGGACTCGAAATCGCCGAGGAACTGCTTTTCCATGCCGTCGATGGCGGCCAGAATTTGCGGGTCGATGCCGGGGACATCCCGCACGAAACGGACATCCGCAATATTCGTTTCGACGATCTGGCGGAAGGCCCGCAGGCGCTGCATCACGTCAGCCGCCGCCGGCCCATTGCTGTTGATCAGGGTCGCCACCGTGGCACGCTCAAGCCCGGCATATTCGGATGCCAGCCAGACGCTGTGCTTGGCCGTCAGGTTGGGATAGGTGATTTCCGGCGGAAAGGCGTCACCGCCGAAGGCTGCGATGCGCATGCGGGCTGCTGCATTGATGAAGCGGGTGATGACCGGAATCCATTCCGCCGCGACGATATCCCGCTCCGCCTTTGCCAGACTGGCATCCACCCGCCTGCGGGCTTCCGCAAGCTTCTGGTAGGCTTCCACCGCCTGTTTGCGGGCGACGATCTCGCCGGGGAAAACGGTTCCGTCGGTCTCCAGTTTCTCGGCGACGGCGAGTGAATCGCGCCATAGCGCATCGCTCTTCTCGCGTAAACCGGCGACCCGCCCGCGTGCCGCTTCGGCGGCCGGGCCACTGGCGGAAAGCAGGCTTGCCGTCACGCCGCGCTCCAAGGCCTGCAGGCCGGCTGCGGCGATGATGTTGTCCGCCAGGGCATTGGCCTGGATGGTGGTTCGCAGGTTGTTGTAGCCGCGCCAGCTGTCCCACGCGTAGTAGCCGGCAATCCACAACAGGAGTGCCGGAGCCCCCAGACTGGCCAAAACGATGAAACGGAAATTCAGGTGATTGAGTCTTCCAAGCATTTCATGGCCTCGTGGTCAGGGCGGCGACGCCATGTATTTACCATACTCGGGCAAAGATTGGGGGCTCTTTCCCTTGATTTGCCTGGAATTGCCGCTTAGCGCCCCCTTCTTTGCCTGGCCGCTTCAAAAAAACAAACTGCAGCTGCGGCGGCAACATTCAAGGACTCGCTGGTCGCCGACAGGGGTATGGTGGCTCGAAGCTTTGCCGCCGCGGCCAGTTGAGGCGACAAGCCGCCGCCCTCATTGCCGAAAATCCAGGCGATCGGCCCCTTGAGGTCCAGTTCGTAAAGGCTGCGGCTGTCGCCGGTGGCGACCGTGGCGATGCTCAAACCCGGATAGGCCTTCGCCATCCCGATGAGATCGCCCCGCTCCCGCAGGTCCAGGGAGAAATGGGCACCCTGGGCCGCCCGCAGCACTTTGGGCGTCCAGACGCCCGCACAGCCGGGACCCAGCACCACATGACCGATGCCGGCGGCGGCTGCACTGCGCAGGATGGAGCCGATGTTTCCGGCATCCTGGACGTTTTCGAGCAAGGCGCAGGACTCGGTGATCGGATCGTCCCGAACCGCCGGAATGGGAATGACGGCAGCGATGCCGACGGGTGTCGCGACAGGACTGATTTCCGCGAAGAGCCCATCCTTGAGGCAAAGGACATCCAGGCTACCGCAGCGTTCCAGGATGTCCGCCACCTCCGGATTCCGGAGGCCACTGTCGCTGACCAGCAACAGTTCGGGTAAACCCATCCTCGCCAGATACTCGGCCACTAGATGGGGGCCATCCAGCAAGGTGCGCCCTTCCCGCCGCTGCACGCGACCGTCCTCCGCCAACAGACGCAAGGTTTTAAAGGTCGGATTATCTCGGGACGCAATGCTCTTCATGGGACCAGGAGCTCTCGGCAAGTCAGAGCGGAACCATGGCGGCCAGCATCGTCAGCGTGCCCAAACCGAGATTGACGACCACCAGTCGCCGAATGCGGTCGAGAACCGCTCCCCCGGCCTGCCATTCGCCCGCGTCGATCCTGGCCCGCAATTGCGGATAAAGACGCAGGTAGATCACGGCGAAAATCAACGCCATCGCCACGCCGATGCCCATCATGAGGTGTCGTCCCATCGTGCCGCCGGCAAAGCCGGAGATGGCAACCATGGCGAATCCCGATCCGAGTATTGCAATGACACTGACGGCAACGGCTGCGAAAAAGCGGCCGAGTACCGCCGTCATCAGCGGCAGCCGCTGGGGCGGCGGCAACTGGAGTGTCGCCACCGGACGCAGACAGAAATGGGCGAAGAACATCCCGCCGATCCATACAATGACGCCCGCTAGATGGGCCAATAGCAGATAGCGCATCATTGATTCCCCTTCAGTACCTGTCGGACGGGTGCAAAACTGGTTCGATGAAAGCTCGCCGCACCGAAACGCCGCAGGGCCTCCAGATGGACGGCGGTGCCATAGCCCTTGTGCCTGTCGAGCCCGTATTGCGGAGCGGTTTCATGAAGACGCAGCATTTCAGCATCCCGCGCGGTCTTGGCAAGAATCGAAGCAGCGGATATTTCGGCGACCGTGGCATCGCCGCCGACAATCGCCCTGGCGGGTAGGTCCAGTTGCGGCAACCGGTTGCCATCCACCAGGACTTCTCCCGGCCGAACCGATAGGCCCGATACGGCCCGTTGCATGGCGAGCAAGGTCGCCTGGAGGATATTCAGCCGATCGATCTCCTCCACGGAGGCCGAGGCGATACACCAGGCCACGGCATTCTCCTTGATTTCGACAGCCAGACGTTCGCGCCTGCTCTCGCTGAGTTTCTTTGAGTCGGCGAGGCCGACAACCGGCCTGGCGGCATCCAGAATTACGGCAGCCGCGTAAACCGGCCCCGCCAAGGGACCGCGACCTGCCTCGTCGACGCCGCAGATAGTCATCGGGCGGCGATGTGGGAAAGAATGGCCTGCGCAGCCTTCTCGGCCGTTCCCTGGCGCAGGCGGCGGTGCATGGCGGTGAATTCATTTTCGATGCGCGCCCGTACGGGAGCATCGAGCATGAGATTGCCCAATGCCTGGGCCAGGTTCTCGGCCGTGGCATCGTCCTGGAGAAACTCCGGCACGACGAAGCGGCCGGCCAAAATGTTGGGAAGTCCGACCCAGGGTTGATAGCGCATGCCCTTCATGAGACGCCACGACCAGGGCGACATGCGATAGGCAATGACCATGGGGGCCTTGAGCAGGGCGGCTTCCAATGTCGCCGTGCCGCTGGCGACGAGGGCACAGTTGCTGGCCGCCAAGGCATCCTGGGCGTGGCCAAACAACATCTTGATGGGGAGCTCCTGAGCACCAAGACGCCACAAGGCTTCTTCAAACTGGAGGCGGGTCTCCCGGGAAACCAAGGGCACGAGAAAGAGTGCGGCTGGGAAACGCGCATGCAGTATCTTAGCCGTCTCGATGAACAACTCGGCCATGAAATGGAGTTCCGATTGCCGGCTGCCAGGCAGTAGGGCAAAGATGGGTTGGTCTTCCGGCAGTTCCAGGCGTATGCGTGCGGAAACCCGCACCGTATCGACTGGCAGAACATCGGCGAGCGGGTGTCCCACATAAGTGACGGGAATGCCCTGACGTTCATATATCTCGGGCTCGAACGGGAACAGGGCGAGGATTTCGCTGACCGAGCGCCCTATCTTCTTCACCCTTCCTCCGCGCCAAGCCCAGACCGACGGGCTCACGTAATGGATGGATGGAATACCCCGGGCCTTGAGCTTGCGCTCGACCGTCAGATTGAAGTCCGGGGCATCGATGCCGATGAAGACGTCCGGACGTTTCGCCAGGAGACGTCCGATGAGCCGGCGACGGATGCCGGTGATCTCGCGGTAATGCCTGAGCACTTCGACATAGCCGCGCACCGCAAGCTTCTCCGATGGCCACCAGGCATCGAATCCTTCGCGTTGCATCTTCGGGCCACCGATGCCGAAGAAGGTGGCATCCGGCAGACGCTCGCGGAGTGCCGGAATCAGGTGGGCGGCAAGAAGATCGCCGGAGGCCTCTCCTGCCACCATCGCGATGCGCACGGCCATGGGGATTACCGGACGATGCCCCGGCCGGGACGGGTAAGAAAATCGGCGAGGATCGACAGCTCGGGATGAGTCCGGACTTCCGCAGCAATGGCGGCAGTGGCTTCCTCCAGCTTCAGGCCCGACTTATAGATGGTCTTGTAGGCACGGCGGATGGCGGCGATACCGTCGGCGGAGAAACCGCGCCGCTTCAATCCCTCGCTGTTGGTGCCATGGGGTTCGGCCGTGTTGCCGGCGGCAGTGACGTAAGGAGGCAAATCCTGCAGCAGGATGGTACCCATGGCAGTCATGCTGTGGGCCCCGATACGTACAAACTGATGCACCACGGTGAAGCCGCCGAGGATGGCCCAATCGCCCACATGGACATGGCCGGCAAGTTGGGCATTGTTGGCGAAGATCGTATGGTTGCCGACCTGGCAATCATGGGCCAGATGGACATAGGCCATGATCCAGTTGTCGTCGCCGAGGCGCGTAACCCCGGCATCCTGGGACGTGCCGCAGTTGAAGGTGCAGAACTCGCGGATGGTGTTGCGATCGCCGATTTCCAGCCGGGTCGGCTCGCCTGCGTATTTCTTGTCCTGCGGCGCCGCACCGATGGAACAGAACTGGAATATGCGGTTATCCGCTCCGATGCGGGTGTGTCCGTCGATGACCACATGGGGACCGACAACCGTATTGGCGCCGATCTCCACGTTCGCACCGACGATGGAATAGGCGCCGATCGTCACTCCCTCGCCGATCCGGGCAGCCGGATCGACGAAGGCCGACGGATGTATCTCGATCGTCATTCGATGGGCCGTACGGTGCACATGAGTTCGGCTTCGGCCGCCACCTGCCCATCGACCTTCGCCACTCCCTTGAACTTCCACAACCCGCGCTTGTTGGCGGTAATCGACACTTCCATCATCAGTTGGTCGCCGGGGCTGACAGGCCGCTTGAAGCGGGCGGCGTCGATACCGACAAAGTAATAGACGGACTTGTCGTCCGGCTTCCCCCCCAGGGTCTTGAACGACAGGATGGCGGCGGTCTGCGCCATCGCCTCGATGATCAGGACGCCGGGCATAACCGGGTGGTGGGGATAATGACCGGGGAAGAAGGGCTCGTTGACGCTTACATTCTTGAGCGCCGTGATGCGCTCGCCGGGAACCACCTCCAGAACCCGATCCACCAGAAGGATCGGATAGCGGTGCGGCAGGTATTCGAGAATCTGGTGGATGTCCATCGCGGTCATGTCTAGCTTCCTTTTTCCAGCGCGGCGAGCCTCGCTTCGAGGGCGCGTATTTTATCGGCGAGCGAATCCAGATGGCGCAGATGGGCAAAATTTTTCAGCCAGGCATCGTGTTCCATGAAGGGGGCAGTCCCCGTGTAGTTCCCCGGCTTGCGGATGGACTTTGCCACCAGGGTTCCGGCCGAGACATTCACGCCATCGACAATCGTCAAGTGCCCGAGGATCACCGCCCCGCCGCCGATAGTACAGCGCCGGCCAATGACGGCGCTGCCGGCGATGCCGACGCAACCGGCCATGGCCGTATGTTCGCCGATGCGCACGTTGTGGCCGACCTGTATCTGATTATCGAGCTTGACACCGTTTCCGATCACCGTATCGGCCAGGGCGCCGCGATCTATCGTCGTTCCGGCGCCGATCTCGACGTCGTCGCCGATGACGACACGCCCGGTCTGGGGAATCTTCACCCAGGCGCCGTCGCCATCACGGGCAAAACCGAATCCGTCCGAGCCGATGACGGCCCCGGAATGGATGATCGCGCGGGCACCGATCACGCATCCCGGATACACCGATACATTCGGAAAAAGCCGGGAATCCTCGCCGATTTCCGAGCCCTCTGCGATGGAGCAGTTGGCTTCGATGACGACGTTTTCACCGATCCGCGCTCCGCTGCCGATCCAGGCTCCCGGGCCGACCGAAACGCTGGCAGGCAACGTTGCCTCAACCACTGCGGAAGCATGAATGCCTGCAGCAGGCCGCGGCTGAGGGTTCAGCCACTGGGCAACGCGCGCAAAGTAGAGATAAGGCTGATCTGTGATGATCGCCGCTACAGGACAAGCATCTGCGGCATCGGCACCGAGGATGACACCGCCGGCCCGTGTATGCGCAAGCTGCACCCGATATTTCGGGTTGGAGAGAAATGCCAGCTGATGGGAGTCCGCATCCTCCAGCGTCGCCAGGCCGTCGATACGGGTGCTACCGATGCCGACGAGAGTGCCGCCAAAACGCGCGACAATCTCGTCGAGAGTGACTTGCACAGGCGAAACCGAGGCTATTTCGTCCCGTCCCCGAGGGACTTGATCACCTTCTCGGTGATGTCGATCTTCGGGCTGGCGTATACGACTTCCTGGACGATCAGATCGAACTTCTCGGCCTCGGCCACCTGCTTGATGATCTTGTTCACCCGTTCGTAAATGGCCGCCATTTCCTCGTTCTGGCGAAGATTCAGGTCTTCGCGGAATTCGCGCTGCTTGCGTTGGAAGTCGCGACTGAGCTCATTGAATTCCCGCTCCTTGTTGCGTCGCTCGGTCTCGGCCATGGTCGGCGCATTCTTTTCCAGGCCCTCCTGCATCGTCTGCAGTTGCTTGGCGAGACGGGACAAGTCCTGGTCGCGCTTCTCGAATTCCTTTTCGAGCTTCTTCTTCGCCTTTACCGCCTGCGGCGAGTCGTTGATGACGCGTTGCGCATTGACGAATCCGATCCTGACTTCGGCCTGAGCCGACATCGCCAGACCAAGGAACAACACTGCAGCAAGTCCTTTCTTCAACATACCTTTCCCCAAGTCAGATCAAAACGCGGAACCCATCGTGAACTGCACCACCTGCTTCCTGTCGCCTTCCTTCGCATTCAAGGCCTTAGCAAAGCTGAAGCGCAAAGGCCCGAACGGCGATGCCCAGTTGGCTGCCAAACCTGCGCTGTAGCGCATATCGCTAAGTTTGATTTTGTCGCCTGTGCCCCAAACCTGACCAGCGTCCACAAAGGCGCCCAACCGGACGGACTTGTCCTTCCCCAGGCCGGGCATGCGGAACAGATACTCGGCCGTACCGGTGAGTTTCTTGGCACCGCCAAGGCGGGCCGTCGTGGCGGCATCCACCGGCCCAAGTGAAGATGCCTCATAACCCCGCACAGAGCCGATACCGCCCGCATAGAAGTTCTTCATGAACGGCAAGGTGACGCCACCGTAACCGGAGGCCAGGCCCAGTTCCCCGCCAAACTTCAGGGTCTGGTCCTTGGAGAAGGGCTGGTATTGGTAATGGCTGAACGTGGCCTTGACATATTTGAGCGCCTGCCCCCCCACCGGCATACCCACTTCGCCGGTAGTTCCGGTCAAAGCGCCCTTCATCGGATAAATAAAACTGTCGATGGTGTTGCGTCCCCATCCCCCGGTCAGAAGGACGGAATTCATCCTTGCCCCGAAGGAATTCACGAAATCGATCCACCGCTGGGGGCTGTAGGTCGAAACCGTGGTCTTGGTGGTATCGACCGAGGCACCGAAGCGCACGTACTCATCGTCGCTCAGGGGCATGCCGTAACGGACACCGGCCCCCCAGGACGAGGCATCGAAACGGCCGATGGCAAGGCCGGCGGTATCCGTCGTCCGCCGATAGACATCAAAGCCCCGGGAAATGCCGTCGATCGTGTAATAGGGGTCGGTATATGAGAACGCGTAGGTCTTGTAGTACTTGCTGGTATTGACCTGGACGCCGACCGTCTTGCCGCTGCCAAACAGGTTGTCCTGCTGAATGGAGCCGCTCAGAGTGATCTTGTCCGTGGTCGAGTAGCCGGCACCGATCATGACGTTGCCCGTCGCCTTTTCCTTGACGTTGACATTCACGTCGACCTGATCCGTCGTTCCGGGAACGGCCGGGGTCTCTACTGTCACTTCCTCAAAATAGCCGAGCCGGTCGATGCGCGTGCGGGACTTGTTGATCTTGTCGCCTTCGTACCACGCTCCCTCGGCCTGACGCAGTTCACGCCTGACCACTTCATCCCGGGTCTTGGTATTTCCGGTGACATTGACGCGACGTACGTTCACCCGGCGACCCGGATCGACGAACACCGTGAAAGCGACCTCGCGCTTCTCCTTGTCGAGTTCGGGCGCTGCATTTACGTTGGCGAACGCGAATCCGTCATTCCCAAGGCGATCGCTGATCGCCTTGGTGGATTCCGTCATCTTCTCCCGGGAATAGATGTCACCGGGCTTGACGGCGACAAGCTTGCGCAACTGATCTTCGGGAACCGCAATGTCCCCGACCACTTTCACGGATGAAACGGAATATCGCTCCCCCTCGGAAACATTCACCGTGATATAGATGTCCTGCTTATCCGGCGAAATCGAAACCTGGGTCGAATCGACGGTGAATTCTAGGTAGCCCCTGTCCAGATAGAAGGATCTCAAGGCTTCCAGGTCACCCGACAATTTCTGTTTGGAGTACTGGTCGTTCTTCGTATACCAGGTCAGCCAGTTCGGTGTCCGCAGGGCGAAGTTGTCCAGCAGATCCTCTTCCTTGAAGGCACTGGCTCCGACAATGTTGATCTGCCGAATTTTGGCGATATCACCTTCGTTCACGGCAAAGTTGATACCCACCCGGTTGCGTTCCAGCGGCGTCACCGTCGTCGTGATCTGAACCGCGTAGTAGCCCAGGGACAAGTACTGACGCTTCATCTCCTGTTCCGCACGCTCCACCAGGGCCCGGTCGAATATCCGCGACTCGGCGATCCCGACTTCCTTGAGTCCCTTCAGAACGTCTTCCTTCTTGACAGTCTTGAGGCCGACCAGGTCGATGGCGGCAATCGCGGGGCGCTCTTCCAGCACCACCACGAGCACGTCTCCTTCGATCTCCAGGCGAACGTCCTTGAAGAAGCCTGTCGAGAAAAGCGCCTTGATGGCCTGGGCGGCGGTTTCGTCCGTCAGTTTGTCGCCGACCCGCACCGGCAGATAGCTGAATACCGTACCAGCTTCCGTGCGCTGAATTCCCTCTACGCGGATGTCTTTGACGACGAACGGATCAAAGGCCGCAGCCGATGTGGCAAATAAAACGCCAATCAGGCCATGAATAATTTTCTTCATTGTTCAGCCGGAGACGAGACGATTGATGTCGTTATAAAAGGCGAAGGCCATGAGCAACGCCAACATTGCCAGTCCGATCTGCTGACCGATTTCCATGGAGCGTTCGGACAAGGGGCCGCCTTTAACGAATTCGATCAGATGATACAACAAATGCCCCCCATCCAGAATTGGAATAGGAAGGAGGTTCAGAACTCCCAAACTGATGCTGATGAGCGCCAGAAACTTGAGGTAGTGGGCGACACCCATACGGGCCGATTGCCCCGCGTAGTCGGCAATCGTAACGGGGCCGGAGACATTCTTCCATGACAATTCCCCCGCGACCATGCGCCCGATCATCCGCAGGGTAAACACGGAGGTATCCCAGGTCTGGCTGACAGCGCGATGAAGCGCCTCCAGAGGACCCAGGCGCACCAGGGTAAACAATTTTGCATGGGCCTCCCGGTCATCGTAAGCGGCGATGCCGAGGCGACCGATCTTACGCCCGGCATCCTCCACCAACCGGGGAGTAGCCTCGATCGAATAGGTGGCACCCTCCCGTTCGATCTCGAAGCTCATTGCACGTCCGGGGGACTGTCGAATTGCCTGGGCCAATTCGGTCCATGTGGTGATCGGATGAGCATCCACCGCCAGGATAAGGTCACCGTTCCTGATACCGGCGGCATCGGCCGGACTTCCTGCCGCCACACTGCCGACCATCGGTTTGAGCTTCGGGCGGAAGACCGTGAGTCCAACTTCCTTCGCCAGATCGCCCTCGAAGGTCTTTTCGCCCAAGCCACTGAGATCCAGGGAGCGGAAGGCCAGTTCGCCTCTGGGATTAAGCACTTCAAGGACCGCCGTCTCCCCGTCTGCGGCGCGCTGCAGCAGTTCCCAGCGAAGTTCCTGCCAAGTGGCTATCCGGTGCCCCGAGACGGCCGTTACCGTCTCCTCGGCTTCCACACCGGCATTGGCCGCAAGACTCTGGAGAACCGGAGGCCCCAGGACGGGCCGTAATTCCTCCGTACCCTGCAAATAGACGACCCAATAAAGCAGGACAGCCAGGGCGAGATTGGCGAAGGGCCCCGCCGCCACAATCAGCGATCTGCGCGCCACCGTCTGGCGGTTGAAGGACCGCGCCAGTTCCTCCTCGGCAACCGGTCCCTCCCGTTCGTCGAGCATCTTGACGTAGCCGCCGAGAGGAAAGGCCGCCAGGACCCATTCCGTCCCGTCCCGCCCCCCTTTGCGGCAAAGCAGCGGCCTGCCGAATCCCACTGAAAAACGCAGCACCTTGACGCCGCAGAGTCGCGCCGCCCCATAGTGGCCGAACTCATGGACGACGATCAGAATGCCCAGCGCCAGCGCGAAGGCGCCGAGATACCACAGATAGCCGGTGATGGTCATGGACCGTTGGCGACGGCCGTTGCCGCTGCCGCCCGCCCCGCCGCATCCGCAGCGAGGACTGCCGCCAGATCCGGGACGGCCGTCTGCGGTACCGTTGCCAGGACCGTCTCGATGACAGGGCCGATCCGGTCGAACCGAAGACGGCCGGCCAGAAATGCTTCGACGGCGATCTCGTTGGCGGCATTCAACACCGCCGGCGCGTTGCCGCCTGCCCGCAACGCCTGGTAAGCCAGACCGAGACAGGGAAAGCGCTCCAGATCGGGCCGCTCGAAAGTCAGTTGGGCCACCTGGAACAAGTCCAGCGACGCGACGCCGGCCTCGATCCTCTCCGGATATGCCAGGGCGTGGGCAATGGGGGTGCGCATGTCGGGATTACCCAACTGGGCCAACACCGAGCCATCCACGTACTCGACCATGGAATGGATCACGCTTTGCGGATGAATCACGACATCGATCTTGTCCGCCGCTGCACTGAAAAGCCAATGGGCTTCGATGACCTCAAGCCCCTTGTTCATCATGGTGGCCGAGTCCACCGAAATCTTTCGCCCCATCACCCAGTTGGGATGAGCACAGGCCTGGGCCGGCGTCACGGCGGAAAACTGATCCAGCGGCAGGGTCCGGAACGGTCCGCCCGATGCCGTCAGCAAGATGCGACGGACTCCGCAGCCAGCCAGGTCGCCGCCGAAAGTGGCCGGCAAAGACTGGAAGACGGCATTGTGTTCGCTGTCTATCGGCAGGATGACCGCCCCCGCCTTGCGGGCTTCGGCCATGAAGACCTCGCCGGCCATGACCAGGGCCTCCTTGTTGGCCAGCAGCAGACGCTTTCCCGCCCGCGCGGCGGCAATGGCGGGACGCAGGCCGGCAGCACCGACAATGGCCGCCATGACCGCATCCACCTCCGGCAATGCGGCAACCGTCTCCAGCGCCTCCGGCCCGGACAGCACTTCCGTCGCCACACCGGCCGCGCGTAGACGATTCGTCAAGACCGGCACATCTTCCACCTTGCCGACAACGGCAAACCGGGGGCGATGGCGTATGCACTGTTCTGCCAAGACGTCGATGCGACTATGCCCTGTCAGTGCCAGCACTTCGTAGCGCTCCGGATGACGCCCGACGACGTCGAGGGTGCTTACGCCGATGGAGCCGGTGGCGCCGAGAACCGTCAGTCGCTGCCGTGTCACTGTCCACTCCAATGCAAGATCAACGCTGCCGCAGGGAGCAAGGATAACTGGCTGTCGATGCGGTCCAGCACGCCGCCGTGGCCCGGCAGCAAATTGCTGCTGTCCTTGATTCCGGCCTGACGCTTCATAAGGGACTCGAAAAGATCGCCGATGATCGTCAATCCTGTCAGCGGCAACAGTGCGAGAAGCCCCAGAATCAGCGGTATTCCCGTCAGACCAACGACAAAGGCCACGGCCATTCCATAGACCAATACGCCGACAATAGCCCCCCCTACTCCCTCCCAGGTCTTGCCGGGACTGATGCTGGGAGCCAGCTTGCGACGGCCGAAGGCACGTCCCGTGAAGTAAGCCGCGATGTCCGCAACCCAGGCGAGGGCCATGACACCGACGAGAATCCATGGACCGCGCGCATGAAGGGCCGCCATGGCCGCCCAGGTCGGCACCAGGAGCATTACACCGACCGCATAGCCGACGAAGTCGTTCTCGGCGAAAGACCATTTGTAACGCAACCACAAGGGTGCCAGCACCAGCCAGAAGACGGTGGCGGCGCCCCATAGCATCAGGAAGGCAGTATCGCCGGCAACAAAACTCTGCCAGCAGAACAGCAGCACGACGCCGCCGAACATGAAGCGCGCAGGCTGATCGATGCGCATCAGCCCGGCCCACTCCCAGGCGGCAGTGGCGGCCACGAGCGCGAAGACGACGGTTGCCGCCAAGTGCGGCAGAAGGAACAGAACGCCCAGCAGGCCTGCGGCCAGAAGCAGCGCCGTGACGACCCGCGCCTTAAGCATTCTGATCTTGCGGAACCGGATCGGCGAGGGACACGCGAGGCTCGCGACCGGCGGTCAATTGCTCGCTGGTCCGCCCGAAGCGCCGCTCGCGCTGGCGGAAGGAGGCGATGGCTTCGTCCAGCGCCGCGGCATCGAACTCCGGCCAAAGCCGGTCGGTGAAGAAAAACTCGGCGTAGGCAAGTTGCCAGAGAAGAAAATTGCTGATGCGCTGCTCGCCGCCGGTGCGGATGAAAAGATCGGGCTCGGGAGCATAGGCCATGGCGAGGTAGGGCGCCAGATCCTCTTCCCTATAGTCGCCGGCCTTTTCCGGTCTGGCCTGGACGAGGCGATTGACGGCCTGAAGGATGTCCCAGCGCCCGCCGTAATTGGCAGCGATGGTCAGGGTCAGGCGCGAATTCTCCGCCGTACGAGCCTCGCCTTCGGCGATCAGGGTACGCAGGCGGGGTTCGAAGGGCGACAGATCGCCCACCACCTTGAGCCGCACGCCGTTGGCGTGGAGTCGGTCGATTTCGTCGTTGAGGGCGGAAACGAACAGGTTCATGAGGAAGGAAACTTCCTCGGGCGGACGGCGCCAGTTCTCGGAACTGAAGGCGAAGACCGTCAGGTAGCGGATGCCGCGGGCCACGCAGGCCTTGATGACCGTGCGCAAGGTCTCGACGCCGCGCTTGTGGCCGGCGACGCGGGGCATGAAACGCTTGCGCGCCCAGCGGCCGTTGCCGTCCATGATGATGGCGACGTGTTGCGGCACATCACCGGATTCCGGTATCGCCTGGGTCGAACTGGTAAAAATGGCCACGGCTCCGGGCTCCCTGCGGCCTCAGACAGCCATCAGGTCTTTTTCCTTCTCGGCGAGCATCCGGTCGACTTCCGCGATGTATCGGTCGGTTAGTTTCTGGATGTCGTCCTGGGCCCTGCGCTCGTCGTCTTCCGGAACCTCATGCTTCTTGAGGGCATCCTTGAGATGGGTGTTCGCGTCGCGGCGCAGGTTGCGGATCGCCACCTTGGCGGCCTCGCCTTCATGCTTGACGACCTTGATGAGCTCCTTGCGGCGTTCTTCCGTGAGCATGGGCATCGGCACCCGGATCAGATCGCCCTGGGTCGCCGGGTTGAGGCCGAGATCGGCTTCGCGAATCGCCTTCTCCACCTTCTGGATCATGTTCTTTTCCCACGGCTGGACACCGATGGTGCGCGCATCCACCAGGGTAACGTTGGCCACCTGGGCGATCGGCACCGGGGAACCGTAGTACTCGACCTGGACATGGTCGAGGATGCCGGTATGGGCACGGCCGGTACGAATCTTGGCCAGATCGTGCTTCAGCGCATCCAGGCTCTTCAGCATCTTCTGTTCGGTGGTCTTTTTGAGTTCTGCGATCACTTCAGACTCCTAGCAATGCACCAGCGTGCCTTCGTCCTCTCCCATCACGACGCTCTTCAGGGCACCCTGTTTGAAAATGGAAAAGACGTTGATCGGCAGCTTCTGGTCGCGACAGAGGGCGAAAGCCGTGGCATCCATGACCTTGAGGTCGCGGCCGATGGCCTCGTCGAAACTGATTTTGGCAAAGCGCGTTGCCGCCGGGTCCTTCTTCGGGTCGGCGGTATAGACGCCGTCCACCTTCGTCGCCTTGAGCACGATTTCGGCGCCGATTTCCGAGCCGCGCAGCGCAGCGGCGGTATCGGTAGTGAAGAAGGGGTTGCCGGTGCCGCCGCCGAAGATGACAACCTTGCCTTCTTCGAGGTAGCGGATCGCCTTGCCGCGGATGTAGGGCTCGACAACCTGCTCGATATTGAGGGCCGACTGCACCCGGGCCTGGAGATTGGCCTGGCGCATGGCATCGGCCAAGGCCATGGCGTTCATCACCGTGGCCAGCATGCCCATGTAGTCCGCGGTTGCCCGGTCCATCCCGGTGGATGCACCGGCCATGCCGCGGAAGATATTGCCGCCGCCGATCACCACGCCGATTTCGACACCGAGGTCGGCCACGGCCTTGACCTCGGTGACGATGCGCCAAAGGGTCTCGCGGTTGATGCCGTAGGCATCGTCGCCCATCAAAGCCTCGCCCGAGAGCTTGAGCAGGATGCGGCGGTAGCGGGTGGCGGCGGCAGGCATGGGGCTTACTTCTTGGCAGCGGCGGCCGCGGCAGCAGCCGCAGCCTGTTCGGCCACTTCGGCGGCGAAGTCGGTGACCTTCTTTTCGATGCCTTCGCCGACGATGTACAGCGTGAAGCCGTTCACCTTGGCATTCTTGGCCTTGAGCAGCTGCTCGATGGTCTGCTTGCCGTCCTCCGCCTTGACGAACACCTGGCCCAGCAGGGTCACGTCCTTCAGGTACTTCTGCACCGTACCTTCGGCGATCTTCTCCAGCATGGCTTCGGGCTTGCCGGCTTCGCGGGCCTTCTCGATGGCGATGCGACGCTCGGTATCGAGCAGATCGGCCGGAACGCCGGTGGAATCCAGCGCCTTCGGCTTGGAGGCGGCGATATGCATCGCCAGATCCTTGCCCAGCTGCTCGTCGCCGCCGGTCAGATCGACCATGACGCCGATCTTGGAACCGCCATGGACGTAGGAGGCCAGCTTGCCCTGGGCAGCGATGCGCTCGAAGCGGCGGATCGACATGTTCTCGCCGATCTTGCCGACCAGCGCGGCGCGGGTGGATTCGACCGTGCCCTCGCCCATCGGCAGGGCCGACAGGGCGGCCACGTCGGCCGGGCTCTTGGTGGCGACCAGTTCGGCGCAGCCCTTGGACAGCGCGATGAACTCGTCGTTCTTGGCGACGAAGTCGGTCTCGGAGTTCACCTCGACCATGGCGCCAAGCTTGCCGTCGGCAGACATGTACATGCCGACCACGCCTTCCGCGGCGACGCGGGTGGCCGCCTTGGTGGCCTTGTTGCCCAGCTTGACGCGCAGGATCTCTTCTGCCTTGTCCATGTCGCCACCGGCTTCGGTGAGCGCCTTCTTACATTCCATCATGGGCGCGTCGGTCTTCTCGCGCAGTTCTTTGACCATGCTTGCGGTAATTTCCGCCATAGCTTTACTCCAGAATCAATAACGAATGCACTGCGGAACACGGCAACCCATGTTCCGCAGCCCAAAACCAGAACCTAGTCGGCAGCCTCTTCCTCGACCTCGACGAACTCGTCATCGCCGGCCACGGCCTGGACCACCTCGTTGAGGGACTGGCTGCGACCTTCCAGGATCGAATCGGCCACGCCGCGGGCGTAAAGGCGGATCGCACGGGAGGAGTCGTCGTTGCCGGGGATGACGTAATCCACGCCATCCGGGGTGTGGTTGGTATCGACAACGCCGATCACCGGGATACCCAGCTTGTTGGCTTCGGTCACGGCGATCTTGTGGTAGCCGACGTCGATGACGAACAGCGCGTCCGGCAGGCCGGGCATGTCCTTGATGCCGCCCATGCTCTTCTGCAGCTTGACCAGCTCGCGCTGGAGCATCAGGGCTTCCTTCTTGGACATCTTCTCGAAGGCGCCGTCCTGGGCCATCTGTTCCATGTCCTTGAGGCGCTTGATGGACAGCTTGACCGTCTTGAAGTTGGTCAGCATGCCGCCGAGCCAGCGCTCATCGACGAAAGGCATGCCGGCACGCTGGGCTTCCTCGGCGACGATCTCGCGGGCCTGACGCTTGGTGCCGACGAAGAGGATATTGCCCTTCTTGGCAGCCATCTTCTTCACGAAGGACATCGCCTCGTTGTACTTGGCGAGGGTCTTTTCGAGGTTGATGATGTGGATCTTGTTGCGATGGCCGAAAATGAAGGGGGCCATCTTGGGATTCCAGAAGCGGGTCTGGTGGCCGAAATGGACGCCGGCCTCCAGCATTTGACGCATGGTAGTGCTCATAGGTATCGATCTCCGATATGGGTTTATCCGCCGCCCGGCGATGCTGCACCCTTAGGGGGCACCCATTCGGCGCCGGGCGTGTGAATTTTGCCTACCACCTCGGCAGGCAATCTTTTGATTATATCCGGTTCAAGCCGAGCCATTCAAGCCAAAAAACGGTTTTGGATCAGCCATCTCGCCGGAAGCCCTACTTGCTCAGCAGGATTTGATCCGCGGCATGCAGGCGTTTGGCGAGTATCTGCATGACTTCGATGGCGAAAGTCGGCTGTTCGCGCACCAGCACCAGAAAGTTCTCCCGTCGCAGGGGAACCAGCTTGGTCGGTTCCAGAACCTCGGCCGTGGCGATACGGGCTTCTCCGGTCACCAGGGCCATCTCGCCGAACAATTCGGCGCGACCGAGTTGCGCCAGTTCGCGTCCGAGCACGGTGAGCCTCACACGGCCTTCCTTGATGATATAGGCAACGCCATTGTGATCGTCCCACTCCCTGAAAACCAGGCTGCCGGCAGGAAACTCTTCCCACTCCGGCAAGTCCGCGATTCTTGCGATGAAGCCCATGCTATCCCCCTATCCGGATTGATGTTATTTGCCGCAAATTATGTCACACGGCTAGCCCTCAACTCAGCCAAAGGCAGGAAAAGAAGGGCCCGAAGCGCCTTGTTCTAATCGGGCGGGTAGAATGGCAAGCCTGCCGCAAGTTTCCGCCCAGCCATGAGCATCACCATCAAGACCCCGGAAGAAATCGAAAAAATGCGCGTCGCCTGCCGCCTGGCCGGCGAAGTGCTCGACTACATCGAGCCCTTTGTCAAGCCGGGGGTCACCACCGCCGAACTCGACAGGCTGTGCCAGGAACACATGGAGAACGTCCAGGGCTGCATTCCCGCGCCGCTCAACTATGCACCCCCCGGCTATTCGCCCTATCCGAAATCCATTTGCGCCTCGGTCAATCATCAGGTCTGTCACGGCATTCCGAACGACCGTCCCCTGAAAAAAGGCGACATCGTCAACCTGGACATCACCACCATCAAGGATGGCTGGCACGGCGACACGAGCCGCATGTTCGTCGTCGGCGGCGACGGCCCCATCCTCGCCAAGCGGCTGTGTGCCGTGACCCTGGAATGCCTGTGGCTGGGAATCGGGCAGGTCAGGCCCGGCGCCCATCTGGGCGACATCGGCGCGGCCATCCAGAAGCACGCCGAAAAGCACTCCTTCTCCGTGGTGAAGGAGTTCTGCGGCCACGGCATCGGCCGCAAGTTCCACGAAGAACCCCAGGTGCTCCACTACGGCAAGGCCGGCACGGGCGTCGAACTCCGGCCCGGCATGACCTTCACCATCGAGCCGATGATCAATGCCGGCAAGGCGGCCATCTCCGAATTGCCCGACGGCTGGACCATCGTCACCCGGGACCGCAGTCTCTCCGCCCAATGGGAGCACACGGTGCTGGTGACGGAAACCGGCCACGAGGTCCTGACCCTGTCGGCGGGCTGCCCCCCCAGGCCCGCCTCCCTCGGCTGATCCGATGCCGCCTGCAGCCGCCAGCGCCGAAGTCGGCGCTATCGCCGAGCTGATCGTACGCAGCAAGGCCACCCTCAAGGCCGGCCAGGCCGAACTGAGGACCGCCTACGAAACGAACGCCAACGCCGCGGCACTGCTCAAAGGCCGTGCGCGCCTGGTGGACGGCGTCCTGCGGGACCTCTGGCGCGCCATGGGCATCCCCGCCGACATCGTCCTGGCGGCCGTCGGCGGATACGGCCGCGGCGAACTCTACCCGGCTTCCGACGTGGACCTACTGATCCTCGTCCCGGTCGGCACCGATCTCCAGGCCGTTCCCCAGCTCGAACAACTGGTCGGGCTGCTGTGGGATATCGGTCTCGACATCGGCCACAGCGTCAGGGACATTTCCGGCTGCATCGAGGAGGCCGAGAGGGACATCACCGTCAAGACGGCCCTCCTCGAAGCCCGCCTGCTCTGCGGCAACCGGAACCTGTTTGAAAAATTCGAACACCGCTTCCAACGTTATCTCGACGCCGAGGATTTCTTCAAGGCCAAGCAGCTGGAACAACAGGAGCGTTACGCCCGCTTCAACGACACCCCCTTCAGCCTGGAACCCAACTGCAAGGAGAGTCCAGGGGGACTGCGGGATCTCCAGGTCATCCAGTGGGTCGCGCGCGCCGCCCATCTCGGCACGACATGGCGGGAGCTGGCGGACACGGTGCTGGTCACGGCCGAAGAGGCCCGCCAGCTGGCCCGCGCCGAAGACTTCCTGCGCCATCTGCGCATTCATTTGCACCACTTGGCGAAGCGGCGCGAGGAGCGCCTGTTGTTCGAGCACCAGGAAGCCCTCGCCCAGGCCCTCGGCATCCAGGCCACCCAGGCCAAGCGGGCATCCGAACTCCTGATGCAGCGCTACTACCGCAACGCCAAGCTCGTCACCCAGCTCAATACCCTGGTGCTGCAGAATCTCAATGCCCGTATCGCCCATGGGTTCCAGGTTCCGCCCATCGTCATCGACCGGCACTTCCAGATGGTCCGGGAACTGCTCGACATCCGGGACGACGAGCTTTTCGAGCGGGAGCCGCGCGCCATCCTCGAAGCCTTCCTGATGATGCAGCGCCGCTCCGAGCTCAAGGGCATGACGGCGCGCACCCTGCGGGCCCTCTGGCGTGCCCGCCGCCGCATCGACGCCGCCTTCCGCCGCGATCCGGCCAACCGCGCCCTCTTCCTTTCCATGTTCCAGCAGAAGCGCGGTCTGGTCCACGAACTGCGGCGCATGAACCAGTACGACATCCTCGGCCAATACCTGCCCGCCTTCGGCAAGATCGTCGGCCAGATGCAGCACGACCTGTTCCATGTCTATACGGTGGACCAGCACATCCTCCAGGTCGTGCGCAACCTGCGGCGCTACACGATGCCGGAGTTCGCCCACGAGTATCCGTTCTGCTCGCGCCTCGTCGCCGGCTACGAGCGGCATTGGCTGCTCTACGTGGCCGCCCTGTTCCACGACATCGCCAAGGGGCGCGGCGGCGACCACTCCAAGCTCGGCGTCGCCGACGCCCGTCGCTTCTGTCGCGACCACGGCATCGAAGGCGAGGACGCCGACCTAGTGGCCTTCCTCGTCGAGCATCACCTGACCATGTCCGCCGTGGCCCAGAAACAGGACCTGGCCGACCCGGACGTGATCCGCGCCTTCGCCGAAACCGTCAAGAGCGAACGCCGTCTCACGGCGCTGTATCTATTGACCGTCAGCGATATCCGCGGCACCAGTCCGAAGGTCTGGAACGCCTGGAAGGGCAAACTGCTGGAAGACCTCTACCGCATGACCCTGCGGGTCCTGCGCGGCGATGCCCCCGCCCAGAGCCTCGGCACCCAGGAGCGCCAGGACGAGGCGCGCCGCCTGCTGCGCCTGCGCGGCCTGCGTCCCGATGTCGAAGCCCCCTTGTGGCAGAACCTGGATACCGTGTATTTCCTGCGCCACGATGCCGAGGAGATCACCTGGCACACGCGCAACCTCTATCACCGGCCGGACGGTGCGGAACCGGTGGTCAAGGCACGCCTCAATCCTTTCGGCGTGGGCCTCCAGGTCATGGTTTACGCCCCCGACCAGCCCCATCTGTTCGCCCGCCTCTGCGGCTTCTTCGCCCGCCTCGGCTACAGCATCGTCGATGCGAAGATCCATACCACGCGCCACGGCCATGCCCTCGACAGCTTCGTACTGCTCGATCCGGGCGGCGATCTGCCCTACCGCGACATGGCGAACCTCATCGAGCACGACCTCACCGAGCAGTTGCAGGCCCAGCCTCCCCTGGCGCCGCCGCCGCCTAGCCGTCTGCCCCGCCAGGTCAAGCATTTCCCCTTCGCCCCCGAAGTCTCGATCCGCGCCGACGAAAGGGGCCAGCACTACATCATGTCCGTCACCGCCGCCGACCGGCCGGGCCTGCTCTACGCCATCGCCCGCGTACTCGGCGAACACGGCGTGACGCTGCATACGGCGAAGATCGCCACCCTCGGCGCCCGCGTCGAAGACACCTTCCTCGTCAGCGGCCGGGAACTCGCCCAGACGGCAACCCTCGTGAGGCTGGAACAGGAACTGCTGCAGGTGTTACAGTTGCCGTAGTTTTCCTGCCCCCGAACCCTGGCGCGAAGGACCCCTATGAGCTGGATACGCGAGCAATTCACTTTTCACGACCAGCAACGCCTCCTGACGCGACTCGCCGAGCGGGTCAAGGCATTCCAGGGTCTGTCGGCGGCCGAGATCGGCGATGTCCTGGCCAACGCCGAGAAGTGCACCTTCGAACCGGGCATGGCCATCGTCAAGGAAGGCAACATCGGCGCCCATATGTACATCATCCTCGAAGGCGATGCCTCCGTCGCCAAGCGGGGCCGCAGCGGCGACGTCGAGCTTGCCCGCCTCGGCGGCGCAGACAGCTTCGGCGAAATGGCCCTGGCGGACAACCAGGCCCGCTGCGCCACCGTGACGGCCCTGACCCCCTGCATCCTCGTGCGCCTCAACGACCAGATCATCAAGTCGCGTCCGGAAATCGGCGTCAAGATCTACCGCAACATCGCCCGCGTCCTCTCCGAACGGCTCCGCGACGCCGACGAAGCCCTCGCCTGGCGCCTTTAACCGTCGCCGCCTGCGGGCCTGAGGCCGCCATGCTGGCCGAAATCCTAACCTGGCTGACCACCCCGGCATCCGCCGAAGCGCGCCGCCTCGGCTACCTGCGGGCCGCCATCGGTCTCCAGAGCCGCGCCGGACGCTGCCGGGCCGCCTGGAGCAGCCACCTCACCCGTTGTCACGATGCCGTGCGCGCCTCCGTTGCCCGCTGCAGCCGGCGACGCACCGCCATCGTGCTGGGCTCCGGCCTCGGCCTCGAATTCCCCCTCGACGAACTGGCAAAGGAGTTCGAACGCGTGGTGCTGGCGGACATCGTGCACCTGCCCGCCATACGTAGGCAGGCTGCCCGCCAGCCGAACGTGGAACTCCTGTCCATCGATCTCACGGCGCTGGCGCGCGCCCTCCTGATCGCCGTCCCGCGGGACACGGCCGCCGTCATGCGCCTCATCGCGCCGCCCCGCCTACCGCCGGAAATGATCGCCGACGCCGATTGGGTGATCTCCTGCAACCTGCTTTCCCAACTGCCCATGCTGCCGGTGGCCTGGCTGGAGCGCCGTGGCCGCTTCGCTGCCGCCGATCTGGAACGCATCGGCCGGCGCCTCATGGCCTGCCATCTGGAATGGCTCGGCGGATTCCCCGGTGTCCGCTGTCTCATCGCGGACGCGGAACAGACCGTGCGGGACGCGGAAGGCAGGACATTGGAAAGCACCGATGTGGCCGCGGCCTTCGATCTGGACCGCCACGCCACGGCAAGCTGGACATGGGAGCTGGCGCCAGCGGGAGAACTGGCGGACGGACTCAGCGCCGTCCATCGCGTCGTCGCCTGCGACTGGCCGGCGGACTACTCGGCCGCCGCGGTGGAACCGTCGGGAAACAGTACGTCCGTGTAGCCGAAGCGGGAAAAATCCCGTACCCGCATCGGATACAGAATACCGTCCAGGTGGTCGCACTCGTGCTGGACGACGCGGGCATGAAAACCCTCGGCCTCCCGCTCGATCCGGTTGCCGCGCTCGTCCCAGCCCGTGTAGCGCAGGCGCCGGATGCGGGGGACGACTCCGCGCAGGCCGGGAACCGACAAACAGCCCTCCCAGCCCTCCTCCTCCTCGGTCGTCAGGGCCGCCAATACGGGATTGACGAGAACGGTGAAGGGCACCGCCTCGGCCTCGGGGTAGCGCGGATTGCCTTCGACGCCGAAGATCACCACCCGCAGGTCCACGCCGATCTGGGGCGCCGCCAGCCCGGCGCCGTCGAGATGGTCCATGGTGTCCCGCATGTCCTGTAGCAAGGCCTCCAGCACCGGCGTGCCGAAGGCCTCGACGGGACGGGAAATCCGCAGCAGGCGCGGATCGCCCATGCGCAGGACCTCCCGGATCATGCGCCGCAGAGATGTTCGATGACGCGGCGGGCCTTGCCGAGGGATTGCTGGAGCACCTCCTCGATGGCGGCGAAACTGATGGCGTGGGCACTATCGCCGCGCCCCGCCCCCCAGTTGGCGACGACGCAGATCGCCGCGTAAGGCACCTCCAGTTCCCGCGCCAGACAGGCCTCGGGCATACCCGTCATGCCGACGATATGGGCGCCGTCCTGCTCCAGGCGGTTGATCTCCGCCGCCGTCTCCAGCCGCGGCCCCTGGGTGGTCGCATAGACGGCGCCATCGACGATGGTCTCGCCGGCAAGGGCCGCCGCGTCCAGCAGGCGGCGGCGCAGGGCTCCGTCGTAGGGTTCGGTGAAATCGATATGCACCACCGGGACATCGGGGCCCTCGTGGTAGGTGGTGTGCCGGCCCCAGGTGTAGTCGATGATCTGGTCCGGCGCCACCAGGACACCCGGCCCGAGATCGCTGCGGATGCCGCCGACGGAAGCCACCGACACGATGCCTTCGGCCCCGGCGCCCCGGGCCAGGGCCCAGATGTTGGCGCGGTAATTCACCAGATGGGGGGGAATCGTGTGCCCGTGGCCGTGGCGGGCGAGAAACACCACGTCCTGGCAACCGATGCGGCCGAAGGTCACGGCGCCGGAAGGCTCGCCGTAGGGCGTGCGGATGACCTCACGCCGGGAAATGTCCAGATTGGAAAGCTGGGTCAGACCGCTGCCGCCGATGATTGCGAGCATGGATGGGGCTCCGTGAAAAGGCGCGCGGATTCTAGCATGGGGGCGGCGGCGCCCCGCCGCGTGCTAGAATGCGCGCCCTTCGGTTCCGGCAGCCGCCCTGTCCCGGGCGGCCATCGGCCGGCACCGCGCTCCCGCCCCGCATTTTCCCTGGTAATTCCCCATGTCCCGCGCCCTCCGAAACATCGCCATCATCGCCCACGTAGACCACGGCAAGACCACTCTCGTGGACCAACTCCTCCGCCAGTCCGGTACTTTCCGCGAGAACCAGCAGGTGGACGAACGGGTGATGGACAGCAACGACCTGGAAAAGGAGCGCGGCATCACCATCCTGGCCAAGAACACGGCCATCGACTACAACGGCACCCACATCAACATCGTCGACACCCCGGGCCACGCCGACTTCGGCGGTGAGGTGGAGCGCGTGCTCGGCATGGTGGACGGCGTGCTGCTGCTGGTGGATGCCGTCGAGGGCCCCATGCCCCAGACCCGCTTCGTCACCAAGAAGGCCCTGGCACTCGGCCTGCACCCCATCGTCGTGGTCAACAAGGTGGACCGCCCCGGCGCCCGCCCGGACTGGGTGGTGGACCAGACCTTCGACCTGTTCGACAAGCTCGGCGCCACCGACGAGCAGCTCGATTTCCCCATCGTCTACGCCTCCGGCCTCAACGGCTTCGCCAAAATGGACCTGAAGGACGAGTCGAACGACATGGTGCCCCTGTTCGAGACCGTGCTGAAGCACGTGCCGGCCCCCGCCGGCAGCGCCGACGCGCCGCTGCAACTGCAGCTCGCCGCCCTCGACTATTCCACCTACACCGGCCGCCTCGGCGTCGGCCGCGTGCTCAACGGCCGCATCAAGCCGGGCCAGTTCGTCGCCGTCATGAACCACGAGCAGCAGGTGGCCTCCGGCCGCATCAACCAGGTGCTGGGCTTCCAGGGCCTGGATCGGGTCCCGGTCGACGAGGCCGAGGCCGGCGACATCGTCATCATCTCCGGCATCGAGGACATCGGCATCGGCGTCACCATCTGCGACCGCGACAATCCCATCGGCCTGCCCATGCTGACCGTGGACGAACCGACCCTGACCATGGACTTCATGGTGAACACCTCGCCCCTCGCCGGTACCGAAGGCAAGTTCGTCACCAGCCGCCAGATCCGCGACCGCCTGACCAAGGAACTGCTGACCAACGTCGCCCTGCGCGTCGAGGACACCGCGGACTCGGACATCTTCCGCGTCTCCGGCCGCGGCGAACTGCACCTCACCATCCTGCTGGAAAACATGCGCCGCGAGGGCTTCGAGATCGCCTGCGCCAAGCCCCGCGTCGTGTACAAGGAAATCAACGGCGAGAAGTGCGAGCCCTACGAGAACCTCACCATCGACCTGGAGGATGCCCACCAGGGCGGCGTCATGGAAGAGATCGGCCGCCGCCGCGGCGAGCTGACCAACATGGAATCCGACGGCAAGGGCCGTACCCGTCTCGAATACCACATCCCCGCCCGCGGCCTCATCGGCTTCCAGTCCGACTTCATGACCATGACCCGCGGCACGGGCCTCATGAGCCACATCTTCGACGACTACGCCCCCGTCAAGCCCGACCTGCCCGGCCGCCACAACGGCGTGCTGATCTCGGCCGAGGACGGCGAAGCCGTCGCCTACGCCCTGTGGAACCTGGAAGACCGGGGCCGCATGTTCGTCAGCCCCGGCGAAAAGCTCTATGAGGGCATGATCATCGGCATCCACAGCCGGGACAACGACCTGATCGTGAACCCGATCAAGGGCAAGAAGCTGACCAACGTGCGCGCCTCCGGCACCGACGAGGCCGTGCGCCTGACGACGCCGATCAAGCTGACCCTGGAATCCGCCGTCGAATTCATCGACGACGACGAACTGGTGGAGATCACGCCCAAGTCGATCCGCCTGCGCAAGCGCCATCTCGACCCCCACGAGCGCAAGCGGGCCGGACGCGAGGAAGCGGCATAACCTCCCGCCCGTCCCAAGAGGACCGCCGATGAAGCTCAGGAAAATCGCGGTCGTCCTGGCTACGGCGGCGGCCCTGCTCTCCGCCATCGGCCTGACGACCCCGCGGGTTTACGAACCCGCCATGTGCAAGATCTACGGCTGAGCGTCGCTTCCGGCGACGCCCGCCCTTCCCCGGCTCAAAGCCCCTTGACGGCGTAGATCGCCGGCAGGTTGCGCCAGGCGCCCTTGACGTCCATGCCGCAGCCGAAGACGTAGCGGTTGGGCAAGCGCACGCCGACGAAATCGGCGGCCACGGGCTTCGGCTTGCCCAGATCCTTTTCCGACAACACGGCCACATGGCAGGCCGTGGCGCCCAGGGTCAACAGCCGCGCCTTGATGGCCGCCAGGGTGATGCCCTCGTCGAGGATGTCGTCCAGCACCAGGACCGCGCGCCCCTGCACCGGCGTACGCGGCTCCACCACCCAGGCCAGTTCGCCGCCTGTGGTGACATCGCCGTAGCGGGTGGCGTGCAGATAATCGCATTCGAGGGGGAACCGGAGCCGCGGCAGCAGCTGGCCGGCGAAGACCACGGCCCCGCCCATGACGGTCAGCACCAGCGGATTGGCATCCTGCAGGACGGGCGCGATCTCGGCGGCAATGCGGTCGAGCGCAGCCTGGATGTCGGCCGCCGGCACCAGCAGGTCGGCCTCCTCGAAGATCTTGCGGGCTTCCTGGGGCGTCATGCTCAAACCTTCCGTTTCGCCAGGTAGTCGCCGAAGGCGGGTCCCACCTCATGGTGGCGCAGGCCGAACTCCACGGTCGCCTGCAAATAGCCGAGCTTGGAGCCACAGTCGTAGCGGACGCCGTCATAACGGTAGGCCAGCACCTGCTGCTCGGCCAGCAGGGAAGCGATGCCGTCGGTGAGCTGGATCTCGCCGCCGGAACCCGGCTTGACGTTCTGCAGGTGGTGGAAGATGCGCGGCGTCAGCACGTAGCGCCCCACCACCGCCAGGGTGGAGGGCGCCTCTTCGGGCTTCGGCTTCTCGACCATGGCGGAAACCTGCTCGATGCGCTCCGCCAGGGGCTTGGCGGCGACGATGCCGTAGCTGCGCGTCTCGGAGCGGGGTACGTCCTGCACGCCAAGCACCGAACAATGGTAGTAGTCGTAGGCGTCCACCATCTGCTTCATCACCGGCGTCGCGCCGTCCAGCAAGTCGTCGGCCAGCAGCACGGCGAAGGGTTCGTCGCCCACCACATGCTGGGCGCAGAGCACCGCGTGGCCGAGGCCCAGGGCCTCCGCCTGGCGGATGTAGATGCAGTTGATGTCCTTCGGCAGCATGTTGCGCACGAAGTCCAGCATCTCCGTCTTGCCCTTGCGTTCGAGTTCGTTCTCCAGTTCGTAGGCCTTGTCGAAATGGTCCTCGATGGCGCGCTTGGAACGCCCCGTGACGAAGATCATGTCCGTGACGCCGGCCGCCACCGCCTCCTCCACCGCGTACTGGATGAGGGGCTTGTCGACGATGGGCATCATCTCCTTGGGACTGGCCTTGGTGGCCGGCAGGAAGCGGGTGCCGAGACCGGCGACGGGGAATATGGCTTTCTTGACTTTATTCACTGTAGAAGTTCCAGCAGTTGCGACTGGTCGAGGATGGTAACACCGAGTTCCCGGGCCTTATCCAGTTTGGAACCGGCTTCGGCGCCGGCCACCACATAGTCGGTTTTCTTCGACACGGAACCGGCCACCTTGCCGCCCTTCGCCTCGATCAGCTCCTTCGCCGCGTCGCGCGTCAGCGTCGGCAGCGTACCGGTGAGCACGAAGGTCTTGCCGGCGAAGGGCGCGACGACGGCCGGCACCGGCTCGCCCTCCAGCCAGGTCACGCCGGCCTCCCTGAGACCGTCGATGACGCCCCGATTGTGGGGCTCGGCGAAGAAATGGGCGATGGACGTCGCCACCACGGGACCCACGTCGGGCACCTGCTGGAGCGCCGTCTCATCGGCGGCCATCAGGGCGTCGAGTTTTCCGAAATGCCGCGCCAGGTCCTTCGCTGTCGCCTCGCCCACATTGCGGATGCCCAGGGCGTAGATGAAGCGGGCCAGGGTCGTTTCCCGGCTCGTGCCGATGGCGGCAACCAGATTGGTGGCCGACTTCTCGCCCATGCGCTCCAGCTTGGCGAGGGTCGCGGCATCAAGGCCGAAGATGTCGGCCGGCGTGGCGACGAGGTTCGCCTCCACGAGCTGATCGACGATCTTCTCCCCCAGCCCCTCGATGTCCAGGGCCTTGCGGGAAGCGAAATGCAATAGGGCCTGTTTGCGCTGGGCCGGACAAAACAGGCCGCCGGTGCAGCGGGCAATGGCCTCGTCCGCAGGCTTTTCGATGGCGGAAGCGCAGACCGGGCAAGCCTTGGGCAGCACAAAGGGAGGATGCAAGGGTTCGCCGCCGAACAGGTCCCGCGTCGGCCGGCGTTCGGCCACTACCGCCACCACCTCGGGAATCACATCGCCGGCCCGGCGCACGATCACTGTGTCGCCGACGCGCACATCCTTGCGCCGCACCTCGTCCTCGTTGTGCAGGGTGGCGTTGGTCACCGTGACGCCGCCGACGAAGACCGGCGCTAGGCGCGCCACCGGCGTGATGGCGCCGGTACGCCCCACCTGTACCTCGATGGACTCCACGGTCGTCAGGGCCTCCTCGGCCGGGTACTTGTGGGCCACGGCCCAGCGCGGCTCCCGCGTCACGAAGCCCAGGGTCTGCTGGAGGGCGAGGGAATTGACCTTGTAAACGACGCCGTCGATATCGAAGGGCAGCGTGTCCCGCAGGGCCTGGATGCGCGCATGGAAAGCGATGAGGCCCTCGGCCCCGGCCGCTACGGCACGGTGTTCGCAGACCGGCAGACCGAAGGACGCCAGGGCGTCGAGGATGCCGCTGTGGGTTGCCGGCAGCATCCAGCCCCGGGTCTCGCCGAGGCCGTAGGCGAAGAAGGACAGGGGCCGGCGCGCCGCCACCGCGGGGTCCAGTTGGCGGATGCTACCCGCCGCACCGTTGCGCGGATTCACCAGGGTCGTCTGACCCAGGGCGCGCTGGCGTTCGTTGAAACGTTCGAAATCGGGGCGACTCATGTAGACCTCGCCGCGCACCTCCAGCACTTCGGGTACCGACCCGATAAGCCGCAACGGGATGCAATGGACGGTGCGCACGTTCTGGGTCACATCCTCGCCGGTCTCGCCGTCGCCGCGGGTGGCGGCCCGGACCAGCACGCCGCCCTCGTAGCGCAGGTTGATGGCAAGGCCGTCGAACTTGAGTTCGGCCGCGTATTCCACCGGCGGGTCGCTTTCGCCGAGGCCGAGCTCGCGTCGCACTCGGGCGTCGAAGGCACGGGCGCCGGAGGCTTCCGTATCGGTCTCGGTACGGATGGAGAGCATCGGCACCGCATGGCGCACCGGCGCGAACTGGGGCAAGGGTTTGCCGCCGACACGCTGGGTGGGAGAGTCGGCCGTCAGGAGCTCCGGATGCGCGGCCTCCAACGCCTGCAGTTCGCGGAACAGCCGGTCGTACTCCGCATCGGGGACCAGGGGTGCATCGAGGACGTAATAGGCGTGGTCGTAACGCCCGATCTCGCTACGCAGGAAGGCGGCCCGGGTGGCCGCCTCGGCGGGTGCCGCCATCAGCTGAAAAGCCGCAGGGCGCGCACGCTGCCCGGCGCGATCTCGTACACCGCCATCTGCTGCTGGATTTCGCCGATCTTGGCGCGGATGCCGGCGATCATGGCGTCGCTGAGGGCGTGGCGCTGGCCGTCCACCAGGGTGCCGCCGAGGCTCTGGGCCATCTGGCGGGCCGCCGCCACCATGCGGTCGAAAGCGACGGGGCCGTCGGCGACACGGGGCACGTCGAGCATGAAGGTGACGCCGGCGGTTGTCAGCGTCCGCATCACGTCCGCATCGAAGACCTCGGGGCCAAGATTGCCCAGGGTGAACAGGGTCGCGCCGTAGTCGTCCAGGGCATGGAACAAGCCGTCGCCGCGCAACTCCATGCCGGCGGCCTCCGCCAGCCCGCGCAGCTTGGTACCGGCGAAGGCGTTGCCGGCGCCATCGACGACATTGACGCCGAGCTGGACGTCCACGCCCGCGCAGAATTCGTCGAGGGCCCTGGCGTGGGTCAGCACCTCGTGGCTCGCCGGCAGCGTAACCAGGCCCGAGAAGTGCTGCGCCAGCCGATGCATGCCGTCGAGGAAGGCCGCGAGATCGGTCTCGCCCACGGCGCCGCGCCGATCCGCGAGCTGCAGGGAGGCGGCGACGGCGGCATAGTGATCGGCGGAATGGGCGTTGATGGTGCGCCACTGGCTGCGGCCCTCGGCATAGCCCATCCAGGCGAGGGGCTTGCCGAGGCCGCCGCCCCAGCCCGCCTGGGCAGCCCAGAGGTCGGGCGCGGCGATGGCCTGGGCGAAATCGACACGGACGGTACAGTCGGCGATGGCGTCGGCCCAATCGGCCGGCGGCGGCGGTACGTCTGCCCGTTCATCCGGCGGCACCGACACGGCCGGGTCTTCGGCCACAATATCCGCCATGGGTTCGACCCGATCCAGCACGGGCTCGGCCATGCCTGCGGGTTCGTGGCGCACCGGCGGCACCGGCTCGGCCGGAACGTCCTCCTGCCCCTGCAGGAGCACATCTTCCTGGCCGCCCTTGAAAATCTTCTCCGCCACCTTTTTGTGCTGGTGCTCCTGCCAGAGGTTGTAGGCCCAGACGCCGGCCACCAGGGCGGCACCGCCGCCGATGAGGGCGAGTTGCAGTTCGCTCACGACCATCAGGCGGCCTCCTTCTCGGTCGTCATTCTCATGGCTTCCTGGATATCCACTTCCACCACGCGGGACACGCCCTGCTCCTGCATCGTCACGCCGATGAGCTGCTGGGCCATTTCCATGGCGATCTTGTTGTGGGAAATGAAGATGAACTGGGTGTGGGACGACATGCGCTTGACCATTTCGCAGAAACGCACGGTGTTGGAGTCGTCTAGCGGCGCATCCACTTCGTCGAGCATGCAGAAGGGGGCCGGATTGAGCTGGAACAGGCCGAACACCAGGGCAATGGCCGTCAGCGCCTTTTCGCCGCCCGACAGCAGGTGGATGGTGGAGTTCTTCTTGCCCGGCGGCTGGGCCATGATCTGGATGCCGGCATCGAGGATCTCGTCGCCCGTCAGCAGCAGCTTGGCCTCGCCGCCGCCGAAGAGCTGCGGGAACAGGGTGCCGAAGTGGCCGTTGACGGTGTCGTAGGTGGTCTGCAGCTGTTCCCGCGTTTCCCGGTCGATGCGGCGGATCGCGTCTTCCAGGGTGTTGATGGCGGTGTCCAGGTCGGTGGACTGGGCGTCGAGGAAGCCCTTGCGCTCCCGTGCCACGGTGAGTTCCTCCAGGGCCGCCAGGTTCACCGGCCCCAGGGCCTCGATCTCGCCGTTGATGCGGGCGATGTCGGCCGTCAGGGCGCCTTCCCGCAGGCCCGGCGTCAGCTCGGCAGCCAGGGCGGCCTCGTCGGCACCCGTCTCGGTGAGGCGCTGCTGGAACTGCTCCTCGTTGAGCTGGGCCGCCTGCTGCTTGAGCTTGAGGTCGTTGATGCGGTCGCGGGACGGCTGCAGTCCCTGCTCCAGTTTCATGCGCTGTTCGTCGAGGCCGCGCAGCTCGGCGGCGGCCGTCTCCAGGGCGTTGCGCCGCTCGCTCAGCAGGCCCTCTCGCCCCTGGCGCGAGGACAGGGCCGACTGCAGCTGTTCCTGCAGGACGGCGTCGCTGATGGCGGCCAGCTCGGTCTGCGCGGCCTCGGTTTCCGACGTCACGCGGGCAAGCTGGGTGCGCGCCGTTTCGGCGGCGCGGGCGTTGTCTTCGAGCTTGGACAGGCACTCCCGCTCGGAGAAGCCGGCCTCCTGCGCCTCCCGCGCCAGCTGGTGCTCCAGGGCGCGCGCCTCGCGCAGGGCGGCGTCGCGGCTGCGCTGGGTTTCCAGGGCGGCATCGAGGCGCTCGCGCACCGAGTCGAGCATCTCGCGGCAGCGGGCGGCCTCCATCTCGGCGCGCTCGAATTCCGCGCGCTCGGTGGCCTCGGCCTTGACGATCTCGTCCAGGTCGCGGGTGATCTGGCCGGCGCGCTCGTCGTAACGGGCCTTCTCCTGGCTCAGCTTGAGAGCCTGGACCTGCACGGCATGCAGGCGCTGCTGGGCCTCCTCGGCGGCACGGCGCGCGTCGAGGAGCTGGGCCTGGGTTTCGGCGAGCAGATGTTCGGCCTGTTCCTGGGTCTCGCGGGCGGCGGCTTCCTCCTGCTCGCGGCTTTCGATCTGGGCCGCCAGATCCTCGATCTCCCGCTGGCGCTCGATGACGCCGTGGGTGCGGGCATCGGGCACGTAGAGAGTCAGGCCATGGGCGGAGAGCACGTGGCCCTCGCGGGAAACCAGGGTGCCGCTGCGGCCGGCGATGTGGCCGTCCAGGCTCTCGGCCACGGCGACGCCACTGAGCCACTCGTCCAGCACGGCGCCCCAGCGCGGGTCGTCGCAGCGCACCTTGGCGCGCAGGGAATCGGCCGCCGCCGGCTGGGCCGCCGCGTTGTCCGGCAGGGCCAGGGCGAAGATGGTGGGGGGCGGCGAAGCCAGGGCACGGGCGGCCATATCGGCGTCGGCAGTCAGGGCGGACAGGCGCTCCCGCAGGATCGCTTCGACCGCCGTTTCCCAGCCGGCTTCGACCTGGATGACCTGCCACAGGGGCTTGGCGTCGGCCAGCCCCTGCTGCTTCAGCCAGTCGCCGATCTCGCCGTTCTGCTGGACCCGCTGCTGCAACTGCTGGAGCGCGTCGTAGCGGGCCCGGGCCTCGGTGACGCGGCGATGGGCCGCCTGCAGGGCCTCGCGCGCGGAGCGCAAGGCCGACTCCAGTTGCGGCCCCCGGCCTTGCAGATCGGCCAGGCGGGCCTGGCGCGTCTCCAGTTCCTCCTCGGCGAAGGCGGCCGACTCCTCGGCCTGGGCGAGCTGCACCGGATCGGGCTGGCCAAGGGCCCCGCGTTCCTGCTCCAGGCGCAGGCGGCGCTGGGACAGGTTCTCGATGGCGCGCAGAGCGTGGCCCCGGTCGGCTTCCGCCAGGCGTGCGCCCTGCTCCGCCTCGTTGAGTTGGCGCCGGGCCTCGCCGACGGCGGCCTCGGCCTCGTGCACCGCGGCTTCGGTCTCGGGCAGGCGGGCGGCCGCCTCCTCGTGACGGGCGGCGGCCGTGCCGGCCCGCTCGCGGGAGTTCTCCAGCAGGGACTTCCAGCGGAAGTCCTCTTCCTCGACCCGCTGGGTCTCGCCGCGCCAGTGGCCTTCCTCGACGGACAGCTGGGCGAGCCGGGTCTCCAGACGGTTGCGCGTCGTCTGCAGATGGTTGATCTCGGACTCCAGGCGCTTGACCTCGGCGTTGGCCGAATACATCTCGGCCTGGGCGGCGTGGAGGGCGTCGGAGGCGGCGAAGTGGGCTTCCCGCGCCTGCTCGACGCGGGCCTCGACTTCCCGCAGCTGGGCCGTCTCGGCCTCGACGCGGTTGACGGCCTTCTCCACCTCGCGACCCATGCGTTCGGCGTCGGCGCGGGCGTCGTTGCGCTTCTTGAGCCAGAGCAGGTTCTGGCGCTGGTTCAGTTGGCCGTGCAGTTCCTTGTACTGGCGCGCCACCTCGGCCTGGGCTTCGAGGCGGCCGATCTGGCCGTCCAGCTCGTTGCGGATGTCGTCCACGCGGGCCAGGTTCTCGCGGGCGTCCTCCAGCCGGTGCTCGGTCTCCTTGCGCCGTTCCTTGTACTTGGTGACGCCGGCGGCCTCTTCGAGGAAGAAGCGCAGCTCGTCGGGCTTGGCCTCGACGATGCGGGAGATCATGCCCTGGCCGATGATGGCGTAGGCGCGCGGGCCGAGGCCGGTGCCGAGGAACAGGTCGATCACGTCCCGGCGGCGCACGTGCAGGTTGTTGATGT
The DNA here is from genome assembly GCA_030247725.1 of Candidatus Nitricoxidireducens bremensis. Lineage (GTDB taxonomy): Bacteria > Pseudomonadota > Gammaproteobacteria > Burkholderiales > Rhodocyclaceae > Nitricoxidireducens > Nitricoxidireducens bremensis. The sequence goes on from JAOTRT010000007.1 coordinate 102,519, forward strand.
AGTAGCTGGAGTTGCCTTCCCGGTCGAGGACACGCTTGACGGTGATCTCGGCGTACTGGCTCCACTGGCCGGCGGCGCGGCCCTGGTCGTTGTCGAAGAACAGCTCGACGCTGGCCCGGCTGACTTCCTTGCGGGTGCCGGAGCCCTTGAAGATCACGTCCTGGATCGACTCGCCGCGCAGCTCGGAAGCCTTGGATTCGCCGAGCACCCAGCGCACGGCGTCGATGACGTTCGACTTGCCGCAGCCGTTGGGCCCGACGACGCCGGCCAGCTGGCCTGGAAAGACCACGGTGGTGGGATCGACGAAGGACTTGAAACCGGAGAGCTTGAGTTTGGTGAGGCGCACGCTGGAAGCCGGAAAGGTCGGAAAGTTGGATGACGGCGACGGCCTTCTGTCGGGCCGGGGCGCCTGAAAGACCGTGCATTATAATCGCTTCCCGGCCAACCCCGCCGCCGCATCCACAAGCCAACATCATGCCTTCCCGCCCCGCCAAGACCCTCGAAACCTTCGCCAATCCGGCCGCCCACCGGGATTACCATATCCACATGGAAATCCCCGAATTCACCTGCCTGTGCCCCAAGACCGGCCAGCCAGACTTCGCCGTTCTGACCCTGGACTACATTCCGGACCGTCTCTGCGTCGAATTGAAGAGCCTCAAGCTCTACGTCTGGGGCTTCCGCGAGGAGGGCCATTTCCACGAGGACGTGACCAACCGCATCCTCGACGATCTGGTGAAGGCCACCAAGCCCCGCTTCATGCGCCTTGCGGCCCGCTTCTACGTGCGCGGCGGCATCTTCACCAACGTGGTGGCCGAGCACCGCAAGAAGGGCTGGAAGCCGGCCCCCCGCGTCGAGCTCGCCGAGTTCGCCGCCCAGTCCAACGTGCGGGGGTGATGGCATGAATCCCCACTTGTCCCAGCTCCAGCCCTACCCCTTCGAGAAGCTGCGCCAGCTCTTCGCCGGCGTCACGCCGCCGGCCGGCCTCAAGGAGATCAAGCTGTCCATCGGCGAACCCCAGCACGGCACGCCGGAATTCATCAAGACGGCCCTGATCGAAGGCCTCGGCGGCCTGGCCGCCTACCCGGCCACCTCCGGCAGCGACGAGTTGCGCAAGTCCATCTCCGCCTGGCTGGCCCGCCGCTACAACATCCCGGCCCTGGACGCGGCCGACCAGATCATCCCGGTCAACGGCTCCCGCGAGGCCCTGTTCGCCTTCGCCCAGTGCATCGTCGATGCGGGCAAGCCCGACGCCCTGGTGCTCTCGCCCAATCCCTTCTACCAGATCTACGAAGGGGCGGCCTACCTGGCCGGCGCGGCGCCGAGCTTCCTCAACCAGTTGCCGGCCAACGGCTTCGCCACGGACTTCCGCTCGATTCCCGCCGATACCTGGAAGCGCGTCCAGCTGGCCTACGTCTGTTCGCCGGGCAACCCGACAGGCAAGGTGCTGAGCCTCGACGAGTGGAAGACCCTGTTCGAGCTTTCCGACGAGTTCGGCTTCGTCATCGCTGCCGACGAGTGCTATTCGGAAATCTACTTCGACGAGAAGGCGCCGCCCCTGGGCGGGCTGGAAGCCGCCCGCCAACTGGGCCGCGACGACTACCGCAACCTGGTGATGTTCTCCAGCCTCTCCAAGCGCTCCAACGTACCGGGCATGCGCTCGGGCTTCGTCGCCGGCGACGCGGCGATCCTGAAGAAGTTCTGGCTCTACCGCACCTACCACGGCTGCGCCATGAACCCGGCCGTGCAGCACGCCAGCGCCGTGGCCTGGAACGACGAGGCCCACGTCCGCGACAACCGCCGCCTCTACCAGGAGAAGTTCGAGCGCGTGACGCCGCTGGTGGCGAAACACCTGGTCACGGCCATGCCCGACGCCGGCTTCTACCTGTGGGCTCGCACCCCCATCAGCGATACTGATTTCGCCCGCGAACTGCATCGTCAATATAATGTGACGGTCCTGCCGGGAAGCTATCTGGCGCGCGCCGCCGGCGGCGTGAACCCCGGCGAGAACTTCATCCGCATCGCCCTCGTGGCCGGCCTCGACGAATGTCTTGAGGCCGCCCGGCGGATCGCCGATTTCTGCAATTCACTTTAGGATCGAACATGCACGCACTGCAAAGCGTTATCGATGAAGCCTGGGAGAACCGGGCCGAGTACAAGCCCGGCGCCGCCCCCGCCCGGATCGGCGAAGCCGTTGAGCTGATTCTCGCCGACCTGGATGCCGGCAAGCTGCGCGTCGCCGAGAAGATCGACGGCCAGTGGGTCACCCACCAGTGGATCAAGAAGGCCGTGCTGCTGTCCTTCCGCCTCGAAGACAACCGCCTCATGGACGGCGGCCCGATGCGCTACTTCGACAAGGTGCAGACCAAGTTCGCCCACTACGACACCCACACCTTCCAGAAGGGCGGCTTCCGCGTGGTGCCGCCGGCCACGGCCCGCCGCGGCTCCTTCATCGCCAAGAACGTGGTGCTGATGCCGAGCTACGTGAACATCGGCGCCTACGTGGATGAGGGCACCATGGTGGACACCTGGGCCACCGTCGGCTCCTGCGCCCAGATCGGCAAGAACGTGCACCTCTCCGGCGGCGTCGGCATCGGCGGCGTGCTGGAACCCCTGCAGGCCAACCCGACCATCATCGAGGACAACTGCTTCATCGGCGCCCGCTCCGAGGTCGTCGAGGGCGTCATCGTCGAGGAGAACTCGGTGATCTCCATGGGCGTGTACATCAGCCAGAGCACCAAGATCTACGACCGCGCCACCGGCGAGATCACCTACGGCCGCATCCCCGCCGGCTCCGTCGTCGTCAGCGGCAACCTGCCCTCCGCCGACGGCAAGTACAGCCTCTACTGCGCCGTCATCGTCAAGAAGGTGGACGCCCAGACGCGCGCCAAGACGGCGATCAACGAACTGCTGCGCGACTGAGCGCGGCGAAGTCGATGGCCGGCGTGCCCTTGCAGGCCGGCCATCGATACTGATTCAGGCAACAAGGAGAACCGGTATGGGTGCGATGGACAGGCTGTTCCAGTTGATGGCGGAAAAGAAGGCTTCCGACATCTTCATCTCCGTCGGTTCTCCGATCAACATCAAGATCAACGGCGTCGCCGTGCCGGTGAACCAGCAGGTGATGGACGCCGCCACCATCACCGGCCTGCTGAAGGAAATCCTCAGCGACACCCAGTACCACGAGTTCGAGGAGACGCTGGAACTCAACACCGGCTACGCGCTGGAGGGCGTCGGCAACTTCCGTCTTTCCGTGTTCCGCCAGAAGGGCACACCGGCCCTCGTCGTGCGCTACATCCCGGCCGAGATTCCGAGGCTGGAAACCCTCAACGTCCCCGACGTACTGGCCGAAGTCATCATGGAAAAGCGCGGCCTGATCCTCATGGTGGGCGCCACCGGTTCGGGCAAGTCGACGACCCTGACGGCCATGCTCGACTACCGCAACGAGCGCAAGACCGGCCATATCCTCTCCCTGGAAGACCCCATCGAGTTCATCTTCAAGAACAAGAAGTCCATCGTGAACCAGCGCGAGGTGGGCGCCGATACGCGCACTTTCCAGGCTGCCCTGAAGAACGCCCTGCGCCAGGCCCCCGACTGCATTTTCATCGGCGAGATCCGCGACAAGGACACCATGTCCCAGGCCATCGCCTACGCCCAGTCCGGCCACCTGTGCCTTGCCACCCTGCACGCCAACAATAGCTACCACGCCCTCTCCCGCATCATCAGCTTCTATCCGCTGGAGAACCGCCCCGCCCTGCTGGCCGACCTGGCGGTGACCATGAAGTGCACCATCTCCCAGCGCCTGGTGAAAAAGCCCGACGGCGGACGCACACCGGCCGTCGAGGTGATGATGAACTCCCGCCACATCGCCGAACTCATCGAGAAGGGCGACATGGACGGCATCAAAGAGGCGATGGAAAAGAGCATGTCGCCGGGCTCCCAGACCTTCGAGCAGGCCCTGTTCAAGCTTTACCGCGACAATGTCATCACCCTCGAAGAAGCCCTCGCCAATGCCGATTCGGCCAACAACCTGCACTGGCTGATCAGCAACACCGAGGCGGCTCCCGCCGCCGCCGCAACCGACGAAAAACCGAAGGAAGCCGAGCAGCCTGCCGTCGCCACCAGTTTCTCCGAATTCACGCTCAAGCTCGGCGACTGATCGCCGACCTCTCCCACCCCATGTCCGCCACCCTGGAACTCGCACAGGCGCTGATCGCGCGCCCTTCCGTCACACCTGAGGATGCCGGCTGCCTCGGCCTCATCGCCGAGCGGCTCGTCCCTCTCGGCTTCGTCCTCGAACGCATCGACGCCAACGGCGTGTCCAACCTGTGGGCGCGTCGCGGCGCCGCCCGGCCCCTCGTCTGTCTCGCCGGCCATACCGACGTGGTGCCGCCGGGGCCGCTGGACAAGTGGAAGTCCGATCCCTTCGTGCCGACCATCTGCGACGGCAGACTCTACGGCCGCGGCGCCGCCGACATGAAATCCTCCCTGGCCGCCTTCGTCGTCGCCGTCGAGCGTTTTGTCGCCGCCAGTCCCACCCACAAGGGTTCCATCGCCCTGCTGCTGACCTCCGACGAGGAAGGCGACGCCACGGACGGCACGGTGAGCGTCGTCGAGACACTGAAGACCCGCGGCGAAGCCATCGACTGCTGCATCGTCGGCGAACCCACCTCCTTCAACCGCTTCGGCGACATGATCAAGAACGGCCGCCGCGGCTCCCTCTCGGCCAAGCTGACGGTCAAGGGCATCCAGGGTCACGTCGCCTATCCGGAGCGCGTGCGCAACCCGGTGCACCAGGCGGCCCCCGCCCTGGCTGAACTCGCCGCCACGCGCTGGGACGCGGGCAACGAGTACTTCCCGCCCACGAGTTTCCAGATATCCAACATCCGTGGCGGCACCGGTGCCACCAACGTGGTTCCCGGCGAGTTGGAAGTCCTGTTCAATTTCCGCTTTTCCACCGCCAGCACCATGGAGGGGCTGCAGAGCCGCGTCCATGAGATCCTCGACCGCCACGGTCTCGAATATGCGATCCAATGGACCCTCGGCGGCCGGCCCTTCCTGACGCCGCGGGGGGCGCTCGTGGACGCCGTGGTCGATGCCATCCATGCCGTTACCGGCGTGACGCCGGAACTCTCCACCTCGGGCGGAACTTCCGACGGCCGCTTCATCGCCGACATCTGCCCCGAAGTCGTGGAGTTCGGCCCCCTCAATGCCACCATCCACAAGATCGACGAGTGCGTCGATGTAGCCGACCTGGAACCGCTGACCGCGGCCTACCAGGGCATCCTGCAACGCCTGTTGGGCTGACAATAATGGCCCCCCACGCTCACATTCATTCGCTGCCCCCCACAGGGGGGCGCATGTCCCCTTGGGGCGGCCCTGCGAGGACATAATGGACTCCCTGCTCACCGAACTGCACACCCTGCGCGACTGGCTGCGCTGGGGCACGAGCCGCTTCAACGAAGCGCAGCTCTGCTTCGGCCACGGCACCGAGAACGCCTACGACGAGGCGGCCTGGCTTATCCTCCATGCCCTGCATCTGCCGCCGGATCGGCTGGAGCCCTTCATGGACACCCGCCTCGCCCACGGCGAACGCCTCGCCGTACTGGACCTCCTCCAGCAGCGCATGACGCGCCGCATTCCCGCCGCCTACCTGACCAAGGAAGCCTGGCTCGGCGATTTCCGCTTCTATGTGGACGAGCGCGTCATCGTGCCGCGCTCCTACTTCGCCGAGCTCCTGGCAGAAGGCTTTGCGCCCTGGATCGAGGACCCGGAAGCCGTGGAAGACGTTCTGGACCTATGCACCGGTTCGGGATGCCTCGCCATCCTCATGGCCCATGCCTTCCCGAATGCCGAGGTGGATGCGGTCGATATCTCGGCGGACGCCCTCGCCGTCGCCCGGCGCAATGTGGACGACTACGGCCTCGGCGAGCAGGTCCGCCTCGTCGCCTCGGACGTGTTCGACGGCCTCGACGACCGCCGCTACGACCTCATCATCTCGAACCCGCCCTATGTCACCACCGCTTCGATGGCGGAGCTGCCCCCCGAATATCGCCATGAGCCGGCCCTTGCGCTCGGGGCGGGTGAGGACGGCCTCGACGTCGTGCGCCGCATCCTCGCGAATGCCGGCAACCATCTCAAGCCGGGCGGATTGCTCGCCGTCGAAGTCGGCCATAACCGGGATCTCGTCGAGGCGGCCTTCCCCGACCTCCCGCTGATGTGGATCGATACGCCCAGCAGCGAAAACAAGCTCTTCCTGATCCACGCCGAAGACCTCCCTCCCCCGCCCGCCCGCAAACGCCGCAAGACCTGAATATCTCACGGCTCGCAATTTCTCACCTTGCGGAGGCACGGAAACTGGGTGTATGGTTTTGACGATGGCGGCATCGGCCATGCCGTCAGCAAAAAGGAGGGTTGAATCATGAATGCCGAACGACCAATTCTGCTGGTCGAGGACAATCCGGACGACGAAGCGCTGACCTTGCGCGCTTTTTCTAAGAATAGGATCTCGAATCCTGTCGTCGTCGCGCGGGATGGCGTCGAAGCCCTGGATTATCTCTTCGGCACCGGCAGCCATGCCGGGCGCGATCTGACGGTGATGCCGGCCGTCGTTCTGCTGGACTTGAAACTGCCGCGCATTGACGGACTGGAAGTCTTGCGGCGCGTTCGCGCCGACGAACGCACCAAGCTCATGCCGGTGGTGATTCTGACCACGTCGAAGGAACAGCAGGATATTTTCGAGGGCTACACCCTCGGTGCCAACAGCTACATCCGCAAACCGGTGGACTTCGAGAAATTTATCCAGGCGGTCGGGCAATTGGGGCTTTACTGGCTGGTCCTGAATGAGCCCGTAGAGTTGAAGCGCCATTGACGACCCGTAGTTTTCCCAAGGAGACGGAGCCGCGGGGCTCCGTTCTTTTTCCTGGGGTACATTAGCCCCACACCCCCACTGGAGCCCTCGCCATGAAAACCCTCACCGTCCAGATAACCGCCGAACTCCAGGTTCCCGACGACTGGGAAGTCGTCGAACACGCCTCCGGCATCAGGGCCCTCAAGATCGGCAACAAGTTCATCGACTTCGACATCGAACCCGTCGCAACCGAGGACGACGTTCCGGAACCCGTCTGGTCCGACGACGATGCCGAACTCGGCAGCAAAATTCTCGACTGCGTCGTCGATCTCGAATCGGCGATGGAAATGGAGCCGGGCGACTGAGGCTCGGGGACGCGGTATCGAGGATGCGACCTTCTCGATTTTCCGTAGGCAATCGCCTACTAGCCAAGCCTTCCCGCTCGTCTATACATAAACAAGTAGCGAAAGGAAATGCTGCGGCGGATTTTCGAATATGCAGCAGCAGGTAAGCAGAAAGTCGAGTCGTTTGGGAGGAAATAATGCTAACGCAAGCCACGCTCCACGGGGATGCCACGGGTCGTATCGATTTGCCGGAACGCTTCGACGTCATGAATTCCGCACGTTATCGAATCCCCTTCGTAAGACTGCTCGGAAGCACCGAAACCCATAGCGTCATTCTCAATTTTTCGGAAGTCACCTACATCGACAGCAGCGGAGTGGGTACGCTGCTGGCTTGGCACAAGACCTGCCAAGAACGCGGGAAGAAACTGGTGATTCAGAACTGCGGCACGAAGGTCATGGCGATCTTCGAGATGCTGGCGATTGATCGCATACTGCCGATTGAAAGCCGAATGGCCGCCTAAGGAAGGCCGCGTCGCGAGACTGCGGCGACCTGTTGCTGCAAGGGCGCAGAAAGGCTCTTCAGCGTTGCCGAAGAAGGGGAAGGTGTTGGGGTGGCTGATGGGACTCGAACCCACGACAACCGGAATCACAATCCGGGACTCTACCAACTGAGCTACAGCCACCACCGGTACTACAAAACCTTTGGTCCGCCCGAAGGGACTCGAACCCCTAACCCCCGGCTTAGAAGGCCGGTGCTCTATCCGGTTGAGCTACGGGCGGTCCGTCGAGCTTACCGTCGGGGTGAGACGCTTTGGTCGGGGTGGAGGGATTCGAACCCCCGACATCTTGCTCCCAAAGCAAGCGCGCTACCGGGCTGCGCTACACCCCGAGATTAACCTGGGTCTTACCATCAAAGTTCTCCGGTGACTCCCGCAAGCCGTAGCTGTTGGAACCGCAGAAACATGACGGAGGCGGATTGTATATCAAGCTGCCGCCCGGCAGCAAGGTTTGGCAACGGAAATTTCCGGGGTCCCCGCTGGGCACATCAATCTATTTCAGCGGCCCAGGCATAATCCTCACATTCCCATCCACGGCCTGCGTACCGGTGGTTCATCGCAGGCATTCCCTGTTGCATGGAAGGCCGTCGCCGCATGTCTTCTTCCGCCCTGACCATCCGCACCATGTCTCATCGCGAAATCGGCCTCGCCCTGGATTGGGCCGCAGCCGAAGGCTGGAATCCCGGCCTTCACGATGCGGCGCCCTTCCATGCTGCCGACGGGGAGGGATTTCTCGTCGGTCTCATCGATGGCGAGCCCGTGGCCACGATTTCCGCCGTCAGGTACGGCGACAGCTTCGGCTTCATCGGCTTTTACATCGTCAAACCGTCCCATCGAGGCAGGGGTCATGGCTGGGCCATCTGGCAGGCCGCCATGGCACGCTTGGCAGGCCGCTGTGTGGGACTCGATGGCGTATTGGCCCAGCAGGAGAATTACCGGCGCAGCGGCTTCCGCTTCGCCCACCGCAACGTGCGTTACCAGCGCAATGGCGGCAGCCCCCCCACACCCTTGTTGCCGGACGGCACAAGCCTGGTGCCGCTTTTCTCCCTCCCCTGGCCGAGCCTGGAAAGCTACGATGCGTCCTTCTTCCCGACCGGACGGAGCGCCTTTCTGCGCAACTGGATCGCGCAACCCCAAACCGTAGCCCTTGGCCTGGTCGATGGCAGTCGGCTGTTGGGCTATGGCACCCTGCGCCTCTGCCGCTCCGGCGCGAAAGTCGGCCCCTTGTTTGCCGATACGCCGCAAGCGGCCGATGCCCTGTTTTCCGCGCTGTGCGCAGCAGCGCCGTCAGCGCAGCCCGTCTTTCTCGACGTACCGGAATGCAATGCCAAGGCCGTCGCCTTGGCGGAGAGCCATGGCATGTCCGTGATGTTCGAGACGGCCCGCATGTACACCGGCCATGCCCCCAGGCTGGCCATGGACAGCACCTACGGCATCACCAGTTTCGAACTGGGTTGACCACCAAGGAGAAGCCTATGGACCCCTTCATGCAAGCCGCCATTGCGGAAGCCCGACAGGGCCTGGCCGAAGGCGGCATCCCTATCGGATCGGTCATCGTGCACCGCGGGCGCATCATCGGCCGCGGCCACAACCGGCGCATCCAGCAGGGCAGTCCCATTCTTCACGGTGAGATGGATGCCTTGGCGAATGCCGGTCGGCAGGCCGCCCATGTCTATCGCGAATCCGTTCTCTATACGACCTTGTCGCCCTGCTCCATGTGCTCCGGTGCCATTCTGCTGTATGGCATTCCCCGGGTTGTCATCGGCGAGAACCGCAGCTTCATGGGCGAGGAAGCATTGCTGCGCTCCAGAGACGTAACCATCGAAGTCCTCCAGGACGAGACCTGCATTGCCTTGATGCGCGAATTCATCGCCGCCAGGCCGGAGCTCTGGAATGAAGACATTGGGGAAACCTCGGCGGACAATCACCAGTGAATAGGCCATCACGGCTCGCCAGACGCTCCGGAGCGGACAAGCCATGCGACAGTCGGTGACAAGCCAGCCGCGACATACGGGGACGATCACGTCAGAAAATCTCGACTTGCGGCAAGGGGGCGTTTCGTTTATAAAAGCGGCTTTTCCGCAACGGGCACGCGAGCATGGCTGACGATTTTCTGCATAAGCAATTCCCGCCCTACATTCCCAAAAAGGGCGAGGAATACATGAATAGCAAGCAGATGGCTCACTTCCGCAAGATTCTCGAATCGCTGAAGCAGGAGTTGCTTGACGATATCGAACGCACGGTACACACCATGCAGGACGAAGCCACGGTGTTTGCCGATCCCAACGACCGCGCGAGCCAGGAGTCCGACATCGCGCTTGAACTGCGCAACCGCGACCGCGAACGCAAGCTGATCAAGAAGATCGACGAGTCCATCGCCCGCATCGAAGCCGGCGAATACGGCTATTGCGATAGCTGCGGCGTCGAGATCGGCCTCAAGCGCCTGGAAGCGCGTCCCACGGCCACCCTCTGCATCGACTGCAAGGAACTCGAAGAGCGTCGCGAAAAGCAGATGGCGAAGTGACGCTTCGCCATCTGTTTTCGGCGCAGGCTAACTTCGCATAGCGAATTTAGCTCGCAAAGCGAGCAGCCGAAGCCCAAAGGCCTGAATAAAAAAACGGACGCCGCGGCGTCCGTTTTGCTTTGTGCTGCCCAGCCACCCTGGAGCGGCCGGCAGCAATACCGCTTACTGCGCCGGCGCAACCTCGGCGACGGCCTTCATTGACAGACGCACACGGCCCTTGTCGTCGGTCTCGATGACCTTGACCTTGACCGCCTGACCTTCCTTGAGATGGTCGGAAACAGCATTGACGCGCTCGTTGGCGATCTGGGAGATGTGCAGCAGACCATCCTTGCCCGGCAGGATCTGGACGATGGCGCCGAAATCCAGCAGACGCAGGACGGTGCCTTCGTAGACCTTGCCGACTTCGACTTCGGCAGTGATGTCTTCGATGCGCTTCTTGGCGACCTGGGCCGCATCGGCATTCACCGAGGCGATGGTGATGCTGCCGTCGTCCTCGATGTCGATGACGCAGCCGGTCTCTTCGGTCAGCGCACGGATCACCGCACCGCCCTTGCCGATCACGTCGCGGATTTTCTCCGGATTGATCTTCATGGTAATCATGCGCGGCGCGAAGTCGGAAATTTCCTGGCTGCCGCTCATCGAAGTCTGCATGATGCCGAGGATGTGCAGGCGCGCTTCCTTGGCCTGGGCCAGGGCGACCTGCATGATCTCCTTGGTGATGCCCTGGATCTTGATGTCCATCTGCAGGGCCGTGACGCCGTTCTCCGTACCGGCCACCTTGAAGTCCATGTCGCCGAGGTGATCCTCGTCGCCGAGAATGTCGGTCAGCACGGCGAAGCGGTTGCCGTCCTTGATCAGACCCATGGCGATGCCGGCCACATGGGCCTTCAGCGGCACGCCCGCATCCATCAGCGCCAGGGAGCCGCCGCAGACGGAGGCCATCGACGAGGAGCCGTTGGACTCGGTGATCTCGGAAACGACGCGCATGCTGTAGCCGAACTCATCGGCCGACGGCAGCACAGCAATAAGGGCGCGCTTGGCCAGACGGCCGTGACCGATCTCGCGGCGCTTCGGGCTGCCGACGCGGCCGGTCTCGCCGGTGGCGAAGGGAGGCATGTTGTAGTGGAGCATGAAGCGGTCGCGGTACTCGCCCTGCAGGGCGTCGATGATCTGCTCGTCGCGGCCGGTGCCGAGGGTGGCGACAACCAGCGCCTGGGTCTCGCCACGGGTAAACAGTGCGGAACCGTGGGTACGCGGCAGCACGCCGTGACGGATGGTGATCGGGCGCACGGTGCGGGTATCGCGGCCGTCGATACGCGGCTCGCCGTTGAGAATCTGGCTGCGGACGATCTTCGCTTCCAGTTCGAAAATCAGGTTGCCGACATCGATCGCATCGGGAGCGCCTTCGCCGGTGCACAGGGTGTCGATCACCTTCTTGGAAACTTCGCGGCACTTCTGGGTGCGCGCCTGCTTGCTGGTGATGCGATAGGCTTCACGCAGCTCGGCTTCGGCCAGTTCATTGACCTTGGCGATCAGGGCCTCGTTCTTGGCCGGCGGCTGCCAGTTCCACTCGGGCTTGCCGGCAACTTCCACCAGTTCGTTGATGGCGTTGATGGCGGCACGCATCTGGTCGTGGCCGAACACCACGGCGCCGAGCATGATTTCCTCGGACAGCTGCTGGGCTTCCGATTCCACCATCAGCACGGCGCTCTCGGTACCGGCGACGACGAGGTTCAGCTGGCTTTCCGGCAACTGGCTGATGGTCGGGCACAGCACGTACTGGCCATTAATGTAGCCGACGCGGGCGGCGCCGATGGGGCCGTTGAACGGAATGCCGGAGATCGCCAGGGCGGCGGAGGCGCCGATCATGGCCGGAATGTCGGGATCGACTTCCGGATTGCTGGAGAGGACATGGATGATGACCTGGACTTCGTTGTAGAAGCCTTCCGGGAACAGCGGGCGGATCGGGCGGTCGATCAGGCGCGACGTCAGGGTCTCCTTCTCCGAGGGACGGCCCTCGCGCTTGAAGAAGCCGCCGGGAATGCGGCCGGCGGCATAAACCTTCTCGACGTAGTCGACGGTCAGCGGGAAGAAGTCCTGGCCGGCCTTGGCCTCAGTCTTGGCGACGACGGTAGCCAGAATGACGGTGTCGTCCATGTTGACCATGACGGCGCCGCTGGACTGGCGGGCGATCTCGCCGGTTTCCAGCGTCACGGTATGGGCGCCGTAGGTGAAGCTTTTCTTGATCGATGTCAGCACGGAAAAATCCTTTCGCAAAATAAAAAGCCGGCATGGCCAATAAGGCCATGCCGGCGCAGTTCAGTGGTGCCCGCAGTATCGGGCAGCCTGCATTGATGTCGAACCCGCAAAAATTACTTGCGCAGGCCGAGGCGCTCGATCAGCGCGCGATAGCTGTCGGCGTTCTTGCGCTTGAGGTAGTCGAGCATCTTGCGACGCTGGCTCACCATCTTGAGCAGGCCGCGGCGGGAGTGGTGATCCTTGACGTGGGCCTTGAAGTGGCCGGTGAGGTCGTTGATGCGGGCGGTCAGCAGGGCCACCTGCACTTCGGGAGAACCCGTATCGCCCTGGGCGCGCTGGTAATCGGTGACGATCTTAGCCTTGTCGGCGGTCGAAATAGCCATTGGTGTTTCTTCCTTACTCAGTAGGTTCGTTCGTATGTTCGCGGTTTCCCGGAGAGCGCAGCATTATACATGCCGAGTTTCGCTAAACTCAAGAAGCAGCGGCAGATTTCCGGCCCGGATCGGTGTTTTTCCTCAGGAGGGAATATCGGATTGGGCCACCAGGCGTCGGGGGTTCAGCCAGCCGTCCGCCGTCAGTTCGCCGAGGCCGAGAAACTCGCCGCTTTCCCCGTAATAGCGGTAGCGGCTCCCCGGTGCCCCCTGCCAACGCACCCCTTGCCCATGCAGCACCCGCTGGGTCTCGGCGGCACCGAGCTCAGCCCGCGGCAAGCTTGCCAGCAGGGCATCCACCGGCCGCAGCCGCTCGTCCCGCTGCGACATGTCCAAGGTGTCCAGGGCTTCCAGTCCGACGGCGTCGGCAATCGAAAGGCTGCCGATACGGGTGCGGCGCAGGGCCGCCAGATGGGCGCCGCAACCGAGCACCTTGCCGATATCCTCCGCCAGGGTGCGGATATAAGTGCCCTTGCTGCAGGCGACTTCAATGTCGAAGCTCTCCCCCTGCCATGCCTCCAGGGTGATGGCGTGGATGGTCACGCGGCGGGACGCCCGCTCCACCTCGATACCCTTGCGCGCATATTCGTACAAAGGCCGCCCGTCCCGCTTGAGGGCGGAGTGCATGGGCGGCACTTGGTCGATTTCGCCGAGGAAACGCCCCAGCACCTCGCGCACCGCATCCTCGGACGTATCGACCGGCCGCGTCTCCAGGACCTGCCCTTCGGCGTCGGCCGTATCGGTGGTGACGCCCAACCGCAGCTTTGCCAGATAGGTCTTGTCGGCATCGAGCAACTCGCCGGCGAACTTGGTCGCCTCACCGAAGCACAGGGGCAACAGGCCTGTTGCCAGAGGATCGAGGGTCCCGGTATGCCCGGCCTTGGCGGCATTGAAGAGACGACGCGCCTTCTGCAGGGCGTCGTTGGACGTCATGCCGATGGGCTTGTCGAGCAGGAGGACGCCGTCCACCCGGCGGCGCGGCGCACTGCGGGGCTTGCTCACGCCGGGATCACTCGTCGCCGCGGCTTCGGTCGCTTTGCTCAACCGGCGCTTCGCTCCGGTCGGCCTCCGCCGCAGGGGCCTCGTGCCCCATGTGGTCGGACTTCACCGCCTCGTCGATCAAGTGCGCCAAGTGCGTACCCCGCTCGACCGAGGTGTCGTAGTGGAAGTGGAGTTCCGGGATGTGGTGAATGCGGACGCGGCGGCCCAGTTCGCGGCGCAGGAAGCCGGCCGCCGCCTTCAGGGTCTGGTCGACCGACTCGCGCTGGTCCTCCGTCGACAAGGACGTGTAGAAGACCTTGGCGTGGGCATAGTCCGGCGTCACCTCCACGTCGGTGAGCGTGACCAGCTTCATCTGCCGGGCAATGCGCGGGTCCTTGAGGCCGGAACGGATCAGGTCCGCCAGCTCGCGGCGGATCTGCTCATTGACGCGCTCGGAACGGGAGAAGGATTTCATCTTGGCGAAATTGTCGGGGCGCACGGCAGAGTTGCCGCGCGCCCCGCCCTGCCTTAGAGGCTGCGGGCGACTTCCTGGATCTCGAACACTTCCAGTTGGTCGCCTTCCTGGATGTCGTTGAAATTCTTCAGGTTGAGGCCGCACTCGAAGCCTTCCTTGACCTCGCGCACGTCGTCCTTGAAGCGCTTGAGGGATTCCAGTTCGCCGGTGTGGATGACGACGTTGTTGCGCAGCAGGCGGATGCTCGCATTGCGCTTGACGATGCCGGACAGCACCATGCAGCCGGCCACGGTGCCGACCCTGGAGATACGGAACACCTGACGGATCTCCACCTGGCCGATGACGCTTTCCTTCTTCTCCGGCGACAGCATGCCCGACATGGCCGCCTTCACCTCATCCACGGCATCGTAGATGATGTTGTAGTAGCGGATGTCGACGCCGAAGTTCTCGGCGGCCTTGCGCGCCCCGGCATCGGCGCGCGTGTTGAAGCCGATAATGACCGCCTTCGACGCTTCGGCGAGGTTCACGTCGGACTCGCTGATGCCGCCGACCGCGGCGTGGATGACCTGGACCTTCACCTCATCCGTGGAAAGCTTGGTGAGGGCATGGACCAGGGCCTCCTGGGAACCCTGCACGTCGGCCTTGATGATGAGGGCCAGCGACTTGACCTCGCCCTCGCCCATCTGCTCGAACATGGTCTCCAGCTTGGCTGCCTGCTGCTTGGCCAGGCGCACGTCGCGGAACTTGCCCTGGCGGAACAGCGCGATCTCGCGCGCCTTGCGCTCGTCGATGATGACCATCGCCTCGTCGCCGGCACCCGGCACGTCCGATAGACCCTGGATCTCCACGGGGATGGAGGGACCCGCTTCCTCGATGGGCTTGCCGTTCTCGTCGAGCATGGCGCGGATGCGGCCATAGACCTGCCCCGCCAGCAGCACGTCGCCGCGCCGCAGAGTACCGGACTGGACGAGGATCGTCGCCACCGGGCCCTTGCCCTTGTCGAGACGCGCCTCGATGATGAGGCCCTTGGCCGGCACTTCCTTGGGCGCCGTCAGCTCCAGCACCTCGGCCTGCAGCAGCACGTGCTCCAGCAAGTCGTCGATGCCCTGGCCGGTCTTCGCCGACACATGGACGAAGGGCGAGTCGCCGCCGTACTCCTCGGGCACCACGCCTTCGGCGACGAGTTCCTGGCGCACGCGGTCCGGGTTGGCGCCCGGCTTGTCGATCTTGTTCACCGCCACCACCAGCGGCACCTCGGCGGCCTTGGCGTGGTGGATGGCTTCCTTGGTCTGGGGCATGACGCCGTCGTCGGCCGCCACCACCAGGATCACGATGTCCGTGGCCTTGGCGCCACGGGCGCGCATCGCCGTGAAGGCCTCGTGGCCCGGAGTATCGAGGAAGGTGATGACGCCGCGCGGGGTCTCGACGTGATAGGCGCCGATATGCTGCGTGATGCCGCCGGCTTCGCCCGCCGCCACCTTGGCGGTGCGGATATAGTCAAGCAGCGAGGTCTTGCCGTGGTCCACGTGGCCCATGACGGTGACCACCGGCGCCCGCGGCAGCAGTTCGACGTCCTTGTGGTCGACATGTTCGTCGAGGAAGGCATCGGGATCGTCAAGCTTGGCGGCGAAGGCCTTGTGGCCCATTTCCTCGACGACGATGATCGCCGTTTCCTGATCGAGCTGCTGGTTGATGGTGACCATCATGCCCATCTTCATGAGGGCCTTGATGACCTCGGTGGCTTTCACCGACATCTTGTGGGCCAGGTCGGCAACGCTAATGGTCTCGGGAATATGCACTTCGCGCACGATGGCTTCGACGGGCTGCTGCTGGGCCGGCGCCTCGTCGTGGTGCCGGCCATGCCGGCCCTTGGGACCGCCGCGCCAGCCGCCGGCGCCGCCCCCCGTGTCGCCACGGGTCTTGATGGTGCGCTTCTTCGCCGCGTCGTCCTTCCAGGCGCCGGGCTTGCTATCCTTCTTGGCGGGCTTCTTGGCTTCCTCACCGGGCTTCGCCGCCGGCTTGTGCAGCGTACCGGAGACGCCGCCTTCCGGCTTCGCCGCCTCGGCCGCCTTGCGGGCCGCTTCAGCCTGCTGCTGGACGAGACGGGCTTCGGCTTCGGCACGGGCGCGGACTTCGCGCTCCTGCTTCGCCTTCAATTCGGCCGCCTGGATCGCAGCCAGCTCGGCCTGGCGCTTGGCCTCGGCCTGGCGCAGCGCCACTTGGCGCTCGCCGATCACCGAAGCATTTCCGCTCGGTGCCGCCTTGGCGGGAGCAGGCTCCGGCGCCGGTGCCGGAGCGGGCGGCGGTTCGACCGGCACCGGAGCCGGCGGCGGCACTTCCACCTCCACGGGCGCGGGTGCGGGCGGCGGCGCCACGGGCTCCGTCGGTACTTCCTCCGGCGCCTCGACAACGGCGGCGGCCTCGGCAGCGGATTCGGCGGCCAGTTCGGCCGGATCGCGCTTGACGAAGACGCGCTTCTTGCGCACCTCCACCTGGATGGTGCGCGCCTTGCCGGTGGCATCGGCGGCCTTGATCTCGGTGGTCTGCTTGCGCGTCAGCGTGATCTTGGCCTTCGGCGCGGTTTCGCCATGGGCCTTGCGCAGGTAGTCGAGCAGACGGGTCTTGTCCTGTTCGGAGAGTGTGTCATCGGTAGCGCTCTTGCTGACGCCGGCTTTCGCCAGCTGCTCCAGCAGCGCCGTAGCCGGCATTTTCAGCTCGGCCGCGAATTGGGCGACGCTCATCATTGCCATGGAAACGTCCCCTTATTCTTCGTCAGCAAACCAATGGGCGCGCGCAACGGTGATCAGCGCCTTCGCACGTTCCTCGTCGATGCCGGTCATCTCGGTGAGTTCGTCGACGGCCAGATCGGCCAGATCGTCGCGGGTACAAACGCCGCCGCGGGCCAGCTTGGCCGCCAGCGACTTGTCCATGCCATCCAGCGTCAGCATATCCTCGGCCACCTTCTCCAGCTGCTCCTCGTCCACAATGGCTTCGGTCAGCAGCACGTTGCGGGCGCGGTCGCGCAGCTCGTTGACGGTCGCCTCGTCGAAGGCCTCGATCTCCAGCATTTCGTGCAGGGGAACGTAGGCGATTTCCTCCAGCGTCGAGAAGCCTTCCTGGATGAGGATATCGGCGACCTCCTCGTCCACGTCCAGCTTTTCCATGAACAGGCTGCGGATCGTCGCCGTCTCGGATTCCTGCTTCTGCTGGGACTCCTCGACCGTCATCAGGTTGATGGTCCAGCCGGTCAGTTCCGTGGCGAGACGCACGTTCTGGCCGCCGCGGCCGATGGCGATGGCCAGGTTGTCCTCGTCCACCACCACGTCCATGCTGTGCTTCTCTTCATCGACGACGATGGAGCTGACCTGGGCCGGCGCCAGGGCGCCGATGACGAACTGGGCCGGATCGGCCGACCACAACACGATATCGACGCGCTCGCCGGCCAGCTCGTTGGTCACGGCCGTGACGCGGGAACCGCGCATGCCGATGCAGGTGCCCTGCGGATCGACGCGCTGGTCGTTGGACTTGACGGCGATCTTGGCGCGCACGCCGGGATCGCGCGCCGCGGCCTTAATCTCGATGATGCCGTCCTCGATCTCGGGCACTTCGAGCTCGAACAGCTTCATGATGAATTCGGGAGCGGTGCGCGAGAGGATCAGCTGCGGGCCGCGGGCCTGGCGGTCGATCTTCTTCAGCCAGGCGCGCACGCGGTCGCCGGGGCGCAGGTTCTCCTTCGGGATCATCTGGTCGCGCGGCAGGCGCGCCTCGATGCGGCCGGCCTCGATGATGGCGTCGCCCTTCTCCATGCGCTTGACCTGGCCGGTGACCAGGTGCTCCTTGCGCTCCAGGAAGTCGTTAAGCACCTGCTCGCGCTCGGCGTCGCGGATCTTCTGCAAGATCACCTGCTTGGCGGCCTGGGCGCCGATGCGGCCGAAATCGACGGGCTCCAGGGCCTCCTCGACGTAGTCTTCGAGCTGCACGTCGGGCAGTTGTTCGCGGGCGTCGGTGAGGCCGATCTGCTGCTCCTCGTTCTCGACCAGGTCGTCCTCCACCACCAGCCAGCGGCGGAAGGCCTCGTGGGCGCCGGTATTGCGGTCGATCTCGACGCGCACGTCGGCCTCGTCGTTGATGCGTTTCTTCGTGGCGGAAGCCAGGGCCATCTCCAGGGCGGCGAATACCGTGTCCTTGTCGACGTTCTTCTCTCGCGCCAGGGCATCCACCAGCAGCAACATCTCGCGGCTCATTCCAGTCCCTCCGACAAATTCGTAGTCAAAACTTCGGCACCAGGCGGGCCTTCTCGATGTTGTCGAGAGGGAACGCCATTTCCTCGGCGCCGACGCGGAAGCGTACGACGCCGTCGGCCTCGCCCAGGATCGCGCCCGTGAAGTTGCGCTGATTGCCCACCGGGATGCGCAGCTTGAACTGCGCCTCCTGGCCGGCGAAACGCGCAAAATCCGCGGGCTTCTTGAGCGGCCGGTCCATTCCCGGGGACGATATCTCCAGACGGTCATAGTCGATGTTCTCGACGGTGAACAGGCGGGTCAGGTGATTGCTGACCAACGCGCAGTCATCCACCGAAATCCCCTCCTCCTTGTCGATGAAGACGCGGAGCAGGCGCGCACGCGGACTCGTCTCGAAATCGACGAGTTCGTAGCCGAGGCCGTTAACGGCCTGTTCGATGAGTTCGACCAGTTGCATATCCGGAAACACAAATAAAAAATGGGCTCGAAAGCCCATTCTTTCTCTCTACTCCGAGAACGGTGCCAAAAAACCGCGCGGATTATAACCGGATAGAGGCCCCAGATGCAATCATGCTGCGGATTTTTCTGGGTTTTTACCCGCCTCGGGCGCCGGTCCGGCCGCCTTGAGAACCTTCAGCAACTGCTCCACCTCGGCCGGCGTCAACTCCCGGCATTGGCCGCGCTTGAGGTTGGACGGCAGACGGATGGGACCATAGCGCACCCGCATCAGGCGGCTCACCGTCACGCCGACCGTCTCGAACATGCGCCGCACCTCCCGGTTGCGCCCCTCGGCCAGGGTCACGTCGTACCAATGGTTGGCGCCCTCGCCTCCCGCCTCCTGGAACCGCAGGAAGCGCGCCACGCCGTCTTCGAGCTGGACACCGGCCTTCAACTGGGCCGCCGCCTCGTCGGACAGCTCGCCCAGCACGCGCACGGCGTAGTCCCGCTCCAGCCCGTAGCGGGGATGCATGAGACGGTTCGCCAGTTCGCCGCTGGAGGTGAACAACAGCAGGCCGCAGGAATTGAAGTCGAGGCGGCCGATGGCGATCCAGCGTCCGCCGCGGATGCGCGGCAGCTTGTCGAACACGCTGACCCGCTTCTCGGGGTCGTCGCGGGAGACGATCTCCCCTTCCGGCTTATGGTAGATCAGCACCCGCGGCAGGCGCGAGGCGAAACGCAGATTCACCAGCCGGCCGCTGACGCGCACCTTGTCGCCGGCCTGGATGCGCTGGCCCACATGGGCCGGCTCGCCATTCACGCTGACGCGGCCTTCGGCGATCCACGTCTCGATCTCGCGGCGCGAACCGAGGCCGGCGTCCGCCAGGGCCTTCTGCAGCTTGGGGCCGGCCTCCTCGTCACGCGGCGCGGCGGCATCGGCGCCACCGCGATCCGCGGCGGCGGCGCCCGCCTCAGGCCGCGTCTGGGGCGGCCGGAAAGGCGTCCGCTTGCTGCCGGCCGTCGACTTGCTCTTCGGCCGGCCGGTCGGCTTGCTCGGGGAGGGCTTCGGCTTCTGCGGGGGCTGTCGGGAATTCTGCAAGATCCATCACCTTTTCGATTTCGGTCAGGGGCGGCAGCTCGGAAAGGCTGCGCAGGGCCAGGTCGTCGAGAAACTTCCGCGTCGTGGCGTGGAGGGCCGGTCGGCCCGGCGCGTCGCGATGGCCCACGGTGTCGATCCAGCCGCGGGCCTCCAGCGTCTTCAGGATGTTCGGCGACACCGCCACGCCGCGGATGTCCTCGATGTCGCCGCGGGTCACCGGCTGCCGGTAGGCGATGATGGCCAGCGTCTCCATCACGGCGCGGGAATAGCGGGCCGGCTTCTCGTTCTTCAGGCGATCGAGGAAGGCCTGGTACTCGGGCCGCGTCTGGAAGCGCCAGCCGGTGGCGAGCTGCACCAGTTCGACGCCGCGGTTGGCCCAGTCGCGGCGTAAGTCGTCCAGCAGCGTGCGCCAGGTGTCGTCGTCGAACTCCTGGTCGAACAGCTTCTTGAGTTCGGCCAGGGGCATGGAATCGTTGGCCGCCAGCAGGGCGGCTTCCAGGACGATCTTGAAGTCTTCAGGCTTGTAGAGCGTAACCATCGTTGTCGGGCAGTTTGACGTAGATCGGCGCCAGGGCCTCGTTCTGGGTGATTTCGACGAGGCGCTCGCGCACCAGTTCCAGTATCGCGAGGAAGCTGACGACGAGATGGGGCACGCCCCCCTCCACCTCGAAGACCTCCTCGAAAACCACATAGCCGCGCCCGGACAGCTTGCGCAGAATGATGGTCATGTGCTCGCGTACCGACAGCTCCTCGCGCTGGATCTTGTGATGCTGCTTGACGCGGGCCTGCTTCATCAGGGACAGCCAGGCCACCTGCAGGTCGTGCAGGGTGACCTCGGGCTGGCGCTCGGCCACCTTGTCGGCCACCCACACCGATACCCACTCGTAATCCCGGTGGGCCTGGGGCAGCTCGTTGAGCCTGGCCGCCGCCAACTTCATGCGCTCGTACTCCAGCAGGCGGCGCACCAATTCGGCGCGCGGGTCCTCCGGCTCGCCGCTGTCGGGCTTGGGCGGACGCGGCAACAGCATGCGCGACTTGATCTCCAGCAGCATGGCCGCCATCAGCAGGTAATCGGCAGCGAGTTCCAGGTTGTGATGGCGCATCTCCTCGATGTACTTGAGGTACTGGGCCGTCAGCGGCGCCATCGGGATGTCGAGGATGTTGAGATTGGCCTTGCGGATCAGGTAGAGCAGCAGGTCGAGGGGCCCCTCGAAGGCATCGAGGATGATCTCAAGGGCATCCGGCGGGATGTAGAGATCCCGCGGCATCACCGTCAGCGGTTCGCCGTAGACCCTGGGAATATGATGTTCCGGCGCTGCGGCCTCGACGACCGCAAGCTCTCCGGCAACCGTGGCTTCGTCGTTCATCACGAGACCGTGTAGGCGCCGGTGGCGACGGAAATCAGCTCGCCGCCGTCGTTGATGAGTTCCATATGGGCCACCGCCACCTTGTTGCCGGTGCGCAGGGGCCGTCCGCGGCAGGTGAACCATTCGCCGAGGCCGGGCCGCAGGTAATCGACACGCAGGTCGATGGTGCCGATGCGACCGAAACGCTCGATGCGCTCCGCCATGGGCCGGTCCTTGAGCTTCTGCTGAACGCCGAGAAAGGCCACCAGGCCGCCCGTCAGATCGTGCACCGCCGAGATGACGCCGCCGTGGAGCATGCCGCGGTTGAAGTTGCCCACCAGGTCGGGCCGCATCGCGAAGCGCACTTCCGGACTGTCGTGGTGCAGGGAGACCACGTCGATACCCAGCACGCGGTTGAACGGAATGCGGTCCACGAAGATCTCGTGGATCGCCTTCAGCAGTTCCTCTTCGGTGGCGGCGGAGAGCATGGTCAGCTGTAGTCCAGGCCGATGGCCTCGCGCACGTCGCGCATGGTTTCCTGGGCCAGCTTGCGGGCCTTCTCGCAGCCGTCGGCGATGATGTTCTTCACCAGCTGCGGGTCCTCCTCGTACATGCGGGCCCGCTCGCGCATGGGCTCCTGCTCCTTGAGCACGGCCTCGATGACGGGCTGCTTGCACTCGATGCAGCCGATGCCCGCCGAGCGGCAGCCCTGCTGCACCCAGGACTTCACCTCGTCGTTCGAGTAGATCAGGTGGAACTGCCACACCGGGCACTTCTCGGGATCACCGCAGTCGGTACGGCGCACGCGCGCCGGGTCCGTCTGCATGGTGCGGATCTTCTTGCGGATGGACTCCTCGTCCTCCCGCAGGGCGATGGTGTTGCCGTAGGACTTGGACATCTTCTGGCCGTCCAGGCCCGGCATGCGGGAAGCCTCGGTCAAGAGCGCGCCCGGCTCCACCAGGATCATCTTGCCGCCGCCCTCCAGGTAGCCGAACAGGCGCTCCCGGTCGCCCAGCGACAGGTTCTGCGTCTCGTTGAGCAGGGCCTTGCCCTGCTCCAGGGCCTCGTCTTCGCCTTTCTCCTGATAGCGCGTGCGCAGTTCCTCGTAGAGCTTGGCGCGCTTGGAGCCGAGCTTCTTCACCGACTCCTTGGCCTTCTCCTCGAAATTGGGCTCGCGGCCGTAGAGATGGTTGAAGCGGCGCGCGATCTCGCGCGTGAACTCGATGTGGGGCACCTGATCCTCGCCCACCGGCACCTTGTCGGCCCGGTAGATCAGGATGTCGGCCGCCTGCAGCAGCGGATAGCCGAGGAAGCCGTAGGTGGTCAGGTCCTTGTGGGTCAGCTTCTCCTGCTGGTCCTTGTAGGTCGGCACGCGCTCCAGCCAGCCCAGCGGCGTCATCATGGACATCAGGAGGTGCAGCTCCGCATGCTCCGGCACGCGGGACTGGATGAACAGGGTCGCCTGGGAGGGGTCCACGCCCGCCGCCAGCCAGTCCACGATCATGTCCCAGGTGTTCTGGGTGATGGTGCCCGGCTCGTCGTAGGCCGTGGTCAGGGCATGCCAGTCGGCGACGAAGAACAGGCAGGGGTACTCGTGCTGGAGCTTGATCCAGTTGGCGAGCACGCCGTGGTAGTGGCCGAGGTGCAGCCGGCCCGTGGGCCGCATGCCGGAAAGGACTTTTTCAGCGTACATGGTCTGATCAGATACCGAACAAGCTCTTCAGCAACAGCAGGAAGAGCCCCATCAAGGGATACAACACAACGTCCAGCACGCCGAGGAACAGCAGTGCCAGCAGAATCACCAGCCCGTAACGTTCGAGCTGGGCGAATTTCCAGGCCGCCCGGTGGGGCAGCAGGCTGACCATGATGCGTCCACCGTCCAGGGGCGGAATCGGCAACAGGTTCAGCAGCATCAGGCCCGTGTTCACCACCAGTCCGGCGCGCCCCATTTCCTCCATCGCCTCCGTGTAGGCGTGCACCGGCATCAGCACCGCCAGCTTCAGCAGGCAGGCCCAACCCAGCGCCATCGCCAGGTTGGCGCCCGGTCCGGCCGCCGCCACCCACAGCATGTCCTGCTTCGGTCGCCGCAGGTTGCCGAAATTCACCGGTACCGGCTTGGCCCAGCCGAACAGCAGGCTGGCCTGGCTCAGCAGCAGGATCAGCGCCGGCACCAGGATCGTGCCCACCGGGTCGATGTGGCGCAGCGGGTTGGCGCTGATGCGCCCCTCCCGCCAGGCCGTGTCGTCGCCGAAGTGCCGCGCCGCATAGCCGTGCGCCGCCTCGTGCAGCGTGATCGCGAAAATGACCGGAAGCGCGTTGATCGCGAGCTTCTGGATATCGAATTCCATCGGGACTGGCCGAAGCGGGGACGCCGGATTCTATCAGACCGGCGCTTAGAGCCCGAAGGGCTCCAACGGACCGTGACCGCGCCGGATCAGCTCGGGGGTACCGCCCACCAGGTTGATGACCGTCGTCGTGCCGCAGCCGCAGATGCCGGCGTCGATCACCAGGTCGATCTGCTTCTCCAGCCGCTCGCGGATTTCCTCCGCGTCGCATAGGGGCTCCTCCTCCCCCGGCAGGATCAGGGTCGAGGTCAGCAGCGGCTCGCCGAGTTCCTCCAGCAAGGCCAGCACCAGGGGGTGGTCGGGTACCCGCAGGCCGATGGTCTTGCGCTTCGGATGCAGCACCCGGCGCGGCAGCTCCTTGGTGCCTTCCAGGATGAAGGTGTAGCTGCCCGGCGTGGTCGCTTTGAGCAGCCGGAAGGTGGCGTTATCCACCTTGGCGTAGGTGGCGATCTCGGAAAGGTCGCGGCACATCAGCGTGAAGAGATGGCGTTCGTCCACACCGCGGACGCGGCGGATGCGGTCCAGCAGATCCGCGTCGCCCACATGCCCGCACAAGGCGTAGGCCGAATCCGTCGGCAAGGCGACGAGACCGCCGTCGCGCACGATTTCCGCCGCATGCTTGATGAGCCGCGGCTGGGGATGTTCGGGGTGGATATGAAAACACTGGGCCATCAGATCAACTCGCTCCAGACAGGGGTTAGGTCTTCCGGCAGCGGCGGCAGCCTGCCGAGGTCGATCCAGCTCTCGCCGGGACCGTGGAAATCCGAGGCGCGGGATGCCAGGAAGCCGAATTCCCGCGCCACGCGGGCGTACTCCCGCATCTCGTCCTCGCCGTGGGAGCCGGAGATCACCTCGATGCCGCGCCCGCCCAGGTCCTTGAAGACACCGAACATCTGCCGCAACTCCGCCTTGGTCAGCCGGTAGCGGCCCGGATGGGCGATCACGGCGATGCCGCCGGCACCGTGAATCCAGCCCAGGGCATCCTCCAGCGTCGCCCAGGGGTGGCTCACGTAGCCGGGCTTGCCCTTGGCCAGCCACCAGTCGAACACCGACTTCACGTCCTTGGCGTGGCCCAGCTCCACGATATAGCGGGCGAAATGGGAACGGGAGATCAGGGCCGGGTTGCCCACGTACTTGAGAGCACCCTCGTAGGCGCCGTGGATGCCCACCTTGTCCAGCTCCGCCGCCATGCGCGCCGCCCGCGAGTCGCGCCCGCCGCGCACCTGGGCCAGCCCATCCAGCAGCGGCTGGTAAGCCGCATCGAAGCCCAGGCCGACGATATGCACCGTCTGGTCCTCGCCCCAGGAGACGGAAACCTCCACCCCATTGACGAAGCGCAGGCCGGCCTCTTCGGCCGCCGCCCGCGCCTCGGCGAGGCCGCCGGTCTCGTCGTGGTCGGTGAGCGCCCAAAGCTCCACGCCGTTGCCGTGGGCACGCCGGGCCAGTTCGGCCGGCGCCAGCAGTCCGTCGGAGACGGTGGAATGGCAATGCAGATCCGCGTTCAGGGTCAAGCGAAAAACTCCTCGATCAATCGGGCCACGTCCTCCGGTCGGTCGTGGTGAAGGTTGTGACCGCAGTCCTCCAGCAGCACGTCGCGGCCGTTGCTGAAGCAGGCCAGCCGCTCGAAGTAATCCGCTTCTTCGGGGATGTACTCGCGCAGGTAGCCGGAATCCGCCCCGCGCACCCACAGCACCGGCGCGGTGACGCGGCGCCAGCAGGCCTTCGCCTCCTCGATCCGGTAGAGGATCGGATTCGCCCAGCGGTGACACGGATCGGCGGCGACCCGCACGCCCTCCTCGACCGCTTCCGCCAGATGCTCCGCCAGAAAGGCCGCCCGCTCGGGCGTCAGGCGCGGATTGTCCTGGCGCAGTCGCGCCGCGAAGGCCGCCCTGCCAGTATAGACGCGAAAGCCCGCCTCCCCGCGCACCTGGCCCAACCATTTGACGTAACGCGCGGGCGCCTCGGCCGACTCTGTCGGCCGCAGGCCGAAACCCTCCAGATTGACGATGCCCGCCACCCGCTCGGGCCGGATGCCGGCGTAGAGGCTGGCCACGTTGCCGCCCATGCTGTGGCCCACGAGCCGTGCCGGCACGTCCGGCGTCCAACAGGCCAGCAACGCATCCAGATCGGCCACATAGTCGGGAAACCAGTAGGGCCCCTCGTTCCATTGGGAAAGCCCGAAACCCCGCCAATCCGGCGCAATCACGCGCCAGTCCCGCCGCAGGGCATCCACCACGAACTGGAAGCTGGCCGACACGTCGCCCCAGCCATGGAGCATGAAGAGCATGGGCGCCGAATCCCCGCCCCAGCAGCGGCAATGGAGACGACGACCGCGGATGGAGATGAATTCGGAGGTACCAGGAGTCATGGAATGATTTTATCAGGCCGAATTTCTTTCTATGGAGCACGCGGCGACGAGGCCCAATCCGCCGCCGCAAGGCTTGGCGCAAGGCCTCCGCCGGACAGCCGGGCGCAGACGGGGACCACCGAGAACAAGTTCCCGTCTTCCCATGTTGACCGTAGTCAATGAACCCGCAGGAAATCCGTGGCAGCATCGCGGCCCGCTTCGCCTCGGCCTCCCCGGCTGCCGGCGATCACCATTCCCAACAGAGGAGAATTGACGTGGCCAGTAACGAAAATCCATCGGCCGAACCGGTCGGCGCGCCGGCAACGGCCGACCCTTCGAAGGCAGTCGTGCAGACGACACGACGCGATTTCCTGAGGGCCGGCGGCATGCTGAGCTTGTCGTCGCTGATGGGAACGGCCGCGCTGATGACCCAGTCCGACGACGCCCATGCCTCCGCCGAATGGGCCGAGCACTTCCAGAAGAACTACCGCCTGATGACGGCCGAGGAAAAGGCCGAGGCGCGCGCGCGCCTCGAACGGCGCTATTCCGCCGAATACGGCAAGAAGGTCACCGTCGACACCACCGACGCCCAGCCCGGCGTCCTGATGGGCTACGCCCTCAACATCCGCAAGTGCATCGGCTGCCGGCGCTGCGTCCATGCCTGCGTCGCCGAGAACAACCAGTCGCGCGGCAAGGGCCGCCCCGGCGAGAAGATCGAGTGGATTCAGGTGCTGCGCATGGAGCGCGGCAAGTTCGAGGCCGAGAAGATGAATCACGGCTACCCCGAAGGCCTCGGCATCCAGGTCGGCGGCAACGCCTACACGCCGGCCGGCCAGGTGCTCGAAGGCCAGTACCACTACAACCCCGAGAAAGTGCCGGAGGACGACGCCACCTACATGCCGATCGCCTGCATGCAGTGCGAAAAGCCGCCCTGCGTCAAGGTCTGCCCGGTGCGCACCACCTACCGCGAAGCCGACGGCCCGGTGGTGATCGACTACAACTGGTGCATCGGCTGCCGCATGTGCATGGGCGCCTGCCCCTACTGGGCGCGCCGCATCAACGTCACCACCCCGGTGCTCCCCAAGGAAGAAATGAATCCGGTGACCCACTACCTGGGCAACCGGCCGCGCATGCGCGGTGTCGTCGAGAAGTGCCACTGGTGCCTGCAGCGTACCCGCCACGGCCGCTACCCGGCCTGTGTCGAGGTCTGCCCGGTCGGCGCCCGCAAGTTCGGCAACCTGCTCGACCCGGAAAGCGAAGTGAGCAAGATCCTGCAGCGGAAGAACGTGTTCCGCCTCAAGGCCGAGCTCAACACCTTCCCGAAATTCTTCTACTTCTACGACTGAGGAGCGCACCGTGCTGACCAGTTTCGTCTCCGACTACGTGCGCTACGTCCTCAAGGGCGGCACGAAGTTCTATGCCTGGATGGCCTCGCTCGCCGTGCTCATCCTCGGCATGCTGTACGTCTATTACCTGCAGAACACCGACGGCCTCATCGTCACCGGCATGACCAGCCAGATCCACGACGGCCTCTACTTCGCCAACCTGGTCTTCCTCGTCGGCGTGGCGGCCGGAGCGGTGACCATCGTCTTCCCCGCCTACGTCTATCACCATGAGGGCATGCACAAGGTCACGGTACTCGGCGAGATGCTGGCGATCACCGCCGTGATCATGGTCATGATGTTCGTGTTCGCCCACATGGGCCGGCCCGACCGCCTCTGGCACATGATCCCGATCATCGGCATCTACAACTTCCCTCACTCGATGCTCGGCTGGGACGTGCTGGTGCTCAACGGCTATCTGGTCCTGAACTTCATCTGCGGCTTCTACTACCTGTGGGGCAAGTACACCGGCAAGCCGCTGAACAACAAGATCTTCATGCCGCTGGTGTATATCTCGATCATCTGGGCGTTCTCGATCCATACCGTGACGGCCTTCCTGATCGCCACCCTGCCGGCGCGTCCGATGTGGTTCCACAGCATGATGCCGATCCGCTTCATCGTCACCGCCTTCGCCGCCGGTCCCGCGCTGATCATCCTGGCCTTCCTGATCATCCGCAAGAACACCAAGTTCTGGATCGACGACAGCGCCATCAACCTGCTGTCCACCATCGTCACCTACTGCCTCGGCATCGCCATCTTCCTGACCATGTCGGAAATCGTCGTCGAGCTCTACGCCCGCACCGAGCACGCCAACGGCCTCTACTACCTGATGTTCGGCCTGCACGGCCTGACCAAGCTGGTGCCCTGGTTCTGGTCCTCGGTGGTGCTGATGGTCGGCTCCTTCCTGTTCCTGATCTTCCCGAAGTTCCGCCAGGACTACAAGGTGCTGCCGATCCTGTGCGTCACCACCTTCGCCGGCATCTGGATCGAGAAGGGCATGGGCCTGGTCGTTCCCGGCTTCATCCCGACGCCGATCGGCGAAGTGACCGAGTATTACCCGACCTTCGTCGAATGGCTGCTGACCCTCGGCATCTGGGCCTTCGGCTTCTTCATCCTGACCATCCTGCTCAAGGGCGCCATCGGCATCCTGCTGGGCGAGATCAAATACGGCGGCGCCAAGGCCGTTGCGGCGAAGTGAGGCGAGGATCATGAAAAAAATTGCAATCTACGCGACGATCCTCGCCATTTGCGGCGGCGGGCTTTACTCCGTCGTCGCCGCGGAAAAGGAAGCCGAACCGGCCGCCGCCGAAGCCGCCAAGGAGCCCGTGGTCTGCTTCGAAAGCCGCAAGGGCGCATCGGAAGTCACCCAGCGCGAAATCAAGCCGGGCTGGCCCAACGTCAAGTGCTCGCCCACCACCGGCGCTGCGCTCTGGTACGGCGATCCCTTCGACGGCACCGTGCCGATGGGCAAGATGCCGGGGCTGGAGAACCTCCCCGAAGGGCATGCGCTCGTCAAGCCGCGCTCCGAGAAGCTGAACATCCTGCCGATGTGCGGCACCTCCTGCCACAACGGCGTCGGCCCCCAGTTCAATCCGCCGACGCTGCCGAAGAGCAAGAAGCCGACCCCGCTGCCGACCATGGAAGGGCTGGTGCCCGACACCAAGGACCTGCAGCACGGCCGCGGACGCATCTGGTGCCTGGACTGCCACCACACGACCAAGCGCGACAAACTGGTCGACCACTTCGGCGATCCGATCAGCTTCGACCAGCCCCAGCTGCTGTGCGGCAAGTGCCACGGCGACAAGCTGCGCGACTGGCGCGACGGCATCCACGGCAAGCGCATCGGCGAATTCGCCAGCAACGGCAAGAAGCGCTGGTTCACCTGCACCGAGTGCCACAACCCGCACAACGTCCAGGACGGCCACCGCAACCGCGGCTTCATCCAGCTGCAGCCCGAGCCCTCGCCCCAGCTGCCGAAGGGCATGGTGAACGCCGACCATGAAAAAGTGCATCCGATCCCGCAGCACTGATGTCGGACTCGCCTGACAAGCCCGCCCCGGTCAGGGGCGACCCCACCTGGGTCGCCCCTGCGCTGACGCGCGAGGAAAAAACCCGCAACGTCGGCAAGACGCCGGTCTTCTTCGGACCGCCGCTGGCGATCCTCACCGACGGCCAGAGCAACGCCATGGAGATCAGCGGCAAGCTCAACCGCACCGCCGAGCGCTATCTCGAAATCCAGCGTTGCCATGGCGTCGAGCTTTCCGAGCCGGAGCGCCAGTGCATCGCGCACATCTGCCACATCGGCTTCATGTCGCCGCTGGAAATCCGCGAACTGCCCTTCGAGGTCCGCATGACGGCGTTCCAGTGCGACGGCCTCGACAAGGAAGCGCTCGCGCAAAAACTCGACGCCGCCAGCTTCGCCGACCTGGTGGTCGCGGTCGAGTCGCTGGGTTTCTGAGCGCATCGAAGGAAAAGACACCATGCCCAAGCGACTCACCTGGGAAGCGGCCTTCAATATCGGCCACGAGGTCATCGACGCGCAGCATCGCGACCTCCTGGAACACTGCAACCGCCTCGCCGACCATGCCCTGCCCGTCACCGAGGAAGCCGACCAGGCGTTCCGGCAAGGCTTCGATGCGCTGATGGCGCTCGTGCGCCAGCACTTCGCCGCCGAGGAAGCCCTGCTGGCCGGCCATCCCGACCTGGAAGACTACCGCCACGCCTGCGAGGAGTTCGAATACCTGGTGGCGGAGATCGCCACCACCGAGAACTTCGACAAGATAGAGCTACAGCGCTTTCTTGCCTTGTGGGCGGTAGGTCATATCCTCGAAGACGCCAAGCGGGCCCATACCGGCTAAAGTCGCCCCGGGCGCCGACGGCAATTAGCCGCGCCCCCTCAGTCCGGCCCCTCAACACAAACAGGAAACTTGCCGGCACACCGCCCCATCGGCGCCGAATCCGCGCCCAAAAAGCAGCAATGAAGGCATCGCCCCGCAGAGGGGGATGACTTTGGAGTTGCTGAGGGGCATCTCCGGATTGCGGCAGACAGGCTTTTGCCGCGGATAGAACGCTCGGGGAGCTTTGAGATTGCCCCAACACAAGTTCCTGCTGCTTTCAGCCAATTGCAGGCAAAACAGTGGGCATGTGAGGACGCTGTAAGATATGCATGCTAGAATAAAGTATGTATATGATTTTATTGAAAATACCACCTCACCTCCAGGAAGGGTTTTCATGGCGCTAACCTCAAAGGGGGTGGGCTTCGCCCTTTTGCTGGCGTGTTTCGGTGCTCACGCCGAGGACTGGAGTGTCTCCGGAGGCGTCAGCTTGCGCGAGGCTAGTTCCACTCAACCCGGTGCCGGCAGCACTGACAAGGGTTGGTCCGGTAATGCGATGGTGTCCAAGAATGTGGACGAATGGACGCTGGGGGGTGGCCTCAGCTACAGCCTCAGCACCATCGATGCTGCCGGCAATACCAGTCGGTCCCGGCCGGCCGCGACTTCCGTCGTCGCCGTGGTCACCCGCGACATCGGCAGTGGCCGCGCCGTTTCCGCCACCCTCGGCTACGGCCGCAGCGCCGTCAACACATCCCAGCTCAGCGGCGGCACGACGACCAGCTATACATCGAGGAGCAACTTCCTATCCTCCTCCATCGGTCTGACTCAGGCCGTCACCCTGAGCCGGCGCTCCATGCTGATCCTGTCGGCTCGTTACACCGGCATCGGCACCCGTGCCCACAGCTACACCGACAGTGCCGGCATTCAGACACCGGGCTCCGACAGCAATTTCGGTTTCGCTTCCCTGGGCGCCGGCTTCAGTCATCGCTTCGGACGGACGACGGCTTATGTCCAGGCGGACTGGAACACGTCCGGCAAGGAGTTCGTCGCCGGCACGGGCGACAGGAACTACTTCAACATCAATACCGGCCTCAACTACCGGCTGGATGCCAAGACCAATCTCGGCCTTGCCATCTCCACCGTGGCTGGCAAGGCTTACTCCCGCGACAACAGCATCGGCGTCAGCGTGCGCTACGCTTTCTGACGGAGGACGACCATGCGCTTCACCACTCCCATCCTGCATGCAAAGGAAAGCCGAATGAGCATTCTCAAGTCGCTGTGCGGCCTGATGGCAGCATTCGTCATCGCGTTGACGGCTTTCCCGGGGCCCGCCACGGCTGGCTCTAACACGGAATCCATTCAGAAGCTGTACGTCGTCTTCTTTAACCGGCCGGCTGACCCGCTTGGCCTCGCTTTCTGGGAAGCCAAAATGGAAGCGGGTACGACCATGGCGGAGGTCGCAAGTGCATTCAGCGCCAGTTCGGAGTATCAATCATCGACCGCAGGACAATCTCCCACCAACCTCGTCGCTCAGCTTTACCAGAATTTATTTGGCCGAACAGCTGAGGCCAACGAAGTGCTGTTCTGGGGCAACCGGTTGTTGCAAGGCCTTGAAACGGTGGACTCGATAGCCCTGACACTCGCCAACACCGCCCAGGGTACGGATGCGACGGCTTTTGCAAATAAGGTGATAGCGGCGACGGCTTTCACAACGGCGCTGGATGCTTCTCAGGAAATCGTGGGGTACTCCGGAGACGCGGCCAACGCGGTTGCCAGGACGTGGCTGACCACGGTGACCGATTCTGCTGATTCGCTGACGACCGCTACCGGGACGATAAATACCACGATCGTCAGCATTGTTGCATCCCAGGGGGGCGATACCGCCGGGGCAGGCAGCCCTAGCAGCGCACCCCAGGGGCCCTCCGCATCGGATCTGGCAGGGATTCTCGACGACCTCAGCGAATTGACGGAAGACCTGAAAATCGAGGAAGAGGACAACAGTGCCGACTACCGGGACGCCAAAGCCCGGATCGATAATCAGGGCGAAGATCTGACAAAGCAGGTGGGTGGCAGCATCAGCTCTCCCACCAGTCTCTACGGTAAGGTACAGACCTTGAAAGATGCTTTGGTCAAGGCAACGACCGATGCGGAACGCAAGCAGGTGGCCGAAGCCGTCACCGCGCTTCAGGCCCAGACCCAGGTCTGGACGGCCAATTTTGGTAGCCAATGGGTGTCCACCGATGTCAAGACCGGGGCCCATCACCTTCGGGTGCGGGATTCCCTGCAGGACATCAACAACCGGGTCCTGGACAAGCTGCGGACCAGCACCCGCTGCACAACCTCTTACGATGGGGGAAGTCATACCTACGTGACACGTTGTACCTCGGGCTGATGGTACTCATCGGGCTGAGGGTACTAGGGGCAGCTTCAATCTCCGGAGGAATGTGCGCTTTCGGCCCCTGACGGAGGAGCGACCGCCCCGGCCCCGCGCGCTCCCCAAGACGACCGCAGTGAGTCGCTAAGGAATCAAGAGAACCGCGGACTCCCCGCGTTTCGAGGCGGTTGCGACTGCTGCTCCATCCGCGAGAGCACTTCGTTCCGATAGCTCTCGGCGGTATCGCGGTAAGTCGCATCGCCGGATTCCATGATGCGGTTCACGTCCGCCAGGGCCTTGTCGAGTTGATTGGCCTTGATGTAGATGCCGCAGCGCTGGAGCAGATAGCCGGGTTCGTGGGGAGCGAGCGAGATGGCTTGCGATACCGACTGGATGGCGGCCCGGGTGTAGCCCGCAACCTCCTCGGCGTGGGCCAGGAGCCCGTAGCAGACGGCCTTTTCCGGGTTCCTGCGGGCGAAGTCCGCAGCGGTGGCGATGGCGGCGCTGAAGGCGCCGTTCTTGACCAGGGCGAGAATGTGATTGATGACGGGGTCCATGGCGTGGCGGTTTTACCGCTTCGAAGTCGTATCGGGATAATCAACGACCGGCCGCGGCAATACTTGATGCGATTTGTCCTCCTGCGCCATGAAAATCTCCGTCGACGCCCGCCGCCATTTCAGGGCATAATCCGCCCCGATCGTCGGGAGAGAGTGATTCGATTCACCGCCGAAGGCGCAACCGCCCGGGAACCGCTCAGGCAAAAGGGCCGACGACGCAGGACAAATCTGGAGAGCGATGGGGACTTCCCATCCACCGACGGGGCAGCCGGAGCCACGCCATGCGTGACCGGTAATCTCTCAGGTTCATGGACAGATGGGCGCACCGCGCAAGCGTTGCGCCCTTTTTATTTGGCGCGAAACGGCGCGAACTGTCGGACGCAAGTCCATGAACGATGAGGGAGATATGGCTAAACGCACGCCGCTTTACGAGGCCCACGTCGCCGCCGGCGCGAAGATCGTCGACTTCGCCGGCTGGGACATGCCGATCAACTACGGGTCCCAGATCGAGGAGCACCACACGGTGCGCTCCGACGCCGGGATGTTCGACGTCTCCCACATGCGCGCCGTCGATGTGGAAGGCAAGGACGCCCGCGCCTATCTGCGCCGTCTCGTCGCCAACGACGTCGCCAAGCTGGAACTGCCCGGCAAGGCGCTCTACTCCTGCATGCTCAAGGAGGACGGCGGCGTCATCGACGACCTCATCATCTATTTCTTCACGCCCGAGCGCTACCGCATCGTCGTCAATGCCGGCACGGCCGACAAGGACCTGGCCTGGATGAAGGCCCAGGCCGCGGGCTTCGCGGTCACGGTCACCGACCACCCCGAATACGCCATGATCGCCGTGCAGGGCCCCAACGCCCGCGAGCTTTTCTGGACCGCCTTTCCCGTCGCCCGCGCCCATTCCGTGCTGCTCCAACCCTTCCAGGCGGCCGAGTGGGACGGCTGGCTGGTGGCCCGCACCGGCTACACCGGAGAAGACGGCTTCGAGATCACCCTGCCGGCCGGACAGGCCGTCGCCGTCTGGGACAAACTCAAGGCTGCCGGCGTGGCGCCCATCGGCCTCGGCGCCCGCGACACCCTGCGCCTGGAAGCCGGCATGAACCTCTACGGCCAGGACATGGACGAGGGCCAGAACCCGCTCGAATCGGGCCTGGCCTGGACGGTAGACATGAAGGACGCCGGCCGCGACTTCGTCGGCCGCAAGGCCCTGGAAGCCCTCAAGCCCACGCGCCAGTTCGTCGGCCTGCTGCTGTTGGACCGCGGCGTGCTGCGCGCCCACCAAAAGGTCGTCACGGCCAAGGGCGACGGCGAGACCACCAGCGGGTCCTTCGCGCCGACGCTGAACCAGTCCATCGCCCTGGCCCGCATCCCGGTCGGCGTCGCCCTCGGCGACACCGTCGAAGTCGAGGTGCGCGACAAGCGCCTCAAGGCCAAGGTCGTCAAACCCAATTTCGCCCGCCACGGCAAGGCATTGATCTAAAGGAGCCCCACCCATGTCCGCACCCGCCAACCTCAAGTACACCAAGTCCCACGAGTGGGCCCAGCTCAACGCCGACGGCACCGTCACCATCGGCATCACCGACCATGCCCAGGAAGCCCTCGGCGACATCGTCTTCCTCGAACTGCCGGAAGCCGGCCGCGCCGTCAAAGCCGGCGAGGAATGCGCCGTGGTCGAGTCGGTGAAGGCCGCCTCCGACATTTATTCGCCCATCGCCGGCGAAGTCGTCGAGTCCAACCAGGCCGCCGTCGATGCACCCGAGAGCGTGAACCAGGACGCCTACGCCACGTGGCTGTTCAAGATCAAGCCCGCCAACGCCGCCGACCTGGACGGTCTGCTGGATGCGGCAGCCTACGAGAAAGTTGCCGCCGAAGGCTGATCCCATGACCGCCCTGCCCCTCTCCGCCCTCGAACAGCACGACGAATTCCTCGCGCGCCACATCGGTTCCGGCAACAACGGCGGCTACGACATGGCGGCCATGCTGGCCGTCATCGGCGGCGCCGCCAGCCTCGACGAGCTGATCGCCCAGACCGTACCTGCCGCGATCCGCCTGCAGAAGCCCCTGCCCCTGCCCGCCCCCCGGCGCGAACACGAGGCCCTGGCCCAGCTCAAGGCCATCGCCGCGAAGAACGTGCTGAAGAAGTCGCTGATCGGCATGGGCTACTACGACACCCTGCTACCCAAGGTCATCCTGCGCAACGTGCTGGAGAATCCGGGCTGGTACACCGCCTACACGCCCTACCAGGCCGAGATCGCCCAAGGCCGCCTGGAGGCCCTGCTGAACTACCAGCAGATGGTCATCGATCTCACCGGCATGGAACTGGCCAACGCCTCCCTGCTGGACGAGGCCACCGCCGCCGCCGAGGCCATGACCATGGCGCGGCGCATTTCCAAGGCCAAGTCCAACGCCTACTTCGTGGACGCGGACTGCTTCCCCCAGACCATCGACGTGGTGAAGACCCGGGCCGGCCTGTTCGGCTACGACCTCATCGTCGCCCCGGCCGCCGATGCCGCCAAGTACGAAGTCTTCGGCGCCCTGCTCCAGACTCCGAACCAGCGCGGCGAATGCGTCGACCTGACGGACACCCTCGCGGCCCTCAAGGCCCAGGGCGCCGTCACCGCCGTCGCCACGGACCTGATGGCCCTGGTGCTGCTGAAGTCGCCCGGTGCCATGGGTGCCGACATCGCGCTGGGTTCCAGCCAGCGCTTCGGCGTACCCATGGGTTTCGGCGGCCCCCACGCCGCCTTCTTCGCCTGCAAGGACGAGCACAAGCGCTCGGTGCCGGGCCGCATCATCGGCGTCTCCGTGGACGCCCGCGGCAAGCGCGCCCTGCGCATGGCCCTGCAGACCCGCGAGCAGCACATCCGCCGCGAGAAGGCCAACTCCAACATCTGCACCTCCCAGGTGCTGTTGGCCAACATGGCCGGCATGTACGCCGTCTATCACGGTCCCCAGGGCCTGCGCACCATCGCCGGCCGCATCCACCGGCTCGCCTGCATCCTCGCCGAAGGCCTCAAGGCCGCCGGCGTCAAGGTGCTGACCCAGCGCTTCTTCGATACCCTGCACGTGGAGACGAAAGCCGAGATCTCCGGCTACAACCTGCGCATCGTCGACGCGAACGTGCGCGGCATCTCCCTGGACGAGAAGACCACCCGCGCCGACGTGGCCGCACTGCTGAAGGGCATCACGGGTCAGGACGCCGACATCGCCGCCCTCGACGCCAAGGCCGCTGCCGCCAGCTCCCTGGCGGGCCTGCTGCGTAGCGACGCCATCCTCGCCCATCCCGTGTTCAACCGCCACCACACGGAACACGAGATGCTGCGCTACCTGAAGAAGCTGCAGAACCGGGACCTGGCCATGGACCACGCGATGATCTCGCTCGGCTCCTGCACCATGAAGCTCAACGCCACCAGCGAGATGATCCCCATCACCTGGCCCGAGTTCACCGACATGCATCCCTTCGCGCCCCTGGACCAGGCGGCCGGCTACCAGGAGATGATCGGTTCCCTCACCGAGTACCTGAAGGCGGTGACGGGCTTCGACGCCATCTGCATGCAGCCCAACTCGGGCGCCCAGGGCGAGTACGCGGGCCTCGTCGCCATTCGCCGCTACCAGGCGGCCAAGGGCCAGGGCCACCGGGACATCTGCCTGATCCCCAAGTCCGCCCACGGCACCAACCCGGCCACGGCCCACATGTGCGGCCTCACCGTGGTGGTGGTGGACTGCGACGACAGCGGCAACGTGGACGTGGCCGACCTGAAAGCCAAGGTGGCCGAGCACAAGGACAGGCTGTCCTGCCTGATGATTACCTACCCGTCGACCCACGGCGTGTTCGAGGAGGCGGTGAAGGACATCTGCGCCGAAGTGCATGCCGCCGGCGGCCAGGTGTACATGGACGGCGCCAACCTCAACGCCCAGGTGGGCCTCACCTCCCCCGCCGCCATCGGCGCGGACGTGAGCCATATGAACCTGCACAAGACCTTCGCCATCCCCCACGGCGGCGGCGGCCCCGGCATGGGCCCCATCGGTCTGGCGGCCCACCTGGCGCCCCACGCGCCCAACCACGCGGTGCAGCCGGTGCCGGGTCCCCACGTGGGCCAGGGCGCCGTGTCGGCGGCCCCCTGGGGCTCGGCGGCCATCCTGCCGATCTCCTGGATGTACATCACCCTGCTGGGCGGCGAAGGCCTGACCCTGGCGACCAAGACGGCCATCCTCAACGCCAACTACGTGGCGGCGCGGCTCAAGGCCCACTACCCGGTGCTCTACGTGGGCAGCCAAGGGCGCGTCGCCCACGAGTGCATCCTCGACGTGCGGGCCATCAAGGCCGCCACGGGCGTGGCCGAGATCGACATCGCCAAGCGCCTGATGGACTACGGTTTTCACGCGCCGACAGTGAGCTTCCCGGTGGCCGGCACCCTGATGGTGGAGCCCACCGAGTCCGAGTCGAAGGCCGAGCTGGACCGTTTCTGCGATGCATTGATCGCCATCCGCGACGAAATCCGCAAGGTGGAGCAAGGCGTCTGGCCGGCCGAGGACAACCCGGTCAAGCGGGCGCCCCACACCCAGGCCGACGTGACGGACGCCGAGTGGAACCGCCCCTACACGCGCCAGGAGGCCGTCTTCCCGCTGCCCTGGGTGGCGGAGAACAAGTTCTGGCCGTCGGTGAACCGCATCGACGACGTGTACGGCGACCGCAACCTGTTCTGCTCCTGCCCGCCGCCGGAGGCCTGAGGCCTCCCCCGCCGCCCCGCCGCGCGAAAGCCGGCGGGGCATGGCCTTCCGGTTCTATGATCTAATTCCCGGCGCGTCCTCCACGCGCCCAGGAAAATCCATGCTGCCCACGTCCCCGCGCAGTACCGCAGCCGGCGGTTTCGGCGCCGCCGACATCCTGTTTCCCCTCGTCGCCGCCTTGCTGCTGGTCGGCCTCAGCTTCGTCAACTTCCTCTGGTTCCACACCCTGGCGGAGCTGTTCGCCATCATCGTCGGCGGCGCCCTCTACCTGATCGCCCACCACAGCTTCGCCCTCAACCGCAACGCCTTCCTGCTGTTCCTTGCCCAGGGCCTGTTCTGGGCCGCCGCCATCGACCTGGTGCACACCCTGGCCTATGCGGGCATGGGCCTGATCCACGGCGACGATCCCAACCCGGCAACCCAGCTGTGGCTGTGCGCCCGCCTGCTGGAGGCCGCCACCCTGCTCGTCGCACCGCGCTACCTGGACGGCCGCCGCCTGGAACCCTGGACCTTCGCCGCCTTCGGCACCGCCGCCGCGTCCGCCGTCGCCCTGGTGTTGGCCGATGCCCTGCCCGCCGCCTTCGTACCCGGCAGCGGCCTCACGAGCGCCAAGATCGCCGGCGAGTACCTCATCATCGCCCTGTTGGTCCTCGCCGCCCTGGGCCTGCGCCGCCGCCGCGCCACCCTCGACGGCCAGCTCTACCTGACCCTGATGGCGGTGATCGGCCTCACCATCGTCTCGGAATTCGCCTTCACGCGCTACGTCAGCGTCTATGGCCTGTCGAACCTGGTGGGGCACATCTGCAAGTTCTGGGCGTACTGGCTGGTGCTGATGGCCATCTCCCGCTGGATGCTGGCGGAACCCTTCCGTTCCCTGGCGCGGGAGGCCAATTCCTTCGAGGCGGTGCCCATGCCCGTGCTGATCCTCGACGCCCGCGGCATGATCCAGTACTGCAACGAAAGCGCCCGCCAGCAGCGTCCCCAGGGCGGCGTCGGCCGGCATATCCACGAGGTCTGGCATCCGAGCGGTTCCCTGCAGGACTCCTGCGAAATCTGCGCCGCCATCGCCGGCGGCCGTTCCCTCGGCACCCTGCTCCACGACGACGCCCGCAACGAATGGTTCGGCATCCGCCTGCATCCGCTCCAGCTCGACGACCGCACCCGCGGCTTCATCTGTTTCCAGACCGACATCACCGAGCGCAAGCGTGCCGAGGAGCGACTGGCCCAGGGCGAGAAGCTGGAACTCATCGGCCGCATGACCGGCGGCCTGGCCCACGACTTCAACAACCTCATGGGCATGGTGCTGGGTGGCCTCGGGCTCATCGCCGCCAAGCTGCCGGACGACGACAAGACCCGCCGCCAC
The DNA here is from genome assembly GCA_030247725.1 of Candidatus Nitricoxidireducens bremensis. Classification (GTDB taxonomy): domain Bacteria; phylum Pseudomonadota; class Gammaproteobacteria; order Burkholderiales; family Rhodocyclaceae; genus Nitricoxidireducens; species Nitricoxidireducens bremensis. The sequence continues at coordinate 141,997 of JAOTRT010000007.1, forward strand.
TTCGAGATCGCCCGCCAGGCGGCCAAGCGCGCCGCCGAAGTCACCAAGTCGCTGCTGGCGGTGGCCCGCAAGCAGCCCCTGACGCCGCGCCTGATCGATGTCGCCGACACCATCGCCGAAATGATGCCCCTGCTCAAGCAGTCGGCCGGCAACACCACAACGGTGGAGGAAAGCCCCTGCCGCACCTGCGCCGCCCCGGAAGGCTGCGCTGCCTGCCTGCAGGCGATGGTGGACCCGGCGGGCCTGGGCAACGCCATCCTCAACCTGGTCATCAACGCCAGGGACGCCATGCCGGCCGGCGGACGCATCCGCATCGACACCCGCGTCAGGTCCTTCCAGCCGGACGATGCCGGCCTGCCGGCGGACCTGGCGCCGGGACGCTACATCCTGGTGACCGTGGCGGACACCGGCACCGGCATGCCCCCCGAGGTGGCCGCCCGCGCCTTCGAGCCCTTCTTCACCACCAAGGAGAAGGGCCAGGGCACCGGCCTCGGCCTCGCCATGGTGTACGGCTTCGCGCGCCAGTCCGGCGGTACCGTCAGCATCTACAGCCAGCTCGGCCTGGGCACGGCGATCCGCCTCTACCTGCCGGTAGCCGGCCGCAAGGCGGCGGCCGGCCTCGCACCCGCCGCGGCGACGCCGCTGCCGCCGGGGAACGGCGAAAGCCTCCTGCTCGTGGACCACGAGGCGGCCCTCCTCGCCATCGCCCGGGAATGGCTGGAACAGCTCGGCTACCGGCCCGTGGTGGCCCACAGCCCGGCGGTCGCCCTCGACCTGCTCAAGGACAGGCGCTTCGACCTGCTGCTGACCGATATCGTCATGCCCGGCAGCATCGACGGCCTTGCCCTCGCCGCCGAGGCGCGCCGGCTCCAGCCCGATCTGCGCGTGCTGCTGGCGGCGGGCTTTCCCGGCGACCTGCTGCCGGAAGGCAACGCCTGGCCGCTGCTGGAGAAGCCCTACTCGACGGCCGATCTCGCGCGCATGGTCCGGCAGGTCCTGACCTGCTAAGCTACGCGCCCCGACACCCTTTGCAGGAGCAGAACATGGCGGAACCGGTGCTCATCTACGCGGTGGACGACGAGCCGCAGATGCAGGTGTTGCTCGACGCCATCCTCGGCGACCACTACGCCGTGGAAACCTTCGGTACCGCGGAAGCCTGCCTGCAGCAACTCGCCGCGGCAGAGCAGCGGCCGGAGATGATTCTGATCGACGTCGGCCTGCCCGGCATGGACGGCTATGCCCTCTGCCGCCGCATCAAGGACGATGCCGAGACCGCCCACATCCCCGTCGCCTTCATCTCGGGCCACGACACCATCGAGGCACGCCTGCGGGGCTACGAAGCGGGCGGCGAGGACTTCATCGTCAAGCCCTTCGAACCCGAGGAACTGCTGAGCAAGCTGAAGGTCGCCCTGCGCCTTTTCGAAGAGCAGGAACAGCTGCGCGCCCGCGCCAGCTTCGCCGAGCACACGGCCCTGTCGGCCATGAGTACCCTGGGCAGCCTCGGCGCCGTCATCGAATTCCTGCGCAAGTCCTTCGCCTGCACGAATGCCGCCGAACTCGGCACTGCCCTGCTCGACGCCCTCAAGCAATACGGCCTCCAGGGCGCCGTGCGCATCCACATGGGCGGCACCGCCCACACCATGAGCCTCCAGGGCGCCAGCCTGCCCCTCGAAGCCTCGATCCTGGACTACGTCAGCACCCTGGGCCGCATCTTCGAATTCCAGAAGCGCGCCGTCTTCAATTTCGGCGGCATCACCCTGCTCGTCAGCAACATGCCTATCGACGACGCCGAGCGTTGCGGCAGCCTGCGCGACAATCTGGCCATCCTGGCGGAAGGAGCCGACGCCCGCCGCCAGGCCATCGAGATCGAGGAAGCCCGGCGCCGCACCCAGCAGGGCCTGCTGAAGGCGGTGGACAAGCTGCAAAGCACCCTGAATGCCATGCGCGTGAAGCATCAGCGCGAGCAGTTCTCCGTCACCCAGTTGGTCATCGACGTCCAGGAGGACATGGTGAAGTCCTTCGTCCAGATCGGCCTCAGCGAAGGCCAGGAGAGCTTCGTCATCGATCTGGTGAAACGTCACATCGGCCAGATTCTCGACCAGATCGCCCAGGGGGACGACATCGTCGTCCAGCTGGAGGAACTGGCCGCCACCCTGCGTAACCTGGCCGCCTGACGGCGCGCCCTCAAGGAAGACCGTCCATGCCCAGCGAAAGCGTGCTCCTCGTCCTCACCGTCATCGGCGACGACCGTCCCGGCCTCGTCGGCGAACTCGCCGCCGCCATCAGCGCCCACGAGGGCAACTGGCTCGAATCCTCCATGTCCCACCTGGCCGGCAAGTTCGCCGGCATCGTCAAGGTGGCCGTGCCCACGGCCCGTGCCGAGCCCCTCGAACAGGCCCTGGACAAGCTGTCCGGCCTGCGCGTCACCAGCGAATCCTCGGCCGAAGCGGACCGCGGCAAGGGCCGCCGCCTCAAGCTGTCCCTGGTCGGCCACGACCGCATCGGCATCGTGCGCGAGGTATCCCAGGTGCTGGCCCGCCACGCGGTGAACGTGGAGGAACTGGCGACGCGCACCTCCAGCGCCCCCATGTCGGCGGAAATCCTGTTCCACGCCGACGCCGAACTGCTGGGCGGCCCCGAACTGGACGCCCGCGCCCTGGCGGCGGAACTGGAGCGCATCTCCGACGATCTGATGGTGGACATCAATCTGGACGAAGCCTTGAAGTGACCATCAAGGAAGTGCGCATGCCCAAGTATCCCGAGTGCTGGGAGACTTGCGGCAGTTGCGCGAACGGGGAAGTGTTCGTCATCGAGGTGCACGTGAAGCCCGGCGACGTGCTGCGCTTCGACGACAGCCTCATCACCCTGGAGACCGGCAAGGTCTCCCTCGACATCCCCAGCCCCCATGCCGGCACCATCGTCGAAGTGAGGGTGTCCGAGGGCGACAAGCTCGCCGAGGGCGACGTCATCGCCACCCTCGACGTCGCCTGATTCAGGCGGAAAGCCGCACCAGCAGGTCCTTCGGACTCACGGCCATGCCCGGCACGGCATGGACTTCGGCCACGCTGCCGTCCCGGTCGGCGCGCACCACGGTCTCCATCTTCATGGCCTCGATGGACACCAGCGGGTCGCCGCGGCGCACCTTCTGGCCGGCCTTCACCGACACCGTGACGACGGAACCCGGCATGGGCGCGCCCACGTGGTCCGGGTTGCCCTCCTCGGCCTTGGGCCGCTCGCGGCGGGTACCACCGGCGCCGGCCTTGGCGACGCGCACATGGCGCGGCTGGCCGTTGAGTTCGAAGAACAGCTTCACGCCCTCGCCCTCGTCATCCACGATGTCGGCGGCGCCCTGGAGGCGGATCACCAGGCTCTTGCCCGGATCGATGTCCACCGAGATCTCCTCGCCCTGGTTGAGGCCGTTGAAGAACACCGGCGTCGGCAGCAGGTCCACGTGGCCGTAGTGGCGCTGATGGGCGGCGAACTCGGCGAAGACCTTCGGGTACATCAGGTAGGAAGCCAGGTCCTTGTCGTCGAGATGGCGGCCGACGACCTTCTCGGCCTTGGCGCGCTCGGCCTCCAGGTCCACGGGCGGCAGGTCCTTGCCCGGCCGGTCGGCCAGGGGCGCCTGACCCTTGAGGATCTTGTTGGACAGGGCCTTGGGGAAGCCCTCGGGCGGACGGCCCAGTTCGCCCTTGAACAGCGAAACCACGGACTCGGGGAAGGCGATTTCCCGAGCCGGGTCCTCCACCTCGGCCGGCGTCAGGTCGTTGGCGACCATGAAGATGGCCATGTCGCCCACCACCTTGGAGGTGGGCGTCACCTTGACGATGTCGCCGAACAGGCGGTTCACGTCGGCATAGGCGCGGGAAATCTCGGGCCAGCGGTGCTCCAGGCCCATGGCGCGGGCCTGCTCCCGCAGGTTGGTGTATTGGCCGCCGGGCATCTCGTGGTGGTAGACGTCCGAGGTGCCGGAACGGATGTCGGCCTCGAAGGGCGCGTAGAAGCGGCGCACGCCCTCCCAGTAGTCGGACAGCTCGCGCATGGCGTCGGTATCCACGTCCGGCGCCTGCGCCGTGCCGGCCAGCGCGTCGGCGATGGAGGTCAGGTTGGGCTGGGAGGTGAGGCCCGACAGGGCGTCCAGAGCGCCATCCACCGCGTCGATGCCCGCCTCCACCGCCGCCAGCACGGAGGCGGCGGCGATACCGGAGGTGTCGTGGGTATGGAAGTGGATCGGCAGGCCGGTCTCCTCCCGCAGGGCCTTGACCAGGGTGCGGATGGCGCGGGGCCGGCAGACGCCCGCCATGTCCTTGATGCCGAGGATATGGGCGCCGGCCTTCTCCAACTGCTTGGCCATGTCTACGTAGTACTTGAGGTCGAACTTGGGGCGGCTCGTGTCGAAGATGTCGCCCGTGTAGCAGATGGCGCCTTCGCAGACACCGCCGGATTCGATCACCGCATCCATGGCGACGCGCATGTTGTCCACCCAGTTCAGGGAATCGAACACGCGGAAGATGTCCATGCCGGCCTCGGCGGCCTGGCGCACGAAGAACTTCACCACGTTGTCGGGATAGTTGGCGTAGCCGACGGCGTTGGCCGAGCGCAGCAGCATCTGGAACGGGATGTTCGGCACCCGCTCGCGCAGGGCGGCGAGTCGCTCCCAGGGGTCTTCCTTGAGGAAGCGCATGGCCACGTCGAAGGTGGCGCCGCCCCAGCATTCCATGGACAACAGGTTGGGCAGCAGCCGCGCGTAATGGGGCGCGATGTCGATCATGTCGCGGCTGCGCATGCGCGTGGCGAACAGGGACTGGTGGGCGTCGCGCATGCTGGTATCGGTGAGCATCACCTGCGGGTTTTCGCGCAGCCACTTGGAGAAGCCGGCGGGGCCGAGGGCCTTGATGCGGTCGCGGGTGCCCTGCGGAATCTCGCCGCTGCCGCCGCGCCTGGGCTTCATGGCGGGGGCCAGGGCGTGCTCGGGCTTCTTGCGGCCCTTCATCTCCGGGTTGCCGTTGACGATCACCTCGCCCATGAAGCGCAGCAGGCGCGTGGCCCGGTCGCGGCGCACCGGGAAATGGAACAGTTCCGGCGTCTCGTCGATGAAGCGCGTGATGCACTCGCCCTTGAGGAACTGGGGATGGCGGATGACGTTTTCGAGGAAGTGCAGGTTGGTGGAGATGCCGCGGATGCGGAACTCGCGCAGGGCCCGGTCCATGCGGCCGATGGCCTCGGCCGGGTCGTGGCCCCAGGCGGTGACCTTGACCAGCAGGGAATCGAAGAAGGGCGTGATGATGGCACCGCTGTAGGCCGTGCCGCCGTCCAGACGCACGCCGAAACCGGCGGCGCTGCGGTAGGCCGTGATACGGCCGTAGTCGGGGGTAAAGTTCTTTTCCGGGTCTTCGGTCGTCACGCGGCATTGGAGCGCGTGGCCGTGCAGGCGCACCTCGTGCTGGGCCGGGATGCCGTGGGTGGGGTCGCCGATCTTCGCCCCCTGGCTGACGTTGATCTGGGCCTTGACCACGTCGACACCCGTCACTTCCTCGGTCACCGTGTGCTCGACCTGGATACGCGGGTTCACCTCGATGAAGTAGAACTCGCCGCTGTCCGCATCCATGAGGAACTCGACGGTGCCGGCGTGGGTGTAGCCCACCTTGCGGCAGAGCTTGAGCGCCGACTCGCACAGGGCACCGCGGCGCAGGTCGTCCAGGTAAGGCGCCGGGGCGCGCTCGACGACCTTCTGGTTGCGGCGCTGCACGGAGCAGTCGCGCTCGAACAGATGGATCAGGTTGCCGTGGGTGTCGCCCAGCACCTGCACCTCCACGTGGCGGGCGCGGCGCACCAGCTTCTCCAGGTAGACCTCGCCGTTGCCGAAGGCCGCCAGGGCCTCGCGCTTGCCGGCGGCCACCTGCTCTTCGAGCTGGGCCTCGGACTCGATGACGCGCATGCCGCGTCCGCCGCCGCCCCAGCTGGCCTTGAGCATCAGCGGATAGCCGACTTCCTTCGCCATGCGACGCACCTCCGCCATGTCCTCGGGCAGCGCGCCGGTGGCCGGCACCACGGGCACGCCGGCCGCCATGGCCGCCTGGCGCGCGGCCACCTTGTTGCCCAGGGTGCGCATCACGTCAGGCTGCGGGCCGACGAAGACGATGCCTTCCCGGGCACAGGCCTCGGCGAATTCCGGATTCTCGGAAAGGAAGCCGTAGCCCGGGTGGATCGCATCCACCTTGGCCTCCTTGGCCACCCGCAGGATGTCCTCGATGTCCAGGTAGGCGGCGATGGGCTTCTTCCCCTCGCCCACCAGATAGCTTTCGTCCGCCTTGAAGCGGTGCAGGGCGAAACGGTCCTCGCTGGCGTAGATGCCGACGGTACGGATGCCCATTTCGCTGGCGGCGCGCATGACGCGGATGGCGATCTCGCTGCGGTTGGCGACGAGCAGGCTGCGGATCTTCTTCACGACTTCTCCTGGGGTGGACGGCTCACCGGGTCCGGTGAAAAACGGCCGGCGAAAATACCACGGCAGGAGGTGGTTTTTTCGTTTACGGGGAAGTCTTTTTGATGCTCACGGGACATTCTAAAGCACTGTTTCTAAGCAGATAAACAGCACTGATGCGGAGCAGCAAAACCCAGGACGAATGCAGAAGAAATGTTCGACTGAACGGCAACCGCCGGCCAGCCGCTCCACCGCCTTCAAATCAGCAGGTAGCGGTGGGGGTCCCGGCTTTCCTCCAGGGCCCGCCGGGCGTCCTCGCGGAAGATGCGCGCCAGCATGACGATCCAGCGGCGCCGGTCCCGTCCGACGAGTTCGGGAAAGTTCAGGGTATGGACGTCCGGATCGTCGGCGGCGGGCTTGGAGAGGACGCCCAGCCGGTCCACGGAGACCGAAGTATCGATGAGATGGAGGCGCGGCTCCGGATTCGCCAGCCAGGACGCCAGCGCCTCAACCAAGTGGGCCGGCTCCAGGGAGGAGGCCAGGGCCCGCAGGCTCTCCTCGATCTCGAACTTGCGCTGGGCATGGACTTCGGCCGCGCCGGCGGCGAGGCCGCCTCTCATCAGGGCCCGCTCCTGCTCCCAGGCCGTGTGCATGTCCTGCTTCTCCCGGCGCAGGCTCTCCAGATAGCTGCCGAAACTCTTGGCCAGGCTGTCGAAGGCCGAGCCCCGCAGGAGATGCCGCGTCTGGTCGATATCCACGTTCAGCTCGCCGAGGGTGTGGTCGGCGAAATAGAGCAGGCGCTGGGGCACGCCCTCCTGGATCATGTCGCCCTGCTGGGCGAGGCCGACCACCAACTTCTCCTTGCGGCGCATGCCGATGAGGCCGAAGAACTCGTCCGCCGCGGCATTGGCCGGATCGGCGAAGAAACTGCGGATTTCGCGGCTGGTGCCCAGCATGCGGCCGATATCCTCGGGGGCGGCGAAGAAGGCATGCACCATGGGATCGCGGCCGAAGGCGCGCACGTCGATATCGATGGGCCCCGGAATGGCGGCCACCAGCCCGTCGCAATAGCCGAGGGCATGGCGCACCGCCGGCGCCAGCTTGCGCTGGTAGCCCGAGACCACCCGCAGGCGGGGATCGATGCGATCGATGGCCATTTCGATGGCCTTCGCCTCCGTCGGCGTCACCGCCGGCTGTATCAGCCACGACTTGAGTCCCGCTATCAGCCCCATTTCCCTTTCCCACCCTTGTTGCGCCGCCGAATTTTGTCCCCTTCCCGGCCGGCCTCGGTTAAGCTTGCGCCCTTCGATTTTCGCACCCTATCAGCAAAATGGCCCAATACGTAATGTCGATGCTCCGCGTGAGCAAGATCGTCCCGCCCAAACGGCAGATCATCAAGGACATCTCCCTCTCCTTCTTCCCCGGCGCCAAAATCGGCCTCCTCGGCCTCAACGGTTCGGGCAAGTCGACCGTGCTGCGCATCATGGCCAACGCCGACAAGGAATACGACGGCGAGGTCCAGTGGCAGCCCGGCATCAAGATCGGCTATCTCGCCCAGGAACCCCAGCTCGACGCCGACAAGACCGTCAAGGACGAGGTGGAGTCAGGCCTCGGCGAGATCGTCGAGGCGCGCCGGAAGCTCGACGAGATCTACGCCGCCTACGCCGACCCGGAAGCCGATTTCGACAAGCTGGCCGAGGATCAGGCCAAATACGAGGCCGTCCTGGCCGCCGCCGGCAGCGACGTGGAAACCCAGATGGAAATCGCCGCCGACGCCCTGCGCCTGCCGGCCTGGGACGCCGTCATCAAGAACCTTTCCGGCGGCGAGAAGCGCCGCGTCGCCCTGTGCAAGCTGCTGCTGTCCAAGCCGGACATGCTGCTGCTGGACGAACCCACCAACCACCTGGACGCCGAGTCGGTGGAATGGCTGGAGCAGTTTCTGGTGCGTTTCCCGGGCACCGTGGTGGCCGTCACCCACGACCGCTACTTCCTGGACAACGCGGCCGAATGGATTCTCGAACTCGACCGCGGCCACGGCATCCCCTGGAAGGGCAACTACTCGTCCTGGCTGGAGCAGAAGGAAGACCGGCTGGAAAAGGAACAGAAGCAGATCGACGCCCACATGAAGGCCATGAAGCAGGAGCTGGAATGGGTGCGCCAGAACCCCAAGGCCCGCCAGGCCAAGAGCAAGGCTCGCCTGGCCCGCTTCGAGGAAATGTCGAGCTACGAATACCAGAAGCGCAACGAGACCCAGGAAATCTTCATCCCGCCCGGCGAGCGCCTGGGCAACGAGGTCATCGAGTTCAAGAACGTGTCCAAGGCCTTCAATGACCGCCTGCTGATCGACAACCTGTCCTTCAAGGTGCCGCCCGGCGCCATCGTCGGCATCATCGGCCCCAACGGCGCCGGCAAATCGACCCTGTTCCGCATGATCCAGGGCATCGAGAAGCCCGATACCGGCGAGATCGTCGTCGGCCCGACGGCGAAGATCGCCTCGGTGGACCAGTCCCGCGAGGGCCTGGAGAACGACAAGACGGTGTTCGACGCCGTGGCGGCCGGGGCCGACATCCTGACCGTCGGCAAGTTCGAGATGCCCAGCCGGGCCTATCTGGGCCGCTTCAACTTCAAGGGCGCCGATCAGGGCAAGATCGTCGGCAACCTGTCGGGCGGCGAGCGGGGCCGGCTGCATCTGGCCAAGACCCTGATCCAGGGCGGCAACGTGCTGCTGCTGGACGAACCCTCCAACGATCTGGACGTGGAAACCCTGCGCGCCCTGGAGGATGCCCTGCTGGAATTCGCCGGCTGCGTGCTGGTCATCAGCCACGACCGCTGGTTCCTGGACCGGATCGCCACCCATATCCTGGCCTGCGAGGGGGAGTCCCAATGGACCTTCTACAACGGCAACTACCAGGAATACGAGGAAGACAAGAGGAAGCGCCTCGGCGAGGAAGGGGCCAAGCCCAAGCGCATCCGCTACAAGCCCATCAGCCGCTAAGCGGTGAAAAAAGCTAAGCTGTTGTAGAAAAAGGAAAAGCCCGCCAATCGGCGGGCTTTTTTGTCGTCCGGTCGCCAGGAGACTCGGTGCCTGGCGGCGGGAGGGGAATCAGTGTTCTGCCTTCAGGCTGGCGTTGAATACCGCTTCGATGCTCTGGGGCAGGCGGAATTCCGCAAAGGCGCGGCGGATTTCGGCTTCGTTGGTACCGGCGCTGCGGTCGTCGAAGCGGATGCCCAGCTGGCGGCCGTTGGCGGCCAGGGTCTTGAACGCGTATTGCCAGTGCTGGACTTCGGCCAGCCGTTCCCGCAATTCGGCCTCGTTGCTGATCTCGATGCCGGCTTTTTTCAGCATTGCCAGGAACTCTTCAAAGGATTCCTTGCACGAACTACCCATTTTTCGTCTCCGTTGTTGGGGTATTAAAGTGCCCCATGGCGGAAAAAACGCGCGACATATCGTTAGGTTGACGCACTCTCTACAAGAATTTTCGAGGCTGGCGGCAAAGCCGAAATTGGCTCATCATTCGCCCCCATTCCTTCAGCCGGCCCCCGTTCCATCGACCAGCCCCATGAAAGCAGGCGTCCCCATCGAACTCCTCGCCCCCGCCAAGAACCTGGAATTCGGCCTGGCGGCCATCGACCACGGGGCGGATGCGGTCTATATCGGCGGCCCCTCCTTCGGCGCCCGGGCCTCGGCGGGCAACCCGGTGGAAGACATCGAGAGGCTGGCCGCCCACGCCCACCGCTACCGGGCCAAAGTGCTGGTGGCCCTGAACACCATCCTGCGGGACGACGAACTGGAGAACGCCCGCCGCGTCGCCTGGCAGGCCTGGGAGGCCGGCGCCGACGCCCTCATCGTCCAGGACATGGGCCTGCTGGAGCTGGACCTGCCGCCCATCCAGCTCCACGCCAGCACCCAGTGCGACATCCGCACGCCGGAGAAAGCCCGTTTCCTGGAGCAGGCCGGCTTTTCCCAGATCGTCCTGGCCCGGGAGCTGGACCTGGCGCAGATCCGGGAAATCGCCGCCGCCACCTCGGCCACCCTGGAGTTCTTCATCCACGGGGCCCTGTGCGTCAGCTACAGCGGCCAGTGCTACATCAGCCATGCCCATACGGGCCGCAGCGCCAACCGGGGCGAATGCTCCCAGGCCTGCCGCCTGCCCTACACCCTGACGGACGGCGACGGTCAGGTGGTGGTCCAGGACAAGCACCTGCTGTCCATGAAGGACAACAACCAGACGGACAACCTGCCGGCCCTGATCGAGGCCGGCATCCGCTCCTTCAAGATCGAGGGCCGGCTCAAGGACCTTTCCTACGTCAAAAACGTCACGGCCTGGTACCGCCGCCGGCTCGACGCCCTCATGGCCGAGTTGCCGGGTTTCCGCCCCGCATCATCCGGCCGCTGCCGCTATACCTTCGATCCCCAGCCCGACAAGACCTTCAACCGGGGCGCCACGGACTACTTCGTCGGCGGACGCCAGCAGGACATCGCCGCCTTCGACACGCCCAAGTTCGCCGGGGAGCCCATCGGCCGGGTCGGCGCCGTCGGCCACCACTGGTTCGACATCGACGGCGATGCGCCCCTGCACAACGGCGACGGGCTTTCCTTCTTCGACGACCATGAGGAACTGGTGGGCCTGCGCATCAACCGGGCCGAGGGCCGCCGCGCCTTCGTCACCGCGCTGCCGCCCGAACTGGCCGTCGGCACCCGCCTCTACCGCAACCGGGACCAGGAATTCGAACGCCTGCTGGAGAAGAAATCGGCCGAGCGCCGCATCGGACTGCGCCTGGTCTTCGGCGAAACACCAGCCGGTTTCCGGCTGGGCCTGACGGACGAGGACGGCGTTTCGGCCGGCGCCGACCTGCCCCTGGCGAAGGAGCCCGCCCAGCATGCCGAGCGGGCCCTGGCAGCGATTAGGGAAAACCTCGGCAAGCTGGGCAACACCCTCTATGCGGCCGACGACATCGCCCTGGAGATCGCCCAGCCCTGGTTCATCCCGGCCTCGGCCCTCAATGGCCTGCGCCGGGAAGCCGTCGAGAAACTCGACGCCGCCCGTCTCGCGGCCTATCGGCGCCCTGCCCGCGCTGTCCCCGTCGAGCCGCCGCCGGCCTTCCCCCAGGGCGACCTCAGCTATCTCGGCAACGTCTACAACCAAAAAGCGCGGGAGTTCTACACCCGCCACGGCGTGCGCCTGATCGACGACGCCTACGAGTGCAACAACGAAAAGGGCCTGGTGTCCCTGATGATCACCAAGCACTGCCTGCGCTACAGCTTCAACCTGTGCCCGAAGCAGGTGAAGGGCATCCGCCCCGACCCCATGGTGCTGATGAACGGCGGCGAGAAGCTCGACCTGCGCTTCGACTGCAAGCGCTGCGAAATGCATGTGGTGGGCAAGCTGAAGAAGGGGAGCCGGATTCCCCTGATGCCCGTGCCGGCAACCGCCGCAGGAAAAGTGCGATGACCGCTCCCCTGCCCCCAGCCATCCGGCTCGTGCTCGTCGCCGGCGCCCTTCTTGCCGCAAGCGGAGCCGCCTGGGTGGGAGCGGATCTGTTCTCCGGCCTGGGCGACGGCACCTTCGGCCTGATCCGCGGCGGACCGGTCACGCGGGACGACGGATTCCGCTACTGGCTGCTGGTCTGCGGCGAAGGCCTGGCGGTCCTCGTCCTGACCGGCGTCGCCCTGACCTTCGGTTTCCTCGGGCTGCGCGGGACAACTCGCGGCTGACAGCCGCGGCAGGCGAACGTCTCAGTAGTGGGGCGGAATCTCGTCGCGCAGGCTGCGGCCTTCGGCGGGCATGGACGAACGCATCTGCTCCCGCAGTTCCTGCATTTCCCGCTGCAGCCGCTCGATCTGCTGCTGCTGGCGGTAGATCGTGGCGTTCAGGGTATCGAGCAGATCCTCGGCGAAGCCGGCCTTGATCTCCAGTTCCGCCAGCCGGGCGTCCAGCATGTTCGCGTCCGTTTCGGTCACATGGCCTCCAGTTCGAGGATGGCGACGCTGATGTGGCGTCCGAAATGCAGGTCGAAGCCTTCCCAGCCCGCATAGGCGGCCACGGCCTCCCGCACCGTCGGCTTCATCTCGTAATCCTGCCGGCCGGCCTCGTATTCCTTGGCCACGGTGGCGAACAGCTTCGCCAGATAGTCCCGGTAGGCGGCGACGATCCGGCGGTCGCCGCTGCGGCCGTGGCCGGGAACGAAGACCTCGGCCGTGGTGCCCAGGGCGTGGTCGCAGGCGGCCACGTTGCCCTTGAAGGTGCCGTCGTCCATGCGGCCGAAGCGACCGTTCATGACGTTGTCGCCGAGGAACAGCAGCTTGTCCTCCATCACCTCGATCATGATGTCCGTGCCCGAATGGGCCCGTCCGGGCGCATGGATGCGGAAACGGACACCGCCGACGGCAAGCTCCTGATTGCCGTCGATGGCCCCGGTCGGCGCCACCGCACGGGTGCCGCGGGTGAAGCCCTGGGTAAGCCGGTCCATGATGTCGAGCCACTGGATGCCGGCATCGCCGGCGCGCCGGATCATTTCCGGGTGGGCGAGGATGACCGCCTGGGGATAGGCTTCGCGGATCGCCTGGTTGCCGAGCCAGTGGTCGCCATGGATATGGGTATTCAGCACATGGGTGACGGGCTTGTCGGTGAGCCTGGCGATCTGGCGCAGCACCATGCGCCCGGCCTGGACGCTGGAACCCGGATCGACGACGACGACCCCGGCGTCCGTGACGACGAAGGCCGGATTGTTCATGAAGCCCTGGTTTTCCACCGAGGGATCGCCCAGGGGACCGTGGATCACCCAGGTGCGGGGCCCGACGCGCTCCGGCGCGTAGTCGCGGAGTTCGGCGGCGCGAATGGCGCCCAGCGACAACAAGACCAGCAACAACCCGGCCATCAGCCTGATTCCACCCATGCCCAGCCTCCGGTTCGAATTGGGGAGGCAGGATGATAGCGCCTTGCGGGCTGCCCGCGCCGGTACAATGGCCCTCCTTGCCGTCGCCATGGGCGCGGCCCGACCGGTCCCGCGCCTTGTCCCCTTCCCTCACCGAACATCTGGCCGCCGCCCTCGACGGCCGCACCGGCCTCATCCAGCGCCTGCAGGCGGAGCACACCGATGCCTACCGGCTCTTCCACGGCAGCGTGGAGGGCGAGCCCGGCCTGACCGTGGACCGCTATGGCGATCTCCTGCTGGTGCAGAGCTTCCACCAACCGCTGGACAGTACCGGCCTCGCCGCCCTGGCAGCTTTCTACGCGGACCGCCTGCCCGCCCTGGACCTGGTCTACAACGACCGCAGCCAGCCCAATTCCCGCATCGCCAATGACCTCGACGCCGCCGCCCTGGCCGTGGCCCAGCAGCCCCGCACCGCGAGCGAGATGGGCGTGCGCTACCTGATCCAGGGCCGCCACGCCGGCCAGGACCCCTGGCTGTTCCTCGACCTGCGTGCCGGCCGCCGCCGCGTCATGGCGGAGGCGGCGGGCAAGTCCCTGCTGAACCTGTTCGCCTACACCTGCGGCGTCGGCATCGCCGCCGCCAAGGCCGGCGCCCAGTTCGTCGTGAATGTGGATTTCGCCGAAACGAGCCTGGATGTCGGCAAGGAAAACGCCCGCCTCAACGACCTGCCCCACCGCCCGCGCTTCGTCCGCAGCGACGCCTTCGCCGCCATGCGCCAATACGCCGGCATCGGCCAGCCGGACCGGGTGCGCGGCAAACGCATGCCGGCCTTCCCGAAGCTCGATCCACGCCAGTTCGACATCGTTTTCCTCGATCCGCCGCGTTATGCCAAGAGCCCCTTCGGCGTGGTGGACCTGGTGAACGACTATCCCGCCCTCTTCAAGCCGGCCCTGTTGTGCACGGCGCCGGGCGGCGCCCTCTACTGCTGCAACAACGTGGCCCAGGTGGATCGCGCCGCCTGGCTCGACCAGTTGGAGCGCTCCGCCCGCAAGGCCGGCCGGCCGATCCGGGACGCCGAGTGGATCGCGCCGGAGGAGGACTTCCCCAGCAGCGACGGCCAGCCGCCCCTGAAGATCGTCCGCCTCGGCGTCTGAATCCTGCGCCGCCACAGCCGCCGGGCCGTGCAGACATCATGATTTAGCTTGACGGCATAAGGCCGGTCGTGGCACTTTCCGGGCATCGTGAGAAAGCCGTGAGGCGATAAAAACATCATGAACGCACCCCAACCGGAAGGCTTCGACTACACCACGCTGCTCAAACCCGCCGACAAGGTGGAGTTCCGCCGGGCCGGCGAGATCATCTTCGAGATGGGACAACCCGGCAGCGTCATGTACGTCATCAAGTCCGGCCGGGCCAGCATCCGCGTCGGCGACCGCATCTTCGACACGGTGGAGAAAGGCGCCACCATCGGCGAGATGGCCATCCTCGACGGCTCGCCGCGCAGCGCCACCGCCCTCGCCGTCACCGACTGCGAAATCGTCGCCATCGACAAGGCGCGCCTGCTGGACATGGTGCAGCACGAACCCTCCGTCGCCATCGAGATGACCAAGTCCATGGTGCGGCGCCTGCGCTCCATGAACTACCAGGCCCAGTACGACCTGCTGACCCAGCTGCCCAACCGCACCCTGTTCCGCGAGCACTGCATCAACGCCCTGCGCCGCGCCCGCCGCGAGGAACAGCTCGTCGGCGTGCTCTACCTGGACCTGGACCACTTCGAGAACATCAACGATTCCCTCGGCTACGCCGCCGCCGACACCCTGCTGGGCCAGGTGGCGAGCCGCCTGCGTTCCGTGCTGCGGGACGCCGACACCCTCGCCCGCCTCGGCGCCGACGAGTTCGCCGTCCTGGTGGAGGCGGTCGGCGACGAGACCGAGCTGGCCCTCACCGCCCAGCGCATGCAGGAAGCCCTGGCGGAGCCCTTCGAGGTGGACGGCAAGACCCTCTACCTGACGGCCAGCATCGGCATCAGCTGCCACCCCGGCGAAGGCAGCGAGGTCGAGATCCTCATGAAGAACGCCGACACGGCCATGCATGCCGCCAAGGATGCGGGCCGCAACCAGTATTCCTTCTTCTCCGCGGCGCTCAACGCCCGCGCCCTGGAATTCCTCAACCTGAAAACCGCCCTGCGGGAAGCCCTCGGCCGCAGCGAACTGCTGCTGTACTACCAGCCGCGGGTGGCCCTGGACACCGGCGCCATCCACGGCGTCGAGGCCCTGCTGCGCTGGCAGCATCCCGAGATGGGCATGGTCTCCCCGGCGCGCTTCATTCCCATCGCCGAGCAGGCCGGCTATATCGAGTCCATCGGCGACTGGGTGCTGCAGGAAGGCTGCCGCCAGCAGAAGGCCTGGCTCGACGCCGGCCTGCCGGCCCTGCGCATGGCCATCAACCTCTCGGCCCTGCAGATGCGCCAGGCGGACCTGGTGGACCGGGTGCGCCACATCCTCGCCGAAACCGGCCTGCCGGCGGAATACCTGGAACTGGAGATCACCGAGAGCGCCCTCGTCGAGGACCAGGACGCCGTCGCGGACAAGCTGCGCGCTTTCCGGGAGATGGGCATCGCCATCGCCCTCGACGACTTCGGCACCGGCTATTCCGCCATGTCCTACCTGAAGAAGTTCCCCCTCGACTACATGAAGATCGACCAGTCCTTCGTGCGCGGCATCCCCAAGGACCGCAACGACGTGGCCATCACGCGCACCATCGTCGCCCTCGCCAGCAACCTGGACCTCAAGGTCGTGGTGGAAGGCGTGGAGACCGAGGAACAGCTCGTCTTCGCCCGCAACGAGGGCTGCGACGAGTTCCAGGGCTTCTTCTTCAGCCGGCCGGTGCCGCCCGCGGCCATCGAGGAACTGCTGCGCAAGGCAAAATAGCCGCACGCAGGACGGAGGCCATCGGGGGCTTCCGCCGCGATCCATGCTCCCCATCCTCTATCGCGACGATCACCTGATCGCCATCGACAAGCCCTCCGGCCTGCTGGTCCACCGCAGCGACATCGACCGCCACGAGACCCGCTTCGCCGTCCAGCTCCTGCGCGACCAGATCGGCCGGCGCGTCCATCCGCTGCACCGTCTCGACCGGGGCACCTCGGGCGTACTGCTGTTCGCCCTCGACGGCGAGACGGCCGGCGCCGTCGGCCGCCAGTTCGAGCGCAACGAGGTGGAAAAGACCTATCTGGCCGTGGTGCGCGGCTGGCCGCCGGAAGCCGGCGTCATCGACCATCCCCTCAGCCGGCTCCATGACGACTACGGGCGCCCCGCCGCCGGCGAACCGCAGCCCGCCGTGACCCGCTACCGCCGCCTGGCCACCGTGGAACTGCCCGTGGCGGTGGATCGCTACCCGAGCTCCCGCTACGCCCTCGTCGCCCTCCATCCCGAAACGGGACGCCAGCACCAGTTGCGCCGCCACCTGAAGCACATCGCCCACCCGATCATCGGCGACGCCACCCACGGCAAGGGGCGCCACAACCGCTATTTCCAGCAGCGCTTCGGCTGTGCCCGGCTGCTGCTGGCCTGCACATCGATGCGGCTGCACCATCCGGACGGACGGACGCTGGCGATAACGGCGCCGCCGGGCGACGGCTTTGCGAAGGTGATCGGGGAACTGGGCTGGACCGAAGCCCTGGGCGGAGACGCCGCAGGCGCCTGCCGGGAGGATTGACGCTGCGGGGCGGCGGGCGCCGCCCCCGTCACGCCGTCAGGCGGACGTATTGATGATGGTGCCGGTCTTCTGGCCCTGGGTGTTCACCACGGGCTGGGGTTTCTTGACTTCCGGCGTCTGGGCGGCGGCCTGGGGCTCGGGCTTAGGTGCCGGCTCGGCACGCCTCTCCTGCCGTGGCCGCTCCACCTGCTCGGGCTGGCGCTGGGACCGGACCAATTGGGCATTGGCGCTGGTGCTGGAAGATACGGAATCGACTGCCATGATGGGACTCCTTTCGCCTTGCGCTGCAAGTCATGCCGGCCATCTTACTCCTTTTGCCGGCCGCGGCAACGCGGCGTCCTAGGCCGCCGCATCCGGCACGGCAACCGCCGCCAGCATGCGCGCCCGCGTCTCCGGCGTCTCCAGGCTGATGCGGCCGAGGACGCCGCTGCGGTAGTCGGTAAGCAGGATCAGGGAGGCTTTCTCCAGGTCCAGTTCGCCGCCGCGGCCCTTGAGGATGCAGCCGCGCTTCTTCGCCACCGCCTCGACCACGCCGACGGCGTCGAGGCCCGCCGTGTCGCAGCCGTAGCGCTTCGTCAGGCCGGCGGCGTAGCGCTCCAGCAGGATGCCGGCGAGGAACACGGCCACCTCCTCCTCGATGACCGCATTGGTGCCGATGGCATGACTGGCGGCCAGCATGTAGCCGTCGCTGTCGTGCTCGATCTTGGGCCACATCAGACCCGGCGTGTCGGTGATGGACATGCGCGGCCCCAGGTCGAAGCGCTGCTGGGACTTGGTCACCGCCGGCTCGTCGCCGACGGCGGCAATACGGCGCTTCACCAAGGCGTTCATCAGGGTCGACTTGCCCACGTTGGGGATGCCCATGATCATCATGCGCAGGGGCTTCACGCCGTCGTTGCGGTGGGGCGCGAGCCCCTGGCACAGAGACGGAATGCGCGCCACGTCGCCAGGCTTCTTGCAGGAGATGGCGACGGCCTTGACGCCGGGCTGCCGGTTGTAGAAGTCGAGCCAGGCCTGGGTCGCCGCCGGATCGGCGAGATCGGCCTTGTTGAGCAGCTTGAGGGCCGGGCGGTTGCGGTGCTGGCGCAGCTCGCGGATCATGGGATTGCTGCTGGCCTCGGGCAGGCGCGCGTCGAGTACCTCGATGACCACGTCGGTCTGGGCCATGGTTTCGGCAGCCTTCTTGCGCGCCGAGGTCATGTGCCCCGGGAACCATTGGATCGCCATCGTCCCTACTCCTCCGTTCCGCCGGCGACGATGCGGATTTCCTCGCCGCCCATGCGCACCACCTGGCCGGCGCGCAGCTTGCGGCCCTTGCGCGTCTCCACCTCGCCATCCACCCGTACCTGGCCCTCTGCCACCAGGGTCTTGGCCGCGCCGCCGGAGGGCGCCAGGCCGAGGACCTTCAGCAAGGCGTGCAGCTCGATGAAATCCGCATTCAAAGGAAAGGTATGGACTGCCAAGGGAAGTGCTCCGAAAACCGCGCTGCGCGCGTCAGGACCGCAGGGCGGCGGTAAGGGATTCGACCTCTTCCGCCGATTCGGCGAGGATGCCGCTCAGGGTTTCGTCGTCGAGGGAAACGTCGATGCTCGGCGTCATGCCCTCGCGGCCGTAGCCGGCGAGGATGCTCAGGGGCGACTCCACCGTAGCCAGCTGGTCGGCCAGCAGCAGCGTATCGCCCAGGGATGCCGGCGGCATGGCGAGATAACCATCCCAGAGGCCCTCGATGCCGCGTACCACATGCTCGGGCACGGACAGCACCTTGAGCACGGCGCGCCCCACCTTCGTTTCCCAGTCGCCGTTCCAGTCCGTCAGGGAACCGTGCTCCCCTTCCAGCAGGCCGGGATGGGCGTCCGCGCGGGAGATCAGGTAGAAGCCGCCCACCTCGTGCACGATGCCGGCGAAGAAGGCCTCTTCCGGGTCCTGGTGGGTCACGTGCTTCGCCACCACGCGGGCCAGGGCGGCTACATGGGCCGTGTGCTCCCACAGCCGCGCCGCCAGTTGGCGATGGGCCGGCATCTTGGACATGCCTTCGAGCTGGCCGACCGCCACGGAAGTGGCGAGGATGCGCAGGGTCTTGAAGCCGATGCGGGCCACCGCGTTATGCACATCGAGGATGGCCTTGCCGGAGCGGTTGTAGACCACGGAGTTGGCCATGGCGACGACCCGGGCCGCCAGCAGGGGCTCGGCCTGCACCAGCTTGCCCAGCCGGTCAGCCGAACAGTCGGGATCGTCCAGCGCCCGCTGTACGCGCAGGGCCATCTCGGCACTCGTCGGAAACACCATCTTCCCGGTTTCCGCCTCGGCGGCGATCTTCGCCAGCGCCTCGTGCACTTCCATGGATGACCGTTCCTGTTCCGGTGAGATGGCCTCGTTATCCCGGCCATCGGCAGGGGCTTTGCGCCCGGATTATAGGCCCGAACGCCCTGCCAGCCACGCCAGCACGCCGGCGCCGGCCACCCGGCCGCCCGCGCAGCAGGCCGTCAGCAGATAGCCGCCGGTCGGCGCCTCCCAGTCGATCATCTCGCCGGCCACGAAGACGCCCGGCAGGCTGCGGACCATCAGCCGCCCGTCGAGGGCGGCGAATTCCACGCCCCCGGCGCTGCTGATGGCCTCGTCCAGGGGCCGCGGCGCCACAAGCCGGACCGGCAGTGCCTTGATCGCCGCCGCCAGCCGCGCGGGATCGGCATAGTCCTCCTTCGTCGCGCACTCCCGCAGCAGGCCGGCCTTCACGCCTTTCAGGCCCAGGCGGCTCTGCAGGTGGCTCGCCATGGAGCGGGCACCGCGCGGGTGGGCCACTTCCGTTGCGACCCACTCCGGCGAGCGGCCGGGCAGCAGGTCCAGATGCAGCACCGCCGTCCCCTGGGCCGCGATGGCATCCCGCAGGGGAGCCGAGAGGGCATAGATCAGCCCGCCTTCCACGCCCGTGGCCGTGACGACGAACTCGCCTGTGCGGCGATGCGCGCCACCGCCGGCGTCGGGGCAACTGGCGGTCACCGACTTCACCGGCTCGCCGGCGTAACGGTCGCGAAAGTGTTCGCTCCAGGGCACATCGAAGCCGCAGTTGGCCGGCCGCAGGGGCGCCACCGGCACGCCCCGCTCCGCCAGCAGGGGCACCCAGGCGCCGTCGGAACCCAGCCGGCGCCAGCTGCCGCCGCCCAGCGCCAGCACCGCCGCATCGGCGGCGACCGCCGTTTCGCCCGCCGGCGTGGCAAAGCGCAACGCACCGTCGGCGTCCCAGCCGATCCAGCGGTGGCGCATGTGAAAACGCACGCCGGCCGCACGCAGGCGATGGAGCCAGGCTCGCAGCAGGGGCGCGGCCTTCATGTCCGCGGGAAACACGCGGCCCGAGGAACCGACGAAGGTCTCGACACCCAGGCCGCACGCCCAGTCCCGCAGCGCCTGGGCATCGAAGGCGGCGAGCCAGGACGCCACTTCGGCCCGGCGCGCGCCGTAGCGCGCAAGGAAGTCGGGCTGCGGTTCCGCATGGGTGAGGTTCAAGCCGCCCTTGCCGGCCATGAGGAACTTGCGGCCGACGGACGGCATGGCATCGTAGAGATCGACGCTCACACCGCCCGCACTGAGCACCTCCGCGGCCATGAGCCCCGCCGGGCCGCCGCCGACGACGGCAACCCGCACCTGGACAGGGGCCGGCAGGACCGGCATCAGCCCGCCGGCGCCGCGACGACGCGGTATTGGGCGGCCATGCGATGGGTCGCGCCGGGGGCCAGGGTGATTACGTCCTCGGCGGCATTGGCCGTCTCGACGCAGACCATGCCGAGGTGGCCGTCCGGACCGAAGTCACCCATCTTCTCCGCCTTCTCGATCCACGGGTTCCAGACCACGGTCGAGCGGCTGCCGGTGCTGGTGATGAGGATGGTGCGGTCGAGGACCGGGTCGAGGATGCCGCAGCAGCCCCGGGTGCCGAGGTAGATGCGGTCCGTCTCCCGGCTGAAGACCACCGGCCCCTCCTGGCGCTTGCGCTTGCCGCCGTCCACCTTGTCGAGATACTCGCAGCCCTCCAGCCCCGCCACCGTGGCGCGGCGAATATCGCCCACCGTGAAATAGGTGTGGAGCGCCTGGCCGAGCTGGAAGGGGACGCTGCCGGTATTCGTCGTCGCCAGTTCCACCTCCAGTTCCTGGCCGACGGTGACGATGTTGCGCACCACCGAGGCGTGGGGCCATTGGGCTCGGGTGGCCTCCGTCTCGACCAGTTCGAATTCAAGGCGCACGCGGCCGTCGGGCAGCGCCTTGGCCTCGACGAGCCGCCAGGGCACCGTGCGCGCGAAGCCGTGGCCGGGGAACTGGGGATTCCCGGCATGGGGGCCGAACCAGGGCCAGCAGACCGGCACACCGCCGCGGATGGACTTGCCCGGCGCGAACTTGGCGAGCTTGCTGAGCCAGATGACGGACGCCTGCCCCTTGGGCTCATAGGCCGTCACGTGGGCGCCCTGAAGCGCCACCGTGGCCGTGGCGAAAGGCGTCGTGACCCGCGCGACGGTGAAGCCGTCGGCCATCTCCTCGAAGCTCAGGCAGCCGGGAATGCCGAAGCGTCGGTTCATATCCTGGGGTTCATTCATTGCTGTGTCTCCTCGTGTGGTTATGTGATTTTGTGTTGTCGTATTCAGGACGGGTCGGCCGGCAGGACCTCCAGGCTGTCGGCGGCGATTTCCCGCACTTCGGCACTCTCGTCCTGCAGCCTCGGGAGCAGATGGCTCCGCGCCCGCCGGTCGCCGGACAGGCCCAGGTAGTGGCAGGCGTCGGCCCGCACGCGGGCATCGGCATGGCGCGCCAGTTCGCCGAGCCGCGGCACCAACGCCTGCAGGGCGGCACCGCCGGCATGGTTCTCGAAGATCACGCTGGCGCCGAGGCGCACATTGATGCTGGCCTCGGGATTGGCGACGATGGGCAGCAGTTCCGCCAGCAGTTCGGGCCGGGCGGCGATGCGCGCCTGCGCCTGGGCCAGGCCGCCGTCCTTGAGCAGGACGTGGAATTCGTCGGCCAGGCTGTGCCGGCGACGCTTCAAGGCGTCTGGAACATAGGGGTAGCCGGCGAGGGAAGTCATGCGCGAACAGGGGGCGGATGCGGTCAGCGCGCGATTATGCCCCGGTTCGGCGGCCGGCTACGCCATTAGCGCTAGGTAAGCCGGCGGCGGTCTGCGATAATGGCGGCCTTCCCGGCCGTCCGGCCCGTTTTTACCCCGCCTCGAAGGAGGCACCCCATGACAGAATCCATCGATACCTTTGCGGCCTTGCAATTGCCGCCCGCCCTGCTTTCCGCCCTCGCGGACGTGGGCTACGAAACCCCTTCGCCCATCCAGGCGGCCTGCATCCCGCTCCTGCTCTCGGGCAGCGACCTGCTGGGCGAAGCCCAGACCGGGACCGGCAAGACCGCCGCCTTCGCCCTGCCGCTGCTGGCGCGCCTCGACTTCGCCGAGAAATCGCCCCAGGCCCTGGTGCTGACGCCCACGCGGGAACTGGCGATCCAGGTGGCTGAAGCCTTCCAGAAGTACGCCCGTCACATGCCCGGCTTCCATGTGCTGCCCCTCTACGGCGGCCAGAGCATGGTGGTGCAGTTGCGCCAGCTCTCCCGCGGCGCCCACGTCATCGTCGGCACGCCGGGCCGCGTCATGGACCATCTGGAGCGCAAGAGCCTGGTGCTCGACAAGCTCAAGACCCTGGTCCTCGACGAAGCCGACGAGATGCTGCGCATGGGCTTCATCGACGACGTGGAGTGGATACTCGAACACACGCCGGCCGAGCGCCAGACGGCCCTGTTCTCGGCCACCATGCCCGAGCCGATCCGCCGCATCGCCGGCCGCTACCAGCGCGATCCCCAGCAGGTGAAGATCCGCGCCGCCACGACCACCGTGGCCGCCATCCGCCAGCGCTACTGGAAGGTGGCCGGCGCCGACAAGCTCGACGCCCTCACCCGCATGCTGGAGGTGGAAGAGGACTTCGACGCCGCCATCGTCTTCGTGCGCACCAAGACGGCGACGGTGGAAATCGCCGACAAGCTGGAAGCCCGCGGCTATGCCGCCGCGGCCTTGAACGGCGACATGACCCAGGGCCTGCGCGAGCAGGTGGTGGACCGCCTCAAGAGCGGCAGCCTCGACATCGTCGTCGCCACCGACGTGGCGGCCCGCGGCCTTGACGTGCCGCGCATCAGCCACGTCATCAACTACGACATCCCCTACGACACCGAAGCCTACGTGCACCGCATCGGCCGCACCGGCCGCGCCGGCCGCACCGGCAGCGCCATCCTGTTCGTGTCGGCGCGCGAGATGCGCATGCTCAAGGCCATCGAGCACGCCACGCGCCAGAAGATCGAACCGATCTCCCTGCCCACCAAGAGCGAAGTGGCCGACCGCCGCGTGAACCAGTTCAAGCAGCAGGTGCTCGAAGTCATCGAAGGCGAGAAGCTGGACTTCTTCTTCGACGTGGTGCGCCAGCTGGAGGAAGAGGCGGAGATCAAGCCGCGGGAAGTGGCCGCGGCGCTGGCTTTCCTGGCCCAGCGCGACCGCCCCCTGCAGCCCGAGGGCACGGGCTGGCAGGAGGAGGTGCGCGACGAGGAACGTCCCGTCCGCGAATTCCGCGAAGAGCGCGGCTTCGACCGGCCCCGCCGCGAAGAGGAGCCGCGCGGCAACCGGGAGGAGATCCTCGCCCGCCGCCGCGAATTCAGTGCCGGCCACCTCGCCAAGTACCGCATCGACGTGGGCCGCAGCCAGGGTGTGACGCCCAAGGACATCGTCGGCGCCATCGCCAACGAGGGCGGCATCGAGGGCAAGTACATCGGCCAGATCCACCTTTTCGACGAGTACAGCACCGTCGAACTGCCGAGCGGCCTGACGCCGGACATGCTCGGCGCCCTCAAGGGCATCCGCATCCGCCAGTCGCCCCTCAACCTGCGGCCCGTGGCCGCCGGCGAGGCCGAGGAAAGCCCGCGGCCCCGCTGGGATGGCGAGCGCAAGCCGGCCCCCGGCAAATGGCAGGGCGAGCGCAAGGACTTCGCCGGGCCCCGCGGCGACAAGCCGTTCGGGGAGAAGAAGCCCTGGGGCGACAAACCCTACGGAGAAAAGAAGCCCTTCGGCGAGAAGAAGCCCTACGGCGACAAACCTTTCGGCGAAAAGAAGCCCTGGGGTGACAAGCCCTACGGGGAAAAGAAGGCCTTCGGGTCCAAGCCCTTCGGTGAAAAAAAGCCTTATGGCGACAAGCCCTTCGGCGAGAAGAAGCCTTGGGGTGACAAGCCCTTCGGTGAAAAGAAACCCTGGGGCGACAAACCCTATGCCGAGAAGAAGTCTTTCGGCGACAAGAAATTCGGCGCCCCGAAGAAGTTCGGCGACAAGCCGGCCTTCGGCACCAAGCCGGCCCACGACGGCACCGGCAAGCCGAAGAAGCGCTACTGAGCGCCAGCGTTGACGACGGCCGCCCTCAGTGGGCCGTCGGCGCCGGCTGGCGCCGCGCCTGCTGCCAGGCCAGCACCGCCTGGGTCGAGTAGGCGAAAACCTTGTCCCGCGTTTCCTTCGGCAGGGCCTGGCTGAGGGCGCCGAACAGGCCCTCCGTGGTCTCCCGCGCCAGGCCTTCTCCGGCCAGGGCTTCCGCCAGGCAGCGGATCTGGATGTGGGCCAGGGCATCGGCCACCAGGCGCCAGCCCACCTGGGGCATGGTCTGGATCAGGGCCAGCATCATGCTGCCTAGGCTGTTGAGGATGCGCTTGGCCTCGACCTCCTCCTCGCTGGCGATCATGGCGTGCCACAGGGCCAGGTGGATACCGCGCCGCAGTTCCACCTTGAAGTCCACCCCATTGGTCTCCGCCGCCTGCAGGGCAGCGAACTTGCGTTCGAAATCCGCCTCCTGCCGCTCGTCCAGTTCCGTGCGCAGACCGCCCAGCAGTTCCGTCAGCCCAGGCAGGGCCGCGATCTCGAAGGCCTGGGCGTAGGCCAGACCCCACTGGTCCATGCCGGATACGAGCAGCGCCAGGCGCAGGCTGCGGGCTTCGTCGCCGTCCCCGGCCCGGGCCCAGTTGCGCAGTTGGGCGGCGATCTTGTCGATGCCCTCCCGGCGGCCGGCGTCGTCCGCCGTCAGGGTCAGGCGGAAGGCCTGGCCGAAGGCGTCCTGGGCCATGCGTGCCGCCTGCCGCTGCACGTCCGGAGAAGCCAACGCAGCGAGAGCATCTTCGGCAAGGGCGGGATGGGCTTCGTTCATAATGGCGGTCCGCAAAAAAAGGCGGCATTGTCTCAACCGACGGCAGTGCCCGCAACCTGAAATGCAGATCTGGGTCGATGCCGACGCCTGCCCCGGCGTCATCAAGGAAATCCTCTACCGGGCCGCCGAGCGCACGCGGCGCCCCCTGGTACTCGTCGCCAATCAATGGCTGAAGGTGCCGCCCTCACCCTACATCCGCTCGGTGCAGGTGCCCAAGGGCTTCGACGTGGCCGACCGGCACATCGCCGACGCCGTGCAGAGCGGCGACCTCGTCGTCACCGCCGACATCCCCCTGGCCGCGGCGGTGCTGGAGAAAGGCGCCCGCGCCCTCAATCCCCGCGGCGAGCTCTACACGCCGGACAACATCCGCCAGTTGCTCGACATGCGCAACTTCATGGATACCCTGCGCTCCAGCGGCGTCGAGACCGGCGGCCCGCCGGCCTTCAGCCACGCCGACCGGCAGGCCTTCGCCAACCAGCTGGATCGTCTGCTGGCCGCCGCTGCGTAACCCCTATACCGCCGGCCTGTCCCCCAGATGGGCGTAGGGCGCTTCGGTGCCGAGCCGCGCGTCGATCACGGCGCCGCCGACGGTGAAGTGGTAGACGTCCTGAAAGACCGCCGTATCGAGTTCCAGCGCCCGATGGACGGCGTCGTCGAAATAGCAGCCGATACCCGTACCCTGGAGCCCCGCCGCTTCCGCCTCCAGATATAGCGCCTGCCCGATCATGCCGGCCTCGCGGAAACGTTCGCAATAGCGCCACGGCGCCGCAGCGATGTCGTCGAAGCGCGCCAGCATGGCGAGGGAGAACGCAGAATCCGCCGCGATGTCCTGATGGCAGGAAACGCCGGCGGCGAAGGCCCGGGCATCCAGCGGCGCCAGCAGACGCAACGGCAGATGGGCCGGACAACCGGGAACGGCCGCCCAGAGCCAGTCGGCGCGCATGGCCGCGCGCAGGGCCGGGAGGGCCTCCGCATCCCGCGCCAGGCAGTAGATGCCCGGCTCCAGGCCGGTCACGCGATGGACGAAGAGCACCAGATGGACGCCGGGCGCTTGTGCCTGCAGCGACCAGGGCGGCATTCCCGCCCGCGGCAGCAGGGCGTCGAGCATGCGGAGGAAGCTGGCGGCGTCGATGGCGGTGCGGCCATCGAAGGCCTGGGCCGAGCGGCGGCGACGGACCAGCAACCCGGCGGCTTCGGTCGACGCTGGAGCCGGTACCGGCAGCGGCGGCAAGGTCACCGGTTCGGCACCGCTGTCCGCGGGTCGGCACGTCGCGGCGGCCACCGCCGGAATGTCGGGCCAGTCCCGGTGGTCGGGACTGAGGGCGTTCGCCCTGCCCGCCCACTCCGCGCCGGCCAGTGCCGCCAGCACATCGGCGGCGGCCGGCGGCGCCCCCGACCCGATCCAGACGATAGCCTCGGCGGTCTCCCTCTCGGCGCCGGCAAAGTCGGTCATCCGGTCAGTGCCCACCAGCGCTGCGATCTGATCGTCGCCCCAGTCGGACAGCAGACGCACAGGCCAGCCGAGGACTGCCGCGGCATAGGCGAGCGCCGCCAGCCCATGGCCGCAATCATGCTGACAGTAACGGAAAGCCCGCATGCCGTATTTCCACGCCTCGCGCCAGTGGATGCCGGTGAGCGCCACCAGCACGCCATCCCGCCAGGCCAGCGGCGCGGTGGCACGCTGTTCGAGGACATGGCGGTCGGGGCAGTAATGGTGGACGCCGGCCGCGACTCCCGGCAACTCGGGACAGATCAGGTAAGCCTCGGTGGGATGCAGGTTGCCGCTGGAGGGATTGCAGCGCAGGGCCCAACGATTGCCGCCATAGGACTTCCAGGCGGAGAGGCCAAGGGACAGTTGCAGCAGGCAGGCGATGCCGGCCCGGTCAAGGCGCCTCGACGGTACCGCGTCCTGCCGGAACAGATCGCTCCAGGCAACCGCCGGATCTTCGGCCAGCAGGGGCAGTTCCGTTTCGCGGGCGCCGGCATAGCGGCGGAAGGGCTCGGGCTGGGTCGCCCAATCCAGGCCGTCGGGACCGGGCGCATAGCGGTCGACGTGGTGTTTCGAACGTTCGTGGTAGGCGAGAACGGGGTCCATGGCCCCATGGTACGCGCCCCGGGACCCGAAGGATCAGCCCCGCGGCGGCGTCAGCAGGCGCGGCTCCACCAGGACGGTACGGGGACCGTCGGTGAGCCAGACCTGACCGTCCTGGATCGTGCATTGCAACTGCATGCTGCGCTCCGCCAAGCCGGCCAGGGCCGCCGACGTTTCGCCGTCGATGGCGAATACCCGCAGGTTGTCGATCCGCGCCAGGGCCGGGCCTTCCTTGGCCCACCAGATGTCCGCCGCACGGCCGCCGTAGGCCAGCAGCACCACCTCGGCGGCGCGGCCCGCGGCCTTGCGCAAAGCACGCTCATCGGGCAGGCCGACTTCGATCCATAGCCGTATCTCGCCGCTGTATTCCTTGAGCCAGAGGGCCGGCTCCTCGGTCGTCGACAGCCCCTTGCCGAACTCCAGCCGCTCGTCGGCGAAAAGGGCGAAGGCCAGCAGCCGCACCATCATGCGCTCGTCCGTCTCCGAAGGATGCCGGGCCAGGGTCAGGCCGTGCTCGGCGTAGTAGCCGCGGTCGAGATCGGAGACGTTGAGGGTCGCCTTGAAAACGGTGGATTTGAGCGCCATGGGGCCGGGGCTTGCGAAAAAAGGCGTGACTATACGCCGCCGGACGGCTGCCGTCCGCAGCCGGGCCGCGGATGGTATGCTCCGCAGCCGTCATCCCCACGGAAATGCCATGCAATACAGCTACGACGTCGAAGAAGCCGATTTCGAAGAACTCGTGGTGGCCCGTTCCCACGAGGCCCCCGTCCTGCTGGACATCGGCGCCGAATGGTGCGCCCCCTGCCGCGTGCTGACGCCCCTGCTGGAACGTCTGGCCGGCGACTACGCCGGCGCCTTCCTGCTGGCCAAGGTGGATGCCGACGAGAACATGCGCATCGCCGGCCGCCACAAGGTACGCGGCTTCCCGACGGTGATCGTCTACAGCCGGGGCGAGGAGATCGACCGCTTCACCAGCGCCCAGACCGAGGGCTTCCTGCGCCGCATCATCGATGGGGCCGTCAGCCGCCACGGCGAGCCCGCCGCCGGCCAGGAACCCTTGCCCCAGCAGGCCTGAAACCGCTTGCGGCAGGCCGGGAGACCCCTTTGCGGGTAGCCGAATTCCTGTATCCTAGTCCGTATGGACGACCCCGCGAAGCTGGCCAACCTTGACCTCGTAGACAGCATCGTCGCCATCACCGAGCAGCGGAACATCGAAACGCTGGAGACGGTGCTGGCCGAGACGGTGTTCGCCACCCTGCGTCCGCGCGAGGTGGTGATGGTGGACCTGCACGAGAACGAACCCTCGGTCGTCGCCCTCTTCCAGGACGGCGAAGAACCGCTCCCCTTCGATCTCAAGCTCGACCACTGCTCGCCCGAGGCCCAGGCCGCCCTCGCCGAATACCTCGCCAAGCCCAATGCCGAGCGGGGTCCGGAATTCCTGCCGGAGCCTCCCCTTCTCGGTGAATGCGGCATCTTTCCGGTGATGACCCGCAGCCGCGTCGAAGGCGTGCTCTGCATCCGGCCCGAGGCCTTCGCCCAGGCCGACTGGCGCCTCGCCACCGGACTCGTGAACATCTACCGCAACTTCGTCGAGGTCCTCAACGAAAAGGACCACGACCGCCTCACCGGCCTGCGCAACCGCACCCTGCTGGAAGACCAGATCCTGCGGCGCTTGTCCATGGCCCGCCGCCGCCGCGAGAAGCGCCTCGCCGAGGGCGACGAGCGCCGCAAGCCCAGCCCCCACGACCACAACTGGCTGGCCATCCTCGACATCGACCGCTTCAAGTCCATCAACGACAGCTACGGCCACATCTACGGCGACGAAGTGCTGCTGCTCATCAGCGCCATCATGCACAAGAGCTTCCGCCGCGTGGACCAGCTCTACCGCTACGGCGGCGAGGAATTCATCGTCCTCATCCAGGGCGTGGATGCGGAAACCGCCCAGCGGGTGCTGGAGCGCTTCCGCGAGAGCGTGGCGCGCTTCGACTTCCCCCAGGTAGGCACGGTCACGGTGAGCATCGGCTACGTCGAAATCAAGGACCAGGACCAGCCCACCACGGTCATCGGCCATGCCGACCAGGCCCTCTACTACGCCAAGAACAACGGCCGCAACCAGACCGCCTCCTACGAAGCCCTGGCGGCGGCAGGCAGGATCGCGCCCACCAAGATCGGCAGCATCGAGCTCTTCTGAACGTCCCGGCCGCCGGTAGAATTCCCCGTCCCGTTTCCGGCCAGGATTCCCCATGCCCATCTACACCCTCGGCGACAAGCGCCCCGCCATCGCTCCCACCGCCTGGATCGCTCCCGACGCCACCGTGATCGGCGACGTGCGCCTGGCCGCCAACGTCAGCATCTGGTGGAGCGCCGTGCTGCGCGGCGACAACGACCCCATCGCCATCGGCGAGAACACCAACATCCAGGACGGCTCCGTGCTGCACACCGACGAAGGCGTGCCCATGACCCTGGGCCGCGACATCACCGTCGGCCACATGGTGATGCTCCATGGCTGCACCGTCGGCGACGGCTCCCTGATCGGCATCAAGAGCGTGATCCTCAACCGGGCCGTCATCGGCCGCAACTGCCTGATCGGCGCCAACACCCTGATCCCCGAGGGCAAGGTGATTCCCGACCGTTCCCTGGTGATGGGTTCGCCGGGCAAGATCGTGCGCGAGCTGACCGACGAGGAAGTGGCGCGGCTGCTCAAATCGGCCCAGCACTACGTGGACAACGCCCGCCGCTACGCCACGGACCTGCAGCCTTTCGCCGGCAGCCGATGATCGCCCTCATCCAGCGCGTCACCCACGCCGACGTGACGGTGGATGGCCGCGTCGTCGGCGCCATCGGCGCCGGCCTGCTGGCCCTGATCGGCGTCGAGAAGGCCGACACGGAAGCCAACGCCCAGCGCCTCGCCGAACGGATGCTCGGCTACCGGGTATTCCCCGACGCCGCCGGCAAGATGAATCTGTCGGTGACGGACACCGCCGGCGGCGTGCTGCTGGTGCCCCAGTTCACCCTGGCGGCGGACACCCGCAAGGGCACGCGGCCGAGCTTCTCGTCCGCGGCGGCACCGGGCGACGCCCAGGCGCTGTTCGACTTCTTCGTTGCGGAAGTGGGAAAGCGCCACGCCGACGTGGCCACCGGCAGCTTCGGCGCCGAGATGCACGTCAGCCTCAACAACCACGGTCCCGTGACCTTCTGGCTGACAGCATGATGGCGATGGTTCAGGGCTGCTTCTGCGGCACCTGGACGAAAATCTCGCCTTCCTTGATGAGGCCCAGTTCGAAGCGGGCCCGTTCCTCGATGGCTTCGTAGCCCGTCTTGAGGTCGCGCACTTCGGCATCGAGGCCGGCGTTGCGCTGTTCCAGCTTCTGGTTGACCTCCTGCTGGCCCTTGAGCTGGCGCTCCATGTCCCAGACCCGGAGCCAGCCGCCTTTGCCCAGCCACAGCGGATACTGCAGCAGGACGATGACGGCGGCCAGCACCAGGGTCGGCCAGCGCATGGACGAGGGAACTTACTTGCGCAGGTTGTAGAAGGTCTCGATGCCGGGATAGGTGACGGAATCGCCGAGATCTTCCTCGATGCGCAGCAGCTGGTTGTACTTGGAGATGCGATCCGAACGCGACAGGGAACCCGTCTTGATCTGGCCGGCGTTGAGGCCCACGGCGATGTCGGCGATGGTGGAATCCTCGGTCTCGCCAGAACGGTGGGAGATGACGTTGGTGTAGCCGGCGCGCTTGGCCATCTCGACGGCGGCGAAGGTCTCGGTCAGGGTGCCGATCTGATTGATCTTGATGAGGATCGAATTGGCGATGCCCTTCTGGATGCCTTCCCTGAGGATGCGCGGGTTGGTGACGAAGAGGTCGTCGCCGACGATCTGCACGGTCTTGCCGAGCTTGTCGGTCAGCATCTTCCAGCCGTCCCAGTCGCCCTCGGCCATGCCGTCCTCGATGCTGACGATGGGGTACTTGCCGGCCAGGGTCGCCAGGTAGTCAGTGAAGCCCTGGGAAGTCAGTTCCAGCTTCTCGGAGGCCAGCACGTACTTGCCGTCCTTGTAGAACTCGGAGCTGGCGCAGTCGAGGCCCAGCACCACGTCCTGGCCCGGCGTGTAGCCGGCGGTCTCGATGGCCTTGAGGATCAGTTCGATGGCCTCGTCGTTACCCGAAACGTTGGGGGCGAAGCCGCCCTCGTCGCCGACGGTCGTGGGGTAGCCCTTCTTGTCCACCAGCTTCTTCAGGTTGTGGAAGACCTCGGCGCCGCAGCGCAGGGCTTCGCGGAAGCTCTTGGCGCCCACCGGCAGAATCATGAATTCCTGGATGTCCAGGTTGTTGTTGGCGTGGGCGCCGCCGTTGATGACGTTCATCATCGGCACCGGCATCTGCATCGGGCCGGAACCGCCGAAGTAGCGGTAGAGCGGCAGGCCGGCTTCCTCGGCGGCGGCCTTGGCCACGGCCATGGAGACGGAGAGGATGGCGTTGGCGCCCAGGCGCGACTTGTTGTCGGTGCCGTCGAGGTCGCACATGGCGCGGTCGATGAAGGCCTGCTCCTCGGCGTCGAGGCCGATGATGGCCTCGGAGATCTCGGTGTTCACGTTTTCGACGGCCTGCAGCACGCCCTTGCCGAGGTAGCGATCCTTGTCGCCGTCGCGCAGTTCGATGGCCTCGCGGGAACCGGTGGAGGCGCCGGACGGCACGGCCGCACGGCCCATGACGCCCGACTCCAGCAGGACGTCGGCTTCGACGGTGGGATTGCCGCGGGAATCCAGGATTTCGCGGGCGACGACATCAACGATGGCACTCATGTTGGCTTCCTTGTGAAAAGGTGAATCAATAAGCTTCGACCAGCAGCATGTCGAAATCCGATGCGCCGGCCCGCGCCTCGCGGGCGGCGATGTATTCAGGGGAATCGTAGAAGGCGCCGGCGGCGGCCATGTCCGGAAAGGACACCACCACGAGCCGCTCGGGACGCCAGCTGCCCTCCAGCACTTCGTAGGCGCCACCGCGCACGAGATAGCTGCCGCCGAACTTCTCGACGGCGATCTGGGCCAGGCGGCGGTACTCGGCCATCTTCTGCGGGTCGCTGCCCTTGGCATCGACGACGAGATAGGCCGGCTTGCTCATGCCGCCATGCCGCGCCGTTTGACCAGCGCATCGAGTTCGCGCAGGTCTTCGAGCAGCCCGCGCAGCTTGGGCAGCGGCCAGGCATTGGGTCCGTCGGACATGGCCTGGTCCGGATCGGGGTGGGTTTCCATGAAGAGGCCGGAAATGCCCACGGCCACGGCCGCCCGCGCCAGCACCGGCACGAACTCGCGCTGGCCGCCACTCTTGTCGCCCTGCCCGCCCGGCAGCTGCACCGAGTGGGTGGCGTCGAAGACCACGGGGCAGCCCGTCTCGCGCATGATCGCCAGCGAGCGCATGTCGGACACCAGATTGGTGTAGCCGAAGGAGGCGCCGCGCTCGCAGACCATGAGGTTGTCGGCGTTACCGTTTGCTTCCCGCGCCTTGGCGATCACGTTCTTCATGTCGCCGGGCGCCATGAACTGGCCCTTCTTGATGTTCACCGGCTTGCCCGAGGCGGCGCAGGCCTGGATGAAGTCGGTCTGGCGCGCCAGGAAGGCCGGCGTCTGCAGCACGTCCACCACGGCGGCCACGGCCGGCACTTCGGCTTCCGTATGCACGTCGGTCAGCACCGGCACGCCGATCTGCTTCCGCACGTCGGCCAGGATGTCGAGGCCCTGCTCCATGCCCAGGCCGCGGAAGGACTTGGAGGAGCTGCGGTTGGCCTTGTCGTAGGACGACTTGTAGATGAAGGGAATTTCCAGCGCCGCGCAGATTTCCTTGAGCTGGCCCGCGGTGTCCAGCGCCAGCTGGCGGGACTCGATCACGCAGGGGCCGGCGATCAGGAACAGGGGCCGGTCGAGGCCGACTTCGAAACCACAGAGCTTCATCGCCGAGCCTCCAGACGCCGGGCCAAGCCATCGGCATATGAGCTTGCCTTCGACACAATCGCCAGTAGATCAGGTGCGAGCTCGGCGATCCCAACATGGATCGCCTCCCGGCTCTCCGCCGCGTAATCATGAGCAATGACATTTCGCAACTTGCGTATACGGATCAGTTGATCTGCGCTCGACACCCAGCCACGCTTCTCGGCTTGAAAAATACGATCCAGCAATGTCCCGCCGGGCAGCAACTCGACATCATCCACCAGCCGCATGACCCGTTGGGTCAAGATATCCGCCAACCGGGCAAAGCGGCTCGACAGCGCCTCCAATCGTTCCAATTCGTCGATATCTTCGCTACCCGCCAGTCCAGCACAACGTGCCAAAGAAACTTGAAGGTGGTCCGCTGCCTTATTCATGTTGGCAATCTCTTCACGCAACAATTCGACTACATCGTCGTTCAAAGCCTGACTCCTGTCGAAATCGCAATACGTGCAAACGGACGGCTCAGATCGGGGGCCACCACGAGATCGATCTTCCGGTCACCCAGCTGTTTGAACAGATCGACGAGAATATCGAGCTTCTTCATGAGGTCAATCCTCTCCGACAGAACCAGCAGGTCAATGTCTCCACCCCGCGCGCTGTCGTCGACCCGCGAACCGAACAGATAGACCTCGGCCTCCGGATCACGGGTACCGATGGCACCCTTGATGGCTTGTCGTTCGACCTCGGAGAGGCGCATGGCCCTACTTCACAGCCTTCTTCGCCAGCGCCGCCGAAACAAAGGCGATGAACAGCGGATGGCCGGTGCGCGGGTTACTGGTGAATTCCGGGTGGAACTGGACGCCGACGAACCAGGGGTGCATTTCCTGCGGCAGTTCCATCATCTCGGGCAGGTCCTCGGTCGGCGTGCGCGCCGAGATCACCATGCCGGCGGCCTCCAGCTTGGGCACGTAGACGTTGTTCACCTCGTAGCGATGGCGATGGCGCTCATTCACTTCCTTGCCGTAGACCTTCGCCGCCAGGGTGCCGGCCTTGATCGGGCAGCGCTGGGCACCGAGGCGCATGGTGCCGCCCAGGTTGGAGGTGGCATCGCGCTTCTCGACCTTACCTTCCCGGTCCAGCCATTCGGTGATGAGGGCGACCACCGGGTGGGGCGTGTCGGCGTCGAACTCCGTGCTGTTGGCGCCTTCGAGGCCGGCCACATGGCGGGCGAACTCGATGGTGGCAAGCTGCATGCCGAGGCAGATGCCCAGATAGGGCTTCTTGTTCTCGCGGGCGTAGCGGATCGCGGCGATCTTGCCTTCGGTGCCGCGCTTGCCGAAACCGCCGGGCACGAGGACGGCGTCCATGTCCGCCAGGCTGGCGGTGCCCTTCTGCTCGATCTCCTCCGAATCCAGGTAATGGATCTTCACCTTGCTGCGGGTGTGCATGCCGGCATGCACCAGGGCTTCGGTAAGGGACTTGTAGGACTCGGTGAGATCCACGTACTTGCCGACGAAAGCCACGTTGACCGTCTGCTCCGGATGCTCCAGGGCATCCACCAGTTTCTTCCAGACCGAGAGGTTGGCCGCCTTGGCGAGGATGCCCAGTTTGTGGCAGACGATCTCGTCGAGCATCTGGTCGTGCAGCATCGCCGGAATCTTGTAGATGCTGTCGGCGTCCAGACAGGCGATGACGGCCTCGGACTGGACATTGGTGAACAGGGCGATCTTGCGCCGTTCCTCGTCCGGAATCGCCCGGTCGGCACGGCACAGCAGGATGTCGGGCTGGATGCCGATCTCGCGCAGTTCCTTGACCGAATGCTGGGTCGGCTTGGTCTTCAGCTCGCCGGCGGTGGGGATGTAGGGCAGCAGGGTCAGGTGGATGAAGCAGGCGTTGTTCTTGCCTTCCTCGATGCCCATCTGGCGGATGGCCTCAAGGAAGGGCAGCGACTCGATGTCGCCCACCGTACCGCCCACCTCGACGATGGC
Source organism: Candidatus Nitricoxidireducens bremensis (assembly GCA_030247725.1). Taxonomy (GTDB): domain Bacteria; phylum Pseudomonadota; class Gammaproteobacteria; order Burkholderiales; family Rhodocyclaceae; genus Nitricoxidireducens; species Nitricoxidireducens bremensis. The sequence continues at coordinate 177,219 of JAOTRT010000007.1, forward strand.
CACGTCGGCCCCCTCGGCGCCGCGCTTGACGCAGACCTTGATCTCGTCGGTGATGTGGGGAATGACCTGGACGGTCTTACCGAGGTATTCGCCTCGGCGTTCCTTCTTGATCACCGACTCGTAGATCTGGCCGGTGGTGAAGTTGTTGCGCTTGCCCATCTTGGCGCTGGTGAAGCGCTCGTAGTGGCCCAGGTCCAGGTCGGTTTCGGCGCCGTCCTCGGTGACGAAGACCTCGCCGTGCTGGAACGGGGACATCGTTCCGGGATCGACGTTGATGTAGGGATCGAGCTTGAGATGGGTTACCTTGATGCCGCGGGACTCAAGGATGGCCCCCAGCGATGCGGCGGCGATGCCCTTGCCCAGACTGGACACCACACCGCCCGTGACGAAGACGTATTTGGTCATGGAAATTGCAGCTGCGGGAAAGCGGCATTATAGCGAAAACCGGTTGCCGCCGTAGGGTCGGCGGCACGGTCGTCGTGCCATGGCGCAGCCGCCGGGAAGCCGGCCGATCAGGTCGCCGCATCCCCCGCCGTCTTGCGGGCGAGCCATTTCAGGAGACGCGCCACCAGCTCTTCCGGCACCACCGGCTTGGCGAGGAAATCGTTCATGCCGGCGGCCAGGCAGCGGTTGCGATCCTCGGCAAAGGCATTCGCCGTCATCGCCAGGATCGGTACCCGGGCGCCGTTCGGCAACCGGCGGATGCGGTGCGTCGCCTCCAGGCCGTCCAACTGCGGCATCTGCATGTCCATCAGGATCAGGTCGTAGTCGCTGCGCGCCGCCAGCTCCACGGCTTCCTGGCCGTCGACGGCCATGTCCAGCACGAGGCCGAACTCCTTGAACAGGTCGGCCATCACCTCGCGGCAGATGGGATCGTCCTCCGCCAGCAGCACCCGGCGCCCGCCATGGTCCCGCCGCAACACCGCCTCCAGGGCCTCGCCGGGCTCGACGGCGCGCGCCTTGACGCCGCCGCCGCCCTTGCGCAGGCGGGCGGTGAACCAGAAGGTGCTGCCGACGCCGGGCCGGCTGCTCACGGCCGCATCGCCGCCCATGAGCCGCGCTAGCTTGCGGGTGATGGCCAGGCCCAGCCCGGTGCCGCCGAACCGGCGCGTCACCGTGTTGTCGGCCTGCTCGAAGGCCGAGAACAGCTTGGGAATCGCATCGGCGTCGATGCCGATGCCCGTGTCCTCCACCTCGAAGCGCACCAGCACGCTGTCGCCGGACTCCTCCTCCACCCGGCTGCGCAGGGTGATGGAACCGGTCTCGGTGAATTTGACGGCATTGGTGACGTAGTTGAGCAGGGCCTGCTGCAGGCGGGTCGGATCGCCGACCAGCGGGCCGGGGATCGGCGCGGTCTCCAGCGCCAGGCGCAATCCCTTCGTCTGGGCGCGGTCCCGCAGCATGGCCGCCACATCGGCAACGATGCGGTTCACCTCCACCGCGGTCTCTTCGAGGATGAACTTGCCGGCCTCGATCTTCGACAAATCGAGGATGGCGTTGATGATCTCCAGCAGATGCTGCCCCGCCACCTCGATCTTGCCGAGCCGGTCGGCCTGTTCCGGCGTCACGCCGGCGCGACGGATCAGGTGGGCCATGCCGGTGATGGCATTCAGCGGCGTGCGTATCTCGTGGGACATGTTGGCGAGGAAGGCAGTCTTGGCGACGTTGGCCGCCTCGGCGGCCTCCTTGGCCCGCAGCAGCGCCAGCTCGGCCTCCTTGCGCTTGCTGATGTCGGTAACGAAGGAGATGAAGCGGCCTTTGTCGTCCTCGTCCCCGCGGTGGTAATAGACGGCCATCTCGACCGGCACCACATGGCCGTGGCGGGTGAGCTGCGTCGTCTCGAACTGGAGGAAGGCCTTGCTGCGGATCTCCTCCGATATCCGGGCAAAGGCCTCGGCGGGAAAATTCGGATCGATGTCGGGAATGCGCAGCTGCAGCATCTCGGCCACCGTGTAGCCGAGCAACTGCGCGGCATAGCGGTTCACATAGAGGATGCGGCCGGTGTCCACATCCACCCAGTGGATGCCGATGCCGACGCTTTCCATGGCGAACTGGGTATCGGCGAGCCGCTGGTTGGCGGCGCGCAATTCCTCGGTCCGTTCCCGCACCAGTTCCTCCAGGTGCAGACGATGCCGACCGAGCTCCTCCTGGGCGGCCTTGATGTCGGTGATGTCCAGGCAATGGCCCACATAGCCGACAAAGCCGCCGTCGTGGTCGTAGCGGGGCGTCCCCTCGTCCACGATCCAGCGGTACTCGCCGTCGTGACGGCGCAGACGGAAAACCAGGCTGAACTTTTCGCGCCGGTCGAAGGCGGCCTCATAGGTGGCCCGGCAGTGCCCGTAGTCGTCGGGATGCACGCCGGCCGCCCAGCCGTAGCCCTCCTCCTGCGGCAGCGTGCGCCCGGTGAAGCGGAGCCAGGGCTGGTTGAAGTAGAAGCACCCCCGGTCCAGGCCGGCCATCCAGATCAGCACCTGGCCGTTGTCGGCAACGGCCTTGTAGAACTCCTCCCGGCTGCGGACCGCCGCCACCGTCTGCTCGCGCTCGGTGATGTCGTGGGCCAGGCCGAGGACGCCGAGGACATGGCCGGCGGCATCGTAGATGGGCGTCTTGGTGGTCTCGAAACGGCCGCGATAGCCGTCGGCGGCGAAGGTCAGCCATTCCTCGTTCACCGTCGGAATACCGGCCCTGATGGCGGCCTGGTCGTTGGCGCGGAAGAAGTCGGCCTGCTCCGCATCGACAAAGTCGTAATCGTCCCGGCCGACGATGTCGGCCTCCCTGGCGCCGTACAGCCGTTCGAAGGACCGGTTGCAGGCCAGGTACCGCCCCTGGGAATCCTTGAGCCAGAAGGGTTCGGGAATCGCGGCGATGAGTGCCCGCAGCCGCGAGCGTTCCACGTCGAGTTCCCGGTAGGGCGCCAGCACGCCGGCGACGAACAGGGCCCGATAGACCATCAGGTAGGCGATGGCCTTGTAGACATGGCCGAGCAGATTGAAGACATCCGTCACGTCCGCATAGAGCATGAAGAACATCTCGGCCAGCCCCTGGGTCCAGGCGGCGGCGGCCAGCCACTTGAGATTCGCCTTGCGGGAGCTGCGGCCCTTCAGCAGCAGCAGAACCGCCGCCATGCCGTAGAGGAGCGCAAGGAAATACTCGGCGCCGATCTTGAAGGTCGTCAGTCCCTGCCCCGGCAAGAAGGTGCGCGGCAGCCACTCGGCACGGTAAAGTCCCACCCACCAGACCAGGGCCGTCAGCGCCGCAGCGCCTGTCATGGCGCCATAGCAGCGGACGGGCGACCAGCGCCGGGCGGGCGTGACGGCCACCGCCAGCAGCACCAGGGCGGCCACGTAGCGGCCGGCAAGCCAGAAGTTGATGGCCTTCTCCGGTCCGCTGGGCGTCACCATGTCCGGCATGCCGGCGTAGGACAGGGTATGGGCGACATCGATCAGGCAGACGGCCAGGAAGCCCGTGCCGAGCATCATGCGGTGGCTGTCCTCGCCCTGCCCGCGCAGGTTCCAGGCCAGTGCGAACACCATGGCCGAAACGGCGATGGAGAACAGTTCGAGAACGGTGTGGAAGGGAATGTAGGCGGCCGGCGAAGCGAAGAACCGCATCGTCGGCAGGGCCTGGCTCAGGACCAGCAGCACGGTCAGGGCGAGGGCCCAGGCCACCTCCGGTCCCAGCCAGGGATCGGCCGCGTCCAGCGCCCGGCGCCTGCCGGCGGCAAGGGGCGCATTGGGCGACGGCGGGGCTGGGGTCGGACCAGGGGTCATCACGATGGAATAGCGTATCGGCAGGTTCTGGGATAGCGGCCGGGAGGATACTTCAGTTTGCCGCGCCGACCGGCGGCCCAGCCCGCCGTCATTTCAGGAACTGCTGGCTCACTTCCTTGAAACGCGGCGTGCCCGCCTCGTGCAGCCATTCGAAAGCCACCATCTCGCGGGAGACGATGACGGCGCCGGCCCCGCGCATGCGCTCCAGGGCCAGGGCCTTGTCGGAGGGCCGGCGGGAGCCGACCGCCTCCTCGACCACATAGACCTCCTTGCCGTTGCGGCGCAGGTCGAGCACCGTCTGCAGCACGCAGACGTGGGACTCGGTGCCGCAGACCACCATCTGGCGCCGCTCGTGGCCCGGCAGGGAAGTCAGGCAACGGCCGGCGACGCAGGAGAAATGCATCTTCTCGCCGACGGCGCCCGCCGGCAGCAGCGCCGCCACATCCACATGGGTCTTGCCGATGCCCTTCGGATACTGCTCGGTGGCCATCACGGGCACGTCGAGCTTCTGGGCGACCTTGACGAGCCACTGGACGTGTTCCAGCACCCGCTGCCAATCGTGGATGTGGGGCAGCAGTCGTTCCTGAACATCCACCACCAACAGGGCGGAATCGTGGGCAGTCATCAGCATGGCGATCTCCTCTCGAACGGGGCGAATATAGCATTCGTACGACGCGGCCCATGGCGTCGCCGGACGCGCCCGCGTCCCTTGACTTTGTCCCGGCGGGGAGCTTTATTACTAGAGTAATTTACTCAACCAAAGGAGGCCGCCATGCACGACATCAACCAAACCATGGCCGATCCGCGCCAGGCCCTGTTGGAGCAGGAAAACCATCTGGCCGAGCTGGACGCCCGCTGGTCGCCCCGGCTGGCCGCGCGCCTTGCTGCCGAAGCGGGGCTGGAACTGGAGGAGGATCACTGGGTGGTGATCTTCCACCTGCGGGAACGCTTCCGCGAACTCGGCCCGGACTGGACCGCAAGACAGATGACGCGGGAACTCGAACGGAACTTCGCCGCCGCCGGCGGACGCCGCTTCCTCTACGGCCTGTTCCCCCACGGCCCCCTGGCCCAGGCCTGCCGGTTGGCCGGCCTGCCCTTACCCCACGGTACCCTCAGCGCCTCTTTCGGCAGCGTCCATTGAGCGGCGTCCAAGGCAGCCCATGAACGCCGTCTCGACGCCCGAAACCACCGCCCTGGACGGGCCTGCCGCCGGGAAGTGGCAGGCCGTCGCCATCGAAGGGATGCGGCACTGGACGCCGGTCCTGCGTTCCTTCCGCATCCCGCGCCCGCCGGGTTTCCGCTTCGTGCCGGGCCACTACGCCCGGCTCGGCCTCGACGACGGCACGGGGAAGCCGGTCTGGCGCCCCTTCTCCATGGTGTCGGGGCCGGACGACGACTTCCTGGAATTCGTCGTCGTCCTGGTGCCCGGCGGGGAATTCTCCGAACGCCTGCGCAGCCGGCAGGCGGGCGACGAAATCCTGGTCGAGAAGCTGAGCCTGGGCTTTCTCACCCTGGACCAACTGGCGCCGGGACGGGACCTGTGGCTGCTGGCGAGCGGCACCGGCATCGGCCCCTTCGTCTCCCTCCTGCGGGACGGGCGCACCTGGCGCAGCTTCGAGCGCCTGGTGCTGGCCCACAGCGTGCGCCGCGGGGACGATCTGGCCTACCGGGAGGAAATCGCCGCCCTGCCCGGCACCCGGGACGGCCGCCTGCGCTACCTGCCCGTGGTGACGCGGGAAACCCTGCCCGGCGCCCTGAACGCCCGCCTGCCGCAACTCTTCGCCGACGGCGAACTGCAGCGGGCCGCCGGCCTGGAGATCGACGTCGCCCGCTCCCGCGTCATGGTCTGCGGCAATCCGGAACTGACGCGGGAAATGCGCGCCCTGCTGGCGGCGCGGGGCTTCCAGCCCGGCCGGCGCGGCGTGCCGGGCCAGATGGCCTTCGAGAAGTACTGGTAGCCGGCCTCAGCAGAAATCCCGGCTCGCCGTCGGCAGCCGGCCCAGCAGATCCGTGTGGTCCAGGAGCCGCTTGGCGATCAGGTGCACCACCTCGCCCTCCCGGCTCAGCACCCCCAGCACCCCCAGCAACCGCCCGCCCAGCAACTCGCGGCGCTGGGCTTCGGCCAGCTTCGGATGGACGATCACGTTGGCGAGCCCCGTCTCGTCCTCCAGGGTCAGGAAGATCACGCCGGCCGCCGTGCCCGGCCGCTGGCGGCAGGTGACGATGCCGGCGGCCCGTGCCGGCCGGTTGTGCTCCAGCTCCCGCAGGGCGGCGGCGCTGGAATAGCGCCAGCGGTCCAGGTGGCGGCGCAGCAGGGACAGGGGATGGCGCCCGAGGGTGAGCCCCAGGCGCCCGTAGTCGGCCACCAGGTCCTCGCCCTCCGTGGGCGCCGGCAGGGCCGCGGGCGCCTCGGCGGCCGGCGCGTCGAACAGCAGGTCCCGCTGCACCGGCACGGCCGCCGCGGCCCAGGCCGCCTGGCGGCGATGCCCCGCCAGGGCCGCCAGGGCGCCCGCGTCGGCCAGGCAGTCCAGCTCGGCCCGCGACAGGGACGCCCGCCCCGCCAGGTCCCCCACGTGGGCAAAGGGCGCCGCCCGCCGCGCCGCGGCGATGCGTTCCCCCGCCTCCCGGCCGAGACCCTTGACCCGATGCAGGCCCAGGCGCACGGCCCGGCGCTCCGCCGGCCCCTCCCGAACCGGCTCCAGCGTCGTTTCCCAGTCGCTCGCCGTCGCATCCACGGACCGCACTTCCACGCCGTGGCGACGCGCGTCCTGCACCAACTGGGAAGCCGAATAGAAACCCATGGGCTGGGCGTTGAGCAGGCCGACGAGAAACGCCGCCGGCTCGTGGCGCTTGAGCCAGGCCGACACATACACCAGCAGCGCGAAGCTCGCCGCGTGGGATTCGGGAAAGCCGTATTCGCCGAAACCCTCGATCTGCTTGAACAGGCTTTCCGCGAACTCCGGCGCATAGCCCCGCGCCGCCATGCCCGCCAGCAGCTTGTCGCGGAAGGGCGCGAGCCCGCCCTTGCGCTTCCAGGCCGCCATGGCGCGGCGCAACTGGTCCGCCTCGCCGGGCGTGAAGCCCGCCGCGACGATGGCGAGCTGCATGGCCTGCTCCTGGAAGATGGGCACCCCCAGGGTGCGCTCCAGCACGCCGCGCACCGCCTCGGACGGATAGCTCACCGGCTCCTTGCCCTGGCGTCGCCGCAGGTAGGGATGGACCATGTTGCCCTGGATGGGCCCCGGCCGCACGATGGCCACCTCCACCACCAGGTCGTAGAAGCGCCGGGGCCGCAGGCGCGGCAGCATGGCCGTCTGGGCCCGGGACTCCACCTGGAAGACGCCCATGCTGTCGGCCCGGCAGAGCATGGCGTAGACCGCCGGGTCCTCGGGCGGAATGTCGGCCATGGCGAAAGGCGTGCCGCGCCTGGCCGACACCCACTCCAGCGCCCGCCGGATCGCCGAGAGCATCCCTAAGGCCAGCACGTCCACCTTCATGAGGCCGAGGGCGTCGATGTCGTCCTTGTCCCACTGGATCACGCTGCGGTTCTCCATGCGGGCGTTCTCGATGGGCACCAGCCGGTCCAGCCGGCCCCGGCTGATGACGAAGCCCCCCACGTGCTGGGAAAGATGGCGCGGAAAACCCTTCAACTCCCGCGCCAGGGCCATCCACTGGCGCACCTGCGGGCTGGCCGCCTCCAGCCCCACCGCGGCGAAGCGCGCGGGCCATTGCTCGGGCTTGTCCCACCAGGCCAGGTTGGCCGTCAGGGCGTCGATGCGGTCGATGTCGATGCCCAGGGCCCGCCCCGTGTCCCGCAGGGCCGAGCGGCTGCGGTAGCAAATCACGGTGGCCGCCAGGGCCGCCCGCTCGCGGCCGTACTTGGCGTAGATGTACTGCACCACCTCCTCGCGCCGCTGGTGCTCGAAATCCACGTCGATGTCCGGCGGCTCGTTGCGCTCCTTCGAGATGAAGCGCTCGAAGAGCATGGAAGCCCGCGCCGGGTCCACCTCCGTGATGCCCAGGGCGTAGCACACCGCCGAATTGGCCGCCGAGCCGCGCCCCTGGCACAAAATGCCGCGGCGCCGGGCGAAAGCCACGATGTCGTACACCGTGAGGAAATAGGCCTCGTAGGCCAGCTCGCCGATCAGGGCCAGCTCGTGCGCCACCTGGGCCCGCACCTTCGCCGGTACCCCGGCCGGGTAGCGCCGCGCCAGGCCCGACTCCACCTCGGCCCGCAGGTAGCCGGCCGGCGTCTGCCCCGGCGGCACCACCTCCTCCGGATACTCGTAGCGCAGCTCGTCGAGGGAAAACGTACAGCGCGCCGCCACCGCCAGCGTCTCGGCCAGCAGTTCCGGCGGATAGAGGCGCCCCAGGGTCAGCCGGGGCCGCAGGTGCCGCTCGCCGTTGGCGAACAGGGCCGCGCCGGCCCGGTCCACCGAAGTCCGCAAGCGCAGGGCCACCAGGGCATCCTGCAGGGGCCGGCGCCCCCGCGCGTGCATATGCACATCGCCCGCCGCCACGAGCGGCAGGCCATAGCGGGAAGACAGGCCCCGCAGCCGCTCCAGCCGCGCCCCGTCGTCCGCCGCCAGGAAGCGCCCGTAACCGATCCACGCCCGCCCGGCGAAGCGCTCCGCCAGCCAGCGGGCATCCTCATCCGCCGCATCGGCCGGCACAATCCACAGGACCAGGCAGTCCGGCACCCCGCCGCCGTCCCAGCCGTCCAGGTCGCCGCGGGTCAGCGCATAAGCCCCCTTCCCCGCCCGCCGCCGCCCCAGGGTGACCAGGGCGGAAAGGTTGCCGTAGCCCGCCCGGTTGCAGGCCAGCAGCACCAGCCGCAGCCCGTCGGAAAGCACCAGCTCCGTGCCCACCAGCAGCTTGAGCCCGGCCGCCTTCGCCGCCAGATGGGCCCGCACGATGCCGGCGAAGGAACACTCGTCCGTGATCGCCAGGGCCCCGTAACCCAGCTCCGCCGCCCGCGCCGCCAGCTCCTCCGCATGGGAGGCCCCGCGCAGGAAGCTGAAGTTGGAAACGCAATGAAGCTCGGCGTAGTCGGGCAGCATGGCCGCCGTCACTCTTCAACCCGGATCACTCAGCGACCGGCCCGATCCAGGGGACTGACCACGCCACGCCCACCCCGATTCAGCACATGGGTGTAGATCATGGTCGTGGACACATCCGAATGGCCCAACAGCTCCTGCACCGTGCGGATGTCGTAGCCCGACTCCAGCAGGTGGGTGGCGAAACTGTGGCGCAGCGTATGCGGCGTCGCCGGCTTGGTCAGCCCGGCGTCGCGCACCGCCTGCTTCAGCGCCCGCTGCACCGCCTGGTCCTGCAAGTGGTGGCGACGCACAGCCCCGGAGCGCGGATCGACCGAGAGCCCGGCAGAGGGAAAAACAAACTGCCAGCCCCATTCCCGCGCCGCATCGGGATACTTGCGCGCCAACGCATAGGGCAGGTAAACCTCCCCGCCGCCGCCCGCCAAGTCGCGGTCGTGCAACGCCCGCACCCTGGACAAGTGCTCCGCCAACGGCACCGACACCGTTGCCGGCAGCATCGTCACGCGATCCTTGAAGCCCTTGCCGTCCCGCACGAGAATTTCACCCCGGTCGAAATCCACGTCCTTCGCCCGCAAACGCAGGCACTCCATCAGGCGCATCCCAGTCCCATAGAGCAAACTGGCAATCAACCAGTGCGTGCCGTGCAACCGTCCCAGCACGGCATGGACCTCGGCGAACGACAGCACCACCGGCAAACGCTTCGGCGCCTTGGCCCGCTCCACCTTATCCAGCCAGGGCAGTTCAACACCGAGCACCTCCCGATAGAGGAACAGCAAGGCGCTCTTCGCCTGGTTCTGCGTAGACGCCGCCACCCGGCCCACGACAGCCAAATGGGTCAGAAACGCCTCCACATCCGACGCCCCCAAGTCCCGCGGGTGCCGCTTGTCAAAATGCCGGATAAATCGTTTAATCCAATCCACATACACCTGCTCGGTACGCAGACTGTAGTGCTTCAGACGAATCTTCCCCCGCACCTGAGCCAACAACCGCGGCGAAGATGCAGCCTCCCGAGACGCCGTAATCGAATCCATTTTTTAGGCTCCACTAAAACGGACCAAGTCATTGATGATTAACAGCCTAGCACAGATACTGTTTTTTTATACATCATCTATGACGGATAATTTTCCGTCTTATTAGGCGCCACACTTAACGTTAGCGCAAATCATGCACGATGATCCGACACTGACAACACCTATTGGCCTTGCGCGGTATTCCCATGATTTTTTTGATTCATCACGCGCTGTTGATGCTCACTACGGCAAGAAAGACGGCTTTGACATCGTTTCGCCAATGCCTGCGCTGTATCTCATCGGGCATTCTGTTGAGTTGGCTTTTAAGTCCTATTTGCTCCATCGCGGAATAACTCTTCGCGAACTTCGATCCAAGAAATTCGGCCACAACCTTCATTTCTGTCAAAGAAAGTCAAAGGAACTTGGCCTTTCGGCTTTGGTTAAGTTTCACCCAGCCGAAGAAGGCGCAGTCGAGTTGCTCAACACTTTGTACTCAACCAAGCAACTCAATTACATCGTAACGGGAATTAAGTACATCCCAACATTTGGCTTACTGGAGTCATTTACCATCAAACTCATTCGCGCCGTTTCTGCCGAGGTTGGTTACAAGGATTTCAACCGCTAATATTTCCCCACACCACAGGAGGTTACACATGTCACTGAAATTCACGCGCCACGCGCGCATCGCCATCGGTATCGCCATTGCAGTTACTGCTCTCAGCGCTTTCGCCGCGCAGACCTGCATCATCGACAACTTGAGAATGATATGGACAGGCGATACCGTCGTCGAAGGTGGAAAAATTTTGTATGTCGTCGAGTGCCCCCAAGGCCACAAGGCCTTGGCACTAAGCCCGAACTGATCCGGGGCGCATCACTCGGTTTGCAACTGCCGTGCCTATATTGGCGCTAACCCGGCAGTCCACACGGACGCTGCGCGATAAAGCCGCGCAGCGCCGGTGACTTCTACGTTGAAGCTGTAGAAAAACCCCTTTTCGCTCGTCCCGAGCACAAAAAAATGGCGCGGATTCCACCGCGCCATTTTCATTTCCATCATCCGCATTTGCCCCGCCGTCAAGGCGACTGCACCGTCCT
>JAOTRT010000008.1 GCA_030247725.1 Candidatus Nitricoxidireducens bremensis
CTCTTACGACAACGCCCCGAAAGGGGCGTTGTCGTTTCTAGCTCCCCCCCTCAATACAACCCCTCCACCCAGACGGCACGGCTCCCGAAGCCCGCCAATACTCCTCGCTTGCTCCCGCAGCGAAGGTGAAAACCGTCTACGGCAGACTACGACATGCTTCCATGCAGGGACAGGGCGCAATGGGACATGGGATGGAAATTTTCAGCAGGTCAGGACTACGCGCGCCTTCAGGTGGCGTGCAAATTCGACGCCTTCCGGCCTGGGAGGACGGTAAAATGCCGGCCATGAAAACCACATTCCTCGATTTCGAGCAGCCGATTGCTGAACTCGAAAACAAGATCGAACAACTGCGGTTCGTGCAGGATGACTCGGCGGTCGATATCTCGGAAGAAATCAGTCGTCTCGAGACGAAGAGCCAGTCGCTGACGAAGGAAATCTACGGCAAACTCACTCCCTGGCAGATTGCCCTGGTGGCCAGGCATCCGCAGCGGCCGTATACCTTCGACTACGTCGAACATATCTTTACGGATTTTGAGGAGCTCCACGGCGACCGCGCGTTTGCGGACGACCACGCAATCGTCGGCGGCCTTGCGCGCTTCAATGGGCAGGCGTGCATGGTAATCGGCCACCAGAAGGGACGCGATACCAAGGAGAAGATTCATCGCAATTTCGGCATGCCGCGGCCAGAGGGCTACCGCAAGGCGATGCGGTTGATGAAGCTCGCCGAGAAGTTCGGTATGCCCGTGTTTACCTTCGTCGATACGCCGGGTGCCTATCCCGGCATCGATGCCGAGGAGCGGGGCCAGTCCGAGGCCATCGGCCACAACCTCTACGTGATGGCCGAACTGAAGGTTCCGCTCATCACCACCATCATCGGCGAAGGCGGTTCAGGTGGCGCCTTGGCGATTGCCGTGGGTGATGCCGTATTGATGCTGCAGCATTCCACCTACTCCGTGATTTCGCCCGAGGGCTGCGCATCCATTCTTTGGAAGAGTGCCGACAAGGCAGCCGATGCCGCTGAAACCATGGGCATCACCGCTGCACGTCTGAAGACCCTCGGCTTGATTGATCGGGTCGTGACGGAACCGACAGGCGGCGCACATCGCGACCACCGGGCGGCTGCGCTGTCCTTGAAGAAGGCGCTGCAGGAGGCTCTCAAGCAGGTGTCCGGTCTCTCTCCCGAGGAGCTCGTCGAGCGCCGCTTCGAGCGCCTGATGAGCTATGGCAAGTTCAAGGAACAACTCAACTGATTCCGTAGTTGGGGCGATTGCGTCGTGCCTGGAGGGGCACGTCGGGCGGCATGATTCCCTGGCGGTCGCGCTTTCCGGCGGCGTCGACTCGGTGGTCCTGCTCCACTGCCTGCGGCGCCTTGCGGTGGGGGGAAGCTTCGGTCTCTCCGCAATCCATGTCCATCATGGTCTGAGCCCCAATGCGGATGCTTGGGAGACTCATTGCCGTGTTCTGTGCGCCGACTGGAAAATCCCCTTGGCAGTCCATAGGGTCCGCGTCGAACGCCGCTCAGCCGATGGATTGGAAGCCGCCGCTCGGCGTGCCCGGCACGCCGTATTCGCGGCAACACCGCAAGATTGGGTGGCACTGGGTCATCATCGCAACGACCAAGCGGAGACCCTGATGTTCAATCTGCTGCGGGGCACCGGGCTGCGCGGTGCCGGCGCCATGGGGGAAAGGCGGGGACGGCTGCTGCGACCCATGCTGACCGTGGAGCGGCAAGCCATCATCGCTTATGCCGCAGCGCACGGGCTGACCTGGATCGAGGACGAGAGCAACAGGGATACGCGCTTCTCCCGGAACTATCTGCGTCATGCCGCGTTGAGGGAACTGGAGGATCGCTTCCCCGGGAGCACAGCCAATCTTGCCGCCGCCGCCGCGCGCTTCGGTGAGGCGGGAGAGCTTCTGGACGATCTGGCCCGTTTGGATCTAGAGGGTGCCGAGCCGAGCTTTCCTCTCAATGTTTCGGTACTGAAGGCATTGACCGAACCGCGGGCGCGCAACCTGTTGCGCTATCTGCTGCAGCGGCAGCAAATTGGCATTCCCAGCGAAGAGCGACTGCGTGAAGCATTGCGGCAGTTGCTCCATGCCGCTCCCGACCGCCATCCGGTCGTGACCTTCGGCAGATGGCGCCTGTTTCGACGCCGCGGCCGGGTGTTGGTGGACACCCTTCCGAATCAGGACCCCTGATCCGGCTTCATGCCGGCGCTCGCCAGAAGCTGGGCCAGTTCCACGGCTGAGCGTACCGCCATCTTCTCGAATACGCGCGCCCGATGAACCTCCACGGTGCGCATGGCGATGTTCAACTCGTCCGCGATGACCTTGTTGAATTTTCCCGCCAGGACCCGCTCCATCACCTCCCGCTCCCGCTGGGTCAGGGAATTCAGGCGGGATTCGATGGTGGCGATGGATGCCGCCTGGGAGCAGTGCTTGCCGTTGATGCGCATGGCGTCGATGACGCGGTCGGCGAGTTCGTTGTCGTTGAAGGGTTTCTCGATGAAGTCGAAGGCACCCTTCTTGATGGCACTGACGGCCTGGGGAACGTCGCCGTGGCCGGTAAGGAAAATCGTCGGCAGGGCACACCCAAGTTCAAGCAGGCGGTCGAACAATTCGGGACCGCTCATGCCCTGCATGCGGATATCGAGTACCAGGCACCCTTGCATGCCGGGAGAGTAGGCGCGCAGGAAGTCCTCGGCCGACGCCCAGGCACGGGATGGCACGCCGCGCGACCGCAACAGCCAGGCGAGGGCATCGCGGATGGCTTCGTCGTCGTCAACAATGTGGGCAAGCGCTTCCGGCATCATGGCTGGATCGGCAGTTGGATGCGGAAAATGCTACCACCGCCGGCATTCGGTTCGTACCAGAGGCGGCCTTGATGGGCCTCGATCACCGATCGGCAGATGTTGAGTCCCATGCCCATGCCTTCTGCCTTGGTGGTGAAGAAGGGTTCGAAAAGCCGGGCTGCGGTTGCCGCCGTGATGCCGCAGCCCCGATCGGCGACACCGATCTCGATGTTTCCGTCGCTGATACCGGCGGACAGCGTCAATTGACGTTGCTCCGGCGGCGTGGTGCGCATGGCCTCGATGGCATTGCGCACGAGATTGACAATGGCTTGTCCGATCAGAACCTTGTCACCCCGGATTTCCGGCAACGGCTCCGGCAACTCCTTCTGGATGCGCACGCCTTGGCGCCTGGCGTCGGCTTCCACCATGCCCAGCGCCTCCTCGATGATGTCGCCGAGATGGCAGATTTCGGACTTGGGTTCCGCCCGTTGCGCAAACTGATATATCCGGCGAATGATCCTGCCGGCCCGCTGTGCCTGCTCTGCCCCCTTGAGCATGGCCAGCTTGAGTTCCTCCGGACTGGCGTTTCCGCTTTCCAGCATGTTGAGGCAGCCGGTGTTGTAGCTGGCGATGGCGGCAAGCGGCTGGTTGAGCTCGTGAGCGAGGCTCGACGCCATCTCGCCCATGGTGACGAGCCGCGACGTGGCCTGAAGACGTTCCTGCTGCTGGCGTGCGAGTTCCTCGGCACGCTTGCGTTCCGTGATATCTACGAGGGACCCCATCCAGCCCGTCTGCCGGCCATGGGCGTCGATCAACGGCGCCTCGCGGATCAGCACATCGAAGAGCTCGCCGTTGCGGCGCTTGAACCTCAGCTCGAAAACATCGGTGGGGCCCTTGCCGGCCAGGATGCGGTCGTGGATGGTACGCATCTCGTCGAAAAGCTCGTCCGGCCAATAGGGCATGGGCGGCCTACGGCCCACCATATCCTCCGCTTCCCAGCCGACCATGCGGCAGAAGGCGGGATTGACGTAGGTGATCCGGCCGTCCAGATCGCGGGCCCGCAGACCGATCTGGATCGAGTCCTCCATCGCCTTGCGGAAAGCGTACTCGGTGCGCAGTGCCTCCTCCGCGGCCAGCCGCTGCTGGACATGGCGGCGCAGCGCCCAGAGACTCCAGAGCACGAGCAGGGCCAGTAGGACCAGGGATGCCGACAGCATGCGTCCCGCCAGCGGGGCGGGTTCGCGATAAGGAACTGCATAGAGATAGAGCCCGCGGCCGGGCGGATCGAAGGGAATCTCGTAATGATCGATGCCTTCCTTGGCAGCCACTTTCGACCGGGCGGCAAGGGTGGCGCCGGCGCTGTCGATCACGCTGATGCGGTAGCGTTCGGCGAGCCACCAGGGGATGGAGTCATCGAGGATCTGGCGAAGCGAATAGATGCCGACCGCCAGGCCGACGATCTCTCCGGCGTGGAACACGGGGACCTGGACCTCGAACTGCCAGTCGTTATCGACGATGGGATAAGGCGCGCTGTAGACAGCCTTGCCGAGGGACTTCGCCAGGCGTCCGGTTTCCCGGGAAGGCACGGTACCACGCGCCTCGCCGACCACATAGGCGTCGATCTCGCCCGGGTATATGCGGCGGATGCTGCCTGCCGCATCGAGCCAAGCGACCTGACGCAGGCCCGCCTTGCCGGCGATCAACGCCTTGGCGTGCGCCTCGAAGGACGCGGCGCTGGCGGCCTGCTGGGGGCCGATCTGACCGAGGACCTCCTCCTGGCGCACCATGAGGAATCGGAGGTCCTGCTCAAGCCAGAGCACGTCGTTGATGAGCATCGAGCGCTGCTCCTCCTTTTCGGCCTTGTCATAGTGCAGCAGCAGTGCGCCGACGGCGAGAACGAAAAGAGCGAAGGCAACGCGCGGCAGCAGCCAGTACCAGTTGGCGGGCACGAAACGCGGTGTGGCGGGCGGAACGTCGAAGATCATGGCGGGATGTTAACGCCACGGCATGCGGGAATGGGCATCTTGCGGATAACCACAATGGTCCGCCCCCTCGGGCGGAGGGAGAATGCACGACGCCTTTCCGGGCCCTCGACGGCCCATATAACCGGAGGAGATATCCATGAAGTTCAACCGTCTGATGGTCGGCCTTGCCGCCGCCGCTTTCTCGTTCGCCGCCTTCGCGCAGCAACCCATCGTCATCAAGTTCAGCCATGTGGTCGCCAACGACACGCCCAAGGGCAAGGGTGCGGACTTCTTCAAGCAGAAGGCCGAGGAGCTCACCAAGGGCAAGGTCAAGGTCGAGGTTTACCCGAACAGCACGCTTTACAAGGACAAGGAGGAAATGGAAGCGCTGCAGCTCGGCGCCGTGCAGATGCTGGCTCCCTCCCTCGCCAAGTTCGGTCCCCTCGGCGTCAAGGAGTTCGAGGTATTCGACCTGCCCTACATTTTCGATGGCTACGACGACCTGCACAAGGTGACCAACGGCCCCATCGGCAAGTCCCTGCTGAACAAGCTCGAAGGCAAAGGCATCATGGGACTGGCCTATTGGGACAACGGCCTCAAGGTGATGAGCGCCAACAAGCCGCTGCGCAATCCCGATGACTTCAAGGGTCTGAAGATGCGCATCCAGTCGTCCAACGTGCTTGACGCCCAGATGCGCGCCGTCGGCGCGCTGCCTCAGAAAATGGCCTTTTCCGAGGTTTATCAGGCGCTCCAGACCGGCGTGGTCGATGGCACGGAAAACCCGCCGTCCAATCTGTACACCCAGAAGATGCACGAGGTGCAGAAGTACGTGACCCTTTCCGACCACGGCTATCTCGGCTATGCGGTGATCGTCAACAAGAAGTTCTGGGAAGGCCTGCCGGCCGACATCCGCAAGAGCCTCGACGACGCGATGGAGCAGGCGACCCGCTACGCCAACCAGATCGCCAAGGTCGAGAACGACCATGCCCTCGCCGAGGTCAAGAAGTCCGGCAAGAGCGAACTGATCTCCCTCACGCCCGAGCAGAAGAAGGCCTGGAAGAAGGCCATGGTCAAGGTGCATGACCAGATGGCTGGCCGCGTCGGCAAGGACCTGATCCAGACGATCTACAAGGAGACCGGCTTCAATCCGGACAAGCTGTAAGACGATACAAACGCGGGAACCATGCAATGGTTCCCGCAATCGCTTCAGGAATGATTCCATGAAAATTCTCGACCACATCGAGGAGTGGCTGATTGCCTTCCTCATGGGCGCGGCGACGCTGATCATCTTCGTGTCGGTGATGCATCGCTACGCAACCGGATTTGCCATTCCCGGCGTGCAGGACTGGCTGATCGGTCTTAACCTGTCGTGGGCGCAGGAGTTGTGCATCATCATGTTCGTCTGGATGGCGAAGTTCGGTGCGGCCTACGGCGTGCGCACCGGCATCCACGTCGGTGTCGATGTGCTGATCAACCGCCTGTCCGACCGAACGCGCGGCAAATTCATCGTCTTCGGCTTGCTGGCCGGCGCCCTGTTCACTGGCGTCGTCGGCACGCTCGGCGCGACCTTCGTGTGGGAGAACGGTGCCCACTACAGTTTCTACAAATTCTTCGGCATGGAGATGGGTGATCTCTATGAGGGGCCGACCACGCCCGACCTGGAGTGGCCCACCTGGATCGTCTATTCAGCGATTCCGCTGGGCTCCTATCTGATGTGTTTCCGTTTCTTGCAGGTCACCGTGAGCTTCATCCGCACCGGCGAACTGCCGCACCACGATCATGGTCATGTCGATGGCCTCGATGAGGGCGAGCCGCTCAAGCCCGGCGATGACGACGTGATCTACAGCATGGACGACAACCTGCATCCGCATGGCATCCATGGCGGTCCCGAAAGCCGCCCGCACAGCGACGGAACGCCGCCCCCAGAGGCCGAGCGGCGCAACGACACCGGGAGCGATAAGCCATGAGCACCCTGATCATCTTTACCCTGCTGGTCGTCCTGATGCTCACCGGCATGCCGATCTCGATCTCGCTCGGCCTGACCGTGCTGTCTTTCTTGTTCTTCATGACGCAGGTGCCGGTCGAATCGGTGGCGCTCAAGCTGTTTACCGGCATCGAGAAGTTCGAGATCATGGCGATCCCGTTCTTCATTCTCGCCGGTAACTTCCTCACCCACGGTGGTGTTGCTCGGCGCATGATCAAGTTCGCCACGGCGATGGTCGGCCACTTCCACGGGGGGCTCGGTCTCGGCGGCGTGCTGGCGTGCGCCCTATTCGCCGCGGTGTCCGGCTCCAGCCCGGCGACCGTGGTCGCCATCGGCTCGATCCTCATGCCGGCGATGGTCAAGGCGGGTTTTCCCAATCGCTTCGGCGCCGGCGTCATCACCACCTCGGGCGCGCTCGGCATCCTGATCCCGCCGTCGATCGTCATGGTCATGTATTCCGTGTCGACCAACACCTCTGTAGGCGCGTTGTTCATGGCGGGTGTGGTGCCCGGCTTGCTGCTCGCTTTCATGCTTGGACTGACGACCTGGTATCGCGCCTGGAAGAACGATTACCCGCGGCAGCCGAAAGCCAGTTGGAATGAACGCCTGAAGGCATTCCGCGAGTCGGTCTGGGGCCTGTTCCTCATCGTCGTGGTGATGGGCGGCATCTATAGCGGTATCTTCACGCCAACCGAGGCAGCGGCGATGAGCGCGGTATATGCCTTCTTCGTCGCGGTATTCGTCTACAAGGACCTAGGGCTCAAGGACGTGCCGCGCGTGCTGCTCTCGTCGGCCAACATGAGTGCGATGCTGCTCTACATCATCACCAACGCGGTGCTGTTCTCCTTCCTGATGACCCACGAGAACATCCCGCAGGAGATGGCCGACTGGATGATGGGTACGGGCATCGGCGTGATCGGCTTCCTGCTGATGGCCAACATCCTGCTGTTGCTGGCCGGCAACTTCATGGAACCGAGCTCGATCGTACTGATTCTCGCGCCGATCCTGTTCCCGATCGCCATGAAATTGGGCATCGACCCGGTGCATTTCGGCATCATCATGGTGGTGAATATGGAGGTCGGCATGTGCCACCCGCCGGTCGGCCTCAACCTCTATGTCGCATCGGGCATCACCAAGATGGGCATTACCGAGCTGACCATCGCCGTCTGGCCGTGGTTGCTGACCATGCTGACGTTCCTGATACTCGTGACCTACTGGCCGACCCTGTCCCTGTGGTTACCGCGTATGCTCGGGATGGTTGCTTAGCCCAGCGGCGAGTACGCTTAAAGCCCGGCGCCGTGCCGGGCTTTTTTCGTTTGGGACCAACGCCAATCCCGGCGCGTGTTCGCCTGTCCTGGATTTTCGCCCATCGGTTCCCGGAAGGGCATGAAAACTACGATAAAATCGCTAGTTATCCGATTTCGCTTAACTTTATGCTGGAGATTCAAATGGCTGTTGAACGCACCCTATCGATCATCAAACCCGATGCCGTGGCCAAGAACGTGATCGGCAAGATCTACTCCCGTTTCGAGACCAACGGTCTCAAGATCGTCGCTTCCCGCATGGCCTGGCTGTCCGAGCAGGAAGCCGGCGGCTTCTACGCCGTGCACAAGGAACGCCCCTTCTTCAAGGACCTGGTCAAGTTCATGACCTCCGGCCCGGTGATGATCCAGGTGCTGGAAGGCGAGAGCGCCATCGCCAAGAACCGCGAGCTGATGGGCGCCACCGACCCGAAGAAGGCCGAGAAGGGCACCATCCGCGCCGACTTCGCCGAGAGCATCGACGCCAACGCCGTGCACGGCTCCGACGGCCCGGACACCGCCGCTGTCGAGATCGCCTATTTCTTCCCGGCGCTGAACGTTTTCTCCGGCCGCTGATCCGCAGGGCATGACGGTCAACCTGCTCGATCTCGATGGTGACGGCCTGACGGCCTGGTTCGCGCAGCAGGGCGAGAAGCCCTTCCGTGCGCGCCAGGTGCTGCGCTGGATTCATCAGTTCGGGCAGGACGACTTCGATGCCATGACCGACATCGCCAAGAGTCTGCGCGAAAAGCTCAAGGCGCTGGCCGTCGTGGCACCGCCACCGCTGGTGAGCGACAGGCTTTCCGGCGATGGCACGCGCAAATTCCTTTTCGACGTCGGCGGCGGCAATGCCATCGAGACCGTGTTCATCCCCGAGGATGACCGCGGCACCTTGTGCGTCTCCACCCAGGCGGGCTGCGCCCTCGACTGTGCCTTCTGCTCGACGGGCAAGCAGGGATTCAACCGCAACCTGACGACCGCCGAGATCATCGGCCAGCTCTGGCAGGCCAACCGGGCGCTGGGTGTCACGCCGCGCAACGAGCGCGTCATCAGCAATGTGGTGCTGATGGGCATGGGCGAGCCGCTGGCGAATTTCGACAATCTCGTCCCGGCCCTACGGCTGATGCTCGACGATCATGCCTACGGCCTGTCGCGGCGCCGCGTCACGGTCTCCACCTCCGGCATCGTTCCGGCCATGGACCGCCTGCGCGACACGGTGCCGGTGGCGCTCGCCGTTTCCCTGCATGCGCCGACCGATGCCTTGCGCGACGAACTGGTGCCGATCAACCGCAAGTACCCGCTACGCGAACTGATGGCCGCCTGCCGCCGTTACCTGGAGAAGGCGCCGCGGGACTTCATCACTTTCGAATATGTCATGCTCGACGGCGTCAATGACCGCGAAGCCGATGCCCGCGCCTTGCTCGCGCTGACGCGGGATGTGCCGTCGAAATTCAATCTGATCCCCTTCAATCCGTTTCCCAAGTCGCCTTATCGCCGTTCCCGCGCCGAGCGGGTACGCCGGTTTCAGGAAATCCTGATCGAGGCCGGCGTCGTCACCACCGTGCGCAAGACCCGCGGCGACGATATCGACGCCGCCTGCGGCCAGCTTGCCGGACAGGTGAAGGACAAGGCGCGTCGCGTGGTGCCGGTGGTGCCCGGCGACAGGGCTGTTCCCCGGGAGGTAATGGCGTGACGCGCTGGTTCTGGTTGCTGGTGTTCATCCTGGCCGGTTGTGGCGGCACGCCGACGACCCAACAGGCGTCCGAACAGGCGGTTTCGCAGCAGGCATCCAACAGCGAGGTCCGCCATCGGGCGAAGGTCCATGCCGAGCTGGGGGCCCTGTATCTGCAGGACGGCCGCTTCGGTGTCGCCCTGGAAGAGGCGAAGATCGCCACCACCGCAGACCCGAGCTATGCCCCTGGCTTCAACCTCATGGCCCTGGTGCACATGTATCTGCAGGAAAGGGGGCCGGCGGAAGAGAATTTCCAGAAGGCCCTGCGCCTGGCGCCGAACGATCCGGAGGTGAACAACAACTACGGCTGGTTCCTGTGCACCACGGACCGTGAGAAGCAGGGCATCGAGCACTTCATGGTCGCCGTCAAGAACCCGCTCTACACGACGCCGGCCAAGCCGCTGACCAATGCCGGGCTTTGCTACCTGAAGCAGAAGGACGATCGCAACGCGGAGGAATTCCTCGTCCGCTCCCTGCGGCTGGACGTGAACAATCCGCAGGCGCTTTATGCCCTCTCCGAAATCTATTACCGCGGCGGACGGCTGCGGGAGGCGCGTGTCCGGCTCGGCGACCTGCACAAGATCACCGAGCCGAATGCGCAATCCACCTGGCTGGCGCTGCTGGTCGAGCGCCGGTTGGGCGACCGGGAAGCCGAGGCCCGCCATGCCGTCCAGTTGCGGCGGCGTTTCCAGGGATCGCCGGAATACGACAAGCTGATGCAGGGACGTTACGAGTGAGCGAGCAAAACGAAACACTTCCTTCCGAGAAGGATGCAGAACCGGTTGTCGAGCCGGCGGTCGCAGCAGAAACCGTGGCTATCGAAGTGGCCGGCGATTCTGCGATGGCGGCCGAGGCCGTAGTCGAGGTGGCCGAGGAGCCCGTCGTGCGCCAGGCGGGACAACTGCTGCGCGAGGCGCGCGAGGCCCGCGGGCTCAGCGTGTTCGAGGTGGCCCAGTCCCTCAAGTTCGGCGTACGCCAGATCGAGGCCCTCGAAGCCGACAACTATGGCGCACTGCCGCCCGGTGCCACCTTCCTGCGCGGCTTCGTGCGCGGCTATGCGAAGCTGTTGAAGCTCGACCCGGTACCGCTGCTGGAACTGTTGGACGGCCGCGCGCCGTCGGTGATGCCGGAAGTGCGGGCGCCCCAGAACATGGGGGTCGCGGCGACCCCGGTAGTGGCAGGGCGGCGTTCCTCGTCACCGCTGCTCATCGGTGCCGCCGTCATCGCAATTGTGGCCGCCGGCCTGGCGGCTTGGCATTTCACGAGCAGCCCGCCGCCGACTGGCCCGGCAAAGAGCGCCGACCAGCCGGTCGTCGCTGCCGCGCCGAACGGCGACACCGAGACCGTGCGACCGCCCGACATCCGCGTCGAGCAGACGCCGGTGGCAGGCGGCGTCGCCCAGCCGGCCAACATGCCTTTGCCGCCGGACCAGAAGCAACTGGTGTTCGCCTTCCAGGACAAGTCCTGGGTCGAGGTGCGCGACGCCAGCCAGCGCATCATCTTCTCCGGCGAGAGCCAGCCCGGTACGCGCCAAGCCGTTGCCGGCAAGCCGCCGTTCCAGCTCGTCGTCGGCAATGCCGCCAAGGTGGAGCTGCAGTATGAGGATCGCCTGATCGATCTCAAGCCCCATATCCGCGCCGAAGTGGCGCGCCTGACGGTCGAGTGATGAAGCCGGGCACCATGCCGCGCGGCCCGCTGCCGCGCCGTATCACACGCCGCGTCACGGTGGGCGGCGTTGCCATCGGCGGTGGCGCCCCGGTGGCCATCCAGTCCATGACCAACACGGACACTGCGGATGTCTTCGCCACCGCCATGCAGTGCGCCGAGCTGGCCCGCGCCGGTTCCGAGATCGTCCGCATCACGGTCAACACCCGCGAAGCCGCCGCCGCGGTGCCGCAGATCCGCGAGCGTCTGCTCGCCCTGAACCTGGATGTGCCCCTGGTGGGCGACTTCCATTTCAACGGCCACAAGCTGCTTGCCGAGGTCCCCGCATGCGCCGAGGCCCTGGCCAAGCTGCGCATCAATCCCGGCAACGTGGGCAAGGGCGCCAAACGCGACGAACAGTTCGCCGCCATCGTCGAAGCGGCCTGCCGCTACGGCAAGCCGGTGCGCATCGGCGTCAACTGGGGCAGCCTGGACCAGCAGCTGCTGGCCCGCATCATGGACGAGAACAGCCGCCGCGCCGAGCCGAAGGACGCCAAGGGCATCATGGTCGAGGCCATGGTCGCCTCGGCCCTCGAATCCGCGGCCCAGGCCGAGGCGCTCGGCCTGCCGGGGGACGCCATCGTGCTCTCCTGCAAGATGTCCGGCGTGCAGGACTTGATCGCCGTCTACCGCGAACTCGCTGCCCGCTGCGACTATCCGCTGCACCTGGGCCTCACCGAGGCCGGCATGGGCAGCAAGGGCATCGTCGCCTCCTCGGCGGCCCTGGCCGTGCTGCTGCAGGAAGGCATCGGCGACACCATCCGCATCTCCCTGACGCCGGAGCCCAACGGCAGCCGCAGCAAGGAAGTGGTGGTGGCCCAGGAGATCCTGCAGACCATGGGCCTGCGCGCCTTTGTGCCCCTGGTGGCGGCCTGTCCCGGCTGCGGCCGTACTACCAGCACCACCTTCCAGGAACTGGCCCAGGACATCCAGGCCTACGTGCGCGAGAAGATGCCCGAGTGGCAACTGGCCCGCACCGGCGTCGAGACCATGACGCTCGCCGTCATGGGCTGCGTCGTCAATGGCCCCGGCGAGAGCAAGCACGCCAGCCTCGGCATCTCCCTGCCCGGCACCGGCGAAGAGCCGGTCGCTCCCGTCTATGCCGACGGCGAGCGCATCACCACTTTGCGCGGCGACAACATCGCCGCCGAGTTCCGCAACATCATCGACGACTACGTGGCGCGCAAATATCCCGCGCGCAATGCCTCATGAGCCAGCCCTTGCAAGCCATCCGCGGGATGAACGACATCCTGCCCGCCGACGCCGAACTGTGGGAACAATTCGAGGAACAGGTGCGCGACTGGTTGCGCGCCTACGGCTACCGTCCCATCCGCATGCCCATGGTGGAGCCGACGCCCCTGTTCGCCCGCGCCATCGGCGCCGTCACCGACATCGTCGAGAAGGAGATGTACTCCTTCGAGGATGCCCTCAACGGCGAGAAGCTGACCCTGCGCCCCGAAGGCACGGCGTCCTGCGTGCGCGCCGTGCTCCAGCACAACATGCTCTACGACGGCCCCAAGCGGCTCTGGTACATGGGCCCCATGTTCCGCCACGAGCGCCCCCAGAAGGGCCGTTACCGCCAGTTCCATCAGGTCGGCATCGAGGCCCTCGGCCTGCCCGGTCCGGACATCGACGCCGAGCAGATCATCATGTGCGCCCGCCTGTGGGACGACCTGGGGCTCACTGGCATCCGCCTGGAACTCAATTCCCTCGGCCAGCCCGAGGAACGCGCCCAGCATCGTGCCGAGCTGGTGTCCTACCTGGAGGCCAACGCCGACAAGCTCGACGAGGACTCCCGCCGCCGCCTGCACACCAATCCGCTGCGCATCCTCGACACCAAGAATCCCCACATGCAGGAACTGGTGGATGGGGCGCCCAAGCTGCTCGACTTCCTCGGTGCCGAATCCCTCGCCCACTTCAACGGCGTGCAGACCTTGCTGAAGGATGCCGGCATCCACTTCCGCATCAATCCGCGTCTGGTGCGCGGCCTCGACTACTACAACCTCACCGTGTTCGAGTGGATCACCGATCAGCTCGGCGCCCAGGGCACGGTCTGCGCCGGCGGACGCTACGACGGCCTCGTCGCCCAGCTCGGCGGCAAGCCGGCACCGGCCTGCGGCTTCGCCATGGGCGTGGAGCGCCTGCTGGCCCTGTGGCGCGACCAGGGCAACCAGTACGAGGCCGACGCCCCCGAGGTCTATGTGGTGCACCAGGGCGAAGCGGCCCAGCGCCATGCCTTCAAGGCGGCGGAACGCCTGCGCGACGCCGGTTTTGCCGTGCATCTGCATTGCGGCGGCGGCAGCTTCAAGTCCCAGATGAAGCGGGCCGACGGCTCCGGCGCGGCGCTTGCCGCCATCATCGGCGACGACGAGGCGGCGGCGAACCAGGTGACCCTGAAACCCCTGCGCGACGAAGGCGAACAGCGCCGCGTCGCCTTTGACGAACTTGCCGACACGGTCGGTGCTTGGCTCTACGAATGGGATGACGAAGATGGCGACCTATGACCTCGAAGAACAGGAACAGCTGGATGAGCTGAAGACCTGGTGGAAGATGTACGGCAATCTGGTGACCGCGGTTGCCGTTGCCGTGGCCCTGGCTGCGGTTTCCTGGCAGGGCTGGAACTGGTGGCAGCGCAAGCAGTCGGCCGAAGCCTCCACCCTGTATTTCGTCGTGCAGCAGGCGGTCGGGCAGAAGGACGCCAAGCGCGCTCGCGAGGCGGCCGGCGAACTCATCGACAAGTATGCCGGCACGGCCTATGCCGGCATGGCCGCATTGCTGTCGGCCAAGGCCCAGATCGAGGCCGGTGACGGCAAGACGGCCCGTGCCCAGATGACCTGGGCGGCCGACAACGCCAAGGACGAGGCCCTGCGCGAACTCGCCCGCCTGCGCCTGGCCGCCGTGCTGCTGGACGAGAAGGCCTACGACGAGGCCGCGAAGCAACTGGCCGCCGAGCCCGGGCTTGCGCTGGCGCCGCGCCACGCCGAGCTGAAGGGCGACCTGTTCGCCCTCCAGGGCAAGATGGCCGAGGCCAAGCAATCCTACGAGGCGGCCCTGGTCAAGGTGGACGCCGCCGCCAAGCTCGACGGCAACCCCCATGCGGCCTTCCGCGGTGTCCTGCAGGCCAAGATCGAGTCCCTCGGGAGCGCCAAGTGAGGTTCCTGGGGCTGGTCGTCGCGGCCGCCCTGATTGGCGGCTGCTCGTCCATGGGCGAGACCCTCGACAAGGTCAATCCCTTTTCCAAGTCCGTACCGAAGATCAAGCCGGCGGAACTGACGCCCATCGAAGCCACCGCCCAGATGCGCGTGCTTTGGCAGGCCAGCGTCGGCAAGGCCGGTGAGTTCGTGTTCACGCCGGCGGTGGTGGGCAAGTCCGTATACGCCGCCGGCCGCGACGGCACCCTGGTGCGCCTGGACGACGGCCGTGAGGTCTGGCGCCGCTCGGCCGGCCAGCCGCTTTCCGGCGGCATCGGCAGCAACGGCAAGTTGGTGGTGGTCGGCACCATCAAGGGCGATGTCCTCGCCTTCGAGGCGGAGACGGGCCGGGAACTGTGGAAGGCCCGTGCCAGTTCCGAAGTGCTTGCCGCTCCCGTCGTGGGCGACGACCTGGTGGTGGTCCGCTCGGGCGATTCGCGCATTTACGGTTTCGATCCGGCCGACGGCCGCCGCCGTTGGGGTTACCAGCGCGCGACACCGGCCCTGACGCTGCGATCCAATGTCGGCGTCGCCCTGACGGAGCGCTCCATCCTTGCCGGTTTCCCCGGCGGCAAGCTGGTGGCCATCAGCCCGGCCAATGGTGCCGCCATGTGGGAGGGCGCTGTCGCGCTGCCGAAGGGCGCCACCGAGCTCGAACGCATCGCCGACGTGACGAGTGCCCCGGTTCCCGGCAGCCGCGAAGTCTGCGCCGTGGCCTTCCAAGGGCGCATCGCCTGCTTCGATCAGGCTTCCGGCAGCGGCCTGTGGGCGCGGGAGATGTCCAGTCGGGCGGGGCTCGCCATGGACGAGCGCTCGATCTATGTCAGCGACGACAAGGGCAACGTCCTTGCCTTCGTGCGGGAAAGCGGCGCCAGTGTCTGGAAGCAGGACAAGCTCTTCATGCGCGCCCTGTCCCGCCCGCTTGCCGTCGGCAGCCGGGTTGTCGTCGGCGACTACCAGGGTGTGGTTCATCTGCTGAAGCGGGACGACGGCGCCTTCGCGGCTCGCCTCAATACGGACGGCAGCCCGATCTCGGCCGATCCCCTGGTCATCCCTGGCGGCTTCCTCGTGCAGACGCGCAATGGCGGCCTGTTCGCCATCGCCGTCGAATGAAACCGGATAACTGCGTATGAAGCCGACCCTGGCACTCGTTGGCCGCCCCAACGTCGGCAAGAGCACGCTCTTCAATCGTCTGACCAAGACCCGCGCCGCCCTGGTGGCGGACATGCCGGGCCTGACGCGGGATCGCCACTACGGCCACGGCCGCCTTGGCAAGAAGCCCTTTCTCGTCGTGGACACGGGAGGCTTCGAGCCGACGGCCAAGGACGGCATCGTGCACGAAATGGCGCGCCAGGCCGAAGCGGCCATCGCCGAAGCTGACGTGCTGCTGTTCATCGTGGACGGCCGTGCCGGCCTGACGCCCCAGGACTTGGCCATCGCCGACCGGTTGCGCCGCAGCGGCCGGCCCCTGCATCTGGTCGTCAACAAGGCCGAGGGCATGAAGCGGGAGCTGGTGGCGGCGGAGTTCCACGAACTCGCCTGCGGCGAGCCGCGCGTGATTTCCGCCGCCCACGGCGATGGCGTACGGGAACTGCTCGACCTGGTGCTGGAGCCCTACCCGGAGGAGCGCGACGAGGACGAGGAGGGCAGGGGACCGCGCGTCGCCATCGCCGGCCGTCCCAACGTCGGCAAGAGCACCCTCATCAACACCTTGCTCGGCGAGGAGCGCGTCATCGCCTTCGACATGCCGGGCACCACGCGCGACGCCATCGAGGTGCCCTTCGAGCGCAACGGCAAGCACTACACGCTGATCGACACGGCGGGCCTGCGGCGCAAGGGGCGCGTCTTCGAGGCGGTGGAGAAGTTCTCGGTCATCAAGACCCTGCAAGCCGTGGAAGAGGCCAACGTCGTCGTGCTCATGGTGGACGCCAGCCAGGACATCTCCGACCAGGACGCCCATATCGCCGGCTTCTGCATCGAGGCGGGGCGTGCGCTGGTGATCGCAGTGAATAAATGGGACGCCGTGGATAGCTACCGCAAGGAGCGGGTCAAGGAAGATGTTGCGCGCAAGCTCAACTTCCTCGGTTTCGCCCGCGTGCACTACGTCTCGGCGTTGGCGGGTCAGGGTATCGGCAGCCTGCTGGGGTCGGTGGACAAGGCCTGGAGCGCCGCCATGGTGAAGCTGGCGACGCCGAAGATCACGCGCGTCCTGCTCGATGCGGTGCAGAAGCAGCAGCCGCCGCGCTGCGGCAACACGCGGCCGAAGTTGCGTTATGCCCACCAGGGCGGCAGCAATCCGCCCATCATCGTCATCCACGGCAACTCCCTGGACCAGTTGCCGAATTCCTATACGCGCTACCTGGAGCACACCTTCATGGAGGCCTTCCGGCTCCAAGGGACGCCGCTGCGCATTCAGTACAAGACGTCGAAGAACCCCTACGCCGAGAAGGATTGATCTCCCCGGCGGCGGGTGTCTGCGAGATCAGCGGTCAGCGCTTGACGAAGTCGATGACGATCTGGCCGGGCTCCCGCGCCCGGTAGGTGATTTCCACGTGGTCGCCGTAGCGGTTGCGCATCTGATCCAGCAGGGGCAGGGGATCGTGGTCGTTCATGAAACGCATGGTTTCGCCCGGCTGGAGGGCATCGAGGGCGCCGAAGATGGCGGCGTGGCGAAAGCGCTTGGCGATGCCGCGGGCGTCGAAGCCGTAGATGGCTTCGGGATTCGTGTGGATGTGGATCGTGGTCATGAACGTCTCCGTGTTGTAATGCTCCGGACTATAGTTGACTGCTGTTGTCGGGAAATTGACGCGGATCAGTTTCGTTGCGCCGAGCACGGGAAGGGAAGGGGCCGCCTTGATCGCCGCGGATGCAGGGCGCCGAAAAATCGAGTACATTAGCCGCTCTTTATAACGAGAGCCGAGGGGCCACCCATGAGCAACAAAGGCCAACTGCTGCAAGATCCTTTCCTGAATGCCCTGCGTCGCGAGCACGTGCCGGTGTCCATCTATCTGGTCAACGGCATCAAGCTGCAGGGGCAGATCGAATCCTTCGACCAGTACGTCGTGTTGTTGAAGAACACCGTCACCCAGATGGTTTATAAGCACGCCATTTCCACCGTGGTTCCCGCCCGGGCGGTGAATTTCTCCCAGGAAGCCGGCACCGAGTGACGATCGAACTTCCGGCGGCAGCGGCCGATGTTTGAGCGGCCGGCCACCGGCAGCGGTTCCACCCAGGGCGCTATCCTCGTCCAGCTCGATTTCGGCGAAAAGGACTTTGCCGAGCGGCTGGACGAATTCCACATGCTTGTCTCCAGCGCGGGGGCCGAACCCCTGGCCGTCGTGCGCGGCAAGCGGAACAGCCCCGACCCGGCGACCTTCGCCGGCAAGGGCAAGGTGGCCGAGATCGGCGAGGCGGCCACGCTGCACGACGCCGCCATCGTCATCTTTAACCATGAGCTGTCGCCGGGCCAGCAGCGCAACCTGGAAAAGGCCCTCGGCCGGCGCGTCATCGACCGCAGCGCCCTGATCCTCGACATCTTCGCCCTGCGCGCGCGCAGCCACGAAGGCAAGCTGCAGGTGGAGCTCGCCCAGCTCGAACATCTGTCCACGCGCCTGGTGCGCGGCTGGACCCACCTGGAGCGGCAGAAGGGCGGCATCGGCCTGCGCGGTCCCGGCGAGAAGCAGTTGGAAACCGACCGCCGCCTGCTGGGCAAGCGCGTCGCCGTTCTCAAGGATCGTCTCAAACAGTTGGAGCGCCAGCGCCAGGTGCGCCGACGTGCAAGGGGCCGCAACGAAGTGCTCGCCGTTTCCCTGGTGGGTTACACCAATGCCGGCAAGTCGACCCTGTTCAACGCTTTGACCAAGGCCGGCAGTTACGCCGCCGACCAATTGTTCGCCACCCTCGACACCACCTCGCGCCGCCTCTACGTTCCCGAGGCTGGCCAGATCGTGATTTCCGATACCGTGGGCTTCATCCGCGACCTGCCCCACTCGCTGGTGGCTGCCTTCCACGCCACGCTCGAAGAGACGGCCCAGGCCGACCTGCTGCTGCACGTGGTGGATTCGGCAAGCCCCGACCGCGACCAGCAGATGGCTGCCGTGGCGGGCGTGCTCGAAGAGATCGGTGCCGGCCAGGTGCCGCAGGCGATCGTCTGGAACAAGATCGACGCCACCCACGCCGAGCCGGGAGTCGAGCGGGACGAGTATGGTAATATCGCGCGCGTTCGTGTCAGCGCGCGGACAGGTTCCGGACTGGACTTGCTGCGCGCGGCCCTGGCCGAAGTGGCCCGCCGCCGGGCCGAAATCCAGGGCGAGCCGGCTCAAGCCGACGCCGCCTGAATCCACTCTTACACCACCAAAGACCAAGCTCATCGTGATTGCCGGAATCCTTATGTCCTTGAACGACCCCGGCTGGGGAAACAACCAGGGCGGCGGCCGCAACGGCCCTCCCGATCTGGATGAACTCTGGCGCGACTTCAATCGCAAACTCTCCGGCATGCTCGGCAGGAAGGGGGGGGGCGGCGACGGCGGCGGTCCCTCCTTCCCGAGCATGAGTCCGCGCCAGTTCGGCGGCGGCATCGGTTTCCTGGCCCTGCTGGTGGCCGTCGTCTGGCTGGCGAGCGGCTTTTACATCGTCGATGCCAGCCAGCGCGGCGTCGTGCTGCAGTTCGGCCGCTTCAAGGAGACCACCGAGCCGGGCCTGCGTTGGCGCCTGCCCTGGCCGATCCAGAGCCATGAGGTGGTGAACCTCTCCGGTGTGCGTACCGTGGAAATCGGTTACCGCGGCTCGGAAAAGAACAAGGTCCTCAAGGAGGCCCTGATGCTGACGGACGACGAGAACATCGTCAGCGTCCAGTTTGCCGTCCAGTACCTGCTCAAGGACCCGATGAACTACATCTTCAAGAACCGCCATCCCGACGACACCGTGGTGCAGGCGGCGGAGACGGCGATCCGCGAGATCGTCGGCAAGAGCAAGATGGACTTCGTGCTCTACGAGGGCCGCGACGTCATCGCCGCCAATACCGCCAAGCTGATCCAGGACATCCTCGACCGCTATGAAGTGGGTATCCAGGTCCGCTCGGTCACCATGCAGAGCACCCAGCCGCCGGAGCAGGTGCAGGCCGCCTTCGACGATGCCGTGAAGGCCGGTCAGGACCGCGAGCGCCACAAGAACGAGGGCCAGGCCTACGCCAACGATGTGATCCCGCGCGCGCGCGGCGCCGCCTCGCGCCTGATGGAGGAAGCCAACGGCTACAAGGGCCGCATGATCGCCACCGCCGAGGGCGATGCCTCCCGCTTCAAGCAGATCCTCGTCGAGTACAGCAAGGCGCCGGAAGTCACGCGCAGCCGCATGTATCTGGAAACCGTGCAACAGGTTTATTCGAGCACCAGCAAGATTATGGTGGACGCCAAGGGCAGCAGCAACCTGCTCTACCTGCCCCTCGACAAGCTGATGCAGACGGTTGCCGCGCAAACGGCTGCCGGTGCGGCCGGAGAGCCTGCCGCCGTACGTTCCGGCCCGGTACAGGCCCTCTCCAACGAAGTGCCGCCGCAGATGGAAAAGGCGCCCCTGGTGGACCAGGGCGGCGTGTATTCGTCGGGCGGATCGACGCGCTCACGCGATTCGCTGCGCTCGCGCGAGCGGGGAGAACGCTGATGCAACGCAACCTGCCTTTTATTGGCGCCCTCGTCTTCGGCCTGGCGGTGTTCGCCTCCATGACGCTCTTCACGGTCGACCAGCGCCAGTACGCCATCATCTTCCAGCTCGGCGAGATCAAGGAAGTGGTCAAGGAACCGGGCCTTACCTTCAAGTGGCCCCTGATCCAGAACGTGCGCCTGTTCGACAAGCGCATCCTGACCCTGGACTCCCCCGAGCCCGAACGCTTCCTGACGGCCGAGAAGAAGCCCGTGCTGGTGGATTCCTTCGTCAAGTGGCGCATCGACGATGTGCACAAGTACTACATCTCCGTCGGCGGCGACGAAATGGTGGCGAAGACGCGTCTCTCCCAGACGGTGAATGCCGGCCTGCGCGAGGAGTTCGGCAAGCGCACCGTGCATGACGTGGTTTCCGGCGAGCGCGACAAGATCATGGACGAGGTCCAGCGCAAGGCCGATGCCGACATGCGCGCCATCGGCGTCGAGATCATCGACGTGCGCCTGAAGCGCGTCGATCTGCCGCCCGAGGTTTCCGAGTCGGTCTATCGCCGCATGGAGACCGAGCGCAAGCGCGTCGCCAACGAGCTGCGTTCCCAGGGCGCCGCCGAGGCCGAGAAGATCAAGGCCGACGCCGACCGCCAGCGCGAGGTGATCGTCGCCGAGGCCTACCGCGACGCCCAGAAGATCAAGGGCGAGGGCGATGCCAAGGCCGCCGCCATCTATGCCGGCGCCTTCGGCCAGAATCCGGAGTTCTACGCCTTCTACCGCAGTCTTGAGGCCTATCGCCAGAGCTTCAAGAACAAGAGCGACGTCCTCGTGGTTGAGCCGAACTCGGACTTCTTCAAGTACCTCAAGAGCGCCGGCCGTTCCGGCAAATAGGCGCCGGAAGCCCGATCCGATGGCCTCGAACCTGTTGCTGGCGCTTGCCCTCATGCTGGTCATCGAGGGCCTGCTGCCTTTCCTTGCCCCCCGGGTCTGGCGCGAGACCTTTCGCCGCGCCACCGAACTCGCCGACGGCCAGCTGCGCTTCGTCGGCCTGATCTCGATGACGGTCGGCCTAATCCTGCTGATGATCGCCAAGTGACATGAACGCCAAACGCCGCTGGCTGCTGCCCGAAGCCATCGAGGACCTGTTGCCCGCCGAGGCGCGCCAGGTGGAAGCCCTGCGTCGCCGTTTGCTCGACGAGTTCGCCTGCAGCGGCTACGAACTGGTGGCGCCACCTTTGCTGGAGTACGTCGAATCCCTGCTCACCGGCAGTGGTCGCGACATGGATCTGCGCACCTTCAAGCTGGTGGACCAGGCGTCCGGCCGCACGGTCGGCGTACGCGCCGACATCACGCCCCAGGTGGCGCGCATCGACGCCCACCTGCTCAACCGCCAGGGTGTTGCCCGCCTCTGCTACTGCGGCAGCGTGCTGCATACCCTGCCGGCGGGCCTGCTGGCCTCCCGCGAGCCTCTGCAGATCGGTGCCGAACTCTACGGCCATGCCGGCATCGAGGCCGACATCGAGATCGTGCGCCTGCTGGCCCGGGCCCTGGCCCTGGCGGAGATTCCCACCGCCCGCATCGACCTGGGGCATATCGGCATTTTCCGCGCCCTCGCTGTTGCGGCCGGCTTTACCGCCGAGGCCCAGGAGGAATTGTTCGCCGTGCTGCAGGCCAAGGATGTCTCGTCCCTGCGGGAATTCGTCGCCGGTGTCGCCGATCCCCTGCGCTCCGCCTTCCTGGCGCTGCCCGATTGCTACGGCGGTCGCGAGGCCCTGGCCGAGGCGGCACGCCGCCTGCCGGACCAGCCGGAGATCCGCGAGGCGCTCGACGGCTTGCGGCGCCTGGCGGCCGAGCTGCCCGATCTGCCCCTGAGTTTCGACTTCGCCGACCTGCGGGGCTACCACTATCACAGCGGCGTCGTCTTCGCCGCCTACAGCACCGGCAGTCCGGGCGCCGTCGCCCTGGGTGGACGGTACGATCAGGTGGGCCGTTCCTTCGGCCGTGGCAGGCCTGCAACGGGCTTCTCCATGGACCTGCGGCAGATCGCGCGCCTGGCACCGCAAGCCGTTGCGAAGGGTGCGATACTCGCGCCCTGGCCGGAGGATGTTTCCCTCCACGCCGAAATCGAAAAGCTGCGCTCACGGGGGGAGACCGTGATGTTCGCGCTGCCGGGGCACGACGGCTCCTGGCGGGAGGCGGGCTGCGACCGCGTGTTGGCGCGCCGCGGCACCGAATGGATTATCGAAACTTTGAAGGAAGACTGACATGGCGAACAGCGCCGCTCGCAACGTCGTTGTCATCGGCACCCAATGGGGCGACGAGGGCAAGGGCAAGATCGTCGATTGGCTGACCGACCACGCCCAGGGCGTGGTGCGTTTCCAGGGGGGGCACAACGCCGGCCACACGCTGGTGATCGGCGGTCATAAGACCGTGCTGCACCTGGTGCCCTCGGGCATCCTGCGGGACGGCGTCACCTGCTACATCGGCAACGGTGTCGTGCTGTCGCCCGAGGCCCTGATCAAGGAACTCGATGAGCTCAAGGCCGCCGGTGTGGACGCCGAGTCGCGCCTGAAGATTTCCGAGGCCTGCCCGATCATCATGCCCTACCACCAGGCGCTGGACGTGGCGCGGGAGGCGGCCAAGGGGGCCAACAAGATCGGTACCACCGGGCGCGGCATCGGCCCGGCCTACGAGGACAAGGTGGCCCGTCGCGGCCTGCGCGTGCAGGACCTGATGCGGCCCAAGCGCTTCGCCGAGAAGCTGGCCGAGATCCTCGACTACCACAACTTCGTGCTGAAGAATTTCCTCGGCGCCGAGCCGGTGGACTTCCAGAAGACCCTCGACGGCGCCATGGCCATCGCGCCGCGCCTGACGGCCATGGTGGCCGACGTGCCGCGTGCCCTCTACGACGCCAACAAGGGTGGCGCCAACATTCTGTTCGAAGGCGCCCAGGGGACCCTGCTCGATATCGACCACGGCACCTATCCTTTTGTGACTTCCTCCAACTGCGTCGCTGGTGCCGCGGCGGCCGGTGCCGGTGTCGGCCCCGGTGTCCTGCACTACGTGCTCGGCATCACCAAGGCCTACACCACGCGTGTCGGTGGCGGCCCCTTCCCGACGGAACTCTACGACGCCGTAGACAAGCAGGACCCGGTCGGCAAGCACATGGCCACCAAGGGGCACGAATTCGGCGCCACCACGGGCCGGGCGCGCCGCTGCGGCTGGTTCGATGCCGCGGCGCTCAAGCGCGCGATCCAGATCAACGGCGTCTCCGGCCTCTGCGTCACCAAACTCGACGTGCTCGACGGCATCGAGGAAATGAAGATATGCACCGGCTACAAGCTGAACGGCGGCTTCACCGACATCCTGCCGGTCGGCGCCGACGATCTGGCCGCCTGCGAGCCGGTCTACGAGACGCTGCCGGGCTGGAAGGAGAGCACCGTGGGGGTGAAGGCCCTCGACGGGCTGCCGGTCGCCGCCCGTGCCTACATCAAGCGTATGGAAGAGGTCTGCGGCGTCCCCGTCGACATGATTTCCACCGGCCCGGATCGCGAGGAAACCATCGTCCTGCGGCACCCCTTCAAGTAGGCAAGGGGTCAGCCGGGCGCGCCTTGCCTGCCGGGAGGGCGCGCCTATAATCCGGGCATGTCGCTCAATGATCGCTCGGCTATCTTTCGCTACATGCTATGGGCGTGTGTGGCGTGGACTCTGCTGGTCGGTGGGTCCCTCTACTGGAATTACCGTCACGAGCACGAATCGACGCTCGCCCTGGCGCGCAACGAGGCCGTCGCCAACATCAACAAGGATCTGACCTTCCGGCGCTGGGCGACCGGCCACGGCGGCGTCTATGTTCCGCTTACCGAGGACACGCCGTCCAACCCCTATCTGGTGGCCAGCGAGAAGGACATTGAAACCACCGGCGGTCGCAAGCTCACCCTGATGAATCCCGCCTACATGGTGCGGCAGATGCAGCGCCTGTACAGCGAGACCTTCGGCATCAAGGGCCACATCACCAGCCTGCTGCCCCTGAATCCATCCAACAAGGCCGACCCCTGGGAGACCTCCGTGCTCCAGGCCTTCGAAGCCGGCGAGCGCGCCAACGTCTTCGCTACGGCGGATATCGGGGGGGTGCCGTATGTCCGCGCCATGATGCCGATGATCACCGAGCCGGGATGTCTCAAGTGCCATGCCCACCAGGGCTATCAAGTCGGCGACGTGCGCGGCGGCATCAGCGTCTCGGTGCCGCTGGCGCCTTATCTGGCACGCGAGCATGGGGTTCTACAGGCGCTCAGGATATCCCACCTCGCCATCTGGGCCGTGGGCGTGCTGGCCTTCTACTGGCTCTATCGCCGGGCGCTGGTGCGTCTGACGGAGCGCGAGCAGGTGGAGTTGCGCATCCGCGAACTCAACGAAAGCCTGGATCGCCGGGTCAGACAGCGTACCGCCGAACTCGAAAAGGCCAACAGCGAGCTGGAGTCATTTTCCTATTCCGTGTCCCACGATTTGCGGGCGCCGCTGCGAGCCCTCAACGGCTACGCCAGGATCATCCAGGAGGACGAAGCGGCCCGCCTCAGTCAGGAAGGCAAGGAGATGCTGGCACGGATATGGGTCAACGCCGAGCGGATGGGCGCGCTGATAGACGACATCCTCCAGTTCTCGCGCGTCGGCCGTACCGAAATGAGCTTCGCACCGACGGACATGGCCGCGTTGGCTGCCGGCGTGATCGAAGAACTGCGTGCCGAGTATCCGGCGGCGGCCGTACAGCTTGACCAGATGCCTGCCGTCCAGGGCGACGAGGCGATGTTGCGCCAAGTGTGGATCAACCTGATCGGCAACGCCCTCAAGTTCTCGTCGCGGCGGGAACAACCGGCAGTCCAGGTCGGCAGCGAGGTCGTCGACGGCGCCACCGTGTATTTCGTCCGGGACAACGGCGCGGGATTCGACATGGCCAATGCGAGCCATCTGTTCGGCGTCTTTCAGCGCCTGCATGCGGCCAACGACTATCCCGGCACCGGTGCCGGCCTGGCCATCGTCAAGCGCATCGTCGAACGCCATGGTGGCCGGATATGGGCGGAATCCGCACCCGACAAAGGAGCGACCTTCCGTTTCACGCTGGCGGCGGAGTCCGCCGCCGATGGGGCGAACTGACGCTCTGTAGCGGTCAGACGGCCAGCGGCATGCGGAAACGCAACTCGTAGGCGATGCGTGCGACCAGTCTCTCGGCATGCATGGCGTTGTCCGCCGACGCGCTGCCGTCGAGCAGCGACTGCAGGCGATCGCGCTGTGCTACAAGCTCGTCGGCACTGGCGTTGCGCAGGAAGCGTTCGACTTGGGTATGGTCTTGAAGATCGGCAACCATGGTAGGTATCCCCCGTTCCGGACAGCGTGAAGGAATTTACGGCCCTTCGCCCGGCGAATGAAGGCGGAATAGCGATCAAAAACATGGGCACAGCCGGCTTATGGGCGCCGCAGCGCACCTCCCGACAAGGCCCGTGGCAGTTCTTCAACCCATAAAGCCACGAATTTCCGGATAGGAAACCTCGATTGGCGAAGGCGACCGCATCGGTAGAATGGGCTCCAGTACTACTCCACCCTTTCGGCCCCTCCTTGCTCCGGCTTCGAGGGGCTTTTTGTTTGCGGGCTTCCCCGCGGGCGCATGGCCAGTCCGGAGGGGATAGCTCTTTAGTCATGGGTCGTATGCCTTTCGACCAATTGCGCCGCACGCGACTTTCATTGATCATTCGCGCCCTTGACGCAAGCACCTTCACTCCCCAGACCCGCGCAGCGAAAGGGCATCATGAACATTTCCAGGACACGACGAGAAGGCCACTCGACCGTCATTCGAATTCCGCCCCAATTCGATTTCAAGCAGCACGTCGAATTCCGTCGAACCGTGGACCACATCCTTGGAGATGGCCGGGCCAGCGAAATCGTCATCGATTTCGTCGGTACGCATAGCGTCGATAGTGCCGGATTGGGGATGCTCCTCAATTTGCGCGATGCAGCTCGGGGGGCGGGTAGGAACGTGGTCCTGACCAACGCCTCCGGCGCAGTGCGCCAGATGCTTGAAACGGCCCAATTCAAGAATATTTTCGAGATTCGATGACCGCTGTGCCCGGGACCGTCGGGCAGCTGTTCGAAGCATCCGGGAGGCCTCACCAGACAGGCTCCCCAGGTGCCGCTGAAAGCGGGCGCCCAATTCCTTTCGCACTCGCCGGCATCGAATTTCGGCTATAGTCCGCCAGGTCCAGTGCGTCACGGCGATTTTTGCAGACTTGGTTGCGTTTTTGGCAACCCGGCAGCGCAAATGAAAAAACCGCATAAGCCTGAAAGTGCAAGCTGTTATGCGGTTTTGTGTTTCGCTGTGAAACCCCGAAAACTGAGGGGTGGTGCCCAGGAGAGGACTCGAACCTCCACGGTGTTACCCGCTAGTACCTGAAACTAGTGCGTCTACCAATTCCGCCACCTGGGCAGGCGCGAAACGAGGCGCGAATATTATCGGAATCCCAAGAATTGTCAAACCATAAATCCAAGAAACTTTCCAATATCCGTCGCGCCGATCCCATGTTCGAGCGCGAAATCGCCAAGTACGACTATCCGCTGCCGAGCCGCGAGTACATCCTGCAGATGTTGGCGGAACAGGGCATTCCCGTCTCCTTCGAGCGCCTGTGCGAACTGCTGGACGTGCGCCCCTTCGAAGAAAGTGACTTCC
Source organism: Candidatus Nitricoxidireducens bremensis (assembly GCA_030247725.1). Lineage (GTDB taxonomy): Bacteria > Pseudomonadota > Gammaproteobacteria > Burkholderiales > Rhodocyclaceae > Nitricoxidireducens > Nitricoxidireducens bremensis. Next base: position 27,023 of record JAOTRT010000008.1, read on the forward strand.
AGCGCCGCCTCGGCGCCATGGCGCGCGATGCGCAACTGCTGCAGAACCGCCGCGGCGACTGGCTGATTCCCGACAAGGCCGACCTGATTCGCGGCCGTGTTGAAGGCCATCCCGACGGCTTCGGCTTCCTGGTGCCCGACGAGGGCGGCGCCGACCTTTTCCTGTCCACCAAGGAGATGGACAAGGTGCTGCACGGCGACCGGGCCATTGCCCGTGTAGTCGGCGTGGATCGCAAGGGCCGCCCCGAAGGCAAGATCGTCGAGGTCACCGAGCGCGCCAACCGCAAGGTGGTGGGCCGTGCCTACGAGGAGCATGGCGTCTGGTTCGTCGTCGCCGAGAACCGCCGGCTGTCGCAGGACATCCTGCTGGCGCCGCCCGAGAAGGGCAGCAAGGCGCTGCGGCCGAAGAACGGCCAGGTGGTGGTCGTCGAGATCGTCGAGCAGCCTTCCAAGCAGTCCCAGCCCATCGCCAAGCTGGTGGATGTGCTCGGCAACTACGCCGATCCCGGCATGGAAATCGAGATCGCCCTGCGCAAGCACGATCTGCCCTTCGAGTTTTCCAGGCAGGTTCTGGAGGAGACCGGCAAGCTGCCCGACGAGGTGCGCAAGGGCGACTGGAAAGGCCGCGAGGACTTGACCGAGCTGCCGCTGGTGACCATCGACGGCGAGACCGCCAGGGACTTCGACGACGCCGTCTATTGCGAACGCCAGGGCAAGGGTTTCCGCCTCATCGTCGCCATCGCCGACGTTTCCCACTACGTCCGTGCCGGCGGCGCCCTGGACAAGGACGCCTACGACCGGGGCAACTCGGTGTATTTCCCCCGCCGCGTCATTCCCATGCTGCCGGAGAAGCTCTCCAACGGGCTGTGCTCCCTGAATCCCCAGGTGGAGCGCCTGACGGTGGCCTGCGACATGTCCATCTCGGCCACGGGTGAGATCAAGGCCTACCGCTTCTATCCGGCCGTGATCTGGTCCCATGCCCGTCTCACCTACACCGAGGTGGCCGCGGCCCTCTACGACAAGGACGGCAAGACGCGCAAGAAGCTCGACACCCTGCTGCCCCACCTGGAGCATCTGGACGCCCTCTACCGCGTGCTCGCCAAGGCACGGGAGAAGCGCGGCGCCATCGACTTCGAGACCGTCGAGACACGCATGCTCTTCGACGATCACGGCAAGATCGAACGCATCGAGCCCTACGAGCGCAACGACGCCCACCGGCTCATCGAGGAGTGCATGCTGGCCGCCAACGTCTGCGCCTCCGATTTCCTCAAGGAACGCGAACATCCGGCCCTTTACCGCATCCACGAGGGGCCGACGCCGGAGAAACTGCTCAAGCTGCGCGACTTCCTCGCCACCTTCGGCCTGCAGCTGGGCGGCGGCGACGAGCCCTGCGCCAAGGATTACGCCAAGCTGTTGGAGAAGATCCAGGACCGTCCGGACAAGCAACTGCTGCAGACCGTCATGCTGCGTTCCCTGCGCCAGGCCATCTACAGCCCCGACAACGTCGGCCACTTCGGTCTCGCCTACGAGAGCTACACCCACTTCACCTCGCCGATCCGCCGCTACCCGGACCTGCTGATCCATCGCGGCATCAAGGCGGCGCTGAAGAACGAGCACTACCGGCCCGGCAACTGGGAGGAGATCGGCCTGCACTGCTCCGCCACCGAACGCCGCGCCGACGAGGCCACCCGCGACGTGGAAGCCTGGCTCAAGTGCTACTACATGCAGGACCGTATCGGCGAGGAGTTCGAGGGCAGCATCTCGGCGGTCGTGCCCTTCGGCATCTTCGTCGCCCTGGACACCGTGTTCGTCGAAGGCCTGGTGCATGTCTCCGAACTCGGTGCCGACTATTTCCACTTCGACGAAGCCCTGCACGCCATGGTGGGCGAGCGTACCGGCAGGCGCTACCGCCTGTCCGACCGCGTCAAGGTCCAGTTGATGCGGGTGGACATGGAGCAGAACAAGATCGACTTCCGACTCATCGACGGATCTGTCGCTGCCACCGGTGGGGCAGCGTCGCGCAAGGGCGGCAAGCGGCGCTAGTCAGTTTTGTGCGGGCCTGCCGCCGGACAGCACCGGCGGCAGGCCCGCTGATCGCCTGCGGCGAGGACGGCAAGGCGGCTACAATCGCGCCTCACCCGAAAGGAACCCCCTCATGAGCGAAACCCGCCTGATCCACGGCTTCCACGCCATTCTTGCCAAGCTGCGCCATTCGGCGGACGACGTGAAGGAAATCTATCTCGCCGAGGGGCGCCAGGACGGGCGCGTGCGCGACCTGCTGAAGGCGGCGGAGAACGCCGGCGTGCGGGTGATGCCGGTGGATACGGCGCGGCTCGACGGCATGGCCGGCGGCCAGCGCCACCAGGGCGTGGTGGCGAAAGTGTCCGCCGTGCAGCGCCACGTGACCCTCGACGACGTGCTCGATACCCTGACGGAGCCGGCTCTGCTGCTGGTGCTCGACGGCGTCACCGACCCCCACAACCTGGGGGCCTGCCTGCGGGTGGCCGATGCCGCGGGCGCCCACGCGGTGGTGGTGCCCAAGGATCGCGCCTGCGGTCTTAACGCCACGGCCATCAAGGTAGCCTCGGGGGCCGCCGAGAGCGTGCCCTACATCACCGTCACCAACCTGGCGCGCAGCCTGCGCGAAATGCAGGAGCGCGACATCTGGGTGGTCGGCGCGGCCGGCGAGGCCCAGGGCGACATCTACGGCGTGGACCAGAAGCGGGCCCTGGCCTGGGTGCTGGGCGCCGAAGGGCCCGGCCTGCGGCGCCTGACGCGGGAAACCTGCGACGAGCTGGCGCGTATTCCCATGTACGGCAGCGTGGAAAGCCTCAACGTCTCGGTGGCCTCGGGCGTTTGTTTGTTCGAGGCCCGTCGCCAGCGACGCGCCTAGACTTCGTCGGTCAGCAGGGAGGCGCCCAGCAGGGCGCGGCGCCGCAGCCAGGGGCTCGGCCGGTAGCGCGGGTCGCCGGAGCAGGCCTGCAGGGTTTCCAGGATGTCCAGCACCCGCCGGGGGCCGATGGCGTCGCCCAGGGCCAGCGGGCCTTGGGGATAACCCAGGCCCAGAGTCACGGCGCGGTCGATGTCGGCCGGCGCGGCGATGCGCTGTTGGGCGATGTGGCAGCCGATATTGACGATCATGGCGAGCACGCGCTGGGCGACGAAGCCGGCGCTGTCGCGAATGACGCTGACGGGCACGCCGTCGGCGGCGAACAGGCCGTGGGCGGCGTCGCGCATCGCCGGCGTCGTCAACGGCGTGGTCATCAGGGTGCGGCGCCTGGCGAGATCGGTCAGGCAGTCGATGGCGACGGTGCGCGCGGCATCGAGGCCGGCCGCCGCGCAGGCGCCGCTGGCGTCGCCGCCCAGCGGCGTGACGATGCAGAGGGCGGTAGCGGAGGGTCGGGAAAGGTTCTCGACCTGCGCGCCGTTGCGCGCCGCCAGGGCGGCCAGGGTGGCGTGCCATTCGGGGACGGTGCGGTCGATCCACACCGGACCCTTGTGGGGCGGCGGCGCGGGCGCCTCCTCGATGGCTTCCTTCCGGCCGTCCGCATAGGCGTAGAAGCCGCGGCCCGTCTTGCGTCCGAGCACGCCGGCGGCGCAGCGCTGGGCGGCGATGGGCGAGGGACGGAAGCGCGGCTCCTCGTAGAACTGCCGGTAGATGGACTCCATCACCGGATGGGAGACATCGAGGCCGGTCAGGTCCATGAGCTCGAAGGGCCCCATGGGAAAACCGGCCGCCTCCCGCATGATGCGGTCGATGGCAGGGAAAGGCGCCACGCCTTCGCCGAGGATGGCCAGGGCCTCGGTGACGTAGCCGCGGCCGGCGTGGTTGACGACGAAGCCGGGGGTGTCGCGGACGGCGACTGCCGCGTGGCCCATGCGCTCGCCGAGGCCTCGCAGGCTGGCGGCCACGGCCGGTGCCGTGAGCAGGCCTTCCACCACTTCGACGATCTTCATCAGCGGCACCGGATTGAAGAAGTGGAAGCCCGCCACCCGCTCCGGCTGCGTGCAGGCCGCGGCGATGGCGGTGACGGAGAGGGACGAGGTATTGCTGGCGAGGATGCAGTCTGCGGCGACCGCCGCTTCCAGCTCGCGGAACAGCCGGCGCTTGGCCTCCAGGTCCTCGACGATGGCCTCGACCACCACGCCGGCCGGGGCGAGCTGCTGCAATTCGGCGACGACTTCCAGCCTGGCGGCAGCCGCCTCGGCGGCAGCCGTCGTCAGCTTGCCCTTGGCGGCGAGCTTGGCGAGGGTGTCGACGATGCCGTCCCGCGCGGCAGCGGCGGCACCGGGGGCGGTGTCATGGAGGAGGGTGCGGATACCGGCCTGGGCGGCGATCTGGGCGATGCCGCGGCCCATGGCGCCGGTGCCGACGATGCCGAGGATCGGCCCGGGTGCCTGGGAGTCCGGCATCGGCGGGCGGTCAGGCTACCAGAGCTTCCACCAGGGCTCCTGGCGGTTCAGGCCGCGGGCGTAGTACTCGCTCTTGGGGAAGTTGTGGCGCATGACGCGCTCGGCGTCGTCCCGCAGGTCGTTGAGGCCCATGGCATCGTAGGCCTTGACCATGAGGAACAGACCTTCCTCGTTGGCGGGGGCGCTGGGGTAGGTCTTGAGGGCGAACTGGGCGCGGTTGGCGGCGGCGATGTAGGCGCCGCGCCGCATGTAGTAGTGGGCTACATGGACCTCGTGGGAGGCCAGGGCGTTGACCAGGTACTTCATGCGCTGGGCGGAGTCTTCCGCGTACTTGCTCTCGGGGTACTTGGCGACGAGTTCCTTGAAGGCCTCGAAGGCGTCCCGCGCCGCCTTGGGGTCCCGCTCGGTGGGGTCCTGCATGCTGACATGGCCCATGATGCCCAGGTCGGCGTTGAAGTTGCTCAGGCCCTTCAGGTAATAGGCGTAGTCCACGTTCGGATGGTTCGGGTGCAGGCGGATGAAGCGTTCGCAGGCGGCGATGGCCGAGGCCTTCTCGTCCTGGCGGTAGTAGGCGTAGGCGACTTCCAGCTGGGCCTGCTGGGCGTAGCGGCCATAGGGATAGCGGGCCTCCAGTTTCTCGAAGTACTTGATGGCCTTGTCGTAGGCGCCTTCCGAGACGGCTTCCTTGGCTTCCGTGTAGAGCTTGTTGGCGGACCAGCTCGCGGTCTCGTCGATCTGGTCGGGCAACAGGCCGCAGCCGGACCCGAGAAGGGCGAGGAGCAGGGCCAGCAGAGAGGCTAAACTACGCATGATGAACGTCCCGCAATCGAATCCGGCCGATTATAGCTCAGGGCAGGGAGCCGCCATTCCCGCCTCCGTCATCCCGCCGGAATGCGCGGGCCTGCGCATCGACGCCGCCCTGGCGAAGGTCTTCCCCGAGCATTCCCGCAGCCGCCTCCAGGGCTGGCTGAAGGAGGGGCGCATCCGCATCGACGACGGCCCCGCCGATCCCAAGCGCAAGGTCTTCGGCGGCGAGCGCATCGCCATGGACCTGCCGCCGCCGGAAATGGCCACGGCCGAGATGGCCGAGGACATCGCCTTGGCCGTGGTGTTCGAGGACGCCCACCTGCTGGTGATCGACAAGCCCGCCGGGCTGGTGGTCCATCCGGGCAGCGGCAACTGGTCGGGGACGCTGATGAACGCCTTGCTGCACCATGCGCCGCAGCTGGCCGAGATTCCCCGCGCCGGCATCGTGCACCGTCTCGACAAGGACACCAGCGGCCTGCTGGTAGTGGCCAAGACCCTGGCGGCCCAGACCGATCTCGTGCGCCAGCTCCAGGCGCGCACGGTACGGCGCCACTACCTGGCCCTGGTCCTCGGTGTGCCCGGCCGAGACGGCACGGTGGATGCGCCCATCGGCCGGCATCCCGTGCAGCGCACGAAAATGGCCGTGGTGCCCGGCGGGCGGGAAGCCCGCACCCATTTCCAGGTGCAGGAGCGCTTCGCGCGGGCGGCGCTGGTGGAGTGCCGCCTGGAGACGGGGCGCACCCACCAGATCCGGGTGCACATGGCATCCATCGGCCATCCGCTGGTGGGCGATCCGGCCTACGGCCGCAACCGCAGCGGCGATGCCCGCCTCGACGCTTTTCCGCGCCAGGCGCTGCATGCCTGGAAGCTGGCGCTGATCCATCCGGCTACGAAGGCGGAGATGGCCTGGGAGGTGCCCCTGCCCACGGATTTCGCCGGCCTGCTGGCGGCGCTGTGCAGTGACTGAGTTCATCGTCCCCGATTGGCCGGCCCCGCCCTCGGTGCGGGCGCTGACGACCACCCGCCGCGGCGGCTACGGCGCGGGCCCCTATGCCGGCTTCAACCTGGCGGCCCATGTGGGCGACGATCCCCTTGCGGTGGCGGCCAACCGCCAACGGCTGCGCCACCGGCTGCCGGCGGTCCCCAGCTGGCTCCGGCAGGTCCATGGCATCCGCTGCGTGGATGCGGCCCGGGCCGCGCACAACGCGGAGGCGGACGCCAGTTTCTCCCGCAGCCAGGCCGCCGCCTGCGCCGTGATGACGGCCGACTGCCTGCCGGTGCTGTTTTGCGACGCGGCGGGGACCGTGGTGGCCGCGGCCCATGCCGGCTGGCGCGGTCTGGCGGCCGGCGTGCTGGAAGCCACGGTGGCCGCCATGGCGGTGCCGGCGTCCGATCTCATGGCCTGGCTCGGCCCGGCCATCGGGCCGGAGGCCTTCGAGGTCGGCGGCGAGGTGCGCGCGGTATTCCTGGCCGACGACGGGGCCGCCGCGGCGGCCTTCCGCCCTAGCGGCGACAAGTGGCTCGGCGACCTCTATGCCCTGGCGCGGCTGCGCCTGGCGCGACTCGGGCTGACGCGGGTATTCGGCGGTGGCCTGTGCACCTACGGCGACAAAGACCGCTTTTTCTCCTACCGGCGCGACGGCGCCACGGGGCGCATGGCGACGCTGGTCTGGCTGGTGCCGTGAAGGGCGTGGCCCTGCCCGTATAATCCGACCCCCATGTCGACCCTTTCCTGGATTCTCCTCGCGTCGCTGGCCGGCGGCGCCATCTCGGTGCTGGCGGCGGCCCTGTTCGCCTACACCGCCCGGGCGGCATGGGTGCCCATGCTCATCAGCTACGCCATCGGCGCCCTGCTGGGGGCTGCCTTCCTGGAAGTGCTGCCCCACGCCATCGTCGCCGGCGGTGATGCCACCACGAGCGGCGGCATCATCCTGGCGGGCATCCTCGGCTTCTTCGTGCTGGAAAAACTGGTGCTCTGGCGCCACTGCCACATCGAAGCCTGCGAAGGCCACGAGCCCCACGTCCATGTACACGGCCACGACCACGGCCGCAGCGGCCTGCTGATCCTCGTCGGCGACACCTTCCACAACTTCGTCGACGGCGTGCTCATCGCCGCCGCCTTCATGGAGGACGTACGCCTGGGCATCGTCACGGCCCTGGCGATGATCGCCCACGAGATTCCCCAGGAAGTTGGCGACTTCCTGATCCTGCTGCATTCCGGCTACTCCAAGGCGCGGGCCCTGGCCTTCAACCTGCTGTCGAGCTTCGCCACCCTGGGCGGCGGACTGCTGGCCTATTTCACGCTTTCCGCCGCCCAGGGGGCGGTGCCGGTGATGCTTTCCGTCGCCGCGGCGAGCATGATCTATGTCGCCGTCGCCGACCTCATTCCCGGCCTGCACAAGCGGCCGGAACTGGGCGCGACCGTGCAGCAGGTGTCCCTGATCCTCCTCGGCATCCTCACCATCGTCGGCGCCCACCACCTTGCGGAACACTTCGCCGGCTGAGCCCGTCGCCATGTCGGTAGCCGCACCCCCCTTTGTTTCGACCAGGTTGCTGCGCCGCCTGGCAGCCCTGACACTGACCTTCGCTTTCGTGGCGGTGGCGATCTACGGCTGGCGCGTCCATACCGTCGCCGGGCGCACGCGGCTGAATGCCCTGGCCGAGGTGGATCTGCGCGCCTCCCAGTTGGCTGCAGCCGTCGCCGGGCACCTCGAAGCCAACATCCATGCCGTCGATTTCGCTCTTACCCATCTGCGCGACGAATACCAGGAGCGTCATTCCCTCGACGTCGATGTGCGCTCCATCTACGAAAGCTTTCCTGCCGATTCGGTGGCGCAGATCGGCATCATCGGTGCCGACGGCTACCTGGCCTGGTCCAGCGCCGGCGGCGGGGGGCGCGTCTATCTCGGCGACCGGGAGCATTTCCGCATTCATGCCGACCAGGCGGTGGACCGTCTCTTCATCAGTCGGCCGGTGTTGGGGCGGGCGTCCGGCACCTGGTCGATCCAGTTCTCCCGGCCGATTCTTGCCAAGGGCAAGTTCGCCGGCGTGATCGTCCTGTCGATAACGCCGGCTTTCTTCGTTCGCGGCCACGACGGCCTGGGGCTGGGGGCCAAGGATACGGTGGCCGTTCTGCGCAGCGACGGCAGCTATCTCGCGCGCACGCCCCAGTTGGCCGATTCCCTCGGCAAGACCGTGCCCGCCGACCGGCCGTTTCTCGGCGAGAACCCGCCCCGTCGGGGGGCCTTCCGCCAGCGCGCGGCCTTCGACGCAGTGGAGCGGACCTACGGCTGGCATCGGGTTGGAGACTATCCGCTGATGGTCAACGTCGGCATCGACGAAGGCGCGGTGCTGGCGCCGGTGGAGGAAGATATCGGACGCAACGAAAGGTATGCCTTCATCGGCAGTTTGCTGATGCTGCTTCTTGCGGCGGGCGTCGCCTTCCTGTTGCGCCGCTCCGCCTCCCAGCAGGAAGCCCTTGCCGCCAGCGAGATGCGCCACCGGGCCTTCTTCGAAAAGAACACGTCGGTGAAGCTGCTTGTCGATCCCAGCGATGGCCGCATCCTCGACGCCAATCCGGCGGCGGCGGCCTACTACGGCTATCCGCACGAGATCCTGACGGGGCTGCGCATCACGGACATCAACTGCCTGCCGCCGGAGGAAGTGAAGGCGGAAATGGCACTCGCCAAGAGTGAGCAGCGCCAGTACTTCAACTTCCGGCATCGCCTGGCGTCCGGCGCGGTCCGCGACGTCGAGGTCTACTCCGGGCCGGTGGAGGTCGATGGCCGGCGACTGCTGTTCTCCATCGTGCACGATGTCACTGCGCGCCATGTGCTGGAGCGCAAGCTGGCGGCCAGCGAAACGCTGCACCGGAGTCTTTTCCAGACCATGGCCGAAGGCGCCATCGTCGTGCAGCGCGACGGTCGCATCGCCGCCTGGAACCAGGCGGCCCTATCGATCCTTGGCGTCGATGAGGAGGGATTGCAGAACCGTAAGGTCGCCGTGCTGAATGCCGACGGTGAGACCCTGCCCGTCGAGAGCTATCCGACCCTGCGGGCGGCGCGCGGCGAGCAATTGGATCACGCCCTCTATGGCGTTCGCCGGGAGGACGGCAAGTGCGTCTGGACGACCGTCAGCAGCCGCCCCCTCGACGGCGACGGCGGGACCGGCGAGGCGGCCGCAGTGCTTTCCTTCTCCGACATTACGCCCCTGGTGGAGGCCGAGGAGTCGTTGCGCCTGGCCCAGTCGGTGTTCGACGTGGCCGGGGAAGGCATCATGGTGACCGACGCCGACAGCCGCATCATCGCCGTGAATCCGGCCTTTTCCCGCCTGACGGGCTATGGCGCCGCCGAAGTGATCGGCAAGACGCCGTCCCTGCTTGCCTCCGGCCAGCACGATGCCGCCTTCTACGCCGCCATGTGGCAGCGCTTGCTGCACGACGGCCACTGGGAAGGGGAGATCAGCAACCGCCGCAAGGACGGCAGCCGCTATGTCGAGTGGCTGCGTATCACCGTGGTGCCGGAACGGCCGGGCCATGGCCGCCGCTACGTGGCCCTGTTCAGCGACATCACCGAGCGCAAGCGCGAGGCGGAGGCCGTCTGGCACCAGGCCAACTTCGACAACCTCACCGGCCTGCCGAACCGCAAGCTGCTGGAGGACCGCCTGAAGCGCGCCGTCGCCCAGGCCCATCGCAAGCACACGACGGTGGCGCTGCTGTTCATCGACCTGGACCGCTTCAAGCCGGTAAATGACCACTATGGCCATGCCGCCGGCGACGAACTGCTGCGCCAGGTGGCGCGGCGCCTGGAGCATTGCCTGCGGGACGAGGACACGGTGGCGCGCGTCGGCGGCGACGAATTCGTCGCCGTATTGCCCGACCTGCGTCTCGCCGAAGCGCCGATCCGGGCGGCGGAGAAGATTGTCGCCGTGCTCTCGGAGCCTTTCCGCGTCGGCGAGCACTTCGTCGAGATTTCCTGCTGCGTCGGCGTTGCCCTCTTCCCGAAGCATGCCGATAGCGCCGAAACCCTGATCGGCCGCGCCGACGCCGCCATGTACGCGGCCAAGGAGGCGGGCCGCGCGACCTGGCGCAGCGCCTGATCCCATCCGTCTCCCAGTCCGCCGACCGGGGTGATTTGACACCCTGGTTTGTGCAATGCAAAATCGTTCCATTCACAGGAGCCACGGATGTCCCAAGACCCCAATGCGGCCGCCATGCAGGCCTTTTTCCAGGCCGGGCAGTCCTTCGCCCAGGGCTTCATGCAGTTTCTCGCCACCCAGCAGGCCCAGATGCAGAGCGCCGGCATGGCGCCGCCCGCCGGCGTGATGCCGTCCGCCTGGGCCCCCGAAAGCGCCGAAGCGGCGGCGCTGCAAAAGGAATGGATGGGGCGGCATGCCGAGTTGTGGGAGACCATGATCCGCCGCAAGCGCGGCGAGACGGGAGAGCCGGTGGCCCAGGCCGCTCCCGGCGACAAGCGTTTCGACCACCCCGCCTGGGCCGAGAGCCCGGTCTACGATTACCTGCGCCAGGCCTACCTGATCAATGCCGAGTACCTCAAGCGCATGACCGAGGTGGCGCCCGTCGCTGACGGTGTGTCCAAGGACCGCATGCGTTTCCTCACGCGCCAGTACATCGATGCCATGGCGCCGTCCAACTTCGCCGCCACCAACCCGGAATTCGTCCAGAAGGCCCTTGAAACCAAGGGCGAGAGCATCCGCCAGGGCATCCAGAACCTGGTGGGCGACCTGGAAAAGGGCCGCATCTCCATGACCGACGAGACCGCCTTCGAAGTCGGCCGCAACCTCGCCGTCACGCCCGGCGCGGTGGTCTATGAAAATGAGCTGATGCAGTTGGTCCAGTATTCGCCCCTGACGGACAAGGTCGCCAAGCGTCCCTTCGTCATGGTGCCGCCCTGCATCAACAAGTTCTACATCCTCGACCTGCAGCCGGAGAACTCCTACGTGCGTTACGCCGTGGAGCAGGGCCATACGGTCTTCCTCGTCTCCTGGCGCAACGTCAAGGCGGACCTGGGCCACAAGACCTGGGACGACTACATCGAGGAGGGCCCCCTGACGGCCTTCCGCGTCGCCCAGGAGATCTGCGGCGTGGACCAGGTGAATGCCCTCGGCTTCTGCGTCGGCGGCACCATCATCAGCTCGGCGCTGGCCGTGGCGGCGGCCCGCGGCGAGAAGCCGGTGGCCTCGCTGACCCTGCTGACCACGCTGCTCGACTTCTCCGATCCCGGCGAGCTGGGCTGCTTCATCGACGAGGCCTCGGTGGTGACGCGGGAAAACACCATAGGCAAGGGCGGTCTGCTGCACGGCAAGGAACTCTCTTCGGTGTTTTCTTCCCTGCGGGCCAACGACCTGATCTGGCAGTACGTGGTCGGCAACTACCTGAAGGGCGGCAAGCCCATGGCCTTCGACCTGCTCTACTGGAACTCGGACTCCACCAACCTGCCCGGCCCGTTCCTCGCCTATTACCTGCGCAACATGTACCTGGAGAACAACCTGCGCGTGCCGGGCAAACTCGCCATGTGCGGCGTCAAGGCGGATCTCGGCCGCGTGGATATGCCGGTGTTCATCCTCGCCACGCGGGAGGACCACATCGTGCCCTGGCAGTCTTCCTATCTCGGCCGGGCCCTGCTGGGCGGCGAAACCACCTTCGTTCTCGGCGCCTCCGGCCATATCGCCGGCGTCATCAATCCCGCCGCCAAGAACAAGCGCAGCCACTGGATCAACGACAGCAAGACGACCAATCCCGACGAATGGCTGGCGGGCGCCACCGAGGCCAAGGGCAGCTGGTGGCCGCGCTGGGCGGAATGGCTCAAGCGCTTCGCCGACGGCGAAGTGGCGGCCCGCGGCCGGCTCGGCAGCAAGGCCTACAAGCCGACGGAGCCGGCGCCGGGACGCTACGTCAAGGAAAAAGCATAAGAAGACGAGTGGTTAAACCCGACCGGAGGAGTGGAGACATGCAAAGAGTGGCATTGGTGACAGGCGGCATGGGTGGCTTGGGCGAGGCGATCTGCATCAAGCTGGCGGCGCTGGGCGACCGGGTGGTGACCACCTACAGCCCCAACAACACCAAGGCGCAGGAGTGGCTGCGCAAGATGAACGACATGGGCTACGGCTTCAAGGGCTACCCCTGCGACGTCACCGATTTCGATTCGGCGCGGAACTGCGTTGCCCAGGTGACCAAGGACATGGGGCCGGTGGACGTGCTGGTGAACAACGCTGGCATCACCCGCGACATGACCTTCAAGAAGATGACCAAAAACGACTGGGATGCGGTGATCCACACCAACCTGGATTCCGTGTTCAACATGACCAAGCAGGTCATGGACGGCATGGTCGAGCGCGGTTGGGGTCGCGTCATCAACATTTCATCCGTGAACGGTACAAAGGGCGCCTTCGGTCAGACCAACTATTCGGCCGCCAAGGCGGGCATGCACGGCTTTACCAAGGCTCTCGCCCTGGAGGTCGCCAAGAAGGGCGTCACGGTGAACACGATTTCCCCCGGCTACATCGGCACCAAGATGGTCATGGCCATTCCGCAGGACGTGCTGGACAGCAAGATCCTGCCGCAGATTCCCATGTCGCGCCTGGGCAAGCCGGAGGAGGTGGCGGGCCTCGTCGCCTACCTGGCGTCCGAGGAGGCGGCCTTCGTCACCGGCGCCAACATCTCCATCAACGGCGGCCAGCACATGTTCTAGGTTTCACCGCGGCGGTGCGGCAAGCGTTTCCGTTCCGCCGTGTTCGCAGGGCTTTAAGCAGTTAGACACTCGATAAGGGAGTAAGAAATGACTCAACGCGTTGCATTCGTCACCGGTGCCATGGGCGGTCTCGGTACCGCCATTTGCCAAGCTTTCGCCAAGGATGGCTACAAGGTCGTCGCTGCCTACCACCCGCAGTTCGACAACAAGGACGAGTGGCTGAAGGAACAGGAAGCCGCCGGTTTCAAGGACTTCGTCTGCGTCGCCGGCGACGTGGCCGACCTGGCCTCCTGCCAGGCCATGGTCGCCGAGGCCGAAGCCAAGGCCGGCCCGGTGGACATCCTGGTGAACAACGCCGGCATCACCCGCGACAAGTTCTTCGCCAAGATGGAGAAGGACCAGTGGGATGCGGTGATCTCCACCAACCTCACCAGCCTGTTCAACATGACCAAGCAGGTCTCCGCCAAGATGGCCGAGCGCGGCTGGGGCCGCATCATCAACATCTCCTCCGTCAACGGCGTCAAGGGCCAGGGCGGCCAGACCAACTACTCGGCCGCCAAGGCTGGCGTCATCGGCTTCACCAAGGCCCTGGCGCAGGAACTTGCCACCAAGGGCGTGACGGTGAACGCCGTCGCCCCGGGCTACGTTGCCACCAAGATGGTCATGGCGATCCGCGAGGACATCCTCAAGAGCATCATCGACACCATCCCGATGAAGCGTCTGGCCAAGCCGGAAGAGATGGGTGCCCTGTGCTCCTATCTGGCCTCCGACCTGGCGGGCTACATGACCGGCGCCACGCTCAACATCAACGGCGGCCTGCACTTCCAGTAAGCCGAAGCAAACCTGCGACCGCCTTCCGCCACGGCGGGGGGCGGCGCAAAAGGGGGAGATATATCGCATGGCCGATCAAGTTCGTCTCATCAAGAAATACCCGAATCGTCGCCTCTACGACACGCGTACCAGCACCTACATCACGCTGGCCGACGTCAAGGAGCTCGTGCTGCACCATGAGGATTTCCAGGTGGTGGACGCCAAGTCCGGCGAGGACCTGACGCGCGCCATCCTGCTGCAGATCATCCTTGAGGAGGAGGCGGGCGGCGCGCCCATGTTCACCTCCGACGTGCTGTCGCAGATGATCCGCTTCTACGGCAACGCCATGCAGGGCATGATGGGCCAGTACCTCGGCACCAACATCAAGGCCTTCACCGAGATGCAGGCCAAGCTCCAGGAGCAGGCGCGTTCCCTCTACGGCGACAACACCGGCATGAGCAAGGACCTCTGGGCCCAGTTCCTCAGCTTCCAGGGACCGGCGATGCAGAACATGATGGCCGCCTATGTCGAGCAGAGCCGCAAGATGTTCCAGCAGATGCAGGACAGCATGCAGGACCAGACGCGCAAGATGTTCACCGGCATCCAGTTCCCCGGCTTTCCCCCCGGCCACGGCCAGGACAAGGCCGACGAGAAGAAATGAGCGGTCGCGTTCCTGCCGCCGCTCCTTCCAAGCGAACGAAAAAGACGAAGCCCCCGACCGTCGGCTTCGTTTCCCTCGGCTGCCCCAAGGCCACCGTCGATGCCGAGCACATCCTGACGCGCCTGCGCGCCGAGGGCTATGAGATCTCCGGTACCTACGCCGGGGCCGACCTCGTCGTCGTCAATACCTGCGGCTTCATCGACGCCGCCGTCGCCGAATCCCTCGACGCCATCGGCGAGGCCCTGGCCGAGAACGGCAAGGTCATTGTCACCGGCTGCCTCGGCGCCAAGGGCGACATCGTGCGCGAGACCCATCCCAAGGTACTCGCCGTCACCGGGCCCCACGCCGCCCAGGAAGTCATGGAGGCGGTGCATGCCCACCTGCCGCCCCTGCACGATCCCTTCGTGGACCTGGTGCCGGAGCAGGGCATCCGCCTGACGCCGCAGCATTACGCCTATCTGAAGATTTCCGAGGGTTGCAACCACCGCTGCAGCTTCTGCATCATCCCGGCCCTGCGCGGCGACCTGGTCAGCCGGCCCGTCGGCGAGATCATGCAGGAGGCCGAGGCCCTGGTGCGTTCCGGCGTGAAGGAACTGCTGGTGATCTCCCAGGACACCAGCGCCTACGGCGTGGACGTCAAGTACCGCACCGGCTTCTGGGAAGGCCGGCCGCTGAAGACGCGGCTCTACGACCTCTGCAAGGCCCTGGGCGAGTTGGACGTCTGGGTGCGCCTGCACTATGTCTATCCCTACCCAAACGTGGACGACCTGCTGCCGCTGATGGCGGAAGGCAAGGTCCTGCCTTACCTGGATGCCCCCTTCCAGCACGCCAGTTCCCGCATCCTCAAGCTCATGAAGCGCCCGGCCTCCGCCGAGAAGGTGCTTGAACGCATCGCCGCCTGGCGCCAGGTGGTGCCGGACCTGGCGATCCGCTCCACCTTCATCACCGGCTTCCCCGGCGAGACCGAGGCCGAGTTCAACGAGTTGCTGGATTTCCTCGACGAGGCCCAGCTCGACCGCGTCGGCGCCTTCGCCTATTCGCCGGTCGAGGGTGCCGCCGCCAACGAACTGCCCGGCGCCCTGCCCGAGGAGGTGCGCGAGGAGCGCCGCATGCGCCTCATGCAGCACCAGGAGGACATCAGCACCCAGCGCCTGGAGGCCAAGATCGGCCGTTCCATCACGGTACTGGTGGACGATGTGGACGAGGAAGGTGCCATCGCCCGATCGAGCGCGGATGCGCCCGAGATCGACGGCCTCGTCTATATCACCGACGGCGACGATCTGGAGGTCGGCGATTTCGTCCAGGTGACGGTGACGGACTGCGACGTGCACGATCTTTACGCCAAGCTCGCATGAGCCCGGCCGGCCGCCGCATCGGCCTTGTGCTGGGTTCCGGCTCGGCCCGCGGTTGGGCTCACATCGGCGTCATCCGCGGTCTGGCCGACATGGGCGTGGTGCCCGACCTGGTCTGCGGCTGCTCCATCGGCGCCCTTGTCGGCGCAGCCTATGCCGAGGGCGGTCTCGACGGCTTCGAGGACTGGGTGCGCTCCCTCGGCTGGCAGGACGTGCTCGGCCTGGTGGACGTGAGCCTCGGCGGCGGCCTCATCAAGGGCGACAAGCTGATGGCTTTCTTCGAGCAGCATTTCGTCGACCGCAATTTCGACGCCCTGCCCTTACCCTTTGCCTGCGTTGCCACCGACCTGGCGAACGGCCGCGAGGTGTGGCTGCGCGAGGGTTCCGTGGCGGCCGCCGTGCGCGCCTCCATCGCCCTGCCGGGTCTGTTTGCGCCGGTGCGCCGCGATGGCCGGCTGCTGGTGGATGGCGGCCTGGTGAATCCCGTACCCGTCTCCCTTGCCCGCGCCCTGGGCGCCGATGTAGTGGTGGCGGTGGACCTGGGTTCCGACATCGTCGGCAGCGCCCTGCCCAAGGCGGCGCAGAGCGACGCGCCCGGCTGGGGCCGGCGCCTGCTGGACAGCCTGGGTTTCGGCGGCGGCGACGAGCTGCCGCCCCTGCCGAGCGTTCTGACGACAAGCATCCATATCATGCAGACGCGCATCGCCCGTAGCCGCCTCGCCGGCGAGCCGGCCGACGTGTTGCTGGCACCGCGTCTCGCACAGCTCGGCTTGATGGATTACCATCGCGCCGCAGAGGCCATCGCCGAGGGCCGCGCCGTCGTCGAGCGCATGCGTCCCGCCATCGAATACGCCCTTTCCCAATGAATGCCTTGATCGAATCCCTGCGGGCCGTCGTCGGCCCGGCCCACGTGCTGACCGAGTCCGCCGATCTGGTGCCCTATTGCGCCGACTGGCGCGGCCGTTACCGCGGCGAGGCCGTCTGCGTCGTCCGTCCCGCCACGACGGCGGAAACCGCCGAGGTGGTCCGGCTATGCGCCGCCGCCGGGACGGCGGTGGTGCCCCAGGGGGGCAATACGGGCCTCTGCGGCGGCGCCACGCCTCGCGGCGGCGAAGTGATCGTCAGCCTAGCGCGCCTGAACCGGGTGCGCGCCGTCGATGCGGACAACAACGCCATCACCGTTGAGGCCGGCTGCACCCTGCTGCAGGTGCAGGAGGCGGCGGCAGCGGCGGAACGCCTGTTCCCCCTGTCCCTGGCCGCCGAGGGAACGGCCACCATCGGCGGCAATCTGTCGACCAACGCCGGTGGCGTCCAGGTGCTGCGCTACGGTAACGCCCGCGAGCTGACCCTCGGCCTGGAAGTTGTGCTGCCCGACGGCCGCATCTGGAACGGTCTGCGCGCCCTGCGCAAGGACAACACCGGCTACGACCTCAAGCACCTGTTCATCGGCGCCGAAGGCACGCTGGGCCTTGTCACGGCGGCCGTGCTCAAGCTGTTTCCGCTGCCGCGCGCCGCAGCCACCGCCTGGGCGGTGGTACGCGAGCCGGCGGCGGCGGTTGCCCTGCTCGGCCGCTTGCGTGCCGCTGCGGGCGACCGGGTCACGGCCTTCGAGATCGTCGGGCGGCCGGCGCTGGACCTGGTGTTGCGCCACATTCCGAACGCCCGCGATCCCCTGCCGGGCGGGCATGCCTGGCAGGTGCTGATCGAACTGACCGATGCCCTGGCCGGCAGCGATCTCGAAGGGGTGCTGGAATCCGTCCTCGGCGAAGCCATCGAGGCCGGCGACGTGGCGGACGTGGCCATCGCCCGCAGCGAAGCCCAGGTGAGCGAGCTATGGCGCCTGCGCGAGAACGTGGCGGAAGCCCAGAAGCACGAAGGCCTCGCCATCAAGCACGACGTTTCCGTGCCGGTGTCGCGCATTGCCGAGTTCATCGCCCGCGCCGACGCCGCCCTGGCGCAGGCCTTTCCCGGCGTGCGCATCGTCTGCTTCGGCCACATCGGCGACGGCAACCTCCACTACAACCAGTCCCAGACCGCGGCTGTCGCCAACGCGGCCTTCCTGGCGGCGACGCCCGAGGTCAACCGCATCGTGCACGACCTGGTGCACGAACTGGGCGGCTCCATTTCGGCGGAGCACGGCCTCGGCCAGCTCAAGCGGGACGAGGTGCTGCGCTACAAGGATGCCGTGGAAATGGACCTCATGCGCGCCGTCAAGCGGGCCATCGATCCGGCCGGTTTGATGAACCCCGGCAAGGTGCTTTAGGGCATCGATAAAAAAATCGCCGCAGGTGTTTACATGGCGCCGCAGCATCCCTATAATGCGCGCTCCTTTCGGGGGTATAGCTCAGCTGGGAGAGCGCTTGCATGGCATGCAAGAGGTCCGCGGTTCGATCCCGCGTACCTCCACCAAGGAAATGTCCCTATCGTCTAGAGGCCTAGGACAATACCCTTTCACGGTATGAACCGGGGTTCGAATCCCCGTGGGGACGCCAGGATTCGAAGCAGAAAGCCGACTCTCGCGAGTCGGCTTTTTCTTTTTCAGCTTCGGCTCAGTGCAGCGTGCGGTCGTCCGGTACCAGCCGCAGGCCTACGTTGATGACCGTGACGCGATGGCCGAGGAGGATCACGCTGCCGCGGCGACGGTTGTCTCCCGTGTCGCTGTATTCGAAGGCGTAGGTTCGCTGCAGCACGAGCTGGCCGTCGCCGTTGCGGGCGGCTTTCAGGCCGGCGATGGCGACGGTGTCGTCGAGGAGTTGCAGCCCCTCCTGTTCGCAGGCTTCGCGGGCGGCTGCCATGCCGGCGTCCCGCGCCTTGAGGCTGTCGAGCCAGAGCCAGGCGGCGGCTGCGAGAATCAGAAAGCCGAGAATTTCAAGGGTTGGCATGGCGGCGAATCGAAGATGGTTCAGGGCAGGGCGTCGAAAGGCAGCCCCCGTGATGTCGAGTTCGCTACTATACGGCTTTGGCCTGCCCCGGAGCCCGGCACCATGACCATCCGATCCCGTCTGTTCAGCCTCGTGATCATTTTCCTGGTGGGAATCTTGATCGTTTCGGCGCTTTCCCTGCTGGCGGAGCGCGCATCGCTGCTGGAGGACCGCAAGGTCAAGACGCGGCAGCTCGTGGAGGTTGCCCACGGTGCCATCGCCAGCTACGAGCAGATGGCGCGCGAAGGCCGCCTATCCGTCGAGGACGCCCAGAAGGCCGCCATCGCCGTGGTGCGCGGCATGCGCTACGACAATGTCGAGTATTTCTGGATCAACGACCTCGGCAAGCCGGTGCCGAAGATGATCATGCACCCGACCGTGCCGGCCCTCGACGGCACGGTGCTGGATGCCGAACGTTTCAACAAGGCAACTTCCGCCCAGGAGGGCATCGACGGCAAGACGCTTGCCCTGGACCGCAAGAACCTTTTCGTCGCCTTCAATGACGTGGTGGACAAGGCGGGCCACGGCTACGTCGAATATCTCTGGCCGAAGCCGAAGTCCGGCGGCGGCGTGACGGAGCAGCTGTTTCCCAAGCTGTCCTACGTCAAGGGCTTTGCACCCTGGGGCTGGGTGGTCGGGTCCGGCATCTACATCGACGATGTCAGCGATATCTTCTGGCAGCGCGTCGCCTCGACGGCGGCGATCCTGGCGGGAATCTGCGCCGTCATCGGCGGCATCCTGCTGGTGCTGATCCGCAGCATTACGCACCCGCTTTCCGACCTGGTCGGCGCCATGCATGCGACCCAGGCGGACAACGATCTGACGCGCCGCGTGAATATCCACCGCGACGACGAGATCGGCGAGATCGCCAAGGTGTTCAACGTCCTCATGGAAAACCTCCAGACCATCATCCGCGAGGTCCGGGGCAGCGCCGACGCCCTGTTATCGACGGTGAACGACCTGACGAGCGTCACCTCGGGCGCGGCCGAGAACTCCCAGCGCCAGGGGGAGGGGGCCTACTCCATGGCGACCCAGGTGGAAATCATGACCTACAACCTGGAGAACGTGGCGAGCCAGGCGGAGAACGTGCGCTCGGTCTCGACCCAATCGCGGGAGCTGTCGGTCCTCGGCGGCGAGGTGATCCTCAGCGCCGCCAAGGAGATGGACAAGATCACCGAATCCGTCAGCGAGTCCTCCACCATCATCCAGGACCTGGGCCAGCAGTCCGACCAGATCTCCAGCATCGTGAACGTCATCAAGGAGATCGCCGACCAGACCAACCTGCTGGCGCTGAATGCCGCCATCGAGGCGGCGCGGGCCGGCGAGCAGGGTCGCGGCTTCGCCGTCGTCGCCGACGAGGTGCGCAAACTGGCCGAGCGGACCAGCAACTCCACCCAGGAGATCACGCTGATGATCGAGCGCATCCAGCAAGGTACGCGCCACGCCATCGGCAGCATGCAGACCGGCGTCACGCGGGTGGCCGAGGGTTCGGCCCTGGCGAACCGGGCCGGCGAGGCCATCACCGAGATCCAGTCGGGCATCGCCCAGGTGGTCCAGGAGGTCAATCAGATGCACGAGTTCCTCATGGAGCAGAGCGTCGCCAACAGCGAGAACGCCCACAAGGTGGAGGCCATTGCCCGCCTGACCGAAGACAACAGCCAGTCCTTCGCCAAGATCGCCGGCGACGTCCAGAACCTGGGCGAGCAGATCGCCGCCCTCAACAACGTGGTGCGGCGCTTCAAGGCGGCCTGACGGCGGCGGATGGATTTTCTTCGGCGCGGCTTGCAAATCGGTCGGAAGCCGTTATAATGCGCGCCTCCTGTCGCTCGGATGCAAGCCGTGCAGCAGGCAAGGAGTGGTAGTTCAGTTGGTTAGAATACCGGCCTGTCACGCCGGGGGTCGCGGGTTCGAGTCCCGTCCACTCCGCCAATAACACCTCGGAAGCCGCATGGCTTCTGGCACAAGGGGTCGCCGAGATGTCGGCGTTTCCCTGTGGTGTTACAAAGTGGTGTCACAGCAGTGATACCCGCAGCATTTTCCAACTCTTGGAGATGCTGCCATGTCTTACCTTTCCCACCACCACGGTTCGTACTGGTTCCAGTTGCGCGTCCCCACGCCGCTCGTACCGCGCTACAGCCAGTTCGTCCGCATCAACCTGCAAACGCAGGATCGTGCCGTTGCCCAGCACCAGGCGTATCAGCTGGCAGGCCAATGGCTTGCCCGCTTTCATGCCGAGCGCCTCGGTGCGGTGCCCCTGCCGCCGGCGAATGACCTGCAGCTTGCACCGGTCGCTGCCGAACCGGTCGTCGCTCCCGCACCAGTCGCTGCTACATCCACCGGTGGATGTAGCTACGACGACCTCTACGCGGCCTGGAAGCGGCTCGATCCGGATCGTGACCCCACCATCCTGCGTGAAATGCGCTCGATGGCCAACCTGCTCAAGACCTTCACCGGCCAGTCGCCAGACGCACTGCAGCGAGCCGATGTCGCGCGTTTGCGCGATCACTTGGGCCGGCAGAAACTTACCCGTGGCACGGTCGCCAAGAAGATCGGCTTCGTTTCCACGTTGTTGCAGGCTGGCTACGACGCCGGCTTGTTGCCGGGCAATGTCGCCCGTGGCTTGCGCGTACCCAAGACGCAGGTGGAAACGCTGGTGCGTCGGGGATTCTCCGCTGAAGAGCTTCAGCGGCTGGTGACATCCCCCATCTACACGCGGCGCGACCGTCCGGAAGGGGGACGAGGAGAGGCTGCAGCGTGGCTGCCGCTCATTGCCCTGGCCACCGGCGCGCGCTTGGAGGAAATCGCGCAATTGCGTTGCGAAGACATCATCGTCGATCCGACCCATGGACCGTTGATGCGCATTACCGACGAGGGCTCGGGGCAGCGTCTGAAGACGGAAAGCTCCCGCCGCATGGTGCCGATTCATCCGCAACTGATCGGCGCCGGCCTGCTGCATTACGCCGACGTGGTTCGGGAAAAGGGACACCAGTGGCTATTCCCCGAGCTGGACCCCGATCACGACGGACGTCGCGGCGCAAACTTCGGCAAGTGGTTTCAGCGCTTTCTGCGTGCACCCAACGGCCTGAAGATCACGGATCCGGAGGTTGTCTTCCATTCGTTCCGCCATACCTTCAAGACATTGTGTCGCGCGGCGCGTATCGATGAGGAAATTCATGATGCGCTCACCGGCCATGCGGCCACGTCCGTCGGCCGCGGCTACGGCGAAGTGCCGCTCGAATGTCTGGTGCCGGCGATCCGCAGCATCGTGCTGCCCGTGAAATTTCCGGTCGTTCAGGAATGAGGGGGACGATCATGCATACAGCCATCCCCTTCAACGCCCCGGAGTACGCACGCCGCATTCTCGAATGCAACGTGGCATCGTTCATTGAACTGGCGATCAAGGTGCCGACGCTCTGGGCAGACCTTCACGATCCCGTTCATCGCCGCAAAGTGGCCAGCCTGCTCGGCTGGCCACAGGAATTCGTTTCCGGACCCTATGAACAGGCCGCGCTGACCGACTTCGTTTCCGTCGCACTGAATTCGGGAGCGGGCAGCACGAACGAGCTCTGGTTCCTTCATCCCGGCGCCTGCGAGCACCTTCGCCGGTGTGGCCAGCTCAATCGCACCCTGGGCCTGCTGGGCTTTCTGCCGATCAAGGTCGAGTACCCTGACGACATCGACTTCTACCTTGCCCGCTGCGCGGAGGCCGGAACCTTCGAGATCTGGCGCGACATCGACCGTGACGGATTCGAGGCTGCCGTAGCTTTCGGGCTGGTTGAGGCGATCAGCGCGCAGGCGGCACACATGCCGGCCGTTGGCTACGCTACAACCGGTGGCTATGTGATCGGCACACACCAGCTCATCGCTGCTCGATTACTGGAAATCGCGGGCGCGACGTTCTGCTGCCGCCGGATTCATTATGGGACGAAGCCAGTGTCCGGTCTGACACCCTGTCTCATCGACTTCGCCGTTGATGACCATGCGGTCGATGTCATCGTCAGCAGACCGGCCGGCGTGTTCCGGGAAGCCGGACTCCCCGGACGACTGAATCGGGACTGGCGGGAGCGTGGCAAGCGAATAGTCGTGCTCGACGGTAGCGTGCTCCAGTTCAACGGCCTGATCGCCTACGTTGCGCATGCCCGGGTGGAGCTCGGCAAGGTCGGCGTCGTACCCGGCGACCTGAGTTTCGACCCCCGGCGCTGCCTCGTCGTCGAGGCACCCGGCCAGCCAGGAAGCAATGACGCGCGAGGCGGGTAGCAGGTCGTCGTCGTCAAAATGTTCAGCAGCGTCATAGCACCGATCGTGGACACCCACATCGGCGTGGCCAAGCTGGCGGAAGCGCACGCGCGGGTCCACGCCCGCGCGTCGCATGACGCGATTGACCGTGGGCCGGCTGCTCAGCAGGACGAGCCGCCGGTCCGGGCCGAGCACTTTCCGGACGACTCGATTCAGACGCTTGCCGACGGCGTTGCTCAACTGTCCGTAGGCGTTCGGGGTCAGGGCGGGGAAGAGATTAACGCCGGCGTCAAAGCGCTCCTGCAACCACGCATCCAGATCGGGAAGCACACCGATGGGGATCGTCAGGCGCCGGGCGGAGGCGCTGTTTTTCAGGCGCGCTGCGGTACCGGTATGTCGCCCTTCAGCCACGCGCACCTGCCAGCCGTCGGCGGTCGGCATCAGGTCGCTGGCCGTCAGCTGGCAGACCTCTTCCAACCGGCCACCAGTCAGGAAAAGCAGGTAGCTCAACATCAGGTCATCCTGAGAAAGGCTTTTGTCGGTTCGGATGGCCGTAATCAGGGCGTGGACTTGCTCGCGTGTGAACGGCAGGCGCTTGGTTTTGAGCTTGCCAACCCGCGCCGGCCGTACCGCGTCGAAGCAGGCGTCGATCCGCGGATTAGTGCCAAGCTGACGCAGCAGTTGATGCAGTTGATCGAGCTTGCCGATGATCGTGCTGGCGACGTTGCCACGGCTACGCCAGTAGCTCATCAACGCTTCGAGGTCAGCGACGGTGAGATCCTCAACGGGGCGGCCGGCCAGAATGTTGTCGCAGTCGCCGGCAAGCAGCGTGTACTTGTCGCGCGTCTTTGGATTCACCGGGAGGTTGAGTGCCTTCTTTCCTTCCGCCCAGTGCGTCGGCAGGACCTTGGCTGCGGTTCCCCACAGTTTGACCAAGGGCAGTTGATCTTCCTCCGGCGGCATCAACGCATTGATCGACAGACTGCCATCAATGACTTCCAGCATGCGCGTGAGCAAGTCAACGCGTGCACCGTTCCAGAAGCGAGCGATACCACCCAGCACGCTGGAGGGGCCAAGCAGCTTGAAGCCATGCTCGTGAGAGAGATGGTCGAGTGCCTTCTGGAAATCACCCCGGTCGTCACGACGCAATTGATCGCGGGCATTGGCAAGGGCGGCCTGCGTTGCAGAGGTCAGTTTCGCCCATTCGTCCGCCGGCGCCTTGCGCATCGCGTCGAGCGTCGCGGCCAGCTGAGTAACCTCGTTGTACTGCCATGTGGCTGCCAGGCGAGCAGCGGTCTCTTCGTTGATCGGCAGGCGAACTACCCGTCCTTCCTGATTTCCGGCAACGGTAGCACGCAGCTTGGCGAACTCGGCGTGGTAGGCAGCAGCCAGCGCCCTGCCTTTCGCCTCAGCGACCTCCCGGGGAATGTTACCCAAAGACTGGCGGATCAGTGTCCGACCACCGTAATGGCTGCGTACGTCATTCGGGATGCGCAACTGGAACACAAAGCGCCGCCGCTTGGCTTCGTGTGTCACGTAGCTAGAAGAACCCACCAACTGATGCCTCTGTCGCGTGCGCCACCAGCAGCGAGGCGGCACCGACTCGAACGGAGGGAAGCCACTGGCTGAGAGTATAGGAAACGGTCTCAGCGAATGAAACAGCAATTTGAGAGGTAAATGTGATGGCAGAAATACAACCGATGGCAGTAGCAGTTTTTAGGCAGAACAAAGGCATGACCGGCAGTCACGCGCGGGCTTTGTCCTACGACGCTATACCTCACGGGTGGCCAGTCGGCCCCTGCGGCCCGCATTGCGGGTGGAGGCAGTGATGAACCAGGAATGGTCCGATCTGCTTGATCTGCTCGTCGATGTTGCTGTCGCTCAACTGCCACAGAAGGATGTTTCAACATGCAAGACAAACACCCACAACTTACCGAATCAGACAGCCATGCAGGCACCTACGTCCGCTACTCAGACACTGATCAAAGAGAAACGTCGATTGACGACCAGATCCGGCGTTGCAGGGAAATAGCTGCGAGGCACGGCGCAACGATTCCGGACGCGCTGGTGTTCTCAGATTCCGCAATTACGGGTGCCGATAAAGCGCGGCACAAACGCGTCGGGTTCGATCAACTGATCGCAGCGATGGAAGCCGGCAAGTTCTCGCTGTTGATCGTGGACGAGCTCTGTCGCCTTGCACGAAATGCGCTAGAACTGCTCAAGTTCAACGAACTCCTGAAGAAACATAATGTTCGGCTCATAACGGCAGACGGACTCGACAGCACATCGCCAACATGGCCGCTGCAACTTTCCATCATGGGCGGAATGGCCCAGTTTGCCCTCGAAGAGATCAGGCATCGCGTGGAGCGCACTCTGGAGGGGCAGCTCGTACGGGGCTGGATGGTGGCACCGCCGCCGTATGGATACCGGACAGTTCCAGAAGTGGATGGCAATGGCAAAGCACTGGGATCCCGATGGGAGATCGTCGAGGCGCAGGCGGACGTCGTGCGGCAGATCTTCAAGTGGCGAGCCGACGGGAAGTCCTTTGCTCAAATTGCCAAAGCATTGAACGCACGTGGCATCGCCCCCAAGCCGCGGAACCGGAAACATAAACGCACCGAGACACAGATGTGGCTACCCGCCGGCATCTGTCGGATGCTTTCAAATCCGATCTACAAAGGAATCTTCGTCTTCCATGGCAGCACGACCTACCGAAAGCGCATGGCAGCGGTGAGAAAAACAGTCACCCCCAAGGAGTTCCCGCGACCGCAGTTGGCCATCGTTTCCGAAGACCTGTGGGCGCTCTGCAATGGCAACAAGATCAGCCGCAGCGGCTATGGCGGCGGTCGCCACGAGTTCGCTGGATTGCTGACCTGCGGACAATGTCACGGGACACTGACTGTCACCTCTCCCGGGAAGCGGACACGAAGCCTGACCTGCGCATCCTGTAACCAGGAAAAAATGTCCGGCATCCGCGATAGCACACCGGGGTACGCATCGGTCAGCGGCATTGCTTTCCTGCTTCAGTCTCTGATCGAATCCGGGCTGGGAAAGGAGATGCGCGAGCAATTCCGTTTGCGACTGCGTGAGCGGCTTGCGGGTGGACGTGTGGCCGAACTGGCCGAGGCCCGGGAGGCCCTGGTCAAGGCCGAGCGAATCTGCAAACGACTGGCCGACATGCTGGGCCAGATTGCAGAGGATGATCCCTATCTTGTCGCACAGTTTGAAAAGGCGCGCCAGGCCCGACTGGCAGCGGAGCAAACCGTGAAGCGCCTGGAAGATGTCGCGATGCACATTGACACCGAGGCGCTCGAGGCACAACTGGCAGTTGATCCGGCCGCCATCCTGAAGCTCCTGTTCACCGAGGATGCGGTTCCGGTCGAACGCAAGCGTGCCGTGTTGTCACGGCTGTTCCCGCGAATCGTGATGATCGGTAAGCGAGCACCCAACGAAACCGTATTCGACATCGACATGATCCCCGGCGCCATGAGCGCCGAGCTGACCGGAACCGGCGTTCTCGTGGACGACCTGGTGCGCCGCCGCGTCGTGTTGAAAACCTCTGCACGGCGACCGACGGTTTGGGAAGTGGAGGACATTACCGAAACGATCGGCGAGCAGGCGTTGGCGGCCTGACCCGCAGCCAGAGATCGAACTCAAGCAAATGCCCCGCGAATGCGGGGCATTTGTGAGAAGTACATTGCCTCTAACTACCGCGAATGATTTGCCTGTTCACCGAGATCAACGCCCCAGAGTTCGCGTCGTTGCCGTAACACCGCAACCCGCTTCTGCAGCGAGATCATCTTCGGGTATGCCAAGCCGGCGGCTTCGCAGCGTTCTCGCACGGCGTGCCAGGCGCCATAGACGGACGGCTTGGCCGCCAACTCCTCGCGGATAATGGCCTCCGTTTGATCCGGCCAGTGACGGTGAACCAGCCCTCTTGCCGGCAGCGGCGCCCAGGGCGCAAACACAAGCCCTTCGTCGTAGTACCAGCGCCCGCCAGCACGGCGAGCCATGCAGGACATCTCCCGATCAACGAACACCAGCCCCTCGATGAGCGCGTTGATCTGTGCGGCGCTTACCGCTTCCGGAAGATCCGTCAGCCGTGCCACGGTTGCTCCGTGGAGTCTCTCCCGCCAGTGCCGGCTCTCGTTGCCGAAACGCAGGCCAAGGTGGGAATTTGCCGGCAGGTGGCCTTCGCCACCGAACCGCAGCCAGTCGCCCGGTGCCTGTAGACAAGCAGCCAGCTGGTCGATCATGGCATTGGTCGGCGTTGTCTTGCCGACGTGCCATTGCCGGACCAGTTCCCGGCTGACGCCAAGCAGGCGAGCCAGGTCGGCGTTTTGCAGTAGCGCATAGTCGCGAGCCAACGCAAGACGCTCGGGGAGTATCGTATCGTTCGCCTCGCAACGCGCTGCCTTGCGGTTCGCGGCACGCTCCAGCGCAGTGACCGCCGCCACAGGATAGGCCGGGAGTTTGCCGACGCGAGGTTCTTCCGGGTTGACCACTAAGCCTGAGTTACGCAGAAAGTTTTTCTTTGGCAGCGTCAGGAATTGACGGATGCGATCGACATATTTCGACTGATAGTGCGAATCAAATTTGGACATGGAATGTTTCCTATAGGTGGATGTACAGCAACCTGCCGCACAAGAGGTATAGGAAAATTCTGTAGCGCCGCAAACACCATCCCCATCTTTGGTCGGTCGCCGGAACTGATCGGTCGGTTTTTCGTTCCAAGCAGCACTGACGGCGATCGGCGACCGGATGCTAGTTCATAGCGTTTTGGGACCGGAATGCAACGAATACGGGATCGACGTGACCGGATAGCGGTATGAAAATATTCCGGCTGGCAAAGGTGAATTTTTCACTTCGCTGCCGGCCTAGCTGTAAGCAGCTTCGGTACGACAGATATGACCGGCTTCCGGTCCTCGGCCAGAGCAGACGTTAATGGCGTACTCCTGATCGGTCGGCAGTGAACCGGTTACCTGCCGTTCGGCCTAGTGCCCCCAATGAACGGCAGCTTCGCCTTCCGCGAACTCACACTTCGTGCCCTCACGAGACATTCACCGGCAAGAGATCTGGGCGGCAAGTTTCTCACTTGAACCGCCGTTCAGAGCGGTGACTGAGTGGTCGTATAAATAAACAGATGTAGTAAGCTGCCTGCCATAATGCCGACTGGCTCTGTAGCTCACAGATTTCATCATGCTGTTCAATTCCTATGCATTTATCTTCGGCTACCTGCCGGTCACCTTGGCCGGCTTTTTCTTGCTGGCACGAAGTAGCCACCGGTTAGCCGCATTGTGGCTGGCGGCGGCGTCCTTGTTTTTCTATGGCTGGTGGAATCCGGTATTTGTCGTACTGGTAATGGCGTCGATTACCGTCAATTACGCATTCGGTTACGCTATCGGTCACGCGCGATTGACGTCAGAGTCGCAGGCAAAGACGGTGCTGACTGTCGCAGTGGTGGCTAACCTTGGCTTACTGGCCCACTTCAAGTATGCCAATTTCTTTATTGCCAACGTCAGTCAGTTGACCGGCGTCGAACTGTCGGCCGTGAATATCGTTCTGCCACTGGGCATTTCCTTCTTCACGTTCACGCAGATTGCCTTTTTGGTGGATGTCTATCGCGGCATTGCGCGTGAATACAACTTCATCCACTACGTGCTGTTTGTGACCTACTTCCCGCACCTGATTGCCGGACCGGTGCTACATCACAAGCAAATGATGCCGCAGTTCGGTCACGCCGAAACCTACCGGATCAATCTGGAAAGCATCAACGTCGGCCTGACCATTTTCATCATCGGACTGGCCAAGAAAGTGCTGCTGGCCGACCAGTTCGCGCTTTACGCCAATCCGGTGTTTGATGTGGTGGCGCAGGGCGGCGAACCGAAGTTGATTGAAGCTTGGATTGGCGCACTGGCCTACACACTCCAACTTTACTTCGACTTCTCTGGTTACTCCGACATGGCCATCGGCTTGTCGCGCATGTTCAACGTCAAGTTGCCACAGAACTTCGATTCTCCCTACAAGGCACCGAATATCATCGAGTTCTGGCGGCGCTGGCACATGACTTTGTCCACATTTCTGCGCGATTACCTCTACGTACCGTTGGGCGGCAGCCGCAAGGGCGTACTGCGTCGCTACGCCAATTTGATGATCACCATGTTGCTCGGGGGCCTGTGGCACGGCGCTGGCTGGACGTTTGTCCTTTGGGGCGGCTTGCATGGCGTGTATCTGGTCATCAACCACGGCTGGCGGCGGCTGACGGGTACCGATAGCACGTCGTCGGGCTGGCGCGTCATAGTGGGCGTTGGCCTGACATTTGTTGCCGTGGTGGTTGCGTGGGTTCCGTTCCGAGCGACCGATCTGGACGCGGCGCTGCGGATGTGGGCGGGGATGTTTGGGGTGAATGGGATTTCGTTGTCTAGTAGATTGGCTGCGCGTGTACCTGAGGTGATAAATCAATTGGCGGTCTTTGAAGGCTTGACACCTCTATCGGGCTTGAATGCGAATGAAGTAGTTATGACCTTGCCATTCGGGCTGGCTGTCATTTGGCTACTACCCAACACGCAGCAGTGGATGGCGAAATATCAGCCAGCATGGGATGCTGTTCGCTCCCCTTCAAAATGGGTGTGGCAATTGTCGAACAAATACGGGATTGTGGGCGGAGCCCTGTTTGCACTGACGCTTCTCATGCTGACGCGTGAGAGCGCATTCTTGTACTTCCAGTTTTAACCATGAATTATATTTTCACTCTGCTTGGCACAGCAGCGGTATTGGTTATATCTGCGGCAACTCTGAACTGGACAATAGACCCAGCCGGGCTATTTCGGAAGGCATCTTTTGGCCAGCAATATGCTGACGCTTTAGTCGCATCGGCACACGGACTGATAACTCCCGATTCGCTTGATGAACGTGAATTCAAAGGAAAGTTAGCGAAGCACTCAGGGCGGTACGACTGCGTTGTCATCGGTAGCAGCCATGTCATGCAGATTGGTAGTGCCCGCAAGCATCGGTCGCTCCCTGCCTGTGCAAGCATATTGAATCTTGGTGTGTCTGGCGCCGGGATCGAGGATCATGTCGTTCTATCTTGGTTGGCACTGACTGCGGGCAAGCCTAGAGCGCTGATTCTGGGTATTGATCCGTGGACGCTTGCTTTTGGCAAAGATGACCGCTGGAGGGTGCGGTACGCAGATCAATATCCAATTGCACGATTGGCCATTGACGGAAAAGAAACGGACAACGGGGAATCAGCAAATCGTTGGTCAAGCTTGATCAACGCCCAATACACAAGGCGGTCTCTTGGGATGCTGATACGCGGCGCAGCAACGCCATCAATCGATGTCGCACGAAACGTAGATGAAGATGTGGGTGATAAATTAGCAATTACGCTATCAGACGGTAGCCACGTTTATTCAGCCGAGTACATCGCCAGTTCGAAACGTGAAACAGTCCCTATCGGTGGTGTGGCCTATAAGACGGATATAGCGGTTAATAACGCAGGAGCCATTGATCTCTATCGTCGGCTGATTATGTGGGCAAGGGACCACGGGGTAAAACCCGTATTGCTAATGACCCCTTACCATCCAAACGTGTGGATGCTTGAAGCTTCGCCAAATGTCAAAGTAATGGTGCCGATAGAGAAGGCCGTAAGAAAAATGGGGAGCGACTTGAATGTGCCTGTGGTTGGTTCGTTCAGACCGGATGTTGTTGGCTGCGCACCCAATGAGTTTTATGACTTTATGCACCCCATGGCTTCCTGTCTGG
This sequence comes from Candidatus Nitricoxidireducens bremensis, assembly GCA_030247725.1. Lineage (GTDB taxonomy): Bacteria > Pseudomonadota > Gammaproteobacteria > Burkholderiales > Rhodocyclaceae > Nitricoxidireducens > Nitricoxidireducens bremensis. The sequence continues at coordinate 57,695 of JAOTRT010000008.1, forward strand.
CTAAATTCACGGCACGAGCAGATTTTTGAGAAATGGAGGGTGTAGTCGCCGGATTCTGAACTGCCCTCGCACAGCTTACTCCTGAACGGCTGGTAGGTATGCTATCTCCGAGCAAGATGGTCGCTGGTTCAAGGGCAACCGAGGACGAGTTGTGCGTATTGGCCCTCAGGCAGGTTTCGGAGTGATCCAGTCTTCTGAGTGACTGATTAGACAGAGCGGCCAAGGTCAGCACCTGGCCGACAGCCCGCGTACAGAATCATGCCAGAAAGCGGCCGCACGGGTGATGTGTTCGTGCAGCCGCAAGGTGCTGGCTAGATTTCAGTCTGTTCCGAAATCTCCAGCGCGTCATCCACCTCGATGCCGAGATACCTGACTGTGCTTTCCAGCTTGGAATGACCAAGTAGCAGCTGAACGGCCCGCAGATTCTTAGTGCGTTTGTAGATCAGCGTTGCCTTGGTTCTCCGCATCGAGTGCGTCCCATAGGTGGATGGATCGAGTCCTACAGCTTCGGCCCAGTGATGCACGATCCGCGCATATTGGCGTGTCGAGACATGGGGCGATCTCGTCACTCTGCTTGGGAACAGGAACTGATCGCTTCGCAGATGAGACTTTTCGAGCCAAGCTGACACCGCCGTCCTTGTTGGCTCAGTCAGTTCAAATTGCACCGGCCGCTGCGTTTTCCTCTGGATAACCATGGCACGGGGTAGAACCTGATTCCCATGGGTGACATCTCGCACGTGGAGGCTGACGAGATCGCAGCCCCGGAGCTTGCTGTCGATGGCCAGGTTGAACATGGCGAGGTCGCGAACCGCATGTGCATTCTGGAGGTAAATGCGGATGGCCCAGATGTCCTTCGGCTTGAGAGGTGGCTTCTGCCCGACGAGCTTTCCCTTGTTCCAGGCTTCGCGCTTGTTGATGGTTTCCATCATTGACTCCTTGGTTGTTGATCGGAGTCATATTTTTGGTCCTGCGCGTGAGTGACTGGTATGAGGTAGGATTCTTTACGCGGGCTGTCGGCCAGGAAGAGACTTAGCGTTACCGAAAAACGTGACCATCCGAACGACTGGTAACTGATCAGCAACCAGTCAATTGGACCGACTCAATCGCGGAAACCACCGCGACAGACGAAAGTCGCCATGGATCAGTCCGTGCGCTACCAGGCCTGCTGCCAGTCCCCAGAACGCACCGCCCAGTCCGAACAGCGTGATATTGGCCGCAGTCGCGAGGAAGGTGATCAGCGCAGTTTCGCGGCCGCGCAGATCGACCAGTGCCGTGGCAAGGCTGCCTCCAATCGCACCGAGCAAAGCCAGGCCGGCCAGCGTGGTGATAAAGGTCGGCGGCAGCACCACAAACAAGGCTGCCAGCGTCGTGCCGAAGACGCCAACGAGGATGTAGAAGACCCCGCAGGCAAGGCCGGCGATATAGCGCTTTTTGGCATCTTCGTGCGATTCCTTGCCGGTGCAGATCGCCGCCGTAATCGCCGCGACGTTGAACGCATGCGAGCCGAACGGGGCCATCAACAGCGAGCCGAAGCCAGTCACGGTGAGGATTGGATTGGCGCTGGTCTTGAAGCCATCGTTACGCAGCACCAACATGCCCGGCATGTACTGGCCGGTCAGCGTGATGACGAACAGAGGGAAGGCGACACTGAGCAGCGCGGTCATCGAGAAAGCGGGGGACGTGAATACCGGCATGGCCAGCTCCAGCACCACGCTTTTGAAGCTGACCTGTCCCATCCCAAGCAGGAGCGCGATGCCGGCGATTAGTACGCCGACGATCGCATAGCGTGCGGTGAAACGCCGCAACAAGGCATAGGTGAGTATCAAGGCGCCGACGAGCAAAGGGTCCATGCCCGCGCCGCCAAAGGCGCCGATACCGAAGCGTAGCAGAATGCCGGCGAGCAGCCCTGCGGCGATACCGGGCGGAATCAGCTTCACGACCCGCTCAAAATAGCCCGACGCTCCCAGCGCAATAAAGCCGATGGCGGACAGCATGTAGGCGCCGATCATTTCCGCGTAGGGCGTATTCGGCAGCACGGCTATGAGGAAGGCCGCGCCTGGCGTGGACCAGGCGGTAATGATCGGTTCGCGATAGCGGAAACTCAGCCAGGCGCCGGTCAAGCCGACGCCAATCGAGATCGACCATATCCATGAAGCCGTCTGCTCGGGACTGAGCCCCGCCACCTTCGCTCCCTGAAATACCAGGATGAACGTGCCGCCGTAATTGACGATAACGGAGATGAGCGCCGCGATGATCGGGTGCGTCAGGTCCACAGGCCGGATGGAATCGGTAGTCATGCGTCGCGTCCTTGAATGTGATTGGATTGCATGGCGCACAGAATGCCTGCAAAATGGCCTCATTCAAATATCCACTTATTTAAATATTAAAGACCACTTTGGACGGGAGTCCCGCATGAAGACGCGTATCACCGCTTATCCGATCTGGAATCGCTTTCAGCGGTCGCCTGATGACCCGCTGTCCTTGCGTGAGCAACTGGTACGGTTTTTTCGCAAAGGAGTGGCCGACGGCACCTTGCAACCCGGTATTCGGCTACCGGCCTCGCGCGTGCTGGCGCAGGAACTCGGCTTGTCGCGGATTACCGTCTCCGGTGCTTATGAGCAGCTTGTCGCAGAAGGCTTTCTGGAAGCACGACGGGGAGCTGGTACCTATGTAGCGGCACGGATTGCCGAGCAAAAACTGCGTTCATCTATGCCATCGTCCCAGGTACGACAGCGTACGCCAATATCGGTACGGGCGCGTCGTCTGACAGGGATAGATTCCATGTCGATGGCGCGTGCGACATGGCCGCTCACGCCCGGTCTGCCGGCGCTGGATGCGTTCCCCTATGCGCTCTGGGGCCGCCTCGAAGGCCGCTTCTGGCGTCGCCGGCCCACTCCTGACCTCTCTTACGGCGATCCGCAGGGCTTTTTGCCGTTGCGCGAGGCCTTGGCAGAGTATCTGGGTGCCGCGCGCGGCGTTGTCTGCAATGCGCACCAGATCGTCATCGCGCCCGGGGCGCAAGCGGGGGTTTCGATCGCAACGCTGGCACTGACCGATGTAGGTGATCGCGTCTGGGTCGAAAATCCCGGATACGATGCCGCATACCGTAGCCTGGTTCTTGCCGGGGTAGCTGCGGTGGGTATCGGCGTCGATGCCGAAGGGCTGGATGTTAATGATGGACGGAATCGCGCTCCCGACGCGCGACTCGCCATGGTGTCTCCATCGCATCAATACCCGCTGGGCGTCACCATGAGCCTGGCACGCCGTCTCGCGTTGCTGCAATGGGCCAACGAGGCCAGCGCATTCATCCTTGAAGACGACTACGACAGCGAATTTCGCTATGAATGCGCGCCGACGCCCGCGCTCAAGGCGCTTGATGGCGACAACGGACGCGTGATTTACATTGGCACGCTCAGCAAGCTGCTCGCCCCTGGTTTGAGGCTTGGCTTCCTGGTCGCTCCCGACGACTTGATCGACGCGCTATGCGCCGTACGCAATGGTACTGACCATCGTGTTCCGATACCGCTTCAGGCCACGGCGGCCGACTTCATCGGCAATGGTCATCTAGGCGCGCACATTCGGCGCTCCAAAGTGCTCTACGCCGAACGGCGCGCCGCGTTGCTGTCCGCCATCAATTCGGAAGGTAGCGACTGGCTGACCATGCCGACAGCTTCAACCGGGCTACACATGGTCACCGAGTTGCCTGACTGTTGCAGCGATCAGGCGCTGGCGGCCGCCGCACGGATGCGGCAGATTGGCGTGACTCCCTTGTCGGGATATTTTATCGATGCCTCCAAATCGCAACGACCGGGGCTGTTGATGGGATTCGGGAATACCCGCCCGGAATCGATGAAGGGGGCGATTCGGACGCTATGTCGTCTGATCGAAGCAGGGAGCGAATGCTGAACATTGGCTGTTCTGTCAATTGAACGTGTGCGGCAGCAATGTAATCAGGAGGCCGCCATACTGCTTGTGAAAGTCATCAGACGACTCTGGGTCGGCTCCGGTAGTTCCCAAACATAGTTTGCGCAGTCCGCTTCGGCCAAGGTGCCGACTGTTGATGGCGGCATGAGGCAGTTCATCGGCCACTGCGGACCTTGGACTTCCAGCCTGACTCAGGCGGCATTGCGGCAGTTATCAATAACAAACGGCTTCACGATCCGCGGAGCCCGTTGCTCGTGGGAAGGTTGGAATATGCGGATATGCTGCCAGAAGACGGGGACGTTCAGTCCTCACTTTTCTAACCACAACGGTCCCCATCAATCTTCATCTCGAGTCGGCTTGCTACCAGGATTCTTGGCGATCAAACAACACATATCGTTCGACCGGATTGGTCCAGCACTTGTCGGCCAACAGTCGTTGCGAGTGACTGCTGTACTTTGCTATCTGCCTTTGAACCGCTGATGGCTAGATCGTCTCTTCAGGGCACGAAGTGTGAGTTCGCGGAAGGCGAAGCTGCCGTTCATTGGGGGCACTAGGCCGAACGGCAGGTAACCGGTTCACTGCCGACCGATCAGGAGTACGCCATTAACGTCTGCTCTGGCCGAGAAGCTGCTGTTCAGTATTTGTACTGTGTAACCGCCGAAATGTGACAAATGCCCAAGATATGCCGAGATGACGAATGGCTACAGTAAATCTTTGGGCATTTCTATCTCGTGGCCTGCCACGATTATGACGAATAATGCATTTCCGAAAAAAGCTGTGATAGGATTGGATCGCTGCGGGTGTTACAAGCTGGTGTTACATCGTTTTGAGGTGGTTTCGCCAGTATGTTGTTTTGATTGTGTTTTCTTTGGTAACAGGGAAAATCCCGTCCACTCCGCCAAGTCTTCATGCAAACGCCGCCTCCGGGCGGCGTTTGCATTTGTGCCGCCGTCGCTGGCAAAATGCCTGGCCGCGTTTCGCGGCGATGTCTTGCCGCCGACAGGAAGCGCGGCCAGTCCAGGTTGCCCTCGAAATCCGCCACCATGACAAACAGCAGCGACGAAGTCCTACACGTTCATCTTGTCGAAGACGATGCCGACCTGCGGGAGGAAATGGTCTTCGGGCTTGCCGGCCTCGGTTTCGAGGCCACCGGCTTCGGCAGCGCCGAGGCTTTCTACCGGGGCCAGCTGGGGGCGCCCTGCGACATCGCCGTCATCGATGTGGGCTTGCCGGGCGAGGACGGCTTCTCCATCGCCGCCCATCTGCGCGCCACCAGCCGCGTCGGCATCGTCATGCTCACCGCCCGCAGCCAGCTGGAAGACCGCCTGCGCGGCCTCAAGGATGCGGACCTTTACATGGTCAAGCCGGTGGACCTGCTGGAACTGGCGGCCTCCCTGCGCAGCCTCGGGCGGCGTCTCAAGGAGGCCCAGCCCGAGCGGCGCGCCGGCGGCGAATGGCGGCTGGCGGACGAGGATTGGACGCTGTATGCGCCTTCCGGCACGGGGATACATCTGACGGCTTCCGAGCGCATGCTGATGCAGGCCCTGTTCGTCAACCGGGACAAGGCCGTGTCGCGCGAGAGCATCGCCGCGGCCCTCGGCGGCGATATCTACGATTACGACCTGCATCGCCTGGAAACCCTCATCAGCCGCCTGCGCAAGAAGGCGTCCGACGTCGGGCTTTCGCTGCCGTTGCGCGCCGTGCGCGGTATCGGCTACCTCTTCAGTCCGCGCTCGGGCCGCTGAAGGCTTGCGCCGGCAGCCCGGGCCGCCGGCGCCGGCTCCTGCCGCCTCAGACGGCGGCCAGGGCCTGTTCCAGATCCGCCTTGATGTCGTCGATGTGCTCAAGGCCGATGGACAGGCGCACCATGTCGACGGAGACGCCGGCCTTCTTCAATTCCTCGGGCGAGAGCTGGCGATGGGTGGTGCTGGCCGGATGGCAGGCCAGGGACTTGGCATCGCCGATGTTCACCAGGCGCGTGACCAGCTTCAATGCATCCTGGAAACGGCCGCCGGCCTCGATGCCGCCCTTGACGCCGAAGGAGAGGATGCCGGAGGCGCGTCCGCCCATGTATTTCTTCGCCAGGGCGTGCTCGGGATGGTCCGGCAGGCCGGCGTAGTTCACCCAGCCCACCTTGGCATTGCCCTTGAGGAACTCGGCGACGGCCTGGGTGTTGTCGCAGATGCGGTCCATGCGCACGGCGAGCGTCTCGATGCCCTGGAGGATCAGGAAGCTGTTGAAGGGCGAGATGGCGGCGCCGGTGTTGCGCAGGGGCACCACGCGGGCGCGGCCGATGTAGGCCGCCGGGCCGAGGGCTTCGGTATAGACGACGCCGTGGTAGGAGACGTCCGGCGTGTTGAGGCGCTTGAAGCGCTCCTTGTGCTCGGCCCAGGGAAACTTGCCCGAGTCGACGATCATGCCGCCGATGCTGTTGCCGTGGCCACCCAGGTACTTGGTCAGCGCATGGACGACGATGTCGGCGCCGTGCTCGATGGGGCGGCACAGGTAGGGCGTCGGCACCGTGTTGTCCACGATCAGCGGCACGCCGGCGTCATGGGCGATCTGCGCCAGGGCCGCGATGTCCACCACGTTGCCCAGCGGGTTGCCGACGGACTCGCAGAACACCGCCTTGGTGCGGCCGTCGATCAGCGGCTTGAAGGAAGCGGGATCGCGGTAGTCGGCGAAGCGCACCTCGATGCCGAGCTGGGGCAGGGTGTGGGCGAACAGGTTGTAGGTGCCGCCGTAGAGGGTGCCCACCGAGACGATGTTGTCGCCGGCTTCGGCGATGGTCTGGATGGCGTAGGTGATGGCCGACATGCCCGAGGCCACGGCCAGGCCGGCGATGCCGCCTTCCAGTGCCGCGACGCGCTTTTCCAGCACGTCGGTGGTCGGGTTCATGATGCGCGTGTAGATGTTGCCCTGGACCTTGAGGTCGAAGAGGTCGGCGCCGTGCTGGGTATCGTCGAAGGCGTAGGACGTGGTCTGGTAGATCGGCACGGCAACGGCCTTGGTGGTGGGGTCCGGGCTGTAACCGGCGTGGACGGCGAGGGTTTCGATCTTCATGGCGCAGGGCTCCGCGGGACGGTGAAAAGTTATAAAGTATAGCCGTCCCCCTCATACCGGGGACCCCGATTTCTGGAAGGAAGCCCCATGGTTCTACATTCCGCCGCCACGCCGCCGGTGCGCCCTGCCAATGCGCCCGCCGGCCGCGTCCAGCCGAAGTCCCTGCGCATCCTGGTGGTCGAGGACGACCTGCCCCTCGCCGAAGGCATGATCCGCATCCTCGACAGCCACGGCTATGGCGTTACCCATGCGCGCAGCGGCGAGGAAGCCTTGGCCGCCCTGACCGCCGGCGACTTCGATGCCATGGTGCTGGACATCGGCCTGCCGGGCATCGACGGCTTCCAGGTCTTGTCCCATCTCGATCCCGCCAAGCATTGCTCGGTCCTCATCGTTTCCGCCTACGACCGCGTCGAACAACGGGTCAAGGGCCTCGACCTCGGCGCCGACGACTATCTGGTCAAGCCCTTCGTCGTCGAGGAGTTCGAGGCGCGCCTGCGGGCGCTGCTGCGACGCAGCCAGCTCAATCGCAACATCCGTGTCGAACTGGCCGGTCTGGCAGTGGATGTGGTCGGCAAGCGGGCCTGGGTGAACGATGAGCCCCTGGAGTTGACGGCGCGCGAATGGAGCGTCCTCAGCCTGCTGCTGACGCGGGCGGGCCAGGTGGTGAGCAAGGACCAGCTGCAGCAGACCCTCACCAGCGACCAGCAGGTGCTCAGCGACAACGCCATCGAGGTCTATATTTCCCGGCTGCGCGGCAAGCTGGCCGGTGCCGGCGTCAATATCCGCACCCTGCGCGGCTTCGGCTACATGATCGAGGAGCCGCGCCCCGGGCGGCCATGATGCGCATCCTCCTTGCCCTGCTGCTGGCGGCACTTTGCGGCGTCGCCGCCGCCCAGCAGATCGAAACCATCACCCTGCGGCACCGCACGGCGGAACAACTGATGCCCCAGTTGCGTCCCCTGCTGGAGCCGGGAGCGGCCCTCAGCGGAACCGGCGGCAAGCTGTTCCTGCGCACATCGGCCCGCAACCTGGCCGACCTGCGCCGCGTCGTCGAGGAACTCGACACCGCCCCCAGACGCCTGATGATTTCCGTGCGCCATGGTGGCGACCGCCAGGCGGACGGACGCGGCGCCGGTATTTCGGGCGAGGTGTCCATCGGCAAGGATGTGCGCGTCTATTCGGCCGGCCGCAGCGACGGTGCCGGCGTGGAGGTGAGGCGCGGCGACGACGTCGTGCGCGGCAATGCCTACGAGGTGCGCACCAGCAGCGCCGACCGTGTCGCCCAGCGGGTGCAGACCATCGAGGGCGGCCGTGCCTGGATCGCCGTCGGCCAGTCGGTGCCCGTACCCCTGCGCCAGACCGTGGTCACGCCCGGCGGCGCCATCGTTTCCGAGACGGTCGCCTACCGCGACATCGGCACCGGTTTCTATGCCGAGCCGCGGGTGTCCGGCGACCGCGTCACCCTGGACATCAGCCCGACCCACGACACCCCCGGCGCCACGGTCGGCAGCGCCAACATCCAGCGCCTGTCCACCAGCGTGAGCGGCCGGCTGGGGGAATGGATCGAACTGGGCGGCACCTCCCGCGACGTCGCCGACGACCGGGCCGGCACCGTCACCTACTCGTCCCGCGCCGCCCGCGGCAGCGACCGCGTCTGGCTGAAGGTCGAAGAACTGCCCTAGCCGATTGTCCATGCGGCAACCATGGATGACAGCGCCGGTCCATGCCGCTATGCTAGCCTTCGTGGCGGCCAATTCCGGCCGGTGCGTTCGAGGATGTTCCCATGCCCCTCTCCCGCTTCCTCGTCGATCTCGACGAACTCCTGGCCGTGTTTCATGACGGCAGCGGCGCCGACAGCCGCAGCTTCGACAACCTGCGCATCGCCGTCGCCCGCATCAACGAAATCCGCCGCCAGCTGGCGATAGCCGAAGAGAAGCTGGGGGCCGCCCTCTCGCTGGCGGAAAACAGCCTCATGGAGGGTGGCGACGCCATCGTCGCCGGCGAGGCGGAGCGGCGCGACCGCTTCAGCATCTACGACCACTGCCGCACCGGCATCGACGAGGTGGACGACCAGCACGAGGCCATCTTCCAGGCCGGCAACCGGCTGTACGCCCTGGCCTACGGCAACGAAACGCCCGCCGCCGACATGCTCGGCGGCCTGCAGGACCTGCTCCATCAGGTGAAGCGCCATTTCGACGAGGAGGAAGTCCTGATGGATGCCTGCGGCTATCCGGATGCGGATTCGCACCGGACGGTCCATCGGCGCATGCACGACTACCTGGCGGAGATGGCCGACCTGGCGACGGGCTCGCCCATGCTGGTGGCCATCCGTCTCGAATACTTCCTCGGCTCCTGGCTCATCTGGCACATGCAGCGGGAGGACATGGATTTCGCCCGCCATGCGGCGGCCGTCAAGGGCGACATCGCCAGCCGGCGCGCCCAGTCCGTCTCCGTCAGCTGACCCGCCTTGGGGCGGCGGGGCGCGTGATACCATGCGCCGCCGCCCATGCCACAAGCCTCCCCGCAATCCCTCGCCGACCTGCAACGCATCTTTGCCGCCGACGGCCCGCTGGCAGCCGCCATTCCCGGCTACCGCAGCCGGTCCCAGCAGGTGGAGATGGCGGCGCGCATCCTCGCCGCCGTGGAAGCCAACGGCGCCCTGGTCGCCGAGGCCGGCACGGGTACCGGCAAGACCTTCGCCTACCTGGTCCCGGCCCTGATGGCCGGCGGCAAGGTCATCGTCTCCACCGGCACCAAGACGCTCCAGGACCAGCTTTTCCAGCGGGACCTGCCGACGGTGCGCGACGCCCTCGGCGTGCCGGCCACCATCGCGCTGCTCAAGGGACGTGCCAACTACGTCTGCCCCTACCACCTGGCGCGGGCCGTCGAGTCGGGCCACTTCGCCACGCGGGAGGAGGCGGGGCATATCCGCACCATCGCCCGCTTCGCCAAATCCACCCATAGCGGCGACAAGGCCGAGCTGTCGGCCGTGCCCGAGGATTCCGGCGCCTGGGGCCAGGCCACCTCGACGCGGGAGAACTGCCTCGGCCAGGACTGCCCCAACGTCAAGGACTGCTTCGTCATCGCCGCCCGCCGCGAGGCCATGGATGCCGACGTGGTGGTGGTGAACCACCATCTGTTCTTCGCCGACCTGATGCTGCGGGACGAGGGCATGGCGGAGCTGCTGCCCGCCTGCAACACGGTGATCTTCGACGAAGCCCATCAGCTGCCCGAAGTGGCCGGCCTGTTCTTCGGCGAAGCGGTCGGCACCGCCCAGGTCATCGATCTGGCCCGCGACACGCGCAACGAGGGCCTGGCCGCCGCCAAGGATTACGCCCCCCTGCAGGACGCCTGCCGCAACCTGGAGAAGGCCGCCAAGGACCTGCGCCTGGCCTTCCACCGCGAAGGCACCCGGCTCGCCGAGGCCCAGTGGCGCGACCACGCCCATGCGCCCGATGCCCTGGCTTCCCTGGAGCGGGAACTGGCGGCCTTCGCCAAGCATGTGGAGAGCCAGGCCGAACGCTCCGAAGGCCTGGACAACTGCCGGCGCCGCTGCGCCGAGATCGCGCTCGCCTTCAAGCGCTGGCAGGCGCCGGCCGCCCCGGCGGACGACGGCGGCGAGGAGGAGGTCTTCGTCAGGTGGGCCGACGTTTCCAACTATCACGTCACCCTCAACATGACGCCCCTGTCGGTGGCCAACATCTTCCAGCGCCAGATGGAAGGCCACCCGCGCGCCTGGATATTCACCTCGGCGACCCTGGCCGTCGGCGGCAACTTCTCCCATTACCAGGCGGAGCTGGGCCTAGGCGCTGCCGAGACCGGCTACTGGGGCAGCCCCTTCGACTACGGCGCCATCGCCTTGCTCTACTGCCCGCCGGGCATGCCCGACCCCAATAGCCCCCACTACCACGAGGCGGTGGTGGAGGCCGCCTGGCCGGCGATCCGCGCCTCCCACGGCCGGGCCTTCGTGCTGTGCACCAGCCTGCGCGCCATGCGGCGCATCCACGAACTCCTGAAAGAGAAACTAGAGGCCGCCGGTCTGGAGCTGCCGTTGCTGCTCCAGGGCGAGGGCTCCAAGTCCGAGCTGCTGGACCGCTTCCGCCGCCTCGGCAATGCCGTGCTGGTGGCAAGCCAGAGCTTCTGGGAAGGCGTGGACGTGCGCGGCGACGCCCTGTCCCTGGTGGTGATCGACAAGCTGCCCTTCGCGCCGCCCGACGACCCGGTGCTGGCGGCCCGCATCGAGCACCTCAAGCGCCAGGGCCGCAATGCCTTCTTCGAATACCAGTTGCCGCGCGCCGTCATCAGCATGAAGCAGGGCGCCGGCCGCCTCATCCGCGACGAGGCCGACCGCGGTGTGCTCATGGTCTGCGACCCGCGCATGGTGGACAAGCCCTACGGTCGCCGCGTCTGGCAGTCCCTGCCGCCCATGCGGCGCACGCGGGAAGTGGCCGAGGTGGAGGCGTTCTTCACGGCGGAACGGGCATGAGCGACGACAAGCTCTCGCCGCGCGGGCGCCTCGTCGTCGGCCTGCTTTGCCTGCTGTGCGGCCTGATTCCCATCCTCGGCGGGTTCGGCATCAGCCCCTTCGTCGGCGGCCGGGTGGCCGGGGTCCCCGACTGGGTGCCCATCGTCGGCGGCGGCGTCTTCGTCCTCGCAGGCATCGCCATCGTGGCGAACAACCACGCTGTCGGTGCGCTGGTGGGCCTGGGGGCCACCGCCGGCCTGGCCGCCGTGGGCAACTGGATCGCCTTCGGCGTCGGCGTGCGCAGCTGCACGATGACGTTCTCCGGCTGGTGGACGAGCACCCGCATGGCCGGCGACTTGCCCTGCCGGATCGCCTTCGGCTGGGGGGCGGTGCTGCTGGACATCTTCATCGTGCTGATGGCCCTGTCCATGGCCGGGAAGGCGTTCGGCAATCCGCCCGTCTTTGTCCGCCTGAAGAAGGCGGTCGAGTGGGCGCTGCTGGCGGCCCTGGCGCCGCTGCTGCTGATCCTTGCCGTCTTCGCGCTGCTCGGGAGCGGCGGCGGGGCGCTCTCCGGCTGGTTCTCCCGGCGCTTCGGGCAGATCAAGAAAGACGGCGGCGACAGCCGGTAGAATCGGCCCCATGAACCCCCACGATTGCGCCGCGCTCGCCGAACGGCTCAACGCCGGCTGCCAATGCAGCTCCCTGGACCGGGAGCGGCTGCGCGCCGAGCTGGAGCACGAGAGCCCCGGTTTCTATGCCGAGGTGATGGAAGGCCGGCCCCACCTGTTCTCCGCCGCCATGGTCTTCGTCGGCGCCCGCCATGGCCGGCGCATGGCCGAGATCGTCACCGCCATCGAGCGCGTCGTCGCGCTGTCCGCCTACCGAGACCATGTGCTGGCCTGGGCGCCGGAGATCGCGCGCACCGACAGCCGGGCGCGCAGCGTCTTCCTCGGCTACGACTTCCATCTCGGCGAGCACGGGCCCCGGCTCATCGAGATCAACACCAACGCCGGCGGCGGCCTGCTCAACGCCATCCTCGCCCGTGCCCAGCAGGCCTGCTGCGACGAGGTGCGTGCCGTACTGCCCGGCGACCTGGGCGGCGACACGCCGGAGCACCTGTTCATGGAGATGTTCCGCGCCGAATGGGCGGCCTGCCGCGGCGACGCGCCGCTGCGGGCCATCGCCATCGTGGACGACGATCCCGCCGCCCAGTACCTGCATCCCGAATTCGTCCTCTTCCAGCGTCTGTTCGCGCGCCACGGCATCAAGGCCCTGGTTTGCGACCCGCAGGACCTCATGCACTGCCACGGCAGCCTGTGGGTGGAGGAGACGCGCATCGACCTCGTCTACAACCGGCTTACCGACTTCGCCCTCGAAGAACCCGCCCATGCCGCCCTGCGGCTGGCCTGGCTCGACGACGCGGCCGTGGTGACGCCCCATCCGCGCGCCCACGCCCTCTACGCCGACAAGCGCAACCTCGTCGCCCTCTCGGACGACGCCCTGCTGGCATCCTGGGGTGTGGACGCGGAAACCCGCACCGTGCTGACGGCGGGCATTCCGCGCACCGAACGGGTGGCGGCGGAACGGGCCGACGACTTCTGGGCGCGGCGCAAGCAGCTGTTCTTCAAGCCCGCCGCCGGCTACGGCTCCAAGGCCGCCTACCGCGGCGACAAGATCACCAAGCGCGTGTTCGACGAAGTGCTGGCCGGCAACTACATCGCCCAGGCCCTGGTGCCGCCGTCATCGCGCCGGCTGGAAGTGGACGGCGAAGCGGTGGAACTCAAGCTCGACCTGCGCAACTACGTCTACAACGGCCATGTCCAGCTCGTGGCGGCCCGCCTCTGGCAGGGCCAGACCACCAACTTCCGTACCCCCGGCGGCGGTTTCGCCCCGGTGCTGACGGTGTCGCCGGCGAAGGAGCCCGCATGAAGGTCTTTGGATTCGCCGGCTATTCCGGCGCCGGCAAGACCACCCTGATCGAGGCCCTGATCCCGCGCTTCACGTCCCGCGGACTCACGGTGTCCCTCATCAAGCACACCCACCACAACTTCGACGTGGACCGGCCCGGCAAGGATTCCTACCGCCATCGGGAAGCCGGCGCCACGGAAGTGATGCTGGTCTGCGACAACCGCTGGGCCATCATGCACGAACTGCGCGGCCGGCCCGAGCCGAGCTTCGAGGAGCAGCTGGCGCGTCTGTCCCCCTGCGACCTGGTGCTGGTGGAAGGCTTCAAATACACGCCCATCCCGAAGCTGGAAATCCACCGGCCGGCCAATGGCAAGCCCTTCATCTGGCCCGAGAACCCGGATGTGGTGGCCATCGCCAGCGACGTGAAGCTGGACGTGCCCAAGCCCCAGTTCGACCTCAACGACCACGCGGCCATCACCGCCTTCATCCTGGAAACCACGGGACTATGAGCGCAAAGAAACCTCTGCTGCCTTTCGAGGAAGCCCTCGACAAGCTCCTCGCCGCCGCCCGCCGCGTCAAGGGCGTGGACCGGCTGCCCCTGTGGGAGGCCGTCGGCCGCGTGCTGGCCGAGCCGGTGGTGTCGGCCATCGACGTGCCGCCCCTGGACAACAGCGCCATGGACGGCTACGCGGTGCGCCTGGCCGACGTGACGGCGCCGGGCGCGCGGCTCGCCATCGCCCAGCGCATTCCCGCCGGCAACGTCGGCCATACCCTGGCGCCCGGCACGGCGGCGCGCATCTTCACCGGTGCGCCGGTACCCCCCGGCGCCGACGCCGTGGTGATGCAGGAGCTCTGCGAACATGCGGGCGAGGATGTGATGATCAACCACGTGCCCAAGCCTGGCGAGCACATCCGCCGGGCCGCCGAGGACATCGCCGCCGGGGCCGAGGTGCTGGCCGTCGGCACGCGACTGCGGCCCCAGGCCATCGGCATGGCCGCTTCGGTGGGTGCGGCCCAGTTGGCCGTCTACCGGCGGCTCTCCGTCGGCCTGCTGTCCACGGGCAGCGAGCTGGTGCAGCCCGGCGAGCCCCTGCCGCCGGGGGCGATCTACAACTCCAACCGGGCCATGCTGGTGGCCTTGCTGGAAGGCCTCGGCTGCCAGGTGGAGGATCTGGGCAACGTACCCGACACCCTGGCAGACACCCGCAAGGCCCTGCGCAAGGCCGGCGCCCTGCACGATCTGGTGATCACCACCGGCGGCGTCTCCGTCGGTGAGGAGGACCATGTGAAGCCCGCCGTCGAGGCCGAGGGCGAACTGGGCCTCTGGAACATCGCCATCAAGCCGGGCAAGCCCCTGGCCTTCGGCAAGGTGGGCAACGCGGACTTCATCGGCCTGCCGGGGAATCCGGTGGCCGCCTTCGCCACCTTCCTCATGCTGGTGCGGCCCTTCATCCTCAAGTGCCAGGGGGCGAGTGCCCTGGCGCCGCGCCGCCTGACGCTGACCGCGGGCTTCGAGTGGACCAAGCCTGGTCCGCGCCGGGAATTCCTGCGTGCCCGCTACGGCGCCGATGGTTGTCTGGAGCTTTTCCCCAACCAGAGTTCCGCCGTGCTGACGTCGACACTCTGGGGCGACGGCCTGGTGGACAATCCGGCCGGGCAGGTGATCCGTGCCGGCGACGCCGTGAGCTTCCTGCCCTTCGCCGATCTGCTGGAGTGATGCGATGAAGCTTCTCTATTTCGCCGGCCTGCGGGAGACCCTTGGACTTGCCGCGGAAGACTTGGCACTGCCGGCGGGCGTGGACACCGTGGCGCAACTGCGGTCCCATCTTGCCGCCCGCGGCGGGGCCTGGGAGGTGTTCACCACATCGAAGAGCCTGCGCGCCGCCGTCAATCAGGCCATGGCCGGGACGGATTCACCGGTGCGCGAGGGCGACGAAGTGGCCTTCTTTCCCCCCGTCACGGGAGGCTGAAATGAAACTTCCTCGAACCCGCTGTGGTGCGCGCTCGGGCCGGCGGGGTGCCCTGCCCCGCTCCATGTCATCCGTCGCCGCCCTGCGGCCGGCTCCTCCTTCTTTACTTACGCGGAGCAGGACACCCCACCGGCCCGAGCGGATTGAGCCATGGAGGTCTGGCGGCCCGGCTGCACCAGCGTATCCAGCCAAGGATGGCGGGTATCCGACTCCCGCAAGTAAAGGAGGAGGGCCGGTGCTCTTTCGGCCCGGAGGACATGGAGGGAGTCGGATACCCGCCGTCCTTGGCTTGCACCGCACCTCCCCGTCTCATGCGTCGCGGAAGACGCACAGCAGCATGGAACATCTGAAATGAGCATCTCGGTCCAGGAAGCGGATTTCGATGTGGGCGCGGAAATCGAGGCCCTGAGCGCAGACGATGGCGGCGCCGGCGCGGTGGCGAGTTTCGTCGGCCTGGTGCGCGGCGAGGCGGACGGCATTGCCGCCATGACCCTCGAACATTATCCGGGCATGACGGAGAAGGCCCTGGCCGAGATCGTCGTCGAGGCGCAGGCGCGCTGGCAGTTGCGGCGCGTGCGCGTGATCCATCGCTATGGCCGCCTGCTGCCCGGCGAGCGCATCGTCTTCGTCGGCGTGTCCTCCTCACACCGCGGCGACGCCTTCGCCGCCTGCGAGTTCGTCATGGACTACCTGAAGACGCGGGCGCCGTTCTGGAAAAAGGAGGAGACGCCGGACGGCGCGCGCTGGGTGGACGCGCGCGAGTCCGACGAGGCCGCCGAGCGCCGCTGGCGCTCCTAGCGGCAGTCCCGGTCAGGCCAGGCGGAAGCGGGAGATCGCGGCGCGCATCCCGCGCGACATTTCCTGCAGGTTGCGGGCGGCGGCTTCCGTGGCCTGGATTTCGTTCACCCCCTGCTCGGTCGCCTCGGCGATGCGCTCGATGCGCACGGCAATCTCGTTGCTCGCCGCGCTTTGTTCGCGGATCGAGTCGCTGATGCCGGTCACCACATGGGTCACGTTCTGGGCGCCTTCGCGGATGCGTTCGATGGACTCGCCCGCCCGATTCGCCAGGGTGGCGCCCTGGGTCGCCTGCTCCTCGCCGCGGGACATGCTGGCGACGGCGGTATGGGTGCCTTCCTGGATGCGCGCGATCATGCTCGCGATCTCGGTGGTCGAGGTGGCCGTGCGTTCGGCCAGCTTGCGTACCTCGTCGGCCACCACGGCGAAGCCACGCCCCTGTTCGCCGGCTCGGGCGGCTTCGATGGCCGCATTGAGGGCCAGCAGGTTGGTCTGGTCGGCGATCTCCTTGATCACATTCACGATGGAGTTGATATCTTCCGAATGGCGTTCCAGGTCCTGGATCTGGGACGAGGATTCATGCACCGCTTCGGATAGCCGGTGGATTTCCTCGGAAGCCTGATGGATGACGGCGTGCCCCTCGTCGGCGAGGGTGCCGGAGTTGGCCGCGATGTCATTGGCCTCGCGGGCGCTTTGGGCGATCTGGTCGATGCTCACCGTCAGTTGCTCCACCGCCGCGGCGATGGCCTGGGCCGCCTCGTTCTGTGCCGATGATCGCTCCGAGACATGCGTGGCTCCGGCAAGCAGCGTGTCCGCATCGTCGGCGAGGCCTGCCGCCTGGCGGTCGATTTCGGCGAACATCGTGCGCAGGCTCTCCTGCATCTGCTTCATGCTGGCGAGCAGGCTGGATGTGTCGTCGGCGCGGCAGGCGATGGTTCCGCTCAGGTCGCCCGAGGCAATGCGCCGGGTCGCTTCCACGGCCTCGGCCGGCTCGCCGCCGAGCAGGCCCAGCAGGTAGCGACGCAGCATCACGAGGGGCACGATGATGATGAGGCCGATGACGATGCCCCAGGCGAGGAACTTTACGGCCGCCTCCCGGAAGCGGGCGTTTACGTCGTCGATGTAGATGCCCGTGCCGACGATCCAGCCCCAGGGCGCGAAGCCCTTGACGTAGGAAATTTTCGGTACCGGGTCCTTCTCGCCGGGTTTGGGCCAGTAGTAATCGACGTAGCCGGCGCCGTCCTTCTGCACGACGGCGACGAACTCGTTGAACAGCAGTTTGCCGTTGGGGTCCTTGAGCTGGGACATGTCCTTGCCGTCCAGCTCGGGCTTGGCCGCATGCATGACGACGCGCGGCACCATGTCGTTGATCCAGAAATACTCGATCTTGTCGTAGCGCATGGCGCGCACGGCAACAAGGGCGGCCTTCTGGGCGTCCTCCTGGGACATGCGGCCTTCCCGCGCCGCCTGCTCGTAGCTGGCGATGGCGCCGTGGGCTACTTCCACCAGGTTGCGCACCTTTTCCTGGCGGTCCTGCAACAGCATGGAACGTTCGTTGAACAGCACGACGACGAACAGGGCGACCAGCGCCGTCATCGCGGCCACGGTGATGAGGATGAGCCGCTTGCTCAGCGACATCTGGGATGAGCTCATTTTGTGTCTCCCGCAGGAGTGGGTCGGAACCTCGCCGCCTCTACGCGATCACGGTAGAAGTGCAGTGCATGGTAAGCCTGATGGATTTGTAGGGGTATAAGCCTTTTGTATTATATGACGAAAGGCATATTATGGACGGGTATTCCCTACCCGCAGGCCAGTCCGGGTGCGGGTCCCGGGACTGGCGCCGGCGCCGGGGGATGCCCCGGCGCCGGGAAATTACAGCACTTCGGCCGCGTGGTCGGCGAGCCGCGAGCGCTCGCCGCGCTGGAGGGTGATGTGGCCCGAATGGGGCCAGCCCTTGAAGCGGTCGACGACGTAGGTCAGGCCCGAGGAGCCCTCGGTCAGGTAGGGCGTGTCGATCTGGGCGATGTTGCCGAGGCAGACCACCTTGGTGCCGGGACCGGCGCGGGTGATCAGGGTTTTCATCTGCTTCGGCGTCAGGTTCTGCGACTCGTCGATGATGAGGAACTTGTTGATGAAGGTGCGACCGCGCATGAAGTTGAGGGACTTGATCTTGATGCGGCTGCGGATCAGGTCCATGGTGGCGGCGCGGCCCCAGTCGCCGCCGTAGCTGCCGCCGGTCTGGCTGCTTTTCTCGTCGCTGTCGGCGGGACGGTTGAGGACGTCCAGGTTGTCTTCGATGGCGCCCATCCAGGGCGTCATCTTCTCCTCCTCGGTGCCGGGCAGGAAGCCGATGTCCTCGCCCACCGGCACGGTGACGCGGGTGACGATGACCTCCGAGTAGCGCTTGGTTTCCAGGGTCTGGGTGAGGGCGCTGGCCAGGGTCAGCAGGGTCTTGCCGGTGCCGGCCTGGCCCAGCAGGGTGATGAAGTCGATCTCCGGGTCCATCAGCAGGTTCAGTGCGAAGTTCTGTTCCCGGTTGCGTGCCGTGATGCCCCAGACGGCGTTCTTGGCGTGGCTATAGTCGGTGAGGGTGGACAGCACCGCCTTGCGGCCGGCGCCCTCGCGCACGAAGGCGTGGAAGGGCTTGTCGCCGTCCTCCAGGTGGACGAACTGGTTAACCAGCATGTCCGGGCAGCGGGGACCCTGCACCTGGTACCAGGTGCGGCCGTCCTCCTTCCAGGATTTCATGTCCTTGCCGTGGGTCTCCCAGAAGTCGGCGGGCAGCTCCATCATGCCGGTGTAGAGGAGGTCCGTGTCCTCCAGCACCTTGTCGTTGAAGTAGTCCTGCGCGTCCAGGCCCAGGGCGCGGGCCTTGATGCGCATGTTGATGTCCTTGGTCACCAGGATCACGTGGCGCTTGGGGAAGGTCTCCCGCAGGTGCATGGCCACGGCGATGATCTGGTTGTCGGCCCGCGCGGTCGGCAGGGAGGACGGCAGTACGCTGTTGATGGCCTCGGTCTGGAGGAACAGGCGGCCGGTGGCGAGTTCCCGCGAGGGCAGGGCGAGGTCGATGCCGCGCTTGATGTGGTCCTCGCAGCCGGAGACGATCTCGTCGAGGGTGCGGCTGGCCTGGCGCGCGTTGCGGGCGACCTCGGACATGCCCTTCTTGTTGGCGTCCAGTTCCTCCAGGGTCATCATGGGCACGAAGACGTCGTGTTCCTCGAAGCGGAACAGGCTCGTCGGGTCGTGCATGAGCACGTTGGTGTCGAGGACGAAGAGCTTGGTGTTCTTAGGGGCAGCGGGCTTGGAC
Organism: Candidatus Nitricoxidireducens bremensis; assembly: GCA_030247725.1. Lineage (GTDB taxonomy): Bacteria > Pseudomonadota > Gammaproteobacteria > Burkholderiales > Rhodocyclaceae > Nitricoxidireducens > Nitricoxidireducens bremensis. The sequence continues at coordinate 77,130 of JAOTRT010000008.1, forward strand.
GTGCGCTTGGCGTTCATGGGGACCTCCCTGGATGGGACGGCCCCACGATAGCCAGAGCCCCCGCCGCGGAAGGCGGCGAGGAGGCGGCGGAATCCGCGCTTTTTTCGGGGTATTACAGTTCGGTGACGGCCTTGAGCACTTCGGCGGCGTGGCCGTCCGCCTTCAACCCGCGCCATTCCCGGCGCAGCACGCCGGCGGCGTCGATGAGGAAGGTGCTGCGCTCGATGCCGAGCACCTGCTTGCCGTACATGTTCTTGGTCTTGATGACGCCGAACAGCCGGCAGACGGCCTCGTCGCCGTCGGCGATCAGTTCGAAGGGCAGGCCCAGCTTGGCCTTGAAGCCTTCGTGGGACTTGAGGCTGTCGCGGGAGACGCCGACGACGGCGCAGCCCCGCTTGGCGAATTCCCCGTGCAGATCGCGGAACTGCCCGGCCTCGGTGGTGCAGCCCGGCGTGTTGTCCTTGGGGTAGAAGTAGATGACGACCGGCTTGCCACGTTGGGCGGAGAGCTTGAACTCGCCGCCCGTGGCGGCGGCGGCGAAGTCGGGTACTTCAAGCCCGACGGCGGATGGAGTGGTCATGCGGCCTCCTTGTAGTCGGCGAGGAATTCATCCCCTTGCACCATCAATGTACCGGAACGGCCCGGTACTTCTCCTCGCAGCATCTCGCAGCGCGGCAGCACGGCCATGTCGAGGCCGGCGGCGATGTCCTTCAGGGGCACCAGTTCGTAGCCCTGTTCGCGCCAGCCCGTCAGCAGGCGCTCGAACACCGGCGCCAGCTTGCGGCCTTCGAGTTCGGCGTGGAGCGTGAAGACGTGGGTCGCCGGGGTGGCGGTGAGGCCCAGCAGGTGCTCATGGACGTTGTCTTCCGTGAGGCCGTCGATGCCGATCAGTTCGTCCAGGGTCGGCAGGGTCGTCGGCAGCTGGGGGCAGCGCACGATCTCGCCGTTCCACACCGGCACGAAGGGGTGGGTGCCGCGGGTGTCCGAGGCCCAGGCGAGGCCCATGCGCTGCTGCCGGCGCAGGGCGTGGATGTTCATCTGCCAGCCGGCGGCCCCGAAGCAGCGGGGCGCTTCGCCGAACACCTTTTCGAAGCGTTCGACGGCCTTGTCCAGCTCGGCGGCGGTCCAGGCGGCGTCGGCTTTTTCCACGCCGTCCTGCCATTTCACGTGGTCCCAGCAGTGGATACCCACCTCGTAGCCGGCGTCCCGCGTGCCGCGCAGGATGTCGGCGCAGCGGCGGCCAATGTTGGGGCCCGGCAGCACCGTGCCGTACATCAGGGTCAGCAGGCCGTAGTGGGAGACCACCGAAGTGCGCGATACCTTCTTCATGAAGCCCGGCCGGAAGGCGCGCTTGATGGCCTGGCCCGTGTGGTCGGGGCCGAGGGAGAACAGGAAGGTGGCGCCGGCCCCATGGCGGCGCAGGATATCCACCAGGTTGGGCACGCCGGCCAGGGTGCCGCGGTAGGTGTCGACGTCGATCTTGAGGCCGAGCTGCTTCTTCACGCGGGCCATCAGTCCATCAACTGGCGCGCCGACGCCACGTCGTTGCGGTAGGCCTCGAAGATGCTGCGCAGGGCGTCCTCGAACGTCACCTTCGGCGCCCAGTCCAGGTCGGCCATGGTGTTGGCGATCTTCGGCACCCGGTGCTGGGTGTCCTGGTAGCCCTTGCCGTAGTACTCGGCCGAGGTGGTCTCCAGCGTCTTCACGCGGGCCGCGCTCTCGGCGTACTCGGGGTACTGCTTGGCGAGGTCCAGCATCAGGGCGGCGAGCTCGCGCACCGAGTAGTTGTTCTTCGGATTGCCGATGTTGTAGATATTGCCGCTGGCGATGCCGTCCTTGTTCTCGATGATCTTCATCAGCGCATCGATGCCGTCGGAGACGTAGGTGAAGGAGCGCTTCTGGGCGCCGCCGTCCACCAGCTTGATGGGCTCGCCGCGCACGATGTGGCCGAGGAACTGGGTGATGACGCGGGAGCTGCCTTCCTTCGGCGTGTAGATGGAGTCGAGGCCGGGGCCGATCCAGTTGAAGGGGCGGAACAGCGTGTAGTCGAGGCCTTCCTGCTGGCCGTAGGCGGCGATGACGCGGTCCATCATCTGCTTGGCGCAGGAGTAGATCCAGCGCGGCTTGTTGATGGGGCCGAGGACCAGTTCGGAATTCTCCGGGTCGAACTCCGGGTCCTTGCACATGCCGTAGACCTCGGAGGTGGAGGGGAAGACCACGCGCTTCTTGTACTTCACCGCCTGGCGGATGATGGGCAGGTTGGCCTCGAAATCCAGCTCGAAGACGCGCAGGGGCTCCTTGACGTAGGTGCCCGGCGTGGCGATGGCCACCAGGGGAAGGATCACGTCGCACTTCCTGACGTGGTACTCGATCCACTCCTTGTTGATCATGATGTCGCCCTCGAAGAAATGGAAGCGGGGGTTGGCCATCAGATCGGTGACGCGCTCGGAGTTCATGTCCATGCCATAGACCTCCCAGTCGGTCGTATCCATGATGCGCTGGGAGAGGTGGTGGCCGATGAAGCCGTTGACGCCGAGGATGAGGATCTTTTTCACGATGTGCGGGAAAGCCTGAGCAGGTTGCGAAAGGGGATGCAGCGTTAACGCGGCAGGATTACGAAGCCGCGTATTTTACGTCCGAAGGGATGCCTCCGCCCAGGGCAAAGCGCCGGGCGTCGCCGGGAGGCTCAAACGCCGTAGGCGCTGCGCAGCTGGGAGCGGACCTGGGCCACCTGGAGGGCCGCCACGTCCACGTAGCGGACTTCCCCGCCCACCTGACGCGAAAGCGCCTCGGCGCGGGCCTGGGCATACATGGCGCCGTTGCCCAGGGACGTGCCGCCGTAGGCTCCGGATAGTTCCGCCTTGCCGTCCGTATAGACGGCGCCGATCTTCATGCCGTTCTTCCATATCTCGGCGAAGACTTCGGACGGCGGCTCGAAGGCCTTGTTCTGCCCGGCCTCCAGGGCCGCCAGACCTTCCGCGTCGATGGGCTGGACGGCGACGACATCATCTTCGGCCGCAACGGGCAGGGCGGCGGCGATGGCCTTGCCTTCGTCCTCGGGCGTCTCGGGCTTGCCCGGCAGGCCGATGGAAGACCAGGGGGAGGACGAGGAGGCGGCGGGAATCTGCATGGCGGGCGCTTCGCAAACAAGGACAGGCAGCCCTTTGCGAATTCCGTGCCGGCCCGGCGGATGGCTTGAAATGGCCGTCGCATCAAGCGCTTGCACAAGCCGGCGGCAATCGGATACGGCATGGCGGCAAAAGCTTCCGGCAGCCTTTTCCCCGCCCGGCACGGCAGCCATGCGCCATCCGCATCCGATGCAGGCGAAAAACTCGCTTGAGGGGCGGGCGGCGGGCCGCTTAAATGGGCAGCGTCACCAAGACCGGAGCAAGCCGATGAACGCCCCCGAACGACTGATCGCTTCCTCGCCCGTAAGCCTGCGCGCCGCCGACGGCTGCGCCCTGGGAGCGGACTGGTGGCTGCCGGTGGACGGCATCCGGCGTGGCACCGTGGTCATCAATCCCGCCACGGCCGTGAAGGCGGCCTACTACCACCGCTTCGCCGCCTTCCTGGCCGGTCACGGCTTCGCGGTGCTGACCTACGACTACCGGGGCATCGGCGCCTCCCGGGGCGACCTGCGCCGCCAGCGGAGCTTCTCCAAGCTCGACTGGGGCCGTTTCGACTGCGATGCGGCCCTGGCCTGGGCGCGGCAGGCGGCGCCTGCCCAGTCCCTCCATGTCGTGGCCCACAGCATCGGCGGCCTGCTGGTGGGCCTGGCCGCCAACAATCGCCATGTGACCCGCTGCCTCACCGTCGGTGCCCAGTACGCCTACTGGCCCGACTACGCGAAGGAAGGGCGTCTCCTCATGTGGCTGCGCTGGCATTTGCTGATGCCCGCCATGACGGCCCTGCTGGGCTACTTCCCGGCCCGCTGGCTGGGCTGGCACGAAGACCTGCCCGCGGCAGCGGCCTACGAATGGGCCTTCCGCCCGGCCACGCTGGAAGCCGCCTACCGCAAGCAGCGGGCCGCCGGCGCCGACGTGCTCGCCCACTTCGATTCCATGCGGGGCGACATCCTCGCCATCGGCTTGGGCGACGATCCCTTCGGTACCCCGGCCGCCCTTCTGCGTCTGCTGGCCTACTTCAAGGGCAGTCGCCGCCACTTCGTGAAGATTGCCCCGTCCTACGCGGGGGTGGAGGCCATCGGGCATTTCGCGTACTTCCATGACCGCTTCCGCGACACCCTTTGGCAGGATGCGCTGGCGTGGCTCGTCGATGGGCGGTTGCCGCGGGCGGAGGTGCTGACGATGGAGGCGGCGGGCGGGTAGGTTGGCTCGGCGGCACGCGGCGGGGCCGGGTGGTTCCGCCGTCGTTAGCGGCAGACAGCGCCGAATGCCTCCGTCGGAACCACCCGGCCCCACCGGTTCAAGCCTGGGTGCGGTAACGAGCCAAAAACACGGCTACGCGGGCCAGTCCTTCGCCGCCGCCTCCGCGTCCGCCAGTTCGGGCAATCGGCGACCGTAGCCGCATTCCTCGATCAGGGCGCGGGCTTTGGCGAGTTCGCCCCGGTCCTTGAACAGCCGGGCGCGGGTGAGGGCGATGTCGGCGAGGTAGAGCTTCATACTTCCCCGTTCGGCGACTTGTTGGGCTTCGTCGAGGTCGGCTTGAGAACCATAGATATCTCCCTGCGAATGGCGTAGCCATGCGCGGGTTAGGAGACCCTGAGGAAGGTACATTTTGTTGCCGGACGCACGCAGCGTGGATACTGTTGCTTCAGTCTTGGATTCGGCATCTAAGGAAGGCTGTTGGCCATTCAACTTTGACTGATATAGGGCACACTGCGCAATGATGAGTTGATCGAGCGCCCAAATAAGGAGAGAGCTATCTGCTTTTCTTCCCCACGTCAGTGTTTGTGATGCACGCTTTGATACTTCCGCACAGCGCTTGATTGCAGAAGACGTCCCAACTCCTCGCCAAGCGGCAATTTCTGCAGACGAAAGCATCGCGTCACAATACTGAAAGCCTCGTAGCGAGTACAAGAAATAATAGTGAGGCGGAAGCTTGGCCTGCATGGCTTCAGCCTCCCCGAAGAGCATTAAAGCGCTCTCGGTTTCGCCGGACTGATGGAGAGCGGCAGCCAGCACCGAATAACTGATGACCTTTGCATGTATATCTTTGCTGCGCTCTGCGTGAGCGACTGCTACTCCAGCGGTAGAAATTGCATCCTGGATCTGTCCCAGTGCTAGTTGAAGTTCACATATATTCTCGTACGCAATGACGATGTTCTTCCAATTCCCTTGACTAAGCGAAATCCTTATCCCGGCTTGGAAGGGGTCAATAGCTTCAGTGAGCTGGCCTATAGCTCGTAGGCAGAAGGCGGATGCGTGAAAAAGCCAACCCCTGTCCTCGTCTCCGAGGACTGATGCTGGTTGTTGCCATGGTTTTTCAAAGAAGTGTGCAAATGCGTCTAGCTCGGCCGCGAAGGCGCCCAGTTTATTGATGCTATAGCTACGGCCACCCCGTCGAATGCGCCTCCTAAATACATTGGCAGCGGCATCGCTGTATAGACCCGCTAAACATCCATGTCGTACGGCGCGATAAAGTGGCTCCATCTCCTCCAGCGTGTCGGGAAACTCCTTTTCGGGAAGACGTTGGAACCAATCGAAGAGCACGCCATGGGCCGCACGACAAGCCTCAAGTGATGAGCCTTCCAGTTGCTTACCGAAGTGTTCTCTTACCAGCGGGTGAGCGTCGAGCTCCGGTTCCGCTTGGGTCAGGTCCGTTTCCAACAGGCCCCATTGGCTCAGGCGGGCGAGGGATTCGAAGATGGCGGCGTCGTCGGCTTTGTGCAGCCGTTCCGTAAGGCCGGGAATTGCCGGTTCGTGCGCTTTCATCGCCATCAACGCACCCCAGGGGGCCGGGCGGTCGAAGAGGCCGAGGATGAGGGAAAGCTCACGGTCCAGGGCTTGGTGTTCCTCGGCAAGGGCTTGGTCGAACCAACCCATGACGGTGACGGCGTGGGTGTCGCCGGCCTTGGGTTGCCAGGGGCGTTCCAGAAAGGCGGCGGCTTTGCCTTGCAGGAAGGTGTGGCTGAACTCGGCCCCCAGTACCAGGGCCAGGGGCTGATGGCCGCAGCGCTCGGCCATGGCGCCAAGTTCCGTGTCGCTGCCGGCGATACCTCGCTGGCGCAGTAGAGCCAGCGCGGCGGCGGGTAGCAGGATATGCAGCACTTCTTCGCGGAAGCCCGGCGCGTTGCGGATCGTCGTATCCGTGACCGGGATGCGGCTCGTCGCCAGGCACAGGGCCTGACCCGGCTGACGGGCCAGGGTTCCGATCAGGGTGGCCAGGCCGGGATCGCGGATGCTGCCGTGGTGGGGTGATGCCTCGGCGGCCTGTTGGGTCGGCTCAATGCCGTCCAGGACCAGGACGGTGGGGGCCTTGGCGATTTCTTCGGCGAGTTTGCGACCGAGTTCTTCGTCGGGGGCGTTCTCCGCGTGTTCGATGTGGAGGTTGGCAAGGGCCTCGATGAGGAAGCCGCGGGCGCTGGCCGCTTCGTTGCGGCTGCCCTGGCGGTAGAAGGAGTGGCCGAGGAAACGGGTGCCCTCGGGCCAGTCCTGCTTCTCCAGCCACCAGCGCGTGAGGGTGGATTTGCCCATGCCGCCGTCGGCGATCCAGAGGAAGACACCTTTGTGACGGCGCCAGGTGTCCAGTTTGGTCAGTTCGTCCTCGCGGCCGAACAAGTGGCTGCTGCGGCCGGGGAGCCTTTCCAGTAGCGCGCCGCGGCTTAGTGGAGGAGATGTCTTGCCTGCCGGGATGTTTGATAGCCGCAGGTCATCGAAAGCTGTCACAGCATCGATGGCCCCGCCCAAAGCGAAGGCTGCAGGTACCAGGGGAGACTCGTCGATAGGCGGGGGCTTGGGCTGGTGCGCGGCAAGGGAGTTCCTGATCTCGTCCTTGATGTGTGTGTAGGCCTTGCTGTAGGGTTTATGAGCGGTGATGGGCCGGCCGTCGAGGGGGATGACCTTGAAACGGGAGATGAAATCGAAGTCCTGCCAGCCACAGTGATCCGTGATGACGAAGATGATCAGGGTGCCGAGTTCGCGGTGGTTTTGCAGGAAGGTGGCGATTTCCACATCCATGCAAAAGTCGGAGGCGAGAAAGTCATCGTCGATCAAAAAGACAGCGGCATCCGCCGTTTGCATCGCATCTTCGATGTGTTGGCGCCAATCGGCCCCAGCCGGGATAGCCCGGTCGTCCCAGAGCTCTACCCACTTATTGCGGACCAATGGTGCAAGGTTGATCTTGAGTCTGTCCTTGCAGGCTTCGTTCCGATGGGAATAGCTGATGAACAGCTTGAACGGTTGGGCGGGCGGTTGCGTCATGTTCATCGGCGGTGGCGGTTGACCGGGCTGGCGCACGGGGCTAGGGTAGCGCGCAGCGGTGTGCAGGCGAGATCCTGAGGGCATTATGCCAAGCTGCTGTCCCCATCGACAGTGAACACGACATGAAATCCATCGATACCCCCTTCGGTCCCTACGATCCCCAGGTGCCCGGCCCGGATGCCCTGGCGCGGGCCTCTGCGGCCATGGGCGATGCGGTTGAGGCGGTGGCCCGCCTCAACCACGATGTCTGGGCGGCGCGGCGCATCGCCGAGGGCTGGCGCTACGGGCCCCGGCGGGACGACGAGGCGCGGCTTCATCCGGACCTGGTCGCCTACGAGCACCTGCCCGACTCCGAGAAGGCCTACGACCGGGAGACTGCACGGGTGGTGGTGGCGGAACTGCTGCGGCGCGGCCTGCTGCGGGCCGGCTAGGCCGGCCCGCTTTTCTGCCCTCACGCGGCCGGCGCCAGGAAAGGGGCGTCCAGCCGTTCGGCGCGGCCTTCCAGTTGGGGCACCTGGTCGTAGCCGCCCGCCTTGAGCATTTCGCAGGTGCGGGCGTGGAGGTCCCGGTAGCCGATCTTTCCCTTCGCCGCCTTGAGGGCGGCCACCAGGTGGTAGGTGAGGGCGCCGTTGTAGCTGTTGCCGATGTAGGCGTCGGCGGAGGTCTGGGTGTCGCGGCAGCCGGAGATGAGGATTTCCGGGATGTCGACCGCCACCACGTCGCTCTTCCGGCGCTTGGCCGGCGGCGCCGCGCGCATGCCGACTGCGACCTTGCCGCGCAGCTTGCGGCCCGACTCCACGGCCATCAGGTCCAGGGGGCAGGGCAGGTAGCGCGGCATGCTGGGGGCGTCGGGGGGCAGCAGGGCACGGGTGTTGGTGCCGGAATGGCAGCAGTCCATCACCACGGTCAGGTTCACGCCGGCGGGCAGCGTGTCGAAGGTTGCCCGCAGCCAGTCGTCGGTGAGCGGGTCGTACCAGTCCAGGTCGGTGGGGCAGAGAATCTCGTCGCGGCGGTCGGCTTCGTCGCCGTTGGCGTCGGGCACGTTGGCGCCGTGGCCGGAGTAGTGGAGCAGCAGCACGTCGCCCTTGCGCGCGCCCTTCAGCAGCTTGCGGATGCCGGCCTGCATGGCCTTCTTGGTGGCGTCCAGGTCCGTCAGGGCGGCGATGTCGCCGGCCGCGAATCCGGCGTGGGCGGTGAGGGCCGCGGCCATGTTCTTCACGTCGTTGACGCAGCCCCGCAGGTCGGAGCCGGGAACGCGGTAGCGGTTGATGCCGATCAGCAGTGCCTTCCTTGCCATGGGTGTCTCCTCATGTCGTGGTCGGCGTCCCGTGGGCCCCGGCGGGACGCGGTGGGATGCGGCGGCGGGGCGCCGCCGGTTGTCGTCCTGCCGGTTCCTAGGGCTTTGTCAGCCCGTCGTGGAGTTGCAGCAGGGCGTCGCGCAGCTTCCGGTGCTTGCCGGTCCGGGGCCACATGCGCGCCAGCCAGGCGATGTGGTCGGCGACGGAGTCCCGTTCCCGGGCCGTGCCCAGCCGGTTGAAGAGCTCCCGGTAGGCGTCGAGCAGGGGTTCCAGCATCGCCGCGTCGCCCTGGAGGCGCGCCTTCCCGTCCCCCAGGCCGGCGCGCAGGGCCGCCGCCCGCCGGGCCTCGATGGCGGCGACGGCATGGAAGAACTCCGGCGCTTGCTGTTGCCGCCGCTTGGCGTTGGCGCAGGCGGCGGTCTGCCAGTCCGGCCAGAGGTCTTCCGCCTTCGCCAGTTCCTGGCCTTGCCGGTGGGCGGCCCCAGGAGGATGGCGCCTTCCATGGCGTTGAGCAGGGGGTAGTAGTCGGGTTCGCCGTTCCGCGCGCGGGAGAGGACGGCGGCCTGGTTATAGGCGTGGGTCATCTCGGAAATGGCCTTGAGCCTTTCCTCTTCGCTTGCGCCCGTGGCTTCCAGGGTCCCGGCGCGGCGCTTCCAGAGGGAGGCCTTCAGGGACAGCCGTTCCACGGTGGGGCCGAGGGCGAGCAGGGCATCGATGCGCCGGGTGCCGGCCGTCATGAGGGCCAGGCCCTGCTTGCGGCCGGCCTTGTCGCGGGCCAGCCGCTCGCCGTGCCGGACTTCGAGATTGGCGAGCTGTTCCAGCGCATGGAGGCTGGAGCGGCCGTCCTCGGTGGCCAGGGCGGCCCGGTAGTGGTCGATGGCGACCGCCGTTTCGCCGAGGTCGGCCCAGGCGGCGCCGAGGTGTTCGCGGACTGCGCCGCTGCCGTAGTGGCGGGCGTGCAAGGCATTGTCCATGGCGGCCAGCTGCCGGCGGTACATGGCGTGCTCGTCGGCCGACGCGGCGGCGATGCGCGCCTGCAGGCGCGCCAGGGCGGCGGCGGCCTGGCCGGCGTGGACGAAGTCCGGCGGGTCCCGGTCCGCGTCGCCGGCGACGAGCCGGAAGCGTTCGTCCCCGTAGGCCTGGTAGGCGCCCCAGGTGTTGGTGCCGGGGTGGCGTGCGTAGGCGGCGGCGCGTGCCTGCAGCACGGCGTCGCCGAAACGGCTGCCGGCCAGCAGGGCCTGCCAGAAGGTGCCGGCGAAGGTTTCGGCGGCGGCGTCGTCCACCGCCCAGCCGGCGGCGATCACCGCCTTGCAGCCGAGTTCGATGAACTGGGTGGCCACGCCGGCCGCCAGGTTGCCGCAGCGGGGGCCCGCGTCCAGGGCCATGCTGCCCTGGTGGCAGCAGTTGATGAAGACGACTTCCGGCACCCGCCGCAGCTGGGCGATCTGGGCCGGGACCAGGTAGGTGTTCCCACCGAGCACGATGCCGGTGGGGCCGCCCGGGCCGGTCGCGACGACGCCATGGGCGGCGATGTGGATGACGCGGTAGCAACCGTCGAACAACTGGGTGTACACCTCCTGGCCGGCCGGGCGGCGCAGGAGGTTCACCGCATAGCCGCAGGATTGGAAGAGCCGGGCGACGGTTTCTCCTTCGCGCTGGGCGCCCGGCAGGACGGCGTATCCGGAGTTGGTATCCGCCACCACCAGCAGCCGTTCGTCGTCCACGGTCCTGACGCGCCCCCGGCCGTGGGGTGTCGCCAGTTGCCGCACGAGTCCGATTTGCGTCGCCAGGGGCGCGGCGACGCCGGCCGGCTTGTCGCGCATGAGTTCCCACGGGTAGACGGCGGCCTGGTCGTCCACCGCCAGGATCACGCCGCGCACGTCGGCCAGGGCGGCCTTGAAGCCGTTGGGGATCATCAGTTCGAAGAGGGCGCGGGACAATCCCGGCTGGTCCTGGCAGGTGGCCGTGGCGTCCTGCAGCAGGCCGTCCACGGCCTGCCGCTGGTCCGGCTGGTCGTCCACCTCGGCGCGGGCGCGGTCGGTCACCAGGGTGAAGCGCAGGCCGCCGGCCTTGCTGCCGGCGGTGACATGCACCCGTTCCCAGTGGTCGCCGTCGCCGCCGTCGCAGGCGCCGCGATAGCCTCCGCTGCCGATGGCGATGCGCCCGTCGTAGTGGACCTGGGCGGCATTGCGGCCTTCCGCCAGCAGGTGGCGCAGGGCCTGGGCGGCGGCGATGGCGCGGGATTCCTCCTCCTCGTAGATGCGCACGGTGGCGAAGCGCAGGTTCATGTGCGCCAGGTCGAGCTGGCTATTGGCCCGGTGCAGGGCATCCATGAGGGCCCGCACGCCCAGGGGCACGGACAGGCCGCCGAAGCCGGTGCCCACCAGCAGGCAGGCGATGTCGATGGCGAGGGGTTCCGCCGCCGCATCCCGGCGGCTTTCGGCGCGCAGCCGCGCGTATTCCATCAGGCCGTGGGCCAGGGCGCGGGCCAGGGCGCCGGGCTTGAGTTCGGCGATCTGTCCGAGACCCACCACCACGGCGCCGCCGGGTTTCGCCCCGGGGTTGGCCTGCAGGAACACCGCCGCGTCGCCGGGTTCCCGCGGATAGCGGTCGATGGTCTGGGCGCGGGCCAGGGCGCCGCCGAGGATGCGGTCGAGGAAGCTGGCGCTGCCGCGCAGGGGGTCGTTGGCATAGGCGCCGATGAGGACGGGCGTTTCGGCCCCGGCCAGGCTGCCGTGGATGATCTCGATCACCGTCGGCGGGTGCGCCGCCGCCTTGCCGCGGCGCGGTTTGCGTCCGCCGAGGGCCGCCGCCACGACTTCCTCCGTCGTCGGGTAGAGGGTATGCACCGCCAGCGGGGCCGGCGCGAAGACCAGGGCCTCCGTGCCGCGCGTCCCTTCCGGCACCGGCGTCAGGCGGCATTCGCCCGTCTCGATGAGGGTGACGTATTCGTCGAAGGCGTCGGCGTAATTGAGCAGGCTGCCGTGGGCTTCATCGACGCACCAGGCCCTTACGCCGGGCGGAATGCCGGTACGCCAGGGCACCCGGCCGTCGCCGTTGCGGGTCCAGGCGATGTCCACCTGGCCGTCGGCGAGGCGTACCGCCACGGGGGTCTTGTCGCTGCCCGCCACGTAGCGCGTGCATTCCGGGTCCAGGGGCGCCGCCATGATGGCGGCCACGGCCTCTCGCGCAGCCTTTAGCGCCGCGGCTTCCGGCGCCGGCCAGCCGTCGCCGGCTCCCTTGGCGCGTTCGAAATCCGTGTCGGCCGAGCGGTTCCGGCGGTCCCGGTTCTCGGCGTCCTCGCCGCACCAGGCGGCCCACAGCGCGGGGTCGAAATAATCGAGGCCGTCGAGGGCCCGGCCGTCCTTCACCGGCCAGGGCAGCAGTTCCAGGACGCCGGGGAAGCGGCTGACGATGTCGAGGAATTCCCGCATGTCGTTCTTCCAGTCGGCCCAGCGCTCGATGTTCTGCACAAAGCCGTCGCGGCCCATGAGCACCGCGGCGATGCTGTGGGAACCCAGGTTGGGCGTGCCGAACTGGACCAGCCGGCTGCCCGGGATGGCCTTGAAGCGGTGCCAGCGGCCCTGCAGGGCCAGCCGCGCCACCAGCCCGCCCATGGAGTGGGCGACGATGCGCAGGGGCTTGCCGCGGCTTTCGGCTTCGGCCATGGCGGCGTCAAGAACGGCGCCGAATCCGGCCGCCGCGGCGGTGATCGACAGGCGCCAGTCGTAGGGGAAGGGGCGCACCTCGTGGCTCATGGCGAGATGCTGGGCGAAGCGCTCGTAGGACATGTCCATCCAGCCGTCCGTGACGACGCCGGCGGCGTTCACGTGGAGGCGCGACATTTCGCCGGCGATCATGTTGGCCGGGTCGAACCAGATGCGGTCCCGGCCGATGGCCAGGTGGCTGCCCATGATGCCGGGCAGCATCAGGGCGATGGGGCCGCCGGCGAGGGGCTTGGTGTGGATGCCGCCCCGCGCGAGCTCGACGCGGGAAGGGGCGGCCAGGGCCTCGAAGCCGTCGCTCCCCCCGGCCAGGGCCTCCAGCAGGGGAAGGACGCTCTCCTTGCGGTCGAAATAGCTGAAGTGATGGACCTTCGGCCCGGCCAGGGCCTTGAGCCAGATGCCCTGGCGGCGCGGCGCGCCGCCGCTCATGGACGGCGTGTTGACCACCAGGTCCGTGGCGCCGCCGTAGAAGGATTCGGACAGGCAGTCGCCGAGCCAGGAAAGGAAGCCGTCGCCCTCGTAGTCGCCGGCGATCACGTGCAGGGGCGAGTCCAGTTCCACGTCCGGCGCGTTGAGCAGGGCCACCAGCGGCGAGTCCGGCATCATCGCCTCCAGGCCCGGCAGGATACGGGCGTCGGTGCGCTCCTTCACCACCGCCAGCAGGAAGCTCTTGAACACGTCGTACACCTTGGCCGCGGTGGCCAGACCGGGCACCAGGGCCAGGCCGCCGCCGAGCAGGTTCAGCATCACACTGGCCCAGCGGTCCAGCCGGCCGGAGGCCAGGGTCGTGCCCCGGGCCGTCGCCGCCACACGCACGAAGCGCTCGACGCGGACCTTCTTCTTGCGCAGCACCCGGCCCAGTTCGCGCAGCCGCGCCGCCTCTTCCGTGCCGCCGTGGCGGCCGGTGCGCTCGGCATGGGCGAGGAAGCGCGCGATGTCCGGTTCGGCGAAGGGTTCGGTACCGATGCGATTGGCCCGCGCCAACAGCTCGCCCACCATGCCGCCGCGGGAATGGCTCACCAGGTGCAGGCGCGCGCCGTCGGGTAGCGCTTTGGCGAGTTCCAGGGCGTTGGCGACGGGGCTCTCGGTGAGGCTGCGGTGCTCGAAGCCGTAGACGCGGTCGCCGTAGAGTTCCCGCAAGCGCTCGCGCACGTCGGCTTCCGCGCCCTCGCCGCCCCACAGGCCGCGGAAACTGCCGCCGCAACTGGAGGCCGTGCCGTGCACGAACAGCAGCACGGGCTCGGGCGAGGCCGGCATGGCCGGCACGGGAGTCAGGCCCCAGGCGTCCAGGGACAGGCGGTGGAGGCCGAGGCGGTTGTCCAGCTGGCTGTCCTGGAAGCTGCCCGCCAGCACCAGCGCCGTCATGCCCGCGGCGCCGGCTTCGTGGATGCGCAGGGACTTCAGGGTCCAGGCACCGACGCCGTCACGGGCAGGCCCCGCCGGCAGGTGGGGGCCCGACAGGCGCAGGCCGCGGCCGACGCGTATCGTGGCGGCCTCGTCGTCCCGCCCGAGGGCTTGGCCCAGGTAGCGCTCGGCATCCTCGGCGGCCACCAGCAGGCGGGTGCCGTTGTCCAGCTCCAGTTCCAGTACCGCGTCGGGGGGGATGCTCCTGGGTCTGATGTCCCGTTCCTTGCTGTCGCGCGCGGCGGCGGCGATCTCGAAGCAGGTCGTCTTCCAGCCGGCGAATTCCTCGTAGGTCGGCGGCGCGGTGTCGATCAGGAGCTTGATGGCGGGCATGGCGGCTTCCTCCTTGGGCGGACACAGGGGCGGTAAGGCGGGCGGTAAGGCGGCTTCGGGCGGGGGCCGGCAGGGTGGGCCGGCGGGGCGGCTTTCGACGAGCGTCGCCGCCATGCTTTTCTTGTGAATCGCCGGAAGTTCGTTCCGACGACGACGCCAGTGTAGCGCCCATTTCGCTGGGTGTCATCGCTTTGGCATACCGCCGCGTCATGGCACGGGTATGCCGGTGGCTTCAGGTGGGTGGCGCTGCGGAGGGATCGATGGGGCGGGGGTGTTCCGGTTCCGGCAGCCTGGTTCAGGCGGCGAGGAAGTTCGCCACCAGGCGGTTGAAAACGGCTTCCTGTTCGAGGCAGGAAAGGTGGGACGCGGAGGGAATGATCTCCAGCCGGGCGCCGGGGATGGCCTCGGCGATGGCCCGGCTCGCGGCCGGCGGCGTGCCCGGGTCGTCGGCACCGACGAGGACCAGGGTCGGCGCGGCCACGGCGAAGTGCTGGCCGATCATGCCGCCCATGGAGAGGCCGACGAAATGGGTGCGTTCGACGCCGAGGGCGTCCAGTAGTCTCAGCAGATCGGCCACCAGCATTTCGAAGTCGTAGGGCTGCGGCGGGGCGGAAGTGGCGCCGTGGCCGCGGGTGTCGTAGCGCAGCACCGTGAAACGCTTGGCCAATACCGCGGCGAGTCCGTCCCACAGCGAAAGGTCGGTGGTGAGGGCGTGGGACAGGGTGACCCAGGGACCGCTGCCTTCGATGCGGTAATGGATGTCGATGCCGTTGGCGTGCAGGGTGGGCATGTCATTGGTTCCTTGGGGTTATGCGGCGCATGGAACGTTGCGGTCGTTGAAGGTCGGAGCGCGCCAAGGACGGCGGGTATCCAACTCCCTCCATGTCCTCCGGGCCGAAGGAGCACCGGCCCTCCTCCTTCACTTCCGGGAGTTGGATACCCGCCATCCTTGGCTGGATACATCGGTGGTTTGGGACGGTCAAATACCCACTGCGGCACGAAATCGGGCTGGTGGGGTGCCCTGCTCCGCGCAAGTAAAGAAGGAGGAGCTGGCCGCAGGCCGGCGACGGGTGACATGGAGCGGGGCAGGGCACCCCGCCGGCCCGAGCGCTCCGAACGCCGAATTTCATTCAGGCCAATGGAATCGCCTCGCCGTCCCAGGCCCCATCCCACTCCAGAACTCGCAGCACGCGGCCGTCCGCGCAGTCGATGAGCACCGTCTCGCCGTCGCGGTAGAGCATCGGCTTGCCATGGCGCGGTGCCAGACCGGTCATGAGGGTGCGCAGCACGCGCACGCGGCCGCCGGGCAAATCGCAGAAGGCGCCGGGGTAGGGGGGCGCCACGGCCCGCACCAGATTGTGGACGGCCTGGGCCGGCTGGGTCCAGTCGATGCGGCCGTCCTCGGGCTTGCGTCCGCCGAAGTAGCTGCCGGCCTTGAGGTCGGGCATGACGTGGGGCGCGGTGCCGGCGATGAGCTGCGGCAGCACCCGGTCCAGGGCCATTTCGGCGGCGATGGTCACCTTGCCGAAAACCTCGTGGGCGGTATCGTCGGGCAGGATGGGCACGGCCTGCTGGGCGACGATCTCGCCGGCATCGGGTTTTTCCACCATGCGGTGGAGCGTGGCGCCGGTCTCCCGCTCGCCGTGGAGCACGGCCCAGTTCACCGGCACCCGGCCCCGGTACTTGGGCAGCAGGGAGCCGTGCATGTTGTAGGCGCCGCGCTTCGCCGTGGCCAGCAGGGCGGGCTTCAGCATGAGCCGGTAGTAGAAGGAGAACAGGAAGTCCGGCGCGATGCCTTCGATCTGCGCGATGAATTCCGGCGTGTTGGGATCGGCGGGCATGACGACGGGGATGCCGTGGTCGGCGGCTGTCTGCGCCACGCTCTCGAACCAGATGGTCTCGTTCGGGTTGTCCGCGTGGGTGACGACCAACGCCACGTCCACGCCGTGGGCCAGCAGCACCTTGAGGCAGCGGACGCCGACGTTGTGGTAGGCGAAGACGACGGCCCGGGGCGGGCGGCTCATTCCTTCTTTTCCAGGATGGCGCCGATCAGGTAGCGGGGGCGGTGGCGCACCTGCTGGTAGATGCGGCCCACGTATTCGCCCAGCAGGCCGACGCCGAACAGGGTGAGGCCGATGAGGAAGAAGGCGATGCCGAACAGCGTGAACAGGCCTTCCGCCTCGGGGCCGACGACGATGCGGCGCACGGCCAGCAGCACCACGAAAGCCGCCGACAGCAGGGCGATGGCGATGCCGGCCATGGAGAACCACTGCAGCGGCACCAGGGAGAAACCCGTCATGAGGTCGAAGTTCAGGCGGATCAGGCTGTAGAGGGAATACTTGGATTCGCCGGCGTGGCGCTCCTCGTGGGCCACTTCCACTTCCGTCGGCCGCTGGGCGAAGGAATAGGCGAGGGCCGGGATGAAGGTGCTGACTTCGCGGCAGGCGTTGATGGCGTCCACCACCGGGCGCGAATAGGCCCGCAGCATGCAGCCCTGGTCGGTCATCTTGATGCGCGTGATGCGCTCGCGCAGATTGTTCATGGCCTTGGAGGCCCAGCGGCGGAAGGCCGTGTCCTGGCGGTTCATGCGGATGGAGCCGACGCAGTCGTAGCCCTCGCGCATCTTGGCGACGAGCTTGCCGATCTCCTCGGGCGGGTTCTGCAGGTCGGCGTCCAGGGTGACGACGATCTGGCCGCGGCAATGCTCGAAGCCCGCCATGATGGCCATGTGCTGGCCCGCGTTGGCCGCCAGCAGGATGGCCCGCGTGGTGTCGGGGCGCTTCTCCCACTGCTCCCGCAGCATGGCGGCGGAGCGGTCCTTGCTGCCGTCGTTGACGAAGAGGATCTCATAGGTGGCCCCCAGGGCGTCCATGGCCGGATAGAGCCGAGCGAACAGGGCCGGCAGGCCGGCTTCCTCGTTATAGACGGGGACGATGACGGAGATTTCTGGGGTGGTCATTTACGCAATTCCCATGAACAGTGCCAAGGCCCGGTTCACCTTGAGCATCGCGGCGTCGTCGAGACGGCCGAAAGGGGGGCCGAGTTTATCCCGCAACACGGTCATCACCTTGTCGATCTGGATCTGGGACTCGCGCTTCAGGCCGTTCTCCGCCGTCGGCGCGACGGTGAGCCGGAACAGGGGCGCGTCGCGCAGGTCGGAACTCAGGAGACAGAGCATCACCGTGGGATGGGCTTCGTTGAACAGGTCGGACTGGATGACGAGGGCGGGGCGCGGTTTGCCGAAGTCGCCCTGGATGGCGACCGTGACGAGGTCGCCGCGCCGCGGTTCGCTCATTCGCTCCAGGCTCCTGCCGCTTCGATGAAGGCGGCGGCGTCGGCCTCGGCGGTGTCCTGGGCAAGGACTGCGGACTGTCGCCGGCACTCGGCGGCGAAGCCGGGCGCCCGCGTGTCGGGCACCCAGAGCTGGATCGGGCGCAGGCCGGCCGCGCGCAGGCGTTCCCGGTACTGCTTCATGCGGGGGGCGGGATTGGTGGCGGCGGGGGCGGGCATTGCAGTTCCCTTGATTTGTAACATGTTACGCAGCATAGCACCTCTGCCGGTGCTGTGCCACGCCCGGGGCGGTCAGCCGAGGATTTCGCCCAGACTCGCGCAGACCCGCTCCACATCCCCGTCCGCCATGGCGGGGAAGAGCGGCAGGGTCACCGTGCGGCGGCCCACGTCCTCGGCGGCGGGGAAGTCGCCCTCCTTGAAACCGAGCCGGCGGTAGAGGCTGAAGAGGTGCAGGGCCGGGTAATGGACGCCGACGCCGATGTGGCGCTCCTTCATGGCCGCGATGAAGGCGGCCCGGTCGGTGCCCGGCGGCAGCAGGGGCTGGAACATGTGCCAGTTGGAGTTCGTGAAATCGGCGGGCGGCAGCTCCAGGCCGGTGAGGGCGGCGACGGGCGCCAGCAGTTCCAGGTAGCGGCGCGCCAGGGCGCGGCGGCGTTCGGTGAACTCCGCCAGATGGGGCAGTTGGCCCAGGCCGATGGCGGCGGCGATGTCGGTGAGGTTCCACTTGCCGCCCAGCACGTCCACGTCCATGCCGCCATCGGGGAAGCGCTTGACGCCCTGCAGGCGCAGGCGCTCGCACAGGGCCGGGTCCATGTCGGCCGGCAGCACCAGGGCGCCGCCCTCGGAGGTGGTGAGGTTCTTGTTGGCGTGGAAGCTGAAGGAGACGAAGTCGCCCGTGCTGCCGATGGGCTTGCCGTTCCAGGAAGCCCCGAAGGACTGGGCCGCGTCCTCGACGACGCGCAGCTTGCGGGCGTTCGCGATGGCGTAGAGCCGGTCCCGGTCCACGGGCAGGCCGGCCAGGTCCACCGGCATGATGGCCTTGGTCTTCGGCGTGACGGCGGCTTCGAGCTTGGCGAGATCGATGTTGCGCGTGGCCGGATCGATATCCACGAACACGGGCATGGCGCCCACTTCCAGGATCACGTTGGCCGTGGCGACCCAGGTCATGGGCGTGGTGATCACTTCGTCGCCGGGGCCCACGCCGGCCAGGCGCAGGGCCACTTCCAGCGTCGCCGTGCCCGAGTTGAAGGCCCGCACCGGCCGGCCGCCGCAGTAGGCCGAGAGGGCCGCCTCGAAGGCCTGGACCTTGGGACCGCTGGTGATCCAGCCGGAGCGCAGCACGTCGGCGACGGCGGCGATGGTGGCCTCGTCGATGCTCGGCCGGGTGAAGGGCAGGAATGCGGTCATGAGCGGGCCACCAGCCAGACACCGACGACGATGAAGCCGATGCCCAGCATTTTCTGCGATACGAGGGCCTCGCCGAACCAGAAGTGGGCGACGGCGGCGTTGATGACGTAGCCGATGGACAGCATCGGGTAGGCGATGGAGACGGGCACCCGCGAGAGGGCCATGATCCAGACCACCAGGCTGACGGCGTAGCAGGCCATGCCCGTGAGGATGTAGGGTTGGAACGCCAGCTTCATGCCGACGGGGATCAGGTTGTCCACGTGGAACTCGAAGTGGCCGACGGCGTTGGTGCCGGCCTTCAGCAGCAGCTGGGCGGCGGCATTGAGCAGCACGCCGGTGAGGATGAGGGTGAAGCTGACGGCGCTCATGGGTCAGGGTTTCTGGCGGTTGCGCACGACGATGCGGCGCGGGTCGCGGTAGACGACGGTCATCTGGAGCTGTCCCGAGAGGAAGGATTGGTCCTGGGGCCGCATGATCGCATAGGCCTCGGGTCCGTTGTTCCAGCGGGGCGCCAGATCGGCGACGGCGGCGATGGCCTTGTCGGGCTCCTGGCGCAGGCCGAAGTCCATTTCGTCCCGATAGTTCACGAGGGTCACGGTGCGGCCCAGGTAGAAGGGCAGGGTCTGGTCGTACATCTGCAGGCTGTAGAGGGGGGCGCCGGCTTCGATCCGGGGCTTCAGGAAGCGGGCGGCCTGCCAGCCGGAGGTGGCGCCGGAAAGGCTGTCGTGGCCCAGCAGGGCGCCCTGGCCGGCCAGCAGCGTGCCACCCGCGAGCACCAGGGGTGCCGCCAGTCTATGGTCCTTGAGGGCCAGCCAGAGGGCAGCGAGAGACGCGATCAGCCAGATCGCCGCGGACCCGACGAGCCAGGTCGAGTAGGCCGCCATCATTTCCGGTGGTGAACCGGGATCGCCCTGGCCGGCCACCTTGGGCGCCAGCATCAGGCCGATGGCGGCGATGAGGGCGATGGCCCCGATATGGGCCGTCAGCGCGCGCCGGCCCAGGCGACCGAGGCCGTCGGCCAGCAGCAGGGCCAGAGCCGGGAACAGGGGCAGGATGTAGGAAGGCAGCTTGGAGCCCGAGGCGCTGAAGAAGCCGAACACGACGACGCACCACAGCAGCAGGAAGCGGCGCGGCTGAAAGGCCTGCCCCTCCCGGCGTCGCCAGCTGGCGGGCAGGGCCTGGAGCGCCATGGCCGTCCACGGCAATAGGCCCACGGCCAGCACGGGGCCGAAGTACCAGGGCGGCTCGTAGCGGCCGTGGGTCTTGGTGAGGAAGCGCTCGAAGTGCTCGTGGATGAAGAAGAAGCGGGCGAACTCCGGGTTGGCCGCCGAGGCGGCAACGAACCAGGGCGCGGCGATGGCGAGGAACAGGGCGATGCCCGGCAGGGGCAGGAGGCGCCGCCAGGGCGAGAAGTCCCGCGTCACCAGCGAGTAGAGCACCAGGGTGGCGCCCGTCAGCACCAGGGCCACGAGGCCCTTGGAGAGCACGGCCAGGGCCAGGCCGGCCCAGGCGGCCAGCATCCAGCGGCGCTGGTTTTGGGTCATGGGACCTTCCCCCTGGG
Source organism: Candidatus Nitricoxidireducens bremensis (assembly GCA_030247725.1). GTDB lineage: Bacteria > Pseudomonadota > Gammaproteobacteria > Burkholderiales > Rhodocyclaceae > Nitricoxidireducens > Nitricoxidireducens bremensis. Next base: position 97,531 of record JAOTRT010000008.1, read on the forward strand.
CCAGCAGGAAGCCCGTCAGGGCCAGGTGCAGGAAGGCGGCGAGCCCCATGTCCAGGGTGTTGATGTGGCCCATGAAGTTGAACAGCAGGCTGCTGCCGGCCACGGCCGCCGCCAGCAGGCCCGCGGCGGCGCCGAACAGGCGCCGGCCCGCGACCCAGGCCAGCAGCACGGAGAACAGGCCGCAGAGCCCGGTCCAGAACCGCGCCGCGAATTCGCTTGCGCCGATGGCCTTGAAGGTGGCGGCGGTGGCCCAGTACTGGAGGGGCGGCTTCTCGAAGTACTTGATGCCGTTGAGGCGCGGCGTGACCCAGTCGCCGGCGAGGGCCATCTCCCGGGAGATCTCGGCGTAGCGGCCCTCGTCGGGGCCGATGAGCTTGCGGTAGCCCAGGGTGCCCATCCAGACCAGGGCGAAGGCGAGGAAGAGGGCGAGCAGGGCGCGCCCGGAGAGAAGCTTGGACGGGGGCATCACTCGATCAGCAGGGCCGCGGCGACGCGCCGGCCCTCGGCCACCAGGATGGTGTAGGTGCGGCAGGCGGCGGCCAGGTCCATGACCTCGCAGCCGATGCCGGCCTCGATCAGGGGGCGCAGCAGGCGGGGGGCGGGAAAGCGCTGGCGGGCGCCGGTGCCAAGCAGCACGAGTTCCGGCTTGAGTTCGGCGACGGCAGCGAAGTCCGCTTCCGTCAGGCCGTCGAAGCCCGCCGTGCCCCAGTGCTCCAGTATCCGGTCCGGCATCAGCACCAGGCTCGTCTGGTGGCGCTGGCGGTTGATGTCCACGTAGCCGGGCCCTTGGGCGGTGACGGTATTGAGGTTGGCGGCGGAGGAGAGGCTGAGCTTCATCGGGGTGGCCGGTGGGTCCCGGTATCTGCCTGATTCCGGGGAAAAAGATTCAGCCGCGATTATAGCCGCAAGCCGCGCGGACGCCCGCGGCGCGGGCCGGCGGCCGGGGCGGCTGCGATAGAATCGGCCGTTTCCAGAAGCGCGTCCTCCCTTGGCCCTCATCGCAGCCTCCGGCACTTCCCCTTCCTCCGGCGACACCGGCTGGCGCAGCCGCGCCGGCGTCGTGCTGCTGTTCCTGCTCGTGGCCCGGTTGGCGGCCATGGCCCTGATTCCCCTCAACGACACCACCGAGGCGCGTTACGCCGAGATCGCCCGCAAGATGCTGGAGACCGGCGACTGGGTGACCCAGCTCCATGCCTACGGCGTGCCCTTCTGGGGCAAGCCGCCCCTGTCGGCCTGGCTGTCGGCCGGCGCCATGGGCCTGTTCGGCGTGAACGAACTGGCGATCCGCCTGCCCTCCCTGCTGCTGGCCCTGGGCATGCTCTGGCTGGTGTTCGGCCTGGCGCGGCGCGAGGACGGGCCCGATGCGGGCCGCGCCGCCGTGCTGATCCTCGCCGGCGGCCTGCTGTTCTACACGGCGGCGGGCACGGTGATGACCGACCCGGCCCTGGTGTTCGCCGCCACCCTCTGCCAGGCGGCCTTCTGGCGCGCCTGGCGCGACGGCGACCGGCGCTGGGGCTATCTGTTCTTCGCCGGCCTCGGCCTCGGCCTGCTGGCCAAGGGGCCGCTGGTGGGCGTGCTGGTGGGCATGCCGCTGGTCGCCTGGCTGGCGCTGCGCCGCGAGTGGCGGCCCCTGGGGGCGCGGCTGCCGTGGCTCGGCGGCACGGCACTGATGCTGGTCATCGCACTGCCCTGGTACGTGCTCGCCGAGATCCGCACGCCGGGCTTCCTGAACTACTTCATCGTCGGCGAGCACGTGCACCGCTTCCTGACGCCGGGCTGGAAGGGGGACCTCTACGGCTTCGCCCACGCCACGCCGCGCGGCGTCATCTGGCTCTACGCCCTGGTGGCCCTGCTGCCCTGGTCGCCGGCCCTGGTGGCCTGGCTATGGCGTCGCCGCCGCGCCCTGCGGCCCCTGGCCCGCGACGACGACGGCTGGCTGCTCTACGCGCTGCTCTGGTGCCTGATGCCCGGCGTGTTCTTCACCGTGTCGGGCAACATCATCTGGCCCTACGCCCTGCCCATGGCGCCGGGTTTCGCCCTGCTGGCCGCGGCTCTCTGGGCCAGGGGGCGCCGCGCCGGCGAGGGTGACTGGCTGCCGGGCCTGGCCGCCCTTTCCGGCATTGCGGCCCTGTTCGCGGCGGCCCTGTTCGTCGTGGCGCCCGGTAGCGTCGGCTATTCCCAGAAACGCATGGTGGAGGCCTGGCGCGCCCAGCAGCCGGCGGCCGGCAGCGAGCTGCTGTTCCGCGACAGCCGGCCCCTGTTCTCCGCCGAGTTCTATTCGGCGGGCCGTGCCCGCATGAGCACGGACAACGGACGCCTGGCGGCCCTGCTGGAGAACCGTAGCGTGGATTACGTCGCGATTCCCGAAGAACAGTTGAAGGACATGCCCCTGCGGGACCGTTTCGAGGAAGTGGCGCGTCTGGACAACACCCAGGGCGTCATGCTGCTGCTGCGGGAGCGGGGCGCCGCCGCCAATGCCGTAAACTAGCGGCTCCATGCCAACGGAACGCGCCGCGCCATGAGCGAAGAATTCGTCCCTCCCTACCTGCTGGGCCTGCACGCCGCCGAACGGCCGGCGGACCCGCTGGTGAGCTGCGTCGTGCCGGCCTACAACGAGGCCGCGAACATCGTGCCCCTGCTGGAGACCCTGCACCGCATCCTCGGCGGCCTGGGCCTGCGCCACGAGCTGATCGTGGTGGACGACGGCAGCCGCGACGCGACGGTGGAACTCGTCCTGGGCCAGGTCGACCGGCTGCCCCTGACCCTGGTGCAGCTCTCGCGCAACTTCGGCAAGGAGATCGCCCTGTCGGCCGGCATCGACCATGCCAAGGGCGACGTGGCCGTCCTCATCGACGGCGACTTCCAGCATCCGCCGGAACTGGTGCCCGAATTCCTCGAACACTGGCGCCGTGGCTACGACATGGTGTTCAGCGTGCGGGCCGACCGGGAGGGCGAGAGCGCCTCCAAGCGCTGGTTCACCCGCGCCTTCTATGCCCTGCTCAACGTCGGCTCGCCCCTCAAGATTCCCGAGAACACCCAGGACTTCCGCGTCCTCGACCGCCGCGTGCTGGAGGCCCTGCGCGCCATGCCCGAGCGCAACCGCTTCATGAAGGGCCTCTACAATTGGGTCGGCTTCACGCGCCTGGCCGTGGTGTCGCGCACCGACGAGCGCCGCGCCGGCGAGAGCAGCTTCAATTTCTGGCGTCTGTTCGGCCTGGCGTTGACGGGCCTGACCTCCTTCTCCAACGTGCCCCTGCGGGTCTGGTCCATCGCCGGCGGCGTGGTGTCGCTGGCCTCCATCCTCTACGCCTTCTGGGTGGCCATGGACACCCTGATCTGGGGCAACGACGTGGCCGGCTGGCCGACCCTGACCGTCGGCATCATGTTCCTCGGCGGCGTGCAGCTCCTGTCCATCGGCGTGCTCGGCGAATACATCGGCCGCATCTACGCCGAGGTCAAGCAGCGGCCGGCTTACTTCGTCAGCCGCGTCGTTTCGCGACGGCCCGGCGCCGACAAGCCCGCGGCATGACCCGGGAGCTGTTCTGGTTCGGCGTGGTCGGCGTCTCGGCCATGGCGACCCATTTCCTCGCTGTGGCGGCCCTGGTGCCGGCCGGCCTGCCGCCGCTGGTGGCCAACGTGCCGGCCTTCCTGATCGCCTTCCAGGTCAGCTACTGGGGCCATCGCCGCCTGACCTTCCAGGCCGGGCACGTGGCCCACCGGCAGGCCCTGCCGCGCTTCTTCGCCATCGCCTCCCTGGGTTTCGCGGTGAACGAGGGGCTCTACGCGCTGCTGCTGGAATTCACGCCCCTGGACTACCGGGCGGCCCTGTTCCTCGTGCTCGTCGCAGTGGCGGTCATGACCTTCGTCCTCGGCAAGTTCTGGGCCTTCGCCGGGACGGCGCCGTGAAGCGCCTGACCCTCTGCGCCGACGACTTCGCCCAGTCGCCGGCCATCAGCGCGGGCATCGTCGAACTGGCGGCGGCCGGCCGGCTTTCGGCCACCAGCGTCATGACCCAGTCGCCCCACTGGCGCGAGGGGGCCCGCCTGCTGGTGCCCCTGGAGGGAAAAATCGACGTGGGCCTGCACTTCAACCTGACCCATCCCTTCGACGCCTCGGCGCGGCCGGTGAACCACTGGCTGCTGGCGAGCCAGTTCCGGCTGCTGTCCCGCGCCGATCTGCGGGACGCCCTGCTGCGCCAGATCGACGCCTTTGCTGCCGAAATGGGCCGCCTGCCGGACTTCATCGACGGCCACCAGCACGTCCACGCCCTGCCCGTGGTGCGGGACGCATTGACGGATGCCGTCGCCCTGCGTTGGACCGGCGATGTGCGGCCCTACCTGCGGGCGCCGGACCTGACGCGGCTACCCGGCGACGCCGGCCTCAAGGCCGCCATCCTCAGGGTCGCATGCCGGGGCTTCGCCGGCCACGCAAAAAGGGCCGGATTGGCGACGCCGGGCTGGTTTGGCGGCCTTTATTCTTTACAATGTCGGGCTGACTATGCCGGACTGATGCGGACCTGGCTCGCGGGGTGTCCCGACCGCAGCCTGATGATGTGCCATCCCGGCTTGCCCGCCAGCGACGACAGCGATCCCATCGGCCCGACCCGGGCGGTGGAGTATCGCTATCTCGCCGGCGCGGAGTTTTTGGAAGCGTGCCGGCAGCAGGGCGTCAGCCTGGCGCGCTTCGAGGAATGAAGGAACTCTCCAGGAAGGATGGTTTGACCCGATGCAACCGATAGCCAAGTCCGCCAAGCTCGCCAACGTCTGCTACGACATCCGCGGTCCCGTGCTGGAGCGCGCCAAGCAGATGGAGGACGAGGGCCACCGCATCATCAAGCTCAACATCGGCAACCTGGGCGCCTTCGGCTTCGACTCGCCGGAAGAGATCCAGCAGGACATGATCCGCAACCTGCCGGCGGCCTCGGGCTACTCGGACTCCAAGGGCATCTTCCCGGCCCGCAAGGCCGTGATGCACTACACCCAGCAGAAGCAGGTCAAGGGCGTCACCATCGACGACATCTACCTGGGCAACGGCGTCTCCGAGCTCATCGTCATGGCCATGAACGCCCTGCTCAACAGCGGCGACGAGGTACTGGTGCCGGCCCCCGACTATCCGCTGTGGACCGCCGCCGTGAGCCTTTCCGGCGGCACGCCGCGCCACTACCTGTGCGACGAGTCCAACGGCTGGCTGCCGGACCTGGACGACATCCGCGCCAAGATCACGCCCAACACCCGGGCTCTGGTGGTCATCAACCCGAACAATCCGACCGGCGCCGTCTATCCCGACGACCTGCTCAAGGAACTCGTCGCCATCGCCCGCGAGAACGACCTGATCCTCTACGCCGACGAGGTGTACGACAAGGTGATCTACGACGGCGTCAAGCACACGTCTCTGGCCTCTCTGTCCGAGGACGTTCTGACCATCACCTTCAACGGCCTGTCGAAGAACTACCGCTCCTGCGGCTACCGGGCCGGCTGGATGGTGGTGTCCGGCGAGAAGCGTCCCGCCAGGGACTACATCGAAGGCCTCGACATGCTGGCCTCCATGCGCCTGTGCGCCAACGTACCGGGCCAGTACGCGATCCAGACGGCCCTCGGCGGCTACCAGAGCATCAACGACCTGGTGGCGCCCGGCGGTCGCATGTGCCGCCAGCGGGACGTGGCCCACGAGCTGATTACCTCGATTCCCGGCGTCAGCTGCGTGAAGCCCAAGGCCACGCTCTACATGTTCCCGCGCCTCGATCCCAAGATGTACCCGATCGCCGACGACCAGGAGTTCATCCTCGAACTGCTGCAGGAACAGCGCGTGCTGCTGGTGCAGGGCACCGGCTTCAACTGGCCCAACCCCGACCATTTCCGCCTGGTGTTCCTGCCCCACGAGGACGACCTGCGCGAGGCCATCGGCCGCATCGCGCGCTTCCTCGAAAGCTACCGGAAGCGCCACGGCACTTGAATCAACCCCCTTCAAACGGAAACGCTATGAAACCCATCAACGTAGGACTCCTCGGCATCGGCACCGTCGGCGGCGGCACCTGGACGGTGCTCAACCGCAACGCGGAGGAAATCACGCGGCGCGCCGGCCGGCCGATCCAGATCACCATGGTCGCCGACAAGAACCTCGAACTGGCCAAGCAGGTCACCGGGGGCAAGGCCCGTGTCACCGATGACGCCTTCGCCGTCGTCGCCGATCCGGAAGTGGATATCGTCGTCGAGCTGATCGGCGGCTACGGCGTGGCCAAGGAACTGGTCCTCAAGGCCATCGAGAACGGCAAGCACGTGGTCACCGCCAACAAGGCCCTGCTGGCCGTCCATGGCAACGAGATCTTCGCCGCCGCCCAGAAGAAGGGCGTCATGGTGGCCTTCGAGGCGGCCGTCGCCGGCGGCATCCCGATCATCAAGGCCCTGCGCGAGGGCCTCACCGCCAACCGCATCCAGTGGATCGCCGGCATCATCAACGGCACCACCAACTTCATCCTCTCCGAGATGCGCGACAAGGGCCTGTCCTTCGACACCGTGCTCAAGGAAGCCCAGCGCCTGGGCTATGCGGAAGCCGACCCGACCTTCGACGTGGAAGGCGTGGACGCTGCCCACAAGCTGACCATCATGTCGGCCATCGCCTTCGGCATCCCCATGCAGTTCGACAAGGCCCACATCGAAGGCATCAGCAAGCTGGAGGCCGAGGACATCAAGTACGCCGAACAGCTGGGCTACCGCATCAAGCTGCTGGGCATCACCAAGCGCCGTTCCGAGGGCTTCGAGCTGCGCGTGCATCCGACCCTGGTGCCCACCAAGCGCCTCATCGCCAACGTCGAGGGCGCCATGAACGCCGTGCTGGTGCAGGGCGACGCCGTCGGCGCCACCCTCTACTACGGCAAGGGTGCCGGCGCCGAGCCGACCGCCTCCGCCGTCATCGCCGATCTCGTCGATGTGACGCGCATGGCCACCTCCGATCCGGAGAACCGCGTGCCCCACCTGGCCTTCCAGCCCGACGCCGTGAAGGACACGCCGGTGCTGCCCATGGCCGAGGTGAAGACCAGCTACTACCTGCGCCTGCGCGTCGAGGACAAGCCGGGCGTGCTGGCCGACATCACGCGCATCCTGGCCGACCAGCAGATCTCCATTGACGCCATGATCCAGCGCGAGCCGGCCGAGGGCGAGGAGCAGACGGACATCATCATCCTCACCCACGAGACCAAGGAAAAGAACGTGGACGGCGCCATCGCCAAGATCGAGGCCCTGCCGGTGGTGAAGCGCAAGGTGATCCGCCTGCGCCTGGAAAACCTGGACAAGTAAGGCGAAGCGATGCGCTACATCAGCACCCGCGGCCACGCCCAATCCCAGTCCTTCTGCGACATCCTGCTGGGCGGCCTGGCGCCGGACGGCGGCCTCTATCTGCCCGAGTCCTATCCCCAGGTGACGCCGGCCGAACTCGCCGAATGGCGCGAACTGCCCTACCATGCGCTGGCGTTGAAGGTGCTGCAGAAGTTCATCGACGACATTCCCGCCTGCGACCTCAAGACTCTGGCGGACCGCACCTACACGGCCCAGACCTACCGCTGGTGCCGGCCGGGCCGCGACGCCGCCGACGTGACGCCCCTGACCACCCTGGAACCCGACCTGCATCTGCTGGAACTGTCCAACGGCCCGACGCTGGCCTTCAAGGACATGGCGATGCAACTGCTCGGCAACCTGTTCGAGTACGTGCTGCAGAAGCGCGGCGAGACCATCAACATCCTGGGCGCCACCTCGGGCGATACGGGTTCCGCCGCCGAGTACGCCATGCGCGGCAAGCAGGGCGTGCGCGTCTTCATGCTCTCGCCCCACGGCCTCATGAGTCCCTTCCAGCGGGCCCAGATGTATTCGCTGCAGGACCCCAACATCTTCAACATCGCCATCACGGCCATGTTCGACGATTGCCAGGACATCGTGAAGGCCGTTTCCAACGACGCCGCCTTCAAGGCGAAGTACAAGATCGGTGCGGTGAATTCCATCAACTGGGCCCGCGTCGCCGCCCAGATCGTCTATTACTTCAAGGGCTACTTTGCCGCCACCCAGTCGAACGACGAGCAGGTGGCTTTCTGCGTGCCCTCGGGCAACTTCGGCAACATCTGCGCCGGCCACATCGCCCGCATGATGGGCCTGCCCATCGCCCGTCTGGTGCTGGCCACCAACGAGAACGACGTGCTCGACGAGTTCTTCCGCACCGGCGTGTACCGGCCGCGGGCGACGGCGGAGACCCACGTCACGTCGAGCCCGTCCATGGACATCTCCAAGGCCTCCAACTTCGAGCGCTTCGTCTTCGATCTCGTCGGCCGCGATCCCAAGGTCGTCAAGGAACTGTGGGCCAGGGTCGACACCGGCGGCGCCTTCGATCTCAACGGCACGCCCCACATGGCGAAGCTGCCGGACTACCGCTTCGCCTCGGGGCGCAGCAGCCATGCCGACCGGCTGGCGACCATCCGTACGGTGTGGGAGAAATACGGCACCATGATCGATACCCATACGGCCGACGCCGTCAAGGTGGCGCTGGAACACCGGGAAGCCGGCGTGCCCATGGTGGTGCTGGAAACCGCCCAGCCGGTGAAGTTCGCCGAGACCATCCGCGAAGCCCTGAACCGCGAGCCTTCGCGGCCGGCCGAGCTGGAGGGCATCGAGGCCCTGCCCCAGCGGGTGGAGGTGATGCCTGTGGATGTCCAGGCCGTGAAGGACTTCATCGTCCGCCACTGCGGCTGACGGGGCTTCCGCCCCCGCGTTGCCGGACGGTCAGGCGGCGGGGGCCAGGGGCAGGCGCACGCGCATGGTCGTGCCGGCGCCGGGCGTGCTTTCGGCTGCCACGCTGCCGCCGTGGAGTTCCACAATCTGCTTTACCAGATACAGGCCCAGGCCGGCGCCGCTGGCCTTGTTGCCGGGCGCCCGGTAATACTTGTCGAAGATCTTCGGTATCTCGTCGGCGGCAATGCCGATGCCTTGGTCGCGGATTTCCACCTCCGCCCAGCCATCCCGGACCCGGCAGGCGATGCGGATCGGGCTGTCCTCGGGCGAATACTTCATGGCGTTGCTGACGAGGTTGGAAAAGGCAATGCGCAGCAGTTCCGGGTCGCCCTGCACCGTGGCCGTCTCCTCGGCCGTTTCCAGGTGGAGTTGCGGCCATTCGGAGCGGCGCCCGGTGGCCGCCACCAGATCGAACAAAGCGAGGGGCTCCATGCGTACGGCCACCTCGCTGTGGCGCAGGCGGTCCCCCGTCAGGTAGTTGCCGATCAGCTCCTGCAGCCGGGCGCTGGCCCGGTGGATCTTGCGGTGGCGGGCCGTTACGTCCGGCGGCGTATCCGCTTCCAGTTGCCGCAGGGTTTGCAGGCTGGCGTCGATGATCGCCAGCGGCGTGCGGAACTCGTGGGAAACCATGGCGACGAACTGCTGCTGGTCTGCGGCGCGCTCCAGTTCCCGGCCGGCGTTGTCCAGGGCTTCGCGGGCCATGGCCTCGATGCGCCGCTGGTAGCGGTTGATGGCCGGCAGCAGGATGCCGAACACCAGCAGGCCGGCGACGGCCGCGATGGCCAGGTTGATGAAGAATATCCGGCGCACCGGCGCAGTCTCTTCCAGGTCCTCCTGCTCGACGATGAGGAACCAGCCGAGTTCAGGAATGAAGCGGGAATTGACCATCACCTGGGCGTCGTTGTGCGTGTATTCGAGGTGGGTGTGGGTGCTGCCGGTTTCGAGGATGCGCTCGGCGATGGTGCCGATGCCTTCCATGTTGCGGATCGAGCCGCGGATTTCGCTCATGGACTTGCCGGCGAGGACGATGGTGCCCTGGGGATCGACGAAGAAGATGCGGCGCCGGAACTGCTCCTGGTAGCGGTCGATCAGCTTGTTGACCGTGTCCAGCGTCAGGCCGACGCCGGTGGCGGCGATGAAGCGCCCTTCGTAATCCAGCACCCGGTAGTTGATGAAGATGGTCATGGTGTTGCGGTTGGCCATGTCCGGGTCGATGTTCGTCTCGTAGGCTTCCGCCATGTCGCGCACGCGGTAGAACCATTTGTCGGCCGGATTGCCCGGCTGCACCGTCTTCAGGATGCCGTCGGCGTAGTAGTACTTGCCGCTGTTGGCGGAGACGAGGAAGCTGGAGACGGTGTCGTACTTCAGCTTCACCTCGGCGAGGTAGCGGACGATGGAATCGGGATTGCGCTCGCCGCCCAGGACCCAGTCGCGGACGAAGGTGTCGTGGGCCATCAGGGATGAGATGAAGACCGGGCGCAGCAGATCCTTCTGGATTTCGGAGTAGATGTTGTCGGCCGTCAGCGGCAGTGCCTGGGCCGAGATCCCGTGGCGGATCGAATCCCGCGAAACGATGTAGCCGCCGATGGTGGTCGAGAGGAAGCCGATGGCGAGAATGGCGCCGAGCCAGGCGATGAGGCGGGCTTTTTCGGAAAAAATGGACACGCGTGCTCCTATGGCCAACTTGGGTCGCGAACCGGGCGGGATGCGAAAGCGCGCAAGGTTAGCATGGCAGCGCTCCCCTGCCGGACCCTGCAGGCGAGATGTTCAGGCCCGCATCTCCGGCATCGTGAGGACGAGTGCGGCCAGGGCCGATGCCGCGAGCAGCAGCACCCAGGCCATGCGCTGGGCCCGCTCGATGGCGGCGCTTTCCTGCAGCAGCTGGTCCGACCAGGAGATGAATTGGGAGCAATTGCCGGGGGCCGGCGGGTTGGAGTTGGGGCAGCCGGTGGAATCGTAAAGGCTGCATCCGGTGCAATCTGACATTGGCTTGGTCATGGTGTCCCCCTTCGTTCGGGTATCTCCCGGAGGTCACCGGCGATGGCTTGGCCGGTGGCGGAGAACCCGGCGCGAAAGTTACACGTTGCCGTTCGGTTTGTGAATTCATCGAAAGACATATGCGGCCGGCGGCGCGGGCTCACCGGCCGGCCGGACCGCAGGACGCAGCATCAGGCCCCTATCAATAGAGCACTTCCACCCAGCGCCCCTGGGCGGCGAGATTCTGGCGCAGGGTACGCCATGCCTGGAGCGAGCCCGCCATGGCGGCCATGGCCTTGTCTATCGCTTCCAGCATCTGCGTCGCGCCGGCCACGTAGACGCGGCTGTCCGGGCTGTTGACGATTTCCCAAACCTCGGCGGCGTTCTTCGCCAGAGCCTCGCCCAGGGCGACGGGGGCGTCGAAGGCCGGGCGCGGGCTCACCGCATGGAAGGCCTTGAAGGTCGGCTGGTCGAAATAGCTGGCCAGGTCGCTGTTGGCATCGTTCAGGTAGAGCATCTCCAGGCCGGTCTTCGCGCCATGGAAGAGGCGGACCCTGCCCTTCCAGCCGCCGAGCTTCTCGTAGATGGTCCGCACCAGGCCGCGGAAGGGGGCGATGCCGGTACCCATGCCGATCATGAGCAGGTCGACTTTCGGATCGGCGGGCACGGCGAAGGGATAGCCGACCGGACCGGAGAACTCGATGCTGGCCTCGGGCCGCAGGTTGCACAGATAGTTCGAGGCGACGCCTTCGTACTTCTCGCCATTGAAGTCGTCGATATAGAAGCAGCGGCGCACGCATACGGAAAAACGGAACCCCGTCGCGGACCGGTCCCGGTCGGCGATGGAATAGAGCCGCGTGTGGTAGCGGTTGCCGTACTGGCCGGGCGCCAGGATGCGGATGCAACTGCCCACCTCCGCCGCTACGTCTGCGTCCGTTTCGAAGGTCATCTGCCGTACCTCTTCGCGCGAGGACTCGGGCGTGATGCGTACGGAACTCAGCAGCTTCGCCGTGTGGATGGCGGCGCCGTCAGGCTGTGTCGCAGGTGTCTGCATTTCCTTCTCCCAAGGATGTCTATGGATGTGACGCCCATAGTCTATTAGCAGCGGAGCCGGCCGCCAACCGGCGGCCACCATTCCGCAGGCGGGGCCGGAGCGCCTGCCTGCCGGTCGATCGGCAATGGAGGGAATTGCGAGGGAAATTTCCTTTTGTTTCTTGGATTGGGCATGGAACCTGCTCATGTCCAATCAGGTATCCGGAAAGCGGGTGCCCAATGAGTGGTAAGCCAGTTCGACCGATAGATATTGCCGCCTCAAGAGACAAAGCGGCATCCTTTGCCGAGGATAGCGATGCGTAAAACGGGTTCCAGACAAGCCGCGGTTCTGCCGCTGGGCATCAAGAAGAGACTCAACACCGAACTGCCGGCGCTGGTGGCCCTGACGGCCATCGGCGAGCCCTGGTTCTCCGAGGAGCATCAGTCCGATCTGCTGGCGGTGGCCCTCGTCGTCGGCGAAATGGCGGTGCCGGGCAGCCTGCAGGCCGAGTGCGCCGCGGAACTGCAACGCCTTTGCGAACAACCCATCACGATGGCGCAGAAGGTGGACATCGCCCTCAATCTCGCCGAATGCCTGCCCTGGCTCCAGGTGCAGTCGAATGCCCGCATCCAGCGGGCCCTCCAGGCGGTGGCGGCACGGCGCTTTTCGGTGGCGGCGTAAGCCCTCGGGGCGGACGCCGACCCTGCCGGAAACCCTCGGGCCGGTAAACCCGGCGGCAGAGAGATTGAAACGAAAAAGCCGCGAACCCTCTCAGGTTGCGGCTTCCATAGACCTTGCTGGCGGAGAGGGCGGGATTCGAACCCGCGTTGGGGTATTACCCCAAACACGCTTTCCAGGCGTGCGACTTAAACCACTCATCCACCTCTCCGCGGTGGCCGCCCGGTGGGCCCGAGCGAGGCGCGCATTCTAGCACAAGCCCTGCACTCCGCACCGGCGGCGAATCACTGTTCGATATGCCGCAGGGAGAGGTCGATGGCGCGCACATCCTTGGTCAGGCTGCCGACGGAAATGCGGTTCACCCCCGTCTCGGCGATGGCGCGGACGGTCTCCAGCCGCACGCCGCCGGAAGCCTCCAGTTGGGCGCGGCCGGCCGTGAGGCCGACGGCCTGGCGCATCTGGTCCAGATCCATGTTGTCGAGCAGGATCATGGCGGCGCCCGCGTCCAGGGCTTCGGCGAGCTGATCGAGATTTTCCACCTCGATCTGGATGAAGACGTCGCCGCGGGCCAGGGCCTGGGCCTGGCCCAGGGCTGCGGTGACGCCGCCGGCGGCGAGGATGTGGTTTTCCTTGATGAGGATGCCGTCGTAAAGGCCGAGGCGGTGATTGGTGCCGCCGCCGCAGCGTACGGCGTACTTCTGGGCCAGGCGCAGGCCGGGTAGGGTCTTGCGCGTGTCGACGATCTTTGCGCCGGTGCCGGCGACGGCCTCCACGTAACGGCGGGTGACGGTGGCGGTGCCCGACAGCAGTTGCAGGAAGTTCAGGGCCGGCCGCTCGGCGGTCAGCAGGGCGCGGGTATCGGCCTCGATCTCGCAGAGCACCTGGCCGGCGGCGACGTGCTCGCCGTCGCGGGCCGCCCATGCGATGCGGGCGTTCGGATCGAGATGCTGGAAACAGGCGTCGAACCAGGACTGGCCGGCGAGGACTGCGTCCTCGCGGCTGACGACGGCGCCGAAGGCCCGGTGGCCGGCGGGGGTGAGCATGGCGGTGAGATCGCCGCCGCCGATGTCCTCGGCCAGGGCGGCGAGGACGTTGCGTTCCACTTCGGCGGCGAGTTGCAGCGGGAAATCCATGGTGATTTGTCTTTCGGTTGCGATGGCCGATTCTAGCCTGGAAACCGAGGCGCCACGCCCGTAGTGCGGTGGCGTCAGGCCGCCGCGGCGCGGCGTGCGGCGTGGCGCTCCCACAGCGTCATGCCGATGCTGGCGGCGGCGACGACGCCCATGCCGGCCAGGGAGACGGCGTCGGGAAACTGGCCGAAGAATAGCCAGCCCAGCAGCCCGGCCCAGATGAGCTGGGTGTAGAGGTAGGGCGCCAGCAGGGAGGCCGGCGCGTGGCGGAAGGCGCGGATCAGCAGGAAGTGTCCCGTGCCGCCGTAGATGCCGAGGCTGGCGATCAGCATAGCCTCGCGCCAGTCCGGCAGCGGGCCCTCCCAGATGAAGGGCAGGGCCAGGCTCATGGCCGCCGTGCCCACCAGGGCCGTGTAGAACAGCATGGTCCAGGTGTTTTCGGTGGGAGACAGCATGCGCGTCTGGATCTGGTAGGCCGCGTAGCAGGCGGCCCCGGCGAGGGCGAAGGCGATGCCTTCCGCTGGCAGATCGCCGCCGGGGCGGACGATCAGCAGTACGCCGCCGAAGCCGGCGGCGACGGCGAGCCAGCGGCCGAGGCCGATGCGTTCGCCGAGGCAGGGGCCGGCGAGAAGGGCCACCGCCAGGGGCGTGACGAACAGGATGGCGGTGGCTTCCGCCAGGGGCATGACGCGGAAGGCCGCCATGGCGCAGCCGGTGATGCCCACCAGCAGCAGGGCGCGTACCACCTGCAACAGCGGCCGGCGGGTGCTGACGAGACGCAAGCCCATCGAAGGCGCGAGGAACACGACCATCAACAGGCAGTGGAAGGCGTAGCGGGCCCACACCAGCAGGGGCACCGAGAAGGTCTGGGAAAGGGTCTTGGAGGTGGCGTCCAGGCCGGCGAAGCAGAGGCCCGCCAGCACCATGAGGACGATCCCCAGCAGGGGGCGCGCCTCAGCCACCGGCACAGGCGGCGTTGAAGCGGGCGCGGGCCGCGTCGATGATTTCCCCCGCCGTCATGCCGGCGGGTCCGACGCCGCGAGCGGCGAGATCGTCCGCCGCCGCGCCGTGGAAGTACACGGCGCCGAGCAGGGCTTCCCAGGCCGGCCAGCCCTGGGCCAGCAGGGCTGCCGCCATCCCGGTGAGCACGTCGCCGCTGCCGGCGGAGGCCAGCCCGGCGTTGCCGCCGGCGTTGATGGCCCAGCGGCCGTCGGCGGCGGCGAGCACGCTGCCGCAGCCCTTGAGGACGACATGGGCCTTGCAGCGGCGGGCCAGGGCGAGGGCGGCGGCGACCCGGTCGGCCTGCACTTCGGCAACGGTCTTGCCGAGCAGGCGGGCGGCTTCGGCCGGATGGGGCGTCAGCAGCGTCGGTGCGGAGCGGGCTGCCGTGCGGCCGGCGAGCACCGGGTGGGCGGCGAGGATGTTGAGACCGTCGGCATCGATCACCAGGGGCAGCGGCAGTTCGACGGCCCGGCGCACCAGTTCGACGGCGGCGGCCGAGTCGCCGAGGCCGGGACCGAGGGCGAGCGTCGTCGCCGCGGCCATGGCGTCCCGGGGCTCCCGCAGCATCAGTTCGGGCTGCACCGGGTCCACCGGCAGTCGCTCCAGCATGCCCACATAGACCCGGCCGCTTCCCAGACGCAGGGCCGCGCGGCCCGCCAACAGGGCGGCGCCGGCCATGCCGGGGGCGCCGCCGACGATGGCGACGTTGCCGTAGCTGCCCTTGTGGCTGTTGCGCAGGCGCGGCTTCAGGCAGGCGCCGAACAACTCGGGGTCGTTGCGGACGCCGTCCTGTTCCTCGAAGGCCAAGCCCAGGTCATGCACGTCGACGCTGCCGCAATGGTCGGGACCGTCGAGGGTCAGCAGGCCCGGCTTCAGGGCGATGAAGGTGGCGGTACGGGTCGCCCGCACCGCAGTTCCCATCACGCGACCGCTCTCGGAGTCGAGTCCGCTCGGCATGTCGAGGGCCAGCACGGGGCAGCCGAGGCCGTTGATGCGCGCCACCAGTGCTGCGTAGCGTCCGGCGAGAGGGCGGGCGAGGCCGATGCCGAACAGGCCGTCGATGACCAGGGCGTAGCCGCGGTCGGGAATGGCCGTATGAATCTCGCCGCCGATGGAGCGCCAGCTTTCCAGGGCGCCGCGGGCATCGGCCGGCAGACCTTCGATCTCGCCGGCGAAGACCATCACGGGTGCGTAGCCCGATTCCTTGAGCAGCCGGGCGACGACGAAGGCATCGCCGCCGTTGTTGCCGGGGCCCGCCACCACGAGGGGAACGCCGTCGGCGGCCAGCATCTCCAGGGCGACGGCGGCCGCCGCTGCCCCGGCCCGCTCCATCAGGGGAGGATCGGCGCGGCCGACGAAACGGGCTTCGACGGCCCGCAGGGTGGCGCTGCGAAGAATCGGCGTGGGGGACATGGCGGCATTCTACCGCCGCCGCAAAAGCGAAGGCCCCGCAAGCGGGGCCTTCGTCGGGGGAACTGCGCGGCTTACTTCTTGGCCTTGGGGGCCGCAGCCTTCTTGGCGAGTTCGTTCATGTTGCTGAAGGCGGCCGAAGAGGCCTGGGTGATCTGCTCGAAGGCGCTGTTGGCCGTCGCCATCGCCTGCTGCATGGCCTGGAGCATGTTCGGGTTCTGGCCCGGCAGCGCCTTGAAGAAGGACTGGAAGGCATCCATGAGCTCATGGCTGCCGGAGGCCAGCTGCTCGGTCAGCAGGCGCGAGAACTCGACCCGCGCGTCGTTGCCGATCTCGGCGATTTTCTGGGCGCTTTCCATCATCCGCTGGGTGGTGTCCTGGGCGTAGCGGGCACGCAGGTTCATCAGTTCCTGGGGGTCCTTGGCACCGGTCTGGGCCTTGGCGTTGTTGACGCTTTCCTGGAAAAGCTCCCGCGCCAACTCGGACTGCAGCGCCATGATCCTCTGGGAATTCTCGATGGAAAGCTGGGCCAGGCGCATGGCCGCTTCCATGTTCTTGCGATGCATCTCGTTGAATTGCTCGTTCTTCATGGCCACTTCTCCCTCCTGTGAAACTTCTACGTGCTTTCAGACTAGCACAAACCCGGCGCCAACCGAACCGAAACCTGGCGCCATATTGGTGGACGAATTCATTCGGCATTACGGGTTCAGGTGCGTGCGCGCCTCCGACTCGTTCGTATAGAACCGCGGCACCACCCGGTTGCGCTCCAGGGCCTCGCCGAGCTGCATGCGCAGAAAGGCGCTCGCCGTGTAGCGCGTGACCTGGTGGTAATGCCGGGCGGTGATGTCCTTCACCATGTCCACGTAGCGGTCCACCAATTCCGGGGCGATGTCGAAGTGGTCGTAGTTCACGATGGCGAAGACCTTGTGCCCCACGGCGTCCAGGCGGGCATCCACGGCGGCGCGGATGCGCTGGATGTCCTCGCCGCTGCGCACCGACAAGCCGGCGAAATCGACGAAGAACAGGTTCTGGGCGGCGTCGTAGCTCAGGCGTTCGTCGAGGGGCCGTTCCAGCAGGCCGGGCCGCAGGTTCATCGGCGCGTCGCGGAAGATGCGCGCATCCATCAGCCGCGGCTCGCCGCGCAGGATGGGACGGAAGGTCATGCGGTCGAGGATGTCGCGCTGCAGGTCCACCCCGGGGGCGATCTCCGTGAGCTCCAGGCCGTCGGCACAGAGACGGAAGACGCAGCGCTCGGTGATGTAGAGCACGGTCTTGCCGCGCCTGGCGGCTTCGACGCCGCTGAAGGTGCGGTGCTCGACGGTGTCCACGAACTTCATGGCGCGGCCGTCCTCGACGATGGCGAGGCGGCCGTCGGCCACCGCTACCTCCAGGTCGCCGGCGGTGAAGGTGCCGACGAAGACCACCTTCTTGGCGTTCTGGGAGATGTTGATGAAGCCGCCGGCGCCGGCCAGCCGCGGACCGAACTTGGAGACGTTGAGGTTGCCCTCCCGGTCCGCCTGGGCGAGGCCGAGGAAGGCGATGTCGAGGCCGCCGCCGTCGTAGAAGTCGAACTGACTCGGCTGGTCGATGATGGCCTGGGTGTTGATGGCGGCGCCGAAGTTGAGGCCGCCGGCCGGGATGCCGCCGATGACGCCGGGTTCGGCCGTCATGGTCAGCAGGTCGATGATGCTCTCCTCGGCGGCGACGGCGGCGACGCCTTCGGGCATGCCGATGCCCAGGTTGACCACGGCGTTGGCGCGCAGCTCCAGGGCGGCGCGGCGGGCGATGATCTTGCGCTCGCTCATGTCCAGGGTCGGCACGGCCGACATGGGCACGCGCAGCTCGCCGGAAAAGGCCGGGTTGTAGGGCTCCAGGAAGGTCTGCATGTGGTATTCGGGCTTCTCGGCCACCACCACGCAGTCCACCAGCACGCCGGGAATCTTGACGTGGCGGGAGTTGAGGGTGCCGCGGGCGGCGATGCGCTCCACCTGGGCGATGACGATGCCGCCCGAATTGTGGGCCGCCATGGCGATGGCCTGGGCCTCCAGCGTCAGGGCCTCCTTCTCCATGGTGACGTTGCCGTCGGCGTCGGCCGTGGTGCCGCGGATGATGCCGACATGGATGGGGAATGCCTTGTAGAACAGGTATTCCTCGCCGTCGATCTCCATCAGGCGCACCAGGTCCGCCGTCGTCTTCTCGTTCAGCTTGCCGCCGCCGAAACGCGGGTCCACGAAGGTGCCGAGGCCGACCCGCGTCAAGGTGCCGGGCTTGCCGGCGGCGATGTCGCGGAACAGGTGGGTGATGACGCCCTGGGGCAGGTTCCAGGCCTCGATGCGGTTGGAGACGGCCAGTTGTTGCAGCTTGGGCACCAGGCCCCAGTGGCCGCCGATGACGCGGGCGACGAGGCCATCGTGGCCCAGGTGGTTGAGGCCGCGCTCCTTGCCGTCGCCCTGGCCGGCGGCGTAGACGAGGGTCAGGTTGCGCGGATGGCCGATGCCGTGGGTGTCGCTGGCCTCGCCTTCGAGGAACAGGGACTCGATGGCCACGGCGATGTTCTCGGGGAAGCCGATGCCGACGAAGCCGCCGGTGGCGACGGTGTCGCCGTCGCGGATCAGGCAGACGGCCTCGCGGGCGCTGACGATCTTGCCCGTATCGGCGGCACGCAGGGAAGTGGCGGCGGGATGGCGGGCGAGAGGCATGGCGATTCTCCGGTGGGCGTCAGCTGCAGACGCGGTTGCGTCCGGCCTTCTTCGCTTCATAGAGACGGCTGTCGGCGGCGGCGAGGAGCTTCTCCGGGCCGCCCTGTTCGCCCGGCGTTGCACAGGCGCAGCCGACGCTGACGGTGACAATGTTCATGTCGGCTCCCGGCGCGTGGGGAATGGCGGCCATTTCGACCTGGGCACGCAGGCGCTCGGCGATGCGGGCGGCGCCGGCCAGATCGGTCTCGGGCAGCACGACGGCGAACTCCTCGCCGCCGTAGCGGGCCGCCAGGTCGCCGGGCCGCGTCGCCTGGTCGGCGAGCAGGCCGGCGATGGCGCACAGGCAGCGGTCGCCGGCGCCGTGGCCGAAGTGGTCGTTGTAGGCCTTGAAGCGGTCGATGTCCACCATCAGCACGGACAACGGCAGCCCGGAACGCATGCAGCGCCGCCATTCGGTCTCCAGGGTCTCGTCGAGGCGGCGCCGGTTGGGAATGCCGGTGAGGGCGTCGATGTGGGCGAGAGACTCCAGCAAGTCGGCCTTCTGCTTGAGGGAGACGTGGTTGCGCACGCGCGCCTTCACCACCGGCAGGTGGAAGGGCTTGACGATGTAGTCGATGGCGCCCAGGTCGAGGCCGCGGGCCTCCGCCTCCACATCGTCCTTCGCCGTGACGAAGATCACCGGGATGTCCCGGCTGGCGGCATCGTCCTTGAGGCGCCGGCAGACTTCGAAGCCGTCCATCTCCGGCATCATGATGTCGAGCAGGATCAGGTCCGGCCGGGTCTGCCCGGCCACGATCTGCAGGGCTTCGGCGCCGTTGGTCGCCACCAGGATGCGGTAGTCGGCGCGCAGGGCCTCCGCCAGCAACTGGATGTTGGTGGGCATGTCATCGACGATCAGGATTGCCGGGCGGGCGGACTGGGGCATCATGGCGTGTCGCGAAAGCGGGTAGGACCGAGGGCGGAGACCAGCGTCCCGAGCAACTCTTCCGCCTTGGCGTAATCGTAGCGCGAGATGGCGTGTTCGAGTTGGGCGGTCGTCTCTTTTTCGCCGGTCGGTTCCAGCCGGGCGCGCAGCTGGCGCAGGAAGCCGGCCGGCACGAACTCGTGGCTGCGCAGCATGCCGGCGAGTTCCTCCAGGGTGCCCGTCAGCTCGTCGCGGCGGGCCTCCGTGACGGCACCGGCTGCCGTGCGCGGCGGAATCCAGCGCAACAGGAGACGGATCAGCTGTTCCGCGTCCAGCGGTTTCGCCAGGTGGTCCTGCATGCCCGCTTCCAGGCATAGGCGCCGGTCGCTCTCCATGGCCGAGGCGGTCACGGCGATGATGGGCAGGCCGGCGAAACGTTCCTGGGCACGGATGCGCCGGGCCGCCTCGATGCCGTCCATCACCGGCATCTGCAGGTCCATCAGCACCGCGTCGAAGCTGCCGTTCTCCAGCCGCTCCAGGGCCTCGCGGCCGTTGCCGGCCACGGTGACGGCCAGCTTGGCGCGCAACAGGAAGGCGCGCGCCACCTGCTGGTTCACGATGTTGTCCTCCACCAGCAGGACGCTGGCGCCGGCTATCGTTTGCGCCAGAGCCGCCAGGTCCACGTCGGCGGTGGCCCGGGTCGCCGTCGGCCGGGGCTTGTCCTCGGCAGCGAACACCAGATCGAAGCTGAAGCGGCTGCCCTCGCCGAAGCGGCTTTCCACCTGGATGTCGCCCCCCATCAGGTGCAGCAGGTGCCGGGAGATGGCGAGGCCCAGCCCGCTGCCGCCGAAGCGGCGGGTGATGGAGCCGTCGGCCTGGACGAAGGGTTGGAACAGGGTGCCGACCTGTTCCGGCGTCATGCCGATGCCGGTGTCGCTGACGGCGAATTGGAGATGGACGCCGGTGGGAACGTCCGGCAGGCGGCGCACCTCGATGCGCACGGTGCCCTGATCGGTGAACTTGACCGCATTGCCGACGATGTTGGTCAGCACCTGGCCGAGGCGCATGGGGTCGCCCTTGAGATCGTTGGGGACGTCGTCGGCCAGTTCCAGCTCCAGGCCGATCCCCTTGTTCTCGGCGGCGATGCGCAGCATGGCGACGGTGCCTTCCAGCACCTGGAACAGGGAGAAGTCCGTACTCTCCACGCGGATGCGCCCGGCCTCGATCTTGGAGTAGTCGAGGATGTCGTTGAGCAGGCCCAGGAGGGCGGTGGAGGCCGCATGGATCTTATCCAGGTAGTCGCGCAGGCCCGGATCGCGGGTCTCCGCCAGGGCGATCTGGGAGAGGCCGATGATGGCGTTCATCGGCGTGCGTATCTCGTGGCTCATGTTGGCGAGGAACTCGCTCTTGGCGCGGTTCGCCTCTTCCGCCAGGCGGCGGGCCTCCTGCTGGGCCTCGGCGGCGCGGCGGAACTCGGAGACGTCCTGGACCAGGGCCATCAGATGGCGGCGGCCGTGCCAGACGATGGGGGAAAAGCGCACGTCCAGCCACAGTTCCTTGCCGAAGGAGGAGGTGACGTGGATCTCCTTGTGCACCAGCCGGTTGTCGTGGAGGGCATCCATGGCCGCGTCCAGCATGCCGGACGTGCGCCAGGATTCGAGCTGGCGGAAGTTCTGCGTCAGCACGGTTTCCAGGGGGCAGCCGACCATGTCGGCGAGGGCCTGGTTGGCCATGACGCAGGGGCCGTCGGCACCGTAGAGCACGAAGCCGGTGGCCGATTCCTCGACGATGCGGCGGTTGAGGTCCAGCAGTTCGGACTGGCGCGCCTCCCCCTGGCGTCTTTCCGTCAGGTCTACGAAGACCACCATCTTGCGTTCGCCGATGGCGGTGACATGGACGTCGAATATCCGGTCGGTGCCGTCCTTGCAGCGGATGGCGACCTCGCGCGGGGGCAGGGGTTCGTCGGCGGCCTGGGCCATGGCGGCGAATGCCGGCCAGGCGGCCACCAGGGCCTCGCGCACCTGGGGGTCGGGATAGGCTAGTGTCCACCAATGGGCCAGGTCGGGTATCTCCTCGCGGCCGTAGCCGATGAGTTGCTCGAAACGGCGGTTGATGAAGACGACGCGATCCTCGGCGCCCTCGGAGATCAGCATCGGCAGGGGCGACTCGCCCATCAGCCGCCGCAGCAGCATCTCGGCATCCTGGCGGTCGGTGATGTCCATGCCGAAGCAGACCGTTGCCGCGCCGTCCTCGTCCGTGTCGATGCGGGTGTTGCGCCAGGAGATCGTGCGCAGCTTGCCGTCCTTGGTGAGGATGGGGCCTTCGAGGGTCGTGGCCGGCCGGCCGGCCGCCGGCCCCCGGCGGAATTCAACGAAGGTATCGGGAAACCGCTCCTCCGGTACCAGCAGTTCCAGCCAGGGTTTGCCGAGGGCTTCGCTGCGGCTGAAACCGGAGATGCGCTCCGCCGTGTCGTTGAAGGTGGTGATGCGGCCGTTGGCGTCCAGCCCGATCACCAGGAGGTTGGCGGTCTCCACGGTCTGGCGCGCGAAGGCGTGGGCCTTGGCGAGGGAACGCTGGCGTCGTCCCGCCAGCCAGGAGAGGAACAGGGTGACGGCGGCGATCAGGCCGAAGCTACCCAGATGGACGATGAAGGCCTGGCGCCAGCGGCCGGCGACGACGGCATAGTCGCGGGAGACGATGACGATCAGTGGCGTGTTGTCGACCCGGTGCAGCACCGAGATGCGTTCCACGCCGGTGATTTTGACGCGGTTCAGATGGCGCGTCGTCGCCTGTCCGGCGGCCATATGTTCGGTGAAGGCCTGGCCGCCCAGCAGGTTCTTGCCGACGAAACGCTCCGGATCGGGCACCGCGTGGACGATGTCCCCCGACGCATGGACGAGCAGGGACTGGCTGTCGTGGGTATTGGGCAGGAAGCGCAGGATGTCGTCGAACATCTGCGGGGCGATGGTGGCGGCGACGACGCCGGCGAAGTTTCCCTTGGCGTCCCGCAACGCCCGGGATAGGGTGATGATGGTGATGCCGGTGACGGAACGGAAGGGGCGGGTGACGAACAGGCTGTCGTCCCGGGGATGTTCCCGGTGGCGGATGAAGTATTCCCGATCCGAGGCGTCGAAGCCGATGATATTGGCCAGGGTGGAAGCCCGCGCCCTTCCGCGGGCATCGATGACCACCAGGTGGCGTGCCTCCGGCAGCTGCCGCAGGGAGATCGCCAGCAGGCGATTCAACTCGGCAGCCCTCATGGCCGGCGTTTCCTGCAGGTCATCGACGATGCCGTCGAGCATCAGGTTCGCGCTGCGCAGGGCGCTCCCGATGCGCGCCTCCCGATGGCGGGCGCTCAACTCCAGGGACTGGTATTCCTGCTCGATGGTGTCCCGGTAATCGTCGTAGGCGCTCCAGGCCAGCCAGGCGCCGGTGGTCAGCAGGACCAAAATGGTCATGGCCCAGAGGGGAAGGCCGCGGATGTTGCTCAAGGCGGCGGGAGATCGGGTCGGCACGGGTTCGGGGTTTTGTCGTCTACGGGACGATAATACGTCCGGCGGCGTTGATCGGGCGCTTGAAATACGGGCTGCCCGCCTCATCTAGCGGGAAACGCCTAATGCCGAAAGGGTTACCCCATGCGCTTCGACAAGTTCACCACCAAATTCCAGCAGGCCCTCTCCGACGCCCAGAGCCTGGCGGTCGGCCACGACAACCAGATCATCGAGCCCCAGCACCTGCTGCTGGCCCTGCTGAATCAGGAGGACGGCGCCACCGCCTCCCTGCTGCAGCGGGCCGGCGTGAACGTGACGCCCCTGAAGAAGGCCATCGATGCCGCCATCGACCGCCTGCCCCAGGTGGAAGGCCACGGCGGCGAGGTGTCCATCGGCCGCGACCTCTCCAACTTGCTCAACGTTACCGACAAGGAAGCCCAGAAGCGCGGCGACCAGTTCATCGCCTCCGAGATGTTCCTGCTGGCCCTGACCAACGACAAGGGTGAAGCCGGTCGCCTGCTCAAGGAGCAGGGCCTGACGCGCACCGCCCTGGAGCAGGCCATCGAGGCCGTGCGCGGCGGCGCCAGCGTGGGCAGCCAGGAGGCCGAAGGCCAGCGCGAATCCCTCAAGAAGTACTGCCTGGACCTCACCGAGCGGGCCCGCCTGGGCAAGCTGGACCCGGTGATCGGCCGCGACGACGAAATCCGCCGCGCCATCCAGATCCTCCAGCGCCGCACCAAGAACAACCCGGTCCTCATCGGCGAGCCCGGCGTGGGCAAGACCGCCATCGTCGAGGGCCTGGCCCAGCGCATCGTGAACGACGAGGTGCCCGAGACCCTCAAGGGCAAGAAGGTGCTCTCCCTCGATATGGCGGCCCTGCTGGCCGGCGCCAAGTACCGCGGCGAGTTCGAGGAACGCCTCAAGGCCGTGTTGAAGGAGATCGCCCAGGACGAGGGGCGCATCATCGTCTTCATCGACGAACTGCACACCATGGTCGGCGCCGGCAAGGCCGAGGGCGCCATGGACGCCGGCAACATGCTGAAGCCCGCCCTGGCCCGCGGCGAGCTGCACTGCATCGGCGCCACGACGCTCGACGAATACCGCAAGTACATCGAGAAGGACGCCGCCCTGGAGCGCCGCTTCCAGAAGGTGCTGGTGGGCGAGCCCTCCGTCGAATCCACCATCGCCATCCTGCGGGGCCTGCAGGAGAAGTACGAACTGCACCACGGCGTGGACATCACCGACCCGGCCATCGTTGCCGCGGCCGAGTTGAGTCACCGCTACATCACCGACCGCTTCCTGCCGGACAAGGCCATCGACCTCATCGACGAAGCCGCCGCCCGCATCAAGATGGAGATCGACTCCAAGCCCGAGTCCATGGACAAGCTGGACCGCCGCCTGATCCAGCTCAAGATCGAGCGGGAGGCCGTGCGCAAGGAAAAGGACGAGGCGTCCCAGAAGCGCTTCACCCTCATCGAGGACGAAATCCGCCGCCTGGAGAAGGAATACTCGGACCTGGAGGAAATCTGGAAGGCCGAGAAGGCCCAGGTCCAGGGCTCCGCCCACATCAAGGAGGAGATCGACCGGGTCAAGGCCCAGATGGCCGACCTCCAGCGCAAGGGCCAGCTCGAAAAGGTGGCCGAGCTGCAATACGGCAAACTGCCCCAGTTGGAAGCCCAGCTCAAGGCCGCGGAAAAATCCGGCGACGGCAAGAAGGCCGCCAACAAGCTGCTGAGGACGCAAGTCGGCGCCGAGGAGATCGCCGAGGTGGTGTCCCGCGCCACGGGCATCCCCGTCAGCAAGATGATGCAGGGCGAGCGCGAAAAGCTGCTGAAGATGGAGGAGAAGCTCCATGGCCGCGTGGTGGGCCAGGACGAAGCCGTGCGCCTGGTGTCCGATGCCATTCGCCGCTCCCGCGCCGGTCTCTCGGACGAGAACCGGCCCTACGGCTCCTTCCTGTTCCTGGGCCCCACGGGCGTGGGCAAGACCGAGCTGTGCAAGACGCTCGCCGAGTTCCTGTTCGATTCCGAGGAGCACCTGATCCGCATCGACATGAGCGAGTTCATGGAGAAGCATTCCGTGGCGCGGCTCATCGGCGCGCCCCCCGGCTACGTGGGCTACGAGGAGGGCGGCTACCTGACCGAGCAGGTGCGCCGCAAGCCCTATTCCGTGATCCTCTTCGACGAAGTCGAGAAGGCCCACCCGGACGTGTTCAACGTGCTGCTGCAGGTGCTCGACGACGGCCGCATGACCGACGGCCAGGGCCGCACGGTGGATTTCAAGAACACGGTGATCGTCATGACCTCCAACCTGGGCAGCCAGATGATCCAGCAGATGAGCGGCGACGACTACCAGGTCATCAAGCTCGCCGTGATGGGCGAGGTGAAGACCCATTTCCGCCCCGAGTTCGTGAACCGCATCGACGAGATCGTGGTCTTCCACGCCCTGGACCAGAAGCACATCGCCGGTATCGCCAAGATCCAGTTGGGCTACCTGGAGAAGCGCCTGGCGCGGCTGGAGATGAAGATCGACGTGGCCGACTCCGCCCTGGCCGAGATCGCCGAGGCCGGCTTCGACCCGGTGTTCGGTGCCCGGCCGCTCAAGCGGGCGATCCAGGACCGCATCGAGAACCCGCTGGCCAAGGCCATCCTGGAAGGCAGGTTCGGCGCCAAGGACACCGTCAAGGTGACGGCGGCAAAGGGGCATCTCGACTTTGCCAAGGCCTAGGTTCACTGCTGCTGCCCTCGTCGCGGCCGTCGCCGGATTCCTGGCGTCGGCCGCGCCCGTTCGTGCCGAACTGCCGGCGCCGCCCGCCGGCAGCGAGTTCCAGTTCTTCGTCGAGAACGACATGCTGGCCAGCACGGACCGCTACTACACCAACGGCCTCAAGCTCGGCATCGGCGCGCCCTTCGACCTGCTGCAGGCGCCGGCCGCCGAACTGCTGCGCCAGTTCTCGCCCCGGGACCCGTCCGGGGCCCACCTGGGCCTCTTCCTCGGCCACAACCTCTACACGCCGCGCAACATCAAGCTGTCCGCCGCCCAGCCCGCCGACCGCCCCTGGGCGGCCTGGCTCTATCTCGGCGGCGTGGCCCAGCGGGCCCGCGGCAACCGCCTCGACACCGTGGAAATCGACGTCGGCGTGGTGGGGCCGGCGGCCCTAGGCGAGGAGGTGCAGAGCCATTGGCACCGTTTCGTCGGCTCGCCCCAGCCGCGGGGCTGGGACCACCAGATCCCCAACGAACCGGGCTTCCTCGCCTCCTACCTGCAGAAGCGCCGTTACGGTGACGACCGCTTCGGCTTCGTCGCCCATGGCGGCCTCACCGCCGGCACCGTCATGACCCTGGGCCGGGCCGGCGGCCTGGTGCGCTACGGCCGCAACATGAGCGGCTTCGGCCCCGATACCATCGAGCCGGGCGGCGCCATGCTCCACGGTACCCGCGCCTCGGGCGACGACGGGGCGCGCCGCGGCACCGAGTGGTACGTTTTCGCCGGCGCGGACCAGCGCCTGGTGGCCCACAACATCTTCCTCGACGGCACGGTGTTCCGGAACAGCCCCGCGGTGGAGCGGCGGCCCCACGTCTGGGACCTTTCCGCCGGCTTCAGCTTCCGCCATGACGGCGTGCGCTTCAGCTGGACCCGCGTCCATCGCAGCGAGGAGTTCTACACCGCGGCGGGCGGCGGCGGACGCCAGCGCTTCGATTCCCTCAATCTGGGCATCGAGTTCTGAGGGCCGGCGGCAACCGGATTCCACGCAGGAGGGCCCAACATGCGATTCCCCATCCCGTTCCTCCTCGCCGGTCTGTTGATCGGTGTGCTCGTCGGCAGCGGCGATGCGGCGGCGAAGCAGCCGGCGCATCGGCCGGTGGCCGCGCGGGGCCCCCTGGCCGCCGACGAGTCGGCAGTGGTGGACATGTTCAAGCGCGTGAGTCCCTCGGTGGTCTACATCACCACCCTGGACCGGGTGCTGAACCTGCTGACCCTCAACGTGCGCGACGTGCCCCGGGGCACCGGCTCCGGCTTCCTGTGGGACGACGCCGGCCACGTGGTGACCAACTACCATGTCATCGCCGGCGCCCGTGCCGCCCAGGTGCGCCTGTCGGACCAGCGTACTCTCGCCGCGGAGTTGGTGGGCGTGAGCCCCGAGAACGACCTGGCGGTGCTGCGTATCAAGCTTGGCGAGCGCAGGCCGGCGCCGCTGCCTCTCGGGTCCAGCCGGGACCTCCAGGTGGGCCAACGGGTTTACGCCATCGGCAATCCCTTCGGCTTCGACCACACCCTGACCACGGGCATCGTCTCGGCTCTGGACCGGTCCATCGGTGGCGAGGAAGGGACGATCCACCATCTGATCCAGACGGACGCCGCCATCAATCCCGGCAATTCCGGCGGCCCCCTGCTGGATTCGGCCGGCCGCCTGATCGGGGTGAATACGTCGATCTACAGCCCCTCGGGGGCCTCGGCCGGCATCGGTTTCGCGATTCCTGCCGACACGGTGAACCGGGTGGTGCCCGAGATCATCGCCTACGGCTACTATCGGCGGCCGGTGCTGGGCGTAGTGTCCACCGAGCGCATCAGCGCCCTGGTGACCCAGCAGTTGGGGGTCAAGGGCATGCTGGTGCTGGAGGTGCAAGCCAATTCCCCGGCGGCCCAGGCCGGGCTGGTGGGCAGCCGCATGGCACGGGACGGCTCCATCGTCGCCGGCGACGTGATCCAGAGCGTCGATGGTGCACCCATCGACGGCCCCGCCGCCATGGACAAGGCCCTGGATGCGCGCCGTCCCGGCGAGCGTGTGACCTTGGGGCTCTGGCGTGAAGGCCGCAGCGTGCAGGTGGCGCTCACCCTGGCGGCAAGCCGGCGCTGACGGCAGGTTTTTGCAGCCCCTTGCAGTCTGCCGGCGACGCGTACAATGGATCGCTCCTACGCCCCGAGAACCCGGCGATGCAGACTCCACCGAACGATACCGTCCGTCTTGGCCTGATGCCCCCCCTGACGGGGCTGGTGGCCCTCTATGGCCCGGACATCGTCTGGGCGGCGCGCATCGCCTGCGACGAGATCAACGAGAGCGGCGGCGTCCTCGGCCGGCCCCTGGAACTGATCATCGAGGACGACGGCAGCCTTCCCGCCACCGCCGTGCCGGCGGCCCTGCGGCTGGTGGAGCAGCATCGTTGCGCGGCCATCGTCGGCAACCTGCTGTCGAATTCCCGGATCGCGGTGGCGGCCCAGGTGGCCGAGCCCCGGCGCATTCCCTACCTCAACTTCTCGTTCTACGAAGGCAGCATCGCCGGCCGCTACTTCTTCCATTTCGCGGCCCTGCCCAATCAGCAGATCGACCGCATGATCCCGTTCATGGCCCGGCGCCACGGCCTCAAGATGTACTTCGCCGGCAACAACTACGAATGGCCGCGGGGCTCCATCGATGCCGCCAAGCGCGTCCTCGCCGCCCTCGGCGGCGACGCGGTGGGGGAGGACTACCTGCCCATCGGCGCCGCGCCGGAGGAGATCGAGGACCTGCTCGCCCGCGTCGCCCGCTCGGGGGCGGACGTTTTCGTGCCCTATTTCGCCGGCGCCGATCAGCTGACGCTGCTGCGGCGCTTCACCGCCCTCGGGCTCAAGAAGCGCATGGCGGTCGTCATGGGCCACTACGACGAGGCCATGGTTGCCCACCTGGCGCCCGAGGTGCGCGAGGGTTTCTATTCGAGCAACACCTACTTCATGTCGGTGGCGACGCCGGCCAGCGAACGCTACCTGGAGCGCCTGGCGCGCCAGCCCGGCGTCGACGGCATCTGGCCCCGCGGCAACGGCGTACTGACCAACTTCGGCGAGGGCACCTATCTGTGTGTGCATGCCTTCGCCCGCGCCGCGGCCGCGGCCGGCTCCATTGACGCCGAAGCCCTGGTGGAAGCCCTGGAAGGGGTGAGTGTCGACGGCCCCCAGGGCACCGTGGCGATGGACCCGGCCACCCACCATGCCCATGTGAATGCCTACCTGGCGCGCTGCAACGCCGACGGTACCTTCGACATCGTCGAACGCTTCGGCCGCATCGCGCCGACGATCCCCGAGCGCTACCGCGAACAGGCGGCGGCGGTGCGGCTGCATGAGTCGCCGACGTCGCCCCAGGCGGCGGCGCGGGTGGCGGCCGAAACGGCGGCGGCGCGCAACCGCCTGGGGACGGCCCAGCAGATCCTCTCCATCGCCGACATGGCGATCCTGGCGACGGACCAGGACGGCATCATCACCGAGGCCAACCACGGCGCCTGCACCCTGTTCGGCTACGGCGCCGACGAACTGCCCGGCATGTCGGTCCATCTGCTGGTGCCGCCGAACTTCCGCCAGCGCCACGCCGAGCTGCTGGCGGGCTTCGTCGCCGGCGAGGAGAACGAGCGCCGCATGGCCCGCCGCAGCGAGGTCGCCGGCTACCGCAAGGACGGCAGCTTCTTCCCCATGGAGGCCTCCATCGCCAGGTTCCGCAACGGCGAGGAGTGGGTGCTGGTGGTCACCATGCGCGACATCACCGAGCGCAAGCTGGCCGAGGAGGAGCTGACGCGGCGCGCCACCCACGACGTGCTCACCGGGCTGCCCAACCGGGCCCTGATCCGCGAGCGCCTCGGCAACGCCCTGCAGCGCTCGCGCCGCCAGGGCCTCTCGGTGGCCCTGCTGTTCGTCGATCTCGACGGCTTCAAGCTCATCAACGACACCCACGGCCACGAGGCCGGCGACGCGCTGCTGAAGGAGGTGGCGGCCCGGCTCATCGAACAGGTGCGCCCCGGCGACACGGTGGCGCGCCTGGCCGGCGACGAGTTCGTCGTCCTCTGCGAGCAGCTGGAACAGCCGGCGTCCATCTCGGCCCTGGCCGAGCGCATCAACGACGCCCTGCGCCTGCCCGTCGAGTTCCGCGGCGTTCCCCTCTTCGTCACCGCCAGCATCGGCGTCGCCGTCGGGCACGGCACCACCCACTCGGCCGACGACCTGCTGCGCTCGGCCGACACCGCCATGTACGCGGTGAAGGAGAAGGGCCGCAACGGCTGGCAGTTCTTTAGCGACAGCCTCCAGGACCAGGCACGCCAGCGCCTCTCCATCATCCAGGGCCTGCGCTCGGCCCTCGAACGGGACGAGTTCTCCTGTCGCTTCCAGCCCATCGTCGAGGCCGACAGCGGGCGCATCGTCGGCGCGGAACTGCTGCTGCGCTGGCATCCGCCGGGCGGCGAAATCTCGCCCGCGGCCTTCATCCCCATCGCCGAGATGACGGGCGCCATCGTGCCCATCGGCGCCTGGGTGTTCCGCCAGGCCTGCCGGGCCGAGGCCGACTGGCGCCGTCGCTGGGGCGCGGCGGCGCCCTACGTGTCTGTGAACCTTTCGGCGCGCCAGCTCGGCGAGGAAGGACTGGTGGAGGACTTCGCCGCCGTCATGGCGGAATTCGGCACCGATCCCGCCCGCCTGCTGCTGGAAATCACCGAGACGGCGCTGATGGCCGACGTGGAGGCCAACCTGCGCGTGCTGCGGCGGCTCGCCGATCTGGGCCTGCGGCTGGCGGTGGACGATTTCGGCACCGGCTATTCCTCCCTTTCCCAGCTCATTCGCCTGCCCGTCAGCGTGCTGAAAATCGACCGCGCCTTCATCGATGGCGTGGAGCGCCAGCCCGAGAGCCGCCTGGTGATCCGCGCCGTCATCAGCCTTGGCCGCTCCCTCGGCCTCAAGCTGGTGGCCGAAGGGGTCGAGAACGAGGCCCAGTTGCTGGAACTGCGCGCCCAGGGCTGCGACTTCGCCCAGGGCTACTATTTCCATCGTCCCCTCGAAGAGCCGGTCTTCGTCGAGACCGTTGCCGGCGCGGGCAGGCTCCCGGCGTCGCCGCTGCCGGAAATCTACTATCTGCTCTACGTGAGCCAGGCGACGGCGCCCATGGACGAGGCGGAACTGGCGGCGCTGCTGGAGCAGTCCCGCAGGGCCAATGCGGCGCGGAACCTGACGGGGTGCCTGGTCTACCAGGAAGGCTTCTTCATGCAGATGCTGGAAGGCGCCAAGGCCGACGTGCTCGATCTCCAGGCGCGTATCCAGCGCGATCCGCGCCACCGCAACCTGCGCATCGTCGCCCAGGGGAAGACCCGGCGGCGCATCTTTCCCGACTGGAGCATGGGCTTCCGCAACATGTCGCACCTCGTCGACGAGCCGGATTTTGCCGACTGGCGGCGGCGCACCATCAGCTTCCTTGACCTGGCGGATGACGTGCGCACCTGCTACGCCTACATTTCGGCGTTCACCGGCGGGGGCATTCCCGGCAGGCGATGAGGAGACGGACGGCCGCCTTCCTCCTGCTGTTCGGCGGCGCGGCATTCGCCCAGGTGCCGCTGCCCCTGTTCGACGCCCACCTCCACTACAACTGGGAACCGAAGCCCCACTTCAGCCTGGAACAGGTAGTGGAGACTTTCCGTGCCAACCGGGTGACGGGCATCCTCGCCACCAGTCGGCCCAACGACGGCACCCGGGCCCTGGTGGCGGCCAAGCCCGCCGGTATCCGCGTCGTGCCCTTCCTGCGGCCCTACCGGGTGCGCGCCGACATCAATACCTGGTGGGAGGACCCGACCATCCTCGATCTCGTCGAGGAGGAGTTCAAGCGCGGCTATTACGTCGGCATCGGCGAGTTCCACCTGCACGGCGGGCAGGCCCGCAGCGAAGTGGTGGGGCGCATCGTGGACTTCGCGCGGCAGCATCGGCTGTGGCTCCATGCCCACAGCGACGTGGAAGCCGTCGAAATCCTTTTCGCCCGCGACCCGGCGGCCAGTATCGTTTGGGCCCACACCGGCTTCACGCTGCCGGCGGCCGAAGTGGCGCGCATGCTCGAACGCTATCCGAATCTCTACGCCGAACTGTCCTACCGGGGCGGCATCACGGGCGTCGGCGGCCGGCTGACGGACGAATGGCGCGAGTTGTTCCTGCGCTTTCCCGACCGTTTCCTGCTGGGCTCCGATACCTGGATCAACGAGCGCTGGGATGGCTACGGCGGCATCATGGAAGGCTACCGCGGCTGGCTCGCCCAGCTGCCACCGGCAGTGGAGGCGCGGATCGCCCACGGCAACGGCGAGCGTCTGTTCGGCGCGGCGGAGCGCCCCTGATCAGCCGGTGCGCTGAACGGCCTGGTGGCGCGGACAGCTCACCAGGTGGTCGTTCACCAGGCCCATGGCCTGCATGTGGGAATAGCAGATCGTCGAGCCGAGGAACTTGAAGCCGCGCCGCTTGAGGTCCTTCGCCATGGCGTCGGAGATGGGCGTCGTCGCTGGAATCTCCGCCAGGCTGCGCCAGCGGTTGATCTGCGGCTTGCCCTCGACGAATCCCCACTGGTAGGCGGCGAAGCTGCCGAACTCCTCCTGCAGCGCGAGGAAATTCCGCGCGTTCGAAATCGCCGCCTCGATCTTCGCCCGGTTCCTGACGATGCCGGCGTCGCCCATCAGGCGCGCCACGTCCTTCGCGCCGTAGCGGGCGATGCGTGCCGCGTCGAAGCCGTGGAAGGCCTTGCGGTAGTTTTCGCGCTTCCTGAGGATGGTGATCCAGGAGAGGCCGGCCTGGGCGCTCTCCAGCACGAGGAACTCGAACAGCTTGGCGTCGTCCCGGCAGGGCAGGCCCCATTCCTCGTCGTGGTAGGCGACGTACAACTCGTTCCCTAAGCACCACGGGCAGCGGCTATCTGTGTTGGCGGATGTCATGGTGGGTCATTGGTGGACCAATACGATGGTGCGTTGGCGATCATGCTGCTGCGACAGCGCATCGTCCCACAGGTGCGCGAGGATGTCGCCAGTGTCAAGCAAGTCCGAGCCGATGCGTGGTTGGCGTGGCGGGCGGGCCGGCCTCGTCAGGCCGGGGTCGCCAGTTCCTCGGTAGGCCGCCTTTTCGGCGCCTTCGGCTTCTTGATGGTCACGTGGGGTTCAAGGCCGGCCGCGGTGGCCATATCCATCAGGGCATCCAGCGAGAACAGACTGATCTTGCCGCGCATCAGGTCGGACATGCGGGGCTGCGTGATGCCGAACCGGCGCGCCGCCTCGGCCTGGGTGATACCACTGAGCTTGACCCAGCCTTGCAGACCTATCATCAGGTCGGAGCGAGCCCGCATGCTGGCCGCTTGCCGGGGCGTGTCCTCGATGGCGTCCCACACGTTGGCGAATCGTTGCTCCTTGCTCATGGCTGCTTCTCCTTCATCAAGTCCTTGTACCGCTTCCGGGCGAGCTTGATGTCCTTCTCGCTGGTCTCCTGGGTCTTCTTCTGGAAGCAGTGCAGGACATAGCCCCCATCCGCCAGCTTCGCCAGGTAGACCACTCGAAAGATACCCGCTGCGTCCCAGATCCGGATTTCCTTGACGCCGGCACCGATGCTTGCCATGGGCTTCCAGTCGTCCGGTTCCTCGCCGCGTTGAACCTTGTCCAATTGGAACCCAGCGTCATGGCGGGCGTCGTCCGGGAAGGCGCGGAGGGCTTCCAGAGAGTCGCCACGGAATGCGACCGGCTTGATCGTCATGGCCGGAATATACAAGAACTTGTAATGCTTCCGCAAGCGGAAGCGATGAAGAAAAACCCCGGCCGGCGCCGGGGTGGGTTAGCTTGGGATGCGGCCTGCCCCTAAGGGCGAGCAGCGCGCGGAGTTCCGCAGCTTCCGTCTCGACTGCATGGGGACGGTCGATCAGCTCGACGAGGGCTTCGAGAATGCTGGCGGACGCCGCTTGGAGGACTACCTGCGCATCGTCGCGGCTAGTTGAGCACCAGCACCCCGCGCTTGAGACCGGAGTCGTCCGGGTGGGGCGAGAGCACGAAGCCCAGGCTCTGGACGAAGGCCAGCATGCGCGTGTTCTCGGCGAGGAAGTCGCCGTTCATGTACTTGAGGCCGCGGCTCCTGGCGGTGTCGATGATGACGCCCATCAGGCGGCGCGCCAGGCCCTTGCCCTGCCAGTCGTCGGCGACGACGATGGCGAACTCGCAGGATTCGCCGTCCGGGTTGGTGGCGTAGCGGGCGACGCCCACTTCCAGCGGCTCGCCGCCCACCGATTCCTCGCTGCCGACGGTGGCGACGAAGGCCATCTCCCGGTCGTAGTCGATCTGGGTCAGGCGCGTGAGCTGGGCCTGGGAGAGTTCGCGGATGGTGTTCATGAAGCGGAAGTACTTGGTCTCCGGCGACAGGCGCTTGACGAACTCCTGCTCCATGTCGGCGTCTTCGGGCTTGATCGGCCGGATCGTCACCGTCCTGCCGTCGGGCGTCTGGTAGCTCGTGGTCTTGTGGGACGGGTAGGGATGGATCGCCATGTGGTCGTAGCGGCCGGCCGTGAGGGCCAGGTTGGCGATGGAGATGCATGCATCGACGGCGACGGCGCCCTGCTCGTCCACGATGAGCGGGTTGATGTCCATTTCCTGTATCCACGGCAGTTCGCAGACCATTTCCGAGACGCGCAGCAGCACGGCTTCCAGGGCTTCCATGCTGACTGGCGGCATGTTGCGGAATTCGCCGAGGCGGGCCGAGGTGCGCGTCGAGGCCAGCATGTCGGCGACGAGGAAGCGGTTGAGCGGTGGCAGGGCGACGGCCCGGTCCTTGCCGTGGGTTTCGGTGCCGACGCCGCCGGGGCCGAAGACGATGGTGGGGCCGAAGATTTCGTCGCGCACCATGCCGACGATGAGCTCGCGGCCGTTGGCCTTCTGGATCATCGGTTCGATGGCGACGCCGTGGATGATGGCGTCGGGGCGGTTCTTCTTCACTTCCTCGATGATCTCGGGGTAGGCGTCGCGCACCGCGGCCAGGGAATTGAGGTTGAGGCGCACGCCGCCCGAGTCGGTCTTGTGGGTGATGTTGGGCGCATCGATCTTCATCACCACCGGCAGGCCGATCTCCTCGGCCAGCACCATGGCCTCGGAGGGCGAGCGCGCCACCACGGTCTGGGCGATGGGAATGCGGAAGGCCGCCAGCAGGGCCTTGGACTCCATCTCGTTGAGGGTCTTGCGGCCTTCGGCGAGGGCCGTTTCGATGACCAGGCGCGCGCTCTCCAGGCGCGGCGGCACGTGGTCGGCGATGGCGGCCGGCGTCTGCATCAGCAGCTGCTGGTTGCGGTAGTAGGCCGAGATGTGGGAGAAGAGTTCGACGGCCGGCTCCGGCGTGCGGAAGCTGGGAACGCCGGCACCCTTGAACAGCAGGCGCGCCTCGCGCACCTGTTCCTCGCCCATCCAGCAGGTGACGATGGGCTTGTCCGACTTGCCGGCGGTTTCGATCACCGTGCGGGCGGCCTGGGTCGGGTCGGTCATGGCCTGGGGCGTCAGGATGGTGAGCACGCCGTCCACCTGGGGGTCTTCCAGGCAGGCTTCCAGGGCGGCGGCGTAGCGGGCCGGGTCGGCGTCGCCGACGATGTCCAGCGGGTTGGTCTTGGACCAGGTGGGCGGCAGGGCCTCGGTGAGCTTGACGACCGTGGCCGGCGAGAGCTTGGCGAGGGGAATGCCGATGTCGGCGGCGTGGTCGGCGGCCATGACGCCGGGGCCGCCGCCGTTGGTGATGATGGCGAGGCGGTTGCCGCGCGGGCGGAAATGGGAGAACAGGGCCGAGGCGGCGGCGTACATCTGGCCGACGGAGCCCAGGCGCACCACGCCGGCGCGGCGCACCGCCGCGTCGAAGACGTCGTCGGCGCCGACCAGGGCGCCCGTGTGGGAGAGGGCGGCCTGTTCGCCGGCCGGGTGGCGGCCCACCTTGATGAGCAGCACCGGCTTGCAGCGCGCAGCGGCGCGCAGGGCGCTCATGAAGCGGCGGGCGTTCTTGATGCCCTCGATGTAGAGGAAGATGTTCTCGGTGCGCGGGTCGGCCACCATGTAGTCGAGGACTTCGCCGAAGTCCACGTCGCTCTCGGCGCCGAGGGAGACCACGGTGGAGAAGCCCACGTTGTTGGGCAGGGCCCAGTCGAGGATGGCGGTGCACAGGGCGCCGGACTGGGAGATCAGGCCCAGGGTGCCGGGCACGGCGTTGCCGTGGGCGAAGGTCAGGTTCACGCCGCTGGTGGGGCGCATGATGCCCAGGCAGTTGGGGCCCAGCAGGCGCATGCGGTAGCGGCGGGCGCTTTCGACCGCCGCCCGTTCCAGGGAGGCGCCGCGGGGGCCGGCCTCGGTGAAGCCGCCCGAGATGACGATGGCGTTACGGCAGCCGGCGCGCCCGCAGGCGTCCACGATGGCGGGTACCGTCTGGGCCTTGGTGCAGATGACGGCGAGGTCGAGCCGGTGGGGGATGCTTTCGACCGAGTCGTAGCTGGGCTGGCCGAAGACCGTGTCGTGGCGGGGGTTGACGAAGAACAGCTTGCCCTTGTAGCCGGCGTCCAGGTTGTCCAGCATGTTGCGCGCGAGCGTGGCGCCGATGGAGCCGGGGGTTTCGGAGGCGCCGATGATGGCCACCGATTTGGGTTCGAACAGGGGGGTCAGGTAGTGCTGTTCGTAGTGCATTTCGCACCTCTGTTATTGGCTTTGCTGCAATGCAACAAAGGATAGCACAAACGTAAGAGCGGCGTTAGCCCGGCGGCAGGGTGAAATGGAACTTCGCGCCCTGGTCCGGGGCCGATTCCGCCCACAGGCGGCCCCCGTGGCGCTCGATGACGCGGGCGACGATGGCCAGGCCGATGCCGGTGCCGGCGAAGCGGCTCGGATGGTGCAGGCGCTGGAAGGGCTTGAACAGCTTGTCCACATAGGTCATGTCGAAGCCGGCGCCGTTGTCGGCGAGGTGGAAGATCGTCTCGCCGTTCTCGATGCGGCAGCCGAACTCGATGCGGGCCGGGTCGCGCTCGGCGCTGAATTTCCAGGCGTTGCGCACCAGGTTCTCGATGACGTGGCCGATCAGCACCGGGTCGGCCGAGGCGGTGGCCTCGGCGGCGATGTCCCAGTCGACGCGGCGCTCCGGCTCCTGTTCCTCCAGTTCCTGGCGCAGGGCGGCCACCCGGGCCGACAGGTCCACCGGTTCCCGGGCCACTTCGTGGCGGCTGACGCGGGCCAGGTCCAGCAGGTCGTCGATGAGTTCGCCGAGGCGCTGGCTGGCGCCCCGGATGCGGCCCAGATAGGTGTGGCCGTCGGGCCCGATCCGGTCGCCGCATTCCTCCAGCAGCAGGTGGGAAAAGCCGTCGATGGCGCGCAGGGGGCCGCGCAGGTCGTGGGCCACCGAATAGCTGAAGGCCTCCAGTTCCCGGTTGCGGGATTCGAGTTCGGCGGTGCGCTGGCGCACCCTTTCCTCCAGGCTGGCGTTGAGGGTGTTCACGAGGTTTTCGGCCGTCTTGCGGCCGGTGATGTCCACGCCGAGGCCCGCCAGGACCGGCTCGTCCCCCGCGTCGATGCGCACGCCGCTGAAGAAATAGTCGATGGAGCGGCCGTCCCGGGTCACCAGGGCGGCCTCCACCTCGAAGGCGCCGCGCTCGAAGACGTAGCCGATGGCGGTGGCGACGATGTCCTTCTCGTCCCCTGCGAAGAGGTCGAGGGGGTGGAGCTCGGCGATCTCCTCGCGGCTGTAGTCGGTGACGCGCTCGAAGTTCCGGTTCCAGCGCAGGTAGCGGCCGTCCGGGCTGATGAGATAGAAGATGCCGGGCAGGGAATCCAGCAGTTCGGCGCTGAACGCCTGCTCGCTACGCAGGGCGTCGCCGGTGCGGACTTCGTGGGTGACGTCCCGGTAGGTGGTGACGAAGCCGCCGCCGGCCACCGGCGTGCCGCGGATTTCCAGCACGGTGCCGTCGGGGCGGGTGCGCCTGAACTCGTGGGGCTCGCAGCGGTGCGCCGCCTCGATGCGCTCCCGCACCTGGGCCTCCGGGTCGCCGGGACCGTACTCGCCGCGCTCGGCGTTGTAGCGAATGAAGTCGCCGAAGGAAGGCCACTGCTC
Organism: Candidatus Nitricoxidireducens bremensis; assembly: GCA_030247725.1. Lineage (GTDB taxonomy): Bacteria > Pseudomonadota > Gammaproteobacteria > Burkholderiales > Rhodocyclaceae > Nitricoxidireducens > Nitricoxidireducens bremensis. The sequence goes on from JAOTRT010000008.1 coordinate 135,479, forward strand.
GGCGCGCTCGGCGGGAAAATCGAGCAGTTCGAGGAAGCGGCGGTTGTAGGCGACGACGCCAAGGTCCGCGTCGACGATGCTGACGCCTTCGCCGACCTGTTCCAGGGCGGCAAGCAGGTACGTGGCTTGCCGCGGGGAATCCGCGGGGATGCGCAGCACGGTGCTAGGCGACCTCCGATCCGCGGCGCAGCAGGAAGTTGGCGAGGGCCTTCTCGGCCTTCAGGCTGTGGTCGATCACCCAGTCGGCGACGAAGCGCTGGCAGCTGAAGGCCAGGTAGCGGCGGTCGTCGTTGCCGGCATCGCAGGCGGTCACGAACTGGTGGTAGAACTGGCGCATGCGGCGGTGTTCGCGGGAATGCTCGACGCGAGCGATGAAGCCGGCGTCGTTCATGAGGTTCTCCTCGGCCTCGAAGTGGGTGTCGAGGGCCTCGCCGAGGGCGGCGATGTCGGCGCCGGCATCCGCCGGGCCCTGGGCGAGAAGCTTCTCCACCAGGGCGTTGGCGCGGGCGAGGATGTTGCGATGGTCGCGGTCGATGTCGGCGACGCCATTGGCGTACTCGTCGCACCAGGGGCGAAGGATGTCGGCGACGTCAGTGGCCGGGTGGGTGCAGCGCTCCAGGTAGAGGCGCGCCGGGCGGTCGTCGGGCACCGTGTTGACGCACTCCTGCAGCAGGTTGCGGGCGTCGTCGATATGGCCGAAATGGAAGCAGGCGAGGGCGGTTTCGAACTGGCGGCGCGTCTTGCGCTTCTGGGTGCGCAGGGCCGGCGGGTCGGCGTCGAAGACCTCGTAGATCGACTGGATCTCCTGCTTGCCGCGCACCTGGCGCCGGTCGAGGAAGCGGATGCCGAAGGGGGCCGGGTCGTTGAGGCTCAGCAGGGTGTGTTCGCTGATGAGCAGGGAGATGTCCCATTCCCGCGTGATGCGCTCCAGGCGGGCGGCCAGGTTCACCGCGTCGCCGATGACGGTGACGTCCATGCGCGAGGCCGAACCGACCGTGCCGAGCATGACGACGCCGGAATTGACGCCGATGCCGATGCGGATCGGTACGTAGCCGGCGCGGTGGCGGCCGGCGTTGTAGATGTCGAGGGAATTGAGGATGGAGATGGCGCCGCGCAGGGCGTCGTCGGCCGAGGCCGGGAAGAGGGCGAGGATGGCGTCGCCCACGTACTTGTCGATGACGCCGCCGTTGGCCGCGATGGCCGGCTGCATCTGGGACAGGTAGGAGTTCAGGAAGTTGAAGTTCTCCTGGGGCGAGATGGATTCCGACAGGCCGGTGAAATCGCAGATGTCGGCGAACAGGATGGTCATGGGCTGTTCGACCTGGTCGCCGAGGCGCACCTCGCGGATGTCCTCGAATCCCATGAGTTGCAGGAACTGGCGCGGCACGAAGCGTTCGAACGCATCCTCGACGCTCTTCAGCCGCTCTAGCGTCGCCTCGTGCGCGGTGACCTCGTCCAGCAGGGTTCGTCGCTGGGTCGATGATCCGGGGGTGTCTGGCCGGGAAGTCATGGGGGTGCCGGGTTTTTTTCCAAGTAAAATCATACCCGAATGAATTCGCTCCCGCTCCCATGATTGAAGGCCCATCCCCCTGGGTGGCCCGCTTCGCGCCCCTGATCCCGGCCGGCGGCAAGGTACTGGACCTGGCCTGCGGCAAGGGACGCCATGCCCGCTTCCTGGCCGCTGCGGGATATGCCGTGGAAGCGGTGGACCGGGACGGCGACGCCCTGGCGACCCTGGCGGGCGTGGCCGGCGTGACGACGCGGCAGGCCGACCTGGAGGGCGGGCCCTGGCCCTACTTCGGCGTCACCTTCGACGGCGTCGTCGTCACCAACTACCTGCACCGGCCGCTGCTGCCCAACCTGTTCAACGTCCTGGGCGCCGGCGGCGTGCTCATCTACGAGACCTTCATGGTGGGCAACGAGCGCTTCGGCAAGCCGACCGATCCCGCCTATCTGTTGCGGGCCGGCGAGTTGCTGGAGCTGGTGCGCAAACGCTTCAACGTCGTCGCCTTCGAGCAGGGCATCGTGGACCAGCCTCGTGCCGCGGCGATCCAGCGCATCTGCGTGCGCCGGGGCGTGGACTTCAGCCTGCCAGGATCGCCGCTGCCAGGCGCCTGATGCCTTGCGGCGAGAGGTCGTCCGTCGCGTAACTGGCAGCGGCGCCGTAGTCGGCGTAGTTCTTGGCCTGGGAGCGCTGGTAGAGCGGGTCGTAATGCTTCTCCAGCAGTTCCCTCACCAGGGTCCGGAAGTCGCCGGCGGCGACGAGGTCCAGCCAGGCGGTTATGGTCTGGCTGCCCTGGATTTCCCGCAGATGCCCGAGCTTCTCGGCCAAGGGCGCGGGATTTGCCAGGAAGTAGTCGTAGTCCCGCAGCAGGAAATCCACCCGCGCCGACAGGCTCGCCTCGATGCGGACGCAGGGGGCCGCGCGGATGGCGGTGATCATGGCTTCGGGCAGGTGCAGTACGCCGATGCGGCGGCTTTCGGCCTCGGCGAAGACGGGCCGCTCCGGGTCGAAGCCCGCCAGGGCGGCGTGAAGCTGGGACTCGAAGAGGCGCTGGGAAGGCTGCGGGGCGTCCGGCAGGTTGCCGAGGACGGAACCCTTGTGGGCCGCCAGTTCCTCCAGGTGCAGCACCTGGGCCCCTTCGGCGGCCAGGGCTTCGAGGATGCGGCTCTTGGCGCTGCCGGTGGCACCGGAGACGACACGGAAGCGGTAGCGGCCGGGCAGGCTTTCCAGTTCGTCCATCACCCGGCGGCGCCAGGCCTTGTAGCCGCCTTCGAGGCGGTGGGCGTCCCAGCCGATTTCCCGCAGGATGTGGGTGAAGGCGCCGCTGCGCTTGCCGCCGCGCCAGCAGTAGACGAGGGGCCGCCAGGACTTGGGCTGATGGAGAAAGCGCTCCTCGATGTGGCGGGCGATGTTCTTCGCCACCAGGGCGGCGCCGATCTTCTTGGCCTCGAAGGGCGATACCTGCTTGTAGAGGGTGCCGACCCGCGCCCGCTCCTCGTCGGAAAGCACCGGGCAGGAGACGGCGCCGGGCAGGTGGTCGTCGGCGTATTCGCCGGGGGAGCGGGCGTCGATGATGTCGTCGAACTCACCGAGTTGTGCTACCGTTGCCAGCCCCTTGGGCAGCCTTTCCGACATGGGTTTTCCGATAAGGACAGACAGGCCCGCAATTTTAGCGCCGATGCCGCCCGTGCCGCGGACGGCCCCGCAAAGACCCGTTCCGATGACTGAAAAAATCAAGCTGACACAGTTTTCCCACGGCGGCGGCTGCGGCTGCAAGATCGCACCGGCCGTGCTGTCCCGCATCATCTCCGAATCTGCCCTCAAGACCATCCCGCCCGAGCTGATGGTGGGCATCGAGACCTCCGACGACGCCGCGGTCTATCGGCTCAACGACGAACAGGCCATCGTCGCGACGACGGACTTCTTCACGCCCATCGTGGACGATCCGCGCGACTTCGGTCGCATCGCCGCCACCAACGCCCTCTCCGACGTCTATGCCATGGGCGGCAAGCCCATCTTCGCCCTGGCGGTGGTCGGCATGCCGCTGGACAAGCTGCCCGAGACGGTTATCCGCGACATCCTCGCCGGCGGCGAATCCATCTGCGCCGAGGCGGGCATCCCCATCGCCGGCGGCCATTCCATCGACGTGCTGGAGCCCATCTACGGCCTCGTCGGCCTGGGTGTCGTCCATCCCGAGCGCGTCAAGCGCAACAGCGGCGCCCGGGACGGCGACGTGCTGATCCTCGGCAAGCCGCTCGGCATCGGCGTCTTCTCGGCAGCCTTGAAGAAGGGCCTGCTGTCGGTGGCCGGCTACGGCGAGATGATGCGTTGGACCACCAAGCTCAACGTCACCGGCGCCCGGCTGTCCCAGATGGATGGTGTCCATGCGGTGACCGATGTCACGGGCTTCGGTCTCGCCGGCCACCTGCTGGAGATCTGCCGCGGCTCGAAGCTGGCGGCCACCGTCGAATTCGACCGCTTGCCCCTGCTCGACGAAGCGGTAACGCATGTGAAGGCCGGTATCGCCACTGGGGCCTCCACGCGCAACTGGGCGGGCTACGGCCAAGAAGTCACGATCGGCGGCGAGGAATGGCGGCAGAAGATGGTGACCGATCCCCAGACCAGCGGCGGTCTGCTGGTGGCCTGCGCGCCCGAGTGCGCCGACGAAGTGCTGGCGGCCTTCCGGGCCGACGGTTTCGACCGCGCCGCGGTGGTCGGCCGCCTGGGCGCCGGCACGCCGCGGGTGACGGTTATCTGAGCAGGGGCCGGAGGGCTTTCCAGACGTGGTCGAGAATCTTCGGCTGGACCGCGGCGACGGGATGCAGGCCGTCGGCCTGGTAGGCCGCGCCGTCCAGGGCAATGGGCTCCAGCAGGAAGGGCAGCAGGGCCGTCTTCTCCTTCCGGGCCAGGTTGCGGAAAGTGTCCTCGAAACGGGCCGTATAGTCGGGCCCGTAGTTGGGCGGCAGGCGGATGCCTACCAGCAGCACGCGGGCCTTGGCGGTTTGCGCGGACCGGATCATGGCAGCCAGATTGTCGCGCATCTGGTCCAGGGGCAGGCCCCGCAGGCCGTCGTTGGCGCCCAGGGCGATGACGACGACGGCGGGCTTGAAACGCTCCAGCGCCGCGGGCAGGCGGCTACGGCCGCCGGCGGTGGTCTCGCCGCTGATGCTGGCGTTGGTCACTGAATAGGGCAGTTTCTCGGCTTCCAGGCGTTTCGACAAGAGGGTCGGCCAGCTGTCCTCGACGCGGATGCCGAAGCCGGCGGAGAGGCTGTCGCCGAAGACCAGCACGGTTTGGGCGGCGTGGCCGGCGACGGCGTGGAAAAGCAGGGCGAACAGGATCAGGATACGGAACATGGCAGCGGCATTCGAAGTCACGGGCTTGGGCAAGGAAGTGCAGAGCGGCGACGGCACGCTGCGGATTCTGCACGAGATTTCCTTCACGGTCGAAGAGGGCGAGGTGGTGGCCATCGTCGGCGCCTCGGGCTCGGGCAAGTCCACCCTGCTGGGCCTGCTGGCGGGACTCGACCTGCCCAGCGAAGGCAGCGTGCGCCTGGCCGGCCACGATCTCGCCGTCCTCGGCGAGGACGACCGGGCCGCCCTGCGCGGGCGCCTGCTGGGTTTCGTGTTCCAGTCCTTCCACCTGCTGCCGGCCCTGACCGCCCTGGAGAACGCCATGCTGCCGCTGGAACTCCTGGGCATCCCCGACGCCCGGTCGACGGCGGAAGCCATGCTGGCGCGGGTGGGCCTGTCGAGCCGGCTCGGCCACTACCCCAAGCACCTCTCCGGCGGCGAACAGCAGCGCGTCGCCCTGGCCCGCGCCTTCGCCGTGCGGCCCAAGCTGCTGCTGGCCGACGAGCCGACGGGCAACCTCGACGCCGCCACGGGCGAGCAGATCATCGACCTCATGTTCGAGATGAATCGGGAGGCCGGCACGACGCTGATGCTGGTGACCCACGATGAAGCCCTGGCCCGCCGCTGCGGGCGCGTGCTGCGGCTGGCGGGGGGGCGGCTGGTCTAGTCCGGCGCCGCGCGTAGGAAGGCGCCGCGTCAGCCCCCGGCGCGCACCCCGGCATGGATGGTCAGGCCAAGGCCGACGCTGCCGAAGCGATCCCCTTCCACCACCCGGGCCTGGGGCACCGTCGCCCGGCATGCGGCGCGCACGGCGGGGATTGCCGAGGTGCCGCCGGTGAGGAACAGGGTCGTGATGGCCGCCGGGCCGACGCCCGCCTGCTGCAGGCATTCGCGCATGCAGTCGGCGATCTGCTGCGTCTCGTCGGCGGTGGCAGTCTCGAAGGCGGAGCGGGACAACTCGATGGCGAGGTCGTCATCCACGTAGGGCAATTCCAGCCGCGCCAGCGCCCGGTCCGACAGGGCGATCTTGACCTTCTCCACATCGCCGGCCAACTGGTGTCCCGTCTGTTCGCGCACCACGCGCAGCAGGCGATGCACGAGTTCCGGCTGGGCGGCCATGTGGTGCATGTCCCGCAGGAAGGTGGCGGCGCTGTTGCCGTTGAGCAGGGCGATGCGGTGCCAGGTCGCCAGATCGAAATAGACCGACGACGGCAGTTCGCGGGTCGGATGCTGGCGTTGGCAGGTCTTGTAGCCCAGGTGCGGCATGACCTGGTGGAGGCTGAGCTTCTTGTCGTAATCCGTGCCGCCGATATGGACGCCGGCGTTCGCCAGCACGTCGGCCTTGCGGTCCGCCTGCAGATGGCGGGCCGGCGACACCCGGACGATGGAAATATCGGAAGTGCCGCCGCCCAGGTCGGCGATCAGCGCCAGTTCCTCCGCAGCGACGCCGGACTCGTAGTCGAGGGCCGCCGCGATGGGCTCGTACTGGAAATCCACCTGCTTGAAGCCGCACTGGCGGGCGATGGCCTCCAGCTGATCCTGGGCGGTCCGGTCGCGCCGGTCGTCGTTGTCCACGAACCGGACCGGCCGCCCCAGAACCACGGCATCGACGCCGCGGCCGAGCTTGCCTTCGGCCGTCGCCTTGAGGTGGCGGATGAACAGGCCGATGATGTCCTTGAAGGCGATCCAGTTGCCGCCGACCGGCGTCGCCTCGTCGATCAGCGCGCTCCCCAGCACGCTCTTCAGCGCCCGCAGCAGGCGCCCCTCGTAGTGATGGGTATAGGCCTCGATGGCATCGCGGCCGAACTGCAGGCACTCGTCCTCGACGTTGAAGAAGATCGCGCTCGGAATCGTGACATGCTCGCCCTCCACTTCGAGCAGCACCGGGCCCGACGGCGTGGGGCAGCCCACCGTGGAGTTGGAGGTGCCGAAGTCGATGGCGAGGATGTCGTTGGCTGGGGGGCGGGGTTTGCGGGGCATTTACGGGGTCTATGCGATGGTCGCGGCGGTGGACTGGCTGGCGACAGGCCGCCATTCCGCCCGGCTCATGGTGCCTGCCGCTGTTTGAAGGGCGGCGATTATAGGTTGCCCGGCGAGGCGGTGCGGCATTCAGGAATTAGATTTGTCGCGCAGGCCTGTAAATGACGCAAAGTCGGCCGAGGCTGTCGTTGCAGGCGACGTGTCTGGGCGTGCTATCCACCCGAAGCGGCCGGTCGAGGCTGGACAAAGCGAACGCTCATCACGCATCACCGTCGCATATGAACATCCAGCGGGCCACTGTCGGCTTATTGTGCGCAGCGCACTCGGCCGTGGCAATTTCCCGTCACTCCTTGTGTGCAAGTGACTAGGTTGCGCCCGCCCTTCTTCGACTCGTAGAGCGCCTTGTCGGCACGTGCGACAAGGCTTGCCTCGGTATCCCCAAGCATCCAGGCGGCCACGCCAAAGCTGCACGTCACCTTGCCGACGGAAGGAATGTCCGAACTTGCAATCAGGTTTCTGAGCTTCTCCGCAGCGGCCATGGCAGCCTCGCAATCGTCGTCCCTGAGAAGCAGAACGAACTCTTCGCCACCCCAGCGGCCGAAGAAGTCTGTGACGCGAACCTCAGTGCTGACGAGATTAGCCAATGCCTTCAGCACCTCGTCGCCAACATTGTGTCCGTAGGTATCATTGATGCGTTTGAAATGGTCGACATCGAACATGACCAGCGCCATCGGCGTGTTGGTCCGGCGCTTCCTTTCTGCCTCATCCCCGAGCACCTTGGCGAACTGCAACCGGTTGTTGACGCCGGTCAGAGGGTCGGTAGTCGCCAAGTAGTCCTTCTCCTTCAACAATCGCTCTGCGATGTCGAGCAACTGATTGAAGCTCCGTGAGATGCGACCGATTTCATCCGGCGTGTCGGCAGGGATGCGAATTTGAAAATCCTGGCTGGCAGCGATGAGCTCCATGCTTCCCAGTGCGCGATCCAGTGCGCGTAGCAAGGCAACGGTCGCCGATATGGCCATGATGACGACGGCAAGACCAATCCCCAGCGTAATGATCACTCCTAAACGCATGGAGCTTCGAAGTTGCGTGAGTTCGAGTTCCGCTTTTTTCTCGATTAACTCTAGCGAATAGTCCTCGACGACCTTCAGACGATCAACCGCCACGGTTGCCATTGACCACCAGGCTTGCACATCGAGCGTCTGCGGAAGCTTGCCAGCGGCGGCGATTTGCGCCAGTGTCTCCAGCGTCTGTGCAACTTCCAGTCCCGAGAACTCCTGGGCAAGCCTTTCGCGTAGTTCAGGCGACGCATCCAGTCCGAACTTGCGCAGTTCCTCCTCTTGGAGACTCTTGAGACGGAATAGTCTATTGAGCACGACGGAATCGTCGCTCTTGTGTTCGGTCCAGTAGCCCAGAGTTGCCCGAATCTGTCCGAGATTCTCCTTTACTGCCATTAGGTGCGTATGCGCAACCATGTCGGTCTTGGCAACGGCTGCTTCGGGCTCACTGGTAAGTCGATCCATTTCGTCGGCGAGACGCTGGAGCAGCTTGCTGTAGCTGTCTAGGATCGCCAGGGGCGTTATCCTCCCCGTCGCCGCTTCCGTCCGCAGTTGGGTAAGAGCCATGCCAAGACTGGCGATGTCGCCACGGATTCCGGCTAGAGCCGCATCGGTATGCCGAACTTGTTCGGCGAGCGCTTGGGCATTTGTTTTGGAATGGTTGATGGCCGTCATGCCGCGCTCTCTCTGCAACTCGTGCGCAGCATGGGAAAGAGCGACGACAGCGCTGACGTTTCGCACCACTGCCTCGATAGCTTGGGACTGCGTTAGGTAAGCCTTGTATTGGAGCCACAGGGCGAGGAACATGCCCGAGACGGCCACTAACCCAAGCAGCAGGATTTTTTGTCGCAGTGTCATTCTATGCCCGTAACTGCCCTAGGCAGGGTCTGAAAGCAGGGCATTTTATGTCGAAACCAAGCGGACGGCTGGCTGCTTGTGGCCGGTAGACGACGTTGAACATTGTCAATCCGAGCGACTGTTTAGGCCTTGCCGCCTTGCGCATAAACCTCAATGTTGGAGCCGTCAGCCCAACGCGCTCGAATGACCAGGCAAGCTACCCGAGGATGCCCCGTGCCGCGGCGAGGCCGCTTCTGACGGCGCCTTCGATGGTGGCCGGATAGTCGCCGGCCACGTAATCCCCCGCCAGCCACAGACCCGGTAGCGCCGTCGCCGTCGCGGGCCGGTGCATGCCCGGCGTGCAGGCGAAGGTGGCGCGCTTCTCGACGATCACCCGCGTCCAACGTGGGGCCGGCAGGTCGGGCACGACGCGGGCGATCTCGCCGTGGATGCGGGCGGCGAGGTCCTCATGGCCCAGGTCCTCGTGGCGGCCGTGGGCGCTGATGACGGCGGCCAGCAGGCCCGGCTGGCCGCAGAGGCTACCCCGGTCGAACAGCCATTGGGCATAGCCGCGGGCGACGCCGACCATGGGGAAGGGCAGGCGCACGTGCTCCGGATAGGCGAGGTAGGCCGTGACGATGGGCTCCCAGGCGAAAGCTCCGACTTCGGCGCGCAGGACCTCCAGGCCGGGCAGGCCTTCGATGAGTTTCGGCAGGTGGTAGGGCGCGACGGCGAGGACGACTTTGTCGTAGGGGCCGTAGTCCCGGTCGGCGCGGACTGCGTAGCCGGCGTCGTCGCGGGACACCGCCTCGACGCGCAGACTGCGGTGGATGCGGGCGCCGCGGCTTTCCAGCCAGACGGCGGCGGGTTCCGGCAGCAGGCGGGAAAAGTCCGTCGCCGGCAGCAGCAGATCGCTGGCGGCCCGGTCGGCGGCGAGGCTGTCGCGCAGCACGTTGAGGAAGACCTGGGCCGAGGCATGTTCCATCTCGGTGTTGAGGGCCGCGACGCAGAGGGGCTCCCAGAGGTAGTGGCGCAGGCGGTCGCTCTGCTTGTGGTCGACCAGTAGTTGGGCGGCGGAGATGTCCTGGGGCAGGCGGAAGCCCTGGGCCTCGATGGCGCGCATGAAGTGGATGGCGGCCAGCTTCTCGCCTAAGGAGAGGCCGCGGGCGGCGAGTAGCGCCCAGGCCAGATGCAAGGGCGCCGGCAGGCGCGGCGCGGCGATGCGCAGTTCGCCGGGGAATTCGAGATGCAGCGGATGGCGGCGCAGCAGCCGTTCCGGGTCGGCGCCGACGCGGCGCATGAGACCCAGGGTTTCCCGGTAGGCGCCGACGAGAATGTGGGCGCCGTTGTCGAGGGTCATGCCCTCCACTTCGATGCTGCGGGCGCGTCCGCCGAGGGTGCGGGAGGCTTCGAAGACATCGACGCCGACACCGGCCGCTACCAGCTCGACGGCCGCAGCCAGCCCGGCATAGCCGGCGCCGATTACTGCAACCTTCCCCACCCCCCGTCCCCCGCCCGGGCGGGGGTGACGGTGGCTCGACGCCTGCGGCGTATCGAGTTGCTGGAGGCCATGCTCGGGGCGGCCCGTCGCTTGGCTGGCTACGCGGCGATCCATGTGCGCAGGGCGATCCACAGCTTGCGCAGGGGCGGCAGGGACACGCGATGGGTGAGCACGCGGCAGCCGTCCTTGACGATCTCGTCCAGGGTGGTGCGGTAGATGGCGGCCATGATGAGGCCGGCCGCCTGGCTGCGGCGGTCGCACTTGGGCAGCTGGGCGAGGGCGCGGTCGTAATGCTCGACGGCGCGGGCCACCTGGAATTCCATGAGGGCGCGGAAGCCGTCCGTGTAGCGGCTTTGCAGGATGTCGGCTTCGGTGACGCCGAAGCGGGCCAGTTCGTCCTGGGGCAGGTAGATGCGTCCGCGGCGGGCGTCCTCGCCCACGTCGCGGATGATGTTGGTGAGCTGGAAGGCGAGCCCCAGGTCGTGGGCGTACTTGAGGGTGCGGCGGTCCGTGTAGCCGAAGATCTCGGCGGCCAGCAGGCCGACGACGCTGGCGACGCGGTAGCAGTAGAGGTGCAGGGCCTTGAAGTCGGCGTAGCGCACGGTGTCGAGATCCATCTCCATGCCGTCGATGATCTCGGCGAGCTGTTCCTGGGGCAGGGCGAAGCGCCGGATCGAGGTCGCCAGGGCCTGGGTGACGGGATGGGTCGGGCGGCCGTCGAAGAGGGCGGCCAGTTCGCCGCGCCACCAGGCGAGCTTGATGCGGGCGACGCCGGGGTCGGAGCATTCGTCCACCGCATCGTCTACCTCGCGGCAGTAGGCGTAGAGGGCCGTGATGGCCTGGCGGCGCTCGGCCGGCAGGAAGGCGAAGCTGGTGGTGAAGCTGGAACCGCTGGCGGCGGTCTTCCGGCGACAGTATTCGTCTGGCGTCATGGGAAGACCGCGCGCCAGAGGATGCGTATCCAGTCGGGCTTTTCGAGTACGGGGCGGCGGCGGAAGATGTCGTAGTCCACGGCCTCGATTTTATCGAGAATGCGCAGGCCGCCGGCGACGATGGCACGGATTTCCAGGCCCATGCGGCCGGGCAGGTCGCGGCCGAGGGGGGCGCCTTCCAGCATCAGGGCCCGGGCCCGGTCCACCTGGAAGCGCATCAGCTCGCGCCAGCGCTCGTCGCACAGACCGGCGGCGATCTGGGCGTCGGCGACGCCGAAGCGGTCGAGGTCTTCCTGCGGCAGATAGACGCGAGGCTTGGCCCAGTCGATGGCCACGTCCTGCCAGTGGTTGATGAGTTGCAGGGCCGAGCAGACGCAGTCGGAGCGCCGCAGGTTCTCGGGCGTCGCCGCCTTGAAGAGATGCAGCAGCAGGCGGCCGACGGGATCGGCGGAGCGGCGGCAGTAGTCGATGAGTTCGGCGTAGCTGGCGTAGCGGGTCTTCACCACGTCCTGGCTGAAGGCGTCCAGCAGGTCGCGAAAGAGCGGTAGGGGCAGGCCGTGGGCGGCGATCACCGGGCGCAGGCGCAGAAAGACCGGGTGGGTCGTCGGCCGGCCGGCCTCGATGGCGTCGAGCTCGGCCTTGTAGGCGTCCAGCCGGCGCAGGCGCTCTTCCGGCGGCAGCTCGCCCTCGTCGGCGAAGTCGTCGGCGCTGCGGGCGAAGACGTAGATGGCGGCCACCGGCTCCCGCAGGGCGGGCGGCAGCAGTACGGAGGCGACGGGAAAGTTTTCGTAATGGTCGACGGACATGGCGGGGCCCTTGCGGGGTGCGGCACTATAGCGCCGGGAGAGGTGCGGCTCAACCGGTGGGCGGAATATTCGGATGACATGGACGGCGCCCGGTGCTAATCTGCCCGCCGGTTTCCCCGAGTCCCGTTCGTCCCGCCCGACTTCTGCCGCCCATGCGCCCGATTTTCCGTCCGCTCCCTTTCGCGTCCGCCGTCCTCGCGGCGGCCGGGCTGCTCGCGGCCTGCACCACGACCCAGCCCTATCCCAAGGAATACGCGGCCTGCTACGAGCGGGTCCAACAGCATGCGGCCCAATTGATGCCGGTCTTCGCGGCCCTCGGCTACCGCATGGAGCCGGACGTGCGCCTGGACGAGGACATGGTCAACAACCGGGGTTTCCGCGCGCCGGACGATGTTCTCGGCGATGCCATTCCCAATGGGCGCATCCGCCTGCGGCCGTCGCGGGTCTGCGCCAGCGAGTCCTTGGCCCGGGCTGTCCTCGCCCATGAAATGGCCCACGTTGCCCTCCAGCACCGGGGGGTGAGGGGTACCGGCGTCACCCTGGCATGGGAAAAGCCACCCCAGCAGGAGATCGAGGCCGACGGCCTGGCCCTCAAGGTCCTCCGGCAGGCCGGCGGCTATCCGGGCGCCGTCACCTACGTGGCCTGCCGCCTCGGTTCCTGCGTGAAAGCGCCTGCCGTCAACCGCGCCGCGCCGCCCCAGCCGGGGCGTTGAGGCCCGTCAGGCGGGGGCCGGAGCCTGCCTGACAGGGGGGGGCTAATCGGTTAGAATGCCGGATCGCGCGAAGGTGGCGGAATTGGTAGACGCACTGGATTTAGGTTCCAGCGCCGCGAGGCGTAAGGGTTCGAGTCCCTTCCTTCGCACCAGTTCGGACAGAATGCCGGTGCGCCACCCGGAATTCCATAGGTTTTTCAAGGACTTTTCATGCAAACGGATACCCAAGTGAGCGGCGCCGCCGCCAATTCCCTCGAACGTCGCCTCGACATGAGCGTGCCGATGGCCGAGATCGAAAAGGAAGTCGAGCAGCAGCTGCGTCGTCTGTCCAAGACCGTCAAGATGCCCGGCTTCCGTCCCGGCAAGGTGCCCTTCAAGATGGTGGCCCAGCAGTACGGCGGTCAGGCCCGCTCCGAAGCCATCGGCGCCGCCGTGGAAAAGACCTTCGGCGCCAAGGTGCGCGAGCAGAACCTGCGCGTCGCCGGCTATCCGCGCATCGAGCCCAAGCCTGCCAACGAGTCTGCCTTCGAATTCACTGCCGTCTTCGAGGTCTATCCGGATGTCGTCGTCGGCGACCTGTCCGGCCAGTCCATCGAGAAGGCCCAGCTCGAAGTGACCGACGCCGAGGTGGACAAGACCATCGAAGTGCTGCGCAAGCAGCGCACCACCTTCGAGCCGGCCGGCCGCGCCTCCCAGAAGGGCGACCGCCTGGTCATCGACTTCACCGGCCGCAAGGACGGCGTCGAGTTCCAGGGCGGCAAGGCGACCGACTACCCGGTGTTCGTCGGCGGCGGCATGATGCTGCCCGAGTTCGAAGCGGCCCTCGAAGGCCTGAACGAAGGCGACACCAAGACCTTCGACGTCACCTTCCCCGCTGACTATCACGCCGCCGACCTGGCCGGCCAGAAGGTCCAGTTCGAGGTGGTGGTCAAGAAGGTGGAGGCGCCGCGCCTGCCCGAGATCGACGCCGAGTTCGCCAAGACCCTGGGCGTCAAGGACGGCGACATCGTCAAGATGCGCGAAGAAGTGCGTGCCAACCTGGAACGCGAAGTGAAGAAGCGCCTCCAGGCCCGCATCAAGAACGCCGTGATGGACGCCCTGCTGGCCGTTACGCCCATCGACGTGCCGACTGCCCTGGTGGAAGCCGAGTCCCAGCAGATGGCCGAGGCCGCCATGAAGGACTGGCAGCAGCGCGGCATGGTCGCCAAGAACATGCCGGTGGAGCCTTCCTGGTTCGCCGACGGGGCCACGCGCCGCGTCAAGCTGGGCCTGATCCTCGCCGAGGTGGTGAAATCCAAGGACCTGCACGCCAAGCCCGAACAGGTGCGCGCCATGGTGGACGAATTCGCTGAGACCTTCGAGGACCCGAAGGAAGTGGTGCGCTGGTACTACTCCCAGCCCCAGCGCCTGGCGGATGCCGAGGCCCTGGTCATGGAGAACAACGTCGTCGAGTGGGTGCTGTCCCAGTCCAAGGTGACCGAACTGGCCATCGCCTTTGACGAGCTCATGGGGAATGGGGCATGATGGGCCGCAACGACCGGTTCACGATGCAGGACGACATGCAACGCAAGGATTTCGATCCCCAGGCCCTCGGCCTCGTTCCCATGGTCATCGAGACCAGCGGGCGCGGCGAGCGTGCCTACGACATCTACTCGCGCCTGCTCAAGGAGCGCGTGATCTTCCTCGTCGGGCCGGTCAATGACGTCACCGCAAACCTGGTGGTGGCGCAGTTGCTGTTCCTGGAGTCCGAGAATCCGGACAAGGACATCTACCTCTACATCAATTCCCCCGGCGGCTCCGTGACGGCCGGCTTGGCGATCTACGACACCATGCAGTTCATCAAGCCCGACGTGTCCACGCTCTGCGTGGGCCAGGCGGCGAGCATGGGCGCCTTCCTGCTGGCGGCCGGCGCCCAGGGCAAGCGCTACTGCCTGCCCAACTCGCGGGTCATGATCCATCAGCCCTCGGCGGGTTTCCAGGGCCAGGCCTCGGACATCGAGATCCATGCCAAGGAAATCCTGTTCATGAAGCAGCGCCTCAACGAGATGCTGGCCAAGCACACCGGCCAGCCGGTGGAGCGCGTGGAGCAGGACACCGACCGGGACAACTTCCTTTCCGCCGATGCCGCCGTCGAGTACGGCCTGGTGGACAAGGTGATCGCCAGCCGCGTGGACGCGGCCTGAGGCGGGCAAGACGACGGAGAAGGGCATGACCGACAAGAAATCCGGCGAGAAACTGCTGTACTGCTCGTTCTGCGGCAAGAGCCAGCACGAGGTGAAGAAGCTCATCGCCGGGCCGTCCGTCTTCATCTGCGACGAGTGCATCGACCTCTGCAACGACATCATCCGCGACGAGGCGGCGGCCGAACCGGGCGGCAAGACCTCGGGCGACCTGCCGACGCCGCCGGAAATCCGCACCATCCTCGACCAGTTCGTCATCGGCCAGGAGCCGGCGAAGAAGATTCTCGCGGTCGCCGTCTATAACCACTACAAGCGCCTGCGCCATCGCGAGAAGGGCAACGAGGACGTGGAACTGGCCAAGAGCAACATCCTGCTCATCGGCCCCACCGGCTCGGGCAAGACCCTGCTGGCCCAGACCCTGGCGCGCCTGCTCAACGTGCCCTTCGTCATGGCCGACGCCACGACGCTGACGGAAGCCGGCTACGTCGGCGAGGACGTCGAGAACATCATCCAGAAGCTGCTGCAGAAGTGCGACTACGAAGTCGAGAAGGCGCAGCAGGGCATCGTCTACATCGACGAGATCGACAAGATCTCGCGCAAGTCCGACAACCCGTCCATCACCCGCGACGTGTCGGGCGAGGGCGTGCAGCAGGCGCTGCTCAAGCTCATCGAAGGCACGACGGCATCGGTGCCGCCCCAGGGCGGGCGCAAGCACCCGAACCAGGACTTCGTGCAGATCGACACCACCAACATCCTGTTCATCTGCGGCGGTGCCTTCGACGGCCTGGAGAAGGTCATCCGCGACCGTTCGGAGAAATCCGGCATCGGCTTCGGCGCCAAGGTGAAGAGCCGCGATACCAAGGACATCACCGAGATCCTCAAGCGCGTCGAGCCCGAGGACCTCATCAAGTTCGGCCTCATCCCCGAGTTCGTCGGTCGCCTGCCGGTGCTGGCGACGCTGCATGAACTCGACGAGGCGGCCCTGGTGGAAATCCTCATCGCGCCGAAGAACGCTCTCATCAAGCAGTACCAGAAACTTTTCGGTATGGAGGGCGTCGAACTGGAAGTGCGGCCCTCGGCCCTCCAGGCCATCGCCAGGAAGGCCCTGAAGCGCAAGACCGGCGCCCGCGGCCTGCGCTCCATCCTCGAAGCCGCATTGCTGGATACGATGTACGAACTGCCGGCGATGGAGAATGTCGAAAAGGTCGTGGTGGACGAAAACATGATCGATGGCGGCGGCCAGCCGCTCCTGATCTACGCCGACCAGCCCAAGGTGTCGGGTTCCAACTGATCCCGCGCACCTTTCGCCGCTGCGCTTGAATCGGCCGCCTCCGCCCCCACATGGGCAAGGTGGTCCAAACGTGAAGGATAAAATCCATGTCAGGCGAGCTTGACTTCCCCAAAGAGAACATCGAACTGCCGCTGCTGCCCCTGCGCGACGTGGTGGTATTCCCCCACATGGTCATTCCCCTGTTCGTGGGGCGGCCCAAGTCCATCAAGGCCCTGGAGACGGCCATGGAGGCCGGCAAGAGCATCCTGCTGGTGGCCCAGAAGTCGGCGGCCAAGGACGAGCCGGAATCCGGCGACCTCTATACCATCGGCTGCGTCTCCAACATCCTGCAGATGCTCAAGCTGCCGGACGGCACCGTCAAGGTTCTCGTCGAGGGCACCCAGCGCGCCCGCATCGAGCGCGTCGAGGATCGCGGCGAGCTCTTCGTCGCCGACGTGCGTCCCCTCGCCATCGACGAGCGCGGCGGCCACGAGGTGGAGGCCCTGCGCCGTACCATCCTGGCCCAGTTCGACCAGTTCGTGAAGCTGAACAAGAAGATCCCGCCGGAGATTCTCACCTCCCTCGCCGGTATCGAGGAAGCCGGCCGCCTGGCCGACACCATCGCCGCCCACCTGCCCATGAAGCTGGAGCTGAAGCAGGAAATCCTCGAACTCTTCGACGTCGGCGGTCGCCTGGAAAAGCTGCTGGCCCAGCTGGAAACCGAACTCGACATCCTGCAGGTGGAAAAGCGCATCCGTGGCCGCGTCAAGCGCCAGATGGAGAAGAGCCAGCGCGAGTACTACCTGAACGAGCAGGTCAAGGCCATCCAGAAGGAACTCGGCGAGGGCGAGGAAGGCGCCGACCTCGACGAGATGGAGAAGAAGATCAAGACCTCCGGCATGAGCAAGGAAGCCATGCAGAAGGCCCAGTCCGAACTCAAGAAGCTCAAGCTCATGTCGCCCATGTCGGCCGAGGCCACCGTGGTCCGCAACTACATCGAGACCCTGCTCGGGCTGCCGTGGAAGAAGAAGTCCCGTATCTCCAAGGATCTCTCCGCTGCCGAGAAGATTCTCGACAAGGACCACTACGGCCTGGAGAAGGTCAAGGAACGCATCGTCGAATACCTGGCCGTGCAGCAGCGCGTGGACAAGGTCAAGGCGCCGATCCTCTGCCTGGTCGGCCCCCCCGGCGTCGGCAAGACTTCGCTCGGCCAGTCCATCGCCAAGTCCACCAACCGCAAGTTCATCCGCATGGCCCTGGGCGGCGTGCGCGACGAGGCCGAGATCCGCGGCCACCGCCGCACCTACATCGGCTCCATGCCGGGCAAGATCCTGCAGAACATGACCAAGGTGGGCGTCAAGAACCCGCTGTTCCTCCTCGACGAGGTGGACAAGCTGGGCATGGATTTCCGCGGCGATCCGTCCTCGGCCCTGCTGGAAGTGCTCGATCCCGAGCAGAACCACACTTTCCAGGACCATTACATCGAAGTGGACTTCGACCTCTCCGACGTGATGTTCGTCGCCACTGCCAACTCGCTGAACATTCCTGCGGCGCTGCTCGACCGCCTGGAAGTGATCCGCCTGTCCGGCTACACGGAGGACGAGAAGGTCAACATCGCCACGCGCTACCTGCTGCCCAAGCAGATGAAGAACAACGGCGTCAAGCGCGAAGAGCTCACCGTCACCGACGACGCCATCCGCGACATCGTGCGCTATTACACGCGGGAAGCCGGCGTGCGGGCCCTGGAGCGCGAGATTTCCAAGATCTGCCGCAAGGTGGTCAAGGCCCTGGTGATGAAGGCGCGCAAGAACAAGATCGTCGTCAACGCCAAGAACCTGGACAAGTACATCGGCGTGCGCCGCTACAGCTTCGGCATGGCGGAGAAGGAAAACCAGATCGGCCAGGTCACCGGCCTCGCCTGGACCGAGGTGGGCGGCGAACTGCTGACCATCGAATCCGTCGCCGTGCCGGGCAAGGGCAAGACCATGACCACCGGCAAGCTCGGCGAGGTCATGCAGGAGTCCATCCAGGCGGCCCTGACGGTGGTACGCCGCCGCAGCAAGCAGCTCGGCATTCCCGAGGACTTCTACCAGAAGAACGACATCCACATCCACCTGCCCGAAGGCGCCACGCCCAAGGACGGCCCGTCCGCCGGCATCGGCATGACGACGGCCCTGGTGTCCTCCCTCACCGGCATCCCGGTGCGGGCCGACGTTGCCATGACGGGCGAGATCACGCTGCGCGGCGAGGTGCTGCCCATCGGCGGTCTCAAGGAGAAGCTGTTGGCCGCGGTGCGCGGCGGCATCCGCCTGGCGCTGATCCCCGAGGAGAACGTCAAGGACCTGACCGAGATTCCCGATACCATCAAGAATCGCATCGAGATCGTGCCGGTGAAGTGGATCGACAAGGTGCTGGAACTGGCCCTGGAACGCATGCCCGATCCCCTGCCGGACGCGCCGGCCGACTCGGCCGCTGCTGCCCTGCCGGGAACGGAAGCGCCGGCGCCCGCCATCACCCATTGAGCATCTTTCGGTCGTCGTCGACAACGCCGCCTGCGGGCGGCGTTGTCGTTTTCGCGTGCCGCCCGCGCCGGCCGCAGGGCGTTCTGCGGGCGGGCCGCAGCGGCCCTGAGGGCCGCCATTAGCTGGTAGAATCCGCCCCTCGCCGGAGTGGGCAAAGCCGCCGGTGCCGGGTCGTTAGCTCAGTTGGTAGAGCGCCTCCTTTACACGGAGGATGTCGGCGGTTCGAGTCCGTCACGACCCACCAACAACGCTCTCCGCCCGCAATGGGGCGGGACTCGCAGGAGTGCTTCTTCAGCATGTTCGATATCGTCCGCAACAACCGCCGCTTCATCCAGATATTCCTGGCCCTGATCATGCTGCCCTTCGCCTTCTTCGGCGTCGATTCCTACATACGCGACAGCGGCGGCGGCGCCGAGGTCGCCACCGTCGGCGGCGTCAAGATCGGTGCCCAGGAGTTCCAGCAGTCCCTGCGCGAGCAGCAGGAGCGCATGAAGCCTGCCCTCGGCGGCAAGGTCGATCCGGCCATGCTGGACAATCCGGAAATGCGCGCCGCCCTGCTCGGCACCCTGGTCAACCAGCGCCTTATCGGCCTGCACGCCAAGAAGTCCCATCTGACGGTGGCCGACGACCAGCTCGTGCAGATCATCGCCTCCGCGCCGGCCCTGCAGGAGAACGGCAAGTTCTCACCCCAGCGCTATGAAATGCTGGTCGCTTCCCAGGGCATGAGCAAGGAGATGTTCGAGGCGCGCATGCGCCAGGACCTGGCCATGCAACAGGCCATGACCGTCGTCAGCGACGCCACGGTGGCGGGGCGTGCCGCCGCCGACCGCTGGGTGGCGGCCCAGCTTGAAGAACGCGAGGTCTCCGAAGTCCTGCTGCGGGCTGACCAGTACATGGGCCAGGTCAAGCTGGCGCCGGATGCGGTGAAGAACTTCTACGAAGCCAACCGCAAGCAGTTCGAAACCCCCGAACAATTGCGCGCCGAGTTCATCGTCCTCAGCCAGGAGAAGATGCGCGCCCAGCTCAGCATCGGCGACGAGGAGATCAAGGCCTGGTACCAGTCCCATGCGGACCGCTTCAAGATGCCGGAAGAGCGGCGCGCCAGCCACATCCTGCTGATGGTGCCGAAGGATGCGCCGGCCGACCAGGACAAGGCCGCCCGCACCAAGGCCGAGGAAATCCTCGCCCAGATCCGCAAGGCGCCGGCCGACTTCGCCAAGCTGGCCAAGCAGCATTCCCAGGACCCGGGTTCCGCCCAGCGCGGCGGCGACCTCGACTGGTTCGGCCGCGGCATGATGGTGCCGTCCTTCGAGCAGGCCACCTTCGCCCTCAAGGAGAACGAGGTCAGCGACCTGGTGCGCTCCGATTTCGGCTACCACATCATCAAGCTCACGGGCGTGCGGCCCGAGCGCGTGAAGCCCCTGGAGGAAGCCCGCAAGGAGATCGCCGAGGAACTCAGGCAGCAGGCGGTGATGCGCAAGTACGGCGAATACGCCGAAGGCGTCACCAACACGGTCTACGAGCAGTCCGACAGCCTCAAGCCGGCGGCGGAGAAGTACGGCCTCAACATCCAGACCAGCGACTGGATCGTCAAGGGCGGCCAGGCGTTGCCGCCCTTCACCAATGCCAAGCTGATGGCGGCCCTGTTCGCGGACGACGCCCTCAAGAACAAGCGCAACACCGAGGCCGTCGAAGTGGCCGCCAATACCCTGGTGTCGGCCCGTGTCGTCGAGCACAAGCCGGCGGCCCTGCAGCCCCTGGACGCGGTGGCGGCTTCCATCGAGAAGCTCCTGGTGCGCCAGGAGGCGGCCAAGCTGGCGGCCAAGGACGGCCAGGAAAAGCTCGCCCGCCTGGCCAAGGGCGAGGCCGTCGATGCCGCCTGGTCGGCGCCGCGCACGGTGATCCGCTCCTACGCGCCCAACCTGCCGCAGGAAGCCCTCGAAGGCATCTTCAAGGCGCGCGCCGCCAAGTTGCCCGTGTATGCCGGCGTCTCCGGCGACGGCGGTTTCGTCATGTACCGCATCTCCCAGATCCGGCCCTATGTCGCCGGTGCGGAAGAGCCGCCGCGGGCCAAGGCCCTGCGCGACCAGTACCAGCGCATCGTCGCCGAAGAGGAATTCGGCGCCTGGCTGGCGGCCCTGCGCCAGCGCTACCCGGTGGAGATCAACAAGGCAGCCCTGGAGACGCGGGAGAAGTGATCCCGCCGCGGGGCGGCGACGAAAAAAACGGCGCGATTCGCGCCGTTTTTTTTTGCAGCGGAGTCTGTACCGAACTCAGCCGGGCAGCGGGTCCGCGTTGCCCAGCGCCGTGGTGTTGAGGCCGCCATCCACGTACATGATCTCGCCGGTGACGCCGCTGGCGAGGTCGGAGAGCAGGAAGGCGGCGGCGTTGCCGACTTCCTCGATGGTGACGTTGCGGCGCAGGGGCGCGTGGTGGGCGTTGTAGGCCAGCAGCTTGCCGAAGTTGCCGATGCCCGACGCCGCCAGGGTCTTGATGGGGCCGGCGGAAATGGCGTTGGCGCGGATGCCCTGGGGGCCGAGGCAGAAGGCCAGGTAGCGCGTCGCCGCCTCCAGGCTCGCCTTGGCGAGGCCCATGGT
Organism: Candidatus Nitricoxidireducens bremensis; assembly: GCA_030247725.1. Lineage (GTDB taxonomy): Bacteria > Pseudomonadota > Gammaproteobacteria > Burkholderiales > Rhodocyclaceae > Nitricoxidireducens > Nitricoxidireducens bremensis. Next base: position 156,732 of record JAOTRT010000008.1, read on the forward strand.
GTTGTAGTTCGGCAGCGTGCGCTCGGCGCCCAGGTAGGAGAGGGCGAGCAGGGCCGGGTTGTTGCCCTTCAGCAGCAGCGGCCGGGCCGCCTTCGCCAGGGCGGCGTAGCTGTAGGACGAGATGTCGTGGGCGATGCGGAAGGCGTCGCGGGTGATGCCGTCGAGGAAGTCGCCCTCGATGGCTTCGGATGGCGCGAAGGCGATGGAATGCACGAGGCCGTCGAGGCCTTCCCAGCCGTTGCCCAGGTCCTTGAACAGGGCCTCGATCTGGGCGTCCTCGGCGACGTCGCAGGGGAATACCAGGTTGCTGCCGAGTTCCTCGGCGAACTTGGTGACGCGCTCCTTGAAGCGGTCGTTCTGGTAGGTGAATGCCAGCCGTGCGCCCTCGCGATGACACGCCTTGGCGATGCCGTAGGCGATGGAGCGGTTGGATAGCAGGCCGGTGATCAGGATGCGTTTGCCGGCGAGAAAGCCCATTGTTTATCCTCCCAAAATGACCCGCGGATTATAGCGGATGGCGGGGTTCGGCTACACTTCGGCCATGCTCAAGATTCGCATCGTCCTGCTGGCGCTTTCCCTCGCGGCGTGCGGCTCCGCGTGGAACGATCCCTATCCCGCCGCCGACCGCGGCGGCAACATCCTCTACACGGCGTTCACCGAAAGGCCCAAGCATCTCGATCCCGTCCAGTCCTACAGCGAGGACGAGATCACCTTCACGGCCCAGGTCTACGAACCGCCCCTGCAGTACCACTATCTCAAGCGCCCCTACACGCCTATGCCGGCCACGGCGCAGGAAGTGCCGCAGCCGCAGTTCCTGGATGCCCGTGGCCGAGCCTTGCCCGCCACGGCCGACGCAGCGCAGGTCGCCTACTCGGACTATGTGATCCGCATCCGCCCCGGCATCCGCTACCAGCCGCACCCGGCCTTCGCGCGCAAGCCCGACGGCGCCCATGCCTACCATGCCCTGACGCGCGACGACCTCGCCGGCATCCGCGCGCTGCGGGACTTCCCCCTGCGCGACAGCCGCGAGCTGACGGCGGAGGACTACGTCTACGAGATCAAGCGTCTCGCCCATCCGCGCTTGCATTCGCCCATCCTCGGCCTCATGGGCGAATACATCGTCGGCCTCAACGAACTGGCGGCGACGCTGCAGAAGCACCACAAGGCGCTGCCGCCCGAGCGACGCGACGACTGGCTGGACCTGCGCGAATTCCCCCTCGCCGGCGTTGCCGTCATCGACCGCCACACCTATCGCATCCGCATCAAGGGCAAGTATCCGCAGTTCGTATACTGGCTCGCCATGCCCTTCTTCGCCGCCATGCCCTGGGAGGCCGACCGCTTCCACAGCCAGCCCGGCATGGCCGAGAAGAACCTGACCCTGGACTGGTATCCCGTCGGCACCGGTCCCTACATGCTGACGGAGAACAACCCGAACGCCCGCATGGTGCTGGAGCGCAACCCCAATTTCCGCGGCGAGACCTATCCCTGCGAAGGCGAGGCGGAGGACCGGGCCGCCGGCCTGCTGGACGACTGCGGCAAGGCGCTGCCCTTCATCGACAAGGTGGTGTTCACCCGCGAGAAGGAACAGATTCCCTACTGGAACAAGTTCCTCCAGGGCTACTACGACGCCTCCGGCATCTCGTCCGACTCCTTCGACCAGGCCGTGCAGATGGGCGGCGGCGGCGAAGTCACGCTCACCGACGACATGCGGCGCCAGGGCATCCGCCTCAGCACCTCGGTGGCCACGTCGAGTTTCTACATGGGCTTCAACATGCTCGACCCGGTGGTCGGCGGCGCGGGCGGCGAGCGGGCGCGCAAGCTGCGCCAGGCCCTGTCCATCGCCATCGACCAGGAGGAGTTCATCTCCATCTTCCAGAACGGCCGCGGCATTCCCGCCCAGGGACCCATCCCGCCCGGCATCTTCGGCTATCGGGAAGGCGAGGCGGGCATCAACCGGGCCATGTACGCCTGGGCCGAGGGCCGGCCCCAGCGCCGCAGCGTCGAGGAGGCGCGCCGCCTGCTGGCGGAAGCCGGCTATCCCGACGGCCGCGACGCCCGCAGCGGCGAGCCCCTCGTCATCAACCTGGACACCACCGGCGGCGGCGTCGGCTCCAAGTCGCGCATCGACTGGCTCAACAAGCAGTTCCAGAAGATCGACGTCCAGCTCGTGGTGCGCAGCACCGACTACAACCGCTTCCAGGAGAAGGTGCGCAAGGGCGCCGTGCAGCTCTTCTTCCTGGGCTGGAATGCCGACTATCCCGACCCGGAGAATTTCATGTTCCTGCTCTACGGGCCGCAAGGCAAGGTGCGGCACCAGGGCGAGAATGCCGCCAACTACGCCAATGCGGAATACGACCGCCTGTTCGAGCAAATGCGGACCATGACCAACGGGCCCGAGCGCCAGGCGGTGATCGACCGCATGCTGGAAGTGCTGCGCCACGATGCGCCCTGGGTGTGGGGCTTCCACCCCAAGGACTACACCCTGCGGCATGCCTGGCTGCTGAACCGCAAGCCCAACAAGGTCGGCCACAACACCCTCAAGTACCAGCGTGTCGACGTGGCCCTGCGGGAAAGGCTGCGCGCCGAGTGGAACCGGCCCGTGCTCTGGCAGCCGCTGCTGGCGCTGCTGGCGCTGGTGGCCCTGGCGCTGCCGGCCTGGCGCGCCCATCGCCGGCGCGAGCTGGCGCTCGCCGGCGGCACGGCCTGAGCTGGCTTTAGCGGTTTCGAGTCAGGCCGGCGCGAACGGCAGCTCGACGCGGAACAGGGCGCCGCCGCCGGGCGCGGGCTCGTGGCCGATGCTGCCGCCCATGAGCACCACCAGGCGGTGGGCGATGGCCAATCCCAGGCCGATGCCGCTGAAGCGCCGCGTCATGGAGCCGTCGGCCTGGGTGAAGGGCTGGAACAGGTTTTCCGCCTGGGCGGCGGAAATGCCGATGCCGCTGTCCTGCACCTCGAAGCGCAGGCGGATGGGGTTTCCCGCGCACTCGGCGCAGTCCAGCGTGATGCGCACGCCGCCGCTGGCGGTGAACTTCAGTGCGTTGTCGATCAGCTTGACGAGCACCTGGCGCAGGTGTTCGGCATCGCCGACCACCAGCGCCGGGACGGCGGGCGTGCAATCGACCTCCAGGCCGAGCCCAAGCTTGGCGGCGCGGCCGGCGAACAGGCTGCGCAAATCCTCCACCAGGGCGGCGGGCGAGAAGGTCATGGCGGCGACGCCGAGCCGGCCGGCATCCACGGCGGCGAAGGCGAGCACGTCGTTGAGGACGGTGAGCAGGTCGTTGGCGCTGTCGCGGGCGGTGAGGGCCAGCTGCCGCTGGTCCTCGTCCAGTCCCGAATCCAGCAGCAGGGAGAGCATGCCGAGGACGCCGTTCATGGGGGTGCGCAATTCATGCCCCATGTTGGCGAGGAATTCGGACTTGGCGCGACTCGCGGCTTCGGCGGCCAGGCGTGCCCTTTCCAGTTCCCGCGTGCGCTCGGCGACGCGCAGCTCCAGTTCCTCGCTGTAGCGCTTCTGCTGCCGGCGGGCACGCAGGATTTCCAGTTGCGCCCTGACGCGGGCCAGCAGGATTGCCGGCTGTACCGGCTTGGTGACGTAGTCGGCGGCGCCCAGCTGGAGGCCCTTGGCCTCGTCCTCGCTGGCGCTCAGCGCCGTGAGGAAGATCACGGGGATGGCGCGGGTGGCCGGATCGGCGCGCAGGCGCGCCAGCACCGCGTAGCCGTCTAGCGCCGGCATCATCACGTCGAGCAGGATCAGGTCGGGGCGCGGCTCCCGCACCGCCATCTCCAGGGCACGGGCGCCGTTGTTGGCCACCAGGACGCGGCAGGTGGAGGCCAGCAGGTCGCCGACGACGTGGAGGTTCTCCGGGCTGTCGTCCACGACCAGGACGACGGCGGGCGCATCGGCAGCCGCAACGGCGGTTTGAGTGGTCATGGGGCCTCCCCGGGTTGCGCGGCGGATTGCAGCGTCTTCAGCGCGCCGTCGAAATCGAAGGCCCGGATCTCGCGTTCGAGCCGGGCCAGCGTCCTGTCGTCGAGGCTTGCGCGCAGCAAGGGCAGTTTATCCTCGAACAGAGCGGCGGCGCCGAAGTCGCCGCTCCGCAGCAGTTGCGCCAGCCTGCCCATGGCTTCCCGGACGTCCTCGGTGCCGCCGATCGGCTGCGCCAGGGCGTCGAAGAGGCGGTCGAGGGCGGCGAACAGGCGATCGATGGCGGGGGCCAGGGCCGCGCCGCTGCCGCCGGCCTTGATCTCCTCCTCCAGGGTCCGGGCGCCTGCCGCGATGTCCACGAGTCCGAGGGTGCTGGCCGCCCCCTTCAGCGAATGGACGAGGCGCCGGGCGCCGTCCCCGTCGCCGCCGGCGAGCAATTCGTTCAACAGGGGACCGTCGTTCCCGTGCAGTTCGGCGAACTTCTGCAGGAGCCGCCAGTAGTTTTCCACCTTGCCGTGCAGCAGTTGCAGGCCGTGCTCCCGGTCCAGCCCCGGGATAGCCGCCAGCCGTTGCAGCAGGGCGCTTTCCGGCAGGGGCACCGGGGCAGCGCCGGCCTTGCCGCCGTCCAGCCATTTCAGCAGCGTGGCGAACAACAGGGCCGGGCTGACCGGCTTGGCGATGAAGTCGTCCATGCCGGCCGCGAAGCAGCGCTGGCGATCCTCCCGGAAGGCATTGGCGGTCATGGCGAGGATGGGCGTCCGTCCGTGGTCCGGCAGGCCGCGGATGGCCCGGGTGGCTTCGATGCCGTCCATCCCCGGCATCTGCATGTCCATCAGGATCAGGGCGTAGGCCGTGCGCCCGGCCATCGCCACGGCCTCGCTGCCGTCGGCGGCCACGTCGATGGCGAGGCCGGTCTCCGCCAGGGTCGCCAGGGCCACTTCCCGGTTGATGGGATCGTCCTCGGCCAACAATATCCGGGCACCGCCGTGGCGGTGCCGCAGGGCGGCTTCGGCGTCCTGGGGCGGGGCGACCCCGGCACCGGCGGCGCCGACGCGGCCGACGCGGGCAGTGAACCAGAAACTGCTGCCCTCGCCGGGAACGCTGCGGGCGCCGGCTTCGCCGCCCATCAGACGCGCCAGGCGCCGCGTGATGGCGAGGCCGAGGCCGGTGCCGCCGTACTTGCGCGTGGTGGAACTGTCGGCCTGCTGGAAGGGGAGGAACAACTCCTCCAGCACGTCGGCGGCGATGCCGATGCCCGTGTCGTGTACCTCGAAGCGCAGGAGGAGACCGGCGGCGTCCTCCGCCTGCACATGGGCCGCCAGCGTGATGGTGCCGCGCTCGGTGAACTTGACGGCATTGCTGCCGAAGTTGAGCAGGGCCTGGCGCAGGCGCGTCGGGTCGCCGTGCAGCATGGCAGGCACATCGCCCCGGTCCACGGTGACCACCAGGTCCTTGGCCCGGGCCGCCTCGGCGACGATGGCGCTGACGTAATCGAGGACGGAATCGAGCGGGAAGTCGGTCTGTTCGAGGACCAGCTTGCCGGCCTCGATCTTCGACAGGTCGAGGATGTCGTTGATGATGGACAGCAGGTGCCCGGCGGCGGTATTGATCTTGTCGAGGCGGGCCGCCTGTTCCGGTGTCGGCGCCGCCTTGCGCAACAGGTGGGTGAGGCCGACGATGGCATTCATCGGCGTGCGGATCTCGTGGCTCATGTTGGCAAGGAAGGCGCTCTTGGCCCGGTTGGCGGCTTCGGCGGCATCCTTGACGGCCTCCAGTTCGGCCGTGCGGTCCGCCACCAGTTCCTCCAGGTGGCGGCGGTGCTGCTCCAGCTCGATTTCGACTTCCTTGCGGTCGGTGATGTCCTGCAGTGTGCCCGCCAGGTGATCCTCCGCCGGGCCATCGACGCGGCCCGTGCAACGCAGTTCGGCCCAGAACTCACGCCCCGCGCCGGACACGACGCGGCATTCCAGCGTGAAGGGCCCGCCGCTGCGCCAGCTTTCCGCCATGGCAGCCTTTACGCGCGCCCGGCTTTCCGGCGCGAAGTAGGACAGGCCGACATCCAGCGTCAGCGGCGCGTCGGACGCGTGGGCGGTGAGGCGATAGATCTCCTCCGTCCACATCAGGTAGCCGGTGTCGGGGTTCGCCTTCCAGCCGCCCAAATGGGCGATGGCCTGGCTGGCGCGCAGGAAGAAGGCGCTTTCGCGCAGCCGGTCCTCCATGCACTTGCGTTCGGTCAGGTCCAGGTGGGTGCCGACGAGGCGATGGGGCACCAGGATCTGGCCGGCCTCGTCGCGGGCCAGGGTGGCACGGGACAGGATGTGTACCCAGTGGCCATCCTTGTGACGCAGGCGGAACTCGCATTCGTAGCGCCCGTCCGGATGGGCGATATAGGCGCTGGCGTAGGCGAGGACGCGCTCCCGGTCGTCCGGGTGCATGAGCCCGGACCAGGTCTCGGCCGTGCTTTCCAGCTCTCCCTCGACATAGCCGAGCATGGCCAGCCAGCGGGGCGACCAGTAGGCCTCGCCGGATTCCAGGTTCCATTCCCAGATGCCGTCGTTGGTGCCCTGGAGCGCCAGCGTCAGGCGTTCCCGGCTCAGGCGCAAGGCCTCGCCGATGCGGCGCGGTTCGGTGATGTCCTGGATGGTGCCGATGCCTGTCTGCGGCCGGCCAGTGTCGTCGAAGGCGATCTCGGCCCGTTCCCGTACCCAGCGGACTTCGCCATCCACGACGATGCGGTGTTCGATGTCGTACTCGGCCCCGCCGAGGGCGGCGGACCAGCTGTCGAGCACCTTGGCCATGTCGGCGGGATGGATGCGGCCGAGAAACCGTTCCAGCGTCATCGGCGTCTGGGCCGGGATGCCGAAGATGCGATAGGTTTCCGCCGACCATTCCAGCCGCCCGCTCGGGATGTCGAGATGCCAGCTGCCGGTATGGGCTACGGCCTGGGCGCGCCGCAGGGTTTCCTCGCTGCGCCGCAGGGCCTCCTTGGCGTTGCGTTCCGCCGTGATGTCGTGGGCGATGCCGAGGACGCCGATCAGACGGCCGTCGGGCGAACGCATGGGCGTCTTGATGGTCTGGAAGAGCCCCCGGTAGCTGCCGTCGCCGAACTCCAGCCATTCCTCGTTGGCGCGGGGGCCGTCCGCCTCCAGGGCCAGGCGGTCGTTGGCGCGGAAGAACTCGGCCACTCCCTGGTCGAAAAGATCGAAATCCGTGCGGCCGAGGATGGCCGTCGCCTTGTGGCCGACGAACTGCTCGAAGCGGGGATTGCAGGCCAGATACACCCCCTCGGGGTCCTTGAGCCAGACCAGGTCCGGTATCGTCTCGATCAGGGTGCGCAGGCGACTGCGCTCCTCCACGGCCTGCCGGTGGGCCAGGGCCAGGTCGGAGATGTCGCGGAAGCTCCAGAAGCGCCCGCTCCTGCCGTCGAACTCGATGGGACGGCTGACGCGCTCCACCTCGCGGCCGTCCTTGAAGCAGAGGATGTCGTGGCCGTCCTCCCGGGTGGCATAGAGTTGCCGCGTGTCGGCGAGGAAGCTGGCCGGGTCGACGAGCTGGTCGGTGACGTGGGCCATGAGGCCGGCGTCGTCGCCCGTCGCCAGCAATTCGTCCGGGATGTTCCATATTTCCTGGAAGCGGCGGTTGGCCCAGCGTACGCGGCCATCGGCATCCACGGCCAGCATGCCGTCGGCGGTGGTGCCGAGAATGCCGTGCAGCAAGCTCTCCTGCTTGCGCAGGGCGGCCCGCCGGCGGATCGTCCGCAGGGCCGCGGCGAACGGCCCGACGAGCTCGGCCAGGCAGTCCAGGGTGCTGCGCGCATGGTGCTCGCAGTAACGGCTGAAGAGGCACAGGCAGGCGACGGTCTCGCCGTCGATGCGTACCGGCACGCCGATGAAGGCGGTGATCGCTTCGGCAACGAAGGCGGGATGCCGGATCAGATCCGGGTCGGTGCAGTTTTCGGTACGGCAGTGGCAACTGCAGATCAGGGGGCCGCTTGCCTCGCTGCGGCACTGGGCCAGTAGGGGAATCTCGGTGGTCTCCAGGGCGGCCAGGAAAGCGGCGGACAGGCCGCGCTGGATCTCCAGGCGCGGCGCCTCGCCGGGCGGGAAGACGAACAGGGCGCCGGCGTCCACGTCCGCCAGGCGCAGGGCGCTGTCGAGGAGGACGGGATGGATCGCTGCGGCGTCGGCGTCGACGAGGGCCTGGGCCAGGTCGCGCTGGGCCAGCAGCAGGAATTCGCCCGCCTTGCGGGCATCGATGGCTTCGGCGGTGCCTGCGAGGCGCTGCGGCTTGCCGTCCGGCGTCGCTGCACGCTGGCGCAGGGCCAGCCAGGCCCAATGGCCGGCTGCGTGGCGCAGGCGCAGTTGCAGGTCGTCGGCGTCGTCGCCGGCGGCGATGCAGGCCTGAAAGGCCGGTCGGTCGTGGGGGTGTATGCGCGCCAGCCAGGCGGCCAGGTCGGCCGGGGCGTCGGCGGGGGCAAGGCCCAGTAGGGCGCACATGCCCTCGCTCCACCAGAGGCGGTCGGCTGCCATGTCGTACTCCCAGCAGCCGATGCCCATGGCATCGAAGGTCCGGCGCAGGCGCTCCAAGTACGGGTCGTCCTCGGCGGGTGGAGGACGAGGGGGGCGATTTGCAGGGGACATGGCAAATTCCTAGATGCGCCCATTCTAGCGGATCATGGTATTACATTGGTAATAGCGCCGACGAGGCGGCCGGCTTCGTAGCATCGGCCATCGGCGGAGCGGAGCGCGATACTGGCGGGGATTGGGGCTAGACTAGCCGCTCTTTGGAGACCGCCACGGATGCCCGACCCGAATACGCTCACGGACAGCAAGCTGATCCAGCTGCTCGAAGCCATCGAAGCCGTCCTCGCCCACGAGGACGCCGAGGAGGTCGTCGGCGCCGACCTGATGGCGAAGTTTGCCGCCGCGCGCACCCTGGTGCGGGAGTGGTTGCTGCACAAATCCCCCCTGAGCGTCGAGCAGCGGCTGCACGTTCTCCAGGTGTTCACCGACACTCTCGCGCGCCGGCAGTTGGCGGCGGAACGGCGGGACGCGCCGCTGCACTGAGCCGCCGTTTCCCGACCCGCCGCGGCACTTTGAACCTACCGAACGAACCGATCATGAAAATCCATCAGCTGCCCATGGGCGCCCGCTTCGAGTACGAGGGAGAGGAATACGTGAAGACCGGCCCCCTCATCGCCGCCGGCAAGGCGGGCCAGCGCATGATTCCGAAATACGCCGTGCTGAAGCCCCTCGGCGGCGTCGAGGCGGTGGCGCCGCCGGTTTCCCGGGCCACCCTGCCCCGGGAGGAGGTCCTGGGCGCCTTCGCGGCCTTCTATGCCGACTGCCGGTCCCTGGTTCCCGAGGATCGTCGGCCGGGACTGGAGGATGCCCGCGAGCGCTTTCTCCGGGCCCTCGGCTGAATCGGCGACCTCAGTTGAGGGGGCCGCCGGCCCACAGGTCGATGGTGCCCAGCCGGGGAATGCCGGGGCTCTCGACGATGAAGCGTTCCGCCTCGTCCGCCGGCAGGGGGCGGCTGAACAAGTAGCCCTGCACCTTCTCGCAGCCGATGGACAGCAGATACTTCAGCTGGGCTTCGGTTTCCACCCCCTCGGCGACCACCTCCAGCCCCAGCTTGTGGGCCAGCAGCACGGTCACGTCGCAGATGTCGGCGTCGTTTTGGTCGGTCTCGATGTCCTTGACGAAGGAGCGGTCGATCTTGAGTTCCCGCAGCGGCAACAGCTTGAGATAGGCCAGGGAGGAATAGCCCGTGCCGAAGTCGTCCATGGCGAGGGAGAGGCCGCAGGCCGTGAGTTCCCGCATGGAGGCGATGGTCCGTTCCGGGGAAGCCATGGACATGGATTCCGTCACTTCCAGCGTCAGCCGCGCGGCGGGGAGGCGGTATCGCTCCAGCAGGCCCTGGATGCGGGCGGGCAGGGCCGGGTCGAGGAACTGGCTGGCGGTGAGGTTGACCGACATCCGGATGCCGTCGACGCCGTGTTCGCGCCAGGTCGCCAGCTGCGCGCAGGCGGCCTCCAGCACCCAGTCGCCGATGGGCAGGATCAGGCCCGTCTCCTCGGCCACCGGGATGAAGTCGATGGGCGACACCAGTCCGCGCACGGGATGCCGCCAGCGGATCAGGGCCTCGACGCCCACCGGCCGGCCGCTGCGCAGGTCGATCTGGGGCTGGTAATGGAGCAGGAACTGGCCCTCGGCGATGGCCTGGCGCAGGTCGGCCTCCAGGGCCAGGCGGCGGACGGCCGCCAACTGGTAGTCCTCCTTGAAGAACTGGTACTGGTCGCGCCCGTTGCCCTTGGCGTGGTACATGGCCGCATCGGCCCGCTGCAGCAGGTCGAGGCCTTCCGTGGCGTCGTCGGGATAGAGGCAGATGCCGATGCTGGGCGTGGTGCGCAGTTCGTGGCCGCTGATGCGGCAGGGCGCGGGGACGGCGGCGAGGATCTTTTCGGCGACGTGGGCCGCGTCGGCGGGTGAGGCGATGTCGGGCAGCAGGATGACGAACTCGTCGCCGCCCAGGCGCGCCACCAGGTCGCTCTGGCGCACCGCCGCCACCAGGCGGCCGGCCACGGCGACCAGCAGCTGGTCGCCGATGTGGTGGCCCAGCGAGTCGTTGATGGCCTTGAAGTTGTCCAGGTCCAGCAGCATGAGGGCGAAGGACTGGCCGTTGCGGGCGGCGAGCCGTACGGCTTGGGCCAGCTGCTCGTTGAGGCTGTGGCGGTTGGCGAGGCCGGTCAACTGGTCGTGGTAGGCGAGGGACTGGATCTTCTCCTCGGCCTGCTTGCGCTCGGTGATGTCGAACTGGGTGCCGATGTAGTGGGTGACGGTTCCCGCCGCGTCCTTCACCGCCGAGATCGTCAGCCACTTCGGGTAGACCTCGCCGTTCTTGCGGCGATCCCATATCTCGCCCTGCCACTGGCCCGTCGTCGCGATGGATTCCCACATGGCGCGGTAGAAGGCGTCGTCGTGACGGTCCGACTTGAAGATGTTCGGCTTGCGGCCGATGACTTCCTCGGCGGCGTAACCGGTAAGGGTGGTGAAGGCCTGGTTGACCCGCAGGATCACGTTGTCGGCGTCGGTGATAACCATGCCTTCCTGGGAATCGAAGGCCGCCGCGGCGATCCGCAGGTCCGCTTCGGCGCGCTTGCGTTCGGTGATGTCGGTGACGTACACGAGGATGCAGGGCGTGCCGTCGATCTCGATGATCTCGCTCGACAGGCTGGCGTGGCGGCGTTCGCCGTTCTTGTGTATCCAGACGGCCTCGTAGTCTTCGAGGCGGCCGGCATGGCTGCGCACGGCGGCGACCCAGGCGGCGCGGGCTTCCCGGGTCCAGAAACCGACTTCCAGCGAGGTCTTGCCGATGAGGTCGTCCTTGGTCCAGCCGAAATGCCTTTCGTAGCCGGCGTTGACCTCGATGAAATGGCCGTCGGCGAGCCGGGAGATGGAGGCGGCCAGGGGGCAGGACTCGAAGGCCGTGGCGAAGCGCTGCTTGGATTGCTGGACCGCCAGATCAGCCAGCTTGCGCGCCGTGATATCCGTATAGACCCAGATGGAAGGCGCCGCCAGCACGGCGCTGGGATCGAGGGAGCGTCCCGTCAGCAGGGCCCAGACGCGGGTGCCGTCGCGCCGGAGCAGTTGCGTCTCCAGGGAAGCGTAGCCCCGGCGCGTCAGTTGTTCGTAGCCTTCCTGGCCGACGGCTTCGTAGGTCGCCCGGTCGCCGTACAGGATCTCGGTGGTCTGCCCCTCCAGTTCCCGCGGGCCGTCGGCACCGATCATGTCGGCGATGTGCTGGTTGCACTTGAGGATGCGCCGGTTCTTCAGCAGTAGGATGCCCACCTGGGCATTCTCGAAAATGAGCCGCTGCTCCTCCAGCAACTCGACGATGCGCGCCTCCTGCCGCTTGCGCGCGGTGATGTCGGTGGCGTAGGCGAGGATGCAGGAAACGCCGTCCAGTTCCGCGATCTCGCTCGACAGGCTGACGTTCTTCGGCGTGCCGTCCTTGTGCAGCCAGACGGTCTCGTAATCGACGAGCCGGCCGCTGTTCTGCATTGCCTCCAGCCAGGCGTTTCGCGCCGCCTGGTTCGGCCAGAGGCCGATTTCCATCGAGGTCCTGCCGATGAGTTCCTCGCGCTTCCAGCCCAGGTCCCGCTCGTAGTTGGTGTTGGCTTCGACGATGCGGCCGTCGGCCGTCGCGGCGATGGAGGCGGCCACGGGGCAGGATTCGAAGGCGGCCGACAGCATCTGGCGGGACTGGCGCAGGGCCAGGTCGGTGCGCCGGCGTTCCGTATTGTCCGTGTAGACCCAGATGGAGGGCGCATCGAGGGGCGCCTCCGGGTTCAGGGAGCGCCCTGTCTGGATGACCCACAGGGGCGTGCCGTCCCGCCGCCGCAGTTCGCACTCGATGCTGGCGACGCCGTGTTGCTTCAACTGGGCATAGCCTTCCCGGCCGACGGCCATGAAGGCCTCGGCCGATGGATAGAAGCGCTCCGTCGAATGGCCGACGATCTCCGCGGGGCTGGCGTAGCCGAACATGTCGGCGATGCGCTGGTTGCACTTGAGGATGCGGCGGTGCTGCAACATCAGGATGCCGACGTGGGCGTTCTCGAAGATGAGCCGCTGCTCCGCCAGCAGTTCCCGGATGCGGGTTTCCTGGGTCTTGCGTTCGCTGATGTCGTGCCAGACGCAGTAGATGCACTGGCGTCCCTGCAGTTCCAGGGGCGAGAGCGTCACCTCGGCATGGAAGGGGCTGCCGTCGGCGCGCAGATGCACCCACTCGAAGCGGTTGAATCCCTGCTCCCGGGCGAGCGCCATCATGCGCTCGGCCTTGGCGAAGGAGCTTTCCCCGTCCGGTTGGACCTCGGGCGAGAGGGCCGAAGGGTGGGTGTTCTTGAGGGCTTGCTTGCTGGTGTAGCCGAGGACGTCGACGGCCGCCTGGTTGCATTCGACGAAGCGGTTGTCCTCGATGATCCAGACGGGGGCCGGCGCGGCGTCGAACAGGGACTGGAAGCGCAGCTCGTCCTGCGCGATCCCGGCCGCCGGATGCTCCGGTTCCGCGATGGCCGCAGCGACGCCCGTCGGGCTGGTCTGGGTCGTCGGCTGGTCTGCGTTGTCGGGCATGGAGTCGTCAATCCGTTGGAACGCCGGAACCGCATCGACCTCCCACGCGCGAGCGAACCATCCGGAGTTTACGCAAGGGCGGGGCGAGGAACATACTGCGAATGTATGTCGAAGGTTAAGCCCTATCGGGGCGCACGACAAGCCCGATCCAGCCCGATTGCTGGTTGCGGTTTTGTTGCGGCATTGGTTGGATGCGGTACCGCAGGCCGCCTTGGGCATTCCATCGCGGCGCCGGCAGCGGCCCGCCGTCGCGAATGGTCTGAATGGACTATTCCCCGGCGCCGGCGCCTCCACTAGACTGGTGCCCGCCACCAAGCCCCTGTGGCAACATCGTCAGGGAGGCCGGGCGGTAGTATGGGGCTCGGCTTGGCGTTTCCGGATCGTCGGCGTCGCGGGGGCGGCGCAGCGGTCATGCCGTTGGAGGAGAAGATCATGAACGACAGCCAGAAAGGCTTCACGCTGGTGGAAATGGTGGTCGTGATCATCGTGGTGGGCATCCTGTCGGCGGTGCTCCTGCCGAAGCTCATCGACATCAACGCGAATGCCGGCACCGTGAAGGTCAAGGCCGTCGCCAGCGCGATTTCCTCGTCGGCCTCGATGCAATTTGTGGCGAGCCAGTTGCCGAGCGGCGGCAGCTATTCTCCCGCCGACGCCTGTGCCGGCGCCTACCTCGACGCCGATACCGTCGCCTCGATGGGTGGAACCTCCGCCGGCATGAAGTCGGGCGCAGGACTGCCGGTGAATTGCTCCTCCGTCGTCTCGGGTACGGCAGCCGTGTCCTGCGTGATCACCTGCAATGACGCATCGGAGACCGTCACGCTTCCCGCTGCCCTGAAAAGCTAGCCCGGCAGGGCTGCCGCTGCCTTCGACAGGGCGTCGTTCGTCCTCAGGGTGCGGCGGAAGAATATGGCCTGCAGGACCGGCAGCCGCAACTGGTCGTCGTTCCAGGGTGCTTCGATCACCGATACCACGTGGGCTTCGTTGATGGCGCCGATCAGGTCCTCGCGATCCAGGTCGCGGCTGACGAGAACGCGCCCGCACTCCCGCTGCCGCGCCGCCACATGGCCCAACAGGGCGATGCCGGTGCCGTCGACCAGCCGGTCGTCGGCAATGGCGCAGGAAAAGTGGTTTTCCTCCAGCAGGCGCAGGGCTTCCGCCATCGAGGCGGCGAGGCGCACGGACACCGCCAGGGGGGCGGCGCCGTGCCCGGTGTCCTGGGCCAGTTCGGCGTAGAGGACGGTGGTCATGCCGTATCCGGCCAGATCGGCAAGCGCCGTGGGGGCGCGCCGCAGCAGTTCGCTGTCAGGGCCATGGACGACCAGCACCTGGTCCACCGCCTCCGGTTCCACCCAGGCCAGGTGGGCCGTGCCGGCCTCCGCCAGGGCGATCAGGCGCCGCCGTTCCACGAGGATGCCCCGGTACTCCAAGGCTTCCGCCAGCACGGCGCGCAGATGGGCCGAGGTCCAGGGCTTGGGGATGAAACGGTAGACATGGCTGGTGTTGGCCATCCGCCGCAGGGCCTGCATGTCGGCCGCGCCGCTGAGCACGATGCGGGCGCAGTCGGGCTGCAGTACGGCCAGGGCTTCCAGCACCTCCATGCCGTTCATGCCCGGCATGCGCAGGTCGCAGATGACAGCGTCGAAGGACCTCTCCGCCGCCCGGGCGAGGGCTTGCAGGGGATCGACAAAGCCCTCGACGTCGTACTCGAAATAACCGAAGGGGCGCGCATAAAGCTCGCGCTGGACGGCGGCGACAATGGCAGGCTCGTCGTCGATGACCAGGATGGACTGCAGCAAGGAATCCGGCATGGCACTCGTTCTCTGGGAGGTTTGCGGAGGGGGAGGGTATGTCGGTAGGCTAGCCGAATTTCGCACCGGGGCCAAGCGGCGCCGGTCAGCCGGCAAGCGGATCGTCGCGGAGGCCGAAAAAGAAAAACCCTCTGAGGGATCTGTCTCGGAAAGAATAATTTTGCCGTGATGGGGAATCAATACCTTGCCGGAACGTCGCCTGAGCAAGGGCTCCGACGCTTTCCCCATCAATTCTAGCAAAACGATAAAATTGCCAGTTCAGCATGGCATAAAGCAAATCTTTGCCGGCCTCCGCCCTTTAGTGGGAAGCGTTGTAGATGCCACTCCTCGGGATGCTTGGTAAAGCACTTTGCCCAAGATTTCCGTCGGCAGGTTTCCCCGAAGGCTCCCCGATCGTTTGCGTGGGGATGCCGGTGGGACACAAAAATTGGTGGGGAGAATAATGGAAGCAATCCTGCAGACAGGGGGAGACTTAGTAACCAACAACATTGGGTTGGGGGGGGCGGTTATTCCCAATACTGCTGCGAAGAAAGGTACCAATTCCAAGCAGAAGAATAAATCCAAGATTGCGGCTTCCCCGGAGACACCTGTAACTGCAAAGTCCTGGACTCCTAGCACTGTGGCAGGACGGTGGTGCGGCTTGGGGCCGTACTACGCGATGTTTCCAGTGGGTTTTGCACGCGAGGTTGTGGAGAGCTACTGCCCACCGGGTGGGGTAGTAGCAGACCCCTTCTGCGGGCGAGGAACTGTCCCCTTTGTAGCTATGGCAACAGAAAGGCAGGCAGTTGGATGTGATATCAATCCTGTTGCCTGGGTTTATGCCAAGGTGAAGACTGATCCTCATCCGGACAAGGGGGACGTCTTAGAGCGCGCCAAGCAAATTCGAGAAGCAATTTGCTCTGACGATCATATCGCTGAAAATGAGTTCCAAGAATACGCCTGGTCAAGCTCAGTCCTTGGCTATCTAAACGCCGCAAGAAGATTGTTGGACTGGAGGGGATCATCCATCGATAGAACCCTCATGGCAACACTCCTGGTCCATCTCCATGCGAAGCTGGGTGACGGATTCTCCAACCAGATGCGGCAGTCGAAGTCGATGGCCCCCTTATATTCCGTCAAATGGTGGAAAGCGAGGGGTATGCTCCCGCCAGTAGTTGACGTGATTGAGTTTATCTCAGCGAGATTAGCTTGGCGGTATGCGAAAGGAATCGTCCCTGTCACCGGAAACCGTCCGCAAATTGAGCTCGAAGATGGACGCACCGCGATAGCAGCGCTCGCCGACGATTTTGCTGCGAACTTGATTTTTACGTCCCCACCCTACTGCGGGGTGACCAACTATAGATACGACAATTGGATCCGCCTCTGGTTGCTTGGTGAGGGGCCGGCAATTGCCAATGGCAACACCAAACAGCGCTACGTGAACAAGATCGAATACCAGAAGCTCTTGAGCGAGACGTTCGCAGCATGCAGCAGAAAGTCGAGCGAGGATGCCACCATCTACGTGCGTACAGATGCTAGAGAATTCACCCTTCAAGCAACGATCACGGCCTTACACGAAGCGTGGCCCAATAAAAGCTTTTTCGTTACACCTTCAAAGTTCGGCAAGGCTACACAGACAGCCCTGTATGGAGACGCTGGTAGCAAGCCCGGAGAAATGGACCTGCTATTACTGCCTCAAGGCAGGAAAGCGCCAGACAAGTTCATGCCCTTGCATGTTACCGGTAATGCTGGACTGGTAAAGCTATAGGTCGCCGTTGGTACTGGCAATCAGGTTCCACTCTTGCCAATATGTTCCCGGGCCAGTTTGTCGAGTACCTTTTCGCCCATCTGAAGCGGAATAGCTGCCTCTGCATGAGCGGCAATCAGCGGGATAACCGCGTTGGGATAGCGCATAGAGACTAGCAAATCCAGCAGGTCGAGCATGTCCGGCAGCCTCGGGAATTGATCTAGACCAGCCTTGGACCTATCGTCATGATCGTCGCAGAGTATCGAACTGATTCCAACAATCATCGCACCCGTTGATGTCTTATAAAGAAACGGCCGCCCGTAATAGGTGTCCTTGCCGTGCGGTTTGCTGCTCTCGCTTGGTACGACGTACTTCTTAATATAGCTGTCGTCCACGAGCAGTACCGATTTCTTGGGTAATCGTCCTGGTTCAATAACAACAAAGTTTGGGCTTTCTCCGGTTGCTTCGGCTGCTTCGCGCTCTCGCTCAAAATCCCTCTTATTCTTCGTGTCTAAGCGACACCAGTGATCAAAGAAGCGGCCGCTCTTCTCTATGCCAAACACGAGAATGTCGCTGCCGGTCTTCTCTTTCACTAAATCATTGATGCGCGCCAACTCTGTCTTGATCGCCTGGCTAAGCCAGGCTGGGTGCCCGAATACAGCGAGACTCCCATCCATAACGATTGCGGTATCTTCGAACATGGTCCACGTTCCGCTCTCATTACAGATGCGCTCCATGTGCCGCAGATAACTCACGAGCACTAGATGCTCAAGGACCCGCATTACTTCCCCAAAGCTCTCGCCGTTGCTCCCGGTATCGCTGAACCGTTCATGGATCCGTAAAGCGTCCGACAGGAATGCTGGATGCTTTCCGCAGCCGCAGCGCCCTTTCTCATAATCAGGTCTCGGAGAATCTTTCTCCAAGCACAGGTCCATTAAGGGGCACTTCTGTTCGCTGTCAGTGGGCTTGTTCTTGAGCAGTGCAGCATACGTTTCCTGTAACGTTTCTGATTTCTCAGCCGGCCGAGTGTTCTGTAGAAGATGTGCCCAGGCATCGCGAAACGATGTGCGGGAGTCCGGAAATCCTTCCCGTACCATATTGGTGCTTGGCAGTGCCACGGTGAGCGTGTATGCCGACTGAACCTTGTTGAACTCAACGGGGTCGATGGTCGCTTTGCTTGATTCAACGATTAACTTGTCAACGTTGATCAGAACGTTCGCAATGCTGATGAAGCTTAACTCGGCGCCTGGAAAGCCCTTGTCGTAGAGAATCTCTCTGTGGCTGCCATCGATCGCCACCACGTACTTGGGCTTCCAGTTGCGACGCTCGACTTCGCAAACTGGCAGAGTTCCCTCGTCTGGATAAACAGGCTCCCTACATGACTCCAGTAGTGTCTTGACTTCTGGGTTCTCGACGAATCGGCCAAGAATCTTGTGGTGGGCAAATTCATTTGCGAATGGCATGATGCAGTTCCGTCGCTAATTTTCTAGGCTTGCTTTTGTAGGTCTAAAACGAAGCGCTGAATTTGTACCGGGTTGATGTAAGGGTTACTGAGCATTTTTACCCTCAGAAAGCCTCGGTTCTGCGCCCGAAGTATCGAATCCTCGAAATTCGCGAAGTCATAGAACTTGCGCAGCTCTTTGGTTTCATCACTGTTGTTCAAATGGGAAATGAACCAGTTGGCCGTATTCTTGAGAATGTTCTTCTGAATACTCGAAACTTCCTGGGTGGCATAGATCAGTCCGATTCGATACTTGCTCCCCTCTTTAGCGGTTCTAACCCAGACATCCTTCAGATCATCGGCCTTGCTCGGCGGAAGCAAATTGTGTGCTTCTTCCACATAAACCAAGATGTCCTTTGGCGTACCTCCCTCGATGAAGGTGCGCTGATTACCTTTGAAGACTGACCACATAATCCGTCGAGCAGCAGCTTCATTTAGCGACGGCTCACCACCAGCTTGATCAACGATCACTAGCTTTCCGTGCACGAGATCGTCGTAGATCTGTTGTGCAAAGTCGCGCGTATTGCTCGGCTCATGATACGGCTCAAGTCGAGCGACAGACTTAGCCCCATTGGGATACCGGAACATTTCAAGAAGCCTCTCGGCATTAGGATCGGCCCAAGGCTCGCCCGATTTGCTACCCTGTATGTAGCTCGTGTTGAATGCAGAATAGCCGCTGTCCTTGCTGGAAATGAAGTTGGCAAGGCTTTCCAGTGCGTTGCTCAGCTTGTCCCAAGTAATCTTGCTGGCATTCGCAATATCGAGAGTGTCTGCGGCGATGGCATACTTTGCGCGCTCATTCTCGTCCGGGCTATTTCGCATGGCATCGAGCAGCTCGCTCCCGAATAGTCCTTGATCGGCCCTCAGGCCCTTAATCTCTGGCTTGGGCAAGCTGGGTGGGGGTGTCAGGCCTGCTCTTGCGAGCAACGCTCGGTAGATCAAAATATTGCGGCGGTAGCGAAGCTGCTTGCCACCATCCTTTAGATTGTCGGGAGGTGAAAGGTCGACTTCGCAGAAGTTCTTGATGTACTTCGCAGGGTCGTCTGCCATCAAATCTTGAAGGATATTCTTGCCGACGTTGAGCATGTCGAGATCTTCTTCGGCGAGCGTTTGATCGCTCCAGTCTCTCGGCGGATTTCCGTACGCATTGATCTGCAGCAGACGTCGATCAGGATCAGTTGCAGGCTTGCTCAGGCCATACGTGACAACGTTATCCTTCGACCCGGTAGTCGATTCGCGCCAGACATTCTTTAATGCATTGGCTTCGATATCCGCTCCGCCTTGGGTGTTCTCGTTCGCGTATTCACCGTTGTAGTCGAAAATGAGCTGACCAACTTCGATAGGATTCTGCTTTGCCAGACGCAGGTTGTAGATCGCTTTTGCGATGATCTTCGTGGTGTTCGACTTGCCGGTGCGGCTCATGCCAAACAGTGCTGATCTCTGTGCAAGCATGTCAACTGGCGCAATCCAGACATCGACATCGTCCACGCCTTGCATCAGACGATTGGTGCTCGCATAACGGACTTCCCCGATTGGGACTGCATAGTCCTTTAGCGGGTGATCTGGTGTAAGTGACGGATCACGAAAATTAACAATGACCCGAAGCGCCTCTCCGATGGGCTTATACACTTTGAGGCCGCTATTAGGGTAGAAGTTGTTGATGTCCGTGCCGAAGCGAAGTTCTAAGTTGTCCTGGGGGTCGCGGCCAAGATAGAAGGTGCCAACAACCTCACACTGCAAGCCAGCGAAGGACAGCTGATATCGGGTGTACCCGTCCATGAAGTCCATGGTTTCCCAGTGGGCACTATCGTGCCCCGCAGCGCGCCTTGCGGCTTCAGCTCTTATTACAGTGTCCATCATGTCACTGGGCGTGGGTGCTGCTCCGAGCACGCGCAAAAGAAGCACACTTGCATCTTCTTCCGCCCAAGCAATCGGCTTCTTCCATTGCTGAATCCGTGAAGCGACGAGATAACTGAGATGTGGAATTCCTCCAACCGTCCTGCGGTGATGATCGTGCACCTGAACCGTGACATTGCGGAAATCCATCCGGAGCGTTTCGCCGAGATACTGGTCCTTCTGGACCAGAGTCCCGAGCAATTCGGCAGCGTGTTTCGCTTCCTGGTCGTCCTTGGCTTTTACGGCTGCGCCCTTTTCAAGCTCGCCGCGTTGTTCTGCGAATTGAAACGGATCTGGATTGGACACCCCATTTCCTCCTATCGGTTGGTTTGGGCGGACCCTTGTCCTGGTAATGTCTGGTGGGTAGTTTAACCCCTTTGTCATCGAAGAGATGCTGCCCTTGTTTGGTGGACATAAGAGAATAACTTCGGCGTATCTGATGGCGAAAGCACAAGCTATGGAGCGCCTTGCGAAATGATTTGACAGCGGGTTTTGTGTGGCTCCACTATTCCTGTCGCGAAGACCAGCATTACCCTGTGGCATGAAACTACATATCCTCTCAGACCTCCATCTCGAATTCGGTAAATGGCCGAAGGGCATAGACGTGAATGCGATCGACGCCGATGTAACGGTGCTGGCCGGCGACATCGGTGTTGGTCTTGAGGGGCTGCAATGGGCACTCACCATCAACCGCCCGGTTATATATGTCATGGGCAACCATGAGTTCTACGGCCAGCGGCCCATGAACGAACTGTGGCGCAAGGCGCGCGAGAAGGTCGATGGAACTCAGGTCCATCTGCTAGAAAATGAATCACTCGTGATCGACGATCCGCATCATTCTGGCGAGCGCGTGCGGTTCCTCTGTGCCACGCTCTGGACCGACTTCGCGATTCTCGGAGACGATCGGCAGCGGGAATGTATGGATGCCGCCGGTCGTGAGATGACTGACTACCAGGTCATCTACGTTTCCCGCCGTGGGCATTCTTTGGCTGAGCCAGGTTTTACTACGAGCCACCAAGGGGATAGGCTAACCCCGCGCAAAACATATTCGCTTCACGAAGAGAGTCGCAGCTTCCTTGAGCAAGAGCTGGCTCGCTTGCCGCCAATGGAGAACGTCGCGGAGTTTTGGCGGAAAACCGTAGTGGTTACACACCACGCCCCATCCTCTTTGAGCCTAACAGACCAACAGCCTGTCGCGCCCCTCGATGCCGCCTTCGCTAGCGCCCTCGACCCTCTAATCGGCAAGGCAGATTTGTGGATTCACGGTCATACTCACGTTTGGACGGATTACCGCGTTGGGTCTGGCCGTGTAGTGTCGAATCCGCGTGGCTATTCAGGGCATGAGGCAGTGACAGAATTCACGCCTACCTTTGTGATCGACGTATAGATTATGAAATTTACGCTGTACTCCGATCGGCATCTCGAACTAGGCCTCATCCTCAATATCACCTACGTCCTCACAAAGGAACTCAAAGAGGTGATTAAAGAGATCCTCCGTCGACTCGTCGTATCGGACCTCTAGATCGAAGTAGAGCGCCCGTATCGCTGCGAAGTGTTCGAGGCGGATGCGAGTAGTGGCAGGCTGCGCATAGACTTCCAAATCTGCATCAGTGAGTCTTGTCAGGCACGCGTCGAACGCATCATCACCATACTTCTCCTGCAGTTCGAGAATTCGTTCATCGTGGAGAAAGAAATCTTCCGGCAGTAGGTCGGTGGCATTTTCAAGAGCCCAACAGATGCAGGCAAGGACGCAATAGAGCTCTGGAGGGCTGTAGCCGGCTGCTTCGCTCCTTGCTTCTTTACGCACGAAGTCCTCTTCGCTTAAGTGCCGATCCACAACGGCGGCGATAGTTGAGGCGGGCATTTCGAGGTATGTCAGCAAGTATCTTGGGTTGATGACTTGGACACCTCGCGTCTTTGCGAACTCATTGGTTATCGCAGCGATCCTCTTGGCATCCTGTATGGCGTCGCCAGCAAGCACCACATAGTAGCGCTGAAGTCTCTCATCGTAATGGCTCCTGGCATCGAAGTACCCAGCTTTCAACTGTTTCGCTAGATCATTCTTCTTGTCAGCAATCTCGCTATGTGATTTCACTTGGAGCCCGATGTACTTTTCAGGAGCATCGTCCTCATCTGTACTTTTTACCAGTACGTCGACACCTTGATCACGAGGGCCCTGAACCATATGCGAAATATGTTGGTACTTGCGAAATGCTCCTAGCATTATTTCTATTTGATCCTGAATCCTTCGGCACAAGTCATCGTGGCTGTACGATGCCAGCTTTATAGTTCGTTGTGCAGGCGCCTGACGGTACCGCAGCAATTCTTCGAGGAGGGTGGCTGGTGTCATGCGTGTGGCCGGTTAAATTTCAACAACCTAGCTTCAATGTTCGGCGGGCGATCACACCGGTCGTTTCGAATTGGTGATGTAACGGTTCTGTAGCAACGGAGACTTGTAGTAATCCTCATCAAGAAACCGCAGCAGCGTCTTCAAATCGCGCTTGGCTTCTGGAATCTTTATCTTCTCAACGCCGTCTGAATGCTCTGTTTCAAGTGGAATGCTGAACTCTGCCGCAACCGCTTTGATGTCGCAGACCGGGACCTTGGTAAGAATCTGACTCTGAGAAATTAGCCACAGCTTTCTCCTCACCCAGTTGTCGGAGTTGGCCACAAGGGTCGAGACATTGCTAATCCCTAGGCACGGCAGAGTGGCGAAGTCATGAATGTCGCCATCCGTGGCCTCCTTGTAATACGCCGACATATCAAATATTTGCCGTAGGAGATGGAAACTATGAAATTTCAGAGCACCATCTCGAATCGTCGCGGTAATTTTGCTGTCAATCGTCAGACCAATGCCCTCGATCTTCTTGTAGACGTTGGATGAGTGAAAGATCGACAACCCATTCGTCGAAATCACTCGCTTCTTGTCAAAGTACTGCACCAGGACTGTGACTATGCCGCCAGCGTCGACGTGCCCAGAGAACAACGCCTTTATCGTGTCGAATGTATCTGGTGACGGCTGCACTTCAGGTATAGACAGCGGATTGGCGACGGCGTCAGCCAGATCATCAATATCGTCGAACCCATTGATGACCAGGATCTCTCCGAGATCTGGCTTGTATTTCCCATCGAACTGGATTTCCTCTTGGCCGTTATCGGCAAAGTCAGCTTCCTGCTGAGTAAGGAGCGTTGTCAGGTCTGTTTGCACCTCCTGTGATAGCGAGAAACGCACTCGTCGATTGGTTGGATCTTCTGTGAGCGCGAAAAGATTAAGCATCGCCAGCCTCCATGAGCATTGATTCCGATATTTTCTTCACGGCCCTGACGTCTCGCGGATCACGAATCTCCCGCTTTGAAATCAGCGTATAGACCATTCCGGTCGACGACTCCAACTTGTAGAAACGGAACCGAAGAACTCGCAACAGTGGGTGTGCGGGCAAAGAGGTAATCAGCCACATCAAAGCCCCGATGCCTAGCAGTAGCAGCGCGATGGCATTAACGGACATGTCGGCCCCCTTCCCAACGAGCGGGACCAGGTAGCTGGCGACGAATCCCAAAAGAACTATGTCGTTTGATTCGATCTTCTTGGCCTGGATGCCTATGGCCTCTCCCTGCCTTGCAATCAAGCTCGCTATGGCAAGCGGAAAAAACGAACCAATCGCGCCGATGATGATCAGTTGGAGCACGTCCGTTCTCCATCCGACTGCGTCATATCGGACATACGCAAGCGTTAACAATGCTGGAGAGAACGCAGAAATGAATAACAACGTTCTAAGCCAATTTCGCATCTCGACGGGGTCCTTGACGCAAGTAATGTTGCCAAACCCTAATGATATAGGATTGCACATCAGTGTATGACGTCTGCAATGCGCGACTGGAGTACGCACTACCTAATCAATTACCGCACTAGGCTAGCGTGACTTGAAGTGCTTTAGCAGGTTGTCCTCGTTGGAAATCGCATGACGCATTTCCGAATTGAGGCAATGGAGCGGCCTTTCCACTACAGAGGGAGGCCAGTCATCATAGTAATTGTCACCATCGAAATGAGCTCCCATCTGCCAGTTGAGAAGTCTGCGTTCACCGAGATCAACTAACGTGTCGCTCGTTTCCTGGTCTAGCCACCCCTGCGCTGAGAACCTCTTAATAAAGTCGTGAACGTGCCCCGCTAGCACCGCTGCAATTTCGAGTGCTCCTACCAAGTAGGCCTCTCTGAACAATCCGCCAAGCATCGCCAAGACGTCAAGATGCAACGGCAGGCTGGTGATCAACCGTGCAAGTTGAGCGTCGTAAATGGCGGCAACCTCGCTTCTGGAGGTATTGGGTAGCGCAAGTTCCTGCTCAAGTTTGCGGGCAGCAAACAGATGATGGACAACCAAAGATGGACGGCAAATACCGCATGACGCCATCAAGCGCTGCACAAATGGTTGTATGTCCGAAATTCCGATGGGGCCCGACTTTAATAGGTCCCAGAATGGTGAGCGGAAGTAGTCCGCTGTTCCTTTGAACAGTGGGTGGCCTTCCACACGCTCCACCAAGTCAAACGATCTGCGGCGGTGACTCCCTGCAGAAGGAACAGTTCCATTCCGGCGAATTCCCTCGAAGGCACGAATTCTTGCCGGCCCAGTAGGCACCGGATCGTCAGTGTTTCTTGCGAACTCCAAGTCCAGTCGATAGTCGCTCCATCCGTCCCTTGCCTTAACAGCAAGGTACCAGACCCTGGCGCGCAATCGATCAACGGCATCTGCCTTTGGCCGTCCCATTCTGGTCATAGAAGCGGTGCTCTTCGCGGTCGTTTGCAATTGGTGGGATGAAAGTATGGACTTATATGGGACTTTTTTATCCTAATTCACTCTGTTATTCCTATGAGCAACCAATCGCAACTACCGGGAATTGATCGTAACTGCCATGCAAGAAGCCGCATTAAAGGATGTGATGCTGATGAAGTACGGCCCGCTAATGGGCGGCGAAGACCTGCGTCGGGCCCTCGGCTACCGAACTTGGTCAGCATTTTCTCGTGCAGTGCGCACCGGTGTATTGGAGGTTACCGTCTTTGAAATTCCAGGCAGGCGCGGAAAGTTTGCCTTGACGCCCGAGGTTGCCGATTGGCTTAGCCGACTGCGCGAAGAACAGCCCGCAGCGATTCAACGAGGAAAGGAGGGCCCGCCATGACGTAATAGCTAACGTCGTATAGGTGAGGCCTAGATGCGAAAACGGCCTGGGGTTGCAGCCCCAAGCCGTTTCCTGAGAACGTGTCAGTTGAGTACCGACAATTCCATTCTCCGCATCGATACCCATGGTGTCAAGAGTTTTCCGACACCTGGCGGGTCTCTCTGCGCCCTTTCCAGAGCGCCCCATCGGCTTTCTGAAATTGCCATTAGGCAACTTGGTCCTGAACACATCACTTTGCCATCGGACCTTGCCAAAGGCACAGACGGAGAACACTCATGCTTACGCAAGACCAATTGTCACAACTCTACATCGAGCAGGACATCCCCCTTATTGGCCGTAAGGCTGTCGATACGATTCGTGCAACCGAGCCGATCCGAAGAGTTGGTGGCGGCACACACAACGTCACGACCCGTTTCGCCAGCCGAAAGATGGGCCGAGTCATTCAGGCCGAGAGCCACAAGGCTGAACTGCCGTTTCTGTACGGATGGGAGCACGACCCGAAAACCCAAGAGTTCTACGACCAGCCATCCAAGATAAAGCAGACTTACCTGAACGCGGCCAAGACCCAGGTTACCCATATGACGACACCCGACTACTTCCTTATTCAGGATACGTGGATGGGATGGGTGGAGGTCAAACCTGAAGACGAACTTCTTAAGTCGTATCAGGAGGGCAGCGAACGCTATATCCCTGACGGTGCAGGTGGTTGGCGATGTCCGCCCGGAGAAGTGTTTGCGGGCCGGTTCGGATTAGGTTTTCGGGTTTGTTCGACCAGAGAAATCAACTGGATTCTCGTCCGGAATCTGGAGTTCCTGTCCGATTACCTGGGCGTCGTCCACAAGCTACCGGAACCGACCGTCGACGACTCCATTAAGCGTTGCTTCGCAGGACGGCAGTGGGTGACCCTCCAGAGCTTGCTGACAACGGAAGGAGTGACGGCCGACCACATCTTCCTGTTGATCGCCTGCGGACGTCTGGTCGTCGACCTTGAACACGAACTGCTTAGCGAACCCCAGTACACCAACGCATGCCTTGATGAATTCAGTGCCGATGTCTATCGACACCAGCGGCAAGACAAGGCAGGGAGCCATCCCGTTCCTTTGCATACAGTCCTGTTGGCACCAGGTACGCCCATCGCTTGGGACGGAACACCGTGGAAGGTAATTAATCTTGGGGCTGCAGACGTATTTCTCGAGGACTCGTCCGGTGCAATATCCTGCCTCCGTCTAGATCAGTTCAGGAGCCTCGTAGCGCGGGGTTCCATCATCGGAAGCAGCTCGGATAACCCGCAGGCCTTGGCATTAGATGTCCTGAACGGAGCGTCGCCGGAAGACCTGCAGGCCGCCATTCGACGCTCGGCATTACTTAGTGATGCTGCGGAGCTTGCCAAGGTTCCATGTCGGACAGCGAGATACTGGCGTAGGCGCGCAGCCGATGGCGAGTTCGCGTACGGCAACAGATTCATAGGCTTGCTGCCGCGGATTAGTCGCCGAGGAAACCGCAACCGGAAGATCGACCAAGGCGTCATCGTGGTGATGAACAAAATCATCGACGAGCATGTACTGACCCCCAGCCAACTGACGAAATCTGTCTGCTACGGTATGGTCAGGAATCGCTGCGAAGAACGGGGGCTCCAGGCGCCGTCCGCGAAAACCTTCGCAGCCGAGATCAAACGGCGCAGCGAACATGCGGTTGTCGAGGCGCGCGAGGGGCGGAAGGCAGCCTATCCGATCACTGAGGTTCAATGGACGGTTGACCAGTCTACGCCGCGGCATGGCGGCCGTCCGTTCGAAATTGGCCATATCGACCATACCGAACTGGACATTGAACTCGTCGATAGCCGTACCGGCGCGAACCTGGGGCGGCCTTGGCTCACCATCTTCCTCGATGCGTATACGCGGGTCATCCTGGCGCTGTTCCTGACCTTCGACCCACCGAGTTACCGAAGCTGCATGGCCGTCATCCGGGAGGCGGTCCGGCGAAATGGACGGATTCCGAGAACAGTCGTCGTCGACCAGGGCAGCGAATTCGAAGGGATGTACTTCGAGGCATTGCTAGCTAGGTTGAGGACGCACAAGAAGTCGCGTCCGGCCTCCAAAGGGCGTTTCGGAAGCGTGATCGAGCGCTGGTTCGGCGTCAATAACAAGGCGTTTATCCACAACCTTGCGGGTAACAGCCAGGCGCTACAGAGGCCGCGCAGCATGTCGCCGACCCATGATCCCCGCACCTTGGCTTGCTGGACCCTACAGGCATTAAACGAGGCCCTGGATCGCTTTGTCGATGATACCTACGCAAATTTGCGCCACCCAGCACTGGCAATGTCGCCGCGTGAGGCCTTGAATCGCGGCCTAGCCATGACGGGGGCACGTGACCATCTCCTGATCCCGTATACGGATGACTTCGTCCGCCTGTGCATGCCGACAACGCCGGCGGGGAAAGCGGTGGTGCGTTCGGGGCGCGGCATCAAGATCAAGGGTATTCAATACTGGCATGCCGTGTTCCGGGAGCCGGGTATCGTCGGGACCAAGGTTCCTTTCGTCTACGATCCATTCGATGTTTCACGGGCGTTCGCGTATGCAAACGGGACTTGGGTGCCCTGCCGGTCGGAATACCAAGCCCTGTTCGAGCGCCGGACGGAGCGCGAAATCGCGGCCATTTCCCAGGAAATCAGGCAAATCCAGTACTTGGCCGAAGCGAATCGCAACGTCAACGGCCAAGCGATTGCGGCTTTCGTGTCACAGCAACTTGAAACCGAGGCCATCCTGAAGCAGCGCCGCCGTGACGCGGAGCAGCGCTCGGCGCAGGCTCCCGTGCCGAACGGACCAGCGGTAGCCATTTCAATGGATGTCAGACTGGAGCCCGATCCTTGGGCATCCCCCGTCGGCTTCGAAGCTATGGAGGTGCTGCAATGACCAAGAAGACCCTTGACCAAGCGATGATCGACACGGCCGTGGCGGACTTCCGGAAATTCGTAATCGCGCATCCGAAAGCCAAGGAAGCATTCTTCGAGCTGATGACGGCCCTCCAGGCCATGTCAGCGCCGCAGATCATCATCCTCACCGGCCCGACCGGGGCCGGCAAGAGCACGCTGGCACAAGCAGCGCGCAACAAGCTGTTAAAGCGCTTTGAGGCTCAGATGCTCACCGAGCCGGATTTTGTGCCGGTGGTGACCATCAACGCCGTCCCGCCGAACGGGAGCACCTTTAGCTGGAAGGATTTCCATATCCGCTTGTTGAGCGGACAGAGCGAGCCGCTGGTCAACCGGAAGCTGTACATCCCTCCGCAGGCGACGCTGCTACCAACACAGGTTGCGCTTCCACCGGTCCTCGGAAACTCGACAGCGGATGCGCTTCGACGTAGTGTCGAGCAGTACCTGAAGCTACGCCGGACCAAGGTTATGATCATCGACGAGGCCCATCACTTGCTGCTGGTCGGCGGGCTTCAACGGTTAGAGTGCCAGTTCGAGTCCCTAAAGTCGCTGACCATCGAGACCGGCGTCACCATCCTGCTCGTCGGCACCTACCGATTGCTCGACATTCTTGATCAAAGCGGTCAGCTCACACGGCGCAGCCAGGTCATCAACTACGCGCGCTACGACTACCGGCGACGTACCGATCTGGAGAGTTTCCGAAAGTTACTGGTGAATTTCGAGCGGCGGATGTGCGAGTTAGTCGAGACGAAGCTCGACGAGCATGCAGATTATTTCTACCGAAAATCGGGAGGCTGCGTCGGCATACTCAAGGATTGGTTGTCCCGTTGCCTGGAGCATGCGCTATGCGAGGGAAATCCTCTCATCAATGCCGGTTTTGCGGAGCGATTTGCCATCAAGAACCGCGGCCTCGTAACTATCGTCGAGGAGGCGTGCCTCGGAGAGGAACGGGTGGCGGACGTCGGCGACGACAGGCTGTTGGATCTCCTCAAGAACGGCGTCCTGCTCGCGAGCGAACGGCCTACGACGAGAAAAGTCCGACGTCCCGGTACCCGTAATCCGAAGCGCGATCCCGTCGGCGAGGTGGCTCCATGAATGCGAGCGATGGCCTTTTGAACTTTGGCGAATGGAACGAGATCACACTTCCTCCGAGAAGCTCATTGTTCCGACCGGAACCGCACGGCCTAGGGAAGGCCTGAACAAGTAGCAACAGATGAAGGCGACGAGCGCGATTCCTGCCGAGGGCTTTGAAATGGCGGCGAAATTCGCCCCACGGGGCGCAACTCGCAGGCCGTTTCCGGCCTATGGGC